>CAWAYY010000025.1:0-802945 GCA_963786255.1 Pirellulales bacterium
GGGGCAACAAACGGTCTCCTGGTCCGATTACCGCAAGAGCTTGCAAGACGAACTGTGCAGACCGAGACGCGTATTCGACGGGCCAACAACCACAATCTGCCGGGCAAGAGCGTGGCCTACAAGAGAACGATTGGCGTGGCACGTTCGGCCGTTCGCCCCCTACGTGGGCGGGTCTGGGGGGCAGTGGTGACGCTCGGATCTCTCTGCGGATTATCTCATCGCCGATAACGTCGAGACCCTGACCCTCACGCCACAGGGAAGGGGGCCACGGCGATTACGGGCGTGAAGGCCCTGCGTAGGGTGCTGTCGATGGCCGCCATCTCCTTCGCGACGGGAGTGCCGGGGATTGATAAGAAGTTGCTAGCATTTGACCTCCACCCGCCACGCTCGGCGGCCACGTTCCAATCGACGGGGATAAGCTGACTGCTGCGGACGGGGCCGTCTACACGATCGACAGCGTGGACAAGGTCTCGCTGCGTCGCGCTATCGCTGCCTGTGCCATCCGAACGCGGTCAATCAGCCGTGACAGATATTCCCATCGACCATCTGCGGCCTGTCCTCGCCGAGTTGGAGAAGGCTCTCCATGCTCCGCTCAAGGACGGCCTCGGCAAGTGTGCGGACGAGATCAGAGGTAAGCCCACGAGCAGAACTTTCGATCAGCGCTTCCTATGGGCGGCGGGTGGCCGGCTCGCAAGGACAATCTCCCCCACCCTCTCCTCGTTCTGTCGGGCAGGCTGAAGGCGGCGGCGACGCAAGCAGGGGGCGGCCGGACATGTCCCGAGAACGACGGACGAGAGCTTGCAGCAGGGGTGGAGAAATCGCCCAGTCTCCCATACACGCACGTTCACCAGTACGGCTGGCCGGGCCGCAACATTCCCGCGAGACCGTTCATAGATATCAACGAGCAGACGGTCGACACCTGCGAGGGGACCGTGGCGGACGCCCTCTGGAAGCGGCTGCAAACCTAGGGTATGGCTAACAAATCCATCCACTACGGCTTGCGGGCGAAGATCGTCGCCGACCTCCAGGCCCTCGGTCGACTCCAGCGTTCTCACGGGCATTCCCAAGACGAACATCCTCAACTACGCCGTCCCCCGCCTGGCGAGCAGTGGAAGCGGGCAAGACCCGCCCCGCCCGCGATCATCGTCTCCCCGATGCGGAAGGCGGAGAATCCAAGAGGGAACGAACGCCGAGGACGATATCGAGTTCCCCGTACTGGTGGAGTTCTTGGAAGCGAACAACCAGGACCTCTCGGCCAGCTCGGACGAGTTCGAGTCGTGGTCGGAGATCGTCTCGGACAAGTACCGCCACCGCTATCTGACGCTCTCCGATCCTGCGGTGGAGTTCTGGCGGGTGGACGTGGAGTACTTCACGCCGTTCGATCCGGAGGCCTGGAAGAATCCGGGGCTGTGGGCGGGGGCTCTACTCATCAAGCCGACGACTCGCCGGCCTCGTGGGACGAATTGATCCTGCGTTCGAAAGATACGGCGTAACAAGGCCGCTATTACGACGGAGTCCGTCATGTCCGGTCCAGTTTCAGGCTCGATTACTCAATTCGGCGTTGGCGATGCCATCCCAATTTCACGGAGTTGTATCCGTTTTCGGATTGCTCGCTTCGCAAAGAGGGCACGCACATCGACCCGCCACGAGTACGTTCGCGGCTTCCAAGGCAATCTGGCCGGACCCACGCAGCAAGGACCCTACAAGGTGACTGGCGGGGTCAAGCTCCTTGTTATCCCGCGATCCTGACGGCTTGGCTCCCCCGGATTCTCGGCAAGACGGGGTCTGCTGGGACTAGCGGGCACGATCTACGAGTTCGACAACGACACACGCCTCGTTCTACGCGATGGTGGACCGAGTGGCCAAGGTCCAGACCTATACGGGCTGCCAGATCAACAAGGCCACCTTTCGCGGAGCCAAAGGGCAAGCCCATCACTTGCGAACTGGAGATCGAGGGCCTCACGGCGAGCGAGGGGAACGCGGGCTTCGATTCGTGCTCGTCGCTTTGAGGGGGAGGCTTTGTTCTTCGATTACTGGTCGACGTTCACGGGAAGATGAGCGAGAGCGAATAGTGTTGTGCGGAAGAGCGAACTGGCCCTTCTGCCGCTCTTTCGAGCGTTGGCCGGTGGAAGACGCGGAATCTCTCGCGTGTTGGCGCGAGCCTTGATACACAGGGGGTGATATCACTCCCAGAGGGAATAATTGTGCCACTGTGTCACCAATGTTTTGATGGGGGCCGACGAGGAGAATTACTCCTCGCGACACCCCACACGGCCAGGAGAGACAGTCATGGCCAGAAGACTCCGGCACCGGCCCAACCCGACGCGACCTTCCGCGTGATAACGCTGGCCGACGCCCAGAAGCAACGGATGCGGGCGGCAAGGGGAGAGACGACGAACAAGGCTTTTCATCGAGCAGGCGGTGGCGGGCCATCTGGACGCCCTGCTCGCCGAGCTGGCGGAGATCGGGATCGGCCGATGGTGGATTCGCGGGCCCTGTCCGCCTGCCTTTCGCGGAGCTGACTTTGAACGCGTTGAAGGTGGCGAGCGAGGAGGTGGGCATTCCGGCGGTGATGTTGTTGCGGCTTTGCCTTCGCCGCCATGCGGACGCGGTTTTGGAGCGGGCGGCTCCCAAGCGACAAGTGGCCGCAAGCCTGCTGCGAAGAAAGGGGGCCGCCGTGGTTAAGTTCTCACTCGGCCGAGTGGTTGCGACTCCTGGGCCCTTGCCGCCCTGGAGGCGACGGACGACGAGGGGGAAAGGGGCGCACCCCCTGCTGTTGCCCTCTGAATACTGAGGCAACTTCTCGCCGCAGAAACCACACAGGCCACGCTCGCTACTCGGCGGGTGTGGCCTTTTCTGTAGGCGGAAAAATTTTTCGAATTTTCTTAAGTACCAGTGCCCCGCATCTAAGCTGGCAAGGCCAGCTTAGTGGGGCCACGCTACTAACGTCAAGAGGCTCGCGAACAATATCTTGCAAGCCTGTCTTGCTTTGTTATCGTCGCGCTGTTTTGGCGGGCTCCCGCCACTTTTCTGGAAATTTTTGTGGCGAGGGGGGAGGGTCCACATTCGGGCGTATTGGTATGTCTGGCGGGGAATATCCCCCTATGCCGACTCGCGGTTGGCCAACCCGTAATTCTTCGAGAGGAGTGATTGTGTTCGATGCATGGGAGATTTTCGACACCTTAACCGAGTTGAGCGATCGAAGGGTCACGCTGGAGCACGACGACCCTACCGGCGTGCCATCCGTCAACATTGATTACCCGGAAGGGCCAGCCCACGTTGTGCTGTTCGCCGATCGGATCGAGGTTTGGCCTACGTCAATGACGAGTTGACCAAAACCGGCATCATCAACGTACGGCATCAACTACTCGACGCCCTCGGACTATCGGTGTTCGACCAATGAAGCATTATTCGCCCCAGAAGCTTCGCCGGCCCGAGCCGAAACCAGTCGTCGGGGAGCTGGCCACCGCCATTCTTGCGACGATCGCCGACGCGATCAGACGCGGTCGCAAGTCGGCGAGTAGGACTCAGTGCGGCAAGTCCGCCTGTCGCATGTTCGCGATTTTCATCACGTCACCGTCTGCCTTGATCGCGGTGAGCACGCAGCCGCTGCGCATCCGGCTGGTCGACGACCGGCTCGTAGCCAGCTTCGCCGGTTCTTGGCAACATGAGCGGCCAAACCTTGCCGACATCCCATTGTCTGACGTGAATTGCTTGGACCAGTTTGCCAAGCGATTGGAGCTAGTGGGCATTCCGTGGGAGCAAGATCAATGACATTCGACGCGAGAAAGTTAAGCCTTCTGGAGTTGCTGTCTATGATGGCCGAGGAGATTGGCCCCGATATGGCACCGCAACTTCGGGAGGAGTATCGCCAGTGCTGCCTCAGCATACGTTCTACCAACAGCCATACTCTCCTCGCCATTGCGGAACCTCGAAGCTCGTTGGTCCCCGGACTCGCCCACCGCTCTCCGCCTCCGACTGTGTAGGCGGCCAACACCAGAATCCGACGCGAAATGTGGCCGTGTTCTTAGGCTGCTGGGGGGAGAATGATGTCAGTACCAGATGATTTGCGCGAGATCTACGACGAAGTCCAAGCCTCGGGCCGTAGGCACATTTCCGAGGATGACCGTTGGGTCGATCCAGATCAATTCGAGGTTTGCGATTACTTCGACCAGTTTAGAAATTCGGCTCGGGCCTACCCGGTCGTCCGCATCGAAATGGAGGAAGCGCAGTCGAATTGGCCAAGCTGGTGGCGGTCCTCTTCGGCCCGGCTCTGGGCCTCACATGCTGTCACCTAGGCACCAGGTGCTACGCCGTCACCGGTGGCAGTCCAGGGCGACGGTGGATCGTCGAGTTCGATGAGGAGACGTGCCGAGCATCGCTTTGCTGCGAGGGGAAGGGAGCACCCCGTTATCGTGATCGGCCCACAATCGAGCTTGCCGATCCCGAGTTCGCGGCCAAGCTCCGCTCCGCCCTCGTTCAGATCGGCGTCAGCCTGCCCGAGGACTGGCTGGCTAGTCACGTTGCCCGCTAGTATTAATAGCTATGCTCCTCAACCTTGCCCAACTTGCCGACCGCCCATCCGATTCAGACTCAGCGACGATGCACGTCTACGACGTGGTCGCTCACGTCGGCGTCAGCCGCGCCACCATCTGTGCTTGGTCAAGTCGGGCAAGTTCCCAGGCCCATCAAAGTCGGCAGCCGCTCGGTCTGGCGACGGCGAGACGTCGAGCTGTCGGGTCCAGCGGGGCGGCAGCATGTCCGTCGACCCGGGCAGCGAAGCGGGCCGATTGACCGGCGAAAAGCTGCCTGGACTACGCTCCCCGTAGTCCAATCGGGACGGTCGGCGGACTGGCCGCCGACACGACCCTCCCGAAGGAGCCTCTGATGACCAAGCCGCCCCGTATCACCATCACCACCCACCGCCGCAAGCCCGCCCTCTGCGTCCGCATCGACGGCAAGCCGAGATTCCGGACGCTCAAGAACCCGGACCAGCCTGCCGCCGAGATTCAAGCGTGGCTGTTCGAGCTGGCCGAGCAGCAGGCCAACCCGATCCCGAAGAAGCACCGAAAGCTGACCATCGAGCAGCATCTCGCAGATTGGAAGGCGAGCCTATTGGCCCGACGCTTCAGCCAGGCCCACGCCGAGCAGACCTGGTGCGCGGAACGCATCATCGACGCGACGGGCGCCCGTCGCGTCGATCAACTGACCAAACACGGAATCGAGATCGCCCTCGCGAACATGCACGCGACCCAGAATCCCAAAAAGACCGAGCGGGACGAGAAGCCGCTCAGCTTGGGCACGCGGAACGGATACATTCAGTCAATCAAAGCCTTTCTGACTTGGCTGGTCGAGCATGACCGGCTGGCCAAGAATCCGGCAGCCAAGATTAAGAAGCACAACCACAAGACCGACCCCCGGCACCAACGCGACCGCCTGACCAAGCAAGAGCTGGCGAAGCTCATTAGGCAGACTGCCACCAGCTCCCGCGTCGTCGAGGATTATCCGGGGCTGTTGCGTAGCCGCTTGTACTGGCTGGCGGCTACGACTGGCTTTCGCCGCAAAGAGTTGGCGAGCCTGACGCCCCGCTCCTTCGATCTGGATCGGGGGCTCGTCCACGTGGTGGCCGCCTGCACGAAGAACCACCAGGAGGCCGACCAGCCTTTGCATCCGGAGACGCTGCCCTGGCTGCGGGCCTGGTTGGCGGAGCTGCCGCCCAACGAGCCGCTGTTCCCTGGTTTGAAGAGCAAGGACACGGCGGCGATGATCTATGCCGACCTTGCGGCGGTTGGCGTTCCGACTGTGACCGAGGCGGGGAAGTACCGCGATTTTCACGCGCGCTGCGACACACTTACATCTCGGGCCTGTGGGAGGTGGCGGCTGCTCCGGAAGTCCAGCGGCTGGCTCGGCACTCGGAGATCGAGCTGACGATGCGCTATTCGCACTCGTCGCAGGCGGAGACGGCCAGGGCGGTTTCTCGGCTCCCGTCGCTGGGGATCAAGGAGCCGTAGTCCAAGCGTAGTCCAAGAGGCGGTGGGATGTTGTGGGTGTGCTGGAAAGCCCGTGTTTTAAGTATCCCCGACAGGGCTCGAACCTGTAACCTTCGGCTCCGGAGGCCGACGCTCTATCCAATTGGGCTACGGGGACTTGATCGGGATGATTTTACTCGTTCGGCATCACGCTTCGCAAGCTCTAATGCAATCCTGGCAATTTCGTATCGCCTGAACGCCCATCTCGATAAAGCGCGACGCCGGCAGCCGGCAAAGAGAGCTCGCGCGTGGCTCGGATCAGCCGTTCCAAACGCTCGAGAAAACTGAGCATTTCGGGCGAGCGAGATTGGGCGTCCTCCACGCAACGGCGGATCGTTTCGAGTCGCTGTTCGAATGCTTCGCCGCCGGGGCTCGGCTGTTCAAGCTCAGAGTTCGCATGGCGATTGATCCACTGCCACGCCGCAATCTGGAAGATGGCGGAGACGGGCGGCCCTAACAGTAATCCAACCACGCCCCAGATTTCCGCCATACTGATCGCGACGATGGCCGTCACCAGCGCGTTGTAGCCGCGGCGATTGAAAACACGAGGCTCGATCTGCAACTCCAGCACCAGCAGCACGACGAACGTATAGACCGCCGCGGGAAGCGTAACCGTCAGTAAACTCGCCCCCCCGTCGATGGCCAGCGTCGGCAGCGAGAGCAAGACGACCGCCGTCACGGCAAACAAGGCGCCGACCCACGGAACCAGCCATGCCAAACCGCAGATCAAGGCCAGCAGCGCGGGATAAGGCTGTCCCAATCCGATATAACCCAGCCACAACACCACCGCCGCCGCAATCGCCTGAATCGCTTCGCTGCGCAAGTACGCGCCCGCTCGGTCCTCAATCGCGCGCCATAAATCGCGGGCTTGCGCGCTGCCGCGCCGGGCAGCAGGGATAGCCAAAGTCGCTCGAAATGCACCCGATCGATCGACCAATAGATGCTCAGAAAGACCACCAGGGCCAGATCGATGACGATCCCGAAGATGCTGAAGGCGCCGCCCAGCAGCGAAGAAAGCATGCTCCCGCCCGAGTCGCCAACCAGCGCTTCGTAGAGCTGGTCAGGCGACGGGATGCGCGCAACAATGTTTTGCCGCCAGGCAGAATGCTGCTGCCCGCTTCGTTCAAGCTGCTCGTACGGCGCCCCATACGTCGGAACCGAGGGCTCGCATCTGGTCGACCAACGGTTGCCCGGCCGCCAACAGCAAAACCGCGGGGATGCTCAGCGCAAGGAGGTAGGCGATTACGATCGCCAGCCACTGAGGCAGCCGGCGACGGGCCAGAAAACGCACGACTGGCCGAAGCGACGCCGCAACGCCCAGCGATAACAGGAACAGTAAGACGGCGTCTCGAACCTCCCACAGGAAGAGCAAGCCCGTCAGCGTGGCAAGTACCGTCGCCGTGTTGACCGCCAGACGTTTCATATTTTGCTCGCCTCACGCGTAACGGTAGCGGCGATAAACGACGTCGCATCCGCCGCCGCCAGGAAACGATCGACGTCGCGAGCCAACGCTTCAATTTCTTCTTCCACCCCGTCATGCTTGGGCGAAGGAGTCGACGCTTTCTCGCGGATCTGCAATTGCAGATCATGGGCGAGTTGCTGAGCCTGATAACGCAGCCGACTGGCGCCATCGCGGCCGTCGGGCGGCGGCGGCTCAGACGCTGCGGGATTGAGCAGCCAACGCTCAAACAGCAGTTGGACGATGGCCGCGAACGGAATGGCCAGCACCGCGCCGGCCAAACCGCCCAGGGAACTCAACGCCATAATCGCCAGCAGCGTGACAATCGAGTTGACGCCCACGGACCGGTCCATGATTCGAGGCACCAGCACGTTGCCTTCAATCTGCTGCATGACGATGATCGCGGCCAGCGTCCACGCCGCCTTCGCGGGGCTGACTGACAAGGCGACGACCAGGGCGGGAACGGCGCCCAGGATTGGGCCGAAGACGGGCAGGGCCTCCAAGCAGCCCGCGGCAACGGCCAACGCGACCACATAAGGCAGCCCGATCAGCGAGTAAACGACAAACACCATGACGGCCATAATCAGGCAGAGCAAGCCCTGCCCTCGAAGAAACGCTCCCAGCTTATATTGGATTTCGTTGATCAACCCGACGGCCTCGTCGCGTCTCGCCGCGGGCGCCACGAGCACGCAGGCGCGGATGGCGCGTTCCTCGTGCAGCGACCAGTAGAAGGCCAGCAGAATCACGGCCAAACCGGCCAGCAGACCGCGCAGAGCAACCCCGCTGTAGCCCACGCCTTGTGCAATCGCTTGAATGGCGCCCGCGGTTTCTTCACTGTCCAAATCCAACGTCTTGGGCAGCTCCTCGGGCAAATCGGACGTCAGCCGCGCGATGATTGGGTTCGTAAAGCCCGAGACGTATCCGTGGAAGCTCTGATATGCATCCGGCAACCCGCTGATGATGTCTGAGGCCTGCGTCGCCAGCATCGGCACGCCTACGATGGCGACACTGATCAGCATCACGACTAGGGCCCCATAGACGACAAGCGACGCGACAATCCGAGAGGCGCCAAGGTTTTTCAAACGCCTGACCAGGGGCTTGAGCGCTGTCGAGACCAGAACGGCAACGAACAGCAACAGCAGTACGCCGCGAAGCAGATAGGCGAGTGCAAAAGCGCAAACCACGCCGCTTATGACCAGCGTCGCCCAGCAGGCCTGTCGCGGAGTCCAGGAATCATCGACCGGCGAATTTACAAACTGCATGCTGCGGCGCCTTCGGAACGTACTTGTTCGACAATCAAGTCCTGCGGAAGCATTCTGCGTGCCGATTCGGTGCGCCATGCGCCGCAGTCGATAACATTTATTCCGATTAGTTCCAGGAAATGGCTTATTGCAACCGGGTGAGCCCCCCGGCTGATCGCGCAGCAGCCAGCGTGACGCGTTGCATGTCATCGCCGGCTCTCACGCGCCTCGAGCCGAAATCCAGGCCCAATCTTGCGAATTGGGCCCATTAGATAAATGGGTCTGCGACGACACGGCGGATTGGGGCGCCCGGCTTCATTCGGACAAGAACGAACCCCGGCGAATGCGACCTCGCCGGGGCGAAACTTCCGGGACACACGCCGGTTCGCATCTCGGCTTGACTTTTTTTGAAAACAAAATAAGTTGGCACATCGGGCCGTGAGGCAATCTGCGGCAGCGAGCCCCTGCAAACGCAACTGTGGCGACCGGCCAGGCATGGCCCGGAAAACCGCCTGCAAGGGGCGACGTCAAGAAATCACATAACATAGATTCTCATGAGCCATGCGTCAGACGTTCGATTTGGGTTGATCGGCTACGGCGCCCAAACAAGCCGCAATGCTCGGGCGAAGACGGCCGCTGGTCGACGGCCATCTGTTTGAAAGCGACGCAGTCCGTGGAACAAAAACGCCCGATCCTCTTCTGAGAAAGCGAAGCACGCGATGGACTCGCCCGAAGCCACTCCGACGCGCTGGTACCAGGAAGTCACCGCCTACCAATGGCTGGTGCTGGCGATCGCCTCGGCCGGCTGGATCTTCGACGTCTTCGAAGGCCAGATCTACGCGCTCACGCGGGACCAGATGCTCGCGGAACTGCTGAACACAAGCGACGCGGCCGGCGGCGCCAAGTTCTGGGGCGACATCTTCCTGGCGGTGTTTCTCATCGGCGGCGCCTTCGGCGGCGTGATGTTCGGCTCGCTGGCCGACCGCTTCGGCCGCAAGCCGACGATTTCCCCGAGTTGTTCCCCGGCCACCTGTGCGCCACCGGCACGGGGGTTTGTTTCAACGGCGGCCGCTTGCTGGCGGCGCCCTTGCTGTGGATCTCGGCCTCCGTGAAAGCCATTCCCGGCTTCGATCTGCGGATGGCCGTCAGCGTGTTGAGCTCGTTGTTCCTCGTCGGGCTGGTGGTGCTCTGCTTTCTGCCCGAGACCAAAGGCCGGCCGCTGCCTGAATAGGGCGTTTGTTGAAATCGCGCGTCATGCCGAAGATCGTGAAAAAAACGCAGGCCGTCGCCGATCTCGAATCGGAAGTGGTGCGACTCGTTCGCGCCCAGGGCCCCATTTCGCGAGTCGAGCTGGCTCGGGAGTTGAAGTTGGTGGCTTCGACGGCAGGCATCTACGTCGACCGCCTGCTGGAGCGCGGCTTTCTGAGGGAGTCGGCGCAGACCGCGCGGCGTTTCGGCCGCCCGCCGATGCTCATCGAGCTGAACCCCCAACGAGGTCGCTTTATCGGAGTCGATTTCGACGCCAGACAGGTGATGGCGGCGTCGGTTGATTTCTCTCAGCAACCGATGGAGCAAGCGTGTCGCACGATCCCGGCCAGAGCCGGCGTCGAACGAGTGCTGCGGACCATCGAAGAGCTGATCGAAGAAGCGATCGGCGCCGGTAAGAGCGAGGTGCTTGGCATCGGGCTGGGCGTGCCGGGTCCCATCGATGCCGAAGGAGGAATTTCGCGGCATTACAAGTTCATCCGCGGCTGGAGCGACGTGCCGATCGGCCCGCGGATCCGCGACCGCTTTGGTTTGCCGACGTTCGTCGAAAACAATCTACGCTCGATGGCGCTGGGTGAGTTGTGGTGCGGCCAGGGCCGGGGCGCCAAACATCTGATTTGCTTGGGCATTCGCAGCGGGATCGGCACGGGCATTGTGGTCGATGGCAAGCTGCTGGCCGGCGCCCATAGCCTGGCCGGCGAGATCGGCCATTGGAAATGTCAGGAACTGCCCGGCTTCGGAAACGGCCGCGCCGATGCCGACGCTGGCGCCCCGCGCACGATTGAAGACTCCGCGTCGATGACGGGCATTCTGGCCGAAGCCGCGGCCCGGTTGGCTGCTGGCCGCACCAGCGCCCTCGGCGGTCCGGGAGACGCCCCCGCCGCTGCGGCGCTGTTGGCTGCCGCCCAGAATGGCGATGAACTGGCTTGGGAGCTGGTTGAGCAGGCGGCGCAAGTGCATGGTTGGGTGGTCCACCAATTGGCCACGCTGCTCGATCCCGAATTGGTCGTTCTCGCCGGGCCGCTGGCCGAGAGCGACGCTTATTTGGAAGTCGTGCGCCAGGCGGCCGCGAGATACAGCCCGGCGCCGCTTCGCGCATCGCTCGTGCGATCGACCTTAGGCGATTTCGCCGGCGCCATGGGCGCGGCGGCGTTGGCCTTTCATCATTGGAAGCCGCAACGATGACCACCGCGTTGCTGACGGCCGTGGGCGTATTATCGCTGGCCAGCTTCGTTCAAGGTCTGGCCGGCTTTGGCTTCGGGCTGGTCGCCATGGCAATTTTGCCGTCGCTTGTCGGCATGGGCGAGGCTCAGGCCATTGTCACGGTCGCGGGCATGACCGCGACGCTGACGAGGACCTTCATCTCGCTGCCGGACGTGCAGTGGAGCAGCGTCGGCCGGCTGTGGGTCGGGGCGGCCGTCGGCGTACCCTTGGGCTTCTCGCTGTTGACTGCGGCGGACCCGGCGCTGGTAATGCGGACGCTGGGCGCCGCCATTTGTGCGATGGTGCTGTTCGAAATCTTCGTCGCCCGCAGGCGCGGGCTCAGTCTTCCGACCTGGACCGGCTGGGGCGTCGGCCTGATGAGCGGGGCCCTGAGCGGAGCGTTCAATGTCGGCGGGCCGCCGCTGGTGGCTTACATTTACGACCGGCCCTGGACCAAGGAGCAGCAAGTCGCCACGCTCAACGGCATTTTTATCGGCGCCGGTTCGATTCGGCTGGGCATGCTCATCTGGCATGACCAGCTTCATTCCGGAACGCTGATGTCCGCCGCCTGGGCCGCCGCGCCGATGGCCGTCGCCATCGCCTTCGGCAACTGGCTGTTGAGCTACGTGCCGCAGCAGCGTCTTCGCAGCGCCATCTACCTGGTATTGCTGTTGTTGGGCGTTCGCTATTTGGTTTTTGGCGGCTAGGCCGGCCATTCTTGGGAACTCGCGTATTCCGTTTCAGGACAAATGCGTTATAGTCTCGCGCGACGAAGCGGTGTGGCGGACCGAGCCCATGTCAAGCAGGCGAGGAGTTGCGAGGGATGGAATTGGGATTGCGCGGCAAGCGGCGCTTGTCACCGGCGGAAGCCGCGGTATCGGCAGGGCGATCGTACTTGAGCTCTCAAGAGAAGGCGCCGACGTTGCTTTCGTCGCGCAGCTCCTGAGGCATTGGAAGAAACGGCAGGGCTCGCCCGCGCGAACGGCGTCCAAGCGATCCCGATCCAAGCAGACGGCCATCGCGCCGAGGACATTGAGCGGGCGTTTGCCGTCGCCTTGGAAGCTCTGGGCGGACTCGACATCCTGGTGAACAACCTGGGCGACTCAAAAGTAGGGCATGACTGGCGAACGAGCGACGCGGACTGGCAACAGATGCTGGATCTGGTGCTGTTGGCGACCGTTCGTTTTAGCCGGGCGGCCATCCCGCATCTGCGGACAGCAGGCGACGGCCGGATCATCAACATTGCCTCAATCAACGGTCGAGAGCCGCCCGCCGGCCGCGGCGACTACAACGCCGCCAAAGCGGCCGTGCTGGCCTTCTCCAAGACGCTTTCGTTGGAACTGGCGCCGCATGTGACCGTCAATTCGGTTTGCCCGGCCCGTATCGATACGCCGCTTTGGCGCCGCATGGCGGAAGATCTTGCCCGCAGCCAGGGCGACACGGTCGACGGCGTGCTGGAAGCGATCGGCAAGCGCGACGTTCCGCTGGGCCGGTTCGGCCGCCCCGACGAAGTCGCGGGGCTGGTCGCGTTTCTTGCCTCGGAACGAGCAAGCTTCATCACCGGGGCCGCGTACAATGTGGACGGCGGCCATGCGAAGAGCGCCTTCTGATCGGTTAGAGCGCTGCCTGGCGGCAGTCGAACGACGATTGCATCTGCGGCTGCGCAGTCCATCGCTTGTCGATGAATTTGCGTCGCACGAGTTGACGATTGCCTGCCGTGACGTACGTTTCATTCGTATGGACCAAGGGGCTGCCCGCCCGCCGAGCGAATGAAAACGCCGGCGCGGAGACCAACGATTCCGCTCGCACTGCGTGCCGCGGATTCGCGTTGAGCCCGGCGGCTTTCAGGCTGCCGACGAGCGGGATGCGATAGAGCGTTGAGCACTTCCTAATCCGGAACGGCATTTCCGCCCGCAGGAGTTCCGGCCTGCAACAACCGCAAACCGGCTCTCGTATCATGCGCAGTCTTGCCAGAGCTGTTTCCGTGCGCTCCTTGCACCGCGCCCGATGCGGCGCCGCCGCCGTCGAGGCGGCTATTTGCCTGCCGCTGTTACTGCTGTTCATGCTGGGAGTCTGGGAAGTCGGCCGCATCGCCCACGTGCAGCAAATCCTTGCCAATGCGGTTCATGACGGCGCCCGGATCGCATCGCAAGGCACGCTCGATGGCGTGCCCGTCACCGTCGGCGGAGTGCAGCAAGCCGTGCGAGATTATCTAACCGCCTCGGGCCTGCCTGCGGCAGCCGTGAGCGGCGCTCAAATCACGTTTGTCAACAACAGCGCCAATACCTGGACCGATCCGACGGATGCACAGCCGCTCGACAAGTTCCAATTGAGCGTGAAGATTCCGTCCGGCGCCGCGTTCGACAGCCTGCGGTGGATTCTGCTGCCCAGCGTAACCGGGGCCGACCAGATCAGCGCAACGACCCATTGGGTCTCGCTCAACGATTCGGAAGTGACCGTCGATACGCAGTTGCCTTATTGAGGAGTCCGATTGCCATGCCGCCCGCCTTTCCGCTCACAAACAGTTCCGGCGGCGGCAAGGCGCCACGCTGGTGGAAACGGCCTTGGTGCTGCCTCTATGCCTGTTGTTCGTTCTTGGCGTCTTCGAATACAGCCGTTACCTGATGATGCTGCACCTGACGACCAATGCGGCCCGGGAAGGCTGTCGCTACGCCGTCTCGCACGTGCAGCCCGTCACTATCGACGGCACGACGCTGGGCAATGCCACGACCGACGTAACGAACGTGGTTTCCAACTATCTCGCCGGCCAACAACTCAACTCGCAGGCCATCGACGTCTACCAGTCGGACTCGCTCGGCAACAACGTCGGCGCCTGGACCGAGGCGGCAGCCGGGCAGTACATCTGCGTCAAAGTTACCGGCACGTTCCAGTCGGCCGTGCCGAATCTGCTTTACATGTCGAGCTCGTTGCCCGTGCAGGCTCACGCCGTCATGGCCTGCGAAGGCGATTGAGACGCGGACTTCTGTCGGAATACGGATCACTTTCAGCAAGCGGCGGAGACTTAAATCATGAAACGATCCAATCGGCGGAAGCGGCGCGGCACGATTCTCGTCCTGTTGTTGGTTTGCCTGATTCCGCTGATGGCCTTCCTGGCGTTGGCGATCGATTTGGGCATGCTCGCCGCCGCGCGAACGCAGTGTCAGGACGTTGCGGACCTGACGGCCTTGTCCGGCGTGCGAACGTTGAACGGAGATACGCAGAACGGCGCCAACAACAACTACGCCGCCGTCGCGCCGACGGCTCAACAAGCGGCGACTCAAAACCGCGTGCTGTCGGCGGGCATCAGCAGCTCGCAAGTCAACGTGAAGATCGGCCGCTACGTCTATAACGCCACGGCGGGTCGCTTCGAAGGCCAGTTCCCTGGCCCATCGTCGGAGAACTGGACGCTGGTGCAGGCCACGGTCTCGCCCGACGTCAGCTCGCAGATGGCCTTCTCCAAGGTGCTAGGCGCCTTCGTGCCCAGCTTGCAAGCCACCGCGACGGCCGTCCACCGCCCGCGCGACGTGGCAATCATTCTCGACTATTCGGGGTCGATGCGGTTCCAGAGCCTCGCGGGCGAGCCCTACACCGGTACGCGAACGACGAACAACCCCGACGGCAACGTGCCGCTGTTCGGTCACTACTCGGCCGTCTCTTCAGCGGCGATGACCGCCAGCTACTTTCCGGCGCCCTACGAGCCGGCCAACATCACCTCCACCACCAGCGACGGACGCGCGCCGATCTGCGCGGACTTCTACCAGGATGCCGGCGGCACGCCCGCGTTCGCCGACGCCGGATGCCGCTTTCGCCAGTTCGCCCGGCGGAGACGACTGCCTCAAGACCGACCAGAACGGCGGCAGCTCCTATGCGCACACCGCCGCCGAAGTCTTGAACATTTCCTCGGTGAGCAATTCGACTCGCGACGCGACGTTTGAGTCGAGCGGATACTCCGCCTACGGCATGACCGCCGCCTTCAATCGCTACACGCAAGGACCTGGCTATTTCGGCAAGACCTTCTTTATCTGGCCGCCCGATCCGAGCGTCGGCGCCGACGGGCAGGCGAACGACTGGCGCAAGCGGTACTTCACCTATCCGGGCTCGACGACCCCGATGGACGACAACTCCAAGCTCTGGGACTCGAGCGGCAATTGGCAGGCGCCGAGCGGTTCGACTTATGCGATCAATTACGACGCGATCCTGAACTTCATTACGTCGATCGGTCCGAATCCGTTCCCGTCGCGTCTGCAGTCGGGAAGAATCCTGTACTACGACCAGATCCCTACTTCCATCGACCTGTCCAGCAATCCGCCCAGCGACATGAATCAGCGGTTCTGGAAGGACTATATCGACTACGTGCTGGGCACGATCGACAACGGCAATGGTTCTTACAAGGTCTACTGCAGCGGCAAGATCGGCTACCTGGGCTATGGCAAGGACTATTCGTGGGGCACGGTCAAAATCACGCCCAAGAGCTATTTGTCGGGCTCGCCGAAGCCGTACATGAACTACGCCGACAATCCCTTGCGGCCCCGGCTGCACTTCTGGTTCGGCCCCCTGTCGATGATCGACTTCCTCGGCAATTACAACATGTGGTACGAGTACTCGCCGTACGCTTCGCGCTTCTGCTGGTGGCCGGGCACGTGCCACGAAGCGCCGATGTACGCCTGCAAGCTGGGCATCCGAGCGGCGCTGACGGACATCCAGAGCAATCATCCCAACGACTTCGTCTCGATGATCATGTTCAGCGTGCCGAAGAACTCGGCGAACGACTTCAGCGGCACGCGTTTCAACCGCCCGCGCATGGCGCTGGGCCGGGACTACGCCAGCATGCAGGAGTCGCTCTGGTATCCGCCGGCGACGATCGGCGCCTCGACGGCCACGGTCCGACCTTATGACTCCAACAATCTGGAAGTGCCGCGGGCCTTCGGCGGCACCTGTTACGCCATGCCGCTGATGCTGGCCTATAATCAGTTCAGCGGCGCCTCGTCGCTGCTGAACTACAACGGCGGCGCGCCGGCGGGCGACGCCGGCGGCAACGGGCGCCGCGGGGCGCAAAAAATTATCATCTTCGAGACGGATGGTGCGCCCAACACGACGGCCTCGGCTTCGTTGACCAACGGCGGCTCGTACAACTCTTACTATAATGTGCGTTACGACGGCTCCAACCCGGGCGGCAGCGAATACCCCTACGCCGTCTACGGCTACGGCGACAACTCGTCGACGGTGACCTCGCAGATTTACTCGATCTGCCAGAACATCTGCAATCTCGAGACGGCGGCCACGCCCGGCTACTCAACGCCGAACAAGCCCGTGCAGATCCACTGCATCGGTTTCGGACCTTATTTCGCTCCCAGCAGCTCCTCGGCCGCGGCGAACATCGCTACCTTGAACCAGATGCAGAAGGTCGGCAACGTCAACGACAACATGCCCAGCTACAAGCTGGTCTACGGAGATCAGTCCACGATTGTCTCTCACCTGCAGCAGGCCATCATCAAGATCCTGGAAAGCAGCGTGCCGGTGTCTTTGGTCAGATAACGACGCGGCGCCGCCGCTGCGCGGTCTCGGGAACCGCCCATCAAATACGAGCGACGTCAGGCGTTGCGTTCCGCCTGGCGACCGCACGGCGTACTTACCGCCGTGCGGCTTCGCTCGCTTTCCACCCTTCGACGTAATCTCGTACGCCGGCGCGCATGGCGGAGGCGGAAGAATCCAAAAGTGCGTCGAGAGTCGAACCGGCGAAGAGTTGGTCACGCGCGCAAGACGGCCGCGACCTGGACGGCAACTGCTTCGTCGTAGGGCTGCAACAGCTCCGTCAGTCGCTTTGCGTCGCCATCCGCGTCCTCGACGAGCCGCAGCGCATAACCAGCACGTCGGCCGCCAGTCCAAAACTGACCAGCACCCGCCCGGCAAGGAAATTGTCGACCGCTTCCCCGGCGTCGATCATGCCGGCGTCGGCATCGCGGCAGCGAACGTAGGTGCGGGCCTGGCCGACGATCGACCGCGAAACGTCGTGCGAGTCGCTGGAGCCGACGGGTGCGATCTTGAATCCGGCATTCAGCAAGCCGAACCAATCGGCGATCAGCCGCTGGCCATCGCTTTGCAAGGCGCCGGAATTGACCAGTTCCATGGCGTTGGCTTCCAGCTTCCAGCCGTCCAGATTTTCGCCGGCGATGGCGACGTGCCGTTGCGGATCGAAGGGGCGAAAGCCGGAGTGGATGTCGCGCGGATGATTCAGGATTACGACGCGGCGCCGGCCGCGGCCGATCGCGGTAAAAATCTCGTTCCAGTCTGCGCCGTCATGCGCGGCGGGCGATGTTTGCGGCAAGATCGCGGGCGTCAGGATCCCAAGGCTGGCGAAAACCAGGAGTCGACGGAAACGCGGCGGACAATTCATGGCGAGGATCATGGCGGGAAACGGGCATTCGGGAGGCGAGAGCATTGAGTATAGGCGAAAACGACATGGCGTGCCGCCGCACAGGTTAAGCGGCGCGATGGGCGACCTACCGTTCGCGAGCCGCACATTTCGAGCTATACTGGCGCCGAACCGGGTGGTTGCGTTGGCGTGAGTGCGAAAGAGTACGGAGTTATCCATGAGCTTGCGTGGAATCTGGATGGCATTGGCCGCGGCTGCGTTGGTTGCGCCGCCCGGCCTTGGTCAGGCTGAAGACGTCTGGCCGCAGTTCCGCGGTCCTGGCGGACAAGGCCACGGGCACGGACATGACCTGCCGCTCGAGTGGAGCGAATCCAAGCACGTGGCCTGGAAAACCGCTCTCCCGGGCCAAGGGCATTCTTCTCCGGTCGTAGGCCGCGGGGTGGCATGGCTGACCTACGCGCTCGAAGAAGGGCGGTCGCTCGGCGTAGCCTCCCTGGACGCGACCACCGGCAAGCTGCTGAGCCAGCGAGAGGTGCTGCGGACCGACGATCCGCCGCCGGTCAACGGTAAAAACAGTCACGCCTCGCCTTCGTCCGTGCTCGACGGCGACCGGCTCTACATTCATTTTGGCACGTCCGGCACGGCCTGCATTTCCACCGTCGACGGCAAGACGCTGTGGACCAACCAGGAACTGAAGCTGGATCACCAGGAAGGGCCGGGCAGCTCGCCGATCGTCTGGCACGATTTCTTGATCGTGCATTGCGACGGCCGCGACGTGCAGTACATCATCGCACTCGATAAGTTCACGGGCAAAACCATCTGGAAAACGGAGCGTTCGGGAGAGCTGCCGGCCCGGCGAGAATTCCGCAAAGCCTTCTGCACGCCGCTGGTAATTGAAGCCGACGGCCGGCAGGAGTTGATCAGCCCGGCCGCGCAGCGCGTGTTCGCTTACGATCCGGCGACAGGCAAGGAACTGTGGCACGTGAACTACTCGCCCGGCTTTTCCAACGTTCCGCGGCCCGTGTTTGGGCACGGCCTGCTCTATATCTGCACCGGCTACGCCAAACCTCAACTGTGGGCCATCCGGCCCGGCGGCGAGGGGGATGTCACCGAATCGAACGTCGCCTGGAAAGTGAAGCAGCAGGCGCCGGCCAACCCATCGCCGCTGCTGGTGGGTGACGAACTTTATATGGTCAGCGACTTGGGCGTCGTTACCTGTCTCAATGCGCGGACGGGCGAACAACTGTGGCGACAGCGGCTGAGCGGAGCGTATTGGGCGTCGCCACTGTATGCCGACGGCAAGATCTATTTTTGCAGCGAAGGCGGGATCACGACCGTCATCAAGCCAGCGCGAGCTTTCGAGTTGCTCGCCGAGAACTCGCTCGACGGCGACATCTTGGCCACGCCGGCCCTGCTCGAGTCGGCGCTTCTGATCCGCACACGGACGCATTTGTATTGCCTTCGCGACAGTTCGGCGCCGCGCCGCGCTGAAAGCGGCGCCGCGGAGGCGAGGTAGCTGCCCGCAAGGCGGCCAACTTGGGCAAGATGGACGCGAGAAGTTGGCCACCTTCGTGCTCCCTCCCGGTCGTTGCCTGCTGACACTCGGTCTCCTGAACTGCGCAACGGCCGGTCGCCCCCCCGGCCGAAACGTCCAAGTTGGCCAAGATGGCCGCGAGAAGTTGGCCACCTTCGGCGTTCGCCGACGACTTCTCCAGTCTTCTCGCGCTCTTCGTCCCTCTCGCCACCAATCTGCGGGATCCCCTGGGCATTCTTCCAGTCCGCTGGCTTGGCCAGGTACGTCTGCGCCACGTCCAGGCTATTAGGCCGTTCCGCCACCTACAATGTGTCGACGTAAAGCACACGGCCTGGTTGACGTCGGCCGTAACGGTGCGGCGGCCGAAATACTTCGCGAAGGCGCCTCGCCCCATGAGTAAGGTGTCTTTACCGCTGGAATGCTCTTCGCCGGCCGGACCGTTCGCGCCCAGCCCGGCAGCAATATTCGCGCACGCTCACGACGGATCCGGCATACAGCGATCGGAACGGGGGGGCTTTGTGTTGGCAAAGACATACGGTACTTCGTAGGCAATTATCCGCGTCGGCACAAGCTTGGCGCGGCCCTGCCCAGCCCTTAGACTTGCCCCAACGGAAGTATACGCCAAATCTAGTTCATCTTCTGTTCATGCAATCCCTGTGAGCCGCATTGAGGGAAGACCATGTTGTTGATCACGGGAACGCCGCGGTCCGGAACGACGCTGCTTGCGGCCTTCTGCAAAATGATGGGGCACGATCCTGGCGGCGATTACAAACGCGAGACGAACAGAGGCCTGGAAGAAGGCTTTGCTCGCGTGGCGCTGGATCAGCTCAAGCGGCGGAACCTGGAAGCCTGCGATCTGATCATCGACCGCTACGATCGCTCAGTGTTCAAGCAGCCCCACTTCCTCGATTGCGGCAGGCCGGAGTTCCTGGAGCGGTGGGCCGGCAAGAAGTCCGAACTGCGGGTACTGATCCTGCTGCGAGATCCGCGGCAGTTGGCCGTTTCTCTGAGCGAGAACGCCGGCTTAGTCAACGAGTGGGGGAGCGTTGACATCACGGAAACCAAGTACCGGCACCTGAGCGAGATGTTCCTGGAGGCGGTTCGCAAGTTAGACCTGCCGCACGAGGTGCTGCACTTTCCGGACTTTCTGACCGCGTACGACCAGGTCGAGCAGTTGCTCACCAACTTTGCCGGATTGCGTCTCAAACCCAGACCGGAAGCCATGCCGCAATTTGGCGTGGCGTATGAAGATGGCGACACGCCGCGCCGCGTCTGGGAAAAGTGGATCGAGCCGGGCCGGGTGCGTCACGTCAGTTCTTAATTCGCCCAGGAGCGATGCGGCGCCGGGCCGACCGATTGTGCAGTTCGTCCCGTTCGGTTGGCGTGCCCGGACCGATCGATAAGTCCTGCAGAAGCCGCCGACAGCCCAGCGCAAGTTCGGTCCGCCGGGATCAAATGCGAAATTAGTCCCGTGTTGGCTCGTTGCCCCTGAAATCTCAGAAAGATTGGCCGAATTGGGCAGCCGCGCGAGGTATGCGACCCAGCATCGGTTAAAATCGAAACTCGGCGTTAGCCAGCGAGTTTGTGCTCGCAGCTTTGTTGACGGCGTGGCAAACGGGCCTGCTTGACTCGGGAAGCTTCTATGAAATGGATATGCCTGGCGGCGGCGTTGGCCTGCGGCGCGGCAGCGACTCGTGCCGTGGCGGAAGAATTGCCCCCGGCCGCGAAGAGCAAGATCGACTTTGCACGCGATGTGCAGCCGCTGCTGGCCAAACATTGCTGGTCTTGCCATGGCGCCGAGAAGCAGGAATCCGGCCTGCGGCTAGACCGTCGCAGCCTGGCGCTGCAAGGCGGCGACTTGGGACGAGTGATCCAGCCAGGCAACAGCGCTGAAAGCCGGCTGATCCACTACGTCGCGGCGATCGATCCGGACAACGTCATGCCGCCTGAAGGAGAGCGGCTCTCCGCCGAAACGGTCGGAGTGCTCCGGGCCTGGATCGATCAGGGCTGCGTCTGGCCCGAAGCGGAGACGGCCGCAAGTGACCGGCCGGCGCACTGGGCTTATCAGGCGCTCCGGCTGCAACCGCCGCCGGCGGTCAAATGCGCCGACTGGGCCGTCAACCCGATCGACCAGTTCGTTCTGGCCGAGCTCGAAAAGCGCGGCATCACGCCTTCGCCCGAGGCAGACCGCTATACGCTCATCCGCCGGCTGACGCTCGATCTGCTCGGTCTGCTGCCTACCGTCGAGGAAGTCGACGCCTTCGTCAACGACGCGAGTCCAAATGCTTACGAGACGCTGGTCGACCGCTTGCTCAGCTCGCCCCACTTCGGCGAGCGCTGGGGACGGCACTGGCTCGATATGGCCCGCTACGCCGATTCCGACGGCTATGAGAAGGACAATCCGCGTCCTGACGCCTACCGCTGGCGAGACTGGGTCATCGATGCCATCAACGCCGACATGCCGATCGACCAGTTCACGATCGAGCAGATTGCGGGCGACTTGCTGCCCGAAGCCACCCCGTTCGATCGGCTGGCCACGGCCTTTCATCGCCAGACGCTGACCAATACTGAAGGCGGGACGGACAAAGAACAATTTCGCGTCGAGGCGTGTTTCGACCGCACCGAGACTACCGGAGCGGTGTGGCTGGGTTTGACGGTCGGTTGCGCTCGTTGCCATTCGCACAAGTACGATGCCATCAGCCAGCGCGAGTACTATCAATTGTTTGCCGTGTTCAACAACGGCGACGAGCAGACGACCGTCGTCCCCAAGTCGCCCGAAGAAGTAGCGGCCTACGGGCCGGCCAAAGCAGCGCACGACGCCGCAGTGGCCGAGGCCGCCGCCGCTCTGAAGGCCGAACAGGCAAAGCTCGCTCCGGCGCTGGCGGCCTGGGAAGAAGAGACGCAGAGCCGGCTGGCCCAGTCCGCCGCCAATCCTTTGAAATTGCACCCGCTGGAAGAGGTGCAAGTCACGAGCGACGGCGGCGTGACGTTTACGCCGCAGGCGGACGGTTCGTTGCTGGCCTCAGGAATGAATCCCGAACGGGCAATCTACACAATCACGGGCAAAACCTCGGCGGCGGGCATCGGCGCCATCCGGCTCGACGCGCTGCCGGACAACTCGCTGCCGGCCAAGGGGCCGGGCCGCGTCGCGCACGGCAATTTCGTGCTGTCGGAAATGACGGTCGAGATTTCGCCCAATGCCGATTTCACTGCAGTTCGCAAGCTGGAGTTCGCCGGCGCCAAGGCCGACTTTGAACAAGGCGACCAGCCCTGGCTGGCAAAGCACGTCATCGATGGCGACCCGCAGAGCGGGTGGGCGATCGCTCCGCAATTCGCCAAGCCCCATTGGGCCGTATTGAGCTTGCAGGAGCCGCTCGCCGAAACGGCGCCGCAGTTCGTGCGGATTCGCCTCAGCCAGCAATATGGCTCGCAACATACGATCGGGCGATTCAAGCTCTCATTGCAAACCGGCATCGAGCCGGGCGCCACGTTGCCGGAGCCGGTCGTCAAGGCGCTGGCCGTGGCCAAGGACAAGCGCAACGACTGCGCAGCGCCAGCAATTACTCGACTATTTCAGCGGCCAGGCGCCCTGCACGAAAGATCTGCTGGCCAAGCTGGAAGCGGTTAAGAAAAAGGCGCCGCCGAAGCCGGAACTGACGGTTCGTGTAATCACGCAACGAAAGGAAAACCCGCGCAAGACCTACGTGCTCAAGCGGGGCGAATTCCTGGAGCCGTTGCTGGATTTGGAAGTCACGCCCGGCGGCCTTGCAACTTTGCCGTCGATGAAGCCGCGCAAAGAAGACGGCGTCGCCGATCGGCTCGACCTGGCGCGGTGGCTGGTGTCGCCCGATAACCCGCTGACTCCGCGCGTAACGGTCAATCATGTCTGGCGGCTGCTGTTTGGCGTCGGCATCGTCCGCACGCCCAGCGATTTCGGCGTTCGCGGCGAACCGCCGACGCACCCGGAATTGCTCGATTGGCTGGCCGCGGAGTTCATCGGCCGTGGCGCCGCCGCAGGGCAGACTGCGTCGCCGAATGCCGAAGTCGCGGCCTCGCGCTTTCCGCCCGGCGCGGCATGGTCGCGGAAATCGCTGGTCAAGCGGATCGTGATGTCGGCGACTTATCGGCAAGCGTCCAGGCACAGGCCCGAGCTGTTCGAAACCGATCCGCAGAACCTTTGGCTGGCGCGGCAGAACCGGTTGCGGGCCGAAGGAGAGATCGTGCGCGACATCAGCCTCGACGCCGCCGGACTGCTTTCCAGGAAGATCGGCGGCCCCAGCGTATTTCCGCCGCTGCCGGCGGGCATCGCCGAATTGAGCTACGCGGGCAACTTCAAATGGAAACCGTCGGAGGGCGCCGAGCGTTACCGCCGCGGCATGTACACGTTCTTCAAGCGGACGGCGCCGCATCCCAACCTGACCACTTTCGACTGTCCCGACGCCAACCTGACGTGCGTCGAACGGTGCGCCTCGAACACGCCGCTGCAGGCGCTGACGACGTTGAACAACGAGACGTTCTCCGAGGCGGCGCGAGGTCTGGCTCGGCGGTTGCTTGCCTCTGCCGCAACCGACGATCAAAGTCGGCTGACGCTTGGCTTCCGCATTTGCGCGGCTCGCCCGCCGCGCGAAGCGGAACTGACGGAATTGGCCGAATTGCTGGCGGCCTGCGCGCGATTGGTATCGCAGCCGGCCGGAAGAGGCCAAGCAGATCCTCGGCGCCGACGCAGCACCCGGCGCCGCCCCTTACGATAACGCGGCCTGGATCGCAACCAGCCGGGTTCTGATCAACCTGGACGAGTTCATAACGCGGGAGTGACGCACGATGACGCCCTTAGAGCAGCGCCTCGCGCAAACGCGGCGTGAATTTCTGACCAGCACGGCAAGTGGATTGGGCATGGCGGCGCTCGGCGCCATGCTGGACAGCAGCGGAGCACTGTCGCCGGCCGCCGCCGTGGCGGGCGATTCCGCAGCGGCGGCGAGCAATCCGCTGGCGGTCAAGCCGCCCCACTTCGCGCCCCAGGCCAAGAACTGCATCTTCCTGTTCCAGGCAGGCGCTCCCTCACACCTTGACCTGTTCGATCCGAAGCCAAAGCTCAATGAGCTGGACGGCAAACCGTTGCCGCCGGAGATGGTGGAGAAGGTGCGGTTCGCCTTCATCAAGAAAGAAGAGGCCGTATTGATGGGCTCGCCGCGCAAGTGGTCGAAGCACGGCGAGTGCGGCATGGAGTTCTCCGACTTCCTGCCCAACCTGGCAACCTGCGCCGACGATATGCTGATGGTCCGCTCGATGTTCTCCGAGCAGTTCAATCACCACCCGGGCCAGTTGCTGCTGAGCTGTGGCCGGGCGACGTTCGGACTGCCGACGATGGGAAGCTGGCTGACGTACGGCTTGGGCGTCGAATCGCAGAACCTGCCGGGCTACGTGGTGCTGACCAGCGGCCGCGGTTCCAGCGGCGGCGCCTCGCTCTGGTCCAGCGGCTTTTTGCCATCGCATTACGCCGGCGTGCTGTTCCGCAACCAGGGCGAACCGGTGCTGAACCTGGCGAACCCCAAGGGACTGCCGCCCGAGTTGCAGCGCCGCGGACTCGATGCGCTCCGTTCGCTCAACGAGTCGCGCTTCGCCGAGATGCAAGACCCGGAGATCGCCAGCCGGATCGCAAGCTATGAGCTGGCCTTCCGGATGCAGTCCGCCGCGCCCGAACTGATCGACCTGAGCGGAGAGACCGCGGCCACGCGGGAGGCTTACGGCGTAGACCGTGCGCAACATCCCCAAGCCACCGGCCGCGGCAACGTGGCCAATGCCCATCTATCTTTCGCCCGCAATTGCCTGCTGGCGCGGCGGATGGTCGAGCGCGGCGTTCGCTTCGTGAACATCATCTACGAGGCCTGGGACCAGCACAGCAACCTGGAAGGCGACTTGCGTTACAACTCGTGGGTCGTCGATCAGCCGATTGCCGCGCTGCTTAAGGATCTCAAGCAGCGCGGCCTGCTCGACAGCACCTTGGTCGTCTGGGGCGCCGAGTTCGGCCGCACGCCGCTGGGCGAGAACCGCACGCCCGGCAAGGCCCCTTCCGGCCGCGATCATCATCCGTTCTCGTTTACGCTCTGGATGAGCGGCGGAGGCATTCGCGGCGGCCAGGTCTACGGGGAGTCGGACGACATCGGCTGGGGCGTAGCTCACGATCCGGTACACGTCAACGACTTCCACGCCACGCTGCTGCACCTGTTCGGTCTCGACCACCTGAAGCTCACGCACCGCCACCAGGGCCGCGACTTCCGCCTGACGGACGTAGGCGGCAAGGTCATCGACCGCTGGCTGGCGTGAGACCAACGGCCAGATCGATCGGACCAAACTGTTTGGCGACAGGCCGTCGCCGGCTAGCGGCGCCCGACGAGTCGTCCCGGCTTGTATACGCGGCGCGGCTCGAGGCGCTCTCGGCGGATGATCCACGGGCTGGCTGCCTCCGGTTCCGGTCGGCCCGCTCCCTATGCCGCCGGTTCCCGTGCTGATGTGGGGTTCCCCTTGCATGAAGCCAGGATCCACTTCGCCGGGCGGCGGCGCGGCAGTCGGTTGCGAATCGGAGCAACCCACGCAAACCAAAGTCGCGGCGAGCCCAAGCATTGCAAAGCGTTTCATGTTCGCTCCTTTCTAACGCATGCCCTTCGAGTCGGTCGCGCGCGCAGGTTCAAAGCCGCCGCAACATGCATGCCGCGCCGGACCGCTGGAGCGAATCGTCGAAAAAAGCGGCGGCATTGCTGCAAACGCTCACAGCAGTCGCGCTAGGGGGCGGTCAGCGTCGCCGAATTGCCGTTGTGGTGCGCCCATCAACTCCATCAAGGAGAGATACAGACTGCACGCCCGGCGGTTGGCATCGCCGGCGGAGAGGTAATCCAGCACGCGGCCAGTTTTCAGCCGTCCTCCGGCGCGGCCGGCCAGCAGCATCGGCATCTCGTCCGCCTGGTGCTTGTCTCCATCGAACAAGTTGGAGCAGCACAACAGCACCGAGTTGTCCAACAGCGACCGCTCCCCTTCGTCGATCGCCTTGAGACGTTTCACCAGATACGCGAACTGCGAAACGTGGAACTGGTTGGTCTTGAGGTACATCGCTTCCAACTCGGGATCGCGGCCGTTGTGCGTCAGATCAAGGTGCAAGCTGCCGTGGACCCCTTCCAGGAAGCCGAAGTTCATCTGCGAAAGGTCATTGTTCAGCATGCAGGTGGCGATCCTCGTCTTGTCCATCTGGAACGCCAGCACAATCAGATCCCACATCAACTGCATGTGGACCGGAATGTCCTGCGGCAGCGGATCGGCCGGACGCGCCATGTTGGGCGCCGTCAAGGCCGGCTGCCAGCCTTCCAATCGGCCGTCCCGGCCGGCGCGGGAGATGCGAGTCTCGATGCTGCGCACCGACTCCAGGTATTCGTCCAGCTTCTCGCGGTCCGCTCGGCTGACGCGGCGTTTCAGCTCTCGAGCGTCGAGCCGCACCTCGTCCAGCACGCTGCGGTCCGACTGACGGCCCTTGCCGTCGCCGATGAGCAAATCGAAGACGCGAGCCGGGTAGATCTCTTTCGTCGCGGGTTTACTGTCGGCGGCCCAAGAGATGTTCGACCCGTAGAGCATCGACAGGCCGTCTTCCAGCCGCAGTTCCGTCGGCTCAATGCCCAATACCAGGCTCGACACGGGGGTCTGCTTGCCGATGGTGTGGGCCAGGGCCTGGTCGAACGTCTTGCCGACGCGGATATCGCTCTGATCGGTGCTGACCCAGGCGCCGGAGAGCAGGTTCGGCGATCTTCCCAGATGGGCGCTCTTATGGCTCGCCGCTTGCTCGTTGTAGAGCCCGCGCAGGAAGACCAGGTCTTCGCAATACGGCTGCATCGGCTCGAGCCCCGGGCCGACCTTCATTTCGGCGCCTTCGCCTCGAGCCCACCAGTGTTCCGGCTCGACGCCATTGGAAAAGAACAAGCAGGCAAAGCGCACAGGCGGCTCGGTTGCCTTGTTCGGTTGACGCGAGGCTTGCTCCGTCGCCCAGGCGAGCGACTCCAGCCAAGGAAGCGTGAGCGTCACGCCGCAGCCGCGCAAGAAGGCTCGACGCGAAGCCCGAGTGCGGTTTTTCTTCAAAGGGCTCATGGTTGCACTCCTGCTGCAGACGCGTCAGGCTCGCTTGTCGACTCGCCGCCGCTACGGTAGCGGAACTGCCTGCTCAATACGATCTTTGCGACCAGGTCGGCGAACTTGCCGCCTGTCCCCACTTCGTCGGTCATTTCCTTCAACAGCGGCCGGTCAGAAGCCAACTCGGCGCGGCCCAAGGCATAACCCAGCAGCCGCGAGCTTAGCACATTATGGAACTGCTGCTGCCGGCCCTTCAGGTAGTCGAGCAAGCCCTGCGTCCCGGAAATCTCGACGCCGTCATTGAGCACTCCGCTGGCGTCGATCGGCTGGTCGTCGCGGTACTGCTGGCGCCAGCGGCCGACCGGGTCGTAATGCTCCAGCGCGAATCCGAGCGGGTCCATGCGCGAGTGGCAATTCACGCACGAGGCTTCGCGCCGATGTGCTTCCAGCCGCTGCCGCAACGTCTGGCCGTCGGCCTGCACGTCATCGGCCGCGATCGAGCCGGCGTCGGCGGGGGGCGGCGGCACGGGGGTTCCCAGCACGCGTCGCAAAATCCAATCGCCTCGTTTCACGGGACTGGTTCGCAACGGGGCCGAGGTGACCGTCAATACGGCCCCCAATCGCAACAACCCGCCGCGATGTAACGGGCCGACTCCTTCAACCTTTTCGGCCTGCAGCGCTTCGCTCGCCGGCAGGCCATAGTGCCGCGCAAGCTGCCCATCAGCGAACGTGTAGTCGGCAAACAGCATCTCGCTGATGGGCCGGTCTTGTCGCACGATATAAGCAAAGAAGGACACAGCTTCCTCATGCATCGACCGCTTTAGCGCATCAGTGAACTCGGGGAACCGGCCGGCATCGATGCCGCGGTGCTTATCGAAGCGATAAAAGCCCAACCATTGGCCGAAGAATTCGGCCGCCAGCCGGCGGACCTTGGGATCGCGGACCATACGTCGCGCTTGCTCAGCCAGCGCGGCCGGTTCGTGCAAGCGACCCTCCGCCGCAGCGCGGCGAAGTTCATCGTCGGGGATCGACGACCAGACAAAATAACTCAGGCGGCTGGCAAGTTCCCAGTCGGTAAGCGGCGCGGCGGCCGGGGACGGCGGAGGCGCTTCCGCGCGATACAAGAACGCGGGAGCGGCCAGCACGCGGACCAGCAGAAGTCGTAAGGCCGGCCCGTGGGCCATTTCGCCGTTTTGCCGCAAGGACTCGTAGAAAGTGCGGAGCCGCTGCCGTTCGGTAGCGCTCAATGGACGTCGCCAGGCTCGCTCGGCAAATGCCAACGCCTGTTCGACGTGCTGCGGTTCGGCCTCCGCCAGTGCGCGACTCGCCGAGACGTAATCATCGCGCAACCGTTCGACAAACGCACGAGGCTCGGCCGGCAGGCGGGCAATCCAGCCGCCGTCAAGTTCGCTCACGCGGCGGTCCGCAGGCAATTGATACTTCTTGGCCACGACGCGGAAGAACTCGTCGTGATAGTCGAACGAGGTCAACAGGTCGGCCCAGGCCTGGTCCAGCCGCCGGCGCGTCGCATCGTCCAGCAAATGCTGGACGAGAAACCGGTCGTCACGGTGGTATTTGATCTTGGCGTGAAAGTGATTGCGCTCGACGGAGTTGTACGTGCCGTCAACCGGAGAAGGGATCGGATCGCGATCCGAGGGAGCTGGCTCGCGATGGGAAATCTCCGGCAGCTTGCCCGCGAATTCCTCGATGCCGGGTTTCAGCCAGCGGTAGTTGGCGCCTTCCGGATCCGCTAACAGCGCCGAGTACGTCCCCGTTGACGCCGCCGTTTCGCCCGGGTTGACTCCGTCGGAAACCGTGCAACGGACGACGCATTCGTCGCCGTGTTTCGCGTCGAGCAAGACATCGACGATGAGCTGCGCTTGTCGCGCCGGCGGGAATGGGGAATTCCAGCGTCAGGCTTTCGGTTTCTCCCAGCGCGAAGTCGTTGCCGTCGATCTCGGCGCCCGCCGGATGACGGCCGAATTGCAACCCCGTGGCGCTCTTGCTTGCCAAGACGGTCCGCAATGGTTCATAGGGGGTCCACTTCCGCTCGCGACGGAAGCGCAGGCGGGCGTTGCGCCACGCCACAAGCGGCCTGGCCGCCGAGTTGGCAACCGGCAGCACGGACAACTCAAGCGTGGCGACGGCCGCATCGTCCGGCCAGTCCAATGTCGCTTTGAACGATCGTTCGCTGGTCAGTTCGACGGCGCCGGCGGTCAAGACTGGCGCCTCTTCCTCATCCGAAGAGGCCGAGGCCAGCAAGTGTTGCCAGGAACGCAGCCGCTCGTAGAGTCGATCGCATGCGATGCGCGCCGTCGCGCTCTGAAAGCTTGTCGGGGCCTGGCAACCCATGCCACTGTGTAATGATGTCGCTTGTCGGAAAAGAACTTTCCGGCGCCGTCAAGATGGAGCGGATGTACTCGGCGAAGCGCGGCTCCAGTCCGTTCTGGCGAGCGAGTTCGGCCAAGGTCGCATCGTCCTGTCCCAATGCTTGCCGGTGACGGAACCGCCAGGCGACATAAAAGGCCTTGGGATACAATGCCAAGCCGAACGGTTCGCCCCCTTCGCCCGCCGCGGTGCGGAATCCGTGCGAGCGATAGATCTGCTGGATGCGGAGAATGGCGGACAACTCTCGGCCGGTCTTGCCGGGATCGGCGCCAAAAGATAATGGCCCAGCGCCGATCACGGCGTGCGAGGCGACTTTTTTGGCGGCTTCGAGATAGCGTTCCAGCGTGGCGTCCTGGACGAATTGCACGTCGCCCACGTTCGTGAAGCCCTCGCCCCCGACCGCGTCGCTTACGAATTCCTGCGGGTCGATCAGTTGTTGTCCCGTAAGATCCTCGAGGGAGTAAGCGTACTCGGCGCTCGTCAACCGCCGCATGGCCACGCGCCCTGGTTGGCCGGCATGCCGCTTGACGTACGCGTCGAGTCCTCGAGCGACGGCTTCGACCAATTCATTTCGTTGCGTTTCGGATGGCTGCTCGGCATCGGGCGGAGGCATTTTGCCCTCTTTCACCTGAGCGATTACTTTTTCCCACGTGCGGAACTGGGTGGCAAACTGGGGCCGAGCGCTCAATTGCTGCAGATTGACATGCGCTTCCGGCGCCTCGGCGCCGTGGCATTCCGTACAGAAACGCGTGAGCAGAGGGGCCGCGGCGTCCACTTCGCCGGCTCGCGAAGTCCCTATCAGCAGCGCGGCCGAAAGCCACCCGGCGACCAAGCCCCAGAAGAAGCGGCGAGAATTCCTGTTCGTCCTGCTCGGCAGGCATGGCATGCCTGGCTGCGTGGCGCAGTCAGCAGCGACTGCCAGTCGATCAGCAAGTTCATCATCGAGCCTCGCCGCCTCTTTCGCCGTTCAGCAGCGCCGGCCGCCAAACCATCAACAACCGTTGATCTTATCGGATGACGCCGGCTTGTGCAGCGCCAGGCAGCGAGTTTTTGCGGCCGGGTTCAATATGTCGTTGTCCACCGTTGGATTAGTTTCCCATGACCAACGCCGACGTCGCAGTGCGGACTGCGAGCCGCTTGCCGACTTCTCGCGCTGTTTGCGGCAGATTATGATAAACGCCTTGCCGATCGGGCGCATCAAAAGAGTCTCGCTGCAGGAATGCTGCCGCGCGTCCTCGCGCAACGTCCTTCTCCGATGCTCCCCGGCAAAGCCCCGTTTGGCGTACCTCCGAAACCACTCCTCGGCATTGAGCAACTGCCCGCTATGATGAACCACTTGCATCGCGCTCGCACCCTATTTGCTCTTCTTGGCAACCATTCTGTCCGGCGTTTTTTCTTGAGCGTCGTTTGGGCGCTGCTGCTCGTCGGTCCGCGCTGGCGGAGGAATCGCACGAAAAAGCAGGCTCGGCCATCGAGCGGTGGAATCTCGCCGAATTGAAACAGACGCCCAAGATGCATTGGGTCTCGCAGGACGGCCCGATTCATTCACTGCTGTATGCGGGCGAAAAGTTCCAAGGCGCCGAAACAGAGGTCTTCGCGTTCTATGCTTCTCCGGCGACGCTAGGCGAGGCGAAAGCCGACGAGAAGTTTCCGGGCGTGGTCTTGATTCACGGCGGCGGCGGAACCGCGTTTGCCGAATGGGCCTGGATGTGGGCCAAGCGCGGCTACGCGGCCATCGCCATGGATTTGTCCGGCAGCCGACCGATCGATCCGGTTTACGGCGCAGACGGAACGCCCGTGCCGAACCAAACCGCGAAGCAGGATGCGCGGACGCGATTGCCCAATGGCGGTCCGAATCAGGGGCACACGGAGAAATTCGACAGCATCGGCGGCGATATCTCCGACGATTGGCCGTACCACGCCGTGGCCAGCGTCGTGCGGGCCCATTCGCTGCTACGTTCGTTTCCCGAAGTGACTGCGGACCGCACGGCGGTGACGGGCATCAGTTGGGGCGGGTACACGACTTGCCTGGTCGCATCCGTCGACGATCGCTTTCAAGCCGCCGTGCCGGTTTATGGCTGCGGCTTTCTATTTGAAGGCGAGTCGGTGCAGAAGCCGGCTATCGACAAGTTGGACGAGCGGCGCGAGCAGTGGATTCGGGCTTACGACCCATCGAGCCTGCTCGTTCATTGCCGCGTTCCGATCCTGTTCGTCAACGGCACGAACGACATTCACTACCCGCTGGACAGCTACCAGAAGTCATTCGACGTCGTGCCTGGCCGCAAGCAGATGCGAATCGAAGTCAACATGCGCCACGGCCATCCCGCCGGCTGGGCGCCGCAGGAGATCGGGTTGTTTATCGATTCCTTCTGCCGCGCCGGCAAGCCCTTGCCGGTCCCGGCCGAACTGACCATCGAAGGCGACCAGGTCCGACTGGCTTACACGAGCTCCGTTCCGCTCAAATCTGCCGCGTTGCACTACACGACCGATACCGGTTTGAGATCAAAACGCGTCTGGAAGAGCCTGCCGGCGGAAATCGGCGATGCGACCGTCGTCGCTCCCCAGCCGCCCGCGGAGGCGAACACCTGGTTCATCTCGCTCACGGACCAGCGAGACGCCATGACAACCGCGCCGGTGCAGTTCCAGCCATAGCGGCAAGGGTTTCTCGAGCCTGGAGCGTCATTGAGAGAGGAAGCCGATCCAGCGGATCGCCCCCTCACTCATCCCGCTTCGTCGGCGGTTCGTTGGCGCCAAGCGTCAGGCGTTCTGCTTGAATGTTTAGCTTCTTGAGTCGCACCTCAGCCGTGCGCTCCGCGCCGCCGGCGTGGATGGAAACTCGTACGCCGGTCCTGACCACGTCGGCGTCGGACGCATCGACATACGCCAGGAGGCGATCGAGACGCGAGACATCCGACGAGTAGAGCAAGAACACTCTTTTTCCGCGACGGGCGATGCGCATTCGTGCGATGGATTCCACCGGTTCCGCATGCGGGGAACGATATTCGAAACCGCCGTCGTCGTTCTGCGTACGGACTTCGACCAAGGCGCGATGACGGCCGCCATCGTCTTCCACGAACACGACGCTGCACAACCGCTTCCTATCGCCCGGCAACTCGCCCTGCAAGAAAATGGCCGAGTTATCGCCTTGTTTGGGCGGATCGAACTTGATTTCGTCGATATCGAGGGAGAGGTCGAAATCGCCGCCCATCGCTACACGCGGGGCGATTCCGGCCGCCGTCCAGGCGTCGGTTCCGCGCCGAGCAGCGGCAGACCGCCGGCTTGCGGCTCCGCCGGAGGCTCGCAGTTCCAACGGTGGAATCGATCGACGCTCAGCTTATCTTGCGTGAAATCGTGAACGAAACGCTCCGCGAGCGCGTCTCGCCGCTGGTCGAGCTCAGCTACAAGCTTTGACGCGTCTTCCACTGCCGCTCCGCTGAGCCGCTCCGCTTGAATGGAGAAAGATTTCCATACGACTTCGAGGCGGCTCGCTCCTGTCGCCTGCGTCAGAATTCGCAATCCTTCATGAACCAGGTCCTCTGTTCCCACTTGCTCGGTCCGCACGACACGGAAATTCGGCGAGTCATTTTCAGCGACGAGAAAGTAGAGCGTGTCCCCTCGTCGCGCCATCCGCAAACGTCCGGAAGCCGCTTCGAACGCCTGGTGCGCGGCGAAGCGGTCTCGCAACGAGGCGCCCTGCCGCCGGGCGACCTTCGTTTCGAGGATCTCGTCGTTTCCATCGCCCGTTCGGGGCAAGGCCGCGCGGTAGAGCATGCATTCCTCTTCCGCGCGGTTGTCGATCCGGCTCAGCAGGGTCAACAGAGCCCTGTCGTCCCTCTCAGTCGTCGCCTGGAATTGCGCGTAAGAAACGGTTGCATCAAAATCCCCGCCGACGGTCAAACGCGGCGCCACGCCCACGATGCGATGGCCCTCCGCGTCGGAAAGTACAATGTGCAATCCGTCGGAACGCGCCGATACCGCGGCCTTCTCGTCGCGGGAATCCAGGGTGAAGACTTCGTCGGACAAGCCGTCGCGGGCGAATTCGTGTTCGAACTTCGCCGGCAGCTCCGCCAAGCGGGCGTCTAGAAAATCGCCGTACCGGCCCGACAACTCCTGCTGCGATGCGGGCGGCAGTTCGCGCGGCCAATCGCCGCGCCACAGCACGCGGCGAATGCGGGCTTCGGTTTGATCGGCGTAATGAAACAGGCCGAAGCTCCGTTGGTTCGTCAGTTCCAAGCGGCGCTGGTAAACCAGTCGTCCGTTGAGCCGCAGTTGAACGACATCGCCTTTCAACGCCAGCGAGAGCCGGTTCCAGGCGTCGTTTTCCAAAGGCAATTCAGAGGCGCCGCGGCGGCAGGCCGGCTCTTCGAAAGCGTTGTCGGCCGCCAATTCCGTGCGATCGTATGCGCCGTCGGTGATCCAGTGAATGCGAACTCCGGTCGGCTCGATGAGAAACGCCAGGCGATCGAGCGCCGGATGGCAGTCGATTTCGCCCGGGCGGTAATAGAACTCGAACTCGATCACCCCGTCCTCAAGCATCGGCCGGTGATAGCGGAACAAGTTTTCTGCGCACGTGCCCGACAATTCAGATAAACGGCGCCCGACGATCATCCCGCCTGCGGATGAATTGCCTTGAAGTTGCCACGCATCGGGCCCGCCGGCCATACCGTCATAGTAGTCGTACCAGCCCATCAGGCCTTCCTGGTCGCTGAGGCGCAGTTCGCCGGGAATTTCGGGATGGCCCGAGAAGCGGACATTCTCGGCGAATCCCGTGAAACGTTCGGCATTGCGGATCGTCGGCCAAGGGTCGTATTCGTTCGCCAGAGGTTCTTCATGGACCAGGCGGCCGTTGATGTAGGTCCGGCTCGCGCCGTCGCGGACCACGCTGCGTGCGTGAAGCATGGGGCCGACGCTCGTCAACGGCGGGACGATTGGACTGCGGGGGCGTTCCGTGCGAAGCGTACCGTGGGAGTACGCCGTCCACCCGTGAAGCGGCCATACCCAGCCGCCGCCGACGACCAGTTGCGTATCTCGCCAGATCACGCCCGGGATATCGTATTCGACCTCAAACGTGCCGCGCAGCGGACTTTGAAAGTACAGGTAGTCCTGGTTATGGCTGGCGAGATGATCGGCACGGGAATCACCCAATTGCCAGTGATAGCGCGGATAACCGCGCCCCCGCGACTCAGCCGTGGTGCGGCTGGCTGGCCGCCATTGGCCTGCTGCGGACTCGTTGGCGAAACTCGCCACTGGGGCATTGCCGCGAGTCGTTTCAACGTATTCAGAGCGTTGGGCCCAGCCGGCGACCTGCCGTCCCCAAGCTTCGCTGCCGCTGTCCGGTCCGCCGCGCACCTGGCGGAGCAGCAGATGGTATGCCAGATCGCGGCCTGCGTTGCGCGTCGCCGGATGGAACAGCGCCGCATGCGTGGCCAGGGTTTCGGGCCAGCGCTGGGCGAAATTCGTGTGATGGCCGGCTTCCAGCAGCGCCAGCAGCTTGTCGAGCGATTCGATGGCTGCTTGCGGCTGCTCGCGCGATGTCGACGATCGCCAGCAGGGCCAGCCGCGCACGGCGCGACCCATCGTCCGTTTGCGGCGCCTGGTCGACGCGGCTCCGCAGCTCGTCGAGCTTGCCAAGTCGCCGGGCGACTTCGACCAGATCCAGCGCGGGAGCGACGAGGTTGCCGCCCGTCTGAATACGCGACTCGCCGGACTGCGCCGCTTGAGCCATGCGCTTTGCATCCAGCGGATCGTCGTTGGCGACCGGCGGCGCCGGGTGCGTGGGCATGAAGTCGAGCGCCAGCCGCAGACCGGCATGATCCTCGCCCGGCAAGACCCAGTCGGCGAGCCAGACGTACCTTGATTCAGGCGGCAGCGCGGCAGTTCTACGGTGGGCGAATAGCGCCGAGTCAGGCACATGCCGCTCGGCAAAGATAGTGCCGAAGGCCCGCCGATCGGATGCTGCTCGAGCTCGCGCCCGCGGCGCCGTCAGGTTCGCCAACTGCTGTTTCGTGAGTCGTTCCGGCCAGTCGCCTCGCAGCACGACGTTGCGAATGCGCCCGCCGATTGCCGCAGATCATGATAAAAGCTGAACGTTCGCGGGTTTTCCCGCTCAAGCTTGCGGACGTAGATCGCCGTGTCGTTGAGCGAAATCGTGACCGTGCCCCTCGCTAACGAGAGCGCCACGCGGTTCCAGTCGCCGATCTTCAGCGGCAGCGGCTTGGGACCGCGCCGGTTCAGCGGTTCGACGACGGCGTTTCTCTCGTCCAGGCCCGTCCACTCGTTTGTGCCGGCGGTCAGCCAATGCAATTGCACGCCGTCCGGGTCGAGCACGAATGCCAGCCTGCCCAGCGCCGGCTGCACGGCCGATTGTCCCGGCTCGTAAAAGAATTCGTATTCGAGCGTGTCGCCGTCGGCGAGCGGACGGAAGTAAGTCAAACGGCTGGGCAGCGGTGTCGTGCCGCCGGGACGATGGACGCTGTGAATCTCGCCTGCGGCGGCGGACCAGTCAAATCCGCCAGCCGGTACGCGCTCGGCTGCTCTCGCGCCGGCGGCAAGCGGCACGGACGTCGAGACGGCGACCGGATAGTAATGCGAGAACCAGCCCCGCAACGCGTCGCCTGCGCAGAGCCTCACCTGCCGCGGAATGACGGGATCTCCAATCAATCGCAGCCCACGAAACGCCGTGACGCGATTCGCGCAGCAGCATAGAGCCAGCCAGGGGCTTCCCAGATCGGCCGGTATCTCGCTCCAGGCCGGATGGCCGTTACAGCGGAACTGCATGGCGCCGCCGAGCGCCTTGATCTCTAGACGTTGAAAGGTCGGCCAGGCTTCTTGACGAATGAAGGGGAACGGCTGCCGACGTTCTTGGAGCAGATCGACATTGCCGACGCGGGCGGCCAACTGCGCCGCGTCGATGCCGAAAGTCAGCCCGCCGAACGCCAGTCCGCCGCCGCTCAAGCCGCCTTCCTGTACTTCGACATGGAACTCGAAATCGCCGGACAGAGGGTAGCGAAAGCACAAGTAATCGTGCGACAACCCGGCCCAATGCAAGATGTGATCTTCGTGGGCCAGCCAGACTTCGCCGGTCGCGGCGCGGGCCGCTTCGTCCGCAGATTCGGCGCCGGTCGGCAGCCACAACGCAAGATTGGGATCATCCAGCGCTCGAGGCGGCTCATCAGAAGCTCGCTTGAGGATGGCTCCGGCCCAGGCACGACGCAACATCGGCGACAGCCGCTGAGCATCTTGCTGCGGCGTCGACTGCATAAGGAAGTCTAACAAGGTCTCGCCAATCAATTGCGTCGACTCGCCGTTCAGGCAGGCGGCGGCGAGCAGCAACGAAGATAGCTGGTCCGCGCCGCCGTCTGGGGATTGGTTCGCATTGCCCTGCGGCGTCTCGGTTGACGGATTGACGTAGTTGAGCAACGCTGCGGCCAGACGCTCGCTTTGCGCAGCATCGGCGGCGGCGATCTTCGCCAGCAGCAACACGAAATCGGCCCGCGGCAGTTGCGCGTCGGCGGCAGCTTCCAGCTCTACGATCAAACGCCGCAAGCGCCCCGTTTCGGCCGCCGAATCGACGAGGGACCAGGCCGTGCTGAACACACCGGGGACGCCGCCGATTTCCGCGATCGGAAACGAGTCGAAACGAGGACGTTCGCCCAGCGCTCTGCGCAAACGCCATTGGCGGCGCATCGACTGGCGCCAACGACGAAAAGACTCGCAGCGTGCGGCGCGAATCCGTGGGCATCGTCCACTCGTACAGCAGCTCATATTGCTCGTCGCCGGTCAGTTGTGCCAGCCGCCGATTCAAGGCCGCGGCCAACGCCGCCCGACCGTCGTCCAACTCCTCGCGATAAGGGAGATCGAGATCGGCGCCTTCCGCCAGCACGGCCAGCGCCTGGGCCGTCTGCTCGCCGCGGAGATATTCCGCGGCGACTCCATGAATCTGCCGCAACCAGCGCCACGGCCCGTCGGCATCGCGGCTGCGTGCCGCAGCCACTTCGCGATACAGACCCAGCAGCGTCTGCAAATGCCGTCCCGCTTGGTCGGTTTCGATCAGTTCGAAGCGAGCCCGCGCCGCGGTCTTCAACGCCTCGGCCGCCAGCGGCCAGTCGTGCCGTTCGACGGCGCCCGGCAGTCGGCGCTCTATGGCCTGTTCGAGCAACGGCAGCGCCTCGGGCTGGTCTGCCCGCACCGCATCCGCGAGACCGGACAACAACGCCACGGCGTCTTCGGGGGCGGAGTTGTCGCGCAGGGTCTTGGCAATGGCCGGCAAGTCAGCCACCTGCAATACAGAAGCCTCGCTGGCAGGCGCCCTTTGTGCGCGGGCCTGGCCGGCCCAACTCACCGCAACGGCCGCGACCGTCACGGCCGCCAGCGGACAAGCCGCCCCGACCAGCCGTCGCTGAAATGCCCGGCTGAAGCTCAATCCGGGATCTCGCTGGCGCTGTACCGTCGCCGTTTCCTTCATGACTGCAAAGCTCCCCAGCGCTGCGGCATGCGCAGCTCAACATAAGCATGTCGCCCGAGTCGCAGAATTCACTCGCCGCAATTTGAAAAAACGCCTGACTTGCATCCTTCTGCACCCGACGCCGGCAATAGGGGGACCGGCGAGCCTCGCCACGTCAACCGCGGAGAGAACCAATCTATGTTGGCAGCCTCTAGAGGGCGGTTCAACAGTTTATCGCGAAAGAACTTGCGTCTTTCTGCTTCCCGACTCAGAATGAACCGCCGGGCGTCGCCTCTCAGTCGACGCTTCCGGCCCAAGCTCGACGCACTACGGTCGTCTAACACCCTGCATCAGCCAAGATCGAATGCCATCCGTGATTCGTCCCATTCTCTCACTGTTTTTTCTTTCGACCATCTTTCCCGCTTCGGCCGTCTCGTCCCTTGCAGCCGCAGAAGCTCCCGCCGAGTTACTCGAGCACTCGAAACGAATCGTCTTCCTCGGCGACAGTATCACCGCAGCGGGACGGTATGTGGGCGACTTCGATGCCTGGCTGGAAACCCAGAGCCTCGCCTCCAAGCCCGAAGTGATCGACGCGGGGCTGCCGAGCGAGACCGTATCGGGGTTGAGCGAAGAAGGGCACGCCGATGGAAGATTTCCGCGGCCCGATTTGCACGAACGGCTCGCTCGCGTGCTGACCCTTACCAAGCCCGATCTGGTCATCGCCTGCTACGGCATCAACTGCGGCATTTATATGCCTTTCGACGAGCAGCGTTTCGCCCGCTACCGGCAAGGAGTGGAGCGGCTCAAGCAAGCGGTGGAGCGGGCCGGCGCCAAATTCGTGTTCGTCACGCCGCCGTTTTACGACGACCAGCAGTCGCCGCGGCCGTTTTCGTACAATGAGGTCCTCGACCGCTACAGCGACTGGCTGCTCGAGCAGCGCAAGGCGGGCTGGACGGTCGCCGATCTTCATGGACCGATGACGCGAGAAGTCGCGCGGCGCCGGAAGAGCGACCCGAAATTCACTTTCCAACCAGACGGCGTCCACCCGAACGACGCCGGACATTGGTTCATTGCTCAGCAACTGATCGGGTTCTTCGGGGACGAACAAGCCGCCCACGCCGAGACGCCGCAAGCGATGCTGGCCGCCCGCGGCGTTCCACCCGCGCTGCTCGACGCCGTGCAACAACGCGTTTTTGTGCTGCGAAACGCTTACGTCGCGGCCGCTGGGCACAAACGCCCCGGCGTGGCCGCCGGTCTGCCGCTGCCCGAAGCGAATAAGAAGGCCGACGAACTCTCGGCGAAGATTCGTGAAACTCTTCGAGCGTCAGCTAAGTAGTTCGCGGTTTTCTGCGCATTCTGCAGTCGGCGCCTGACAAGCGCGGCGGCGCGTTTCCATCTTGCTGGTCTCACGGACGCTTCGCCCGTGCAGGTGTGCGGCATAGCGCACGTTACGCAGTCCCCTCTCTATCTTTCCGCACGCCACCTCCGCGCGAGCCTTTCGCTTTCTGCGGCTCTTTCGCCCAACGGCGCCGACTCGTCCCTTCGGCACAGCATGTGCATTTGTACTTCTGACCGATGGAAGGATGCTCGAAACTGAGTCGCAAGCGAATTCCTGCCATGAACACGACCAAACCCAAGATATTATTTCCGACGGACTATTCCCCGTGCAGCCGTGCGGCGCTGAAACACGCCATCGAGTTGGCTCGAGCCACCAACTCGTGCTTGCTGGCCGCGTATGTGGCGCCGCCGGATATAAGTTATATGGGCATTCCGCCCTCGAGCGCGGACCAGGACGGAATCCAGGAGCCGACGCGTCTCGCATCGCTGGTCGAAGCGTCGCTGGACGATCCGCCCTTGGAATACGAGTACCAGGTATTGGTCGGCGATCCGGCGACGGAAATCCTGGAGCTTGCCCGGCGAGAAGCGGCGAGTCTGATCGTGATGGGCACGACGGGTCACAGCGGCCTGCGCCGGATGCTGCTCGGCAGCGTCGCCGACGCCATCGTCCGTCACGCGCCGTGCCCTGTGCTGACGTTGTCCCAAACGGCGGCCAATGGAGCGGCGACGCCCGCCAAACTGCCGGTGGCTTTGTCCCAGCCCGACTTCGCCGCCTCCTCGCCTGGTCCGGCGCCGACTTCCGAAGCCTCAGTGGCGACTCACGCGGAGTTTGCCGCTCCTCATGCCAGCGCCGCGCTTGACCTGGTCAAGCGGGCCGTGACTGCAAGAGCGACTGACATTCACATCGATCCGGCCGACGCCGAATACGAGGTGCGGTTGCGAATCGATGGACGTCTGCGTCATTTCTGTCGCTTGAGCGGCTCCGTAGGGCATTCGCTGCTGACGCAGTTCAAGGTGCTCGGCGACCTGGATATCGCGGATCCGTTCCATAGCCAGGAAGGAAGGTTAAAGCTGCCCGATGCGCTGGCAGGCTACGAGGGGAGAATCGCCACGCTGCCGGTTATCGGCGGCGAAGTCGCTTTCGCTCCGCCTGCTCGATCGCGATCGCTTGATGCGGCCGCTGGGCGAACTCGGGCTGACCGACGAGTCGTTGGAGCAGGTGCATCGAATGCTGCAGCTTGGCGCCGGGCTGGTCGTGGCGACAGGCCCCAGCGGTTCGGGAAAGACGACCATGATCTACTCCATGCTGCACGCGCTGGATGACGGCGAGCGAAACATCGTCTCCATTGAAGATCCGGTGGAATACCACGTGTCAGGGTTCCGGCAGATCAATGTCGATCGGAAGCACCGCTTGACCATGGCCAGCGGCTTGCGATCGATGCTGCGGCTCGATCCCGACGTCGTGCTGGTGGGAGAAATCCGCGATCCGGAGGCCGCCGAAATCGCCATGCGAGCCGCCAGCTCGGGAAAATACGTGTTCACGACGTTCCACACTCGCGACGTAGCCTCGATGGTCACCGCCTTCCGCGATCTGTCGATCGACAACCGCTCGCTGGCCGGCAACCTGACCGGCATTATCTCGTCGCGGCTGGTGCGGCGCGTCTGTCGGGAATGCTGCCGCCAGGAAGCCCCCACGAGCGAAGAAGCGGAATTATTCGTAGCCCATGGCGTGGCGCCGCCGGCAACCGTCAGCCGCGCCGTCGGCTGCGGCCATTGCCATGGCGTCGGGTATCGGGACCGGATTGGCGTGTTCGAAGTGGCATTGCCGACCGCGGGGCTGGTCGACGAGATCGTACGCGGGTTGCCGGAGACCGAGTTGCGGGCTGCATTGCGTTCGGCGGGAACACGCAGCCTGCTGGCCGACGCACTGACGAAGGTGCGAGACGGCATTACCACGCTGGAAGAAGTTCGCGAGATGACATGGCTTGAACCGGCCAGAAAGGGAGTCGAGGGCGGAGAGTAAGTCGGAGGCCGGGGAAAGTGCGTGCAAGCATTCCGTTTCACGTCCGCCTTCCCGTTTCCTCCCGCGTTCTCCAGCTAAGCAAATGGAAGTCGCATTGAGTTCTGTGCAAGTTTATGGCCCAGCGGGCTGGCGATTCTGATCGCGGTATTTACGCCGCTGGTGATCTGGTGCATCGTCGCTTTTCGGCTGCGGCAGATTACCTGGCGTTCGGTGCTGGCGCTAGCCGGGGCGGAACTGGTCGCGCTGATCGCAGTCGCCGTGCTGGCGCACTTCTAATCAGAGCGGCCGTTGCCATTCGCCGCTGGGAGTTTCGGCCTCCCTTCGGGGCCTGCTTTCGCTTGGGGCCCGTTAAGCCTGGGGCGCTCGTCAACGGGCAAGCGAATCAAGAAAGTCGTCCCCTTGCCGGGTTCGCTGGCGAGCGTGATCTCGCCGCCGTGAGCTTCGATAATGCTTTTACAGATGGCCAGGCCCAGTCCGTAACCGCCCGTCGCTCGCGAGCGGGCCTTATCGACGCGATAAAAGCGCTCGAAGACGTGCCCCTGCTCGTCCGTGGGAATGCCGCGACCGGTATCCTCGATGCAAAACGTCAGTTCACCGGCCGAACAGCGCGCGGAAAGAGCGACTTCACCTGCTTCGTAATTGTAGGCGATCGCGTTGACCAGCAGGTTGACGAGCACCTGGCTCAGTCGCACGGAATCGACGCAGACCTGGCAATCGGGCGCGTCGACGCGAAAACGAAGCTGTTTTTCGGCGCCCAACGGAGCGACCAGTTCAAGGCAGTCATCGACCAGGCGCCGCAGCGACGCTGGTCGCTTCTCCAGCACAATCGCCCGCGAGTCGTAGCGGGCCAGGGTCAACAGCGTTTCGACCAGCGATTGCATGCGTTTGGAGGTCTGGTAGCACGTCTGCAAAAAACTGCGATATTCTTCGGCCGTACGATCTTTGCGCAGCGCCAACTCGGCGTTGGAACTGAGAATCGACAATGGAGTGCGCAGCTCGTGCGAGGCGTCGGCGGTAAACCGCACTTGTTGTTCGAATGCCGCCTCGATGCGGGCGAACGCGCCGTTGATCGTCTGCGCCAACCCGCGCAGCTCGCTCTCCATGCCGGTGACGTCAATTCGCTGGCTGAGGTTGTCTGCGGAGATGGCCGCCGCCGTCCGGCTGATGCGGGCGATTGGGCGGACGACTCGGCGCGAGATCAAATAATCGCCGACCAGGCCGACGGCGAGTACGCCGGCGCCGGTAGCCGCCAACAGCCAGAGAAGCCTTGCCAGTTCCGCCCGTTCCTTGGCCACCGAACGCCCGACCAGAATCCGATAACCCCGAGGTCCTTGGCGAATGACTTCTCGCAGTTCGCCTCGCTGCTGGATCCCAGCGGTTTGATAAGCGGCGGGCACGGCTTGGCCGAGGTCATCCGCCGCCGCACCCGCGACTACGTCAGAGGAAGCAAGCAGCGTTCCCTGCGAGCGCCAGACGGCAAAGTAAGGCGGACTGGCCGGAAACCGCCGCACCAGCCCCTCGGGAAGCTCCAGGTTATCGATCAGGAACTGGTCGTGAGGCATGCGCGGACCGGGCGAATGGAAACCGGCGCGTTTGCCGGGGGCCTGGTCGTCGCGGCGTGCGCGCTCAGAGTCAGCTTCACGTTCGTGGCGGCCGGAAAACTGTGGCGGCCGCCCGGCGTTCGCCTCGCGCTCGTCGAAGAATCGAGGCGGACCTTCGCCGGGCCGACGCAATCGCCCGCCCGGCGGCCCCTTCGGCGGTTCATGCTTCGGGCCGCGGAGCCAGAGAGCCAGGTACTCGACGCCGCTCTCCAACTCGGCGTCGATCTCCTCGAACCGCGCGCGGCGTAGCTCAAAGTACAAGGCGCCGCCAAACGCCGTCACGACGGCCAGTAACACGACCGCGTGCCAGGCTTGCATCTGCCAGCGAATCGAGCGCAGAAAGCCCAACCGCTGCGGCATGCCTTGGGGCGGACTTTGCATCGGCGCCCAGCGGTCGACTTCCGCCGCATCCAGTGCATCGTCTGCGTGGCGCCTTGAATCACGCATCGATCAGGTATCCCAGACCGCGCCGCGTGGTAATCAGATCCTTGCCGAGCTTCTTCCGTAAGTTCGAAACATGGACGTCAACGAGATTCGAAAGCGTATCGTCGGTTTCGTCATACAGGTGGTTATAGATCATCGTTCGCGTGACCAGCTCGCCTTGATGCAGGGCCAGCAACTCGACCAGGGCGTATTCTCGCGGCGTCAGTTCGATCGTCACGCCCTGCCTCCGCACGGCGCTGCGCCGCCGTATCAAGCTGAAACTCTCCGATCTCCAACACGGCCGACGCTTTGCCAGAACCGCGGCGAATGATCGACCGCAAGCGGGCCAGCAACTCGCTGATCTCGAACGGCTTGACCAGGTAATCGTCGGCGCCGGCGTCGAGTCCCCGCACGCGGTCGCGGACGGCGTCTCGGGCGGTGAGCATCAACACGGGCGTCGCCTGCTGCTTACGGAGCCGCTCCAAAACCTGCCAGCCGTCGAGCTTGGGCAGCATGACGTCGAGAACCAGGGCGTCGTACTCCCAATCGAAAGCCTTTTGCAGGCCTTCCTCGCCATCCGCGGCGGCGTCGACGGCGTAACCCGACTCTTCCAGCGTTCTTTGCAAGACCTGCAGCAAATCAGGTTCGTCTTCGACGATCAGCACGCGCATCGATGGGAATTCCCTAACGTCAACCGACCCTTGGCCGGCCCGTCGGCTCGACTCTCACTCCGTCTAACCCGCCAGCGGCGACGTCGCCTTCACACTCCCGGGGGCTTCGAATTCGCGTTCCGCTTGCGCCGCATCTCCGGATCGGATGGACGTTTGCAAAATACGGGGCCAAATAAAGCTTCTCGCCACGGCGAGCATGGCCACGCCGGCGCCAATCAACGACAAGCCCCACACATCTAAATTGCTCATTCGAGACGCCTCGCTTTCCTGTCTGTTCCCGCAGACGATGCTTGCCCCGATCAGCCGGTCAATCGGCTCGACGTGCTGCCCCCGCTCACCTCCATTCTACCCTCGTTCCCCTTGTACTCGCAGGTCCACGCCCAATACGCCCTCAATGCGGTTCAGTTCCGCCACCAGGCGGGTCATTTCCGCACTGGCGCGAGCCGAAGTTGAAAGGACAGTTCGATGGCGACGCCCTTTCTGGCGGTGCTTGCCGCAAGTTGCTCGAGTTCGGCCGCATGTCTGGCAAGCGTTTCGGCAACCAGCGGTTCTGCGTCGGAAGACGCGGCAATCCTCACGTTCAGCAGAAAATCCCCCGCCGCGGGCGCCGGCGGTCGCCCGCGATCGCGAAACATTCCCGCTGCAACCCCGACGGCGGCCAACCCAAAGACGGCCACGGAATATTGGCCCGCGCCGACCGCCATGCCGACCACGACCGCGAAGATCACAAAGGCGGTGTCCTTGGTGTCTTGGACCACGGTCCGGAAGCGGACGATCGACAATGCCCCCACCAGGCTGAAAACGCGAGCCACGTTGTCGCCGATGACCTGCGTCACCATGGCGATCAGTACGCAGAGCAGCACCAGCGTGGCGGGGAAAGTCGCCGCAAACCCAGCGGCGCGACGAGTGACGCGATAAATGCCGGCGACAACCGCGCCCAGCGCCAGAGCGATCCCCAGACGAAGCGCGAGCGCGTTCCAGGGAACTGTAATTGACTCATGCAGACCTTCGCTCAGCCACTCAAGCATCGGCGCCTCCGCGGGCTGCCGACAAGAAGCAGTTTTCGACCGGCGTGCAAACGTCGTTGCGATCCTCAAACCAGGGAGCCCAAAACATCTCTAGTTCCTACGCGGTAAAGCCAGTTCAGCCAACGAAGACGTTGGGGTCTCAAGGCGTCTTCGACGGGGCGTTCAGATAGTTCAGCAGGTACTCGCGGCGCTTCTCGGCGAAGTCCCGCAAGCTTAACTGCGGCCGGCGCCGCTCGGCGCTAGGCTCGGCTTCGGCGGATCGGCCGACGGCGCGCTTGAAGGCGGCGAACGACGACAACTTGCGCGTGTCGGCTTCGATCTCCTTTTCGATTAATGTGACGTACTGCTCGACCACCGGCCCGAGTTTGTTCCAATCGAGCCACTGCTCGGCGATCGTGCGCACGTGGGCCAGATACCGCTCGCGTAAAGCTGGGACTGCCAGCAACCGGCTGCGAAGCGGCTTGCGCTCGTCGTCCAGGCCGACGAGCGGGTCAAGTTCGATGCCTTCGCCGCCGGAACCGCGGCGTATGCCCGGCCCCATGGCGGGTTGGAAGGTTTCGTTGACGTCGTGCGGAATGACGTGAAATTGGCCGTTTTCATCGCGGAACAAGTTGTAGTCGCTGGCGCGAATCCAATAGCCGTCGCGATTGACGAGTACGTTATCCAACGCCAGGAACCAGAGCGCGCCGTCCAGGTCGAGAATCGGCCCTAAGGCCTGTTCCAATTCGCCCGTCGGCGTTTGAGAAAGCGTCCGGCACAAAGCAATCAAATCCTTCCAGGCTTTTGCGCCATCGTTGGATTTCATTTGATAGCGGCGTTTGTACTCGTCGACTTCCTCGCCGAGATACCGCAAACCGCCGTCGCCGCCCGGGCTGCCGGGGACTTTCCAACGAGCGCCTTTCGCGCTCGGAAAGTTTTCGGCAAGAAACTCCTTGTTGAATTGCTGCGCATTGACATAGACGCCCCAACTTTCGCCGTTGATCGCCAGCTTGACGAAGTTGGCCTTCGGCGCGGGCAGGTAGTTCCGTGCGATGTGCAGGTAGAGCACCGTGTGCAGGAAGCTTGGATCTTCGTGAGCGTTGAGCAGGTTCAACGTCTTGTAGCCGTACAGGCGCTGCTTCCGCTCGACAAAGTCGAGCGATAGGTTCAACGATCGCTTCGAACCTTCGCCGACCATGCCGAAGGAAGACATTCCCCGGAAGTGAACGCCGACGTCAGGATAGCTCTGGCCATCGACCGTCAGTCGGGCCGGGACTTCGACGTCGGTATTGTTGAAATCCGCGAGTTCCGCCTCCCAGTCGGCGTTTTCAAAATCGAGGAACAGCGTCCGCAGGACTTGCGAATCGTAAAGCGGCGCATCGGCGATCGGCGGCACGTCCACAGGGCTGAGTTTGGGACCGGGCTTCGGCGGCTCGCGGTCTTCTCGGCCGCCGAAACCGCCCGGGGGACCAAAGCCGCCGCGCGGGCCAAACGGCCCCGGCGGTCCGAAGCCTTCGGGCCGCTCCGAGTCGCGTTCGCGCTGGCCCTGTTCCGGCGGCTGGCCATCACGCGGAGGCCGAAATCCGCCGCGCCCGCCAAACCCGCGTCGGCCGCCTAGGCCGCGCTGTTGCCTCTGGCCTTGCAATTCCTTGCGCGCCGCCTGGCGTTCCTCTCGGTTCAAGCGCCCGTCGCCGTCTTTGTCGAAGTCGTCAACCAGCATACGGTTTTGTCCCATCGGACCGCGCGGTCCGCCGGGGCCGCCAAAGCCAAACGGCGGAGGCCCGCCCGGGCCGAACGGCGGGCGACCGTCGCGATCGAAATCGGGCGGCGCCAACCTGCTCTCAGGAGCATCTCGATTTTCGCTAGGCTCGCTGCGCTTGTCTCCTTGGCGATCTGCGTTTTGAGATTCATCGAACGGCGCGGCCGCCGCCCAGGCGCTGGCGACAACAGCCAAAATAAACAGCGAGGGATAGAAATAAGTCTTCATGAGGATCATAGGGCGGTGACGGTAAGTAAGGAACCGGCGGCCAGGTTGCTCGCCAGGACGCTGCGCCAAGCTGACGCTCTGCCGCGTCTTGCAGCTTCTGGCGCGGCCGGGAGCGGCGGCGAAGGCCTATGCGCCGTGTACTGCGGGGGCGAACGTGGGCCTCAGCATACGCAGGACAACCTTTTGCGAAGATGAAGAGAAAAAAAATCCGAGTCGTTCCGCCGAACACGCTGTCGGACGGCTGCTGCAACCATTGGGGGGCGAACGAGTCAAAGCGGGGGGGCGGCGACGGGCCATGCAAGCTGGATCGGCACGGCGGAACCGATGGCGCGTCCTTTCGCGGGGAAGACCTTCATCGCACCTTAAGGTTGGACGGGTATAATGCAGCGGTTGTTGTTGCGGGCTCCGAGGCGGCTCGCCGGGTGGAGCAGCGCGCGGCATATCTGCCGGCGGCGTTGCCGCCGCCCTGTTGCGCTTACGGTTTCCTTGCTTTCCAGTTTCTTTACAGTCACTCGCCATGAACTCATCCAATCGATTCGCCGCTCGACGTCTCCTGCTCCGTTCCGCCGCGTTTGGCGCGGCAGCCTTCTACAGCGTGCCGGGACTGTTTGCCGAAGAGCTCACGCGCACTCCGGCGCAAACCGAGGGCCCTTTTTATCCGGACCACCTGCCGTTGGACACGGACAACGATCTGCTGATCGTGAATGATTCCCTTACGCCGGCCGTGGGTGAAATCACGCACCTCAGCGGCCGGCTGCTCGACTCTCGCGGCGAGCCCGTTCGCAATGCCACCGTCGAGATCTGGCAAGTCGATCAGCAAGGCGCCTACCTGCACTCCGGCAGCAACAACCGCGATCGTAGCGACAAGAACTTTCAAGGCTTCGGCCGCTTTCTTACCGGTTCGACCGGCGAATACTACTTTCGCACGATCAAGCCGGTCGCCTATCCCGGCAGAACGCCCCATATCCACTTCGCAGTGAAAATGCAGGGGCGCGATAAATTCACGACCCAGTGCTACGTCAAGGGAGATCCGGGCAACGAGCGCGACGGCATTTTGCGCCGCATCCGCGACGCCAAGGCACGAGATGCGGTGATCATCGATTTCGCGCCGCTCAAGCAGTCTCACGCCGGAGAGCTGGCCGCCAAGTTTGATATTGTGCTGGGATTTACGCCCGAAAGCTGAGCTTGCCGCGGCAAATTGCCGTCCGACCTGGCAGCCAGGACGAGAACTTGCTGCCGTAAGTATTCAATCATCGGAGTTGTTCTGATGCGAGTTGCGTCTACGCTGTTGGTTCGCGCGATTGTCGTTGCGGCGTGCACCGGCGTAGTTTCCGCCGCGCTGGCCCAAACGTCCCCCGGCGAAGGAGTCGGTTTCGGCGGCTTCAGGCCGCAAGGGCCGATGCCCGGCGGGCCGATGCCGATGGGCGGCCCCATGCCAGGGGGACCGTTCGGAATGCTAGCCGGCCCGATACCGCTGCTCCGCCATGCAGCCGTTCAAGACGAATTGGAGCTCACGAAAAAGCAGAAGCTTCAGGTCGACAAACTGGTCGAATCGTATCAGACGGATCTGCACAAGCAACTGCAGTCGTCAGGGTTCGGGCCGCCGCCGTTCGAACAGGCGCCCGACGAGCGAAGCTCGAAAAAGCTTGAGGAGCAACGTAAGAAGCAGGAGAAATCGCTGCAGAAGGTCCAAGGCAAGTATCGCAGCCGGTTGTCGAAGCTGTTGGAGACGGAGCAGGTCAAGCGTTTGGACCAGCTTGGCTATCAGGCTGCCGGCGCCATGGCGCTGCGAGACGAAGAAGTCGCGAAGACGCTCAAGCTCTCGAAGCAGCAGCAACAAGCGATCGATGCGGCGTTCCAAGAGGCCGGCAAGCAGATGCGCGAGATGTTCGCCGGAGGACCGCGAGGCCCCGCCTTGGGCGGCGGTTTCGGCGGTCCCCTAGGCGGGCAGATTGGCAACGCGGGAGGCCGTGGCGGCTTTCCCGCGGCTCCGGGCGGCAACGCCCCTGGACAGGCCGGATTTGGCCAGTCCGCAGGGCGCAGGGACGCAACGGGCAGCGTCCGGACACGCAGGGGCCGGGCGAAGGCCCGGGGGCCGGCGACTTCCAGGAGCGTTTGGCAAAGATGCGCAAGCTCAACGAAGAGCGAGACGCCAAGGCACTGGCGGTGCTATCAGCAGAGCAACAGCGGCAGTTTGAGGAAATGAAAGGCGAAGCGTTCGACGTGGAGCAGTTGCGGCCGCGAGGTTTCGGCCCTCCCGGACAGGAACCGGGCGGCGAAGGCCGGCGCAACCGCGGTCCCGGAGACGAGGCGCCGGCCGGTCGTCGCAATCGTCCAGCCGCAGAGTAGTCCGTTCGCAGGGGCTTGCGCCGCGTTTTCCTCAAACGTCTCCGGCGTCGCGACGATAAATGGATGGATGTAGAAATAGATGGCGGTAGATCGGCGGCAGGCAATTCTGACGCAGCCATTCCTTGTTTCTGCCGATCGTGCTGGCAATCGCGCCGACCAGCGAGCTGGATGTCTCCGGCGGCGGCGGCGTGGCTTATAGCCCGACGACGGCCAGCAATCCGTAATCCTCTCTTCTCTGCGCATCGATACGCCGGGAAGCATCGGCGATAGGCAAGTATTGACAGTGCTGCGCGGCCTGCCTAGCTTGGCAACGCGGACCGCCTGCGTCCGTCCGTGCCGCGCGTTGGAACGCCCTAAGAAAACAACTGCCGCGAAGAATCTTCCATGCTCATGCAACCTTGTCGCCCCCTCAGGTTTCTCACGCTGCTGGTCCTCGCGCTGCCGGTTCGCATCGCCGCGGCGGCAGAACCCGCCGCAACTCCGGCGGCAAGCATGGCTGCGGCCTTGCAGCCGTTTGTCGACAGCCACTCGCTGGCCGGAGCCGTCGTCTTGGCCGCCGACAAGCAGCAAGTGCTCCGCGTTGAAACGGTCGGTTACGCGGACGTTGCCGCCAGGCGGTCCATGCCGGCCGATGCGCTGTTCTGGATCGCCTCGCAGTCGAAGCCGATCACGGCGACGGCGCTGATGATGCTCGTTGACGAAGGCCAAGTGAACGTCGAAGATCCGGTGGAAAAGTATTTGCCCGAGTTCAAGGGACTCTGGCTGACCGTCGAGCAAGACAACGACCATTTGTCGCTCAAACGCCCCACACGCCCGGTCGCGGTCCGCGATATCCTGTCGCACACCAGCGGGCTGCCGTTCAAGTCGGCGATGGAACAACCGACGCTCGACTTGTTGCCGTTGAGAGTGGCGGTGCTAAGCTACGCGATGACTCCGCTGCTCTCCGAACCTGGCGCCAAATACCAGTATTCCAACGCAGGCATCAATACGGCCGGCCGCATCATCGAAGTCGTGAGCGGCATGCCCTATGAAGATTTTCTTGCCGGGCGGCTCTTCGAACCGCTCGGCATGAAAGATACGACATTCTGGCCGAACGAGGAGCAACTCAGCCGGTTGGCCAAGTCTTATCGACCCAACGCGGCAAAAAACGACCTCGAAGAAATTCCCATCGGACAACTCAAATATCCGCTCAGCGACCGAAGCCGCCAGCCGATGCCGGCCGGCGGCCTGTTTTCCACGGCCGCCGACGTCGCCCGCTTCTGCCAGATGATTTTCCGTGGCGGCGAGTGGGACGGCAAGCGGTATCTCTCGCAGCAAGCCGTCGAGCAAATGACGAGCAAGCAAACGGGCGAATTGCCGCAGGCATACGGTTTCGGCTGGGCTACGGGCGGCGGAACGTTCGGGCACGGCGGCGCCCATGCCACGAATATGACGATCGCCCCTCAGCAGGGCGTGATTACGATTTTCATGGTGCAACACGCCGGATTTCCCGGTAACGGCAAGGAAAGCCTGGCGACGTTCCAAAAGGCGGCCTACGCGCTGTATGGGAAGCAGCGCTGATTCGCCCCATCGTTGATAAACGGCGAACGTTGCGGCCCGACGTCACGGCAGCGGCGGCAATCGCTCCGCTCATTTGCCATTCGGCGACTCTTCCGCTCCCAGCATAAGCAATTCGCCCCGATGCGATTCGGTGGCGCCAGCTACCTGCTGGCTCGACTCGTAAGGCAGATAGGCAACGCGCATCTGCAGGCGATACAGTTTGCCGACCTGGTACGGCGAGACGAACCATTGGAAATCCCAAGCGGGGTTTCCTCGGCCGCCGCCCGAGGGCGACTGTGAAAAGCGAGGTTGGTCGCTCGAGCGGAACATCTGTGCGTAGGCCATGCCGTGGCTGAGGCCGAAATACCACGGTTCGTCGTAGCGGTACGCTGAGCGGTTGAAGACCAGCGACAGCGGAAAGTCGTCGTCGTGCGTAAACGTTCTCTCGTCTTCGACCGCCAGGTGCGTGGCTGATTCGCCGTGCTTGGGCGTGACGCCGCGGATCCATTGTGCAGGCCCGCTCTGGCCGGCTTTCCTCCCGAGAAAATGAATATCGAGCGATTCAGGCTGATGGATGTAACTGGCCCAGAACATGCCCACGTAGCCATTCTCAAAGCTCTTCCGCCGCGGAATACACTCCACAGTCAGCTCGATCACGCCGTCCGGCAACATCTCGAAGCGTTGGCAACTCTCTAAGCCGAAGTGCGGCGAAGGCGCCTGGTAGAGCTCGACGGTGCGCTTGTCGATGACTCGCAGTTCCATAGGGGCATGGCGCGGCTCGAACAGGATTTCGCGATCGCGAGCGACGCCGTCATGGATATGTTCGAAATTCAGTCCGGCGTAGGCCGGCACGAACAGGTTCTGCGGTTGCTTTGCGTGCTTTAATGAAGCGAGGCCGCTATAGCCTGCGCGATGGCCAGGAAGCACGTCATCGTCGACGGCCGAGTTGTCGACGATGACCGCTTCGACGCCCGACGCCTTGAGCGTGACATATTGCTGCTCCGCAAGCGTGAACTTCGCCTCGGGTTGGGAAAGCGTCGTCGCGCCTGGTTCTACCGCCAGGCTGAGAGCCGGAATCCCAAGCAACAGGCCTGCAAACATCGTGAAGAAGGCAGCTTTCATTTCAAGAACTCCGGATGAATTCTAGGGCGCCGCCGACGGTTCCTTTTCGGGCGACGCTTCCTCCGTGGGCGACGTTGTCGTCGCGTCGGCCGCTGCTTGCTCCGCCAGCGGAAGCTTGTAACAAGCCGCTTCTTCCGCGTTGCGGACCAGCAAATACTGTCCGGCCAGCACCGGGTTGTTCCAGCTCTTGCCGTCGATGGCCTGGAAGGTCGTCAACTCCCGGTAACGCTTGGGCGACGCCTCAACCAGCGCCATCTCGCCCGACTCGGCCTGGACCAGCAGCAGGTCTCCCACCAGCAGGAGCTGGCCGTGCCCGTAGTGTCCGCCTTGCCAGCGGCGTTTGCCGCTTTCGACTTCCAGACAGACGAGCGAGCGCCCGTCGTCCAAGCCGTAAACAAAGCCTTCACGAAGCACGGGATTCGTGAATTTCGGCTTGAGCTTCAGGTTGTGCGACTTCCAGGCTTGCTGCACGGAGAACTTGCCGTCGCCGTCTTGCTCAACGTCCAGCAGCATGCTGCCAACGCCGTAACCCGAAGCAATCAGCACCTGGCCGTCGCCGACCGGAATCGGCTGCGCTACCTTCGGCTGACTGCCTTGCCACTGGTATCGCCAAAGCATGCGGCCATCTACCGGGTCGTGGGCCGCAAGCAGCATGATGATTGATGATCAGGATCTGCCGTGCGCCCGCCAACTTGACGAGCACCGGCGAGCTATAGCTGGAAGGATCATCGCCGGCATGCCAACGCTCGTCTCCGTACGACTTGTCGTAAGCCACCAGAGAATGACCGTCGGGACCGCCGGCGCTGACCACCACCAGGTTGCCGATGACTGCGGGGGAACAGCTCTTGCCCCACTGCACGTTTGGGGCGTCGCTTTCCTCGAGCACGTCATGCGACCAGATCGCTTCACCGGTCGCCCCGTCAAGACAATTGAGCCGTCCCGACGCTCCGAGCGCGTAAACGCGTCCATCGACGATCGTGGGCGTGGCGCGGACCGTCGCCGGCAATGACTTCGCTGAACCGGCCCGGGTCGGCATGGGCCCACAGCAACTTGCCGGTGAGCAGTTCGTAGCAGGTTACGAGTTCCTGGTCCCCTCGTTGCTCTTGGGTGATGGCATACGGGCCGATCACGGCAAACGAGGACCAGCCCGCGCCAATGGGCTGGCGCCACATTTCCTCGGGCGGCTCGGCCTGCCAATCTCGCGCCAGCGCCGGGCCGCTCAGCTTGCCGTTGCGGTCCGGGCCAAGAAACTGGGGGAAATCATCCGCCGTCGTGTGCGTCAGGTCGATCGTCGCGTCGGCCGGCTTTCCCTGTTCCGAGAGCCCTTTTGCCAGCCGCTGGTCCAGCGGCGGACGCCAGCGCCAGGCGAATGCCGGACGCATGTCGCCGCTAACCCCTTCGATGCGCACCAGCGAGAAGAAGCCGATTACCAGCCCCACGCCGAGCAGAACCAGGACGGTACGCGTCCGAGCCGGCAGGCCGGTAAAAAAAATCGCCCAGAACGCCAGGAGCAACAAGGTGAGTGCAATTGCGGAACTGGTCGCCAGGAACTGGACGGCGGCATCGTTGGCAAACAGGTCCGTTCCTTGAATCGCGGCAACCAGCGCTGCGCCAGCGTCAGAATGATCAGCGGCGCTCGCCAGCGGAGACGTTGCGGCTGCTGCGATGCTTCCGCGTGCACGTGCTCGTCGGGGACACGGTCCATCGATTCACTCCTGCTTGGCGAGTTCTCAGCACGACGCGATCCAGGCACTCGGCGCCCGGGCGTGCTCGCCCGGGCGGATCGAGGCCGTCAGGCGGCGCCGCCAGCCGCCGCGGCCTCATCAGTCGGTGCGGCTGGTGACTTCCAACAGGTGCCAGCCGAACTGCGTTTTTACTGGGCCCTGGACGGTATTGACCGGGGCGCTGAAGACGACCTTGTCGAATTCCGGCACCATTTGGCCCGGCCGGAATTCTCCCAGTTCGCCCCCCTCCTGTCCCGAGGGGCATTGCGAGTGCTCCCGGGCCAGTTCAGCAAAGTCCGCGCCGTCAGCGAGCTGATTTTTGAGATCTTCGCAGGCTTCTTTGGATTTGACCAGGATATGTCGTGCGCTCGCTTTTTTCGCCATGATAGGGCCCTTCTTCGGCTTTTGTCAGCCGAGGCAAATGCCGCCGTAAAATTCGAACCTCGCCGCCGTCGGCGGACTCCCCAATACATTACAAGCTTAGCGGACGACGGCAAGCTGGCAATCCGTCTTTGACCGGCCTGAATCAGGGCTGCACGCCCGGGACGTTCTGGGCGTAAAATGTGGATGACGCGTCCCGAACCAGTGCGCCCGAGGCCGAGCGCAGGCGCACGAAGGCGAATCCATGAAACCGATCAAAGGCGACCGATTCTACGTGGCTTTAAACGCCTCGCAGGCGCGACGGCGACTGAAAGGACGCGGCTTCGGCGTGCGCAAGGTGGAAAGCGCGGGGACGCATCGGGCCATGATCATTCACACTGCCACCGGCGAACACCTGCAAAAATTGCTGGCCTTGTTCCAGAATCTCATTACCGGTCCGGAAGACTCGGCGGCGCCTGACGAGCGGGCCGATCAAGCGCACGAATAGAATCTGGAGATGCGCAGAGTCAGCGTCTTCTCTGAGCGAGATGGATCGCGCGGCGGTTCGCAGTTTAGCCGTTCCCGGTTGAGATGCCACGTGATGCCGCTCAGCCGCATGCTGGACGACCGGGTCGAATCGCCGTTAGGGCGTTACTGTCGCATGCCCGGCAACGACTGCTGCAATCGTGCTTGCTCGACGTACGCGGCTTCCTTCTCGAAATTCGCCGCCTCGGAACACTGGCTATGCAGCGAAAGTTCGCCGTCCCCCGTCATGACCAACACGCGTCCGGGCGCCTTGGCGCCGGCTCGGCCGTCTGGCAGAACGTTCCCGCCTGCCATGTCAACTAATGTGACGTCGCTTTTCAGATCCATCTTGAGACCGGCGGCAGCTTGCGGACCCGGCCGCTGCCCCATCCTCGGATCGGCGACCTCCACTCCCGCGGCATTCGCCGTGGCTCCTCGAGGCAGGTCGAAGATGCGAGCGGTGGTGAGCGCCGTTTGCGCATCGAATTGACGGACCAGCACCTTGGCTTTCGGCTCGACCGGATCGACGCCGCCGGTCAGCAATTGCGTGCCTGAGGCGACGGCGACGGTGGAAGTGGGCGGACTCCAGTCCGTAAAGAGTTCTGGCTGCTCGCGGAGCGAAGGATGGGCCAGATAGCGGACGGGAACGGCGAAGTTCGGGTTATAAAGCGCCAGCCGAACGCGGTACTTGTATCGCTTGCCCGGTTCGACGTCGAAGTCAAAAAACCGGAAAAGCCGCTGCGTAACGTCCTCTTGCGGCAACTCGGGGCCCGCCTGCGCATCGTGCAGACCAGGACGCCCCCGCACGTTGGGCATGCCGGCGCCTGGCGCAAACGGCCTGGCCCCCGCAGCGCCGGTCCGGGTTCCGGGCTGCCCGCGTCGACGAAGCAATGCCTGTCTCCGGCGGCTGATTCTCGGCGCCGCTGTTTTCGAATCCGCCGCCGCGGCAGCCTCAGCCGCGAGCTCGGCTTCTCGGGCCCGTGTTTCCTCGAGCAAGGGAACGTCGGGATGCCGGACGACGTTCGCGTCGTGGTTGGCCAGCACCAGCGGCGGCAAGGGCGAGCTGACATCGACGGACGGCGTCAGGTAGCGGGGATCGACCGGCTCCGGATAGACCGCCGCCCAATAAGCCATATCGTCCGCCGCCGCGTCCATTTCCAGCAGCTTGAACTCGCCCGGATTCCCCGCGGCATCGACCTCCGCTCGCTCGACGTCGCAGTAGACGTACTGGGGAACGTCCGTCGGGAAAGTCTTCATCGCGTCGCGAAACGTTCGCTGAAACGCCGCTTCTTGTTCGGCCACCGGAATCAGCCCGACGACGCAGACCCAGTAGCGGCCGTCCAGCCTGGCGCCGCTGGGAACGGACAGCGCGTACTGGATGCGCTGAGGCAGCGTCTGGGGAATGGGCCTGGCGGCAGGTTGGGGCATCGGCATTCGATAGTTGGGCGGGATTCTTCGCCCGCGGCGCCTGCCGCCTCGGGCAGGCGAAACCCTTTGTCCCGGCGCCGCGGGAACTCCCGCCGCCCTAGGCGGCGCATAGCCCTGCGGCGGTTGGTACGTGGCGCCTGGCGGGCCGGCCGCCGCCATGAACGCGTTGCCGCGGGCCCGACGGTCGACCACGCTGCTACGAGCCAGGAAACGCTCGCGTCCCAGATCGCTTTCGCTGAGGGCGATCGCCCCGAATCCGGAATACGCTTTCAGATCCGACACGGTGAATAGATCGGGCTGCTTGCGCCGGACTCGCTGTTCTGAATAAATCGGCGCCATGGCAAACATCGGAAACCGCGCGGAGTCGACCTCAACGAATGCTTTGGGAACTCTGCGTTGCAGATCGCGCGGAGCGGGCAGGCCGGAGAGCGATTCGGGAGGTCTCGAGTGCTCCAGCCGCGATACGACCTCATCGGCCTTCCGTTTCATCCCGTCCGGCGTATCGTGGTAGGCATGGCGCTTCAGCGCCGATGCGAACAGGCACAGCGTGAAGAAGGCCATCACGCCGAAAACCACTTTCTCAATGTGGTCGATACAGAATTGCGTCCATGGCCTTGCCGGCTGATATCTGCCAAGCTCTACGAACTCCACGCGACGGGCTGGCTGCGATGCCTTCGCTTTGCCTTTCGGCGACTTTGCTTTGGCTTTCATCGTGAAAGTGTCTCGGCCGAAATCCCGGCGAGCTGCCATGCCGGCAACGGCGATGCCGGCGCCTGGGGTTTCGAAATTGGGCCGTCCTGGAACCTCAGGACCTTGTCCGCGGTTCCTCGCAGATTGGCAGACCTGCGTTTAGCGGGAGTGAGCGGCGCATTCTAATTATGTGAGCGATTTATGATGACCGTATAAGCATCACGCCCTTGGCCTGGCCGGGTCCCTGGCGGCTGGAGCGCCTTGCTAGCAGGTCCGGGCGCTGCTCGGCAAAGACCTGGCGCCGATCAAGAGCGTGACGCCGCTGCCGTCAATCAAGCCTGGCGGCGCCGACATTGGCTGCGGCGCGAAGGCGCCAACACGAAACCGTGTCCATCGCCCGCGCATAGCGAAAGTCTTCATCGCCGCGGGCGCGGCTGAAAGAGTTTCACATGCGGAGCTCGCCGAGCAAGGCGCAATCGGCGCGCGTTGCGCCTTGAACGCCGGCGCATGATTTTAGTTGGAAACCTATCGCTTTCATTACCATGGGCTAACCCATGCGCACGGGCGTTTCCGGCGCAGGAACGACGCTCGGCGCCTTTCGCCAGCGGCTGCAGCTTTGCGGATTCTGCCAGATGTCCTGGCTGTCTTGTTCCTCGCCGCAACGCTCGCACTCGCGAGTCTTGTTGAGCATGTCCGCCAAACGCTGATGGACCTGCTGAAATGGCGCGAGACTGTTGCGGTAGGCGTTCAAGGCTTCGATATAAGCCCGCTGATTCCGCTGAGCCAGGCGAAGAATGAATTGATGGGCGGTGAACACCTCATCCATATCGGCGATCACCTCGGAGTAATGGCTAAACAACTCGTCAAAGTCGTGTAGCGACATGGCTTATACCTCCTGGCGAAGGACCGGAAGACAAAAAGATCCTCGCAAGACGGCTGCCCCAACTTGCAAGGCCGAGGAGCGCGTCGGCCGATAGGCCGATTCTGTTCAGGCTACTGACCGGCGGAGGCGTCTGTCAAGGATTTCTGGCGGCGCCCGCCGGCCCAGCCTGCGCAGGCGGAAGACGCCGGAAAAACCGGGCTTGGCGGGCGACATTCGAGCTAAATTGGGGGGAATTTCGGTCGGAAACTCCTTTGAGGCCCCGCCGCCTGTTAGAATAAAAACAGAATGCTTGGGGCTCTCTTAGGAGAATTCATGTCTGAAACGTTGGCCGCCTATCACGAAGCAGGCCATGCGGTCGCCGCAATCGCTTCCCGATTCCACTGCGTCTTCCGAGACGTATCGCTGCAAAACGGCGACGCTCGCTCGCCATTTTCGGTGAGCAAGCGAAAACTCATCGCCGCCGGCAAGCTGAGCGAGTTGGCGGACATGGTGGCCGATCCGGAGATCGCCATCGAGTCCGCCGTCGTCTTCTTCAGCGGGCTTGCCGCGGAGAGACAGTACGTCGAGTCGAACGCCAGGACAAAGGAATCGCCCGCAGCGGCTCGAGATGACTATGAAATGGCCAAGACCGTGCTGCGAGACGCCAAGATTAAAACGCCGGTCGCCGTTTTCGAAACACAGGCGGCCGAAAAAGTCGACGAGCTTTGGCCCGTGATCCGGGAGTTTGCCGAGGCATTGCTGCGGCGAAGAACGATCGATGCCAGCGAAGCAACTGAATTCGTCTCCCTGAGACTCGGCGTTAATAGCAGAATGTCTTGAACCTTCGCCTTCGACTCCCCGCAGCTCCAAGGCAAGAAGGGAGTCCAGGCGGCCGCGCGTTGCAACGACCGCCTGGCCCGATCACGCTGCTTAAATCGGCTTCACGTTTTCCGCACAGGGGCCCTTGGGGCCTTGCGCTTCGGTATACGAGACCATTTGACCTTCGCGCAGTTCGTTGAAGCTGACGCCTTCGACGTTCGATGAGTGGAAGAACAGATCCTTGGACTTGCCGGTGTTAATGAACCCAAAGCCCTTGTCGGTCAGTTTCTTGATGGCGCCTTCTGGCATAATTGCGTTTCCCAAAGGAAGTTCGCGGGACGCTGCCCGACATACGCTTGCCGATTAGCCGCCGTCCGCTGAATTTGTGGACGGAGTCTACACCGGAAGGGCCCGAGTACGCAAATGGCTTCGACGACCTGCCTGGCAGGCCTTGCATGGCGCCCGAACCCGAGGCAGCGGCAGCTTGTCCTGGGCAGCGTGCGAACCCACGGTAGCCTGCACGTCCGCATTCCCCAGGATTTCCCATGCCCCGAGTCAAATGCTGGCAAGTCGACGCCTTTTCCAACCGGCCGTTTGCCGGAAATCCCGCCGCAATCTGCTGGCTGGAACGCGAGGCCGACGCCGGCTGGATGCAAGCCGTCGCCGCCGAGATGAACCTTTCCGAAACGGCCTTCGTGCGGCGAGTGGAGCACGGCTATGAACTGCGCTGGTTCACGCCCACGGTCGAGGTCGATCTCTGCGGCCATGCGACGCTGGCGACGGCCCACGCGCGTATGGGACTCGGGAATCGCTGCGGCCGAGCCGCTGCGGTTCCATACTCGCAGCGGCTTGCTGACTTGTACGAGGGCCGGGGAGTTCATTGAACTTGATTTTCCCGCAACGCCGGCAGCGCCGATCACGCCCAGCGATTTGCTGCGCGAGGCGCTCGGAGTCGATCCGCTCCTGGTCGGCAAGTCGAAGTACTACACGCTCGTCGTCGTCAATTCGCCTGAAGCCGTTCGGTCAGTGCGGCCCGACTTTCGCAAACTGGCCGAAGAGCCGACGCTCGGGGCGATCGTCACGGCCGCTTCGGACGATCCGCGTTTCGATTTCATTTCCCGCTTTTTTGCTCCTGCCATGGGCGTCGACGAAGATCCCGTCTGTGGCTCGGCGCACTGCTGTCTCGCGCCCTATTGGGCGGATCGACTCGGCAGGACCGAGTTGACGGCGTTCCAGGCCTCGGCTCGCGGCGGCGTGTTGCGGCTGAAGCTCAACGGCGACCGGGTCGTCCTGGGCGGGCAAGCGGTGACGGTCTGGCAAGGAGAGTTGTTGTAGCCGCCGCGGGCATGGTACTCTTGCAGCCATTGCACAGGCAACCTTGCCCAAACGGTATGGGGCCCCAACCGCGGCGGGCGCCGCAATCTCCGCAGTGCAGGAGCCGAGAGATGATTCCGATCGAGTCGCGGTTCGTGGACTTGGCCGGCGCTGTTGTTCGAGTTCCTGGACGAGCTCAAGTGAGCGGCGCTCAGGGCGTCACCTTTGCGCCAGGCAACGCTTCGCGAAGTGCGGCGACTCCTGCGGGCGTGACGGGACAGCCGCCCAAGTGGACGACGCGGAGCGAGCCGAGACCGTAAAGAAACTTGAGCCCTTCGTCGGTGACTTGCGTGCCGGGAAGGTACAAGAATTTCAACCGCGGCAATCGCGACAATGCGGCCAGCGCCGCGTCGCCGAGCGGAGCATCATACGCGTCGAGATACATCAAGTCATCGCACTCGGCCAGCAGGGCGATACCGGCGTCGGTAACGGCGGTTCGCGAAACGTCGGCTAGCTGCAAATGCGATCCGCGGAAGACCGAAATCTCGGCGTCGGAGAGATTCGACTCGCCCGCATCGAGGCCGAGTTTGGGCAACTCTGCCAGCAACTCGCGAATCTCCTCGCCATGCGCGGCCAGCGCCGCCGCGTCCGTTAATTCCAGATTCCAATAGTTCTGGCAAATTAGGTCGTCGTTGCGGGTGAAGCTGCCCATCCGGGCGACGTTCACACCCAAGCCTTGCAGTTGCGCTGCCGCTTGAGAAAACTGCCGCTCGCGTACGCCGCCCCAAGCGAGCAAGACCGTTGCCGTCATGCCGAGCACGGCCATCGGCAGCTTCTGCGCAGGCGAAAGGCGGAAGGCCTGGCGAAGCTCCAGCCCCGGATCGAGAGTCGTGCGCGAATACGGCTTGCCGAGGGCAGCCGCCAAATCCGCTCCCAGCGCTTCGAGGGCGCGACAGACGCCGGCGGCATCGTTCGCCGTGCGCTCGATTTTTCAATACCAACACGGCCTCTCCGGGCAGCACCAGCTCCAACCGGCAGTTGCAACGGGGCGTAACGTCGTCCGAAGGATCGTTTTTCGCAGCAGAGTCGGCGCCCGCCTCGGCGAACACGAGCTCTTGGACGTCGGCCAACGCCCATTGAAAAACCTGCGATCCGCGGCGTAGCGCCAGCAGCCCTCGGCGCCAGTCAAGCGTCAGTTCGCGCTCGCGAAAGTGGTTGAACATCAGCATGGCGGCCCAGAGTCCGCCGCCAATGGTCGACAACGCGATTGTGATTGTGCGGGCCTCGGAATCCGGCCCAACGAAAAATGCCGCGACGCTCCAGAGCGGATACGCTCCGGCCAGAGCCGCCAGCCCCACGGCGATCAACCCCAATGTCAGCAGCACCCAGAGCGGTGCGGGCCGCCGCACCAGGCATACTCGTTGGCCCGGTCGCCACTCATCGAAGCGAGTGAATTCCAGCCGCTCGTTGAGCTCGGCCGGGTCGAAGGCGCTCGAGCGGTCGACATCGTTTCCTGGGTCCCAGTCGCCTTCGCCCAGGCCATCGCCCTCGGGCAGCGAGCGAAACTCGTCATTCAGCCCGCTCGCGTCGTCAAGATTCGCCATTCGGCGAAGGCTCCCTGTTCGTAGCGTCTTTAGTAGCCGTCCTGGCCGTCAAGACAAAAGCTCAAGCCCCGCAACGTCGATTGTCTGCGACGACGCGGCAAGAGGGAAGGGGCGAGACTCCGCCGTCCGAGACTCAGGAAGAACGTGAGACGCCGACAACGGCATGAAACCTGCATCGCCTTCTTTCGGCTCTGCTGACGAAGCAGGGCGAGGAAATCCCGGGCGGCCGGGTAAACCAGACGGCCCTTACCTATTGGACGAGGGAACGCGAATGTTACTGCGAGAATTCAAGTGGAAGCAGGAAGTCCTCGAGTCGCAAGAACCGGTGCTCGTTGACTTCTGGGCGGATTGGTGCGGCCCTTGCCGGGCGATGAACCCGGTCCTGGAATCGCTGGCCAAAGACTACAAGGTCTGCAAGGTCAACGTCGACATGAACCAGGAATTGGCGGCCCGCTACCGGATTGCGTCGATCCCGGCCTTGCTGATCTTCAAGAACGGCCGCATTGCCAGCCAACACGCCGGCATCACTTCGGAAGCCCATCTGCGAGCTGAATTGCAGTCGCTGAGCAGTCGTTGAGCGGGCGAGTCCGCGGCGCTGGTCGCTTGCCGGCGCTTAACGTGCTAACTTAGCGGCTTAACGCCGCGGGTTAACCTCACACGATCGGGACGCGGCGTTGACAGGAGCACAATTCGGTCGCCGGGACATGCAGGAAGACGCAAGCAAAACGTCATCGCAAACGGCCGGCCCGGCAAGCGGCGCTGCTTCCTCGGCCCGGCTCCACGCGCCGGTGCGTGACAGCTACGAGGCCTTGGCGGCATCGTACGACACCGCGCTGGCGACGTTATATCGAGGCCACCTCTACGCTGGCGCTGGAGGTCATGTCTCCCAAGCCGGGAGATCGCACGCTCAACATCGCCTGCGGGACGGGCGAACTTGAGCGGCGCCTGGTTCGACGCTACCCGCAGCTCCGACTGACGGGGACCGACCTCAGCCTCACGATGCTGCGACATGCCGCCTCGAAGAGCCTGCACGTCGACTGGTTGGCCGCCGTCTCGACGCAGCTTCCGCTCGCCGCCGGCGCCTTTGATCAGGTGCTGTGCGTCAATGCATTTCATTATTTCCGCCAGCCCGAAGAATCGCTGCTGGAAATGCGACGGGCGCTGCGACCTGGCGGGACGCTGGTGCTGGTCGACTGGTGCGACGATTATTGGAGTTGCAAGCTGTGCAGCGTCTGGCTGCGAATAACGGACCGGGCGTTCCATCGCGCCTATTCGCTTTCCGCCTGCCAGAGGCTCGTCGAACAGACCGGGTTTCAGGTCGTTTCTGCACAGCGGCGACGTATCGACTGGCTGTGGGGATTAATGCGACTGGTCTGCCACACGTGAGCGCGCCTTGAGAGCTGGGCGCCCAGTTAGCGCATCTTCTCGCCGCGCGGCGTGCGGAAGAGCGCGCCTGCTTGCTACCGTCCAATCCGAAAAATCGGCGCCGGCAACCGCCAGCCGGCCGGCAAAATACGCGGCGGCGCCGACCCAAAGACGGCATTTTCGTCCGGAGCTGCCTGTCGGCTGCTGCCAGCGAGCCTGTCATGGCCCGCAAATTGCATTATCTCCCTACGGCGTGTGAAAAACGCCTGCCGCCCAAAGCATCGGGCGGCGAGAACCGGCTGTGCGGTGCTGCAAGCCGGGGTGCGTGAAAGATGCGATAGGGAGAATGGCGCCATGACCACCAGCAAAGAAAACCCTCAGTTGCAGACGACTTCGCCGAAACAGGCGCCGATCGTCGCAGACAAGCCCGAGGTTGGCGAACTTTCGCCTGAGATGATCGCGAAGCGCGCCTACCAGATTTGGGAAACCCGAGGACGACCGCGAGGCACAAACGTCGAAGATTGGCTCGAAGCCGAGGTGGAATTGAAGCAAGCCAGCCACTTTCGCTTCGGCCAGAGAGAGCACGCCGAGTCTTAAAGCTCGACGCTCGATGAGGCTCTTTCCGGATGTCCTCAACAGAACGACGCCGGCGACGCGGTGTGTGAGAGCGCCATGCGCGGCAATCCGTGCTGCGAGCGGCGGGATTAACCAACGCCTCGCCCGGCAATACCGATCGGGCGTTTGCCTAGCTCGCGGCTGCTTCCGCGAAGCGATGCAGATGCTCCATCTCATGGCGGCTGCCGACGAACAGCGCGGTGCGCTGGTGCAGGTCTTCCGGCGCAATCTCAAGAATGTTGCGTCTTCCGTCAGAAGCGAGGCCGCCGGCTTGCTCCGCCAGAAACGCGATCGGGTTGGCCTCGTACAGGAGCCGCAGTTTCCCTTCGGGATAATGCTGCGTGGGCGGATAAAGAAACACGCCCCCTTTGAGTATCGTGCGGTGGAAGTCGGCGACGAGCGAACCGATGTATCTCGATGAATAAACGCCCCCGGCGCCGCCCGATTGCAGCCACCGCAGGTACGAGCGGCAGTATTCGGGAAAGCCCGCCGCATGGGCTTCATTGACCGAGTAGATATTGCCTCGCGGCGGCATCTGAATGTTTGGATGGCTGAGCACGAAGGCCCCGATTGACCGATCGAGCGTAAATCCATGGACGCCGAAGCCCGTTGAATATACGAGCATCGTCGAGGAGCCGTAAAGCACGTAGCCGGCGGCAACCTGCTTGTGGCCGGGCTGCAGAACGTCGGCCCCCGGGTTGGTGCGATTGCTCTTGTCGCGACGGAAGATCGAGAAGATCGTCCCGACGCTGACGTTGACGTCGATATTGCTCGACCCATCAAGGGGATCGAAGACCACGACGTATTCGCCGAAGTCCGGGTTTTCCAGCACGACGACCGGCTGCTCGTTTTCCTCCGAAGCGAGCACGCCCACGTTGCCGCGATTGCCCAAGGCGTTCAGCAGAGCCTTATTGGCGAACACATCGAGCCGCTGCTGCGTTTCTCCGTGGACGTTCGTGTCGCCCGCCGCGCCCAGGATGTCTCCCAAGCCGGCTCGAACGACCTGGGCCGAAACGATCTTGGCTGCCAGCGTGATTCCGCAAAGCAGCCAGGAAAAATCACCCGAGGCGTGCGGGCTGCGCAACTGTTGTTGATCGAGAATGAACTGCGCGGCGGTCATCGGGGCGCTGGGAATCATCGGGAGCCCTTGGAGGTTCGGAGCAGGACGTGGCGGAAAGGTCGTGCGTCTTGATCTTAGGAAGCCCTGCCGGCAAACTCAACCTGCGGCCCCTTCGACCCGGTACGGCGCCATTGCACGGCGCCTGCCATCAAACAGTCGGGTTGCCGTCGCCAAGGCATTCGCGATAAGATTCCGGGCAAATCTGCGATGGCACGCGTAAACTGGCTGCGACTCTCAATCCAAGGGCCTCTACGATGGCGACCACCATGGCACGCGCCGCGTTGGCTTTACGCGGAACAGGGCGAGGTCGATCGTTGCCTCGCCTCGCCTTCGGCTGGATGGCGTTCGTCTGGCAAGCGAGCTGCTTGCTGTCGACCGCGGAAGCCGCCCCCGCGGCTCGGCTCGAGCGGAGTTTGTCGCTCCGCACCGAAACGGCGAGCTTTTTTCTGTTCGAACCGCAGACGCTCGAGCATCGGCGCACTTCTCCGATGGGCTGGGAAAGCTATGATTTTGCCGCCAGCCGCGAGTTGGCCGCCGGCAACCTGGCGGCGTTCTGCACTGGGGGCGACGGCGTTTATCGCTTGCGCGTCACCGACGGCGTCCTGTCGCCGCTCGAGCAAAAGCGGAGCAACGGTTCGTGGATCTTTCGCTTGAAGGTCCGCCACGGCCGAGTTCTGTTGGATAATGGAGACCACGTGCCCTGCGAACCGACGGCGGACGAAACGGACGAAGACTTGCTCGATCTCGACAAGCACATGACTTCCGCCCCAGGAGTGATTAATCTGCTGATACATCACGTGCAGATGCCGGCCGATTTCCGCCGGCGGCTGTTGGGCGCCTTCGACGCCCAACGAGTGCGCGAATTGACGTCGCTCGCGAGAGACGCAGAGTGACGAACGAACGCGTCTCAAGTTACGCACGCACGTTTGTCTCACCCAGCACGTCGCCCGGCGAGGACGCGGCAATCATGCAGAAGCGTTGTCCGTTCCGCCGCTGAGCCCAGGCACGCCCATGCACTCTGATTTTCTGATCACGCTCGCGTTCGTCATCGCCGACTGGATGATTCGCATCGGCCTGTCGGTGCGGGTCATCATGCGGCGGCTGCCGGTCGGCGTTTCGCTCGCCTGGCTGGCCGTGATTCTGGTGTTCCCTTACTTGGGGGCGCTGCTGTACTTGCTGTTCGGCGAATTGCGGCTGGGACGCCGCCGCGAGCGGGTGCCGAGGCGATTCGCCTTGCAAGGCAGCCGCAGCACGCCCGGCTGGCGCCGCACGGCCGTATCGATTGGTCGCTGCGCGGGGCCGAGTGCGAATCGCTCTCGCGGATTGCGGAACGACTGCTGGGCAATCCGCCGCTGGCCGGCAATTCGCTGGAACTGCTCCCGAACGCCGAAGCCGTGTTTCGTTCGCTGATCGCCGACGTTGAACAGGCGGAGCGCGCCTGCTACCTGGAATTCTACATCTGGGAAAACGGCGGGTTGACCGACGAGTTGGCCGAAGCGCTGGTCCGCGCGGCGCAGCGCGGAGTCGAATGCCGCGTGCTGCTCGACGCCGTCGGCAGCCGGCCCTTCTTCCGAAGCCGCAAAGTGAAGGAGATGCGCGAGCGAGGCATCGACATCCGCGCGGCGCTGAAAGCGGGCATTATCCGCATGTTGTTCGTTCGCTTCGACCTGCGGCTGCATCGCAAGATCGCGGTTATCGACGGTCGCGTGGGCTATGCCGGCAGCATGAACCTGGTCGACCCCCGGTTTTTCAAACAGGCGGCCGGCGTCGGCGAATGGGTCGACGCTATGGCCCGCGTCGTCGGTCCGGCCGTGCGCGCGCTGGGCCTGGTGATCGAAGAAGACTGGGAAACCGAGACCGGCGAAAAGCTGCAGACGCCGGGCGCCGAAACGCCGCCAGAAGCGACGGACGCGCCGGGAGAGGCCGTCATTCAAGCCCTGCCTTCCGGACCGGCGGCGCCGGGCCAGGCCATCGAGGACCTGCTGCTGGCGACGATCTACGGCGGCACGGCGCGAGTTGGTGCTGACCACGCCCTACTTCGTGCCTGACGAATTGCTGCTGACCGTGCTCGCGTCAGCAGCCTGGCGGGGACTCGAGGTGACTCTGATCGTGCCGGCGCGAGTCGACTCGCGGTTGGTGCGGCTGGCCAGCGCCGCTCAACGCGGCGATCTGGCCAAAGCGGGCGTGCAAATCCGCGAATACCGCGGCGGGCTGCTGCACACCAAGAGCGTCACGGCCGATGGCGAATTGAGCTTGTTTGGCTCATTGAACCTCGACCCGCGCAGCCAGCACTTGAATTTTGAGATCACGCTCGCGGTCTATGACCGCGAGTTCACTGCCGGGCTGCGCCGCTTGCAGCACTCCTACCTGGAGCATTGCACGCCGTTCGACCTGCCCGCGTGGCAGCAGCGCTCGTTCACTCACCGGCTGGCCCAAGACACGGGGCGACTGATCAGCCCGCTGCTATAGCGCCATGCGACAAGTTGGCCGCGCAGAAAATGAGAGCTGATAAGCTCGCTCACGAGACAACACAACGTGGCAAAATCCGCAGAAACGATGGTAGCGTAGGGATTCGAACGCAGCTTCAGAAGGCGAAATGAGCTCCAACGTAGCCTTCGGCGCTCTTGCAGCGAGTACCGTTCCTGTGGCGTGCTGGCACAGGCCCCAGGCAGTCGAGGCTATTTGCCTACTTCGCCTTTTAATAGGTCGACTTCGATCCGTTTGGAGAACTCCACGAGGGGACGCATACGATAATAGACTTCGAGAGACAAAGCGTTAAACGCCGTCGTTGCGAGTTGGCTCCACTTGGAATCGCCTTCCTCTTCAGGAAACCAACTTCCGGCTTCTGGGCCATCTGCAATCTGCGTTTCGACCAACCTTGCCGCGAGCGGCCGCTCCCAATCCCGCCACCGGGCGTCGCGCGAACTGTGACAAAAGTGAAAAATGGATTCCGTGGCGAAGTACTCGCCTTCGGGACCGAGCGCGCTGGCGGGTTGCGATTCCAAAAACGCGATAAGTGGCCGCATAATTTCGCGTTCTTGGCCTTCGATAGCGTGGAACTGCGACACACATGCCATGGCGAGCTCTTGCGGACTCGCGTCTGGCGCCGCAGCTTTTCGGAAGGGGCTGGCGGTCCCGGTTGATGATTTGACAAAGGACAGGGCCGCTTTCCTAGCGCCATTTGGCACTTGGAGAAGAGCTAGCGTTCCGCTGTGCAACGCCATGATTTGCCAAACGGTCGTGCGCAAATCTGGCGGCCCACCACGCTGCTCGCTCCATCCACCCTTTTTGCGCATCTTGCCATTCGATCGTCTGATTCAGAGCCATTTGGGCCGATCGCTTGAGCGCCGGATCTCGAGCCCAGACATTGCGCACAACTCACAGAGCGCAACGGCGGCAATTGCGTGGGAACGCACGCTCTGATCCTTGCCTCGCAGGTCGGCTCGGCCGTCAGTTATGACTTGTTGGGATCGCAGAAACGCAATGGCTCGTTCGATTGGTTCGCGATAGATGCCTTTGCTCTGAGTTTGCCCAGCGCCTGCAAAGGCAAGCATCGCAAGTCCGGTAGCCTGCGTGCTTGAAACACTCTCGACATTCGGCGTCTCGAACGAGTCCCGAAGTTCCCACCCTCCGTCGCTCTGCTGGTGCGCCGCGAGCCACTTCAAGGTGCGCCCGACGGCACGTTCTTGCGCCTCCCTCTGTTCGTTTGCGGCTCCTGGTTTCTCTGTGATGTTGCCTTTGTCTTGCGCTTGCGCAGGCATCGCCGACATCAAAGCGGCAATGCCCACGACAGACAGAACCGTGCTGCCAACAGCGGAATGCCGAAAAGTCATTGCGAGTTCCGAAACAACGGAGCGCGTTTACTGCTCGATAAAGCGGACGATATTCTACCCGGCCGCCGGAAGCGACAACAGTGGAACGCGAATTGCGAACGGCCTTGGGGTATATTGTTGATGTGGCCAAGAAGGTTTCGTGCAGGACGTCTCGCGAGCCACTTGCTGTTGCTTGGATTTCAGCGGCGACGAGGTCACGCGCGGGCATCCCTCCGCTGCGCCTTGATCAATCCGTGCAGCGCCCGGGCCGCATCCTCCCATTGGCCTGCTCGGGCCTGAGCGATCGGAGCTTCGAGCGCTTTCCAGGCTTCCGGAGACAGTTGCCCGGAGTTGCGCAGGCGTTCCAACTCGCGTGCGCTGTCTTCCAGCCACGGCGTCTGTTGCGCGGTCACCGCGGTCCAGAGCGCGTCGACGGCGTTGAAACATTCCTCGTCGCCGGTGAACTGCGGCGCGTCGGAACAGCCTGCCGCCGCGGTCGCCGCCAGGATGAAGACAAGCGAGATGCGTTGGACGAATCGCTTCATGATTTTCGGCTGGCCTTACCAGCCACCTTGGCTTACGACTTCTCCCTTGTCGCGGGTCGATAGCGCAACCCACGTCAGCGAGTTGATGTATTGCGAGATGAATCGCACGGAACCGTCGCCCAGCAGCACGTTCGCCCCTTCAGGGTGCTGCGAGTACATTTCGTCGGTATGGCCGAATGGATTGTTCGGCGCGTGAATGATGACTTGCGGCTTGTCGTGCAGGTCCGGACCGCTGTGAGCGCCGACTATGGCGCCGCCGCTGTTGCAATCGGAAGGGAACGGCGGCTTAGGGCAGGTTGCGCTCCACGGGATTACGCCGACCCAGGTCTTGTTGCTCAGAATCGAGCTGTGCTCTCCGACAAACACCGTTTGCGACAGCCCGTCGGTCACGTCGCCGGCGCGCATGTGGGCGTTGCGGAAAAAAGGTCCTTCGATGTTCGCCAGTTCGCCGCCTGCCTCGACGACCGGCTCCGGCTGGTAGAAATCGTCGTAATGGCTCTCGCGGCCCCACGGCTGATGGATGCCCGCATTGGTCACGTAGTGCGAGTGCGCCAGGTACAGCTTGGGGCTGTAGGACGAAGGATTCTCCGGCGCATAGGCGGGCGAGCCGTTGTACCGCTCGACTTCAAAGCCGTCGCTGCCGCCGGTGGCCGAAGCGCACAAAAAGACCGACAGCCTGGTCATCGCCGTCGCCGCGTTTTTCGGATCCCAACAAGGCAGGCGGAAATCGAAGCGATCATAGACGGCTTGCTGCTCCAACTGCGGCAGCAACAACGCTCCCCAGGCAAAACCCGAGGCGCCGTTGCCGTTGTCGTCAGGGTATGTCACGCCGTTGTCGCTGCCTGGCTGCGTCGGGTTGCCGACGTACGCCGGGGGGAACATGCGATGGATGTCGTGATAGTTGTGCAGGGCCGTGCCGATCTGGTGCAGGTGATTGGAGCACTCTGCTCGACGGGCCGCCTCGCGAGCCGCCTGCACCGCTGGCAGCAACAGAGCCACCAGCATGCCGATGATTGCGATCACAACCAGAAGCTCCACCAGAGTAAAGGCTTGCGACTTGCGAGTTTTCATAGGAGGAGTGCTCGTCGAGCCATTTTGAACAAGAGAAAGAAATTTTGATCTACCAAAACCACGATTATGTATACAGGAAACTTGCTTTATGTCAACAAGAAACCAGCCGCGTCAATCGGAGCAGGAGCGGCGTTTAGACCGCGAGAGAACGACGGCGCAGGGACCGAGGCAACTGCGCAGCAGGCGAGGGCGATGGCCGAGCGAGAGTTTTGCGGCCGAAGAGACTTGCTTCAGAACAACCGGTTGTACCCGTTCAGCGCCGCCACGCGGTACGCTTCGGCCATGGTCGGGTAGTTGAAGGTGGTGTTGATGAAGTAGTTGAGCGAGTTCTGCTCGCCGGGCTGGGACATGATGGCCTGGCCGATGTGGATGATCTCGGAGGCGTTGGCGCCGAAGCAGTGGATGCCGAGGAGCTGCAGCGTCTCGCGGTGGAACAGCAGTTTGAGCATCCCGACCGTCTGTCCGGTGATCTGGGCCCGGGCGAGATTCTTGAACATGGCATGCCCGACTTCGTACGGGACGCCTGCGGCCGTCAATTCCCGCTCGGTCTTGCCCAGCGAGCTGATCTCGGGGCTGGTGTAGATGCCGGTCGGAATATCGGCGATCAGCGCCCGATCGCAGTGCCCTTCGAGCAGGTGCCGGGCGGCGTAGCGGCCCTGCGCGTAGGCGGCGCTGGCCAGGGCCGGAGGGCCGATCACGTCGCCGACGGCGTAAATGTGCGGCTGCGTGGTCTGAAAGTGCTCGTTGACTTCGAGCTGCCCCGCGATGGTTCGGCTGGATGCCGATCGCCTCCAGGCCCAGGTTCTCCGTATTGCCGGTGCGGCCGGCGGCCCAGAACAGAATATCGGTTTTGAGCTGTTTGCCCGATTTGAGGTGCAGCACGACGCCGTCGTCGAGCAGCTCGACTGTTGGCGTAATCCTCGCGGTGGCGGATCAGCACGCCGCGGTCGCGCAGGTGGTAGCTCAAAGCGTCGATGATCTCGTCGTCGAGGAACTCCAGCAGCTTGTCGCGCGTGTTGACCAGGTTCACCTTGACGCCCAGGTTGCGGAACATCGAAGCGTATTCGCAGCCGATGACGCCGGCGCCGTAAATCGTGATGGAGCGCGGCGTATAGCCGAGCCCCAGGATCGTGTCGCTGTCGAACACGCGAGGCCGGCTGAAGTCGATATCCGGCGGGCGATACGGCCGCGAACCGGTGGCGATGATCGACGGAGTCGGCCGTCAGCTCGCGCTTGCCGCCGTATTGGTCGCAGACTTCCAGCGTGTGCTCGTCGCGAAAGCGGGCGTGCCCGTGAAAGATCGGCACGTTGTTGCGTTCGTAGAAGCCGAGCCGCATCTCGTCCTGTTTCTCGATCACCGAGGCGGCCGTGCGCCGCAGTTCGGGAAACGAGAAGGTGACGGAAATGCCGGCGTCGCGAAACAGCTTGTTGTTGACCACGCTGGTCATCTGAAAGATGGCATGCCGCAGCGCCTTGCTGGGAATGGTGCCCCAGTGGGTGCAGCCGCCGCCAATCTTGGGAAACCGTTCGATGGCCGCGACCTTTTTGCCCAGCTTGACCGCTTGCATCGCGGCGCCTTCGCCCCCCGGTCCCGTGCCGATCACGACAATATCGAATGCGAGATGATCCATAGCCCCTTGTTTTGACCAAACGGCGCCGCTTCGGCAATCCCAGAATTGGGAGAGTCCAAGGCGCAGAGGTCCAAGGTCGAAGGTCGAAGGTCGAAGGTCCAAGGTCGAAGGTCCAACGTCGCGGATGCGAACTTCTCGACTTTGGACACGGGACGTCCCAGCCTGGGACCGCCCATTAATCCTTGCCATTCGGTTCCTGATCAGCGATAGTCAAAGTTCCTTGATGCGTTGGCCGACCGCTCCTGCCGGCGGCGCCAGCGCAAGCCCGCCACGACGTCCTGCCAGAAGACGAGATATTCAATGGGCCGATTCCTCGCCAGGTTGTCTCTCCTCTTGTTCTTGGTCGCATGCGCACTTGCAGTCTCGAAGCTCGCTCGCGCCGACGACGGGCCGGTGCTGTTCAATCGCGACATTCGCCCGATCCTGACGGACAATTGCCTGCAGTGCCACGGGCCCGATAAGAACCATCGCGAAGCCGACTTACGGCTCGATCTGCGCGATGAGGCGGTGGCTCGCAAGGCGATCCAGCCGGGCAAGCCGGGCGAGAGCGAGTTGGTTGCCCGCATCTTCAGCGACGACGCCGATGCCTTGATGCCGCCGGAAGCATCGAACAAACATCTCTCGCCCGAGCAGAAAGACCTGCTCCGGCGCTGGATTGCCGAAGGCGCCGAGTACCAAGGCCACTGGGCCTATCTGCCGCCGGTCAAACCGGGCGTGCCCGCCGGCGCCGGCGGGATCGACTATCTTGTCGGTCAGCGGCTGGCAAAGCGGGGACTGAAGCCCTCGCCCCAGGCCGATCGGCGGACGCTGGCGCGGCGATTGTACTTCGATCTGCTCGGCCTGCCGCCCAAGCCGGAAGAGGTTGAAGCGTTCGAGTCCGATGCAGCGCCCGACGCTTACGATCGCCTGGTCGAGAAGCTGCTGGCCTCGCCGCACTATGCCGAGCGGATGGCCGAAGGCTGGCTCGATGTCACACGGTACGCCGACACAATTGGCTACCACTCCGACACGCCTCGCAACGTCTCCCCGTATCGCGATTACGTGATTCAGGCCTTCAATTCCAACATGCCCTTCGACCGGTTCACCGTCGAGCAACTGGCCGGAGACCTGCTGCCGGGCAGCACGCTCGAGCAGAAGGTGGCCTCCTGTTTCAATCGGCTGCTGCTGACTACGGAAGAAGGGGGCGCCCAGGCGAAGGACTATGAAGCGCGGATGCTCGGCGACCGGGTTCGTGCGGTCGGGGCGATCTGGTTGGGCCAGACGATCGGCTGCTGCCAATGCCACGATCATAAGTTCGATCCGTTGACATCCCGAGACTTCTACTCGCTTGGCGCGTTTTTCGCCGATATTCAAGAACCGATCATCGGCGCCCGCGAGCCCGGCATGAACGTGCCCACGGACGAACAGGCGCAGCGGCTCGCGCAGTTGCAAGCCGCCGTCAACGACGTCCAGCGAGAAATGAACGCGTCGAACCCCGAGCGCGAGGCCGCTCAAGCTGCCTGGGAGCAAGCCGTGCGCGAGCAGGCCGCAGCCGCACAGGCGTGGACGCTGCTGCATCCGGAGCAAGTCGCTTCTGAGAAGGGCGTGCAATTCAACGTCGAGCCTCAAGAGACGGTGTTTGCCAATCGGCCGCCGCAGCAGGGAGTCGACGCCTACAAGGTGACCGTCAAGACGTCGCTCAAAGAGATCACCGGGTTTCAGCTCGACGCCTTAAGCCGCGACGGCCTGCCCGAGCGTGGTCCCGGCCGGGCCGGCAACGGCAATTTTGTGCTCAGCGAGTTCCGCGTGGCCGACGCCGGCGGACAAACCGATCAAACTATCGAGCGCCACGCCACCTTTGAGCAAGTCGGGTTTTCCGGCGGCGGCGACGATCGATGGCAAGGTCGAACCAAATAACGGCTGGGCCGCGGCGGGCATGTCCGGCGCCGAGTGCGCTATTCGCTACGAGTTGGAAAGCCCGCTCGCGGGACAGGCAGACGGCGGCGAACCAATCACGCTGACCTTCACGCTCGAGCAACGGCACGGCGACAACCACGTGCTGGGCAAGTTCCGCCTGTGGGCCATCACGGCCGCCAAGCCCTTGCCGCCCGTCTGCGCGGTGGCGCCGCCAAAGAGATTGTCGACATCGTCAAGCTCGAGCCAGGCCAGCGAAACGACGCACAAAAGACAAAGCTCGCCGATTACTTCAAAGCCAACTCGCCAGCCTTGATCGACCTGCGCACGAAGCTTGCGGCGGCGCGGCGGGCTGCGACCGACTATGATAATTCGCTGCCCAAGTGCCTGGTCTCCGTTTCCGGCAAGCCCCGCGTCGTGCGGATCCTGCCGCGCGGCAACTGGCTGGATGAGAGCGGCGAAGTCGTGCAGCCCGCCTTGCCGGGCTTTCTGGCCGCCGGCGCCTCGCCGCCCTCGGAGCGACTTACGCGGCTCGACCTGGGCCGCTGGACTCGTCTCGCGCGACAATCCGCTCACGGCTCGCGTGTTCGTGAACCGGCTCTGGCAGCAGTTCTTCGGCACGGGCTTGTCCAAGGTCGCTGGACGATCTCGGTTCGCAAGGCGAATGGCCGGCCAATCCCGAACTGCTCGACTGGCTGGCCTGCGAGTTCATGGACACCGGCTGGAACGTGAAGCATCTGGTGCGCTCGCATCGTCATGAGTGCGACCTACCGGCAGACTTCCGCCGCGACGGCCGAACTGCACGAGCGACGACCCGTTCAACCGCGAACTCGCTCGCCAAAGCCGCTTCCGGCTCGATGCCGAAGCCGTGCGCGACAACGCCTTGAGCATCGCCGGCCTGCTGTCTCCCAAGATCGGCGGTCCGAGCGTGAAGCCCTATCAACCCGAAGGCTACTGGGAGAACCTGAACTTCCCGGTGCGGAAGTACCAGGCCGATTCGGGCGAGAGCCAGTATCGCCGCGGTCTGTACACCTGGTGGCAACGTTCCTTCCTGCACCCCAGCATGCTGGCCTTCGATGCCCCCACGCGCGAGGAATGCGCCGCCGAGCGCACGCGATCGAACATCCCGCAGCAGGCCCTCGTGCTGCTGAACGATCCGACCTATGTCGAAGCCGCCCGCGCCTTTGCCGTGCGGATTTTGAAGGAAGGGGGCGGCGACGTCGACAGCCGCCTGACGTGGGCCTGGCGGCAGGCCTTGTCTCGTCCGCCTCGCGAGGACGAGCGACGCACGCTGGGCGAACTGCTCCAGCGGCAACGGGCCCACTACGGCCAGGATCCGGCCGGCGCCGACTTGCTGTTGAAGGTCGGCTTGTCGCCGATTCCCGAAGGGATCGACCATGCCGAACTGGCGGCCTGGACCAATGCCGCCCGCGTGATTCTGAATCTCCACGAAGTCATTACCCGGAATTGAAACTGCCATGGACGCATCGCATCGCCAGCCCGCAATCGATTCACCGCCGCACCTTTCTGGGCCGCTCGGCGATGGGCGTCGGCGCGGTCGGCCTGGGCAGCCTGCTCAATCCGCGGCTGTTTGCCGCTACATCGGAAAAAAGCGGCGAGCGGCGTGATCAACCCGTTGCATCATCCGGCCAAGGCCAAGCGGGTGATCTGGCTGACGATGGCCGGCGGGCCGTCGCACTTGGAAACCTTGGACTACAAGCCCGAACTGGCCAAGATGGACGGCCAGCCGATGCCCGAAAGCTTTACCAAGGGCCAGCAGATCGCGCAGTTGCAGGGCCAGAAAGCTGGTTTGCTTCGGCCCGCAAACCAAGTTCAAAAAGTTCGGCTACCAACGGCGCCGAGATCTGCGAATGGTTCAGCAGATCGGCTCGGTGTCGACGATATTTGCTTCGTCCGTTCGATGACCACCGAGGCGATCAACCACGACCCGGCGCACATGTTCATGAACACCGGCTCGCAGATCGCCGGCCGGCCTCGCATGGGCTCGTGGGTCGACCTACGGCCTGGGCAGCGAAGCCGAGGATCTGCCCGGCTTCGTCGTGCTCACGTCGCTCGGCCGCGGCGGCCAGAACCAGCCGATCGCCGCCCGGCAATGGTCGTCGCGGCTTTTTGCCGAGCCGTTACCAGGGCGTGCACTTCCGCGGCAAGGGAGACCCGGTGCTCTATCTGGCGCAGTCCGCCGGGCGTCGGCCGCGAGCAGCAGCAAGACGTGGTGCAACGCGGTCAATGCGCTCAATCGCGCGACACGACGCCGTGCTGCACGATCCGGAAATCGCCACGCGGATCGCCCAGTACGAAATGGCCTTCCGGATGCAGGCCAGCGTGCCGGAGCTGATGGATATCCAGCAACGAGCCGCAGCAGACGCTGGAACTTTACGGCTGCCAGCCGGGCGACGGCTCGTTCGCCTCGAATTGCCTGCTGGCCCGGCGGCTGGCCGAGCGCGGCGTGCGTTTCATCCAGCTCTACCACAAGGACTGGGACCATCACGGCGGCGTCAAGCAATGGCGTCGAACTGAAGGCCCAGGAAATCGACCGGGCCTGCACGGCCTTGATCCGCGACCTGAAGCAGCGCGGCATGCTCGAAGACACGCTGATCGTCTGGGCCGGCGAGTTCGGCCGCACGCCGATGTCGCAAGGCGGGACGGCCGCGACCATCACAACAAGGGCTTCAGCGATCTGGCTGGCCGGCGGCGGCGTTCGCGGCGGTATTGAATTACGGCGCCACCGACGAGCTCGGCTACGCCGCCGTCGAGAACGTGGTGACCGTCCACGACCTGCACGCCACGATGCTGCACCTGCTCGGCATCGACCACGAGCGCTTCAGCGTCAAGTTCCAGGGACTCGACGCCCGGCTGACCGGCGTGGAAAGGCGCCAGATCGTGAAGGGAATTCTCAGTTAAGGAGACTCAATGGATCAGGTGCTCATCATCGTCGGCGACGCGACGGAAACCGTCGACACGCTCTATCCCTACTACCGCTTCATGGAAGCCGGCTATCCAGCCGGTCGTCGCCGCGCCGGAGAAACGCCGCTACCAGATGGTATGCACGAGGTGAAGCCCGGCTGGACCATCACCAAGGAGTGGGAAGGGTACACGATCGAAGCCGACGATCGCCTTCAGCCGAGATCAAGCCGGAGGAGTATCTGGGCATCTTCTTCACCGGCGGCCGGGCGCCGGAATACATTCGCGACGACGAAGACCTGGTGCGCATCACGCGGCACTTCTTCGAACAGAACAAGCCGATCGCCAGCGTCTGCCACGGCGTGGAGATCCCGGCGTAGGCCGGCTGCGTCAAGGGACGCCGGATGGCCACGGTGCCGCAAGTGCCAGTTCGACCTGGAAGTCTGCGGCGGCATGTTCGTCGACGAGCCCTGCGTCATCGACGGCAACCTGGTCAGCGGCCGCACGTTCCACGATCACGGCCATTACATCGGCCCCTGGATTAAGCTGCTGTTGGCCGAACGTGAGCAGCGCCGCGGGCGAAGTAACATCTCACCCATTCCGAGCATAAGGCTGGACTTTTGAATTTCGACGATCTTGGGTGATTTTTTGGCTTTGTGGGAATTTCAAAAGCCCATACGCCTGGGTGCCTGGTGGCAGAGCGTCTGCGATGCCCCAGCGAGGTTGGAGCCCGAACGAACTGGGGCTTCGCCTAGGCTCAGCCACCCGGCGCCCGTTTCACAAGCGGCAGTCAAAGCCTTGCCGCGAGACCAGCCGTATCGAACCAATTCACAATACAAGGATTCCGACATGCCCCCAACGTTAGGCCGACGCAACTTTCTGTTGACTGGCGCCGCCGCAGTGGGCGGCACGCTCATTACTCACAGCCACCGAGCAGGCGCCTGGGGCGCGGAGACAGGCAAGTCGGCAGCCGGAATGACGCTAGGCTACAGCCTGTACGGCATGAAGTCGCTCTCGCTCGACGCCGCCCTGGCTGCCTGCGCGAAGATCGGCTACGACGCGGTCGAATTGGCCGTCATGCCCGATTGGCCCGCGGCGCCGGCCAGCTTGTCGAACGCGGATCGCCGGCGGTTGCGCGAGCGTCTGAAAGAACTCGGCCTTTCGCTGCCCGCCTTGATGGAAAACTTGAACCTGGGCGTCGACGATGCCGCCGATCGCGGCCAGCTCGACCGACTGAAAGCGGCGGCCGAACTGGCTCACGACCTGGTTCCGGACCAACCGCCGCTGATCGAGACGGTCGTGGGGGGCAAGACAGGACAATGGCCCGAAGTCAAAGACCGTTTCGCCAAGCGGCTGGCCGGTTGGGTCCGCGTGGCCGAACAGACGAAAACCGTGCTGGCCATCAAGCCGCATCGTTTCGGCGCGATGAACACTGCCGGCAGACGCGGTCGCGCCTGGCAAAGCAGATCGACAGTCCCTACTTGAAGCTGGCCTACGATTACAGCCATTTTCAGTTCCGCGATTTGCCGCTCAGCGAGACGTTGCAGCAAATGCTGCCGCTGACCCGCTTTATCCACGTCAAGGATACGGTGCTGGACAAAGGCAAGGCTCGCTTCGTACTGCCCGGCGAGGGCGGCTTCGATTATGTTCCCCTGCCTGCGCGAGGCGGCCGAGTTGGGGTATCGCGGGTGCATCTGCGTGGAGGTGAGCGGAATGGTTTCCGGCCGGCCCGGTTACGATCCCATCGCCGCGGCCGAGCGCCGTATGACAACCTGGCGCCGGCTTTTGAAAAGGCCGGCGTCGCACGAACCTAAGGACTGTGATGCAATACCGAACGCTTGGCGCCAGCGGACTGCTCGTCTCCCCAATATGTCTCGGCACGATGACCTTCGGCTCGCCGGTCGAAGAGGCCGACGCGATTCGTCTCATCCATGCGGCGATCGACCTGGGGATCAACTTCGTCGACACGGCGAATGTCTATGAAGGCTACGCTCGCTATCTGGGCAGCGCGGGCGGCGTGGCGGAAGAGATCGTCGGCAAGGCGCTGCGCGGCCGCCGAGACAAGCTTGTGGTGGCCACCAAGGTCGGGGCGCCCGTCGGACCGGGCCCGCAAGATCGCGGGCTCTCGGCCGTTCATATCCTGCGAGAACTCGACAACAGTCTCCGCCGCTTGCAAACGGACTGCATCGACCTGTACATCATCCATTGGCCTGACAAGCACGTGCCGATGGAAATCACGCTGGCGGCCATGGAAACGGCCGTTCGCCAGGGCAAGATCCGCTATTTCGGCGCTTTCGAACCACTCGGCAGCGCGATTGTGCGAACTGTTATGGATCGCCGAGCGACAAGGCGCCCCGCGCGTCGTCAGCTCGCAGATTCCCTTCAGCCTGCTGCGGCGCGAGTTTCAGCACGACCTTGCGTTCTGCACCAGGCATGGCATGGGCGTCACGCCCTATCAGGCGCTGCAAGGCGGGCTGTTGACCGGAAAATACCGTCGCGGCCAGGCGCCGCCGTCCGATTCGCGCAGCCGCCGAAAAGCCCGACTGGATCTGGAAGCAGGACGAGGCCTTGTTCGATCGTCTGGAACGAATCGAAGTGCTCGCCGGGCAGATTGGCGTTCCCTTTTCGCAGTACTCGCTGGCCTGGACGCTCGCGCAACCGGCCATGTCATCGCTGGTGGTCGGCGTCAAACGGGTCGAACAAATTCAAGACGCCGTGGCGGCAGCCGGCGTCGCGATCCCGGCGGAGCATCTCCTTGAGATCGACGCCATCTGTCCGCCGCCCTGGCTGCAGCCCGATCCGGTGCGCGGCTGATTGGCCCGCAAGTAAAGGCCCCACAAAAACGCCTTCATCAGCACGTGCGAGGTCTGCTCGTTCGGGCATTTGATGAACACGGCCTGCCGACCATGGGCGCAGCGTCCATTTCCGTCGCAAGTGCAACTCGTTCATGGCGTCGGTTCTTGGATGAATGGATTTCGGGACGCCGCCTCTCGCCTACGCCGATACAATAGTAGGAGCGGCGGGGCGCCAAGGCAAAGCTGGACCGGACGACCGGGCCGTCGGCTCGAAGAGCGTCCGCCGACGCGAGCCCCATAATCGGCGCCGCAAAGTTCGTTTACGACTCAACCGACTCCAAACCACATTCTCATCAATGCCCTTGTTGATTCGATTGCTACTCTTGTTGACGATCGTGCCGTTGGCGGAATTGACGCTGCTATTGTGGTTCGCCGACGTCACCGACTGGCGACTCACGTTGCGCTGGTCATTGGCACCGGCATTGCCGGCGCCTGGATGTTGCGGCGTCAAGGCTGGCGCACCTGGCAGCGAATTCAGGACGATTTGGCGGCGGTCGCATGCCCGCCGACTCGCTACAAGACGGGTTGATGATCATGCTGGCCGCGGCGCTGTTGATCACGCCCGGCATCTCTGACCGACGCGGTCGGCCTGCTGCTTTTGACGCCTGCGGCGCGGAGCGTGGTCAAAGCCTACCTGGCCAGCCGATTCAAGACGAAGTTCGCCTTCCGCACGTTCGGTCCCGACGCGCGCCTGGTCGGCGGAAACGGCCGACGCAGATGACGAAATCATCGACGTCCCTTCCCGTCCCGCCGGCTCTTCGGAAGTCGACCAGCTTCCTCGTTAAATCGGGCTACTCTCTCTTCTTCGCGCTGGCCGAAAAAGGATCTTCCGGCCAGGCATGCTTGGGATATCGCCGCCGCAGTTCCTTCCGCACGACCGGATATCCGTTGCGCAAAAAGCTGTCCAGATCGCCGGTGATCTGTTGCGGACGCATATTCGGGCCCAGCAAGTGCAGCAACACGCCTACGCGGCCGCCGGCAATTCGCGGGGTCTCTCGCCAGCCAAACAGTTCTTGAATCCGCGCGGCCAGCACGGGCGGCTGGCCCGGCTCGTAGCGCAGCGGCAACTGCTTGCCGCTTGGCACGCGTAGCCGCTGGGCGCCTCGCGCTCGACGGCCTGCAACTGCTGCGGCGTGAGCATGGTCTTGATGGCGTCGAGCACTGGCGCGCGACGCAATTCCTCAAACGATTGCCTGCCGATGCACAAGGTCGGCAGGATGGCGCGGAGCGGCTCATCGCCGAAATCGGGTAGTTCCAATTCCGGCATCCATTGCCGCAAGCACTGCACGCGAGACAGAAACTCTCCCCCGCCTCGTCCAGCCGCAACGAGCGGTCAAACCGCAGCGCCGCTTCCCGCGCCAGGATTTCGGAGGCGTCGAACTCGGCCGGAATGTTCGTGATCGTTTCCTCCAGCACCAGGTCTTCCCAGCGCGTGCGGCGCCAGGCGACGACGCGCTCGCGGGCCGGATCGAACTCGACGTCGACGGAAACCGTCAGCCGGTCTTCCGGCAGCCAATCGCGTTCGACCGCCGAGGCTTGCCGGACCAGCGTTTCGGACTTGCCGATTTCTTCCAGATCGACGCAGACGAACAGCGGCGCCTTGGCGACGGCGCTTTGGCGAGCCAGTCGCACTCCGCGCCCGCCGATCATCAACGCCCGCGGTCCGCTCGCTTCGCGCCGCTGCGCCAGCCGATCGGGAAACGCCGCCAGGATCAGCGCGAGACGGCTTCGTCTGCAGACGCGCGATGTTGCTGCCGCCCGTTCTCTTCCTGTTCGGCCAGACGCTGCAGTTGGTCGCGAGCGCGCAGCAGAAAGCGGGCCGGACCGCCTTCTACGCGGCCGACTTCCGAATCTCGCCGCCCGGAACGCTCGAACGCTTCCAGCGCCGCCACGCGGTCGAGCACGTCGGAATCGGAGACGTGCTGGCTCGGCATGTCTCGCGGCCGGCGGAACGGATCGCGCTCGGATAACAGGGCGGCGACCAGGGCCAGTCGCGGCAAGTGACTATATCGCCTCCCTTCCAGCAACAACCTCGCGATTCGCGGGTGGACGGGCAGACGGGCCATCTGCTTGCCGAGCGCCGTTACGCCGTGGTGATCGAGCCGCCCAGGCGGCGCAACAGCGTCAGGGCCTGTTCGATGGCCGGCGGCGGCGGCGGCTCGTACCAGCCAAAGTTGAGCAGATCGGGTTTCGCCCCAACAAAGCAGTTCCAGCGCCGGGCCGGCCAGATCGACCCGTTCGATCTCAGGACTTTCGTGCTCACGCAGCCGCTGCTGCTCGCGCTCGGTCCAGAGCCGGAAGCAAACCCCCGCCGTCCGTCCGGCTCGGCCGGCGCCGTTGGTCGGCCGAGCGCGGCGAGATGCGCACGGTCTCCAGCCGGTTAAGACCCAAGGCGGGATCCGAACGCATCACTCTCGCCAGGCCGGAATCGACCACGCCGGTCACCCCCTCGATCGTCAACGAGGTTTCCGCCACGTTCGTCGAGAGCACGACCTTGCGTCGTTTGCCCGGCATCAGCACGGTCTGCTGCTCCTCGAGCGGCAATTCGCCGTAGAGTTGCCGGACGTCGAGTTGCAGAGACGAGGCGAGCGGTTCCAGTTCCTGGGCCGTCTGGCGAATCTCGCCGACGCCGGGCAAAAAGGCGAGCACGTCGCCGCCGGTTTCTTCCAGCGCATGCTCCACTGCCTGAACGACCGCTGAGCGAACGTCAGACCGCACGTCGTGACGCTGGTAGTGCATGGAGACCGGGTACAACCGCCCTTCGCTCCGCACGATCGGACAGTCGTCCAGGTACTTGGCGATGGGCTCGGCCGCCAGCGTGGCCGACATGACGACGATCTTCAATTCGGGCCGCACCTCGGACTGAACCCGGCGAACCATCGCCAGCGCGAGATCCGTATTCAGGCTCCGTTCGTGAAACTCATCGAACAGAACCGCGCCAACAGATTCCAGGAATGGGTCGTCGGACAACATGCGCACAAAGATGCCGTCCGTCACGGCCAAGATGCGCGTCGCCGCCGACGCCTTTCTATCGAAGCGGACGTGGTATCCGATTTGCTCGCCCAGGCGGCTGTTGCACTCGTCTGCCAACCGTGCGGCAGCCGGCGCGCGCAGCCAGCCGCCGCGGCTGCAACAGGACAATCTGGCCGGCGCCTGCAAGGCCGGCATCCCAAATCGCCAGCGGCGCTCGGGTGGTCTTTCCGGCCCCGGCGGGCGCCTGCAACACGACGGCGGGGCGCCGGTGCAACGCAGCGACGAGTTGCGGCAGCACATCGTCGATAGGAAGCAGCGGGAGATCTCGTTGCGGCACGGGCGGGGTCATCTAGTCAATCGAAGTTCGTTTGCCGCTTAATTTCATTCCTGCCGGCGGATCTGAAAAAAATTCTGCTCGCGATACTAGACGTAACGGCTGCGCAAAGGTTATGGTAACCCCGCCTTTCTTGTTTGCATTTCACGAGCGTACGCGATGATGGCCTTCATTCAGGAGCATTTGTTTTCCACGGCCCCGGCGCCCATGGTGGTGGTGGCGGTCTTGGCTCTAATGCTCATTGGCGATTTGGCGACCTCTCCTTCTTCGCGATAAATGCCGCAGTAAATGCCCTTGTGCATTGCGGAGACTGACGTTCTTTGCGTTTGACGCCTTCGCGTTGCGGTGCCCCTTCCAGTCGGGCAGCCCTACGAGTTCCATGCTCGCGAAACATTATCTAATCTACTTATTTACCCTGCCTTAGCGGCTAGCATGCCAGCTCCCCCTCCTCGCGTAACATTTTCAAGGTGCGTTGGAAGGCGTCGGCGGTCTGCTGCAGATCATCTTCGGTATGCACGGCCGAAGTGGGGCCGCCTGGCCACGAGAACAGATCGACTCCGTGGAGCATCATGCCGAGGCGCAACTTGGCCGTCAGCGACGGTTTCGCCTTGGCTTTCAAGATGCGGTAGTCGTACTTGCCTGCCTCGATTTCCTCGGCCGTGACCGGCAGGTTTTCTGGATTCAAGAAGATGTGGAAACCCGAGAAAGTCCCGTAGACGACCCAGTTGACTCGCTCGTCGTGGAGCACTCGGTTGAGAGCCTCTCGCAGCCGCGCGGCGTAGTCGCTGGCCCGTTGGCAGACGTCACTGCTGCTGACGATCTCTAACGTGGCGACGCCCGCGGCGGCCGAAACCGGATTGGCGTTGAAGGTTCCCTGGTGCGGCACTTTCTCCCGACCCGCCGCCTGCGAGCGGTCGAAATCGAGCGCGTCCATGATCCTGGCCTGTCCCGCCACGGCCCCCCCAGGAAAGCCGCCCGCCAGAATCTTGGCCATGGTCGTCAAATCGGGACGGATACCGTAATGGGCCTGCGCTCCGCCGGGCGAGCAGCGGAAGCCGGAGATGACTTCGTCAAAAATCAGCACCAGCCCCCGTTCGGCGGTCAGTTCGCGAAGACCGACGAGGAACTCTTCCAGCACCGGAACCTGCCCCCAGCTGCGCCGGTCGGCTCGATAATGGCCCCGGCAATGTCCCCGTGGCGATCGAGCACTTCGCGCGTGCCGGCCAGGTCGCCCGGCGGCGCCAAGACCACCTGGTGCGCGACTTCGTCCAACACGCCGGGCGTCGGCGTGCCGTCGAAGTGCGAGCCGACGCCGAAGGCGGCGTGATCGTGCCAGCCGTGGAAGTGGCCGAGGAACCGCAGCACCTTGGGCTTGCCGGCGTAAGCCCGGGCCAAGCGCATGGCCATCATCGTTGCTTCGGTGCCGGAACTCGTAAATCTCACCCGTTCGGCCGAGGGGATGAGTTTCTGGACGAGTTCGCCCCAGCGAACTTCCAGTTCATGGCAGGAGCCGAAATGCGTCCCCAGATGCAACTGCCGCTCCACCGCAGCAATGACCTGCGGATGGTTATGGCCGAGCAGCAACGCGCCGTGCCCGCCTGAATAATCGACGTACTCGTGACCGTCGATGTCCCACTTGTGCGAGCCGGCGGCCCGCTCGACGTAAATGGGATAGGGCCACAGCGCCCGGCTGTCGTGCGTGATGCCGCTGGGAAATACGTTAGCGGCTCGCTGGGCCCAGGCGGCCGATTTCGGCGTGCGGCGGCGATAGGCGTCGACAATAGGAGAATTGGCGAGATCCACGGGCGGCGCTCCTGCGATGCAAATACTCTGGGGGTGGGGACGACTGCCTGGGTGATAGTTTACTGGTCGCACGCCGAGGCAGGTAGTAGGCGAGTGGAGGATGAACGGGGAACGCCGAACTCGGAATGCGGAGCAAAAAAAACAGAAATGCGGCGACGGCGAACACGGCGCGCAAGGATGGTATCAGGGGTGGTTTGATGCTTGACTCGCTATATCTCGATAATGTCGGGCCAGCCCCTCGGCGGCGCGACGAATGTCAAACTGAGATTCGGCTCGGAGACGAGCAGCCTGGCCAAGGCGCGCTCGCTCGTCGGGGCGGCTGGCCAGCTCAGCGATGACCGTCGCCAGGGCTTCTTCGTCGTCGACCGGCACGAGTCTCGCCGCGCCGCTGGCCGGCGGAAAGATCTCCCGCGTGCCGCCGACGTCGGTCGCAATGCACGCCGCCGTGCAGGCGGCTGCTTCCAGCAACACGCGGCCCAGCGGTTCCTGACGCGAGGGATGCACGAGCAGCGTCAACTCAGGCAAGATTTCGGCCACGCCATCGACCGTACCCAGGAAATGAACCCGCTCGCTAAGACCGGCGGCGGCAAAGCTCTCGTGCAACGAGTGCTCGTAGGCGACGGCTTCCGCCTTTTGGGAGTAACGGCTTCCGATCAGCAGCCAGTGCGCCTCAGGCAATTGTCGTGCGAGCCGGGCGGCGGCCCTGGCTAGTACATCGTGCCCTTTTCTCAGCACAAGCTGGCCTACGGCGCCAATCAGCATGGCGCCTGGCGGAATACTGAGCCGGGCGTGCAACCAGCCGGTCGCGCGGCGCGGGCGAAAGGCTGCAAGGTCCACTCCGTTGTAGAGGACTTCGACCGTTGAGGCGTTCAGTCCTTGCGCGATGTGAAATTCCCGAGTCGCCTGCGAAACGGCCAACAGCCTCGCATGGCGGTTGAGATCGGCGATGGCCGCGCGGCTGAGCTTGATGATATCGCGCAGATGGGCCAGGCTGGGCAACTTCAACGCGACCGCCACGGGGCCGGCAAGTCGCCCCATGGCCAGGCTGTTGGCGTGGAGCAGAGTCGGACGCAGTGCAGCAACCTTTTCTGCAAGCCGCTCTCGCATTGGTTCCTGCGATAGCCGCTGGCCCGCGGCATCCCGCATATCAAACGGGACGACCGCAACCCGTTCACTCCGCGAGCCGCTCCGCCAAGGCCCCTTCGCCCGGCGCCAAGGCCACGATCTCGAACCCGGCCGCAAGCAAATGCGGGGCGGCGGCCAGCAACGAACGCTCGCCGCCATGTAACGTCGGGTATTCGAAGAGCCAGGCGACGCGATGCACGAATTCAAACTGCTGAAAGCGACTTTCGGAATGCAGAGCAATCAGCGGCGCTGCTAAGCTCTACTTGCTGCTCGCCAATCCCATTTCTTCGCTCTTGGCCTTTAGATCTTCGCTGCCAAAATAGGCCACCAGCGTCGGCGCGGAGTTTTTTCTCATCCCCGGCAGTAAGGGGAGTCATGGGCAGCCGCATTTCGCCCGAATCGCGGCCGAGCAGTTGCATGGCGGTTTTTACGGGGATGGGATTGGTCGACAGCCCGAGCATGTCACGGCACAGCGGGAAGAGCTTATGGTGCCACTTGCGGGCTTCGTCGATCTGGCCGGCTTCGAACGCGGCCAGCAGCGAAAGCATGTCTTGCGGAACGATGTTGCCGACCACTGAAATGATGCCGCGGCCGCCGATCGACAACAGCGGCAGCGTCATGCTGTCGTCGCCGCTGAGCACGGTCAGGTTGGTCAGGGCCAGGATTTGCGAGGCCTGATCCATCGAACCGGTGGCCTCTTTGACCATCGCAATGCTCGGCAGATCGGCCATGCGGGCGATCGTTTCCGGCTCGATGTTCTTGCCGGTGCGGCCCGGAATGTTGTAGACGCAGATCGGGATTTCCACCGCTTCGGCCAGAGCCTTGAAGTGCTGGTAGAAGCCTTCCTGCGTGGGCTTGTTGTAGTACGGGGCCACGACCAGCGCAGCGTCGGCGCCTTCCTTGGCGGCCCAGCGCGTCAGGCGAAGCGCCTCTCGCGTGCTGTTGGAACCGGTTCCCGGCATGACTTTGACCCGCCCGGCCGCATATTCGACGACCGAGGCGATCACCTTTTCATGTTCGTCGTGCGACAGCGTGGGCGATTCGCCGGTAGTGCCGACCGGGCACAGGCAGCGCGTGCCGGCCGAAATCTGGAATTCGACCTGAGCCCGCAGGGTTTCGTAATCGACTTCGCCGCCGCGAAACGGCGTGGTCAGGGCTACCGACAGGCCGGCGAACGCTTCACCTTTAGTGGACATGGCGGGTCTTGAACGGTCCTAAATGGTGGGAAAAGTAAGAACGCAAGTAGCGCATCATAGAAAACTGACGTGCATCGTGCAATTGCCGCTTTGGCCGCAAGGCGCCGGCCGAGGGCCCGGCTATTGCCCGCTGTGCGTGCAGACAGTTGTCGTGCGACGCAGGTTCGCCCCCAGCCGACCCCTCCCGTCGGCGCCGGCCCGCGAACGAAGCATACCGACCGGCGGCCCCAGCGGGCCCTGCATGCTGCGAGCGGGTCCGCATGCAGGGCTCGCGCTGGGCGGGCTCGCCTCCGCGCCGCGTTCAGGCGCCAATACCAGAGAAGCGCTTGCGAACAGAGCTTCTCGCTGCAGTCTCGAAACATCTCGGCGGGAGGATTCGTGCCGCTCCAAGGCGTCAGTTCGATCGGTACGCGTAAATGCTCTGATCGCTGAGATAGCCGATGTACAGCCTGGCTCGCAGCACGTTGGCGGCAGCGTCATAACTGCCAGGCGAGGCGACGAACACCTCGCTTTTGGCCTCGACGTGACCGTCCAGGTAGGCCGTATTGGCGACCGGGCCATTATGACGAAAATGGGTTCCCGGTTCAGCGAAGGAGTCTTTCGGACCGGTGAGATAGAAGTTCTCCGTCGCCATCAGCGGATCGCCCGCGTAGGGAAGCTGAATCCGAGCCGAGTCGGACATGGTAATCGTCTGGCTGGTCGAGACGAAATCCCTCAGCTTGTGTGTAATCTGCTGGGGCGGGCTCGGCCAGTTCGAATAATCGACGGCGCCCATGTTGAGGTTGTAGCCATAGCCGCCGTTCTCGCCGCTGTAAAGCAACGTCAGTTCCTGCGTCATGCTCGGACAATCGAAGACTCGCGAGTTGCCCTCCAGAAACCTGGACAGCATGCCCTGCTGCGGAATCACCTGGTTCGCGTTGTAGTCGATAAGGCCGAACCAGGCGATTTGCGACGACCCGGACGAGATGAGATACGCGGGCGGAAGGACGCCGATCGCATCGTGATACATCTGTACGGCCAGACCGTTCTGCTTGAGGTTGTTGGCGCACTGCGTGCGGCGCGCCGCCTCGCGTGCGGCTTGCACGGCCGGCAACAACAGTGCGATCAAAATGCCGATGATGGCAATGACGACCAGCAATTCAATCAGCGTAAAGCCGCTGGAACGCGAAAGCCGAGAAAAACCCAGGGAAACCGCCGGGCGCCGTGCAGCGCGGCAAACCATTTGCATCGCATGACAAGTCCTCGTTGTCCCTCTCCGCGCTCGGCGAGACGCAGGCAAGAAACGACGACTCGGCGCAGAACCAGACAGGGCAGAGGGCGATTCCAAGGGCGGGCCTGAATGCAGGCGTTGCGCAAAGCAAGTATCGCCCTTCGAGCCGGCGGCTCGAAGGCAAAACTCACCGCGCGAGCGCAACGAGGAAGCCAGCTTGCAACGTCTTTGTCCGCGAAAGAGTCGTTCGCAATACCGACGACCAGGCAGGTCTTCTGGCTTCCGGATCGTTCTACTGACTGCACCTTCCCGCGACGCGGGCCGTTTAGGCCGGCTCTTCGCAGTGGTTATCGCAGTGTTCGTACCCGGTTACAGCGGCGGGACCGCAACGGATTTACACCGTTTTCCCTATTCTTCCCGCGCGACGACGAGCCGCACGAGACACCCAGTGTCGAAGGCGGTAATCTAGCACGGCGAGGGGAATTGTCAACGAGCCGCGACGCGCGTCTGGGACTGAACCGGCGCTGCGCAAAGGGAAAACGTGATCGGCCCTGGGGATACGAGTCCGACTCTTGTGCTATCGAGGCATTCGGCGAAAATAGCAGGCGCAGGGCCGCATCGTTGCAGGCCATGCTTTCAGAAGATAAGGAGACCCAGGCCATGACCGATTCCGATCGACGCGAATTCCTGAAAGCGACCGCTGCGGGCGTGGCGCTGGCCGGCATCGGAGCGTCTATCTTGGAGGCTCAAGAGGATCACGCGGACGGTTTGCCGAAGCGACCGTTGGGCAAGACGGGCGAGATGGTCTCGATCATCTGCCTCGGCGGCTGGCACGTCGGCGCCATCGAGGAACAGCCGGCCATCGCGCTGATGCACGAAGCGATCGACGAAGGATTGACCTTTTTTGACAACGCCTGGGACTATCACGACGGCGGCAGCGAAGAGGTCATGGGCAAGGCCTTGGCGACCGGCGGACGCCGCGACAAAGTCTTTCTGATGACCAAGAACTGTGCCCGCGATCGCAAGGGGAGCATGCAGCATCTTGAAGACAGCTTGCGCCGCCTGCAGACCGACCGCATCGACCTCTGGCAGTTCCACGAAATCAACTACGACAACGATCCCGATTGGATCTTCGAACAGGGCGCCTTGGCTGCCGCGCTGGGGGCCAAGCAAGCAGGCAAGGTCCGCTATATCGGCTTCACGGGCCACAAGCATCCGGAAATTCACCTGAAGATGCTCGCCAAGGATTTCGCGTGGGACGCCTGCCAGATGCCGATCAACATCATGGACGCCCACTATCGCAGCTTTCAGAAGCTCGTCGTGCCGGAGTGCAATCGGCCGCGGCATCGCGCCATGGGCATGAAGTCGTTCGCCGGCGGTTTTCCCAAAGGCCGTTTGCCGGACAAGGTCGGTCTCGACGCAGTCGCCTGCCGCCGCTACGCGCTTTCGCTGCCGATCAGCCTCGCTGGTTTGCGGCATTACTTCGCGCGAAGATCTCAAGCAGGATCTCGGCGTGGCCCGCAACTTCAAGCCGATGCCGGCGGAACAGATGGCCAAGCTGCTTGCCCAGACCGAGGCCGAGGGGAGCGACGGCCGCCACGAGTTGTTCAAGTCGACGCAGTTCTTCGACGGCCCGTATCACCGGCTGCAGCACGGATTCGAACTGGATAAGACCAGTTGAGGCTCCCGATGACGCAAAAGGCCGGCTCAGGTATGTTGGATGCCGGCGGACGGTAAGCGAGCCTGCGGCGCCAGGCAAGCGTTGCGTCGACGATTGCCTGCTCGGATGGGCGCCTTGCGGCCAGGAGAGATTGCATGCTTTCTATCGGCGATACGCGTCCGCAGCACCATTGCCAAGGGTTTTCCCGACGTGATTTCTTGCGAGTCGGCGCGTTGGGCTTGGGCGGCTTGTCGTTGGCCCGGCTGTTGGAAATACGAGCCCGCGCTGCGCAAATGCATCGGTTTTGACCGGCCGATCGGTCGTCTTGTTGTTCCTGCAGGGCGGCCCGCCGCACATCGAATTCTTCGACCCGAAGATGACGGCGCCACAGGAAATCCGCAGCGTGACGGGCGAAGTCGCGATGCGCCTGCCGGGCGTTACGTTCGGCGGAACGTTTCCAAAGTTGGCGGCGCTGGCCGACCGGTTCACGATCGTTCGGTCTTACGGCTCGGGCAACACGTCCCATACCTACGGTAGCGCCGTTTCCGGCGGCGACCCGAAAGGCGCCTCGATGAGCGCCGTCTATGCTCGCGTTCGAGGGACCAACCATCCCGTCTCCGGCTTGCCGACCAACGTGCTGGTGTTGCCTGAGGCGGTGCAGGAAGGCCTGCAGGCTGAAAGCAATTTTGAGACGGCGGCATTGCCGACGCTGACGCAAGCCGGCGCCTTGGGAGAGACCTATGCTGCGTTCAATCCCAGCGGCGGCGGAGAGCTCAAGCAGGACATGCAGCTTCGCTTGCCGGCAGAGCGTTTCAACGACCGGCGCGAACTGCTCAAGCTGCTCGATCGCGCTCGCGCCGGGCCGAAGCGTTGAGCGCGTCGGAAAGCGTATCGTTCTATCAGCAGCAGGCCTTCGAAGTCATCTCCCGCGGCGTGGCCGGCGCCTTCGACGTTTCGCAGGAGGATCCCGCCGTCGTGGCGCGCTACGACACCAGCGGCTTGTTCCGCAGCGAAGAACTGACGCGCTGGTACGACATGCGCCGCGCCTCAAACCAGCTCGGCCGTCAGATGCTGTTGGCCCGCAGGCTGTGCGAGGCGGGCTGCGGTTTCGTGACGGTTTCCGACTGCGGCTGGGACTATCACGCCAACGGAAACAGCCCGAAGCACATGGCGGGAATCTATCTGATGGGGCGCCAGGTCGATCATGCGGTCAGCGCCTTCATCGAAGACGTGCGCAGCGCGAACTGGAGGACAAAATCCTGCTGGTCGTAACGGGGGAAATGGGGCGCACTCCCCGGCTGAATGGCAACGGCGGAAGAGATCATTACGGCGAACTCACGCCGCTGCTGTTATTTGGGGGAGGGCTGAAAATGGGGCAGGTCATCGGGCAGACCGATCGCCAGGCGGCGCGGCCGTCGACCGAGCCGTATCGTCCCCAGCATCTGTTGGCAACGGTACTGCACGCCCTGTTCGACGTCGGCCAGCTTCGCCTGGCGCCGGGCGTGCCCCGGGAAATCGTACAGCTCGCCGAAATCGGCAAGCCGATCGATTACCTGTTTTGAAGCCAAGAGCGATCGGCTGAGGAGACGGCCGCGACATCGGGTATCGCTTCCCCCACGGCGAGTTCAGAGCTTCCGGCGCATTGCGCGGCGGCGCCTCGCATGTGGGCCTGCGTAATGCGAAGGCCGACCAGCGCGGCGACCAGCACGCCGATGTAGAACTGGCCGGTCATTGCTTCCAGCCAGGTCAACGTTCGCGCAGCGGAAGAGAGCGGCGTAATATCGCCGTAACCAACCGTCGTCAGCGTGATGAAGCTGTAGTAGATCAAAACCGGCTCTCGCAATGACTCGTCTTCGATGGCCGCGGCCGTCGCATCGTCCGCGTAGAACGAGCCGGGATGGGCCGCCTCGACGAGCGAATACGCCGTGCCCCAAGCGACGCCGATCAGCAGGTAGGCGCAGACGGCGCCGAACATGCTGTCGATCGATACGCTCGGCCGGCGAAAGATGCCTTCCAGGATGTTCCCGGCCGCATACGCCAGGAATACGATTCGGGCCAGATGCCCCGCCATCAGCGAACCATGGTGAAACGGTTCGGCGGCGAAATGGACGGCCCACATCGCCGCCAGCGCCGGCAATCCGATGACTAGCGTCGCCACGCGCTGTTTTGCGGTCTGCGACAACAACACGATCGAAGTCGCCACCACCAACGAATAGGCGACCTCGAACCAGAGCGGTCGCGCCGCGAACCCGCAGACAAGCGGCTTGACGACGAGCAGAATCATCAATGCCGCCAGCAGCAACACGTGCTTCCAGGAATAAACGATGGACATGGCGGGAACTCAACGAGGCGCGGGCTGCTGCCAGGACCAACTTTGGCAGGTGGAAATCACTTCGGGCGGATCTTCAACCGTTGGTTTCGGGCTGCGCAGAGGCGGCCTGTCTTTGCTCGGCGTAATCCAGGATCAGCTTGATTAACGCCTCGACGTCCAAGGGCTTGGTCAGATACTCGTCGCACCCGGCCTCGAGGCATTTTTCCCGATCGCCTTTCATAGCGTGGGCCGTCAGCGCGATAATGGGCGTGGCGCAGCCCTGCTGGCGCAGGCGCCGCGTCGCGGAGTAACCGTCCAGCACCGGCATCTGCATGTCCATCAGAATGACGTCCAGCGGCGCGCCGAGCGCATCGTCTCCAGTCCCTTGTCGACCGCGGCCTGCCCGTTTTCCACAATCTCGACGTCGATGGCCGAATTCTTCAGGACCAGTTCGATCAACCGCTGGTTGTCGGGGCTGTCTTCTGCCAGCAGGACCCGCGCAGCGGTCTGCTCCGGTTCGGTCGCCGCCGCTGGCGACAACGGCGAGCGAACCCAGTCGCTTTCTTCTTCGTGGGCGAACTGCGTTGCATCCGGCGGCGTTCCCATCGGCAACGCGATGCGAACCACGCTGCCCTCCCCTCGGCGACTCTGGACGTCGATTGTTCCGCCGAGCAATGCCACCAGTCGCGTGCAGATGGATAGGCCCAGACCGGTTCCGCCGTACTTGCGCGTCGTCGAAGCGTCGGCCTGGCTGAAAGGGGCGAACAGTTTGCCGAGTTGCTCCTCGGTCATGCCGATGCCCGTGTCGCTGATTTCGAACAGCAGGCGGGAGTCCGCCGCAGGCGACATCTCCCGTCGGACGGTCAACCGTACGCCGCCCGTTTCCGTAAACTTGATGGCGTTGCCGACGGTGTTGAGCAGAATCTGTCTCAGGCGCGTCGGATCGGTTTCCATCAAAGCCGGAACGGACGCGTCACACGAGGCTTCGAAGTTCAAGCCTTTCTCGTCGGCTCGCCCGTGCATCAAATCGGCGACTTCCTGCAGCACCTGACGAGGGGAGCACGGCAACCGCTCGACGGCCAACTTGCCGGCCTCGACTTTGGACAGGTCCAGGATGTCGTCGAGAATCTCCAACAGATGCTGGCCGTTTCGCTTGATGGCCTGCAGCGCTTCCTGCCGCCTGCTCGGATCGTCGCTGAGCTTGGGATTGGACGACAACAGCTCGGCATATCCGAGGATCGCGGTCATCGGCGTGCGGATCTCGTGGCTCATGTTGGCCAGGAACTCGCTTTTGGAAAGACTGGCGGCTTCGGCCTGCTTGATTGATGCCGTCAATGCGGCATTGCTCTCTCGAAGCGCTTCCTCGGTGCGTTGGCGCTCGGTCACGTCCCTCGCGATCGCGGACAGTCCCAGCATCCTGCCGCTGGCGTCGCGAATCGGAGATAACGTCAAATCGATCGGCACGTGAGTCCCATCCTTGCGTCGGCGGATAACGCCCGCCTGGAGAATGGTTTGCTCGCGCTCGATGCACTGCAGCAGTTCGGCCTGCTCTTCGCGCTTGTCCGACGGCGCCAGCAGCGAGACGTGCTGGCCGACGATTTCGGTCGCGGCGTATCCGAACAGACGCCCCGCGCCGGCATTCCATGACGTGATTCGACCGTCGCAACTGAGGCTCATGATCGCGTCGTGAGACGACTCAACGATCGCTGAATAGCGGGCCAACCGCTCTTCCAGCTCCTTGCGGGCGGTGGTGTCGCGGCCGATGGCAAGCACCAGCCCTTTTTCGGCGAGGGCCACGGCCGACCAGGAGAGCCAGTGGTATGCTCCGTTCCTTAGCCGGCAGAGGCATTCAAAGCCTTCGACCTCGCGTCCTTCCGCCAGAGCGGCGAGTTGGGCGGCCGCCTGCGGCGCATGGTCCGGATGCACGAAAGACAAGCAGGGAGTCGCCAACAGTTCTTCCCGAGAGTAACCGGAGTACCGCAAAAACGCCGGATTGACGCGACGCAGGTAACCGTCCAGACCGACGATGCAAAGCAAATCGTTCGATATCGCAAAAAACTGATCGCGGTCTCTGGAGCGGCCGCTCCGCTTTTGCCGCGCCGCACGGGCCAGCGGCCATGTCAGCACGGCCGCGGCGTAGCTAACGAGAACCCAGGCCCAGGACGGCAAGCGATTTTGCGGCAATGCCGTCGAGACCGCCAACGGTGCGCGAGCGCAAGTAGTTGCAGAGTCCTGACGGCGATGGATCGACGCGTGAACCAGAGCATGACTATTGGTGAATGAGGTACTCGCGGACCAGGGGGTTACCAACCAGCGCGGCGGGCGTTTTCGGGATCGGCAAGCCAATCGGTCGGATCGTCGCGTCCGATGCGAATTGAGCTCTATCGCCCCGCGTCCGACGCCGCTGTCCAAGAATAGCCCCCAAGTCGGCGCCACAACGCATCGCGCAGAAATGCGGGCAAAAAGAACGCGAGACGAGAAAAAGTCGGTCCGTACGGCGCGAAAAATCGCTATCGCCCGCGCGACTGGGCCGCCGCCCCCTGCAAATGGGCGGGCGCCGCCGCCCGCATTCTGGCTGGCCGCCGCCCGCCGTCCGTTCAACGCTGTGCGGGCTTGCCGGGGGGAACTTCGTTGGGCGGCGGCGGAAGGGCGAGTTTGGGAGCCGGCGCGGCATCGAGTAGCCGGACGTATTCCTGCAAGAACTGGTGCGTCGCCTTGAATTCCGGTTGCTGCCAAAGCGCCTGGTACTGCGAGTTTTGTGCGACGCCGTCGAAACGCGCCAGCGAGGCGTTCAATGACGAGACGTCAGGCCGCTGCCGTGCGTCGCCAAAGTTGGCGGGCAGCGCAAAATAAGCCTTCCAGCGATCGTCCAGACGGACGTAGAGGCGATCCACCGCTTGGACTGCCGCCTGGCGGGCGATGGCCAGGTCGTCTTGCGGGGCCGGCGCCGCTCCCTCGGTCAACGCGGCTTCGCCCGCCGGCGCAGTCAGCCTGGCCAACAGGTTGACCAGCTCTACAGCAGGTTCGGGGACGACGGTCGACTGACCTTCAGGAGAAGGCCGATAGTACGCGGCATTATACGCCGCATCAACATTCAGCACGCTGCCGCCCAGCGAGACGCCCGCGAACAACCCTCGGCTACGGGAGTAGGAAAGGATTTCCGCCTTCAGTTTGACGTCGGTCGCCGCTTCGGCGCGTCGTCCGACCGGACCGGCGGCGATGGCCGCGTCCGCGCCCAGTGTAAACTTGCCGTTCAGCAGTCCGTCGACGCTTTTTCTGGTACGAAACACCAAGATAACGTCCGTGGCTTGCGCTCCGGCCTGCCACCCGATGCTGCCGCCGGTGAGCGTGATGAACTTCGGCAAGGTCCAGCCCTTGCTTTCATCTCGGACCAGCACCACGCCTCGGCCTCGCTGCACTCCGCCGACAAACCCGATCTTGATGACGTCGGGAATAATCGCCACGCCGTAGGCATCGGCCAACAGCGATTCAGGAATCTGCCGGGCGGGGATGGTCATGACCTCGTCCAGCACCGCGGACGAAGAAGCAATGATGGCGGCTTCGCGAGTTTGCGCCTGCGGCCGCGCCCGTGAACAAGGCCGCCCACAGCAGTCCTGCAATCAGCATCCGAGCCGACATCAAACGAGCTCCTTCGCAAAAGCTGAGGTGATCGAACGGCGCGATCCTAACCGCCGGGCTTGCCGGCAGGCAACCCCATTTTACTGATGTTCCGGCCGGCTTCCGGTCGATGGCAATAGACGGCTGCAACCCGCGCTTCGCGGCCGCCGAGCGATAAGCGTCCGGGTATCCCGCCTTGAAAGCACCGCCCGCGCGACCCAAACCGCTGCGTCAGCGATTCCAGGCTGACCCCAGAACCCGCATCCCGCCTATGCGAGCATTGAATCGATGACCTCCGCCTCGTTGACCTCCCCCGCAGAGCAACATCATCCGCTGATTGAACTTGAGATGCGGCAGGATGAAGCGCTTCGGCAACTGGAAGCGTTAGAGTTGCGCATCGAAGCGGCGCTGGCCGAATTCACCACGCTACGAACGGAGCCGCTCAAGACGGTTCCCAAGCCGCCGCCTTCCGCGGCGGCCGCATGAATTGCGTGCTGGACGGATGAGCTTATTGCCGCGGCGGGGTTTCGTCCCGACCGGCGGCGTCCTGCGAAGCTTCCGCCTGATGGAAATGGCTCGCGGCTTCGTCATACGATTGCTTGAGATCGGTCCAGGCTTCCGCCGCCCCGCCTTTCAGGGCGTGCCAGGCGTCGGGGCTGGCTTTCTTCCAAGCGTCGAGCTTGCGTTGGGCCGCCTGACGCTTCTCCTCCAGTTGCGCCATGCGGCGATTCCACTCGGGCTTGGCCTGTTCCGTGAGCTCTTTCCCTTGGGCCTTCAGCCTCTCGATTTCCGGATCGAGCTCATCGATCTGCCGCTGCAGCTTGCGGTGCAACTCCGCGGCCTGTTGCTGAGCATATTTCGACGTGGCATCGAACGCCTCGCGGGCTTCGCGTTCGACTTCCTCGGCGCTGACCTCCCGCTTGGCTTCTCGCGCGCCGGAATCTGAGGGCCGTGGCTCGCCGGCCGGCGTCGCGGCCTCGGGCGGGATCACTTTGACCTCGGGTTTTGACGGTTCACAACCGACCGAGATTGAAAGGCCGCTTAGCAGTACCACGCACAAAAGTCGCTTGATCGGTTCCATGATAAGTCTCCTCGCACGAGCGGCGCCCGACCAATCTTAGAACCTGGCGGCGGCAAAGAAAAGCGCTCTCCGGCGCAACTCATAGCCTACACAGCACATAACACGCGGCTCGCCGCTTAGCGGCTGGTCAACTCGAAATCAAAGACGCCTCCCTGCTGGGGAACGTCCGCCGTCAGTTCCGTGGAACCGGAGTTCGAGTACTTCGCCGGCAGCGACTTCCTTGCCCCCTTGCGACCAAGGCGACGTATCCGGGAGCGGCTGCACCCCTGCGGGCAGTAGAATCTTGCTGATCGTCACCCGACACAGGCCGGTGCATGGCGTCTCGCCGCCGTAAGACGTTGACAACTGATAACTGCCATCTTCCTGCGTGGCAGCGGTGAAGGCGTCTAGCGACGGCGATGTAAAGACCACGGCGGCGCCGGCAAGCGGTTGGCCGTCCAGCGTCACTTTTCCCGTGACGGGAATCTCCGTGACAGCGGCCCTCGGCAGCGCCGCACGCTCGCAGCCGGCGAACAGGACCGCGCCGGCCAAAGCCAGCGCACCGAGAGAGCGGAAACCGCTCGGCCTGCCGTGCAACATGGCGTGCTTCCTCGTCTTTTTTGTTCCTGACATTTGACAGGGCGCGGTCCGCCGAACAACGGCGGCGCACCGGAATCAATCTCTTCGAATCCAAGAGCCGGCGTCGGCCGGGCCGCAGAGAACGAGGCGGCGATGCCCGGAGTTTTAGAAATCGCCCAACGTGGCGCCATCGCCGATGTAGCCCATGCGCTGCAGCGTGATCAGGTTGGTCGACTCATTGACAAATCGTACCGAGCCGTCCGCCATGCAGACCTGGCAACCGGCTGGGTGTAAGCTGCCGGCGTTGCCCCATTCGACCACTTTGCCCACAACCGGCGCGGACGAATACCACGAACTCCAACTGGCCGGGGCTTGCCACTGGTTGATGCCGTAAGGCGGATTGCCGTACAGCGCCACGCCCACCATCACGTGCCCGCGATATCCCCAGGCGTTGCTGCCGCCGTCGCCGGTGAGCAAGGTCGTTTCAATAAACGCCGTGGTATTGCTGGTCCCGTCCTTTACGTCTCCCAGCCGGGCCGCAGAGTTCTGTCCGAACAAGGCTCGACTCGTCGAGCCGGAGAAGTAGTTCCAGCTATTGCCGTAGCCGTATTCGTTGCCGGGATTCGAGCTGAATTCGTAACAGGTGCGAGCGCCATACAGGGTGCTGTTGCCCGAGATGCCGTAGCTTGAACCAATCCAGGGCATGGCGCGGGGGCCGTCGTCGCTGGGGCAATAAAAGATCGGCAGTTGCATGGCGACGATCTGGTCGTTGCCGTTCAGGCCCGGGTCGCCGGCCAACGGAATTCCGCCGGGGTTATAGGCGCCCGCCGAGCCTTTGAAGTTATAGCGGTTGTAAACGGCCTGCTGCTCCATGAACGGAAGCATCAGCATGAATCCGCTCACGTTGAGGATCGTCGTCGGGGTGCTGTCGGTGTGGGGCGTGTTGCCGTAATCCAAGCCGGCGGGCGGAAGCACGCGATGGGTGCTTTCATAATTGAGCATTGCCAGGCCGAGCTGCTTCAGTTGGTTCGAGCATTGCGACCGCCGGGCCGCCTCTCGGGCCGCCTGCACTGCGGGCAGCAGCAGCGCGATCAGGATGCCGATAATCGCAATCACCACCAGCAATTCCACCAAGGTAAACGCGTTTCGCTTTACCACTCGTTCTCGTTCCATCTCACACCCTTTTGTAGATACGGTAGGCAGGTAGGCACGGTAGGCAGGTCGGTAAGCGCAGTCCGTCGCCTGCTTCGCTCAGGGGCGCCCGGTTCCCGCGGTGCAGCGACGGTTGACCGCCGCTGCAATGCAGAACGTATGCCAAGCGAGCGTCGCTCCGTCGGCGGCTGGGACTCGCTTGATTCATATCTCCTTACTGGCATTTCCTTTGCTGCTCCTTGGCTGCGACGAGCAAATTCCGCATGGGCTCAACGCGCCGCGCATCTTCGCGGCGCCTTATGTCGACGTGCCTAGAAACTACGCAGAGAATCCCTGTCCCAATTCGACCAGCAATTACGATGCTGACTGAATTGGCTTCGAGTTGCCCCACTTTTGTGCTCGCGGCGTCCCCCCGAAACTACGAGCCGGCGCCTAGCGACCGCTCGCCGTTCAAGCTCTTGCGCAGCCTTGACGACACATACTTGACATGACAACCATTTACATGTAAACTAATTGCGGCGGGGCGGCAATGTGAGGGAGGCGCCGCATGCACGGCAACCAGTTGCAGAGCGAGTTGAAAAAGAAGCGGCCCTTTGAAACGCTCGAGCAAGAGGTAATGCTGAACCTCGCGCGAACGAGCGACCAGGCGCAGATTCGCTTCACTCGACTGTTTCGCCAATACGGTTTGACGCCCTCGCAATACAACGTGTTGCGAATCTTGCGCGGCGAGGGGAAACCGCTCCCGATCCTGGAAATCGCCGAACGCACGATCACCGTTGTGCCGGGAATCACGGGACTCATCGATCGCCTCGAGCAAGCCGGAATGGCGACCCGAGGGCGATGCGAGGCCGACCGCCGAGTGGTGTACGTCGCCATTACGCCGAAAGCGCTGAAAACCCTGGCGGAGCTTGATAAACCGGTACTGGAGTTGCACCGCCAAATGGCCAGCCACATGACCAAAGCGGAACTCAAAGAACTGAGCCGCCTGCTGGAAAAGCTGCGCGGTCCCTGCCAGACGGAGTCGGGTTAACGCGGCGCCCTTTGCCGCGAAGCAGTCGGCTTGAGTCCGTCAACGCTCCGCGGCGAGCGCAAGCGCGGCACTGCGAAGACATAGTTGACATGTAAAGTATTTCCCCCTGAACGCAAGGCGGATGCCCGCGGCAACCGCCTCTCCCCTTGAATGGCCGAGGAGCCGAACACAATGATCCGCACGCGAAAATCCGCCGAGCGGGGCCACTTCCAGCATGGCTGGCTCGACACGTATCACACCTTCTCTTTCGGCGAGTACTACGATCCCGCCCATGTCAACTTCCGCGCGCTGCGCATGATGAACGAAGACCGCATCGACCCAGGCGAAGGCTTTGGCATGCACGGTCACCGGGACATGGAGATTGTGACCTACGTCCTCTCCGGCGCTCTGGCCCATCAAGACAGCCTGGGCAACGGCGAGGTCCTGCGAGCCGGCGAACTGCAGCACATGAGCGCCGGCGCGGGCATCCGGCACAGCGAGTTTAATCCGAGCCCAACCGAGCCGGTCCACTTGTATCAGATCTGGCTTATTCCCGAGCGCAATGGCCTGGAACCGGGTTATGAACAGCGAGCGTTTGGCGCAGGAAGCGCGTCGCAACGCCTGGCAGTTGGTCGCCTCACCCGACGGGCGCGAGGGATCCCTCCAAATCCATCAAGATGCGGAAATTCGCCTGGCGGCGCTCGATGCCGGCGGGGCGCTGGATCTTTCTCTGCCAGCGGCCCGCCACGCCTGGCTGCAGACTTTACGGGGCCAGGTCCAACTCAATCATCAAATGCTGTCCGCCGGCGACGGCGCCGCAATCAGCGAAGAACAATTGCTGTCGGTGTGCACGGCGATGCTGCTGAAGTGATGTTGTTTACTCTTGCTTGAGGAGATTTTTCCATGTCAAACGCCCTTCAAGGCATTGTTTCGGTCGCGGGACGCGTGCTGTTGTCGACCATCTTCCTGATGGCCGCCGCCGGCAACAAGATTCCGAATTTCAAAGGCGTGGCCGAAGTGATGGGCAAAGTCGGAGTCCCCGCGCCGGAGCTGATGCTCGTCGGCGCCATCGCATTCTTGCTGGTCGGGGGAGTTTCGGTCGTATTGGGGCTGTATGCCCGGTTCGGCGCGTTACTGCTGCTCGCGTTCCTCGTGTTGGCCACTTATTATTTTCACGGCTTCTGGCGACTAGCCGAGCCCCAGGCGCAGCAAGAACAGATGATTCAGTTCATGAAGAACCTGTCGATGGCCGGCGCGATGCTGTTCATCATGGCCAACGGCGCGGCGCGTGGAGTCTGGACGCCCGACGCACGGCGAAGACACAGCCCTAGAGAAATCACAGCCCTGGAAACGACGAATCGCCGCCGCTGGGCGGCGATTCGCTACGACATCGACCAATCTGGGCCGGATATGCCAGCGGGCCGTCAGGCCGCCACGTAGCACATCAGCGAATGATCCAGCAGCGTCAGGTTGACGTCGACGGGAGAAGGCCCGTCGGCGTCCGGATAGATGTCGGCCGGGCTCTCCGCCGCCGTGTTCACGAACAGCCGCCACGGAACGCCGTGCGCCATGGCGGGCAAGCGGAAGTGCCGTGGGTGGGGGCCGCCGTGAATCAGCAGCATCACGTGCCGAGCCCCCCGCGATTCCGGGCCGGTCGTGGGCCAGGCGCCGAAGATGCATGTCAAGCTCGGATCGCCATGCGACCAGTTGACCGGCTCGCCTTCGGCATTGAACCAGCTCACGTCGGGCAAGGCGCCGGGCACAACCGGCTCGCCGCGCAGGAAGTCAAAACGACGCACGGTCGGCTGCCGCTTGCGGAACGCGATCAAGCCCTGGCAAAACCGCCAGATTTCCGTGTTCTTCTCCACGAGCCGCCAGTCGAACCAGGAAATCTCATTGTCCTGGCAGTAAGCGTTGTTGTTGCCTTGCTGGGTGCGGCGGCATTCGTCGCCGGACAGCAGCATGGGCACGCCCTGGCTCAGGAACAGCGTGGACAGGAAATTGCGGATCTCGCGGGCACGGACCTTTTGCACGGCCTGTTTGCGCGTCGGCCCCTCGACGCCGCGATTGTAGCTGTAGTTATTGTTGTCGCCGTCGCGGTTATGCTCGCCGTTGGCCGCATTGTGCTTCTCGTTGTAGCTGACCAGGTCGTTCAGCGTGAAGCCGTCGTGCGAGGTCATGAAATTGATGCTGTGGTAAGGTCGACGGCCGCTCGGACCATAGAGATCGCTCGAGCCGGCCAACCGCGTCGCCAGCGGACCGACCATGCCGCCATCGCCGCGCCAGAAACGGCGCACGTCGTCGCGGTAACGGCCGTTCCATTCGGCCCAACGATGGTTGGAGAACGAGCCGACCTGGTAGGCCCCGGCCGCGTCCCACGCCTCGGCGATGATCTTGCACCTGGCCAACAGGGGATCTTCGCCAATGGCTTCGACCAGCGGCGGGTTCGGCAGCAATTCGCCGTTGCGGTCCCGGCTGAGGATCGAAGCCAGGTCGAAACGGAAGCCATCCACGTGGTAATTGTGGGCCCAATGCCTGAGGCAATGGAAGATCATCTCGCGGACGATCGGATGATTGCCATTGACGGTATTGCCGCACCCGGTGTAGTTGCGGTATTCGCCGCCGCCATTGGCCAGCATATAGTAAACGCGGTTGGCCAGTCCTTTGAACCCCAACGTGGGGCCGTGCTCGTTGCCCTCGGCCGTGTGGTTGAACACCACGTCAAGAATGACCTCGATGCCGGCCTGGTGCAGAGCCCGCACCATTTCCTTGAATTCGTTGACCTGCGCGCCGGGCTCGCTGCCGTAGGCGTAGCCCCGGTGCGGCGCAAAGAAGGCCAGTGGATCGTAGCCCCAGTAATTCGGTCGCGATTCCGGCCGGCCCGACCAGTGATTCGTGGGAAACTCGTGTACCGGCATCAGTTCCACGGCCGTCACCCCCAGCGACTGCAGATACGGGATCTTTTCGATCACGCCCAGATACGTGCCCGGGTGTTTCGCCTTGCTCGAGCGCCCGGCGGTGAAACCGCGGACGTGCATCTCGTAAATGACCGTCTCGCAAAGGTGGCGATTGAGCGGTCGGTCCCCCTCCCAGTCGAACGCGTCGTCGATCACCACGCACTTCGGCGGCCGGACGATCCCGTCGTCCGCGGCCAGAAACTCGCCGGCGAGCGCTTTCGCATACGGGTCGATCAGTCGGGCGCGCCCGTCGAAGCGATGGCCGCGTTCCGGCACATAAGGCCCGTCCGCCTGTAAGTGATAGAGCGCGCCCGCCTTCACGCCGGGAACGAAAACGCTCCAGATGTCTCCCCAGCGATCCAACTCGGGATGGAACGGAACGACGTGCTCAGGCTCTCGGTCCGTCAAACGATCGTAGAGCAGCACCCGCATCGCGGTCGCTGAACGACTGAAAACGACGAATTGGGCGCCGCCGGGCGCAAGATCGCCCCATAGGACAACGGGTGCGAGAATTGCCAGGTAGGGACCAAATTGTGCATACTCGCGAGGAAGGGCGTGGCGTCGTAGGCTGCTGTCATCGATCTCGCTTTAGAAAAAAGCTGAGAAACGACGCCAGCGTCGTCACGGCGCCGGCAGTCAGTCATTTCTCGTCATTACGAAATGCCTTATGGCAATCGTCGCAATTCTGCGCCAGCTTGAGCAGCGCCGCTTCCGCTCCAGCTTTATCGGCAGCGTGGAGTTTGGCGTTCAGTTCACCCGCGATATCGCGCATTTCGCCGCACAATTGATACCAATTATCTGTTTGCTCAGGATCCTTGACTTCATGCGTGTCGTACACGATGGCCTGGCCGATGGCAGCCAGCACCGCGGCGTCGCGCGCCAATTCGTCGCGTTGGCGGTCGAATCGCCGCATCCCGCGTTTCAGGCGGTTGTTGAGCAGCACGACCTGCTTCATCAGTTGCCCCATCGAAGCCACCTTGCCCCACTGCGGAGTTCCGGTTCCGTCGCCGCTGGGCGCGGCGTTGACGGCGTTATCCAGTTTTTCATAGGCGACTTTCGCCGCGTCATACTCCTTTGCCTTGGCTAGTTCTTGCGAGGCATTGATAATTGCCGCCGCGTTGGGCTTCAACGCATTCTGCTTTTCGTCATGCGCGAGCATCAGCGTCACGGCGGAAAGGGTATGGGCTTCGCGTTTGAGTTTCGACGCTCCGTCTCGGTATTGCTGCGCCGGTCAGGTTCGTCGCAAAGGTCTCGAGGTACTGCTTCGCCTGGAAGACAAGATCCTGGGCCGGCGCCACTTCGGAGAGTTTCCGTGCGGCGGGCGGGTCGCTCGCCAGCAAGGTTCCGATCGAAGCCAGGCAGAGCAGGGACAGGAGGAAAAAACGTAAGGAAATCTTCATGACAAATCAAAATGAAAGAAGGTTGGATGATCTGGCGCCCGTTCCCATAACTTGGCTCCGAAGCGCCGCCCCCGTTCGGCATATTGCCCGAAATTCACATTGCCCCCAGCTTAGCAGCCGTACTGGTAGATTCTAGTGCGCGTGCGACCAGCCGGGCAGGGTCGTTGACAATCGGCTTGCAAGCCCCCTAGAATCTTAGCTTCCGTTTTGGGGCATGTTGAGCAAAGTCAATGGCCAAAGCAACTTACAAAGACGCCGGCGTCGATCTCGACGTCTACCGCGAAAGCATGTCGCGGCTGCCTCGGCTATTGACCCGAACGCACACCCCGCGGGTCATGAAGCTCGAAGGCGGGTTTGCCGGGCTGTTTCAGCTCGACTTTTCCAGCCCGCTGTTTGCCCGTGGATATGAAGATCCCGTCCTGGTCTCTTGCACGGACGGCGTCGGCACCAAGCTCAAGGTCGCCCAGGCGGCCGGCATCCACAACACGGTCGGGATCGACCTGGTGGCGATGAGCGTCAACGATGCGTTGTGCTGTGGGGCCGAACCGCTCTTCTTTCTGGACTACGTGGCGATGTCACACGACGATCCCGCGCGGCTTGAGCAGATTGTCGAAGGCATTTCGGCCGGTTGCATCGAAAGCGATTGTGCATTGCTCGGGGGCGAGACGGCGATCATGCCCGATCTCTACGCCCGCGATGACTACGATCTGGCCGGCTTCTGCGTCGGCGTGGTCGAGCGCCGTCGCGTGATTGATGGCAAGGCGATCTCGCGCGGTGACAAGCTGATTGGCGTCGCGTCGAGCGGTCTGCACTCCAACGGTTTCAGCCTGGCGCGGAAGGTCGCATTCGAGATGGGGGGGCTGAAACCCTCAGATCACGTCAAGGAACTCGGCCGCACGGTCGGCGAAGAACTGCTCGAGCCGACGCGGATTTACGCGCGGCCCCTGCGCAAGGTGCTGGCGAACTACAAGATCAAGAGCGTGGTGCACGGGGTCGCCCACATCACGGGCGGCGGCTTGCACGAAAACTTGCGCGGATCCTGCCCGCCGGCTGCCGGGCCATCATCGAGCGCGGCAGTTGGACGGTTCCGCCCGTGTTCGGCTGGCTGCAGCGATTGGGCGAGATCGACGCCGACGAAATGGACCGCGTGTTCAACATGGGACTGGGGCTGGCGCTGGTCGTCAGCCCTTATTTCGCCGACAGCATTCGCCATCAACTGGATGACTGCGGTCTGGCAAACTGGATCATCGGCGAAGTCATCGACGGCGAGTCGGGCGTGGCCTGGGTGTAGACGGCGGAGCGTCAGCCCAAGGAGCCTGCCTTCGATTCGATCAGGCAGTCCAGTTCTTGCTTCAGCTTTCCAAGAATCTCGTCGTAGCGGAATGCGCCAAGTTCTTCGGCGCCGCGTTTCAGGTTGACGAAGTTGGGGCCGCACCACAGTCCCAGATCGGCGTCGTCGGTTTCGCCCGGCCCGTTCACCCGGCAACCCATCACCGCGATGGTGATGGCATAGTCCTTGGCGTACGCAGTCATTTCCTTGACCTGCTGGGCCAGATCGATGAAGGCCTCGTTTTCGACCCGCGAACAGCTCGGGCAACTGATGATGTTCAAGGTTTGCAGGCCGTAGTCGACCACACTACGAACGCGTCCCGCGACGATATCGGCCAGAATCTGCCGGCCGGCGGCAATCTCCTCCGGCTTGCGCGAGTTGGGAACCGTCAGCGATACGCGAATCGTGTCGCCGATGCCTCGGCTGATCAACTGCTCGAAAGCGATCCGGGACTTGATGATCCCGTCGGGCGGCATGCCCGCTTCGGTCACGCCGAGATGCAGCGGCACGTCGGGCCGCTCGGCGGCGAAGCGGCGATTGACCTCGATCACTTTCTTCGGATCGGAATCCTTGAGCGACACGCAATAGCGCGTAAAGCCGATGCCGTCGAGTAATTCGCAGTGCTCCAAGGCGCTTTCGATCATCGGCGAGATCGAATCTTCCGCGTCATATTTGTCGAGCTTGGCCGGATCCACGGAACCGCAGTTGACGCCCACTCGCATGGCGCAGTCGTTGGTTCCCGCCACGTCGGCCAGGAACTTCACCTTGTCCTGCCAGGGCTTCTCCCGCTCGTGGTGGTAGAGGTGGCCGGGGTTATAACGCACCTTGTCGACGTGCGGCGCCACCTGCGCGGCGAGCCGGTAGTTTTCCTGCAGATCCACCGACAGGTTGGCGCGCGTCCGCGCGCGAACTTCCGCCAAGGCTTCGGCGTCGCGCGTGTTGTCGACGGCGATCCGGACGACGTCGGCGCCGGCTTCGACCAGCGCGTTCACCTGGGCCGCCGTCGCCTCGATATCCTGCGTATGGGTGGCCGTCATGCTCTGCACGGCCACCGGGTGGCGGTCGCCGATGGTCACTGAGCCGATACGGACGGCCCGGGTCGGATTTCGCGTAAGCTCCACGAGGTCGCAACTCCAGCGGAAGAGAAAGTGCGGAAGTCTTCAAAATGCCGCCCGGCGGGGCCGCCTGCGCATTGTATCGTACTCGCGCAAATTATTCACCATCAACCGTTTCCTTCAAGGGGCGCGGGCGGTGCGAGGCAACGAGTCAACGCCCGCGACGGTGCGTTTCCCGCTGGGCCTCAGCTCGGCTTCGGGGCGCGCCGCGAGCCCGATTTTTCGATTCTATAAATGAGGGCGGCAAATACGAACACGAGAGGACGGTTCCATGGCCTACGCTGAAAAACATGTGTTCACCGGCGACCTCAGAGCCCTGCCAGAAAGGACGATATCGCCCGGAACCGCAGCGGGGCTCCAAGCGCATCGAGACGCCCGCCTCTCGCGCAAGGCCGCCGTTCGCAGCGGCGAGACATTGAATGCAACCTTGGCGCAAACGATCGGGAGCCGTCTGCGGGAAAGCCCGTTCTTGCCTTTGCGAGAAGTCACCTGCGAAGAATGCAACGGGCGCGTGGTCCTCCGCGGACGCGTGCCGACGCGATACCTGTACGAGCTTGCTTGCTCACTGGCGCAATCGTTCGACGGGGTGCGGGAAGTGGCCAACAAGGTCGAAGTCATCCCGCTCGGCCTGGCCTACGCGCCGGCCGCGCTGCGAGAGACTTAGATCCGCTATTCAAGGAGACGGTTGCGCGGCCCCGGCCGCCTGTCGCACGCTGGACAACAGCGTGGCAAGGCTGACGGGCTTGTGGTGGCGGGCCACGACGCCTTGAGCCACGTCGCTGGCATCGAGCAGTACGACGGGAATATGCGCCAGGGATCGGTCTTCTTTCATGGCGGCAAGCACTCCGTCGCCTTCGCCCCACAGCAAATGCATGTCGACGACCATCACGTCGGGCACAAATCGGCTGAGCTTGTTCATGCATTCCACGCCGCCGGCCGCCGTTTCGACCTGGCAGTCGTTCGCCGAAAAGTAGCGATCGTAAAGCGGCAGCATGTCGTGGTCGGAATCGGCGATGAGTACGCGAGTTTTCATGGCAGGAAGCTCCCTGGTAAGGTACGCCTTTGGTGCTGATTCTTTACCCCGCGGCGAGGCGAGCGGCGGAAACGCCGCGGACTTCCTTCTTGATACTCTTCGGCGGCGACGCCGTTCATCCGGACGTTCAGCATCGGCGTATGGGAAAATTCCCTACCAGGCCGCTGACGACGGCTCGCCGGAAACGTTCGGCTCGGGAAGCTCGCTTTGCGGGCGCTGAGTCAGCGTGCAGGTCAAGACGGCCCCGCGAGACTTGCCCGGCGCAAAGGTCAAACTGGCCCCGATCAATTCAGCGCGGTAACGCATGATGCGCATGCCGGAGCCAGGCGTCTTGTGAGGCAACCTGACGAACCCTCGGCCGTCGTCGGCGATGCTCAGCGTGACGACGTCGGCTTCGGCGGACAAGCAAATCGAGATCTGGTCGGGCGAACCGTGTTTGATCGCGTTGGTGACCGCTTCCTGCGACAAGCGGTAGAGATGCATGGCCGTCTGATCGTCGAGAATGCGAACGGGCTCGTCGCAATGGAACGTACAGGAGACGTCGTGCAATTCCCGGGTGCGCAAGGCCAGTTCCGCCAAGGCGGCCATCAATCCGCCGCCGTCGATTTCCACCGGGGCCAGGCCGCGGGTCAACGCGCGGATATGGTCCAGCACTCTTTGCAAGCCGTCGCCAATCTTGTATGCCGCATCGGACTGGGCCAGACCCAGGTCCGCCAGTTCGCCTGCCAGCCGCTCGGCCATCATCGCCAGTCCGGTCAGTTCCTGCCCGGCGCCGTCATGCAGATCCTGTCCGATGCGTCGCTGTTCCCGTGCGGCGATATCAACCACTTCCCGCCGCAGCAGTTTCCGCTCGGTAATGTCATGCGAGATGGCCGAGGCGCCGATGACGGCGTCGCGGGCGTCGTTGACGGCCGAAATTATCAACGACACGTCGATTCTTCGGCCGCTCTTGTGCAGCCAGACCGTTTCAAAGTGTTCGAGATGTGCGCCGTTGCGGACTCGTTCCAGGTTGGCTCGCAGTTCGTCCTGCCGGTCGGGCGCGGCACAAGGCCGCTACAGGCCGTCCGATCATTTCCGCGGCCGTGTATCCGTAAATTCGTCGCGAACCGGCATTCCAGGAGAGAATGGTTCCATCGAGCGTCAAGCCCATGATTGCATCGTCTGAGGACTCGACAATCGCGGCCAGCCGCCGCATGGCTTCTTCGGCGCGAAGCCGGTATTTCAACTCGCGTTGAAACAGGAAGAACGCCGCCGCAACGGTGCCGATGCCCAGCAGGGCGCCCGCCAGGTCGCACAGGGACGTCACCGCCGCGCTGCGGCGCGACTCCCGCGAGCGCGCAGCCAGCGTCTCGCGCTGCCCGCCTTGCATCTCGCCGACCAGATTGCGCGCCCGTCTCATCAACTGCCTGCCGCGATTGGCGGAAACGGCGCGTCGTCGCGGCCTCGAATCCTTCGTCCCGGCGCAACGAGATGGCATGAGCCAATTCGTCGAAACGCTCGCGAATCAGCGTTTGCAGCTCGTCGATTCTTGATTGCTGAAGCGGATTGTCCGCGGTCAACGTTCGCAGCCGCTCGAGCGTGCCGACGGCGGTGCGGACCGCCTTGTCGTGCGAGTACAAGTAGCTCGCGTCCTGCGTAATCAAGTAGCCGCGTTCCGTAGCTTCCGCGCGGGTCACGCTGTCCAGCACTTCTTCCAGCGTCGTCAGCGTTTCTTGCGTGCGGGCGACGCGATGCTCGTTTTCGATCAGTTGGCGGACATTCCATTCCGAGACGGACAGGTTGACAAGAAACAGTACGGCGATCAGCGCCAGTCCAAGGTTCGTCGGCTTGAACAAAAAGCGAAACCGTTGCAGAACCATGCGTCGCCTCCGCTGCGCGGTTCAGCGGCTCTCCAGCAGCCACTGGACTGCGTGCCGGGTCAGTTCGGAGCCGTTCTTCAGTTCCAGCTTTGACTTGATGTGCTCGCGATGGGTGTCGACCGTCTTCGGACTCAACTGTAAGCATCTTGCGATCTGGCGGCTGGTCATGCCTTGCCCGACCATCTGGAAGACTTCCATCTCGCGGTCGGACAGCCGTTCGATCGGAGAACGCTTGAGGTCGGTCCGGGCGCCGACGGCCCGCTGCAGCATCCGTTCGGTCATGCGGGGACTGAGATAGACCTGTCCCTGCAACACGTGGCGAATCGCTTGGATGATGGTCCGGCTCGCTTCGTTCTTGCCGACGTAGCCGACGGCCCCGGCGCGCAGGGCCCGCTCGGCGAACAGGGTCTCGTCGTGCATGCTCAGCACCAGCATCTTCAGCGCGTCGCGATTCCGCTTGAACTCCTTGATCAGTTCGATGCCGTTCCCGTCCTGCAGCGCCAGATCGATGATCGCCACGTCGGCGGCCAGTCCGTCGATCAGGCGGCGAGCTTCCGCCGGCGCTGGTGGCCTGGCCGCAGACTTCGAAATCAGTCTGGGTTGATAGCAGACCGACCAGCCCCTCGCGGACCAGCGCATGGTCGTCAACGATGAAAATCCTGGAAGGCATCCTGGACTGCGACGCTCGACGTTTCGCCCGCCTCGGCCGGTTTGAAGTGCGGTCAACGAGCGACCGCTGCGGGCATTATTGCGTCCCCCGCAGTGCGGTCAACCATAAATTGCACCAATAGAATACTTTTTATTCTTTGCGGCGTAACGCCGCCGTCGTTTCCCGTCGCACCCGCCGCCCGAGCACAATAACTATCTCGGCGGCGGAGCGGGTCTCCGCGCTCTGCGGCCTGCCGGCGGGCGTCAACCGGCTTCATTCCGGCTGCGGCTGGTCATGCTTTAAGGTCATGCGGAGCTTACGATTTTGAAAGCCGGACCTGCCAGTTTGTGTCCGGAAGCGTTCCACGAAGCTGTGCATTGCGGCTCCTGCTTTCTCCAGCGTCCTTGGGCGTCCCCTGGCCTTTGCCGGTCATCCCCGTACTATGAACTCCAAGCACTGGCCGCGGCGCCGTTACCTTCGGAATTTTCCGCAACCTGGGGGGAGCAATCCGCTTTTTGCTTGCCATGGTTGGAGCCGCTGGCTTGAATAGAAAAATCGGGATATTTGAGGTCTTCTGGAGTTCGTTCATGTCCGCGCCTTGGTATTTCCGCGCGCTTGCCGCGGTTCAGCCCCGTTCACGCTCAAATCGCCGCCGTAGCCGGCGCCGCGACGGCGTCTTTTCCCAACGGCGTCGCTTGTTTGCCAGCGAGCAGCTCGAAGCGCGGTGGATGCTCAGCAGCGATCCGATCGTCACGGTCGACACAAACTACGGAACGTTCCAGATTGAGTTGCTCCCCAGCGCCGCCCCGCAGTCCGTGGCGAATTTCCTGAGCTACGTCGACAGCGGCGCGTACACGAATACGATATTTCATCGCTCGGTGCAGAGCGGCATCGGCATCGATCAAACGGGCGGATTCACCTCCGCTAGCGGAACGTTCACTAGCACGTCACAATTCCAAACGATTCCGACGAACGCGGCCATTCCACTGGAATACAGCCTGCCGAATGCGGTCGGCACGGTGGCAATGGCCCGCACGAACGATCCGAATAGCGCTACGGACCAATGGTACATTAACACGCTGGACGATATCAGCACTTCGCTAGGTGCGTCGAATGGCGGCGGCTATGCCGTATTCGGCAAAGTGCTTGGCAACGGAATGCAAGTGGTCAACGCAATTGCAGCGCTCAATGTGACTGCAGCAGACAGCGGCACGTTTCAGACCCTGCCGCTCGGCGCCAACAACCAACTGGTCCGCATCAATTCCGTTACCGTCGACAGCATCGACGGCACGGTCTTCAACGACGCCAATAGCAACGGCACGATGGACTCGGGCGAAGCCGGCGTGGCCGGTCGCACGGTGTTCCTCGACATCGACGGCTCCGGCGTTCCCAACAGCACCAATATTTCGACTACGACCGACGCCAGCGGCAATTACAAGTTTAGCGGCCTGACCGCGGGCACTTACACGGTCCGCGAGGTGCTCCCCTCGGGCGTGACGCTCTCCACGGGAACCCACACGATCACGGTGGCCGCCGATCAGACCGCCACCAGCGTTAACTTTGGCGAAACCGTGGCGCCCGGCTCGACAGGGTCGATCTACGGCACGGTCTTCAATGACGTCAACGTCAACGGCAAGCTCGATGCCGGAGAGCATGGCCTGGCCGGTCGGACGGTGTTCCTGAATATCGACGGTACGGGCGTCGCCGATTCGAATAACCCGTCGACCACCACCGATGCCAGCGGGAATTATTCTTTCACCGGGTTGGCGCCGGGCAGTTACACCGTGATGGAATCCATCTCCTCCTACCATGGCGTGACGCTCACGACGAGCACGCAGACCATTACGCTGACCGCGGGGCTCAGCAAGACGGGCGTCAATTTCGGCAACGTGTTGACGAGCACGATCCTGCCGATCCAGGTGACGACGACCGGCCCGGTCGCCTCGACCGATCCCAACACCGCTTATATCAATGCGGTCTTTCAGAGCATCCTGGGGCACGCTCCCGATCCGACCGGCCTGGCCTACTGGCAACAGCAGATGACTGCCGGCGCGAGCCGCAGCAACGGTGGCGGAGACCGTGTGGGATTCCGCGGAACACCGCGGACTGCAGGTCGAGCAATTCTATCAACAGTTCCTCGGCCGCTCGTCCGATCCGCAGGGCAAGGCTTACTGGGTCGCCGCTTTCAACTCCTGGGGGACGGAACAGGTCGAGGTCGCCGGCTTCGTCACCTCGCAAGAGTACATGTCTCTCCACTCGGGCAATACCAACTTTATCGATGCGCTGTACAACGACATCGCGCTGCGGACCCCCGATTCGGCCGGCGAAAGCCACTGGGTGAGCCAGCTTGCCGGCGGCGCCCAACCGGCGGACGTGGCCTTCTCTTTCATCTACGGACAGGAAGCAAGCACGGCGCTGGTCAACTCCTTGTATTCCACGTTCCTGCACCGCCTGCCGGATAGCGCCAGCCTGCAGAAGTGGACGAATGCTCTCGAGACGAAAGCCTTGACCGCGGATCAGGTCGCGATCCAGATCCTGGGCAGCGACGAGTTTTTCAGTTCGGTGACTTCGAACCGCGCGCCGGCGATCACCAGCGCCGCCAGCGCCTCGTTCACCGAAGGTTCCGCCAGCACGTTCACCATCAGCACGACCGGCTTGCCCACCGCCTCGATCGCCGAGTCGGGCGCGCTGCCTGCCGGCATGAGCTTCCTGGACAACGGCGACGGCACGGCGACGATCAGCGGCACTCCCTCCGTCGGTTCGGCAGGGAATTATTCGCTGACCATCACCGCCAGCAACGGCGTTTCGCCGGTGGCGACCCAGACGCTGGCCTTGACCGTCAGCGCCGTAACCACCGCGCCGACGATCACCACCGTCGCCGCCACCGCCTTTGCAGAAAACGTCGCCAGCACGTTTACCGTGAAGACCACCGGCTCGCCGAACGCGACGCTGACCGAATCGGGCGCGCTGCCCAGCGGCGTGACCTTTACGAATAACGGCGACGGCACCGCCACGCTCGCCGGCACGCCCGCCGCAGGCTCGCACGGCACGTATAGCTTGACCCTCACGGCGGCCAATGGCGTCTCGCCCGCTGCCACGCAGACCTTCGTTCTGACGGTCAGCGCCACGCACGCGCGCCCGCCATTACCAGCGCCATGACGGCCTCCTTCACCGAAACGGCAGCCGGCACGTTCACGATCAGCACCAGCGGCTCGCCGGATGCAGCGATTAGCGAATCGGGCGCGCTGCCGACCGGCGTGAGCTTCGTCGACAATCAGGACGGCACCGCCACGCTCAGCGGCACTCCCGCGGCCGGCACGGCCGGCACGTACACGTTGACCATTACGGCGAACAACGGCGTCACTCCCAACGCCACGCAAACGCTTACCGTGACGGTCAGCGCTTCCGCGGCGCCCGCGATCACCAGCGCCGCAGACACGACATTTGCCGAAGGCGTCGCCAGCACCTTCACCGTAGAAACGACCGGCTCGCCGCACGCAACGATTACTGAGTCCGGATCGCTGCCCAGCGGCGTGACCCTCACGAATAACGGCGATGGCACCGCGACGCTTAGCGGTACGCCGGCCGCAGGTTCGCACGGCACTTACAACTTCACGATCACCGCCAGCAACGGCGTTTCGCCCGCCGCGACGCAGGCGTTCTCGTTGACGGTCAGCGCCGCACCCGCGGCGCCTGCGATTACCAGCAACGCCGCCACCGCGTTCATCGAGGGCGCCGCCGGTACGTTCACGGTGAGCACGACGGGCTCGCCCCACGCGACCATCACCGAAACCGGCACGTTGCCGACCGGCGTCAACTTTGTCGACAACCAGGACGGCACCGCCACGCTTAGCGGTACGCCTGCCGCGGGCACGTCCGGCACGTACACGCTGACGATCACGGCCAATAACGGCGTCTCCACCGCCGCCACGCAGACGTTTACCTTGACGATCAATTCCGCCCCGACGATCACTACCGCGGCCGGCACGGCCTTCGCGGAAGGCGTTGGCAGCAGCTTTATCATCAACACGACGGGTTCGCCGAATGCGGCGATCACGCAGTCGGGTACGCTCCCCTCCGGCGTGAACTTCGTCGACAATGGCGACGGCACGGCCACGCTCAGCGGAACGCCCGCGGCGAGTTCGCACGGCGCGTACACTCTGACGATCACCGCCAACAACGGCGTGTCCAGCGTCACGCAGAACTTCACCTTGACGGTCAATGCCGCCACGTCGGCGCCTGCGATTACCAGCGCGACCGCCACGGCCTTTGCGGCGGGAGCGGCAAGCAGTTTCACCATCCAGACTACCGGCTCTCCCGACGCCGTGATCACCGAGACGGGCTCGCTGCCTGCCGGAGTGACGTTCATTAACAACCAGGACGGCACCGCCACCATCAGCGGCACGCCGCAATCCGGAACGGCCAACACCTACACGCTGACCATCACCGCCGACAACGGCGTCTCGCCCGCGGCCACGCAAACCTTCACGCTGACGGTCAACGCCGTCACCGCGGCGCCTTCGATTATCAGTTCCAACCATACGTTGTTCGCGCAGGGCTCTGCGAGCACATTCACGATCAAGACCACCGGTTCGCCGGACGCGACGATTACCGAGTCGGGCAACCTGCCGACAGGCGTGACGTTCGTCGACAACCAGGACGGCACCGCGACCATCAGCGGCACGCCTGGTTCAAGCGCGGCCGGCAGCTATACGTTGACGATCACCGCCAGCAACGGCGTCTCCCCCGATACCACGCAATCCTTCACCTTGACGGTCGTCGCTTCGACGTTGGCGCCCTCGATTACCAGTGCTGCGAATACCGCCTTTGGGGAAGGTACGGCCAACACGTTCACCGTAAACACGAGCGGAGCGCCTCGATGCCGTAATCACCGAATCGGGTTCGCTGCCCGCGGGCGTAACGTTCGTCGATAACCAGGACGGGACGGCCACGCTTAGCGGCACGCCTGCGGCCGGCACGGGCGGCGTCTACTCGTTGACGATCACCGCCGGCAATGGCGTCTCGACCGACGCCACGCAGACCTTTACCCTGACGGTCAACGCCGCGCCCTCCTTCAGCAGCGCCAACAGCACGGCCTTTACGGCCGGCACGGCGGAAAGCTTCACCATCCAGACGAACGGCTATCCCGCGGTCTCGATCGGCACGAGCGACTCGCTGCCAACCGGCGTGACATTGACGGACAACCACGACGGCACGGCGACTTTGACCAGCACCACGGCGACGCCGGCCGGCACGTACTCGTTCACCATCAATGCGACCAACACCATCGACCCCGCCGGAAGCCAGGTCTTCACGTTGACGGTCCAGGCGGCGCCGGTAATCGCCAGCGCCAACAATACGACCTTCACGAGCGGCACGGCAGGCAGTTTCACCGTGCAGACCAGCGGCTATCCCACCGCTGCAATCAGCACGGCGGACTCGTTGCCGACGGGCGTAACGCTGCACGATAACCAAGACGGAACGGCCACGTTGACCAGCACCGACGCCACCCCCGCCGGCGTCTACACCATCCACCTCACCGCCAGCAACAGCGTTTCGCCAGACGCGGCCCAAACCTTCACGCTGACGGTGCAAGGCGCGCCGACGATCAGCAGCGCCGATAGCGCAACCTTCACGGCCGGTACGGCGCAGACCTTCACCGTGCAAACTACGGGCGGTCCGTTCGCGGCGATCACCACGGCGGATACGCTGCCAACGGGCGTGACCTTAGTGGATAACGGCGACGGCACGGCCACGCTGGCTAGCACCGCCGCCACCCCCGCGGGCACGTACCATTTCACGATTGATGCGGCAAACGGGCAATCGCCCGATGCGAGCCAGGCCTTTACGCTGACGGTCGAGACCGCACCGGCGATCACCAGCGCCGACAACGCGAGCTTCACGGCCGGTACGGCGGGCAATTTCACCGTGGAGACCACCGGCGTGCCGACAGCCGCGATCACCACGGCGGACAGCCTGCCCACAGGCGTCGCGTTGACCGACAACGGCAACGGCACGGCGACCCTAGCCAGCACCGACGCCACGCCCGCCGGCGTCTACGCCATCCACCTCACCGCCAGCAACGGCGTTTCGCCAGATGCAACCCAAACCTTCACGCTGACGGTGCAAGGCGCGCCGACAATCACCAGCGCCGACAACGCGACCTTCACGGCCGGTACGGCGCAGAGCTTCACCGTGCAAACCACGGGCGGACCGTTCGCGGCGATCACCACGGCGGATACGCTGCCAACGGGCGTGACCTTAGTGGATAACGGCGACGGCACGGCCACGCTGGCCAGCACCGCTTCCACCCCCGCGGGTATCTACCATATCACGATCGATGCGGCCAACGGGCAGTCGCCCGCGGCGAGCCAAGCCTTCACACTGACGGTGGAAACCGCGCCGGCGATCACCAGCGCCGACAACACCAGCTTCACGGCCGGTACGGCGACCGACTTCACTATCCAGGCCACGGGCGTGCCGACGGCCGCGATCACCACGGCGGACAGCCTGCCCACGGGCGTAACGTTGGTGGACAACGGCAACGGCACGGCCACGCTGGCCAGCACCGACGCCACGCCGGCTGGCGTCTATACGATCCACCTCACCGCCGGCAACAGTGTCTCGCCGGATGCGACGCAGGTCTTTACGCTCACGGTTGTCGGTCCGCCGACGATCACCAGCGCCGACAACACGACCTTCACGGCCGGAACGGCGGGCAGCTTCATCGTGCAAACTACGGGCGGACCGATTCCGACGATCACCACGGCGGACACGCTGCCGACGGGCGTGACGCTAGTGGACAATGGCGACGGCACCGCCACGTTGGCCAGCACGACGGATGCGGCGGCGGGAAGCTATACCATCCACATCGACGCCACCAATGGCAACTCGCCCGATGCGACTCAAACCTTCACGCTGACCATCAGCTAAGCCGCATCATCGTTCGATACGCAACGCGGAACGCGAGCCGCGCCTGAAGCCAGGCGCGGCTCGTCGTCCAGGACGGGGGTCAGCATTCGACGCAGTCCTCGCGTAGCTCGCTGCTGTTTAGAGCTCGTCAGAGCCGACCGAGATTCTAACCCGGACGCGCAGTTTCTCGCGTTGCGCGGCGGCTAAGACGTCGCCAAGGTCAGATAGAGCAGCAAGCCAAACTGGAAGGAGAACACGCCCCAGGCAACGCGCTGGGCGAATCTCGGGTTGCGAAGGTAAAACAGCGCCATCGCCGCCAGCACCAGCACCGTCCCGGCGGCCTTGCAGCCCAAGAACAAAGTGGCGTCGCCGTTGGCTAGCTCGATCAAATACAAACAAACGGGATTCCGTTCCATATTGGGCATGCTTTCCCAGTAACGCACGCCCAGGTACGCGTCGTAGGTGGAAACCATGCCGACAAAAAACCACATAAATGAAAACCAAATCCGGTTGCCCAGATTCAGCGCCGTGTACGCTTGTTTTGTCAGCAGCATGGATCCGCCGCCATGGGCGCTTGCTATCATGGTTGCGTTGGTAAACTGATGTGGTTGATTGCTTTGTGGCGCAAGATGTTGCTTCTTCATGGCATGTCGTCTTGGGTTAGCGTCCATGTCGGGTTCTCGTTCCGGTCTTCGCAAACCGGGCGAAGGCCGGAGTTCCATCAAGGCAAATTGCGTGCCTGTTTTCGTGCAGCGATTCGCAGATGCTCCTGCAACGCGGCGCGGCCGGCGCCTCAGATTTTGATCGAAAGCCGCCAGAAGAATCCGCGGCTTTTCAAAGGAACAACCGAAACCGCCCGCGACGCCTTTCGCGGCACTCCACTTGAAACCCAACGGCGCCTATGACACACGTTGCTGATCCATCACGCGAACCGCTGAGCCGCGCCGATTGGCAGGCGGTATTGCTGGCGCTCATCTTTCCAACGGCGGCCACGTGGGTCTACTTTGTGCTCTTGGCCGGCTCGCCCTACGCTCAGACCGTTTATGCAAGCGGCAAGCTTCTGCAGTTCGCCTTTCCGGTTTGCTGGGTCGTATTTTGGCAACGTCGGCGGCTGCGGCCTGCGGCGCCTGCTTCAAACGGCGTCGGGCAGGGCCTGGCCTTGGGACTGATCGTCGTCGCCGCGATGATGGCCCTGTACTACGGCTATCTCAAAACGAGTCCCATCCTGGCGTCGGCGCCTGTCGAGATTGCAAAGAAGATGGTCGACTTTCGCATCGACTCGCCGGCAAAGTATCTGGCGCTGGCTGCGTTCATTTCGCTGCTGCACTCGCTGCTGGAGGAATACTATTGGCGTTGGTTCGTGTTCGGGCAGTTGCGTCGCAGTCTGCCATTTTCCGCCGCCGCCGTCATCTCGAGCCTGGGGTTCATGGCCCATCACGTGTTGGTGGTCGGCGGATTCCTGAAAAGCTATGGTCTCGCAACGTGGCTTTTCTCTCTGTGCGTCGCGGCCGGCGGCTTGCTGTGGGCCTGGATTTACCATCGCACGCGGAGTTTATACGGCCCGTGGCTAAGCCACGTGGCGATCGATGCCGGCTTGATGTGGCTCGGCTACGAACTGTGGCGATCGGCGGTTTAGCCTGAATTGTTCACCGCCCGGAGATTGCTTGAGAAAGCGCTCGACACGAACCCGAAGCGCCAGCGAGGCAGAATGCAGCCTGTTCCTCGCTGGCGCTTTGGGTGGATATGGGCGGCCAAATCGTGCTTAGAACATTACCGTCTCGACGCAGGGTTTTGCCTCTCGCTCTGGCGCACAGTAGGATATGCAATCTGACTCAGCGGCCGCTTTCCAGCAGCAACCACAACCGCATGCGCATCGGCCTGGCCTTCATCGTCTGCTTCTTGCTCTCGCTCGCGACGGCTCGAGCGGAAGATTGGCCGCGTTGGCGCGGACCAGACGGCGCCGCCGTGTCGGACGAAGCCCCGCTTCCCGTCGCATGGACTCCCGAGCTCAACGTTGCGTGGAAAGCAAGCGTGGAAGGAGAGGGCTTCTCTTCGCCGATCGTCGCCGGCGATTGCGTGATTCTCACTTCCAGTCTCGATCACGGCGCCAGACGGTTGACGCATTGCCTCGATCGCAGCAGCGGGCGGCTGCGCTGGACGAGGGAAATCGCAGACGATGATCCGGAAGTCGCATCCTCAATGACGGGCCACGCTGCGGCAACGCCCGCCGCCGCCGGCGGAAAAATTGTGGCCATGTTCGGACGTGCGGGACTGGTTTGTTATGACGAACAGGGGCAAAAGCTGTGGCGCGTCCCGCTCGGCCGCTTCGAGTCCGAACTGGGCCTGGCCAGTTCCCCCGTGATCGACGGCGAGCGCGTATTCGTCGTTTGCGACCACGACGGCGACCGCTTCAACTCATTCGATTCTTATTTGCTGGCGGTCAATCTGGCCGATGGCGCGACGCTTTGGAAGGCCGACCGCCGTGATCTGTATCGCTCGTGGAGCACGCCCATCGTCGTGCCGTTCGGCCGGTCTCGACAATTGATCGTCAACGCTCAAGATGAGTTGCGAGCTTATGATCCCGCGACGGGCGAGTTGATCTGGCGATTGGGCGGCATGACCGGTTGGGTGACGCCCAGCCCCGTCTTCGGCCGAGGCCTGATCTTCGCCACGTCGGGCAAAAGCGGACCGGTGACGGCGGTCGCCGCCGGTCGGCAAGGAGCACGCCGATTCCGTCAGCGCCGCGTGGTCAGTCCCTTCGGGCGGTCCGTATGTCTGCTCGCCGTTGCTGTATGGCGGACATCTCTATGTCCACAACGAAGCCGGCGTGCTGACCTGCTACGCGGCCGCGGACGGGAAAGTCGTCTATCGCCAACGCTTAGCGGGAAAATTCACCGCTTCCGGGGTGGCGGGCGACGGGAAACTCTACTTCACCAATCAGGAGGGGACGACGTTCGTCGTTCGGGCGGGGGCAGAATTCAAGCTGCTTGCCGAGAACCGGTTGGGCGACTACGCCTTAGCTTCGCCGGCTATTTCCGGCGGCCGACTCTTCCTCCGCACGCAACAGGCCTTATACTGTATCACGCCGGGAACCGAGCGGTCACGGTAATGCCGCGTCTGACCCACCGACCTGTTTCGAGAAAGGACGCAAAATGTTGCACACGATGCGTAACTTCGGCGCCGCACTGGCCATTGTCTTCATGGCGGCTGGCGCGCTCTACGCCGACGGTCTGGCCCAAGGGCTCGACAAACAAGGACAACCCGACTTGAAGTCGGCCGGGCCCTTGGCCTTCGGCTCCGACGGCGTGCTGTTCGTCGGCGATCCGCAAGGAGCGGCGATCTTCGCGATCGACACGGGCGATCGCTCAGAGACGTCGTCGAGAGGGCCGCTCACGGTCGAAAAGGTCGATGCCAAGATCGCGGCCTTGCTGGGAACGACGCCCGACAAGATTCTGATCAACGACATGGCCGTCAATCCGGCTTCCGGCACGGCCTACTTCTCGGTCTCGCGCGGCGCGGTCCCGACGCGGCGCCGGCTATCGTCCGCATCGACACGACGGGCAAGCTCTCCGATCTGTCGCTGGAGAAGGTCAAATACGCCCGGGCCGAACTGCCCAATGCTCCGGGCAAAGACGCCAAGGACCGCCGCGGCAACAGCCAGCGTCAGGAGTCGATCACCGACCTGGCGTACATCAACGGCCGCGTGTTAGTCGCAGGGCTTTCGAACGAGGAGTTCGCCTCCAAGCTGCGTTCGATTCCGTTCCCCTTCAAGGCGACGGACGCCGGCGCCAGCATCGAGATCTACCACGCATCGCACGGCAAGTTCGAAACGCACTCGCCGGTCCGCACGTTCGTCGCCTAGAACCTCGCCGGCCAGGAATATCTGCTGGCTGCTTACACCTGCACGCCGCTGGTGAAGATTCCCCTCTCGGCGCTGGAGCCGGGCGAGAAAGTCAAGGGCACGACCATCGCCGAACTGGGCAATCGCAATCGGCCGCTGGACATGGTCGTGTACCAGAAGGACGGTCACGATTGGCTGTTGATGGCCAACAGCAGCCGCGGCGTGATGAAGATTCCGACGGAAGGCTTCGAAAACGCCGCAAGGGCTTGCCAAGCGAGTCTCCGACAAGGCCGGCGTCGATTACGAGACGATCGAAGGCCTGAAGGGAGTCCAGCACCTCGACAAGTACGACAAGGATCGCGCCTTGCTGCTTGTGCGCAACGAGGCCGGTCAGCTCAACCTGCAGACCGTCGAGCTGCCATAGGCCGCGCGTCGTAGGTTTGCAATGGCGCGTAAACAGTGCGCCGCGAGTCCTCGTTGTTGTGACAGCCGCCCGGAGCGCCTCCGGGCGGCATTTGGCGAAGCAACGCCATGCGCCACAGCCTGAACGTGGTGCGGGTTGCGGCAAGTCAGGCGGGCTTCGCGTCTCCTGCGCTGGAGTCTTTTGATGGGCGGTTGTCTTGCTGGACGCTCCTTGATCTGGCTGGGCGTGTGTCTGGCCGTAACGTGCCATTAGCTTCCCATCCATCTCGAGGCGGAGAAGAAGCGGCTGGCGCTGGAACAGAAATCCGTTTGGCAAAAACAGGCGATGGACGCCGAGTGTTCGAAGTCGTCGGCCTGTCTGCGGCCGACTGCAAGCTGCTGGAGCAGTTGCCAGACGCTCCGTCGGCCTGGCAACGCCGTTTCGCCGTCTATGTCGGGCCGTCCAAGTCGGCCGGCACTGATGCTCGGCCCGCCATGCTGGGCCGGTACTCGATCGAAAACGAGCGTTTGATCTTCAAGCCGCGTTTGCGCTCGAGCCGGGCGTGCACTACCGCGCCGTGTTTCGCTCGATAGCCGACAAGGGCGAAGGGGCTGCGCTGAGCAAGGACTTCGAGATTCCTGCGGCGCCCATGGGGGAACCGACAAAGGTCGCCGCGATTTTCCCCTCACGAAATCGGCTGCCCGAAAATCAACTCAAGTTCTATCTGCACTTCTCCGCACCCATGGCCCGGGGCGAAGCGTACGAACACGTGCGTCTGCTCGATGCCAAGGGTCAGGCCGTCGAATTGCCGTTCCTGGAGCTTGGCGAAGAGCTTTGGGATCCCGAAGGGACGCCGGTTTACGCTGTTCTTCGATCCCGGTCGCATCAAGCGCGGCCTGCGCCCGCGAGAGGAGGTCGGCCCCGCACTCGAAGAAGGCAAGAAATACACGCTGGTCGTCGACGCCGGTTGGCACGATGCGGCAGGCAGAAAACTGGCCGTCCGAGGCAGGAAAACGTTCTCGGTCGGCCCGCCTGACGACGAGCCGCCCAAGCCTGCCGATTGGAAAATCAGCGACCCGTTCCGGGTCAGAAGCAGCCGCTGCGGGTTGGCTTTCCTGAACCTCTCGACCACGCCTTGCTCGAACGCATGTTATGGGTCGAAACGCCCGAGGGCCGGCCGCTTGCCGGCGAGATCGTCATCGACCAACAAGAAACGTCGCTGGCAGTTCACGCCTCGCGGAGCCCTGGTGCGCCGGGCCTTATCGCCTGGTCGCAACCAAGACGCTCGAAGACCTGGCGGGCAACAGCGTCGATCGCCCTTTCGAAGTCGATGAACTGAAGCCGGTCACCCAAACGGTCGAGACTGAAGAGGTGCGGCTGCCATTCGAGGTGAAGTGAGCCGCGGACGCGCTTACGCGGCAGGAGACGTGAAGGCGTGTCGTTCGTCCCTATTCGGGCGTTGCTCTGAAGCTCTGTCGGGACTCAAAGAGGTCACGCCGGCGCGTCCGAGCCCTCTGCCGCAACGCCTCGCCCCAAGGAAGAAGCAAATAAGTCTTCTCTGAGGCGGGCCCGCTCGCGGTCGATCTGCTCGGCCGTGGCCCCCAATTGCTGGAGCACCGATTCGGTCATGGCCAAGGCGATCTCGCCTTCTTCCGAGAACACGGCGTCGGCGCCCGAATTCTGCAAAGCCGCCGCCGTCATGCAGGTACGCGGATCGCACGAGAATGCGGATCTTCGGGTTCAAGTCTCGTGCGAGCCGGAGTATTTCGGAACTCGATTTCATGCCCGAAGCGGTCAGCACCAGGTTGGCGGCGCGTGCCACGCCAGCGGCTTCCAGCGTTTCTCGATGGCTGGCGTCGCCGTAGACCGCCTGGCGCCCGGCCTGCTTGATGCTGCGGACCGTGTCGAGGTTCATTTCGACGATAACCGGCTCGACGTCGTTTTCCAGCAACAAGCGCGCCAGCGTTCGGCCGACTGGACCGTAACCGACAATCACGGCGCGATGCGCGGCATCGACGACGCCATCATCTTCTGCGGCGCCCGTGTCGCCCAGCGGCGGCCGGACGCGGAAGCTAAGCAGCCGCCAAAGCGTCGGGCGGCGAGCCGCCCAAGCCTCGAAGGGCCGCACAAGTCGGTAAAGCACCGGGTTGATCGAAATTGAAAGGATGGCGCTCGCCACGAGACAATTCGTCAAGCTCTCGTCGATCAGGCCCAGTTGGGCGCCGAGCGCCGCCAGGATAAAAGAGAACTCGCCGATCTGCGCAAGGCGACCGCCACCGCAAGCGCCGTCCGCACCGGATAACGCAGCAGCAGCACAATGACCAGCGCTGCCAGCGGCTTGCCGATCGTCACGATCGCCGCCGTCGTCAGGACCAGCCCCGGCGCCTCCAGCAGTTGCCGCGGATCGAACAACATGCCGACCGAGACGAAGAACAACACGGCGAAGGCATCGCGCATCGGCAGCGCCTCTGAGGCGGCGCGCACGCTGAATTCCGACCGCCCGACGACCATCCCCGCCAGAAAGGCCCCTAGTGCCATCGACACGCCGAACAACTCCGTCGAGCCGACGGCAATGCCCAAGGCCACGACCAGAATGGTCAGCGTGAACAATTCGCGAGAACGCGTGCGAGCCACAAAATCCAACAGCCAGGGGATTACCCGACCGCCAACGACGAACGTGAAGGCCACCAGCACGCAAATTTTGAACGCAGCCGCCGCCAAGGCCAGCGCCAACTGGCCGGCGGCCGCGGGCCGGCCGCCAAACAGCACCGGCATCACCACCAGCACCACGACGGTGAACAGGTCTTCAACGACCAGCCAGCCGACGGCGATATGCCCGACGGGCGTGTGCAGGTCGTGGTTATCGGCCAGCACGCGGGTCAGCACGACCGTGCTGGCCACCGAGATCGCCAGGCCGAAAACGACGCCCGTTTCCCAACTCGACCCGAACAGGCGCGCCGCCACGGCGCCCAGCGCCGTGGCGGCCACGATCTGTCCGATGGCGCCGGGGACCGCAATCTTGCGGACGGCCAGCAGTTCTTTGAAGTGAAAATGCAGCCCGACGCCGAACATCAGCAGCACGACGCCCACTTCGGCAAGCTGGCTGGCCAGTTCGTGATCCGCCACGAAGAACGGCGTATTGTCGCCCACCGCCACGCCGGCAAGCAGGTAGCCGACAATCGGCGAGAGTCCGAGTCGTTGGGTGACATAACCCGCGACGATGCCGCTCCCAGCGACGCCGGTTAAAGTGACAATCAGTTCGATATTGTGCATCAAAAATCCGCGGGGCTTGGGCGGCGCCTGAGCGACGTGCGAGGCTCTTGCTGGATGGCCGCCGGTCGAGCATCGGGCCCCCGCATCGATCCGTCTGCTAAGAGATACACAGGGTCCGTTGGCGTCCCCATGCTACGGAATTCGGCCCCGGTCGACCAGGGTCTGATCTGCCTTAAACGCAGAGCGGATGCGACGCTCCACAAAGTTGCAGGCGGGCGCCGATCGTTCGCGGCTACTGCGGGCAGCTTACGTGAGCGTGCAGCCGCTGTTGCACGACCTCTTTCGACGCCTGAAGAACACATAATCGCCCCCAAACGTCGAGTTGCAGCAGCCGCAGCTTCAGCGCGTGGTCGGTTCCGGCGAGCAGTTGTTTGAGTTGCGTGCGACTCAGGCGAAACAGGTCTACGAGAAATGAGTTTTCGAAGAAGGCAGGCGAAATGCGCATCCGCTCGTAGGCGTCGGCGGTAAAGGGCTGTTTCTTACGCAGGCTGAATTGCCTGGGCAAGTACCTGGCGGCAAGTTGCCGGACGATCCACTTGTCGCAATACAAGCCTGGCCCTGACCGGAAAGAGAACGGCGACAACCGCATTTTGTATGAGGTCGGCAAGTTTTCGGCAAAATGCATCAGGCGATTGCTCAAAAACGGAAAGCGACTTTCGACGCTTGCCGCCATGCCCAACGAATCGTTGCGGTGCAGCAACGTACGCAGCACATACGCCAACACGCCTTTCAAAGCATGGTTGCGCCGCTCCGCCTGACGGCGTCCCTTCGGATCATGCCAGGCCTCGAACGAGGCTGGGCCAAGTTCGATCTCAAGTTGACGGTCAATTCCGTGAAGAATGCCTCCCGCTGGCGTTGCTTTTGCCGACGGACTCTCGCCGCCCGAGGCTCGTCCGCCGAACTTGCGCAACCAGGCTGGCAGAATGCGAGTAAACTCCCCGGGCAGGCGAAGTTTTGCTCGGTTCGTCGGCGCGAGCCAGGAATATCCGAAATAACACTCGTCGGCGCCTTCGCCGCAAAGCACCGCCTTGACTCCCGAACTGCGGACCAATTCGGCCACCTTGAGCACGGCGACCGATTCGGTATGAAAGGAAAACGGATAGCCGTAATGTTCGATCGCGTCGGGCAGCCGATCGATGAAAGCGGAACGGCTGACGGAAACCGACTGGAAATCCAACTTGAGACGCCGCGCCAACGCGCTTGCCGCGCCTGCGCTCGCTGAGCGGCCCCTCGACGTCCGCGTGAAAGATCGTCAAGTCGCTGCGGGAGCGAGCCGCTATCGCCGCCACTAGCGACGAGTCGACGCCGCCGCTGCACAGCACGCCCACCGGCGCATCGGCGGCGCAGTTGGTTCTTCACGCTCCGCTGCAACAGTTCGTCAACGCGGTCCAGCAGTCTGGCAGGCTTTTCGGCGGCCAACGCGGCGGCTTCGGCTTCGTCCGCAAAATCCCGAAGCACGAAGAAATGGCTGCGCTCGCTGTTGCCGCCCTGGCGAATGCGCAGCACGGCGCCAGGGGGAAGGATCTCGACCTGGTCATAGAACGAATCGCCCGTCGTGGGCCCGCCAAAACCGAGCAAGTACGACGACACGGAGTGCATGTTCGGCCTAAGCGCGAGCCAGGGCCGGAAAGCGTCCGGCAAAGACGCGAACATAATCGCGCCGGGGCCTTCAAACACGTGCAAGGGCTTGATGCCCAACCGATCGCGGGCCAGGACGAGCGTTTGTGCGCGGCGGTCGTACAAGCCGAAGGCGAACATGCCTTCCAGGCGCCTGAGCGTCGGCTCGACGCCAAAATGAATCAAGGCTTCCAGCAGCACCTCCGTATCGCCGCCGGTCCGGAAGCTCACGCCGCGCCGTTGCAGCTCTCGCTTCAACTCGTCGTATTCATACAGTTCGCCGTTATAAACCAGACAATACCGCCCAGTCTGGTCCCAAAACGGCTGGTTGCTCGGCTCGCTGGGGTCCGCCAGCGCAAGGCGGGTGTGGACCAGCCCCACTCCCGGCGCCGAATAGATTCCTTGCGCCGTCGGGGCCTCGATGTCGCATCGCACGAGCCGTAAGCTGCAACCGCGACGCGTCGGGCGCGGCCGTCGGCTCGTGGCTCATGAATTCCAAAGATTCCGCACATACCTCCGACCTTGGCTCGCCGCATAAAGCCGTGTTCCGGGGGCGGACCCTGGCCTGCCGGGCGAGTCCGCCCCCAGCATACCGCGAAGCTTTTAAACGAAGCGGTCTTCCCTTGCAAGGCGGGTTGCTGGGCCGATTAACCGCGGTCCTGGGCGATCGCCCTGCATCCAGGGCTCCATCCAGGCGATAGCCGATAAACGCCTCTACGCACTCGTCGCCCGCTGGGAGCGCCGTGCCGTCCGACTCCCGCAGGCACGCGCAGCATAACTCCTCAGGCCCCCGCGTTGGGATCGACCGGGCAAGCCGGATAAACCGCCGGCAATCCTTCAAACGAGATTGCCTGGTATAGCACCGGCGCAAATCCGCAGAGTGAAAGTCCCCTTGACCATGCGTCCCGCTGAAGTCGCTCGCTTGGCGAGCACGCCGCAGAAACGTCAACCCGAGTGCGACTTTTGAAAGTGCGGCAACCGTCGGCGCCTGACGGAACGTGTCCGGAACATATAGCGGCGCTTTACATTTGATTTTTCTGCGACACATTCGATGTATGCCACTTTATGCCGCGGGTATTTTAAATTTAAAGGTTGTCACGAATGACCGTTACTATCGCATTGACAACCTTATCGCTCCGCAATATGACAGTTTAAAGCGTCTCAGTGAACGTTAATGCGTGCAACCGCGTCATCTGAAGATTGCCGCGGAGCGTGCCTCGACGTTGTACGGCACGCAATCGCATTACCGTACAGATCGGCGTCTCTTCTGACCCTCCCTTTCGGAGCACGACTATGCTGCGCGATATGTCTTCCGCGCGTCGACGCGGTTTTACGCTCGTAGAGTTGCTGGTTGTGATTGCCATTATCGGCATCCTGATTGCTTTGCTTTTGCCTGCGGTCCAGGCGGAGCAAGGCGGCGCGGCGATCGCAATGCTTGAACAATCTCAAGCAAATGGGGCTGGCGCTGCAGAATTACCATGACGTGTTGCGGACGTTCCCGCCGGCCTTGCTGGGAAACGGCTACTTGGGCGGCAGCGCCGCGAACCAGGCGACCTACAAGTCGCAAGGATACATTCCGCAGACATGGGTCGTGGCAAACACGACGGGCTTTGTATTACTGCTGCCCTATTTGGAGCAACAGCCGCTGTATTCCCAGTAAAGGCCCGCACTGCGATAGGCTGCCGGCGTTCATTCGTCCTCGTCGTAAGTCCTGCCGCATGGTGGCAAGCTCGGGCAGTTCACGGAACTCGTCTGGGCTTCACGCCCGCAGCGTCGAAGTAAGGCTGCAGGCGGCGCGATAATTCCGGAAGGTTATGGCTGGGCGTCTGCGGATAAAGATGGTGCTCTAGATGGTACGTCAGTTCCAGGAACAGCGCGGGAATGGTGCGGCCTGCGAAGCGTATGCGTCTGGCTGAGCGGGGTTTCGCCGTAGTTATGGTGCGGCAGATGGACGGTCAACAGCGGGTAGACCCAGCTACCGACAATCGCCAGCGACGCATAGAGTAGCACCGCGCCGGTCCACGGCCAGACGAGCAAGCCGATCAGAATCACCGCCGCCGCGCAGGCGGCTTCCGCCGCCAGCCAGCATCGTTCTGTCCGGCGCCCGCGCTGCTGGACAAAGGCCCAATGCCAGAGCCGCGGCAAAAAGAATGGCCCGTGAAGGACTGCCTGCCAGAACGACATCCGGGCCGGATCTCCCTCCGGATCATCAGGGCCGGGAAAGACCGCGTGATGCCGCAAGTGCGTTGTGCGGTAGGCATGGCCGCTCTCCAACAGCACCGCGCCGAGGAAGAAGAGCGCCCAATCGGTTTGGCGCCGACTCAAGCCCAGCGAACCGTGAACGACGTCGTGCGTCGCCGTGACCACAGCGACGAAGATCAAGAACGCCAGCACCGGCGCCAGCGGCCATAGTTCGGCATAGGCGGCCAAGGCATACCCCGTCAAGGCGAGAAAGGGTCTGGCGAGCGCCAGCCGTCGCTGATAGGGCGTGGTGTTCAACAGATCTTCGCCCAGGCTCGCGAGCGGCGGGCATTCAGGTTCATCATGCATGCGACGCAACATCGCGGCGCCTCATGGGTTCTTGTAGGAAGGTTGCTTTGCGTCGCGGTCGTCGCCGGTTCCGCGCCAATATGCCTTCTGACACGATGCGGCTGCCTAAGACGCAGGCCACCGTGCCCAGCCCGGGCCAGGTGGTATCGCCGGCCAGCCAGAAGCCCGGCACGCCGATGTCATGGGGAACCGCCCGCTGGTTGGCGTTGGCCAGCGTCTGGCGGACGCCGCCGACGGCCCCTTGGGGTCGGCTCGTGAAACGCTCGTAGGTCCGCGGCGTCGCCGTCTCGTAAACGACCGCATCGTCGCCCAGCCGCGGATAAACGCGCCGAGCGAGAGCCACCAAGCGCCCCCCGATCGCCGTCTTGCGGCTGTGATACTCTGCTTCCGTAAGTCCGGCCCAGGCTTCCAGCTCACAGTGCGTTGAGATCATGACGGCCCGGCAGCCTGACGGCGCACTGGCCGTGTCGCCGGCGTCAGAGACCGAGACGAACATATTGTTGCCGCAGCCCAGCGGCTGCGCGTAATCGTGCAGCAACTGATGGTGCGTGAAGCGCTGATCGGCCGTTTCCGCTTCGGGCACGCCCAGGAAGACGACAATCGCCCCGCCGAGCGAGTCTCGGTCGCGCTCAATGTACGGTTGAAGCCGTCGCATAACGGCGGGCGGACTGAGCCCCGCAGTGAGCGGCGCCGGGAGCGTGCTAACGACCTGGGCGGCACGAAACACGCCGCGTTGCGCTTCGATCAGGTAATCGCCTTCGCCGCCCGCAACTTGATTCACGCGACAGCCGACCTTCAACCTGCCTCCCAGGGCACGGTAGCGGGCGACGAATGCTTGCCAAAAGCCGTGCATGCCGCCCTTGGCGCGTTCAGGCCGGCGCCGCGTATCGTTATTCCTAATGCGGAATTCACCAGCGGCGCCTGCCAGACGGTGCTGTGTGCCGTATCTTCGATCAGCATGCTCAGCAGTCCGACGAGCGGCTTGTCGCCCGCCAGGCCGCACGAGCGCAGCCAGTCTCCCATCGTCCAGCGGACGTATCGAGCGAGCGGCAAGTCCGTCAGGCCGACGGCACATACGGCGCGAGCTACATCGCCGATGCCGGTCAGCGGCAGTTTCACGCCGCCTCGACTTGCTCGCCAGAAGACGGCTGCGAGTCGGTCGAGCAAGCTCCAGAACCTCCGGTGCGCGGCGGTGTCTCCCAGCGCGTTGAGCCTTTCCGCGGCCCACGTCTGGCCATCGCGATAGAGCGTCACCCGGCGATCCGGCAGCCAGGCGACATAACCCGGCAAAGGCCGCCGCTCCAGCGGCGGCATGCCGATTGCTTCCAATAATTCTCCGCCGACTCCGCCCGGTTCGAAATCCACGAGGGTCGTTGCGCCAACGTCGAAGCTGAATCCTTTGCGTCGGAAGTATCCCGCGCAGCCGCCAGGCTGACCATGCGCCTCGAAGACGATCGTCGATAACCCTTGCGCTTGCAGCCGGGCGGCCGTAGCCATCCCGGCAATGCCGGCGCCAATCACCGCAACGTCGTACATGGCGACGCCTCCGACGGGCTGCTTTCCGGTTGGCGGCTCGAAATGTTATGGCCGCGTCTGGTCAACAACCGCAGTCGTCGGGGAGCAATAACCGGCGTCGCGAAGAATTCACCCGACTGCGCAGTCCAGGCTCAGCCGTCAGGCGCCCGGGTCAAACGCGAACCACTTTACCGGTCTCGGCGGAGCGTTCCGCGGCGACGACGGCGGCGACGGCGGCGCGAGCTTCAGGCGGCGTGACGACAGAGGGCTGAACGCCGCGGGCAACGCAATCGACGAAGTATTCCATCTCGCTGCGCAGCGCGCCGGTCGGCTGGCCGTGCATTTCGGGCCAATAGATCGTGTCGGGGCAATCGATACTGCGGCGACCTTGAATCACTACATTCATGTCGCCGCCATGGACGTAGATCGAGCCTTCCGTGCCGATGATCTCCAGTTGCTCATGGATGCGAAACGGCGTGCCGTCGGGCAGGAACCAGACGTCTTCGATCACGCCGATCGCGCCGGAATCGAAACGGTACATGGCCCAGCCAATATCAGGGTTCTTCAGCCCGCGAACGTTTTCGGTCAGCGCGTAAGCGGTCTTGATCTTGGCCCCGGACATCCACAGCATCAGATCGGTGTCGTGGATGCCGTCGCCCAGCAGCGGGCCGATTTTTTCCAGCACGGTGGCGCTACGAGCGGCGGGAATGTTGCGGCGGGCGTACATGGACACAATGCGGCCGATCTCGCCCCCGGCGATCCGCTGCCGCACGATGGCATACCGCGGGTTGAAGCGGCAGATATGGCCGACCATCAGGATCTTGCCCGCCCGCTCGGCCGCGGCGATCATCCGATCGCAATCGGCCGGGCGGCGCGCCATCGGCTTTTCCAGCAGCACGTGCTTGCCCGCCCGCAGTGCGGCCAGGGTCGGCTCCAAGTGATCATCGACGTGCGTGACGACGCTGACGGCTTCGATCTCGGGATCGGCCAGCAGTTCGCGATAATCGCGGTAATCTTTCGGCACGCCCAGGCGCCGCTTGACTTGCCGTCGCCGTTGATCGTTCCGCGTGCAGACCGCCCGCAGCTCCGCGCCGGGCAGCGCGGCCGCCGTCTCGGCATGCTTCTCGCCAAAAAAGCCCAGTCCAATTACGCCGTAGCCGATGGTGCGCGTCGTCATGAAGTTCCGTTCGAAGTTGTTGGAATCAAGAGGGAGCAAATGCGAGCGTTTGGGGGACGATTATACTCTCGCTCGCCGGGTCTGGGTCCGAGCGAAGAAAACCTGAGTGAGGTTATAGCGGAAGATCGTAGGGTGGGCATTGCCCACCGGCGAATCATGGTGGGCAATGCCCACCCTACGGTGTTGCATCCCGCAGCTCGCGCCATTATCGTGGCAAACGGTTGTCCGTTGGGGATGTTTTCCAGGGCCGATGATGTGACCGAAAAACCGGACTTCGATCCGCTCTATCAGTGGTTCGGCATTCCGCCCGCCGAGCAACCGCCCAATCACTATCGGCTGCTGGGCATTCCCCTGTTCGAGCGCGAACCCGACGTGATTGAGACGGCGGCCAATCAGCGCATGGCTTTCTTGCGGTCGACACACGCGGGTGCGCACGCCGCGGAGTCTCAGCAATTGCTTAATCGAGTGACGGAAGCCAAGCTTTGCCTGCTCGATCCTGACCGTCGCACCTCATACGACTTCCGTCTCTCGACTCGGCTGACGCACCGCGAACCGCCGTCGCAAGCGTCGACGGCGAAGGCGACGGCTTCGGCGCCGCCAATTGCCGCCAGCCGGCCCGTATTGGTGCAGGCGCCGGTTGTCTGGCGGGCGCCGGTCGCTCAGTCCATTCCGGTCGCCCAATCGCTTCCCGTTGCGCAACAACCCGCGCCGGCGGCGCCGGTACAGCCCAGGCGGGAAGAGCCGCCGCGCAAGCAAGCGACGACCGCGGAGCGAATCAAGAAGCAGCGGGAAAAGAATCTCACGACGCTCCGCTTCTCTGCCATCGTGATCGCCGCCTTGGTCATCATCATCGGCGGCGGCGCCTGGCTGCTGCACCTGATTGTGACGTCGGTGGAGCGATAGCGCTTTGTCATTTCGAAATTGTGGGGGTTGGCGGCCCTAACGCTGTGCCTCGGCGAAGCCTCGCTTCACTGGGGCATCGCTTCGCTCTGCCGCCAGCCACCCTCGCTGCTGCAAATTGCCAGCCCGAAATCTTAAACCTGACAAAACGCTAGCGTTGACCGCAACACGCACTCATACAACCTCAGGCAGTCTCAACCCACGATCGACCAGGTGTTGCGGCCGGCCGGCGGGATCGATGAGCGTGGTCTGCACAGGGTCGATCTGCAGGTTGTGATACAGCGTGGCCATGACGTCCTGGTAATGGACCGGACGCGAGGTGACTGTGGCGCCGGTGCGGTCGGTGGCGCCAATTACCTGCCCGCCGTGCATGCCGCCGCCGGCCAGCAGCGCCATGCCCGCGGCAGGCCAATGGTCACGGCCGCCGCCGGAGTTGACGCGCGGCGTGCGGCCGAACTCGCCCCAGACGACGATTGAGACGTCCTGCAGCATGCCCCGCTCTTCAAGATCGGCGGCCAAGGCCGACAGGCCCTGATCGAGCACCGGCAGTAAGAACCGCAAACGCGAGAAATTGCCGCGATGGGTGTCGTAGTCGCTCAGCGTCAGGCTGACGCAGCGCACGCCGGCCTCGATCAACCGCCGCGCCAAAAGCAACTTCTTAACGGCCGAAGCATCATCGCTCGTGCCGATCCGGTCAATTGCGAGCTTGAGCGTGTAGCGATCGAGCGTGGCGGCGTCTTCCTGGCTGAGATCCATGGCGCCGGCGAAGCGGCCCGAGGTCAAAATGCCGATGCCTGCCGGTTGAAGTCGTCCATCGCATCCATCATGCCGCTGCCGTCGACCTCGCGCCGCAGCCGATCGAAACCGCGCAACAGGCTCAGCCGATCATCGACGCGCGACCGATTGAGCTGCTCGTTCAAGGTGAAGGTGGTGGCGTGATAGGCGCCTCGCCGCGCCAATTCGCCTTTCATGCCCGTCTCGAGTTCGCGGGCGAACAAATGCGAAATGTCGGGCCGAAACGGCTGATAGGCCGGCCCCAGAAAGCCGGGCCGGGCGCTGTTGCGCACAAACGGCCGGCCTTGCATCAGGTCGACGAACGGCGGCGAAACATCGGCGTGCGAGCCACGCAGCTTGGAGACGACGCACCCCATCGCGGGCCGCCCGCCGAGCGACTGCAGATCTTTGGCGGCAAAGCCCGATTGACACTGAAAGGCGTCGTGAGCGCCGGCCGAGCCGACCAGCGAGCGGACGAAGACAAACTTGTCGGCGACGGCCGCCAGCTTGGGCAGCAGCTCGCAGACCTGCAAGCCCGGCACGTTCGTGTCGATGCCGGCAAACTCGCCGCGGATTTCGACCGGCGCATCGGGCTTCAGGTCGATCATATCGAGATGCGGGGGGCCGCCGTCGAGATGAATGTTAATGACGGCCTTCGTCGAAGATCGAACGCCCGCAGCCGCTTCGGCGCGGAGCAGGTCGCTCAACGTCAGCCCGGCGAGCCCCAACGATCCGGCCTGCAGGAAAGCCCGCCGCGAAACGGGCCGGCCCTGCGAGGCGTGTTTGCAAAATCGCCGCATGGTCGTGTGCTCCTGATCACACTCATCCATCCAAGTCCGCCGATGGGATCTTAGCAGCCCGCTTCGGCAGAGTAAAACCCGATTCCCGTTGTGCGTGCTCGCGCCGACCTTTTATGATTAACGAACGTTGATGCGTCAGGGTGCGCGGGGGCGTTGTGGTGACTTGCGCGAAACACGGGAACAAGGTCGGACATGCTGCGCAGCGATTTTTCATTCTCAAACAAGCCTGATCGGCTGCGACGCCGTTTGTTGCAAAGCGTCTCGGCCGGCGTGTTAGGTCATGGCCTGGCGGATTTGTCGGCGCTGGAGGCCGTGGCGTCGAGCAGTGCAACGGGAGCGACCGCCGCGGCCAAGAACGTGCTTGTGATTTACGAGGAGGGGGGCATCAGCCAGATGGACACTTGGGACCCCAAACCCGAGGCGCCCGTCGACCATCGCAGCCCTTCAAGCCGATCGATACCAACGTGCCCGGCATTCGGTTTTCTTCGCTGATGCCGCAGATGGCCAGGCACGCCGACAAGTTGGCCATCGTCCGTTCGATGACCACCGCCAAGGTGGCCGGCCACATGGAAGGCTGCAAGGAGTTCTTCAAGGGCTACCGGTTCAATTCTCCGTTGACGTTCCCCGACATCGGTTCGGTCGTGTCCGAGGTGCTGGGCACCGATTGTCCGGAACTGCCCGGCTTACGTGTTCTGTGCCCGGCGCCAACATGCCGAATTTTGTCTCCAGCCCTGGCTTTCTGCACGTCAGCCACGCGCCGTGGAAGCTGGGCACGAAGAGCCTGGGCGAGAACGTTGCGCGACCGGCTGGCGCGTGCGGGCGCTCGGAGCCGAGCCCGGGAGTCGATGGCGATCGCTTCGCACGCGCGGCAACGGCTGCGTGCGTCGCTGAATCATACTCCGGCCGCCGAGACGCCGCTGGCCGACGCAGTGAACTCGTACTACGAAAACGCCTTTGACCTGCTCACCAGCCCTCGCGTGCAGGCGGCGCTCGACGTGGCCGGCGAGAGCGACAAGACGCTCGACCGCTACGGCCGAGATCACCGCGGCTTGCTGTTATCTGCTGGGCCGCAAGCTGATCGAAGCGGGCGTGCGCTTCGTGACCGTGACCGTTATTCAGCCGCCCGATCTGGTCGGCCGGCCCAATTACGGCCAGCCGCGCGGCGTGTTTTTGAACTGGGATCATCACGAGGGCATCTACGCGAACGGCCCGTGCGGCGGACCGCAAGGCATGTCGAACCAGGAACGCTACGGCCTGCCGCATCCGGTGATGATGCCCAGTCTCGACCGCTCGTTGAGCGCCTTGATTGAGGACATGCACCTGCGAGGCTTGCTCGAAGAGACGCTGGTCTGCTTCATCACCGAGATGGGTCGCACGCCGCACATCAACAAATGGCAGGGCCGCGACCATTGGGGCCGCGCGTTGTCGATCGCCTTTGCCGGGGCCGGCGTGCCGCGGCGGGCAGATCATCGGCGCGCACCGATCGCCAAGGGGGCGACGTGACCGACCGGCTCTACACGCCGTACGACTACGCAGAAACGATCTATCGCAAGCTGGGCATCGACACCGACGCGCCGGCTGCGCATGCCCGACGGACGCCCGCTCGACTTCACCGAAGGGGGCCGGCCGATTCGCGAGTTGTTCTGATTCCGCATCGCTGACAGCCGCTTTGTCAAACGGACGGCGCCGCCCGCCGGCCTCCGCCGCACGTTATTCATTCCGAGAAGCTTACGATGAACTTGAGTTGCCTTTCCGTTGCTTTCGCCGTCATGTTCGTCGGGGCGGACGAAGATCTGCAAGTTTTCGACGCCACCGCGGAAGTTCCGCCGAGCAAGATGCTCTACCAATCGCTGCAGCGGCAGGCCCGCGCGGCACTCGACCGGCGCCGCGAAGCGTACGAACAGCTTTTGACGCCCGAGGCGATTGCGGTCTGGCAGAAGCAGCGGCGAGAGTTTTTCATCCGGCAGTTGGGCGGCTTTCCGCAGCGCACGCCGCTCAACGGGCGGGTAATCGGCGAGTTGGCTGGAGACGGTTATCGAATCGAGAAAGTGATCTATGAAAGTCGCCCGCAGCATCACGTGACGGCATTGTTGTATTTGCCCGCCGGCAAGCCTCCCTTTCCGGCCGTGCTGGTGGCGTGCGGCCACAGTCGCACCGCCAAGGCCTCCGACTACAACCAGAAGATGTGCATTCTGTTGGCCCGCCATGGCATCGCCGCCTTTTGCTACGATCCGATCGGCCAGGGCGAGCGCTCGCAGATTCTCACGGCCGACGGCAAGCCCAAGCATAGCGGCACGACGACCGAGCACTTCCTGGTCGGCGTGGGTTCGATTCTCGTCGGCGCGAATACGGCGCAATTCCGCGTTTGGGACGGCATGCGGGCCATCGATTATCTGGAAACCCGCGACGATATCGACGCCCGGCGGATCGGCGCCACAGGCTGCTCCGGCGGCGGCACGGAAAGCAGTTACCTGATGGCCCTTGATGAGCGAGTGCTGTGCGCCGCGCCGGCCTGCTATATCACCACCTTCCGTCGGCTGATCGACACGATCGGTCCCCAGGATGCCGAGCAGAACATTTTCGGGCAGGTCGCCTTCGGTTTGGACCAGCCCGACTATCTCTTGACGCGGGCGCCGAAGCCGACGTTGATCTGCGCCACGACCGATGACTTTTTTGATATTGAAGGAAGCTGGGACGCCCTGCGGCAAGCGAAGCGAGTCTACGCCCGGCTCGGTTTTTCCAACCGAGTCGATCTGGTGGAAGCCGACGGCAAGCACGGTCTCGGACCGGTCGGACGCAAGGCGATGGTCGAGTGGATGCGGCGGTGGCTGCTCGGCGTCGATGATACGATCGTCGAAACGGAAATGAAACTGCGCACGGAAGACGAACTGCGTTGCACGCCGCTCGGGCAAGTCCTGCTGCTTGCCGACGAGCGATCGGTGTTTGACCTGAACGCAGAACTGCGCCGCCGAACTGGCCGCCAGGCGCCAAGAAGCCTGGGCGAAGGCCTCTCCCGACGAACGGCGGCAAAAGGTGCGGGAGATGGTCGCGCGCGGCCGCTGGCGAAATTGCCGAAAGCAACGTCGCGCGTCGTAGGCGCCGTGCAGCGAGCCGGCTACCGGATCGACAAGCTCGTGCTCTCCATTGAGCCGGACGTGAAATTGCCGGCGCTGCTGTTCGTGCCAGCGAAGCCAACAGGCGAGGCCTGCCTCTATCTGCACGGCCAGGGCAAACATATCGACGCGGCGCCCGGCGGACCGATCGAGCAATTAGTGCGCGAGGGCTTGCTCGTCCTGGCCGTCGACCTGCGCGGCATCGGCGAGACGGCGGGCGGCCAGGCCAACGCGCTGCTCGGCGCCGATTGGAAGGAATTCTACCTGGCCTATCTGCTGCGTCAGTCGCTGGTCAGCCTGCGAACCGAAGATGCGCTGGTCGCGGTACGCTTCCTGGCGAACCATGCCTCCGGCGGTAAATCGCCTGCCATTCGCCTGGTTGGCATCGGCCAGGCCGCCGTGCCTGCGCTGCACGCCGCGGCGTTGGAACCGGCGCTGTTCGCCGCGGTTGAACTGGAGGGCGGTCTGCAATCCTGGTCCGACGTGATGGCGACCTCCGAACCCGCCGGGCAATTGACCCAGGCCATCCACGGCGTGCTGGGAGCGTACGATCTGCCCGATCTGCTGCCGCTCTGTCGTCCGGGCAAACTCACGGCGGGGCACGGTACGGAGAGCGGAAAATCCGCGCCCGCGCCGCTGCGCGCCCCCTCGAGAAAGACGCTTTGCCTGCTCGCGCCCGCCGTTGCCAGCCTCCCGCCGCACGGCCCCGCAGCCGATCGACCGCTTGCGTAACCCATTCTGCGCCGACACGCACGCCACGAGCGAAGCTGCACATGCCCGAGGCGCCTTCTAAACGCTGATCTCCGGGCGGCTCCTCGAGCGCTGGCGCGATCGTAACGCCTGGGCGCGGCGATTTTCGGACAAGCGTTCCCCGACGGTTCCAGACGTCCCCGGAGCGCTCAGCCGGGCTCCATCGCAAGGACAAGCCGCACCGCGCTTTTCCGGACGGCAACCGCTCCGAGCTTTTCGATGCCCCGTTCTTTCGCGTCCGGCATCGCAGTTGCTCAGAAGGACCCAGTAGAAAAATCTAAACGACATGGAACGCCTGGAAGCGTCTGCGTTCGAGGTAAGAAAGAGGTCCGTCATGGCAGCGAAGAAGATTCTGTTTGCAACGGATTATTCGACGACAAGTCAGCATGCGTTGACTTATGCCGCGTCGTTGGCCCGCGACCGACGCGCGACGTTGCTCATTGCTCACGTGTCGGAATTGGAAGAATACCCGGTCGGCGAACTCTTCGATGAAGGGCCGGGGTCGTCGGATGCAGAAACGGAGGAACTGACCGCGGTGACGGTTCTCGATCCGCAAATTCACTGCGAGCACCGTTTGTTGCACGGCGATCCCGCCGAAGAAATCGTCAAGCTTGCCCGCCAGGAAAACGTCGAGACGATTGTGATGGGCACGCATGGTCGCTCGCGGCTGGGCCGGCTGCTGGTCGGCAGCGTTGCGGAAGGAGTGATCTCCGAAGCGCCGTGCGCCGTGATTGCCTTGCGGCCGCCCGTGCAGTCGCCGGTCGGTTCAAACGCAAACGAATCGTGAGCCCTTGTCTTCCCGCATCGCTCCCACAAGACGAGCCGGGCGCGGGGCAGCCTCGAGTGAAACGCTTTTGAACTCTCGCACCGCGAGAGTTGAGGGAGTGTGACGAAGATGTCAAACGGCAGGATCCTGATCGGCAAGCCGGGCCTCGACGGCCACGACCGCGGCGCGAAGTACGTCGCCCGGTTGCTGCGAGACGCGGGTTACGACGTTATTTACACGGGCATTCGCCGCAGTCCTGAACAGATCGTCGCCGCGGCCATCCAGGAAGACGTCGACGCGATCGGTTTGAGCGTGCACAGCGGAGCGCACAAGTACTTGTTTGGACGGGTCATCGACCTGCTCCACGAGCAGGGCGTGCAAGACATGCTGGTGTTTGGCGGCGGGACGATTCCCGCCAAAGACGTTCCGCTGCTGAAGCAGGCGGGCGTCAGCGCCGTCTTCACGCCGGGTACGTCCGCCAAGGCGATCGTGTTCGGCGTCGAGGCCCTGCTTAAGGAGCGAATGCGTGAATGCGTTGGTTGAGTCTGCGCGCGCGGCTCGTTGCGAGCCGCCAGCCGATTGATCAGTCGCATCGAGGACCGCCCCGGCCGGGCATTCCAGGTGCTGGCGCAATTCGAGGATTGCCCCGCGCCGCGGCTGGTCGTGGGCGTGACCGGAGCCCCGGCGCAGGCAAGAGCCAACTGATCAACGCCCTGATCGGCGTCTGGCGGCGCAGGCAACCGCAACGCGGCGTAGGCGTACTCGCCGTCGATCCTTCGTCGCCCCGATCGGGAGGCGCCGTGCTGGGCGATCGCATCCGGATGATGGAACACTGCGGCGATGAGCAGGTATTTATCCGCTCCTTAGCCAATCGCGGACGCTTGGGCGGATTGACTTGCGGCATCCGCGGCTCGGTGCGCGTGATGGGCCTGGCCGGCTGCGACGTCGTGCTGTTGGAAACCGTCGGAGTAGGGCAGAACGAGATCGACGTTGCGCAGGTCGCGGACCTGGTCGTGGTCGTCCTCGCGCCGGGGCTCGGAGATTCGGTCCAATTGCTTAAATCCGGCCTGCTGGAAATCGCCGACGTCGTCGCCGTGAACAAGGCCGACCGTCCGGGCGCCGACCGCTTGTTCGCCGAACTGCAGGCCATGCTCGCGGGCGGCGCGAACGAACCGCCGCCGGCTTTGCTGGTCGACTCGCTCCAGCGCCGTGGCGTCGAGGAACTGGTCGAAACTATCGAACGCCGTGCGGCAGAACGAGCCGCGGCCAAACGCCGGCCATCTCTGGAACAGGAAATCATTGACGCAGTCCGTGAGTCGGCCCGCGTATTGATTGACCAGGCCATCGCCGAGGGCCTGCCGGGCGAGGACGCCATCGACCGAGTCAAGTCGGGCCAGGCCACCGTCGAACAGCTTGCGGCCGAGTTACTGGAGTCGGCCGCGGCGCAAAGCACGGGCCAGGGCTCGCTATCCACCGTCGCGTGAAGTAGGCAACTGATGAAGCAACGGAGCAGAATTGATGACTTTCGAGCAGATTGAACGGCAGACTAACGACTGGCAAGCCGGCCCGCTTGCCAAAACGCTTTCCGCGTTTCCCGAGCGTCACGAGCATTTCCAGACGGCCTCCGGGTTGCCGGTCGAGCGGTTGTACTTGCCCCCGCCGGACATGCTCCAGCGCTACTGCGAACAAATAGGTTTTCCCGGCAGCTTTCCCTTTACGCGGGGCGTCCAACCGACGATGTATCGCGGGCGGCTGTGGACCATGCGGCAATACGCCGGCTTTTCGACGGCGGAGGAGTCCAACCGCCGCTATCAATATCTGCTTTCGCAAGGCTCGACCGGGCTGAGCGTCGCCTTCGACCTGCCGACGCAGTTGGGGTACGATTCCGATCATCCGATGAGCCAGGGCGAAGTCGGCAAGACGGGCGTGGCGATCGATACGCTGGCCGATATGGAGGCGCTGTTCGAAGGCATCCCGCTCGACAAGGTCTCCACTTCGATGACCATCAACGCCACGGCCCCCGTGTTGCTGGCAATGTACGTGGCCCTGGCCGAAAAGCAGGGCGTGCCCGCGGCTGCACTCGAAGGCACCATCCAGAACGACATCCTCAAGGAGTACGTCGCCCGCGGCGCGTATATCTTTCCGCCGCGGCCCAGTCTGCGCCTGATCTCCGATACCTTCGCCTATTGCGCACGAGAGACGCCCAAGTTCAACACGATTTCGATCAGCGGCTATCACATTCGCGAGGCCGGCGCGACGGCCGTCGAGGAAGCGGCCTTCACGCTCGCCGACGCTATCGCTTACATCGAAACGGCCTTAAAGGCAGGGCTGGAGATCGATGCCTTCGCGCCGCGGCTGACGTTCTTCTTTGCCGCGCACACCGACTTTTTTGAGGAGATCGCCAAGTTTCGCGCCGTGCGCCGGCTGTATGCGCGAATCATGAAGGAACGCTTCGGCGCCCGTTCTCCCAAGAGCATGATGCTGCGGTTCCACACGCAAACGGGCGGCGTGACCCTCACGGCGCAACAGCCGGAGAACAACGTGGTCCGCGTCGCCTTGCAGGCCCTGGCCGCCGTGCTGGGCGGCACGCAGAGCTTGCACGCCAACGGCAAGGAAGAAGCCTACGCCCTGCCGACCGAATCGTCCGTCAAGCTGGCGCTGCGCACGCAGCAGATCATCGCCCATGAGAGCGGGGTGACGAACACCGTCGACCCCATGGGCGGCAGTTTTTACGTGGAAGAACTGACCGACCAAATTGAGCGGGAAGCCGCCGAGTTGATTGCGGAGATCGACGCAATGGGCGGCATGGCGGCGGCTATCGAGAGCGGCTACATCAGCCGCAGGATCGAGCATTCCGCCTACGAATGGAGCATGCAAATCGAACGCAAAGCCCGTACCGTGGTCGGGGTCAACGAATATGCCGAAGAGACGGCGCCCGAGTTGCAACTGTTCGAAGTGGCCGAAGACGTGCGGGAACGGCAGATCAAACAGCTCGAGCGGGTCAAAGCCTCGCGGGATGCCGGCGCGGTTGCGCGGGCCTTGGCGGCGATCAAGGCGGCGGCCGACGACGAGTCGCAAAACGTCATGCCGCCGATCCTCGACGCCGTGCGGGCCTATGCCACCGTGGGCGAAATCTGCGACGTGCTGCGCGGAACGTTCGGCGAGTATGAAGAACAATTCCAGAGGTGACGGCTCGTCCCACAGGTTGCAAACAACAGCCCAAGAACGCCAAAGTTCATTCCGATTGACAAAAAGTCGGAATTGATTTGGCCACAGAGAGCACCGAGGGCACAGAGAGAAGAAGGGGCGAGTTTGTAATCTGCCCGCCGTGCCTCCGGGCATGCGTGGGTTTATTCCTCTCCTCTGTGTCCTCCGTGTTCTCTGTGGCTAAAACTTGCCTTCATGGGACGTCATTTGCGATTTGATCGGACTAGAGCGTTGCATTAAGACGATTGTTTTATTGACGACCAGTCGCTGAGGATCACAATATGCCGCTCGTCTTGCAAAGCGTGACCGATTCCATCGGGACGTTAACGTTCAACCAACCGGAGCGGCGCAATGCCTTGAGCCGGGCCTTGATCGAGGATTTGATCTCGGGCCTGGCCTCGCTCGAGGCCGCCTCGATTCGCGCCGTGGTGCTGCGCGCGGCGCACGACTCGGCCGTCTGGTCGGCAGGCCACGACGTGAAAGAGCTTCCGGCCGCCGGTCACGATCCGCTCACGTACAGCGATCCGCTGCGGCGCGCCGTCAGGGCCATCGAATCATTTCCCGCGCCGGTGCTGGCGTTGATCGAAGGCAGCGTGTGGGGCGGCGCGTGCGAGCTTGCCTTGACGTGCGATCTGTTGATTGCGGCCCCGGACGTGACGTTCGCCATCACGCCGGCGCGGCTCGGCGTACCTTATAACATGTCCGGCATGCTGAACTTCATGAAGATGATCCCGATGCCTGTGCTCAAGGAAATGCTGTTCACCGGTCACCCCATTTCGGCCCCGCGCGCCCTGGCGGCCGGCGCCATCAATCACGTCGTCCCTGCCGCAGAGCTCGATTCATTCGTCTACGAGCTGGCGTCGCACATCGCCGAGACCTCGCCGCTGTGCGTCGGCGTGATCAAGGAGGAGCTGCGCATGCTGTCGGAATCGAGCGTCTTGAGTTCAGAAACGTTCGAGCGGGTGCAGGATCTGCGTCGCAGGGTCTATGACAGCCACGACTACGAAGAAGGCATACGCGCTTTTCTGGAGAAGCGGAAACCGAACTTCAAGGGCTGCTAAGGCCTTGTCATTCGCCCGCCTCTACGGATTGCCGATCGTGATACCGTTGCAGTCGCTGTTCGGCCGAGCGGCGACCGGGAAGTCCGGCGGGCCAGAGCTCGAGTGCCCGCGTTTGATGTTTGTCGGCCGACTCGAAATCACCGCACTTTGCATAGGCCGCAGCAAGCGTGTCAAGGCAGGCGGCGTCGTTCCAGTGCGTGAGCTCGCATGCTTCGTGCGCCGCCTCGACCGCACGGACGCCGTCACGGAGGCTCGGATACCGCGACGTACAGAGCGCCTTGGCGTTCCAAGGCCTTGAACTAAAGACGCCGCTTCTTGGAACTCCAAGCTACTGACGCGTTTCAGGGGCGAATTACTCCCCTATCAGAATGCAGGGCGGGCGGTCGTGGCACGCGACCGATATGGCAAGTCGCCGTTCATGGATGCTCAGGCGTCGTTTCGCTCTTCTCGCAACGGAGTTTCCATTTACTACCTGATACAATTTTGCTCGCAATGAAAAGAAAAAAATGGTTAAATCACTGGCGAGAAGCGGCTACGTGCAACTTGAAGTCATTGAATTCGCCGTGAGTCTCTCATTCGTTGCAGACTCGATGGCGAAATGCGTTGTCAGCCGCCAGGTCTTGATCAGCGTCTTGATCGAAGTTGGCTGCCTGTTCGGGATGGATCGAACCGAAGCTCTGAGAGGGAAACCTCATGCGGCAAGCGGTAGTACAATCGCCGCGCTGGCGACGGGCGTTGGCCGCCGTCGGCGTGCTGCCCCTCGTCGCGATCGCATGCTATGTGCTGTGGCCGGAGCCCGCCGAGATGAAAGTTCGGCGTTTGCTCGGGGAACTCGTCGGCGCCCCGCCCGCCGAATCAGGATTCTTTGCCCGCCCGCGCTCGCATGAACAGATCTATGCCGAGTTGGATGCCCTGGGCGGCGAGGCCGTGCCCGCGTTGCTGGAAACGCTCGATGAGAGCCGCGACCCCTCGCTGCGCTGCTTTGCCATTGAACAATTGAGCAAGGTCGGGGACTGGCGGTCCGTCCCATCGCTCATTCGGTGCTCGAAGATGAAAGCGGCGCCGTGCAACGTCTGGCGGCTACGGCGCTGGGCCAGTTACGCGCCTGCGCCGCCATCGGTTCGCTGATCGAATGCCTGGACAGCGGCGACGCGAGCCTGCGCTGCTGCGCGGCAGATGCGCTCGGTCAGATCGGCGATCGACGGGTCCTGGATGCCCTGGCGGCGCGGTTGAAAGACAGCGAGCTATGCGTTCGCAGAGCGACGGTCGAATCGTTGATCCGTCTGGGCGATCCACGCGCCATCCCCTACCTGATCGCCGCTCTCGAAGAAGACGAAAGTCCCTGGGTGCGAGGATTAGCCGTACAGGGGCTCCTGAATTTCGGCGACCCCATCGCCATCCCAGCTCTCCGCACTGCCTCGCACGACAGGTCGGATCACGTCCAAGAGGAGGCGCGATGCGCCGTTTTGACCCTGACGAGAAAATGCCGCATTCCGCCGGCGGAGTTGGGCAGCACCTCCGGAACGGACGATCCGCCGCTTGAAGCCGCTTTGCCGTAACGGCAATTTCTTGGCGAGCTCTCAAGTCGAGCGGCGGCGCCTCGGTTCGCCGGAGACGTCGCTCATTCGCGGCAAGAACTGAAACGTCCGCTTGCGCGCCAGATCGCACACTCTGTGCGTCAGCGAACGACTCCGCGCTGACTGGCGCGCCAAATCGCCGCTATCGGTGATTGACCGAGGTCTCTTGTTGACCGACGTGTACGCGGGGTTTCAGACGCCATCCGTTCGGAGAGGCTCGCGGATGGCCCGTCCCATGCCGCCAGCACGCGTCTCGAGATTGGGCCGCCGCTTCGATTGCCAGTCCCTCCCCGGAGTGTGGCCCGCGATTTGCGTCCCATAGGAACAAGCCCGGCTCGGTCGAAGAAACGTCCGTCGTTTCGCGGGAGCGGAAGGCGATACGCCTGGCGGCAAAGTTGCCATAGTCCGTCCTCCGAGAAGACGGACTCCCAGTTCGCGACTCGATAGTACGAGATCATTTTACGCAAAGGACAATGCCTGTGACCGCTGGCGAGACGCTTCCTACAACCGAAGCAAGCGGCCGCGTGACCGCCATCCGCGGTTCCGTGGTGGAAGCCGAATTTGCCGGCGAGCTGCCTGCCGTGAATGAGGCGTTGCGGGTCGAAGACGGCGGCCGAGCAACCATCCTGGAAGTCGCTCATCATCTCAATCCGCACACGATTCGCGCGATTGCCATGGACGACACGGAAGGGCTCGGCCGGGGCATGAACGTGCAGCGAACGGGCCGGCCGATTCTGGCCCCCGTCGGCGAGGCGACGCTCGGCCGATTGTTCAACGCGCTCGGCGAGCCGCTCGATGGTCTGCCGCCGCCAAGCGGCGTGGAGTATTGGCCGATTCATCGCGAGGCGCCGTCGCTGATCGAGCAACGTTCCGGCCTGGAACTGCTGGAAACTGGCATCAAGGCCATCGATCTGTTGGCGCCGCTGGCCCGCGGCGGCAAGGCAGGCTTGATCGGCGGCGCGGGAGTGGGCAAGACGATCTTGCTGCAGGAGTTGATTCATACCACCAGCCGCCGCAACGGCGGCGTCTCGGTGTTTGCCGGCGTCGGCGAACGGACGCGAGAAGGGAACGACCTGTGGCTGGAAATGCAGGCCACCGGCGCCATCGACCAGGCCGTGCTCGTCTTCGGTCAGATGGACGATGCCCCAGGCAGCCGCTTCCGCGTGGCGCTGACGGCGCTGACCATGGCCGAGTACTTTCGCGACCGGCGCAAAGTGGAAGTGCTGCTGCTGGTCGACAACATGTTCCGCTACGTGCAGGCCGGCTGCGAAGTCTCAGGATTGCTGGGACGGATGCCGTCAGAAGTCGGCTACCAGCCGACGCTGGCCGACGATCTGGCCGCCGTAGAGGAGCGGATTGCCTCGGTCGCCGGGGCCGCGATCACGTCGGTGCAGGCCGTCTACGTGCCGGCCGATGATCTGACCGACCCGGCCGTCGTACAGTGCTTCGCCCATCTCGACGCCAGCATTGTGCTCTCGCGCGAGTTGGCCAGCCAGGGACTCTATCCGGCGATCGATCCGCTGGCTTCAACCTCTCGGCTACTCGACCCGGTCCACGTCGGTGCGCGCCACTACGACGTGGCGCTGCGCGTGACGCAGACCATCGTGCGCTACAGCGAACTGCAAGACATTATCTCCATGCTCGGCATGGAAGAGCTTTCGGCGGAAGATCAGCAGACCGTACGCCGCGCGAGGCGACTGGAGCGGTTCCTCACGCAGCCGCTGTTTACGACCGAAGCCTTCACCGGGCATTCTGGCCGCCACGTTCCCTTGGCGGACGTGATTACCGGCTGCGAAGCGATCTTGGCCGGCGGGTACGACAACCGCGATGAAAACTCCGTATACATGATCGGCGCGATCGAGGAGGCGCAACAATGAGCGGTTCCCTGTTGCAGTTCGAGTTGCTCGCGCCCGATGGCGTGCTGGTGGACGAACCAATCCAGAGCTTGCAGGCCGCCGACGCCAGCGGCCGGTTTGGCATCTTGCCCAACCGCGAGCGTTTTTTCACGATTCTGATCCCTTGCGTGTTGAGCTTTGTGCGTCAAGACGGCCAAAGGCGCTATGCGGCGGCCGATGGCGGCGCCCTGTTGCTGGAAAACAATCACTTATCGATCGCCGCCCGCGAGGCGCTGGTCGCTGATCGGCTGGAAGACGTTGCCGACGCCGCGGCTGAAATGTTCAAAGCCCGCCAGGCGCAAGAGCACACGGCGCGGTCGGCGTTCGTGGAATTGGAGCTGTCGCTGGTGCAGCAGCTTCGCAAAGCTGAGCGTCGCCCATGAGCACTCGACACGGCGAAGGCCGGAACGCCAGGGACCGTAATGGCGATGACCAAAATGCCACGGACGAGCGGTTCGTAACCGAACTTCGCCAGCAGGTGCGGCGTGCGCAGAACGCGCGCCACACCGGCTTCTGGCAGGGACTGGCCGCGCTCGGGGCGGTGGGCTGGATGGTGGTGTTGCCGGCGATCGCCGGAGCGTTCGCCGGACGCTGGCTCGACCAGCACTTTGCTTCAGGCGCGTTCTGGACGTTATCGCTGCTGCTGTTGGGAGTGGCCGTCGGCTGCGCCACTGCGTGGCGGCACGTGCGCAAGGAGCTGTTGCCATGAGCGGCGAAGAACTATTCCCGCGCGTTGTTGCGCGTTTTGGTCCCGTCGAAGTGACGAGCACCGTCGTCGCCTCGCTGCTGGTTTCCGCGATCCTGATCGGCGCGGCGCTACTCATTCGCTGGGGCCTCTCTCGCCGCTTCAGCAGCGGGCAAGTCGCGGCCGAGTTCCTGCTGGAACATCTGGAAGCCATTATCCGGGACATGTGCGGCGGCGATCCGCGGCCGTACGCGCCGCTGGTGGTCACGCTGGCCCTGTTCATCGGAGCCGCCAATTTGCTGGGCTTGCTGCCAGGACTGCATTCGCCTACGGCGGATTTCTCGACGACCTCGGCCTTGGCGGCCATCGTGTTTCTGGCGGTCCCCTGGTACGGAATCCGCGCGCGAGGCGTCAAGGGTTATCTGAAGCATTACCTCGAGCCGGCGCCGCTATTGCTGCCGCTGGAAATCATTACCGAATTTCGCGCACCGTCGCCTTGGCGGTGCGGTTGTTCGGCAACGTGATCAGCGAAGAACTGGTGATCGCCGTGCTGCTTTCCATCGCAGGGCTGCTCGTTCCGGTGCCGATGATGATGCTCGCCATGCTGACGGGCATTGTGCAGGCCTACATTTTCTCGGTACTGACCGTCGTTTACCTAAGCGCGGCGGTGCGAGTCCAACAAAGTGAAAGGAGTAAACCCTCGTGAATTCCCAATTGATCTTCGCCATTGTCGCCATGGCCGTGGCCGGGCTGACCACGGCGATCGGCTCGATTGGCCCGGGGTTCGGTCAAGGCCGCGCGGTGGCCTCCGCCTTGGACGCCATCGCCCGGCAGCCCGACGCCTCGGACCGGATCAGCCGCACGCTGTTCGTGGGCCTGGCCATGATCGAGTCGTTGACCATCTACTGTCTGGTGATTGCACTGATCGTGCTGTTCGCCAATCCGTTCGAGAAGCTTATCGGGTCGTAACGCATGAACTTTCACTTCTGGACGTTTCTGTTTGAAACGATCAACTTCCTGGCGCTGGTCTACATCCTCAAGCGGCTGTTGTATGCGCCGCTGCACGAGGCGATCGACCGGCGACGCCAGGCGGCGCAGCAGGCCTTGGCCGACGCCGACCAGGCGCGCAGCGAAGCAGAGACGCTCAAGCAGCAGGTGCAGGTGGAATTGGCCGAAGTGCAGCACGGGCGAGAAGCCGCCATGCGCGACGTCCGCAACGAGGCCGAAGCCCTGCGGCAAAAACTGCTGGCCGACGCGGCCCGCGCCGCGGAGTTGAAGCAGCAGGAAACGGACCGCCAGTTGGAAGAACAGCGTCGCACGGCGCTCGGCGGCTTGCAGGCGCAAGTCATGCGTTTGGCGCTCGACGTAGCCCGGAGGTTCCTGCACCAGGCCGCGGACAAGAGCTTGAACCGGCAACTGGTCGCCCGGCTGGTCGAATCGCTGGCGGAGACGACCGCCGAAGAGCAGCAAAAGCTGCGCACCGGTTGGCAAGCGAGCGACCGCGCGGAACTGCAGGCGGCCGAACCGCTCGACGATGGCGACGCGGAACAAGTTTCGGCGGCCGTCATGCGATTGCTCGGCGCGCCGGTCGCCCTGGACGTACAAATCAATCCCGCCTTGATCGGCGGCGTTTGCCTGAACCTGGGCGGTCGCGTCTGGGATGCGTCGCTGTCCGGCTCGCTTGACGATTCTCCGGCTGCGGCCGACGGGGAGCTGAGCCATGTCTGAAGCCGAGGCCTGGATCGAGGAAGTCCATCGCCGCTTCGACCGGCTGAATTGGCAGGTCCGCCGCCGCGAGATGGGCTGGGTCAATCGCGTCGGCGACGGCGTGGCCTACGTTCGCGGGGCGCCGTCGGCCAAATACGGCGAACTGTTCCAGCGAGCCGACGGCCTGACCGGTCTGGCCTTCGATATTCAGCCGCAGCAGATCGGCGTGTTGTTCCTCGATCCGTCGGAGCACGTAGCCGCTGGCGACGAGCTGCGCTGCACGGGGCGAGTCGCCAGCGTGCCGGTGGGCGACGAGCTGCTTTCGCGCGTGGTCGACGCCTTGGGAAGGCCGCTCGACGGGGGACGCCCATTGAACGTGCGAAGACTACTGGCCCGTCAACCGCCGCGCCCCCAGCGTGATGGACCGCGTGCCGGTCCGCGAGCCGCTGCACACCGGCATCAAGGTCATCGACGCCTTGCTGCCGCTGGGGCGAGGGCAGCGAGAATTGATTCTGGGCGATCGCGGCACGGGCAAGACGGCAATCGCGCTCGACGCCATTTTGGCTCAGCGCGACACGGAGGTGCTTTGTGTCTACGCCGCCATCGGCCAGCGCAAAACGAACGTGGCCGACGTCGTGAAGACGCTCCACGAGCACGGCGCCATGAAACACACCGTTGTCGTGGCGGCCGAGGCCGACTCTCCGCCCGGCCATCAATACCTCGCGCCTTATACAGCCTGCACGGTCGGCGAGTATTTCATGCGTCAGGGGCGGCACGTGCTGGTCGTGTACGACGACCTGACCAAGCACGCCGACGCCTACCGGCGGATTTCTCTGCTGCTCGGTCGTCCGCCCGGGCGCGAAGCCTACCCGGCTGACGTCTTTTATCTGCACGCCCGGCTGCTGGAACGGGCCACCCGGCTGCACGAGCGGCTGGGGGGCGGCAGCCTGACCGCGTTGCCGATCGCCGGCACGCAGGCTGGGCACATCTCGGCCTACATTCCTACAAACCTGATTTCCATCACCGACGGGCAGGTCTATCTCGACACGAAGCTGTTCAACGAAGGGCAGCGGCCGGCGGTCGACGTCGGGTTGAGCGTGTCTCGCGTCGGCGGCAAGGCGCAGCCGGAATCGTTGCGCACGATCGTCGGCGACTTGCGGCTGCTTTACGCGCAGTTGCACGAACTCGAAACCTTCACCCGCTTCGGCGCGGAGCTGGAACCCGAAACGCGGCGCCGGCTGCGGCGCGGGCAACGGCTGCGAGAAGCGCTCAAGCAGCCGCGGCTGCAGCCCTGGCCGTTGGGCTTCGAGGCGGCGGCCTTGTTCGCCGTGCGCGAAGGCGCCCTCGACGAGCTTCCGTTGGACAAGGTCGGTCCGTTCCTGAACGAGCTCTGCCGGCGGCTGGAGGAGGTCGACGCGCCGCTGTTGGACGAATTGGAGCGAGGCGAACCGAGCGATGCCTCCCGGCTCGAGCGGCTGCGCCGCGCCCTTGCCGCTTGTTCGACCAAGGCGAAACATGCGGTCCAGCGCGCCGCGCAGGAGCCGCCGTCATGACGCTCGAACAAACCCAACGCCGGCGCCAGGCCGTGGAAACGATCCACGACGTGGTCAGCGCCATGCGCGCCATCGCCGCCGGCAGGATCCAGCATGCGCAAAAAGCCTTGGCGGCGGCGCGTCGCTACGCGGCGGTGGTGCATCGCGCCGTCGCCGCGATAGAAGACGAGCAAACGCAGCTCGACTGGCCCGCGGCGGACGGCAGGGTAACGTTGATCGTGCTGACCTCCGAGCAGCCGTTGTGCGGGTCGTTCAATCATGACGTGCTCGATCTGGCCGAGCGGCGCTGGAACGAATTGCGACAGCAAAGCTCGGTCTGGCTGGTCGTCGTCGGCCATCGCGGCGGACGGCAACTGGCGGCTCGCGGCATTCGCGCCGACCATGCGGAAGCGGCGGCGAATTCCTTAGCCGGGCCTGCGCACGCTGCTCAAGCGGCTGGCCGGACTGGTGAGCCATCGCTTGAGCTCCGGCGAACTGGGAACGCTGCGCGTGATCTACAACCGTTACCAGTCGATCAGCGAACAGATTCCGACCGAGGAGCGCATCTTGCCGCCCGACCTGGCGGCCTTGCGAAAGTCGGCCTCGCCGCCGTCCTGCGGGCCGCTTCGATCGCTTTTTGCCGGAAAGCGAACTGCTGGCCGGCCTGATCAGCGAACACGCCTTGATCAGCCTCTACCAACTGGCCGCCGAGTCGTTCGCCAGCGAGCAAGCCAGCCGCCTGGTGGCGATGGACGCCGCCACCCGCAACACCGACCGCATCGCCGAAGCGCTGATGGAACTGGAGCAACGGGAGCGACAAGGCGACATCACCCGGCAAGTGCTGGAGCTGATCGCGGCCCGGTTCACGGTCGAATAGTCGGCTTTCGCTCTGTCGAAAGCACGCCTTAGCCGCCGCCAGGAATTCGCTGTCTAGTCCAACGGATGGACGGCTGGCTCGCTGCTGGTCGCAGGCTTTTCGCCGATTGCCGCGGCGTTTCTGAGCTTGCGGTACTTGTAGATTGGATATGCCGCAGCGAGCAGCAGGATAGATGCCGGAATCAGCAGCGAGAATTTGATCCATCCCAGGCGGTTGCCGCCGGCGGTAGTCACGAAGCGCAACTCAAAACCAGGCAGATTCAAATCCTCGGGAAGAAACGAGAGCGACTTCTCGATGGCCTCAAGACCGGCTAGCGTAACGGTTCCATCTGAGAGCGAAATATCGAGAAAACGCCAAGCCATTCTTGAATTGGCAGCAGAGGTAGTTTTCAACGCGGCCCAATAACCGAAGCATATGATGGCAAGCGCCGACATGCCCATGGCGCTCCATTCAAAGAATGCTCGTTTCATCATGCTCTCCAACCGACACAGAAACGCTCCAGTAGGCAAGCAGTTCAACCTGTTCTGTGTCGCAGTTCCGACATGGACGCTTGCGGCTTTCCAACCTCGGTGGCGGGCTTTCGGGGCGGCGGGAAGACGGGCGTCAATTCGTACGAGAACGCGCCCAGCAGTTCGCCTCGTCGAACCGAGTGGCACTGCGTGCAGGCTTTGGCGGCGCGAAGCGACCCGACCATGCGAATTCGATCGGTCGTTTCGTCGATTACCAGGTCTTCTTCGGATTTCAGTCGTTCGAGAGCGTTTTGTTCGAACGCATCCAGCGGTCTGGTCGCGGCATGTTCAAGCTCGTCCATTTGCGGCAGATTTTTCGAGACGTAGGCCGCCGGGGACTCGTGTTTGAGCAGGCTCATAAGCTCAAGTCGGGTAATTCGCCACTTGGTCCGCGAGCGGCTCCGGTCGACGATCTTCGGCAACTTCGTAAATCGATGCGAATCGAAGCCAGCCACGTGGTCTCGATCCTTTACGTAGCCGAACATTTCGGGATTAAGGAAGTCCTCCATGCCCGACAAGTGCAGCGAGAGCAAGTCGCGATGCGGAGGAAGCACTTGCTCGGCGCCCTCAGCGTCTGCCGGAGGCGCCACAGGCTGCATGGCGGCGCGATCGGAGAGGGTCGCGTTCGGCGCTAAGGGAATCCGCTTCGGCTCCGGCAGCTCAATCTCTTCGCGTCGCACGCCCAGCATGCGAACTGGCCCGAATCCTCGGGCTCTGACAAACTCGTCTTTGAACTTTTCGTGCAGCGAGCTGAGCATGTATCTCCGGATATTGCCATGCGACTGCTTCTCGAACTGGTGCAGACGTTGCTCAACTTCTGGGGCCAGGGCGATTGTCGGGGGCGAGGTTTCCAGCGATTCCACTGCATGGGTCTCATAAGCCAGCCGGGTCGACATCGATACCAGCGGGAACTCCCGCCGAAGTCTTGCCCTCTCGTGCAACTCCGCGGTTGGCAGCCAGATGGCGAAGCCCAGACTGGCCGCCGATGCCGCCAACGCTGCGCCGACCACAAACTTCGGTCTCGCCTGAAAGAGAAGGCATGGAACGGCTAACAGAAAGGTCAATGCCGCCTGGCCAACCAGGAAGGGCGAAAGAAAGACTGAGAAAAAGATAGCGGCAAAGAAGGAAAGCACGCAGACGCCGCCATTTCCGAAGCGGCTGCTGGCAACGCCATTCACAACAACGAGGAAGACAGCCGAAAAGCACAGAGCGATCATGATGACCGGCATGATTCTCCCCCTGTCATTTAGATGTGATCGAGCGACGTGATCGGACCGTCCTTGGCAGGAGCATTCCGACGTCTTGATTCTCTCTCAGCAGGCGAATTCCCGCAAGCTTTTGAGCGGCGAGTCGCCGCCATAAGCGGTCGTCGCTGCGATGACATTGACGCCTTCTTCGTCGACAACCGCCGGGCCGCCTCGCCTATCCTCGGGCCGCGGAAGCGGGATGGGCTCGCAAGAAAGCAGACTCGCTCGGTGTAATTAGTTCGGCCTGCTGCCAAGTGCCGATCGGCGCCAAGCCAGTTGCTAGATAGAATCAGAATGAACCGCCATTGCGGTACGACGGGCGGCAATAAGCGGGAATTGGGGCTGCGCAAGTGTGCATGTTGCTTTGCAAACGGGCGTCCCTTCGCAGGAGCGAAAGGCGACAATACGGAAGCGGCCGCTGCAGTCGCCCGAATGGATGCCAATAAGCGTGGCGGGGTGATCTGGAGAGCAAAGCATTGAAACGGCGCTAAGACTTGCTAAGGTTTTGCGCACCCAACAGAGGGGGCGAGAGCGACTGAATGGAGTTGTTTTACGGTGCATGGTGGAGCAAAGCGGCGGTTCAAAACGGAAGCTGACGCATCCGGCTCGCCGCTATCGGTTCCGCTCGCCTCTGGCGAGCGGGGGACGTCAGTCCCCTGGTAACGTCGACCAACCAGACAGGTTGGACGCGTCAGCGGAGTTGATAAGGCGCACAGCGATGCCACACGGAAGCTGACGCATCCGGCTCGCCGTTTTCGGCGAGTGAAAACATAACGCAAGCAATTTTCGTCGCGTGCCTAAACATTAGGCGGCGGCCCGACTTTCAGTTAGAATGGGACAAGCCCCCCGAAAGTTGCCCGCCTGGCGGCATGAGCACGGTTCTCAGTCCCCATGCCTAGGAGTCTCGAGGCTCGTGAGCGATCCATCCCGATTCGGTCGATTTGGAGTTTTCCGGTTCTGCCGTGCGCCTGCGCGTCGGGTGCGCCCGATGCCTTTGATCATCTTGGCGGCTGCTGCGATCGGACTCGCTGGGGCTGGCGGCATACGTTGCGCGGAAGAACCAGTCAACTTCAGCCGCGACGTGCTGCCGCTGCTCTCAAAGAACTGCTTTCGCTGCCATGGGCCCGACGAAGAAGTGCTGCAAGCCGGTCTACGGCTCGATCTCCGCGAGCAGGCTGTGGCCAAGTTGGACAGCGGCAGCGCTGCCATCGTGCCGGGCAAGCCCGAGGCGAGCGAACTCATCAAGCGAGTCTCGACCGCCGACGCTGATCTGCGAATGCCGCCGCTCGACGGGGGCCTGCGCTGACCGCTGCCGAGATCGATCTGCTCAAGAGGTGGATTGCCCAAGACGCCGGCTACCAGCCGCATTGGTCGTTCATTCCGCCGCAGCCAACGACGCCGCCGTGCGTCACCCGGGCCGATTGGGTGAACAACCCGATCGACGCCTTCGTGCTGGCCCGGTTGGAGCGAGAAAGCCTGCAGCCGTCGGCCGAAGCCGATCGCCGCACGCTGATCCGCCGGGCCTCGATCGACCTGACCGGCCTGCCGCCGACGCTGGATGAAGTCGAACGGTTTGTTAACGACGCCTCGCCGGACGCTTACGAGCGGCTGGTCGATCGTCTGCTCGCTTCGCCCGCCTACGGCGAACGCTGGGCGGCCGTCTGGCTCGACCTGGCGCGGTACGCCGATTCGGCCGGCTATGCTCACGATCCGCCGCGCGTGATCTGGCGGTATCGCGATTGGGTGATCCAGGCCTTGAACGCCAACCTGCCGTTCGACGAGTTCACGATCGAGCAACTGGCCGGCGACATGCTGCCTGAGCCAAGCGAGGATCAACTGATCGCCACGGCCTTCCATCGCAACACGATGACCAACAGCGAAGGGGGCACCGACGACGAGGAGTTCCGCAACGCGGCGGTCGTCGATCGCGTCAACACCACGATGCAGGTCTGGATGGGCCTGACGATGGGCTGCGCCCAGTGCCACACGCACAAGTACGACCCGATCACGCAAGAAGAGTATTTCAAGGTCTTCGCCATCTTCAACAACACGGCCGACGCCGACCGCCAGGACGAGACGCCGACGATCGAAGAGGTATCGCCCGAGCAGGTCCAAAAGCGGGCCGAGTTGCAGGCGCAGGCCGCGGCGCTCGAGAAGGCTTTGAACGAGAAGCTGGCGGCGGTGCAGATCGAGGAAGACTGACGGCTCGCTGGCCGCCCGGTACGTGCGGGTGGAACTGCCCGGCAAGAACGTGTTGCTCTCGCTGGCCGAGGTGCAGGCGATTGCCGGCGGGCAAAACGTGGCGCCGGCCGGCAAGGCGTCGCAAATCAGCGTGGACTACGACGGACCGGCGCAGTTGGCCATCGACGGCAACACCGACGGCGATTATTTCCAGGCCAAGTCGACCACGCACACCGCAGCCGGCGACGACGCCTGGTGGGAAGTCGACTTGCTCTCGCCCGTCGCACTCGACCAGGTCGTCGTCTGGAACCGCACGGACGGCGGGACCGGCAGCCGGCTGAAGGGCTTTCGCGTGGTGCTGCTGGACGAACAACGCCAGCCGCTGCTGGTGCAAACCATCGCCGAGCCGCCCAATCCCGAACGTGACGATCGACGTGCCGAAGACGCATGCGGATCTGACCGATGCGCAGCGGGCCGAGCGGTTGAAGTACCACAAGGAACATCTGCCGGAAATTGCGGCCGACAAGAAGCAGGTCGAAGACTTGCGACGCCAGGCGGCGGCGATCAAAGGCGTGACCACGCCGATGATGCGCGAACTGCCGGCCGACAAGCGACGCAAGACCTATATTCAGATCCGCGGCAACTTTCTCGACCGCGGCGCCGAGGTGACGGCAGGCGTGCCGGCCGCGTTTCACCCGCTTGGCCGAAGGCAAAGAGCCGAACCGCCTGAGCCTGGCCGAGTGGCTGCTGGACGAACGCAACCCGCTCACGGCGCGCGTGCTGGTCAATCGGTTGTGGGAGCAGTTGTTCGGCATCGGGCTGGTCGAGACGAGCGAAGATTTCGGCGTGCAAGGGGAGTTTCCCTCGCACCCGCAACTGCTCGACTACCTGGCGCTGGAGCTGCGCCGCAACGGCTGGGACATGAAACAGTTGTTGCGGCTGATCGTCACATCGGCGACTTACCGCCAATCGTCGAAGGAAACGCCGGAGCTGCGCGAGCGCGATCCTTTCAATCGGCTGCTGGCCCGCGGGCCGCGGTTTCGGCTTTCGGCGGAAATGGTCCGCGATCAGGCCCTGGCCGTCGGCGGTTTGCTGAGCCGCAAGATGTACGGTCCGTCGGTGCAGCCGCCGCGGCCCAAGCTGGGCTTGGCGTCGGCGTTCGGCGGATCGACCGATTGGCAGACGAGCCCGGGCGAAGACAAGTTCCGCCGCGGCTTGTACACCAGTTGGCGCCGCACGACGCCGTATCCTTCGATGACCACCTTCGACGCTTCCAGCCGCGAGGTCTGCACCATGCGGCGCATCCGCACCAACACGCCGCTGCAGGCCTTGGTGACATTGAACGATCCGGTTTATGTCGAAGCTGCGCAGGCCTTGGCGCGTCGGATCGTAAGCGAGGCGAGCTCGACCGCGCAGGATCGCGCTGGGTACGGTTTCCAACTTTGCTTGTCTCGGCCGCCCAGCGAGGCGGAATTGCAGTCGATCGTGCGGCTGTATGAACTGGCGCTCGGCCGGTTTCAAGCCGATCCTGATCAAGCAACCCGGATGGCGACGGATCCGATTGGACCGGCGCCCGCTGGGCAGAACGTGGCCGAATTGGCGGCGTGGACCGTCGTGGCCAACATGCTCCTCAACCTCGACGAAGCGCTGGCACGGAGATAGTTCTATGAATTTTCGATTGGCTCGGGCTGAGGCGCTCACTCGGCGCCATTTCTTGAAGAACTGCCAGCTTGGCATCGGCGGCATAGCGCTGGCTTCGCTGTTAGATGGCGAGGGGCAGGCGGCGCCATCGGCCGAGGCTGAGCCGCTGGCGGTCCGCCCGCCGCACTTCGCGCCGAAGGCCAAGCGAGTCATCTATCTGCACATGGCCGGCTCTCCGCCCCACCTGGATTTGTTCGACTACAAACCGGAGCTGGTCAAGCACGACGGCGAGCTTTGCCCGGACGAATTCGTCAAAGGCAAGCGGTTCGCCTTCACCAGCGGCACGCCCGAAGCTGATGGGCACGCCGCACCGCTTCGCCCAATACGGCCAGGCGGGCGTCTGGATGTCGGACGCTATTCCGCATTTGACCGAGGTGGTCGACGAGCTGGCCGTGATCCGCTCGATGAATACCGATCAGTTCAATCACGCCGCCGGCCGAGCTGATGCTGCACACCGGCTCGCCTCGGCTGGGCCGGCCTTCGCTTGGTTCATGGACCGTGTACGGGCTGGGTTCGGAAAGCCAGAATCTGCCCGGCTACATCGTGCTGGTCTCGAGCGGATCGAACCCGAGCGCGGGCAAGAGCGTGTGGGGGAGCGGTTTTTTGCCTTCGGTGTTTCAAGGAGTTCAGTGCCGGTCGCAAGGCGAGCCGGTGCTGTACGTCACCAACCCGGCCGGCATGGATCAGAACCTGCGCCGCGCCAGCCTCGATACGCTCAACGAACTCAACCGCTTGCAGGCCGAGGAGTTGGGCAGCCCGGAGACGCTGACTCGCATTGCCCAGTACGAATTGGCGTTTCGGATGCAGGTGGCCGTGCCCGAGGTGATGGACCTGTCGCGGGAGACTCAGGCCACGCTCGATGCTTACGGCGCCAAACCGGGCGAAGGGAGCTTTGCCAACAACTGCCTGATGGCGCGTCGCCTGGCCGAACAGGGCGTGCGGTTCGTGCAGTTGTTCGACTGGGGCTGGGATTTCCACGGCACCCGGGCCGACAGTTCGCTGGGCGACGGTTTAAGGCAAAAGTGCGAGCAGATGGATCGGCCGGTCGCCGCGTTGATCAACGATCTCAAGGCCCGCGGCATGTTGAACGACACGCTGGTCATCTGGGGCGGCGAGTTCGGCCGCACGCCGTTCCGCGAAGGCCGCACCGCCGCCGGCGCCAATCTGGGGCGCGACCATTACCCGGACTGCTTCACCATGTTCATGGCCGGCGGCGGCGTGAAGCCGGGCATTCTCTACGGTGAAACCGACGAGCTCGGGTTTTCCGTCGCCCGGGATAAAGTGCACGTCCACGACTTCCAGGCCACGGTGTTGCACCTGCTCGGCTTCGACCACAAGCGGCTGACTTATCCGTACCAGGGCCGCGACTTCCGGCTGACGGACGTCTACGGCGAGATCGTCCCGGCGCTGCTGGCGTGACGGCGGCAAAGGCTTGCCGCCGCGGTGGCGTCTGGCGCAAAGGGCAGCATGCCCAGACCGAACGCACTCAGGGGCTTCGCCAAGGCTCAGCCCCCAGGCGCCCGGCGGGGAGCATGACGCTGCGGAGCTGTGAGAAGCCTGGCTCAAACGGATAGACAGAAGCCGGTTGGGTAGTGTACACTAGCCCATTCGTTTCTGCCGATGAGAGTCGTATTTGGCGGAACGCGTGTGCATTTTGTTGTCTGATCCAAAGGAGGAGCTGTGGTTAAATTGAACGTGCGGGACCGCGAATCGATCCAAGAGGCCGTTCGTCGTTTCCGCAAACTGGTCGAGCGAAGCGGTATTAAAAAGGAGATGCGTCGCAAGGAATACTACGAGAAGCCGAGCGAAACACGCCGCCGCGCCCGGTTGCGAGCCGAGCGCCGCAGCCGCCGTAATCTGTTGGGCGCTCGCTAACGGTTTTCGTATTTTCTGCTCCGGGCCCCGCACGCCATGCCAGGCCCGGCGGTGCTGTTGATGAGGCGCCACGGGCGCCTTGGGGTAGTCTCTAAAGTGAACTTTCGTTCACGCCCGGTTATGCCGACGCGCCGTTCTCGCTGCGCAGGCAGTTTTCCATACAGCCGGCTCAGGCCCTGCAATGCCCACGGCGAAATCGATCTGCGCGGCCTGTTCTCGCTTCGCGTGCTTGTTCCTCGTGCGCCGCAACCTAGAGTGAAGGTAAGCGAGTAATACAACTGCTCGAACGGACGTAACGTCCGGCTCGGCTCGGCAATCTCGGCGGGAATTCTCTTGCTCTGCCGCGCAAGCACGCGAGCGTCGGTGTTGCTCCAAGCACTTCAAGCACAGTTCGTCGTTCGCCCAAGCTGAGGGCTGCCTCATGCTCAGGATACCGCCGATCGGGTATGCGCTGCGCTCAACCCGTATCACCGCCCGCCCGCCGCCGCGCATTGCGCGCCCGGCGCAAATTGGAACGCGATGCTCGCGGACAAGGCGATGCGGCCGCCGCCCCCTTGTAATCCGGCCCATCCTCCGCCTTGGGCTAGTTCCGGCGCGTCGGTGCAGCAGGCGGATCTGCGGATACTGGCCATGCTCAGCAACTTCTGGCCGGGTCGGGCGCCGCTGGAGCATCTGAGCACGGCCATGACGCCGAAGAACGCCTTATACCAACGGAACCTGCTGCTGCAGACGGGGATGAACAGCGAGCACTACGGCATTCTGGTCGTGTTCCAGCAGTTCTCCGCTAAAGGCGCCTCATTGCCCGCCGTGTTGGAGGCGGTGTTGATGAGTCCGGAGTACAATCAGCATATCATCAAGCAACGCGAACTGATGGGACTGCCCATCCCAGGCGGCGCGGTGAACGTGCTTGCTTGAGCCGTACGTCTCGGCGGGGCGCCGATCAGCCGTCAGCGTTCGAGAGCGTCGGGCTTGTCGCGGCGCGTGGTCAGCGACGGGGAACGCCCGGCCGGCAGCGCCGCCCCGGCGGCTTCGGCTTCGCTTTGCGCCGTTTGCAGCAGTGCGGCTCGCACCGCAAGTTGCTCAGTCAGGGCGGCAAATCGTTCGCGGTCGGCCGCATCGACGCCGTTCAGCCTGGTCGCCATCCGCTGCATGCCCGCGTAGTTGGCCTCGGCCGCCCGGTTGACGCTGGCCAGAAACGAGGCGGTCTCGCGGAAGTTGTGGTCGGCCGCTGCGCCTACCAGCGGCTGGAAGGTCTTGGCCAGGACTCCCACGCCAACGTTTTCGACATGCATAAAGGCGTCGAGCTGGCAGCGGACGTAAATTCGGCCGTCGGCGTTACGGAAATACCGGTTCCGCAACATCAGTAACGTGTGGCCTTTGATCGATCGGCCGAACAGCGGCCCGTCGTAGGAGCCTTCGGCATAGAGCAGGTGCAATTCGGGGCTGCAATGCAGGAACTCCATGCGGCCGATCGTTCCGGCTTTGTCGTTGGCCGAGAAGGTCTGCTCGCCCAGACGCTTGACCGCAACTTCGCTAATGCCCAGCACCTCCCAGATATTCACGACCAGGTCGGGATGCTCGACCAGGAACACGTACAAGTTGGGATCGCACTCGATCATCTGAGCGGGCAAGCGGCGATAGAGGGTGGTCATGGAGAGCACATGAGACACCTTGGCCTTTGCATTGCGGTCAAGCTTTGCAAAAGGAATCGCCCGCGAGGCCTCGTCGCGCAGCTCGCGACTGGAGCTGCCCGAAGGTGCGCAGCCCGAACCGCCCTAGGCGTATAGACACCCATCCCGCCGCAAATGAGCGCGATCCAGACCGCCTGGCGCGCCATGGCTTGGTGCATCAGTCCGTGGAGAACTCTGGTCATATCCCCCCCAAACATCTAGCGAAGGGACCGCAGCACGCTGCGCGAAAGCCGCAATGCCAACCGTAGCGGAACCTGTGAAGGTTCCGTAAAGCGGCGCTTCTGCCCACAACGGCATTAGCGTTCTGGCAATTGTCCGAGGCGTCCGGAATTCTCACGCACTTCCGCTACAGCAACTCTGTCGCAGCCGTCTCTGCCGGTCCTACTGATAATTCGGCTTTCACGGCGCAGGCCAAACAGCCAAATTCCACTCGATCATGACAGCAACCGCGCAGGATACACGCGCCAGCCATTGGCTTTGACTGGACTTGTGGCGAAACGGCCCTGCGCAGACAATGCGTCCCGGACTCAAGCAATCCACTGCAGAGCCGGCAGGCTAGGCAAAAGGCGTCGAATGCAATGAGCAGTTCCTTCAATTCGAGAACTCCGTTCGGATTGTCGCTGCGTCTGCTGGGCCTGGCCGTTCTGGCCGCGGGGCTGGCCGTCTGGCTGTATGGGGTTCAGCAACGTTGGACTTCCCGCTATTGGCAGCAGCGGCTGGAAACAGTCAGCGACGAGGAAGCTCCGGCCCTGATGCAGCAAATCGCCGCGGCGGGCGATCAAGGCATTCCGGTGCTAGTCTCCGGTCTCGGTTCTCCTCGCGAGACGATTCGCCGCGAAAGTCGTCTGGCCTTGGACGCGGAACTGAATCGTTGGGCCCGTTTGCCGCGAGCCGCAGCCAGCGCCAAGCTGGGCCTTCTGGCGGCCTCATTGGCGGACGAAGCGAAAGCTTTCGACGCCACGTCGCGAGTCTTCGCCGCGGACCTGGTCTCGCGGATCCTCCTGTGGCCGACCGATGAAAGCGTCCTGGAGCGCAGCCAACTTGTGGCGGATTGCGAGCGAGCGCTGCGCCTCGGCCATCTCGACGCCGATCAGCAAGCAGATCGCTGGCAACGCCGCCACGAAGCCGCGTTGTCGGCGCAGATCGCCGACGACTTAAAACCCTCGCCGCTGCCCGTCGTCGGCCGCAGCGAGTTGCCTCTGGCCCAATTGGCGCCGCCTGAATTGCCGCCGATGTCCACCGTCCTCGACGACCGCGCCGCCGCACGAACGATGCTGGCTAGCGCCGCCGCGCCGCACCGATTGTCGCCGGGTCAGTCGTTCGCTCGGCGCCTTGCCCCCCCATCCGCTGCCGTGCACGCCGCCGCCAATCAAGCCGCCTATTTGGCCGATGCTGGCCAACAAGATTCTTCATCGAACGGCGAGGAGGAAGCCAGTTCCGCCAGCGGCGCCAAGTTGCGAGAACAGGACGCGATCCAACTTTTCGCCCTGCTCTCGCATCCGGGCGCCGGCGCCGTGGAGGCCGAATTGAAACGCCGCGGTTTCGGTCCCCGAGAGATTGAGGCCGGCAAGCACCTGACGTCGAACAATCCCGATGAGCGGCGCCGCTGGACCGAAGCCTTGCCCGGCATGCGCGGCGTCGACGCCAAGAGCTGGCTGCTGTGGCTGAGCCACGATCCGGATGCAGCCGTGCGCTGCGCCGCCGTCACCTTGATGGCTACCAGCCAGGATCCGCAGATGTTGCGCCGCGTCGAACAGGTCTCGCGCGAAGACGCAGATCCGGCTACCCGCGAGCAAGCCGCACGAATCATCGGCGGCGACTCAAAAGCGAGACAGGGAACCTACGCTCGGTAACGCGGCGACGAGTGCGGCCGGCGAATACGTTGCCGGACGACGGCAGCTCCGGTTACTTTGCTGACTTCGCTCCCTGCCGTCCCCATCACCGCGTCACCCCCTCAGCGCCGCCCAAAACACGCTCGGCAACCTTGACCAATGGGGCTGGCGGTAGAGTTCCAGCACTTTCGAGGCAAGGCGATTGGCTTGCCGGTTCGAGGGAAACCAGAACGGCTTCGGCCGGACGACCAACGGGCCCTCCAGCACGGTCTTCTCGACGCCGCCAAGCTGGTATGGGTTATGGACCCAGCCGATGCCGCTTTGCGGATCGGCCAACGTGCCGCCGGGATAGCCGCCCCAAGGAATGTTCATCATTGCATAGGCCAAGGCGGGCCAGTGGTTGATTGCCACGGTTCCGTAACGTAAGCGGCCGAGTGCTCGTTGAAAGCGTTCCTCGCGTTCGGGGCCGCGGCGAGTTTTCGGGTGAACCATTACGCCGGCGCCCAACGTGCCCCAGACTCGCTGGTTGACGAACCCGACGGCTCGATCGAGAAACTCCATTTCGTCGGTTGCTTCCAACGCCGTTTCAGCACACACGCAGACGAACGATTCTTCGTTGAAGAATTGCGGGTCACGGTCGGGGTCGACGTCGCGCAACAACGTCCACGGCAGCGTGCCGGGCGGGTTCTGCTCCGGCTCCCGTCCGGTGAAGCGGCGAAAGCGATCGACGGCGCCTGGATAGTAAGCCTGCCGCCGCGGCACGCCGGCCAGCACGGCGGCAATCTTGTCGAGAAACCTTTGCCGGTCGGGCCAACCGCGCCAGGTGACGATCAGCTTGCAGGCAATGCAATTAAACGATGCATTGTTGACGATCATCGCCGCGACGTTCTCCGCCTGAAAGTCGAGTTGCCCGCTGCGATACGGGCCCGGCACGACGATCCATGGCGTGACGTTGCCCAACTCGCTGGTGATCGGTTTGTCGAGCAGCGGTTCGCCCGCCGCACGGCGAGCCTCTCGCTCGGCGCCCGGCGGCCCCCAAACGATCGTCTCATGGGCCGCAGCAGAGCCCGTGATGTGCAGTTCATTCACCAACGGATGGGCCGCGGCATAGCCGCCGACCTCGGCGCCGCCGTAAGCCAGTTGCAAGAAGCCGGCCGAAACCAATGGCTCGCAAATCTGCTCGAAGAGCTCTCCCAGATAGTTGTTCACCGGATTCAGCTTGAGCAGCACCAGGCGGTTCTCCTGGAACAGCTTGCCTAAGGCGTCGACGATCGGGATCGAAGATACGTTCCCCGCGCCCAAGACCAAGGCAATGCCCGCCGACGACAAGCTAGGTCGGAAATCAGCCGCTAAATAATCATCAAGATTGTCCTTGACGACCTGGGGCTGCATCCAGGCGGCGGCGTGAAAACCACGAAACAACAGCTTGTCATAAAAGCCTGGAGCCGGCAGAAGCTGAATCCGCAGCCGGCCGTCCGGGCCCGGCTCGACTTCACCCGGCAATTGGGGGCGGCCGTGCTCATTGATATCGCGCAGAGATCGAATCAACAGCCGCAGGTAGCGGACCGTCGCCAACGGGCCGGTCGCCACGTCTTCACCGGCCGTCGCGCTGTCCGGAGCGATACCCTTGGCCTGACAAGCGGCGGCGTTCCACTCCGGCGCCGCACGGAAGGTTCCTTCCAAGCAGGCTCCGGCTAGCGAAATGCGCTCGTCCAGGCTCATAGTCTGAAACCGGGACCGGGCCGACGCCAGCGTTATCAAATTCCGGTCGATCTCTTCACGCGTTGACTCGCGGCGACCGTGAGCAGGAGCATACCCAGTAGACGAGGCGGCGGCGCCATCCATGTTTCACTCCGCCGAAAATGCGTCAATCTCACTGCGCCGCGGCAGCGAGGGCTGAGCGCCGCGGCGCGTGACGGCGATGGCCCCGGCTCGGTTAGCCCTGCGCGAGGCATCGATAAGGCTGCGTCCTTCCGACAGTGCCACGGCCAGGGCGCCGTTGAACGCGTCGCCGGCGCCCGTGGCGTCGACGGCCGCTATGGCATGCGCGGCCAGGAGCGTCGCCCGGTCTTCAACCACCAGGCAGCCGTGCGAACCAAGCGTAACAATGCAGCTCTTGAAGCCTCGTTTCTGAAGCTGTCTGGCAGCCGCCGACGGGTCGAACTTCTGATCTGCGGCGAGCCCTGCCAGCGCCGCGGCTTCGCCTTCATTGGGAGTAACAACGTCAACCAAGGCGGCTAAGTCCAGCACAGAGACATTCGCGGGCGCTGGGTTCAACACCGTCAACATGCCGGCCCGCTTGGCGCGCTCGAGACCGCGGGCGACTGTTTCCAATGGCGATTCCAAACAGGCGAGGAACACGCCCCCGGGGGAAAAGACGGAGTCGGGCAGAGCGTCAATGTCAGCCGGCGTGAAGCTGTGATTCGCGCCCGAGGCAACGCTGATCAGGTTCTCTCCCCGCGCGTCGACCAGGATCAAGGCGACTCCGGTCGGTTGCCCGGCGACGACTTTGACGTAATCGGCTATCAGGGCTTCGCGACGGAAGTTCTCCAGAGCCTGGCGGCCATAGTCGTCATCGCCGACTGCCGCGAGGAACGTTACCGGATCACGCGCAGCACGGGCGGCAGCCACTGCCTGATTGGCGCCTTTGCCGCCGGCCGCCTGGTAGAACTCGCCGCCGAGCACCGTTTCGCCCGGCCGAGGCAAACGCTGCCCGCGAACGACCAGGTCGACGTTCACCGAGCCTAGCACCACGACGCGAGGTTGTCCCATGCTTCGCCCTCATAGGTCGCTTTCCATACGCGACGCCTGCCCGCCGCGAAATTGGCGGTTGCATTTCCCGCCGTCAGACCAGCTTGGACGCCGGCGTGTCTGCTCGCAACTGGTCAATCATGTCCTGCGTCGCGGCTGCCACGGCTTCTTGCCAGCGGCCGGCGCCGAACTGAGCATACTGCGGCCGTGCATGCGCGAAAATAATGCCGCGAGAATTGTTGATCACCGCGCCCAATCCGTCGCCATCGAGCGCGCCGGCGACGTCGTGCGCGGTTCCGCCCTGGCTGCCGAAGCCGGGCACGAGGAACCAGACGTGCGGCAACGTGGAACGCAACTCGGCAAGTTGCTCCGGATAGGTCGCTCCGACCACGGCTCCGACGCTGCCATAGCCCGTCGCGCCTTGCGTCTCGGCGGCCAATTGCTCCACGTAGGCCCCGACGTGCCGATAGAGCGGCAAGCCCTCGGCAATCAGATCTTGAAACTGGCCGCCGCCCGGGTTCGAAGTCTTGACCAGAATGAACAACCCGCCGCCTCGCTGCACGGCCACCTCGACGAAGGGACGCAGGCTATCGTCGCCTAGATAGGGGCTGACCGTCAGGGCATCGGCGCCCCAAGCGCTTTCGCGCCCCAGAAAGCCATCGGCGTAGGCGGTCGCCGTGGAGCCAATGTCGTTGCGTTTGCCATCCATGATCGTGAGCAAGCCCGCAGCGGTAGCGTACCGCACGACTTCTGCCAGCGCTTGCATGCCGGCGGCGCCAAGCTGCTCGAAACAAGCCGCCTGCGGTTTGACCGCCGGCACGAGCGGCGCCACGACGTCAATCACGCCGCGGCAGAACTCCTGATAGGCGGCGGCTTGGGCAGACCAGTCTTGCGGCCCGGCCTCGCATAGCCCCGCCGGCAATTGCTCCCGCCGCGGATCAAGCCCGACAACGACCGGGTTTTTCTTGCGTCTCACCGCCTCAGCCAGGCGATCGCCGAAGTGATCTGTGTGTTCCTCGCTCATGGCCAGCAATTTAACCAAAACTTGCCGACGTCGAAAGTCGCAGCGGCGCGCGCCGCCCGTTGGCAGTGATGCCGGTGGCGTCAGGACGAGCACGTCTTTTCTCTCGCGGCCTGCCACGTTTGGGGGAGCCGCCGCCGCGCAGTCGGCGCCTTATGGCCGCCAGAACCGGTCCAAATCAACAGCCGCATATTTCTGTCGACGAGGGCGGCTCTCCCGCCCGATGAGCTGTTCTACCGTTCGGCGGTCAGTTCGCGCTTGCGGACTGCTCGCTCGAGCGGATTCACCGTGCGGGGCCCCCTTTATGACCAATTCTCAAGCCCCCGCCCAAGGAGTGCCGCGCAGACGCGCTCAAATGTTGATGCTACCTACCGCAGACGCTTGGGGCATTGACGGGACCACGGGCCGCGATGACCTAACGAACGCCGCTCTCATCCAACTCCTCGATGATGCGCCGGATGCACTTGTTGTGGTCGACGCCCAACGCGAGATCATGCTGGTCAATCGCCAGGCCGAGTCACTGTTCGGCTATTCGCGCGAGGAACTGCTCGGCGCAACTCTGGAACAGCTTCTGCCGGAGCGGTTCCGCCCAGGGCACGCCGAGCAAGTGCGGCGCTACGCGCAGTCGCCTACGTTCCGGCCGATGAGCGCCAAAGCCGGGTTGTGGGCCCGGCACAAAAGCGGCCGCGAAATTCCCATCGATATCAGTCTCAGCCCGGTGCATACGGCGAGCGGCACGCTGATTTGCGCCGCGGTGCGCGACGTCACCGAGCGCAAGCGAATCGAAGAGGCCCTGATCTACCAGGCGCGGCATGACGCGCTGACCGAGGCGCTGAACCGGCGGCGGTTTCAAGACCTGTTCAAGCTGGTCTGGAACCGCAGCGTCGCGGAGAACGCGCCCTTGGCCTGCGTCATGCTGGACGTCGACTACTTCAAGAAAATCAACGATACCCACGGGCATATCACGGGCGACGCCGCATTGCAGGCCATCGGCGCCTTACTCAAAGCGAATGCGGGCCCGCGAGATCTGATCTGCCGTTACGGCGGAGAGGAGTTCGCCGTGGTCTTGGCCGACGTCAATGCGACGCAGGCGGCAGACTGGGCCGAACGGGTCCGCGCCGCCATCGCCGCCGCCAGAATCCCGCTCGACGAGCATCGCAAGCTTGAAATCACCGCCAGCTTAGGGGTCGCCTGCCGCCGCGACGGAACGACCTCGACGGAGGCGCTGCTGGAGCTGGCCGACCAGGCGATGCTGACTGCCAAGGAAACCGGGCGGAACCGGGTGATCTCGTCGAGCATCCTGTCAAGCGCGGTCCAAGGCATTTCCAGCCACGCGCGACAATCGCAACTGCTCGATCGGCTCGTCGCCCGCGATCTGATGACGGCGCTGGTCGCCTGCTTGAAACAGGGCGATGCCATCCAATCAGCGGCGGAATACTTCCTGCAACTCCGCATCGGCGCCGCGCCCGTCGTGGCGGACGACGGGCGCCTGCTCGGCATCGTTTCCGAACGCAACTTGATCGATGCGACCGCCCAACACAACCCCTGGCTGCATACGGTTGGCAAATGCATGCAGGCGGACGTCGTGGCTTATGACGAAGAAACCCCCGCCAGGCAGGTACTGGAGTTCCTCAACCGGACGGCAACCTATTGCGTGGTAGTCGTGCGGGCGGGCATGCCGACGGGCATCGTCACGCGCGGGAGCCTGCTGCGGTGGTTTTTCGCCTGGGCTCAACTGCGTCACGATCCTCCCCACGGCTCGCCAGGCGATGAACGGCAAACCGCGCTGCACCCTCGCGATCGCCTGTTGGCGACGTCCTCGGCGCTTGCGCAGCGTTGCCTCGATCTGCACCGGGCGCTGGCTGAAGGCGGCGAGTTGGCGCCGCGCGTGGTGGCCGAAGTGACGCGCGTCCAAGAACTGATCAACGACCTGCTCGGCCACTGCCAGCCGCTTTACCTGCCGGAACTTTCCGACTGATCGTTCGGAGCGATGTTCGTTCGTGGCGCCGGAACCCCCGCGGCGCCGCAAACCCGCTCACTGCGGCGAGGATTTCGTCGCGACCGCTTCCAACTCCGGCTGCAAAAGAGAAGCCCAGAGTTTATAGCCCTCGGCGCTCAGATGCAGGCCGTCCGCGCGAAACAGTTCTTTTCGCGGCATTCCGTCGGCGTCGAGCATCGGCGTGAACACGTCAACGTAGCTCAGCTTGTCGTCCTGCTCATCGACGTATTGCTTGATCAGTCGGTTCGTCGCGCGCATCCGATCAGCGAACGACCAGCGCAAAATGCTCGGCTTGATCGAGAGGTAGGTAATGCGAGTTTCGGGGAGCGATTTACGCACAACCTGCACAAATTGCTTGAAGTCGCCGAACACCTGCTCGGGCGACTTGCCGGCGGCAATGTCGTTGTCGCCAGCGTACAATACGATCAGTTTCGGCCGATACGGGATCACGATCCGCGGGGCAAAATGCACCGAATCGGCCAACTGAGAACCGCCAAAGCCGCGATTAATCGTCGTAACCCCGGGCAACGATTCGTCGAGTTTCCAAATCCTGATGCTGGAACTGCCGACGAACAAAGCGGCGCCCTCGGGAGGCGCTTGCTTGCGGTCTTGAGCTTCAAACGCCTGGATCTCTTTTTCCCAGCGATTCTTTGCGGACTTCTCCGCGGCGCTCAGCGCCTCGCACCAGGCGCCCATGCCGCTAAGCAGCGACAAGACGACCAGCTCACGGAGAAAACGACGCTTGTTCGGCGAGCGGTTCATAGCATGTATTTCCATAAAACTTTCAGTTATCAGCGTGGCCGGCGAGACGCACGACACGACGATTACGACTATGTTGACAAGCCGACCGCCTCTCCGCAACCGCGGAGCTCGACCTCTTCACCAGCGGATCCTAGCAGGATGGGGATCTTGCTCGCACCGGGAGCCGGCGGCGTGAACGGTTCGGGATGCGACGGATGAAACCGAGCGCCGCGCCAGAGGGCGTGGGCCATAGACTCGATTTCAAAACTTCGCATTTCTCACTATACCTTCGCATTTTCGGCCTTTCCGCGCCGGTCGGGTTCGGCCTAAAATCGCAAACAGGGGCACGAGCGCCCGGCATGGGGGCGAAACATGGAGCATTTAACCCCAGGAAAAGAGATGGCGAAACCGAGTTCGGGCCAGCGGCTGGCGGTGCTGGGCGATTTGCATTATGAGCTTCCTCAACACGATCGATATGGCGCCGCCCGCAAACAGTTGCTTGCCCACCGGCCCGACATCGTTTTTCAACTCGGCGACCAGGGGGGGTACAGTCACTGCGGCACCTGGCAATCCTTCATGGAAGGACTTGAATTCCTCCAGGGATTCGATCGCCCATTTCATACGCTGATGGGCAACCACGACCTGGAAGGTCCGGACTACCAGACCGACGCCCAGTCGGTAGCCGCCTGGTGCGAAGCGTTCGGCCGCAAGCGCCCGTATCAAACGGTTGATTTGGGCGATGCCGTGGGAGTTTGTCTCTCCTCCACGCGTTTCCGGACGAATATCGGCTGCTGCCACGAAGTCTATATCGACGACGTTCAATTCGCCTGGTTCCGCGACACGCTGGCCGAACATCGCAACCGGCCGACGTTCGTCTTCTCGCACGCACCGATCATTGGTTCTGGATTGCGCGTGCTGCAAAGCATTCACCTGAAGTGTCCGAATGCCTGGATGAACCATACCGACAGGCCCGAGCGGTTCATCAAGCTGGTTCAGGACAACCCGCAAATCAAACTGTGGTTCTCTGCCCACAACCACCTGGGCCAGCACTATCCCGACTCGGTCTCGCGAGTAAACCAGTGCACGTTCGTGCATACGGGCGTCACGGGCGAAGTTACGCGCAACGGGTGCAACCATAGCCGGCTGGTGGACCACGATGCCTCCGGTTTTACGCTTTCGACCGTCGACCATGCCACCGGCGCGGCAGCCGCAAATCTACGGCACGACTATGTCACCGGCCGCTCGGAACTGCTCTCGCCTCACGACGGCGAGGACGGCGACGTGCACTTTTCGCCGCCGGCCTTTCCGAGCGAAAACAACCGCTGGGAAATCGGCGACAGCGCGTTCGCGGTGCATCGCCGAATGCTGGTCGAGTTCGACATCGCCCTGCAAGCGCCGCTGGGCGTGGTGCTGGAAGGCGTGGAGCATTCGCACGTCGAGATTCGCGGCGGCGAGTTGCTCGTTTGCGAACCGGGAGCTTCGCAGCGCACGATCAAGCCGAATTCCGCAGGGCGCTATTCGCAAGTCTTTGAACCTAATCCGCGACGCGAACAGCGTCTGTCGGCCTGACCGTCCCGTCCCGCCCGTTCGCCATGTTGCTACGCCGCCAAGCCGACGACTCTGAATCGCCGGCAATCACCGGCAGCTCGACGCTGCGCGTCACGTTGCGGCTGGCGGCGCCGACGCTGGGCGAGCAGTTGCTGATGGTGCTGGTGCTGATTTCCGATACGGCCTTGACCGGCCGGCGGCTCTCGCCGTTGCACCTGGCGGCCATGAGCCAGATGGCTTACGTGATGTGGCTGCTGACCAACTTGTTCGTCGCCGTCGACAGCGGGGCAACCGCGCTGATCGCCCGCTTCGTCGGGGCCGGCGACCGCGAGACGGCTTGCCGCGTGGCAAACCAGGCGTTTCTGTTGGGCGTCGGCCTGGCCGTCTGCGTCACCTTGTTCGGCTTGCTGTTTCTCGATCCGCTGGTCGACTTGATGGGCCTGCCGGCCGAGCCCGCTGCGCTCGCCGCGAGATACTGCGCATTCTGCTCCCTGTGCTGCCGCTGATGATGGTGATGTCGGCCGGCAACGCCTGCCTCCGCGGCGCGGGCGATACGGTTTCGGGCTTCGTGGCGATGATCGCCATGAATCTGGTCAACGTGCTGGCGAGTTGGAGCCTGGCCTGCGGCTGGGGCCCCTTGCCGGAGTTGGGCTGGGACGGCGTGGCGATCGGCACGGCGGCGGGTTATTCGGTAGGCGGCTTGACCATGGGAGCGCGGCTGGTGCGCGGCCGAGCCGGGTTGAAGCTGCGCTGGTGCATGCTGCGCCCCGATATCGACTTGGCGCGGCGACTGTTGCGAGTTGGCATACCGGCCGGGGCCGACGTGATGACGATCATCGGCTGCCAGTTCTGGTTCAAACGGATCGTCAACCAACTCGGCTCGCTGGCGGCGGCTGCGCACGGCGTTGCCATCAATATCGAATCATTGGCCTATCTGCCCGGCACGGCCTTTCAGGTGGCGGCGACCACTTTGTCCGGCCAGCATCTGGGCGCCAAGAACCATCGCCAGGCGACGCATAGCGTGCTGGTAGCATGCGCCGCTGGCGGCGGATTGATGTCGAGCGTCGCGTTACTGTTTTTCCTTGCGGCCGAGCCGTTGGCGTGGCTGTTTCTGGCGCCGGGCGAGGAAGCGCTCGCCGCACAAACGGCCGCGCTGCTGAGGATTGTGGCCATGGCGTTGCCCGCCTTGGCGGTGCACATGGTCTTGACGGGCGCCTTGCGCGGCGCCGGCGACACGCGTTGGCCGCTCGGCTTCAGCCTGATCGGCATGCTCGCAGTGCGCATTCCGCTGGCCTACTGGCTGACGCAAACACTCGACTGGGGCGTCGCCGGGGCGTGGTACGCCATGGCCGCGGACATCTACGTGCGTTGTATTCTGGTCGTCTCTCGTTTCCTGCACGGCGGTTGGAAGCGAGTGGAAGTGTGAACGTCTCTTCTCGAGCGCCGCACCGGCTTGTCGCTGCCTGGCGCAATGACAACAATAAAACTGCGAGTCTCCTCGCCGTCGCGACCTGCGTCCTGCGACGCGCTGAACTACTCCGAAACGGAGCCGAATCGTCATGCATGCCTCCTCAACAGACGCCTCGCACGAACTGTTGCACGAGTTCCACGGCGGAGTCGCGCGGCTGACTCTGAACCGACCCGAAAAACGAAACGCGTTAAGCGAAGGATTGCTCGAGCGGCTCGGGGCCGCGCTGGACGAGATTGCCGCCGATGCAGCGGTTCGCGTGGTCGTGCTGGCGGCCCATGGTCCGGTCTTCTGCTCGGGGCACGACTTGAAGGAGATGGTCGGGCGTTCTGAGGCGGACTATCAGGCGCTCTTCGGCCGCTGCTCTGCCGTCATGCAGAAGCTGCGCCGTCTGCCGCAGCCGGTCATAGCCCGCGTGCAAGGCCTGGCGACTGCGGCCGGTTGCCAACTGGCGGCGACGTGCGACCTGGTCGTGGCTGCCGAAGAAGCAAAGTTCGCCACGCCGGGCGTACAAATCGGCCTGTTCTGCAGCACGCCCATGACGCCGCTGGTAAGAGCCATTCCGGCCAAGTTCGCCATGGAGATGCTGATCACCGGCCGGCCCATCTCAGCGGCGCGAGCCTTCGAACTGGGTCTGGTCAACCGCGTCGTGCCCGTCGCTGATTTGGACGGCGCCGTACAAGACTTCGTGGGCGCCATTCTCGCCTCCAGCCCGGTCGTGATGAAGCTGGGCAAGGCGGCGTTCTACGAGCAACTCGAACTGTCGGAACACGAAGCCTATCCGCTGGCCACACGGACAATGACCGACAACGCCGTTTGCCACGATGCTCAAGAAGGCATTTCCGCCTTCCTTGGCAAGCGCTCGCCCGAGTGGAAAGGCCATTGAGGAACGTACGCCATGTCCATGGCCGGTTTTGAGCAATTATTCGCCGAGGCCGATGCGGCGCACCGCGGGCTTGCCGTTGCCGTGGCCGGCGGTGCCGATCGCACCGTGCTGGAAGCCTTGCGCTCGGCATGCGACCGCGGTTGGATCGAGCCGCTCGTGGCAGGACTAGAAAGCGACGTCCGCCGCGTAGCCGATGAAGGCGGCATTTCGCTCGAGAACTTCTCCTTGCTCGATACGGACGAACCCACCGTTGCCGCGGTCGCCGCCGTGCGCAGCGGCCGGGCGAAATTCCTGATGAAAGGCCAGATCGCCACGCCGGCGCTGATGCGCGCCGTGCTCGATTCCGCCTCCGGGCTTGCGCACCGATCGGGTCGTCTGCCAGATTCCACTGGTTGAACTACGGACGCACGCACGACGATTCCTGATGGCCGACACCGGGATCTGCATCCAGCCCAGTGTGAGCCAGAAGCTCAACATCCTGACCAGCGCCGTCAACCTGGCGCAGGCCTTGGGCGCCGAGAAGCCGCGCGTGGCGCTGATGGCGGCGAGCGAAACGGTGAAAGAAAGCATGCCCGAAACGTTGGAGGCCGCCGAGATCGCGCGCACGGGCCGCCGCAGGAGAGGTTCCCGGCTGCCTGGTGCAAGGCCCCCTCTCGTTCGACCTGGCCTTTGCGGCCGAGGCTTCCGAGAAAAAGCAGATCTCCGGTCCGGTTGCGGGCGCCGCCGACGTGATGCTGTTTCCAAACCTGCTGTCGGCCAACCTCACGATCAAGGCCATCATGTACACGGCCGACTGCCGCTTCGGCGGAGTGCTCTGCGGCGCGCAATGCCCTGTCGTTTTCATGTCGCGAGCCGACACGACGGCGACGCGGCTCAACTCGCTGGCCCTGGCCGCTCGCCTGGTTGCCGGCTGAACCGGCGGCGATTGCAGAGTTTCCGGCTCACGGCGTAGGAGTCGCCGGGAAGAAAATCGCATTGCGACGAGCGCCGTGTTACACTCAGGTTCTTCCTAATCGGCATCGCTGATTTCCCTGTTGCGGAGAATTCCCATGAAATCGTTCAGCCTGATCCTGATCTCCTTGTTCGCCGTTTCCGGCACGCTGCAAGCCGCAGAAGACGCCAGCCCAGCCGGCCCGACCTACGCCAATGTGTCATACGGGCCTTATGCCGCCGACGTTCTCGACTTCTGGGAGGCCAAGGGCGAGGGGCCGCGACCGCTGCTGGTTCACATTCATGGCGGTGGCTGGACGGGCGGCGATAAAAAGCAAGACCCCAAAACAGTTCGCCTGTTCCTGGACAAAGGCATCTCGTACGCTTCGATCAATTACCGCTTGAGCAGCGAGGCGCCGTTGCCGGCGCCCGTGCATGATGCGGCGAGGGCCATTCAGTTCCTGCGCAGCAAGGCCTCCGAGTGGAACATCAATCCCAAGCGGATTGCCCTGACGGGCGGCAGCGCCGGCGCTTGCACTTCGATGTGGATCCTGCTGCACGACGACCTGGCCGACCCGAACTCGAAAGACCCGGTAGCTCGTCAATCTACGCGAGTCACGGCTGCGGCCGTCGCCGCCGGGCAGACGTCGATCGATCCCAAAGTCATCGAAGGCTGGCTCGGTCCCAACGTGCTCAAGCATCGCATGATCAACATGGCCGTCGGCGAACCGACCATTGAAGGCGCCCTGAAGAATTACGATAAGTACCATGACTTGTATGTCGAGTTCTCGCCGTACAACCACCTCGACAAAAACGATCCGCCGCTGCTGATGACCTACGGCAACGACATGACGCTGCCTTCCAAGAACGCCGGACACGGAATCCACCATCCGGTCTACGGCGTGAAGATGAAGGAAAAGGCGGACCAGCTCGGGCAGGAATGCCACTTGCTGATCCCGGGCGTGTCCAAGTCAGACAAGTACGCCTCGGCCAACGCGTTTTTGATGGACAAACTGTTGGCCCCTTGACGAACAAGTCGCGGCTGAGCACACATTTGTGAGGCTGCGTTTCGGCGTTCTCGTCACGCCTCGCCTGCCGGCCCGCGCAACGCCCCGGATTGCGCGGGCCGGCTTGGCGTCACTTCCATCATCCTCTCGGACGTTTCGAGTTCCTTTCGTCGACCTCGTCAGGAGCCGATAGGGGTTTTCCTGATACGTAGATGCTAAACCTCCGGATCAACCTCCGCGCAAGAGTGATCTATGATATACCTGAAAGGGGGGCGGGGTTCGGTTTCGCTTCTGACGCCCTGAACTCATAGGGGGCGACTCCTGAAGTGGCGAGCCATGGACTCCTGTAGCGACTCGCGCGATCGTCGCCAAAATCGGTTCTGACCTTGCAGGCGGTCCGCGACCGACGTTTCTCTGTGCGATTGCGACGACGACGCGGCAGCCGACGGGGCTGTGCACATCCTTAGATTCGCAACGACCGGATCGCGTCGAGCGGAGGACCGCCATGAGTTCCGACTTCGATTCCGGGGCGCCAACGGAATTATTCATCACCGAAGATTCTCCGGCCCTGCTCAGCCAACGGGGATCGGCATCCCCGGCTGCTGATAGGCGGCCAAGCAGCAAGCCGACCGTGACCGACTGGCCGCTGCTCGCAAGTTCCGAGCGGGCGAGCCCACGCCGTTTCGGCGACTACGAGTTGCTCGAAGAAATCGCACGAGGCGGCATGGGAGTCGTCTTCAAAGCGCGGCACGTGCGGCTTGGCGGCGTCGTGGCCTTGAAGATGATTCTTGCGGGCGAATTGGCTTCCTGCAACGACGTGCTGCGATTTCACATCGAGGCCGAAGCGGCGTCCAAACTAGCTCATCCGAACATTGTGCCGATCTACGAAGTCGGACGGGTCGATGGGCAGCACTATTTCACAATGCGGTTGATCGAAGGCAAAAATCTGGCATCCCGTCTCGATGCCGGGCCGCTCGATCCTTGCCTGGCCGCTGCGTTGCTGCGCGATATCGCCCTGGCCGTGCAGCATGCCCACGAGCACGGAGTGATCCATCGCGATTTGAAGCCGGACAACATCCTCTTGGATGCCGATGGTCGACCGCACATTACCGACTTCGGCGTTGCGAGACGGACCTACGAGCGTTCGAATTTGACGGATGCCGGGCAGGTTTTAGGCACGCCTAACTACATGTCGCCCGAGCAGGCTGCGGGAGAAACGAGCATCATCGGCCCGGCGGCGGACATTTATTCGCTCGGCGCCGTGCTGTATACGATGTTGACCGGCCGTCCGCCGTTTGAATGCCATCGAATCGATATTCTTGCTCAGTTGATGGAGCATGAGCCCATTATGCCGCGGCGGCTGAACCTGCGCATCCCGCCGGACTTGGAGACCATTTGCCTCAAATGCCTGGCGAAGCAACCGTACAAGCGTTACGCGTCCGCCGCCGATCTGGCGGCGGACCTGAACCGCTTCTTGGCCAACCAGCCGATTCGCGCCAAGGCCGCTTGTCTGGCAGCGCGTGCATCGAGATGGATTCGCCGGCAGCCGAGAACCGCGGCCGCTGTCGCCCTCGCGTCGGGCGTCGTCCTGCTGAGCCTGACCGGCCTTGCCTGGCAGTGGCGTCGCGCTGAGCAGGCCCAGGCCGATGCCACGGAGAGTCGATACGGCGCCCATCTCGCCCAGGCGCAGGCCAACCGGTGGAGCGGCCGGGCAGGCGGCCGCTTTGCAGCCATGGCCGCAGTGAAAAAGGCTGCGTCAATTCGTCCGTCGGTCGCCTTGCGAAACGAGGCGATCGCCTGCATGACGCAATTCGATCTCCAGGTCGAGCGCACCCTGGAGGTCGGCGCCCTGCTCGGCATGCCGGATTTCTCCAGCGGGTTAGACCGCCTGGCCTACAGCGACAAGCAGGGAACGATTTGCGTCTGCGATTGGCCCGATGGCAAGACGCTCTGTCGGCTTGCCGCTGGACGACCGAGCGACGCTTTACGTCAGGCGGTCGTACGCTTCAGTCCCGACGGCAGTCATCTGGCCGCCGCCATGCAGTACGATGCCGCCCATGAGTTATCGCTCTGGGACCTGAAGCGATCTCGCGCCGTGATCCGAATCGCAGAAGGCGCTCACGCAATGGCAATCGACTTTACGCCAGACGGAACCATGCTCGCGGCGGGTCAGCCGGACGGCACGCTCACCTTGTATCAAACGTCGGACGGAGCCCGAATTTCGACCCGGAACCTGGACCTGGCTCCTCACGCGGTTCGCTTCTGCGCCGGACGGTTCAAGCTTGGCCGTTTCAGCGGAGAGCGTCGTATGGGTGCTGGATTTCCGAAGCCAAGACCCGCTGCAAATCTTGTCGCACCGCGACACGGTTCGGGCAGTAGCATGGAGCCCCGATGGCGAACTGCTGGCAACGGCCTGCGCCGACCACTGCGTCTACGTCTGGAACAGTCAGACGGGAGAACGGCGTTGCGTACTGCGCGGACACCAACGCGGAGCGGTGCACGTAATCTTCAATCATCGGGGCGACCTCCTCGCTTCGCATGGCCGGGACGGCCGGACACAAATCTGGAACGTCGGGACGGGAACCTTGCTCATGCGCACGCCGGGATTGGCGATCTCGTTCCGCGATGACGATAAGCAACTTGCGTTCTATGGCGCCGAGATTGGCAACCTGGCGCGTCGCCGCGAGTCGTAAGCGCCGCGTCCTGAAATCCGCGGCGCCCATGCGCGTGTGGCACGCCGAAGTCGGCGCCGATAACCGCGTGGCCGTCTTGCGCGCGAGGACGGCGTACGCTTCTGGGAATTGGCAAGCGCAACAGAAATCGGCTGGCTGGACATCGGTCCGGTCCGTCTGGCCGGCTTCGAACCAGACGGCCGCGGCCTGATCACGTGGGGCGCCGCCGGACTTCTGCGTTGGCCGCTCCGGCCCGCTTGCCGCTCAGTGGACGAACTCAGCATCGGCCCGCCCGAACGCTTGAACTTGCCGGCGCCGACTCTGCCGGCGTTCGGCGCCATGAGTGCCGATGGGCAAACGGTTGTGGTCTCGGACCGCTCCTACGGCGAGTTGTTCATTTATGACCTTCTTCACCGGCGGCTTTCGTTTCGAGGCCCGCACGCCAATGCGGGCCGGATGGCGATCAGTCCCGACAGCAACTGGGTGGTAGGCGGCAACCTACAACGATCCGCATCCCGCCGTTCGTCGTTGGGACGCGAGGCTCCCTGCCCAGGTCGGCCACTGGTCCAGCCCCAACGACGCCCTACCGGCGTTCAGTCCCGACGGGCGCTGGCTGTGGATCGGCGCCGCGAGCAGGGCGGCTGATCGATGTAAACACGTGGGAAACGGCTCGCACTCAGGCCATCGAAGGCGCTGCCCTCGGCGCGGCGGTCTTTTCGCCGGATAGCGCGCTGCTGGCCTTGAACGCATCGACCGACCGCCTGCAACTTGTCGAACCCGCGACAGGCAGGGAAATCGCCACGCTGGAAACCAGCATTCCGCTGTGTTTCGATCGCCAAGGGAGCTTGCTCTTCACGCAAGCCGACGATCGATCCTTGCATGTGTGGGATCTGGCGAGGATCCGCCGTCGCCTGGCCGACTTGAAACTCGATTGGAGCGGTCCGGCGCTGCCGCCTGCGCCACGACTCGGCAAGCGCGGCGTTCCGCTACGCATTCGGATCCTCGGCAAGGCGCCATGATTCCAGCAACGCATCGCATCCTCCTGCATCGCGGAATTCCGGCTTCCGTACCGATTGGGCGCAAGGCGCCCAATGCATCGATTTCCCCGGCAGCCCGTTGAAGAGAATTCTTTGCCGAAATGGATTGACATCGGCAGCGGACCCTCTATCATGTCTTGAGATTGAGTCTCAGTTGCAATCCGAGGCATAGCAAGCCTACCCGCTCTCCTCTGCGGAGCCAGCCAAGCTCGGACAGACAGTCTCGCGGCGACGCATCGGGCGACGTCGCGAAGCACCGAATGTCATTGGCTTTAGATGAGGTAGAGCGATGTCTTTGTTCTTTGGCCTGCGCGCGCGGCTTTACGCTTGTCGAATTACTGGTCGTGATTGCCATTATCGGCATCCTGGTCGCCCTGCTGCTGCCGGCGGTCCAGGCGGCCCGAGAATCGGCACGCCGCACGCAGTGCACCAACAATCTCAAGCAGATTGGCCTGGCGATGCAGAACTACCACGACGTGCAGCGGGCTTTTCCCAACTCAGATACCGGCGGCTCAATCTCGCGGGCCAGCGCCTTCACGCCGATCCTCCCCTACCTGGAACAGACGCCCGCCTATAGCCTGTATAACTTCTCGTTGGGCAATTCCGACGCGCCCAATTTGCAGGTCGTGTCGCAAAAGCTCTCCGTCTATTTGTGCCCATCAGCCGTACTGCGCCGCGAGATCCCCATCTCCGGCTGCGACACAAACGATCGGGCGCCGGGCACCTATGCCGTATCGACCGGAGACGACGATCCGTACGGAACGTTGACCGGTTCGATTCCCAACAACGGCGCCATCGTCGAGCATGGCTCGGGCATCACGCGGATGCGAGATTTCACCGACGGAACGAGCCAGACCTTGATGGCCGGCGAATCGGCCTGGAACTTTGCGGATTACCTGTTTAGCTCTGGCCCGTGCAGCGGGCAGGTCCGCTGGGGCTTCACCTATTGGTCCTCGCCCTATCCGCTGTCGACGGCCTTCACCACCAAGGGCCCGCTCAATCCGAAGAGCATGTCCGGCGACTCCAGCAGGCTTTCGAATTTTCGCAGCGATCATCCGAGCCTGCTCAACTTTCTCTTCTGCGACGGCTCGACGCGGCTGCTGAGTGAAAACATTGATCACAACCTGCTCGATCGTCTGGCGACGCGAGCCGGCGGTGAAGCCGTAGGCGACTTTTAATCCCGCCGCCTCAGCAGCCCCTGACCCACCGGATCCTCGGCCGACGGCCGCGCCTGGCCGCCCTAGCGAAGCAGCGCCATTACGGCCGCTGCGAGCCGTCTCTTTCGTCTCTGACAGCGGAGTTTCTCTGACGATGAATATTCCCAATTTCCTGCTCATTCTCCGTGCCCGGCGGGGCGAAGAGCGAGCTTTGGCCCTGCTCTTGGCCTTGACCGTCGTTGCCGCCGGCTGCGGAAGCGGCGACGGCCCCGTGCGTGCGGCGGCGAGCGGCCGCGTCAGCTTGGACGGCGCCCCCTTGCCGGCAGGCGTCGTGCGATTCATTCCGACTGGCGCGACCGAAGGCCCCGCGGCGTCCGCCACCGTCAAAGACGGCGCGTTCGAATTGCAGCCGTCTGAGGGGCCGGTCGTAGGCGCGCATCGCGTCGAAATCGAAATGATCGACCACTGGGGGTTTCCCGCCGACGATGAGGCGGCCTTTGTTCAACACTTCGAACAGGCGCCCCGGTCCGAGCGACCGACAAGCCCGATTCCCGAGATCTACAACCGCCGCTCGACCTTGACCGCCGAAGTCAAGGCGGACCAGCCCAACGAGTTCGAGTTTCCGCTTCACTCGGCGGGCGCTGGAATGTCACAACGGTGACGCGGGCGTGCGAAAACGCCGACGCCGCGCACTTGCAGGCATCACACACACACTTTTTTCACGGGGCGCAACAACCTCGAAAGGCCTTCCATGAATTCATCTCGTTTCTCTTGTTCTCGTTCGTTTCCACTTTGCTGCGTCCTGGCGACAACCGCCGCGGCTATTGCACTCGTTCCGCAGGCAGCGCTGCGAGCCGGGGAACCGGCAACCGCGGCGGCGTTGATGAAACAGGCTCACGACGGCCGCGCCGAGTGGCAGAACTTCCCAGGCTTTGAAGCGCGGCTGCGCGTCAGCGCGGACGGCGCGACGGCCAAAGGCAGCATCTCCGTCGATCGCGACGGAAAGGTCAAAATCACCTTGCCCGACGACGCCCGTTTCGCTTGGGCCCAGCGCCCGCTCGACTCGATGATCGGCCATCGCCTGCCGACAGGCGAAGCCATCTCGGACGTCGAATTCGCCGATGACCAGGTCGACCACCCGCACGGTCGCCTGCTGCGATCAGCGGACCCGAAAGACAAGACCTTGTGGCGAGTGAAAGGGGACGTATTGACGGAGGTGCACCGCACGGCTGAGAACTCCCGGTTTACCATCAGCATCGCCGACGTCCAACGCACGCCGGAGGGAAAGCACTTGCCCGCGAATTTCATCGTGACGACCTGGGAGCTCCCTTCGGAGCGTCTCAAGTCGGTCCGGCAAGTTCACCAGGAGTGGCGCCGCGTCAACGGCATTGATCTGCCGACGAGCTACCTGGCAATTTCCAATCGCTCGGACGGCACGACCACAAGCCAACAAATCGAGTTGTTTGACCATCACGTGCCGCTGGCCTCTGCGGCCCGATAATTGCACGCGACGGCGAACGGGCATGAGCGTTACAATCCATTGAGACTTCTTGTACGACCCACGATACGCGAAAGGTCGCATATGTCATACCTGCGTTTTTGTCTGCCTCTGTTATGCTGGGCCTGCCTCGGGGCCCAAGCCGCCTCCGCACATTTCCTGTGGTTGCGCACCGAACCGGCGGAACGGCCTGCCAAGGTCCGCATGTTTTTCGGCGAGGCCGCCGAGCCGGATGATCCGGAGTTGCTCGATCGCGTGCAGTCGGCCGAAGTCTGGCTGCTCGGCGGTCGGCGTTCCGAGCCCAAGCCGTTGACCTTGAAGAAAGGCGAGGACGGCGCTCGAAGCGGAATTGCCCGCTGGCGCGTCTCCTGCGGCGGTCATTCTGCGCTGCAATTACGGCGTGATCTCCAGAGCGGGCGAACCATTCTTGCTGCAGTATTACGGCAAGACCTATCCTTCGGTGTTGCCGGGCTCTTGGCAGGCCGTCGGCGATAAAGAACGCCTGCCGCTGGAAATCGTGCCGACGCTTGAAGGCGAGACGATGTTGTTTGAGGCCAGATGGCAAGGCAAGCCCCTGGCGCGGCGCCACGCTGACGATTGCGGGGCCGGGACTGGAAGAGAAATGGGAAGCGGAAACGGACGAAAAAGGGGCCTGCCGTTGCCGTTTGCCCGGCGATGGGGTCTACTCGATTCGGCTTCGCCAGGTCGAAGAGACGGCTGGCGAACAAGAAGACCAGGCCTACAAGTCGATCAGGAGATATTCGACGTTGACGCTGCCCTATGTACGACCGCGTCTGACGCCCGAGACGGCTCAGCTTCCCGACTTGCCTCAGGGCACGACCAGCTTCGGCGGCGCCGTGGCCGGCGACAACCTGTACGTGTACGGCGGCAATTACGGCAGCGCCCATGAGTATTCGATGGAAGGGCAGTCGGGCGATCTCCAGATGCTCAATCTCGCGCAGCCGTCCGAGGGCTGGAAGAATTTGCCCGGCGGTCCCAAGCTTCAAGGCCTGGCGCTGGTCGAACATCAGGGCTTGCTGTACCGTGTTGGCGGCTTCAGCGCTCAGAACCACGAGGGCGAAGATTCCGATCTCCGCTCACAGCGTTATTTCGCTCGCTACTCGCCCGGCTCAAAGACTTGGGAAGAGCTGCCTGAGTTGCCCGCGGCGCGTTCGTCGCACGATGCGGCGGTCGGCGGCAACATCCTATACGTTGCAGGCGGCTGGAACATGCAAGGCAGCGGCCAAGAGGCAAAATGGCACGATGCGGCGCTGGCGATCGACCTGTCGGCCAAACCGCTGGAGTGGAAGGAACTGCCCGCCCCGCCGTTCAAGCGGCGTGCTTTGTCGCTGGCAACGTGGCAGGGCAAGCTGTACTGCATCGGCGGCATGCTGGAACAGGGTGGTCCGACCACCGTGGTCAATGTGTACGATATTGCCAAGAAAACCTGGTCGGAAGGCCCGGCGTTGCTGGGCGGCGCGATGGACGGTTTTGGCAGTTCGGCCTTCGCCTGCCATGGTTCGCTCTACGTGACGACCATCTCAGGATCTATCCAACGCCTGTCCGAAGACGGGTCGCATTGGGAGTTTGCGGGCCAGCTCGCCAATCCGCGGTTCTTCCATCGCATGCTGCCTTGGGCCGACGAAAAACTGGTGCTCGTCGGCGGCGGCAATATGTCGACCGGCAAGATCGTCGAACTCGAAATGCTTAACGTCAAGCAGCGTCCGATCGATCAATTGACGAACGGCGCCGGGCCCGTCTCCCCTTAGAGGCTCGGCGAGCAACGCCGGCTTGCCGGGCGTCGACTTCGGATCGCGCCCGGCAAGTCGGTTTCTTTGCGCAGCCGATCGCCGGTCCTGCCCGTTCGTGGCGTCGGCGCGGCCGGGTTTTCATCGAATTTTCATTTAACCTCGTCCCGGGCTGGGATATAATCGCGCCCGTCCGTTCGCCGCCTTGCCGCGCCGGACTTCTTGCCATCCGTGCCAGCTCCCTCCCTGACGAGTCCCCCGATGAAACGCCTGTCCTTCCGGCTCTTGCCGGTAATTGCTGCTCTGTTGTGTTGCGGTCCCGCGGCATCGGCCGCCGAGTTGGCGAAGCTGCTGCCGGAAACGTGGGATGAGTACGCTCCCCGAGGCAAGGAAGTCGACTGTATCTACGGCGACTTCGTGCTTCGCAACGATCGGATCGTTGTGGTGGTCGCCCAACCACTCGACGGACGCAACGCCAACATGACCGTCCGCAATGTGGGCGGCGCCATCATCGACCTGACTCGCACCGATCGGCAAAACGACCAGCTCAGTGCCTTTTATCCGGGGGGCAAAAGCGTGAATTGGCGGTCGGTCGAATTCGCCGGCCAGCCGGTCGATGCGAAAGCTCCCGTCGACTCGGAACAAGTCGATCAGCCTGGTTTGCAAGGCGGCCGGCGCCGCCGACAAGCCAGCGGCCGAGGTCCGCTATACGCTGGAAGACGACTGGGACTTTGTGCTGGTTGAGACCAGCTATTCCAACCCTTCGCAGCAGCCGCTGGAAGTCATTCTGAGCGACGAAATGCGGGCCGACACCAGCTTTGAAAAGGCGCCGAGCAACTCCGCCGAACTATTCTGGGTTTACGACAAGTGGTTCGACCAAGGCTACGGCCTGGCTGCCGAAGGGCATTCGCTGCAGTCAAAGTCAGACGCACGCAACTCGACGATTCACTACCTGCACAACGACAAGACCCGCGTCACGCTCAAACCGGGCGAGAGCTATCGCTTGGCGCGACGGCTGTTTCCCGCCGCCACGCTGCTGGAAGTCCGCGGTCGCCAACCGTCTGGCCGGCGTGAAGCAGCGCCCCGTCGCCGTGGAAGTGCGCGACGCTGACGGCATCGCTCTGGTCGGCGTTGACGTCGATGTCCAGCAAGGAGACGCCCGATACGCGAGCGGCAGGACCGACGCAGAGGGTAAGTTGCGATTCGAGCTGCCCGAGGGAACGTTCAAGGCAACCGTCTCGTCCGCGGCATTTGGCTCGAAGACGATTGAGCTCGCCGAGTCATCGCATCGCGTTGAGCTGCCGGCGGCCGGATACGTGGTCGCCAAGATCAGCGACGAAAAGGGGGGGCCGATCCCCTGCAAGGTCCAGTTCCGCGGCACGCGACGGCACGGCCGATCCCGACTTCGGCCCCGACAGCGGCGAGCACGCCGTTCGCAACATTTACTACATCGAGAACGGCCGCTTCCGCCAGCCGCTGCCGCCGGGCAAGTACGAAGCGATCGTCAGCTACGGCCCGGAATATGACGCCGTGTTCGCCGAACTGGAGGTCGAACGCGGCGCCGAGACGACGCTGGAAGCCATGCTGGTGCGCAGCGTGCAAACGCCCGGCTGGGTCAGCGCCGACTTCCACAGCCATTCGAGCCCCTCGGGCGACAACACCTCCAGCCAGTTGGGCCGGGTGCTGAATCTGCTTTGCGAGCACATCGAGTTCGCTCCCTGCACCGAGCACAACCGGCTCTCGACCTACGTGCCGCACCTCAAGCGGCTCGGCGTGGAGAAGCTGATGGCCACCTGCACCGGCATGGAGCTGACCGGCAGCCCCGGCGACGTGAACCACCAGAACGCCTTCCCGCTGGTGATCAAACCGCACACGCAGGACAACGGCGCCCCGCTGTCCGACTCCGACACTGGAGGCGCAGATCGAGCGGCTGGCCCTGTGGGACGGCAACAGCGAAAAGCTGGTGCAGGTCGAACCACCCGGACATCGGCCAGATGTTCTACGACCGCGACGGCGACGGCAAGCCCGACAGCGGCTTTCGCGGCATGTCCGCTACATGGACGTCATCGAGGTCCACCCGCCGCACATGATCTTCCAGCCGCCCGTGGTCCGCTCGGGCGGCAAGACTCGCAACAACACGATCGTCAACTGGCTGCAACTGCTCAACCAGGGTTACCGTATCCCCGGCGTCGTCAACACCGACGCCCACTACAACTTCCACGGCTCGGGCTGGCTGCGAATCTACCTCGAGAGCCCGACCGACGACCCGGCCAAGGTCCAGACGCTGGACATGGTGCACGCCGCCGAGCACGGCCACATGCTCATGACCAGCGGCCCTTACCTGGAGGTGCTCTGCTCCGCCGCCGAAGCGGGCGACAACAGCAGCGGCACGGCCGGCGACGACCTCGTCGCGCCCGGCGGCAAGGGAACCTGCGCGTGCGGGTCGCAGTGCCCGAACTGGTTCGACATCGACCGCGTCCAGGTGTTCGTCAACGGCCGCCGCCGAAGAGTCGCTGAACTTCACCCGCGAGACGACTCCCGGCCGCTTCTGCCGGCGGCACGGTGAAGTTCGACCAGAAGCTTCCGCTCTCGCTGAAGGGCGACGCCCACGTCATCGTCGCGGCCGCGGCCGAAAAGTCGAGCTTCGGGACCAGTCATGGGACCGGACCACGCCAACGACATGCCGGTCGCCGTCTCCAACCCGATTTCATCGACGTGGACGGCGGCGGCTTCAAGCCCAACGGCGACACCCTGGGCGCGCCGCTGCCGGTGATGTCGGGCAAGGCGCAGACCGTAGGCGCTCGGACGAACGCCGCGAACCAGGAGAACCGGATCATGAACGCCGATTTCGACCAGCAAGCTACGCATCGTTTTTTCTCGGCGCATTGTTTCAACGCCGCGTGGGAGCTGATTGACAAGGACTGGCGCAGCGACGATGACCGCGTACAAATGCTGTCGTGCGCCATGGCGTCGCTTTGGCACTGGTCGCAACGTCCCGACAACGAGCCGCGAAATCGCTCGATCGGCTACTGGCAGGTCTCTCGCGTCTTCGCCCTGCTCGGCTATGGCGAACCGGCGCGCTGGTTCGGGCAGTTGTGCTTGGAGAACAGTCGGCAAGAGGCGCCCTTTTTCCTCGGTTACGCATACGAATGCCTGGCCCGGGCCGCCGCATTATGCGGCGAATCCGAAGAAGCCAGGCGTTGCCTGGACGAGGCCGCGCAACTTGCCGACTCAATCGCCGACGAATCAGACCGTCAGCAACTGCTGGCGGATTTGAAGACCATTTCCGCCTGAGCAGGAATCTTGCATCGCGTTGCGTTAGGCCGCGGAAGCAGGCGCCCTGCGGCAGAGTGCGAGCGTGCTAGGACTGTGCGGCAAAAACTGGCCTTTACTCGCTTGGCAAGATTTGTTTCACTTGCCAGCCGCAACCCGCGGCGGTCGATGCTCGCACTGGCGCAACCTGCTCCGGCAGCCGATGCGATAGCCTTGCAACCCGCACAGCGGTCGATGCCCGAGGCCATCTGACGAGATGGCCTCTTTTGTTTTACCCTTCCAACTGGTCAACCAGCTTGGCCAACTCAGCATCTACATCTTCGTCGGCGGCCGATTCATAGATCGGCAACGTTCTTAACGCCGCGGCCGTGGGCAGCAACGGACAACGGGCGGGCACGGCTTTGTCGCCGGCGGGCTCGCCGACCAGCGTGATCAGGCCATCGGCGACCAACCGGCGCAGCGATGCGGCAAGCTGCCCCGGCGTTTTCCCCAGGCACTTGGCCGCCGTGCCCACGTTGAGCGCGTAGTAGCTGTCGGCATCGTCCAGGTGCAACGCCGACACCTCGAGCACAAACGACAGCACTTCGCGGTCGGTTTTCGTCAGATGAATCGGCTCTTCTTCGGCGGGCGGCTGCTCCGCCAGGCAGTCGGTGCAAATCTTCAACTCCGCCTTCGTCTGCTCCGCCGCCCAAGCTTCCAATTCTTGCCGATCGAGCGAGCACGCTTTCACGTGGCGGCCCGTGGTCCAATGGGTCATTTTCGTTTTGGACTGCTTGATCACGGGGCAGACGGCGCGATGCAACGTGCCATGGCCGACATGCGGCGGCCGGCCGCAGTCCAGCACAAAGCCGTCGCGATGATGCGCCACCCAATGCAGATAGGCTCGATCTTCGTTCAAATACAGAATCATAATCAGACGTTTTGGGAACCGGGATGCAAGGACGCCTTTAACGTCAGGGCATCTCCCTTTTTCAATTCGGATAGGGGCGTCTGCGGCAAAGCGCCCAAGACCGGATCTCACTCTGGGGCTTCGCCAAGGCTCAGCCTGCCCTGCGAAAAATCCCACCCGTTCGGTGTGTCGGCGTTGAGCCGGCTTTTGTTCCGCCACGATCGGGGCTTGTCCCCGTCGAGCGATGATTTGCAGCTAGCAAGCTTGCAGCGCCGAATTTCGCATTCCGCCTTCCGCGTTTGTCCGCCGCGGGCGGCGGACAAACGCGGAAAGCGGAATCGCGCGGCGACGGGGCACGGTTTCTAGCTGATCAATCATCGCTCCACCGGGGCAAGCCCGGCGGTGGCGGAGCGGAAGAAAACGGGTACAAAACTGCAGGCGCTCCGAACCCGAGACTCTATCATTTTTTGCGCGGCCGACGCGAGCTTATCACAGGTGATCACCTACCAAGAGTGAAACGTCCTGCCCTTCATTTCATGATACTCGCCGCGGGCCGAAATGGCGCCCGGTTTTGGTGGAACCCACCCAATAAGCATTTCTGGATCGGGGCGCCGGACGTTACAATACAAAACGCATCAACAAACGGGTATGGGTTGCCGATGCCGTGTTCCAGAGGGCGAGGCGCCAAGCGGCGGAAAAAAGGATTGTGCGATGACGGATCAGGCGAGAGGGGCTTGCCTTCCCCATGTTTCCCGAAGGTCGATGCTCCAGTACGGCGCCGCCGGCCTGGGCGCGCTGAGTTCGTTCTGGAGCAACTTGAGCTTTGCCTCCGCAGTGGCGGGCCCGCCCAAGAGTCGGCCCAAGTCGGTGATCTTGATTTTCAATTGCGGCGCACCCAGCCACCTGGACCTGTGGGACATGAAACCGCAGGCGACCGATACGGTGCGGGGCCCGTACCAACCGATTGCCACCAACGTGCCGGGCATCGAGATCTCCGAGTTGCTGCCCGAGATGGCGAAGCGTGCGGACAAACTGGCGATCGTCCGTACGGTGCACCACAAACACGGCGGGCACAATTCCGGCATGTACTGGACGACGGTCGGCCGGCCGTATCGCATCGACAGCACGCTGATCAATCCCAGCCGATCGGACTATCCTTGCTTCGGCACGCTGGTCAATTGGCTGGCCCAGCGAGACGGCTATTCCGGATCGCTTCCGCCCTACGTGATTATGCCGGAACCCCACTGCGACAGCCGGGCGTACATTACGCCAGGCCAGTACGGCTCCTGCCTGGGGGCCAAGTTCGATCCCTTCGTGCTCAACGACGATCCGAACAAGGCGAACTTCAAAGTTCCTAACATGGGCCTGGTCGAAGGCGTCAGCCGCGAGCGGCTCGAAGAACGGCGAAGCCTGCTTAGCCAACTCGATGGCCGCACGATCGCAGCCTCGGGCATCGCCGAGCACAACGTTTACCAGGCGAAGGCGCTCTCGCTGATGGCCACCGGCGAGGCTCGCGATGCGTTTGATCTATCGCGCGAACCGGCAGAAGTCCGCGAGCGATACGGCCGTCATTCCTGGGGCCAGTCGCACTTGCTGGCCCGGCGGCTCGTCGAGTCGGGCGTGCGGTTCATCACGACCGTCAACGGCCCGAGCATTACCTGGGACACGCACAAAGACAACTTCAATCAGCTCAGGAACCGCCTGGTTCCGCCCATGCAGCAGGCCTACGCCGCGCTGCTCGACGACCTCAGCGAGCGAGGGCTGCTCGACTCCACCCTGGTGCTCTGGATGGGCGACTTCGGTCGCACGCCCGCCATCAACAAGGAGGCCGGCCGAGATCATTGGCCCCAATGCTATTCGGTCGTGCTGGCGGGCGGCGGCGTTCGCGGCGGCCAGGTGATCGGCGAATCGGACAAGATCGGCGCCGTGCCCCGGTTGCATCCCGTCACGCCGGCCGATATCCACGCCACCGTGTTCAAGGCTCTTGGCTACGATTCACGCGCCATCACCTATCACACCGAAGACGGCCGTCCCACGCCGCTTTCCGAAGGCCAGCCGATCAGCGAATTGCTGTAGCGAGAACGGAAGTAGAGCTACGCCTGACCAACCGCACGTGTCGCAGTCCCAGGCGGTTGGCATGTCGCAAATTCGCTTCATGCATACTCGGCCAATCGCGCTATCGGAATACGAGTGGCCGCGGACTCGATGCTTGCAAACTCCACGTGCTGGATCCGGGCCGCAACCTCCTCGCCGACGCCGGACTCGACAATCAACCAGGCAAGTTCCTCAGCGTCGTCACTCTGTACGAGACTCGCGACTATTGAGTTGCACGCTAGCAGTTGGAACCCGCTCGGTATTTCATCCATCGGGCAAAACGCCAGTTCACTTGCGTCGATGGTGGAATTACCTACTGTCAGGGAGAAGTCGAAACCTCTCGGCGGTTTCAGCGCCACGATCTTCCAGCCGCAGAAATCGCCCAGTTGCCTGACGATTTCATGAACGACTGGAAACGCCTCGCGGTCGGAAAACGCAGTAAAAATAATCCTTGACCAGGTTCTGGGCGCCAAATGCCACGGCCAGGCCAGCTACGGCGGCGCCGCCGATCAGCGGCACAATCGGCACGCCGACTTCCTGTCAACGCCATCAGAATGGCGCCGACGTAAATCAGAAGCGTGGCCGTGTTCTGAAACACGCTCACCAGCGTGTCGGCCCGGTTCTGACGCTCCTCGCGCGAACCGCGATTGCTGCTGTTGACGATCAGATGAGCGGCTCGACGGCCCAGCAAGCGGACCAGCCACAGCAATGCGGCGGCGACGATCAACACGGCCAGCAAGTTGGGCCCATGCTGGAAGAACCAGCGCCACATGTTCTTCGGCGTGAATGGATTCTGCAGCTCTTCAACCCATTGCCGGGCCTTCTCCGCTTGGTCCCGCTCCCGCATGGCCTTCCGCATGGCCGCCATTTGCTCGGCCAGGATCGTCGCCCGTTCCGATTGCAGATCATCGAGGCGATTCGAGCGGTCGCGGCCTTCTGCTTGCGCATGGCGAAGCCTGCGTTGCGTGTTTTCGATCCGCTGGCGCAGACTCTGCACTCGGCCTTCCGAATCGACAGTGCTCGCTTTCTGAAAGTCTTCTTGCAGCGAATCGAGCATCCGCTGCGAATTGTCGGCCAGCCGCCGCGCCGCCTGCATGGCCTTGCGTTCCAAGTCGATATTCTTGTCGAGGGCCGTCAGCCGCTGCGTGACTTCGGCCGCTGATTCTTCCGCCGCCTGCGCAGCCTGCTCCTTCTCCGAGGCCGCCTGGCTGGCAGCTTCGACTTCCGCACTGGAAGGCTTGTACGCGGTTGACGCCGCGGTCGCCGCTTCGGCAGATGCAATGTCGCCCGTTACGCTCGCCATCCGCAATGGCGATGCAGACGGCGGCGACGTCGTAGAAGAGGGCGTCGGCGCCGCGGCTGGGACGGGGACGGCAGGAGTCGAAGGGATTGCGACCTGCTTTTCCTGCGAAGCGGCCTTGGGAACCTCCATCAGTTTCTCGAGGGCCTGTTCGTCCTGGGCCATCATTTGTCGCAACGCCGCAAGCTGCTCTTGAGTTAGCTTTCTCTCGTCAATTGCCAGCTCAAACCGTTCCTTGGCCAGTTTCCACTTCTTTCTCAACTCGGCCAGCGACTTTTCCGAGGCCTGTGCGTCCTGCTGTTTGCCGCCAGCACGCAGCTTTTGCAGCGATTGTTTCCCGTTTTCAAGTCGAGCGTCGAACTGGTTGAACCTCTCGCTGGCGGCGGCAAATTCTTTGTTGAATTCCTTCAGCTTGTACTCGAGCTCCTCCAGCCGCTGCTTGTCTCCTGCGATCGCCCGTTGCAGTCGCGCGATCTGCTCAGCTACGGAGATTCGCTTTCGAGCGGCCGGTTGATTGTTGCCGGAGTCCTTACCGGCGGACGAGTCGCCCGCGGCGGCTGGCTGCTTGTTGTTCGAGGCCTGCGCCGCTTGCTTCGCCGTGCCGCCCGAAGGCTGAGATAGCGGGGCCGGAATCGATGGCTGTTGGCCGAGCAGCGACTGAACGCTCAATAACGGGATCAACAATGCCGGGAGCAAAACGCAAGTCATACTTCAGTTCCTCGGATGGCCGGGGGTATTCCTCGCAGGAACGCTCCGACACCCGTACAACCACGCGGGAGCGTAATCAACGCAGCCCAGGTCGGTTGTGTGCCAGAGAACGACGGCAAGCATCATCGCGCTGTCCCCGACAATCGCGATATTCCGTTATCGCAGCGGAATTCACCCAACCCGGCGGGATGCGAGTCAACAGCGCCTTGCCCGTCTGTTCATTCAGGTATTTGTCCTTCAACAAGGAGTTGAACGGTCGCTCCTCTCCCGATAGCAAATCGATCAAGTCGTCGTTTGTGAGCGTGGTCATTCCTTTCTGGGAAAGATCATCCTCGGTAAACCAGATGCGATAGCATCTGCCTTTGAGGGCGTATCGCTGACTGGCCATCGGAAACAACCTCAATCTCGCTTGTCACTTCAATAGCCTGATCTCTTCCGGCAGAATTCCAAAAGTCTCCCGCCAAAAACTCTCGGGCTTGTCCCGGTGCTTCCGCCAATGCCGCCTGCCTTGCTTGAGACTTCGCTCCCGCAACTCTCGCTCCTGGCCGATCCAATCATCGAACTCGAAATGCTCCTCTCCCATCAAGAGCGGCAGCATCCGGCGAATCAAGCGTCGACAGACGTAGTTGCGGCCGCGGTTGCCCGGCTCGATGCCATTTGGTTCGCATCAAGGAAATCGCCCGACTATGGTCGAGCACGACGGGATGGCCCCGAGTCGGAAACAGCGAAGTCTCGTCCACGCGGCTCTTTTGCTCCACGACCTGGTGCAATCGCTCCCAGCCGAAGCCGACGTCTGTAGATCGCCCCTCCGGGTTGACCAGGTTGCCGATCTCCAATTCGCCGCAGAACAGCTCGCAGCAATGGCCGCCGATCTCTCCATCGGTCCAGTGGCAGCTTGGATCGAGGACGATTGGATAGCCGCGTCGCTCCCAGAGCCGGCGGTGATCGGTTCGCGAAGGGTGCACGTGAACGCCGGAGACGGAAATCCGCAGGTCCGTCAGGATCGAATGCCAAAGTTCGACCGAGGCCTCGTAGTCATTGTCGCCGAAGGAGAAGTTCCCCAGCATCTCGAAACAAGTCAGATGGCGGCCGTCGCCAACCAGTTCAATATCGCGCGTGCGAACGCACGATTGCAGCGAGCCGTGCCTGCCGCCGTCGGGCTGACGGAAGCGGCGCTTATGCGGCTGCATTCCGCTGCAAATGAATAGCGTAGAGTCGTCGTTGTCCGGAATGACCGATCGATCGACGACCAGCGGGAAACCGAATTCTTGAAATCGGCGAGAGACGACTTCTAGCGGGCGAAACGCCGGGTCATTTCGTTATCCTCCTGGTAGGCGATGCAGGCACTGATGCGGCCCAGTGCTTTGTCACGTCTGAAAACCGGGCCGGGCACTCTCAAGCAGCGCGGGTGGCTGGCGGCAGAGCGAAGCGATGCCCCAGGGAAGCGAGGCTTCGCCGAGGCTCATCACCGCGCCCCCATGAACCAAACCAAGACGTAACAAAGCACTAGCGCATGGACGCGACCAGGGCTCGGAAGGTTCGCGGTCCGCTGCTCCCCGCTCTTTTCGCATTTTCTCAGAATGTGCTTCCGTTCGTGGAATCACGCCGCGTTTACTCTGGGAAAAAGCCGTCTTCGCGTACATTGCTATTGGGGCCGCACGCGTGCTCCACGCTGGGCTCAACCGGCGAATCCGCATCAAGCATCTTGATAGGCTGCCGATCAAGCCAAGGCGCCCGCTTCAGACGCTAACCCGCGCGGCGGTACGGCCTGTATGCATTTTTCCGGCCAAATTGCTGCCATCGCGGCAGGCATCGCCGGGCGAAACTGCATCCTAAACTTCAACCAAAGCGGCGCCGGCCGCAACACGTACGGCAGCATGGCAAAGGAACGGCAGATGGACGGACGAGTCCTCGATTGGCTGGTCGCAAAGTGGCAGTGGCCCTATGCCGCGCTGTTTACGGCTGCGTTTCTCGGCCTGCTCGCGCCGCTGGTGTTTCACTACGCCGGCATCGCTTTCGGGCTCGTGTTTCTGCAACTGCCGATCTACATGCTGCATCAGTACGAAGAGCACAACGGCGACCGTTTTCGCCACTGGGTCAACAGCACGGTCGGGCACGGCCGCGAGGCGCTGACGCCGATCGCCACGTTCTGGATCAACTCGCTGCTCGTCTGGGGGCTCGATCTCGTGGCCCTCTACCTGGCATGTTTCGTCGATCTCTCGCTCGGCCTGATCGCCATCTACCTGCCGCTCGTCAATTCTTTCGGACACGTCGTGCCGGCGATTCTCAGAAGACAATACAACCCGGGTTTGACGACGAGCCTTGCCGTATTCCTGCCCCTCGGCCTGCTCAGCGCGATACTTCGTGTCTGACGCCGCGGGAGCGAACCTCAACGACCATCTCTTCGGCGCCGCGCGGTGCGGCGGTCCACGCTCTCAATTCATCGCCCATGTCGCTCGCCGACTCTCGCGGCTCTCACGGCCCAGCGACCGCTCTGGCGGCCTGATGCCGGGCGTTCGCAGATGCCGTATTTCAGACCGGGTAAAAACGCCAGCCTCTGAGAGTCGGTTGCGCCGCATGTCCGGATATGCGCACCGCGTTCTGAGGCGCGTGCGTCGCTTGCCGACTCGACTTCGCCGGCAGTTTGTTGCCGGCGACAAGCCTCGACACTCTAATGAGCCCTAAGCACGTTGGATCAAGCGATGCGAAGGGAGCGGTCATGAGCGTCTGTTCCAATCCCCTGCGGCTGGACCTGGCGACGATTTGCCATCTTCTGTTTGGCATCGTGGTCGCAGCATGGTCCGTCGCGGCGTTATGCCTGAAGTGGTCACTGCTCGCCGCCTCGGCGCCGGCAGTCGGCGTGAACCTCTACATCGCGGCCGTTCTCTGGGAGTCGGCGCGGCGAATCGAGTGCGATGAGCGAGACGACCAACGGTGGTTCAGGTTTCCTTACCGGAGTTGGAGCCTGCCGCTTGCGGCTTTGATTTTAATCGCGGTCATTACATCCTTTGCCCAGATGTACATCAAGTCCGAACAGGTCTTCTGCCAGGGCAAGCAGCGACTCACCGAGCCGGCAGATGCCGTTTACTACAGCACGGTGACGTTGACCACGCTTGGCTACGGCGACTTTGCGCGACGGAAAGTTTAGCGAGATGGCTCGTCATCTGGCAACTCGGCACGGGAGTTATGCTGTTGCTAGCATTCTTCCCGCTGGTGGTAGCGGCAATTTCCAGCTTCCGCTCCGATCCCGCGCCCCACGTTTCCGGCTACGCCGGTCGCGTCGCCGCACGACTCGCTGAGCTCCGGGAAGGCCGCGGCTGGTCAATCGCAGAGACGCAAACCCGCCTCGGGGCGATGGGCTTCAAAGTCAGGGCCTCCTGCTGCGCGCCTACGAGCGAGGCGCCGACGCCGGCGGCTCCGACCTTCCGCTCAATGCCCTGCCCTTCATCACTCGGCTCTATGACTACGAGAGCATCGCCGACTGGCTACCGTCGAACTGAAATAGAAGCAGCAGATAGCAAACGCATGCGCAATTCCCTTGCCCGTGCAGGCGGCGTCGGTTTGGGCCGGGCCACGCGCATGAAGCAGAGTTGACCAAATGGCGATGGCACGGCCTCCTGTGGCCGTTCGTACAACTTCCGACTGAGGGGCGCCAAACCCGTGCGGGCAGGGGTGTCCGCCGAATATGCATCGGCACGTTCGACGCCGCTTAGTGAAATGCTCTGCGATTCCCATTCCTAACCCTGATCAGTGGCCCAGCGTGAGTGGGCATTTTACCGAGCCAAGCAGCCCGCTGACGTACAATACCCACATACGTTCAAGGGGGAGAGTTCGGATTATCGGCGCGTGGCTGGGACGCCCCCGGGGGCACTCGGTCACGCCTTCGGCTACAAACGGCCTGTGTTCCACATATTACGCCTGCCGCTGTTCCGGGCGTGCGTCTGACCGCAGGGCGAACAAGAATCAGCGAGGACGTCAGATCCCCAGTCCTCAATCCCGACCGCTGTGCACTTATCGTTTTATGGAGACCAAATCGCGTGATGATTTGGCGACTGGGTTAGCGGTTAGCTGATGGCAGCTCCGCCCCAGAGGGCGAAGAGTGCAAAAGCAGTGCGATCATGACGGCGATAGGCGAGCGGCTGTACTTGTGTCGCGAGCGGAGCAGGACTAGATTGCGCTGCAGCGAGGCGATCTTCTGATTAGTGCAAACGCGAGGGTGCTCAAGATGCGATTCGCGATAGCCGCAATCGCGATCTTTGGTTGTTTAGCGATCGACGCGAGGAATTGCTCGGCTTTTCCAGATGGCAAGGCCGCCAGTACTCTCCATGCCGTTGTGTCGGGGCGGGTGATAGACGAGCAAGGCGAGTTCTTGCGTGACGTTCGAATCCAGATAACTCGGCTCCCAATCGCGCATGCGGAAGACGATATCAAATCGGAGGACGATGAAGTCATCGCGGAGGCGAAGACGGGTAAAGACGGGCGATATGAGGTGCGCGTGCCGGTGGCCGGGAAAGCGGCGGGCTTTCAAGTTCAAGCTTCAAAACCCGGCTATCGCTCCTGCGATGCCATTGGTCGGTATGGAGGCGCGATCTCGTGGTTTGGCTTGCGGCCCGGCCATCAGCAAGGCGCCTCCTTCGTTCTGCGACCGGGGCTCTATGTTGCTGGGATCGTCGTTGATGAGCAGGGCAGCCCCTTAGGTGGGGTGCACATCGATAGTGGCTCGACGGACGAGTACTATATCGGGCCTGCTCAAAGCGACCGCAACGGCCGCTTTGAGATATTCGAGCTCCCGCCGCGTCCGCCCAACTTCCTCGCTGTGAAGGGGCCTCCAGACTAACGTTTGAGCTGCCAGGTTTCTGGTCGAAGAAGATTGACGCCCTCTATGGTCTCGACGACGAAACATTGCGCAATCTGCGGATCGAGCTGCAGAGAGGGAAAACCGTTTCCGGGCGATTGTCGATGCTGCCGGCAAGCCCGTGCCCACGACGCTCGTTGAGATTTTGGCGGGTAAGAACCGAATTCGACGGACCAAGGTCACCGACAACGCAGGCTGTTTCCAAATAGCCGGCTTGCCTCGCGGCGAGGCCCTATTGCGAGCTCATGCCATTTCCATTCGGCAAAAAGCCCGGATGTCCCTTGTCGTTGACCGCGACCTTGACGGCGTCGATCTGCGAATGGAACCCTATCGCTTGACCAAGGAGCCGCAACGAACGGCTGTATTGGGGCTCTCGCTTTGCGATGTCACCCCTGAACTGAAGGAGATATACGACCTCGACTCACGCAGGAGCGCTCGTGGTCGATTTAGGAGAGGGGCTTTCGCCATTGCGGATCCACGGCTTGGCGGCGGGCGATTGCTTCTGCGTAGTTTCATCCACCCGCGTGAGGAATGTTCGCGATTTTATCGAACTATTGCTTGCGAGCGCCGCAAGACGGACCAGGCTCCCGATGCAACCTACTCAACCCAGGTCTTCTTCAAAAAGCAAGGGCGAACTTCGATGGCGAGGACGGCGGGCGACATTGTGCTCTCGGACCAAGACCTGGATTCTGTCGCAAGGAATTGTCCGAATTGAAGGCCAAGCCATGAAAACGATGAACGTGCGGCGTCTCACAGCGACAATCGGAGTCGTTTTACTCGGCTGCCTTGCGAGGCTTGATGAACCGGGCGGCGCATTCGCTCAGCAGTGCGCCGTCGCCCTGCTGACGGGCCGCGTTATCAACGAAGCCGGCGACCTGCTGGCGGGAGCAACCGTTGTCGTTGCGACGCCGGCCGCGGACATGCGAGACGTTCACCCAGGTTCAGGTCATACGACCTATTCTACGAAGACCGACCAAGACGGGCGATACGCGGTGAGAATCCCGGTTGGCGACGGCGGTGGGTCAATCGCGGTAAATGCCATGTTGAAGGGCTACCAAACCGCAGCAGGCTACCAAGCCGCAGCAGGGACGATGATGGGTGGCGGAGACCGTCGCCAGGCGCGCGTCTTTCCGGGCGACGTTGTGGCGGCATCATTCGTGCTGCAACCAGCTGCTTATGTCGCGGGCATCGTGGTGGATGAGCACGGAGGCGCCGTATCAGGCGTTGAAGTGACGGGGCTTTTCCGGCGACCGGTGTCAGACGGTTACGTGGCGACTACCAAAACGAACGCGAAGGGGCGCTTTGAAGTTTTTGACTTTCCGTTGGGCGGCGCCTATCTGAAGGAACTAGAGGCGACGGGCGAACTTGAATTCAAACACAGTCTGTTCCAGGAAAAGACGCTCGCCGACGTGTATGCACTCAGCGCCAACGAGCGGCAGGAACTGCGGATCGTGCTTTCGAAAGGGCATTCCATTTCGGGCACGCTTCTCGATGAGAATGATAATCCAAGTGCCGGCGCAATGGTGGAGATGCTGTTCGGCGACGACATAACAAAACGAGTGGCTGTGGAAGCGGACCACCTCGGGCGTTTCCATTTTTCGGGGTTGCCGGCCGCAAAGAGTGTTAAGCTGTTCAGCTATGCATTGCAACGGCGAGTGAGCGCGTCTCAACGTGACGCTCGACCACGACCAGCAAGACCTGGAGTTGAAGCTGGAACCTTGGCAACTGGCGCGGAAACTAGTGCTCATCGAGTTTCTTGACATGCAAGTCGCCGACATCAATGACGAGTTGCGCCGGCGTGCGAGCTTGGTTCCACGGCAAAGGGGGTGCTGATATTCGATCCCGGTGACTTCAAGTCGATCGGGGGCATCGGCGACCTGGCTGCCGGCGACTATTTTTCGGCAGTTGCCGAGGTCCCTGTATCGTCCGCGCGTCAGCTTGCAGAACGCATCTTGTCGGAGACCGCTGAGCAGTACTCAAAAGGCAGCGATGAAATCGGCTGCCGTGCGGCATACGTCGTTCGACGTCCGAGACGATGGGCAACGGAAAATCGATACTTGTCATTTACGCCTGATCAGATCAAGCGATTGCGAAGACTCGCTAGGAAGCTTGCAAAATCGCTATTGCTCGGCTCCGATGGAATTGAGGACGAGTAACGAGGTTCCAGCAGAATCAGTCGTCTCAAATTCGTGCGTCGTTTTTTTTCGGAGCGATCTCGCTAGGTCCTCTCGGACTGCCCTTGGCTCGCGGGGTAACCGTTCACGCCCTGGCGTAGCCAGGGCGTGATTTTGGTCTTCGCGCAGAACGCGAAATCGGTGAAATAGGCGGCATGTCGCTGCCGCACACGCCGATAACGCCCGAACAATTGCAGGCTTTGCCGCCTGACATTCAGGCGTTGGTGGTTTCGCTCATCAATTACTACGAGCAACGACTCGCTGAGGAACGACAGCGCATCGCCAAGTTGGAGGCGGAGCTGGCCGGCTTCCGGAAGACGCCGCGCAACTCCTCGTTGCCTCCCAGCACCGAACATCCGCACGCCAAGCCGCCGAAAGACAAGAAGAAGTCCAAGAAGAAGCGGGGCGGGCAACGCGGCCATCCGAAGGCGGAACGCAAGCTGATTCCGACCGAGAAATGCAGCAAGGTGGTTCCGCTGTTTCCCGATGCTTGTCGACGATGCGGTACGGCCCTCCAAGGACAGGATCCCGAACCGTTGCGCCACCAAGTTTGGGAGCTCCCGGAAATCCAGGCATTCGTCACAGAGTTTCAACGCCACCGCCGAGTGTGTCCGTGCTGTCGCGAGACCACGTGCGCGCCGCTTCCCGAAGGCGTCCCGAGCGGACAGTCGGGGCCGCGCCTGGTGGCCTTCGTCGGTCTCTTGATGGGACACTTCCGGCAAAGCAAACGCCGGACAGCCTTCTTTCTGCAAGACTTTCTCGGTATGCCGTGCTGTGCGTCGCTGACGGTGAAAATGCAGAACCAAGTTGCTGCGGCGCTGGAGCAGCCCTACGAGGAATTGAGGCAGGCATTGGCCGCCCAAGAGCAGTTGAACATGGACGAATCGCCGACGAAGCAGGGTAACCAAAAGGCCTGGCTGTGGGCGGCGGTGGCGGCGAAATTTGCCGTGTTCGCCATCTTTTCCAGCCGTAAAGCCACGGCACTGCCGAAGCTGCTGGGAAACGTCTTCACGGGCGTCATTAACTGCGACCGGGCCAAGATGTACTGGCGGGCCAAACGACTGCAATGGTGCTGGGCGCATTTGAAACGCGATATTCAAGCCCTGATCGACCATCCCGATCCCCAGGTCCGGCGCCTGGGGCATGACCTGATGCGGCAGGTCCGACTGATGTTCGATACTTGGTGGCGTTACAAATTGGGCAAACTCACTTGGGAGGTCTTCCAAAGCGAGATGGCCCCTATCCGAAAGAAGGTCGACGCGTTGTTGCTGCGCGGCGTGTTCAGCGGAAACGCGCGCCTGACCGGCATGTGCGCGGAACTCTACGACCACCGCGACTGGCTCTGGACATTCGTAGAAGTTCAGGGCATCGAACCCACCAACAATACGGCGGAACGCGCGCTTCGTCCGGCGGTTATTTACCGGAAGCTATCGTTCGGAACACAGAGCGCGTCGGGCAGCCGTTTCATCGAACGCATGTTGACCGTCAGCGAAACCTGCCGACTGCAATCACGCTCGATCTTCGGCTACCTAACATTGGCCCTCGAAGCCCATTTCCGACATCAGCCCGCGCCTTCATTACTTCCCGAGGCGTGAACGGTTACGCTCGCGGGAGGCAATGACCGCAGAGAGGCAACCGCTCCGCAGTCGGCCGCCGGTGTCGGTTCCTGGGTTAGCTGCATTTTAGCCGCGCCGTAACCTCCGACGCCAGACGAGCGGCGGCGCGCAGTGAACGCTTCTGCAAGGAAAAGTGCCTTGACTATGGATGTCCACGGGCCGTCTGGTTCGTCGTTCGCTTTGGCGCAAACGCAGTTGACATTGCCCTCTCAGGGCAGCTTTTGCTATAGACGCCGCTGTTCATCTGGCGGGAACCGATCGCGGACTTTACGAAGGAGTAGCGCAGTGAGCCCTTTCAGGAATTGCGGTCCGTTTACCGCGGGCGTCATCCTCAGGATGCTTCCCCGCCATCTCATCGGCCTTCAGCTCGTCCTGGGCGTTGCCGTTGCAACAACGCCGTTATTCGCGCAGCAATCGCCTGCGCCCAATCGAGCGCAAGTCTATGTCGATAAGTATTCGGAACTACTATCGCCGCTGAAAGAGGCCCGGTTCGCGTACTCGGGTTACTATACCAGGTCCAGGCCGACCAAAGGCGTCGCCGCGAAATGGGAATCCACCGGCGAATTCCGAGTCAGCGTCGCGCGTAAGTCGTTTCACTGCACTTCCGCGACTCAACTTGTTGGGGTGACTGGAAAGCCCGATTTTGCGCCGGAAGATCAGGGAGTCGAAGAGAGCTTGATCACTCCAGATACCTGTTTGAACGTGGCGCTGGTCCCAAAACATCTGGGCGTTGACCCCCCATTTAATGTCTGCGTTTCGATGACAAAACGAAGACGCGGAGACGAATGGTCCAACGAGCTGCTTACGTCATCCGCTGGGCGTGCTGTTTGGCTATGTTCCATGCAATTGCAAAACCAAATCACTGCAGCAGCTGGCCCGATCGGCCTCTTGCCAGCTTTTGGAGAATCAACTCTTCGATTCAAAACGCCTATCTGGATTTTCAGTAGAAACCGACGACCTCGAGTTTTGCGCACTGTTCGACCCGCTCGATCGCTTCGGCCTCAAGCATATAGAAGTATCTCGACCAGCCGCAAAGGCGGAAACGGACGGCATAGGCCAACCGATTCGAGTGACGCTGACAATCCTGGAGGTCCGCTACGCGGACTCTTTGCCATCTTTTGTCAGGTTGAAGATCTCCTGGGAACAGAAGGCCAGAGCCGTAAGCGGTTCAGACGTTGCTGCCGGCGCTTTGCTCGACGGCTTTCCGGTGAATAAGTCGCAATCCATCAAAATAGAGCCTCAGACTTGGGACTACTATTACGAAATCGACAAGATTATTTACCAAGAAGATCCTCAGGACGGCTGGTTTACGCTCGAACACGCCATTCCAGACGGGGCCATAGTATTACGTGGATGGCGATAGTCACAACGTGCATCAATGGCAAAATGGCAAAGTAAGCGCATCACCCGTTGGCACGGTCAAGTTCTTTCCCGCCGACAGCGACGAGGATTAAGTTCCTTTATCTCGGTTGCAACCGGGCTTGCTGGTTTGCGCCGAAGGCCGCGTTTCAGCGGCCCAGCACAGCCTGGATTGAGTCGCCTAGAATCTCGACCATCCGGTCGATCTGATCTTCCGTCGCGACAAAGCAGGGGGCCAGGTTGTAAATGTCGCCGCGCGTCCGGCTGAACAGGCCCCGTTCTTCCGCCGCGGCAAAGATGCGCGCTCGACCTTCTCCGCCGCCGCGAACTGGGCTTTCGTCGTTTTGTCCGCTACCAACTCGACGGCGCACATCAAACCCACCCCGCGCACGTCGCCCACGTGCGGATGCGAGCTTAGCGTCCGCAGACCTTCGAGCAAGCGCCGGCCGAGCCGCCGGCCCGCTCGACAAGCCCCTCCTGCTCAATGATCTCCAGGTTGGCCAACGCGACGGCGCATCCGACGGGATGCCCGGAATAGGTGAAGGAGTGCATCCAGGTGGTATCTTCGGCCGCGCCGTCGATCGCGGCGCCAATGCGGTCGCTGACGCCGATGCCGCCCAGCGGAAAATAGCCGCTAGTGATTCCCTTGGCGAAGCTCACGATGTCGGGCTCGATGCCGTAGGCGCAGGCCGAACCACTCGCCCGTCCGGCCGAATCCGGTGATCACCTCGTCGGCGATTAAGAGCACGTCGTAACGGTCGCAGATTTCGCGGATTCGGGGCCAGTAGTCCTCCGGCGGCACGATCACGCCGCCGGCGCCTTGCACCGGCTCGCCCAGAAACGCCGACACCGTATCGGGGCCCTCGCGCAGGATAGCCGCTTCGAGTAAGTCAGCGGCCTGTTGACCTGGAGTCCGCGAATCGCTCGCGGAGGCCGACGGTTGGAAGCGGTAGGGATAAGGGCTCTCGATGTGGACGAAACCGGGCGTGCGCGGCTCGAACATCGGCCAGTACGACGTGATACCGGTGGCCGACATGGCGGCCAGCGTCACGCCATGATAGCCCCAGATGCGGCTGATGATCTTGTACTTGTCGGGCTTGCCGGCAAGCTTCCAGTAGAAGCGGGCGGTCTTGAAGGCCGATTCATTCGACTCGGCCCCGCCCGTGGTAAAGAAAAAGCGATTGATGCCGGGGTAACAGAGCCCCGCCAATCGCTCGGCCAGTGCGATAGCCGGGCGGTTCGTGCTGCCGGCGTAGCACGAGGCGTAGGCCAGTTCGTTCATTTGCCGAGCCGCGGCGTCGGCCAATTCGCGTCGGCCGTGTCCAACGACGACGTTCCACAGTCCGGCCAGTCCGTCGAGGTACTCCGTGCCGTGCTGGTCAACCAGCACCGCCCCCTGGCCCCCAACCCAAACGTGCGCCTTTGCCTGCGCCTCGCGGCGGTGGAGCGGGTGGAGCAAATGGGCTCGGTCGCGCAAAAGTTCGTCGTCATGGGTCGGCAGGGGCATCGGGCGAACTCCGGTGAGCACAAAGCTCCGATTGTAGCGTCCCTCGCTGATCAATTCGACCATCGACGTCCCATTCGGCGGACAAACCGCACCACGGCGCCTCCCGATTGAAGACAACTTCATCCGCGTCAGCGGCCCGCAGCCGAAAGTCTGGGGCGTCGCCGCCTGCAGCAGCGCCAATTCGGCGCCCCTGCTCTGAATTACGCGAGTGCGCCCGTTTTTCGTAGCAAGGATTATGAGTATACGGTTTGGGGAATGGCTATTGTCTCTTGGGTTAGGTTGTGCCGCTGGAGCGCAGGCGAAGCGGAAGCGGCACAGCCGTCGGCGCACCATGCCTGAACTGGCGATTCCGGCGGACCTTCAATCCTGCGTGCGGCTCGATGTTTGGGCGGCATTTCCCCCGTGCGCACAGAAACTGGCGGGGGCAAGTTCCTGAACCGCGCCAATTTGAGGCCGCTTTTCGGATCGCGGAAGCCTCCGCGGCGCTTTTGCACACGGACGTTGAACCTGAGAATGGGACAAAGTCGGAACAACCGACGCGGTAGCGGCCGCGGAGCGACAGCACGGGACGTGCGACGAATGGGACCGACTTGCAGAAGCGGCTGAGCCCTTCACGCGACTTTCTCCAGCACTGCTTCGGCGCCGGCCGGCCGGCGCCGGCAAGAGCCGTCGTCGTATGATTCTGACGCGAGCGGTCGACGGTATCTGACGCGAGCGGTCGACGGTATAATGACCGGCGGCAGCACGACTGCCGCCGGTCCGCGGAAAGGGTAGAAGCCCATCGCCGGTTCGAACGACAGATTGCGAACCTTCTTTCAGCCCGCCACGCGGACATCGGGCGCCACGATGAAAGGAGGTCGCCATGTCGACCGACCCCGATCGCGGCAGCCGTTCGCTGCCCGAGAAGCCCAACCTTCGCCATCTGAAGAGCCAGGCCAAAGATCTTTTGCGGTCCGGACGCGCCGCGTCGTTGACCGAGGCGCTGTTCCAACTCGCCCGCGAATATGGATTCGCAAGCTGGTCGAAACTCAAAGCCCATGTCGAGTCGCTTGAGGAGATCGGCCGGCTCAAAGCCGCCATTGACGCCAACGATGTCGCACGCGTCCAGACGATGATGACCCGCAATCCCAGCCTGCATCGCGCGCCCTTGGGATACAACGCTGATGGCCCGCTAACCTATGCGGCGGAGTGGCCCCGGCGAGTCCCGCCGACGGACGAGCGACTGGCCGTACTGCGATGGATGCTCAAAAACGGCTCAGACGTGCATCAAGGCGGGGACGGTCCGCTGATGCGCGCCGCCTTGTCGGATGCGAAACTTCCGGTGATGGAGTTGCTCGTCGAACATGGCGCCGACGTAAACGCGCTCTGGGCCGGGAACTATCCGATCCTTGTCGCGGCTTGTGAAACGCTGCAGCCGCGCTCGCTCGAGTGGTTAATCGCTCGTGGCGCCGACTTGCACGCCGTAGCACGCAGTTGCATTGAGAATCTGATGACGACCGCTTGGAGAAACCCTCGTGGCAGAGGCGACTGCCTGGAAGTTTTTGTCCAGTCCGGTTATTCCTTGCCGGACACGGCGCCGATGGCGATCCATCGAGGACGAATAGACCTCGTTCAGGCGCTGGTCGCTCGCGACGCAGCGCTGGTGCGCCGGCGGTTCCGCGAAACCGAAGTCTTTCCTCCAGAGTTGAGCGGGGTCGGATTCACGGTCGCCCCGCTGGCCGGCGCCACGCTGCTGCATATCGCCGTCGAGTACGGCGAAAAGAAGATCGCCGAATGGCTGATTGCTCACGGCGCCGACGTCAACGCGTGCGCCGAGGTCGACGCCGAAGGCTTTGGCGGAAATACGCCGCTCTTTCATACGACGGTGACGTTCTCGATTGAGGCCGATGACTCGCTCGCCCGCCTGCTGATCCGCAACGGGGCGGACCCGAACCTCCGTGCGACCTTCCGGTGGCCATGCTTTACTCGAATGGGCGACGGATGCCCGCGTGAATACCGCGACGTCACCGCGATGGGCTTTGCAATGGAGTTTCAAGATCCTCACTGCGTCAACGAAGCCGCGATCCATGCCATCCGCGAGCATGGCGGCAAGTAAGTCCGCGCATCAGCAGAGTGCGCGTGGTCAGTCCGCTGACAGCATTTCGACGATGGGTCCGTCTGGAGTATAAAGAACATGCCTCGCCCCGCAGGACCACACCTTCACCGGAAGCATCGGTTGGGCTTTGGAATAAATTGACCTGTCAATCACCGCCCATTAGGAAAGAAATCGGATGGCGGCCCAGACAGCGGCCGGCTCTTTCGCAAGCCGATCGACTTGACGGAAATAGACCAAATCCTGGTCAATGGCGATGCCGACGAAGGCGCCATCAATCACGGCCTTCGGATAAAGCGCCACGGTGTTACGTTCCGGGCGCGCATCGGTTGCGTCCCGGTCGGCGGCTCTGCCAGACCAAACGGCCGCTGGGGCGTTCCAACTTCTCCCCTCGGTTGCGCGAATGACGAATTTAGAATGGATTCTTGTACCATCGCGTTACGATTTTTCGAACTTTGCCGACCGCGGGGTCGTCGCCATAGTGAAGAAAGCGGCCCAATCGTTCGTTCTCCCGTTTCGCTTTCTCGGCGGCTGCGTCGAATTGATTGCGAAACTTCTTGAGCGTACTCTGGTCGACTTCTGTCCTGGCTGCCGCAGCGCGATTGGAATGCTCAATTGCTTTCAAATGAAGCTGGCCAAAGTCTGCTTGCCATGTCTCCAGTCGTGGAAGGACAGCCTTAGCGGTTTCCAAATCGGTGACGTCGGAGAGCACCTTCGACAGTTCTTCGTACTTTAGGCAGATTTGGGCTCCCACGTTGTTTGGCCAAGGCTGCGAGCAACCAATACATGAAAGAATTGCAACCGGACCGATGAAAAGAAACGGCAAGCTTCCCTTGAAGTGGCGGCGGCGCCGTAAATGATAACGGGCGTCCATGATGGGATTCCTCGCGGTTGAACAAGTGTGCCTGATTCGCCTTTGCTTCAGCTCTCATGCCCATTGCCGGTATTCTCTAGCGTGGTGTTCCCTGCGCGCAATTTCTCGCACCGACTTTAGAGCTCGCGGAGTGATTGCCCTGGAACTGACATTGAACATCGGACCGCGCCAGCCGCCTGGTGGCTTGCTGCTAGGACGACCGCCGCAGAAATAGGTCTTCGGTTACCCGCATTCTATTCATGCCGCAATGGCGGCCGCAATAAAACTTATCGCGCTGCGCCCTCGCGAGACGGTAACTGAAACTCCACCTTGCAACTGTGAGTTACGGCGGCCCTGGCCATTCGTCTCTCAGCTTGCGGCCGCGCGGGGCGAGCCGTTCGCGATTGGTTTGCCTTTTCCTCCGCCGGCGATCTCGACTCGTGCGAGCACGGGCGCGGCGAACACGCGCTGGCGGCGAGTCCGGAGCTCTGCGATCAGCGGCCGGCACGAGCGCCAAGCAACGCCCCGCACCGGCGAAGACCGCCCTTCACTCCCGATCCACCGACACCGCCTCCGCGTAGTCGAACTCGCCGGTGCGGCCGTTGTAGTAGCGGAAGATCACCTGAGGATGCGGGTAGGCCACCCAACGTTTTCCGCCCAGCTTCTGCGGCATGTTGAACACGTTGTTGATCTGCACGATGCAGAAGTGCGGGTAGAGCCGTTCCAAACGCGGAAGGTCCGGCAGGATGTAACTGCTCCAGCGGATATCGCATTCCCGCGGCCCGAATTTGAACTTTCCGGTTGCCGGGCGGTTCGATTCGTCGAGAGCCGGGACATGATTCACGCTGTTGTGCGGACCGCAGCAGAACTCCCAAATATCGTCGGTGATTTTGATCGCGAAGCTATTGTGCAAGTCGCCGGTCATCACGAAGACCTTCTTGTTCAGCTTGCTCCACTCGCGCAACATCAATTCGCGCTCGTCGAAGAAACCGGTCCAGGCCTCCTCCTTGTTCGACTCGTCGAACTCGAATCCACCCGCCCCGCTGTGCGGAATCATGAAGGGAACCGTCGAGACGACGAAGAAGAAGTCAGCGTCGCTTTCGCGCATGGAATTCAACAGCCAATCCCGCTGGTGCTTGCCAAGCATCGAAACGCCCGGTTTGTCGCGGCGTTTGATGTCATGCAGGTCGCGGTCGCCGCGGGTGTCGAGCAGATAGAACTCGCAGTTGGCAACGCGGAACTTGCCGTAACTGCGGCGGCCGATGGAATAGCGGACCATGCCATCCGCCTTGGCCGGCATGTGCAGCCGGAGCGTATGCGGGTCTACGACTTCGACGATATCGTAGACGTAGCTGTTGGGGTTGCCGGAATCGTCGTCGTAGCGGATGTCGTTGACGCCGGCCTGCGGAGTGCCCCAGTGGACGTGCAGGTTGAGCATTTCCTTCAGCGGCAGCCGCGTGAAATCGGTCTGCCCATCGACCAGCAGGTCGCTTCCCTGCTGCATCGTGGCGTGTCCGAAGTGCATGGGGTGGTCGTAGGCCATCGGGTTCGCCCAGCCGAGATAGTCCATCCAGGCATAGCCGCCGATATCGCGAAACACGGCGCGCCGATTCCTGAGGCCCGCCTCGGAGGAACCCCAGATATCGTTGACGAGCTCATGGTCGTCGAAGGTGAAATAGCTCGGCACGTTGCGGTGCCATTTCGCCAGGCTGCCGCCGCGGCTGAGATACAGCTTGTAGTTCTCCCAAGCGCCGACGACGGTCGGCATGACTTCGACGGACCGCGGGAACTCCTCGACGCCTTGCACCAGCCGCCACGCTTCCGGCGGGTACTCGCGGAGCTCTTCGTAGAGCCAATCGCCGTTCATGATGTGGAAGTGAACCTTGTCGGCCCAGTCGCGGTTGAGGTGTTCGTAAGTCAACTCGCGGTGGCCGCCGCCGTGCAGCGGATCCTGGTTGGCGCACGATCCAATCTCAAACCGGAAGTTGAACAGCCCTTGGGGATTGTATTTCTCGTTCCGCGTATCCTCCGGACTGGGTAGCGTGTGGAAACTGCCGGGCAGACCGTGAGGCCGGCCGTTGACCCAGATCTGGTAATGATAGCGAGCGTCCGACTGCAGCTTTTCGAGCCGGGCGACGCCGGTGTTGTCATGCCCAATGCGGGTCGTCGCCGGAGCGCTGACCTGGTCAAGATGATCCGCGTCGACGCCATAATGCACGGTGAACGCGCCGGGATCCGACGTGCGACCCCAGACGGTCACGCTATGCGCCGAGGGCCGGCCGAGCATCGGCCCGTGGGTGAGTCGGATCGGGTCGCGACCGAAGGCCGGCGCGGTTGCCGCCAGCAGGCCAACCAGCGCCGCGAGACCGGCGCAGCGGGACGAGTGGAGCGAACGGTATATAGGTCGTGTCATGTAGCGGTCTCGTGCAATCGGGGATCAAGGTGTATCTTGGGCCGCGGCGTGGACGATCCGGAACATCGTCTGGCGGTCGGCCTACGCGTCTGCGTCGTCAACGACGTATATCTCCCGCGGCCCACGCCGAGAGAGGCTCTTCGCCAGGTTGGTCCGAGCGGAACTTCAAGTGTAAGTGGCCGGGCCGCCGCGAGCCAGCACGGAAAGCTGGCGGAGGCGCGAGAGGATTTCGAGGCGGTGCTCGCCGGCCCCGAAGATTCGGCCATCGCGTCGACGGGGCTGGCCCGGACCTGTCAACGCAAGGCAAGACCGTAAGGATTTGCAGCCTATGCGCTGGAGCGACGCCGGTAAAATCCCGGTCGCCTGGAACCAATGCCTCGCCGGTCTCCGGCATTGCGATCAGCGCAAGGCTGGATTATTGGGCATTTCGTCGTTAAATCGCGAGATCGCGTCATCGGTCACGGCCGTGTCGTCAAGATAGAGCATTTCCAGTTGCTCGTGCTCTCGCAGCAGTTCCAAACCGGCGTCAGTCACGCGAGTTCCGCTCAAGCCCAGCGTGCGTAATCCTGGCAACCACCTTAGCGACTGCAGCCCCTGGTCGGTGATTGGCGTTTGATCCAGATGTAATAGCCAAAGCCGTTTCAGCGAGCCAAGCGAAACTAAGGCGCCGTCGCTGATAACGCAACGTTTGAGTTGAATGACCTGCAACGTGGAGACAGCCGAGAGCCGGCGCACTCCAGCGTCGGAAATCGTCGTTCCGGAAAGTTCGATCTGCTCCAGCCGCGGCAGCCCGCCAAGCAGCGCTACGCCGGCATCAGTGATCCGCGTATCGTTCAGCGCATAGATGAGTCAGCTCGGTCAGCTCGCCGATCGCGGCAAGATCGACTTCGGTAACCTCGGCGCCGCTCAGGTCGATCGCGCCAATGTACGAGCGCCCCTGCTTTCCCTTCCCTTCCAGAGAGCCGCCCCAGGTAACGCGGCCGCCGAGCTGCTCGACGCGTTTAGCAATCGCCGCCTCGCGGCGGACTTGCTCCAACGGCACTCGCAGCCAGGCGAAAAAAACCGCACACGCGGCCACCGCCAAGAACAAGGCCGACAGCGAGTATCGAAAGACGCGGCGGTTTGTGGTCGATACAGACGTCATGACGATCGGATCTTATCGCAATGATTTCGCCGCGTGAAGCCTTTCCGGAGCGCAACCGATCTGTCTGGCCGCCTCAAGAAGTCAGCTCGTCCTTTCGGAACACGGATCGCGATGACGCGCCCGCGAGGGCCGCGCCTTATGCGCCGCGTGTTCGCCAGCCGGCTTACCGACATCCGCGCCTCGCCCGCGGCACCGCTCAGCGATTTGTTGGTTGGCGATCCAGTTGTTTCGCCACAAAGTCCCAGATGTCATTGGCCGCCTCGTCCGCCGGATGGCCGGGGAACTTCACGTAACACGTCGCGCCAGCTTCCAGGGCCAGCTTCTGGAACCCCAGCGCCCAACGCGGCGAGTGGACGTCGTAATTGGTTTGCGTGATGTCGTCCGGGCGGGTCAGTCCCCACTCGTTCTCGAAAAACATCGGCGCCGCGTCCTGATGCAGCAGATAGTCCGGCGACCATCGCCGCAATATCGGCAGCAATTCGTCACGGCGTTTCAAGGACTCCTCGAAAGATACGCCCAGCGCCGGTGCGCCCCACTTGACGCCTGATACCCACTGCTGCATTCGCACGGGATCGAGCGTCGGCTGGCAGCGATAGGCCGCGACGCACCGTACCAGCGAAGATTGCCGCGCTACCGGATCGCTCGCGTCGGGATCGGCCTGGTCGCGCGAGCAGCCGACGAACAACGCCGGTTGAGCCCCCTGAGAGCCGCCGCCGACCGCCAGCCGCTGAGGATCAAGGCCCCACTTCGCCGAGTTCAGTCGAACGAATTGCACGGCGCGGACGGCATCGCGCTGCACGTACGAGATCGGCTCCGGTTCCTTGGCGGCGACGGCATCTTCCATCGTGCGGAGTTGAACTGCGATCACGGCGATCCCTTTCGCGCCGAAAAAGTTGAGGTTCGCCGGATGTTTTGCCGCCTTCCAGATGCCGCCGAACCAAAGCAAGGCGGGATACGGAGCCTCGCCGCTGTTCGGCAAATAGACGTCCATACGTTGATGCGGATGAGGGCCGAAGGCCACGTCTGCCATCGTCGGCGCCGGTTTCTTCGGCGCCAGGACCGGCGTGCTGGCCTTCGGCCGCGCGGCTGCAGGGGCCGCAGTACCCGACTCCGTCGCACCGCTTCCGAACGCTTCGACGGCAGCTTTCATGAAGCCGCCGTACATTGCTTTCTGCTGGTCGCCCGGCATGTCGAAACGCTCGACCAGGATCACCATCGCGAGACCGTGCGCCGGGGCAATCCACATAGCCGTGCGTCGGGCGCCCCGATGGCCGAAGCTCCCGGCCGCAAGGCCTTCGTCCGCGGTCCGCTTCACGCTCCAACCGACGCCGTAGCTCTCGCGTTGGTTAAGCGTGGCCTCGCCGATTTGAGACTTCGTCATCTCGCGCACGGCCCGCTCGGAGAGATAGCGTCTGCCGTCAAGTTCTCCGCCTCGCAGCAGCATCCGGCAGAAGCGGCCGAGGTCGCGGGCAGTCGAGAAATAGCCGCCGGCCGGCATTGCGTACCGTTTGCCATAGTTGAACGCCATGCTGAGGCCCATGTCCTTCGTGACTGCCCTGGGTACGGCAACGCCGCCGCTGAACTTGAGGACCTGATCACGCGTGACGTTTGCGTCTTGCTCGATCTCGACGAGGCCCTGCCCGTCCTTGGTCGACCGCGCCGTGTGAGCAAGCCGCGCGGCCTGCTCCTCATCAGGCCAACACGTGGTGTCCTGCATGCCTAACGGGTCGAACAGCCGTTGCTGCATGAAGTCCGCGTAGCTCATTCCGCTAATAACCTCGATGATTCGACCGCCGGTGTTGATGCCGCAGTTGTTGTACTCGTATTTCGCGCCCGGTTCCTGACGCAGCGGTCGCCGCGCGTACTGGGCGACGTCGTCTTTCAGGACGTGGGTGCGTTCCAGTCCCGGGTCGTTGGCCAGAACCAGGCCGCTGGTATGGCTCATCACTTCGCGGATGGTGATGGGATGCTTGGGCGGGCGCGGCGCGTCCGCTCCATCCGGTCCCGCAATCATCTGGCCTTTGAATTCCGGCAAGTATTTCTCGACCGGATCGTCGAGATGGATACGGTCTTCATCGACGAGCATCATCAGCGCGGCGCCGGTGAGCGACTTGCTCATCGAGGCGATCCAGAATAAGGCGTCGTCGCGCATCGGCGTCTTGTTTGCCAGGCTCGCATAACCGGCTCGATCGATCGCCAGAATCCCGTTCCGGTCGGCGACGAGAGTCACAATGCCGGGCGCCATTTTCTGATCGACGAACGACTGCACCACGGGCGCGAGCAAACTCGGCGACTCTACCGCCTGCAGGCGTGCCGCGCTGATGGCAAGCAGGGCGACGACGATCGATGCTGTTTTCATCATGCTTTCTTCTCAATCAGCTCAGGCAGCGACTTACATCCTGCCAATGTTCCCGAAGCCCTTGTGCGAATGCCGAGTCAGAACGTCCGAGACCGCTTTCGCAGCAGTGGCATTGTAACTCCAGGCCTTCCTGAGATCTCACGCCGCACGTCGGTTGGCGTGAAAATCGAAATCTCAATTGCTACGGCTCTCGCCAACGATACGGATGGCGTGATAAAATCAACGGCCTTCAGATGGAATGCTTTCGACGGGCCAGCTTCGATTTTCGCCGATGGATTCGACCTCTCTGACATTGCTGGAGCGCCTGCGTACCGCCAGCGATGATTCGGCCTGGCGGCGGTTTGTCGATCTCTACACGCCCCTTTTACAGTTGTGGGCCCGCCGGGCCGGTCTGTCGGAAGCCGATGCGGCGGACGTCAAACTGCGACGCACCGAACGGGTGAACGCGAACATAGTCAATCCCTCCTCAATCAGAAAGTGAACGGAACGGTCATGACCCCTGTCTGAGCGACCGACTGCCGCGAAGCATTCGCCGCGGCGTGGATTCGCAAATCCCGGCGGAAACGGCGGTATTTGCGGACGACTTCATGGCAGAAAGCTGCGAGCTATTTGTTCGGTCAGGCCAAGTCGCGCAGCGTCTTCGGCCGCGGCGAGGCGGCGGAGTATCTGCGGCTCGCGACAGAGTGGGCGCCTGCCGACTCGCCCCTGGCCGTCCAGGCGAGGCGCCGCCTGGACGAATTGAAACCGGACAAATGACGAGGATTGCCGGCCTACGGGCTCCCGTTTGACGGCTGCTTCCTGTCGCAAAGCGGCGCCGTTGACCTGGTCTCTGCCGGCCGTCCCGCATCGTCTCGCGCGGTCGTTGAGCGATCGACAATCACGCAGGCACTCCATTTCTATCGAGCTTGCGGATCTCATTGTCTTGCATTGCCCCAGCGGGGCGGCGCTGCTTGCTCGCCCGTGCGGTTCGATGGACTGCGCTGGCACGAGCTTTGCGGTTATTGCTTGGCGGGGCGCACGACCACCAGGTTCTGGAGAACGATCGTCATGAGTGCAGCGCGACAAAGCAGCCCACAATCCGGCAACGGAACCACCGCGCAAACGCTGGCCGAGTTGGAACCCAAGCCGCCTTTTCCCGATCGCAAACTGGCCAAGCCCGGCATGGAAGCCGAGTTGGAGCCGAAGCCAAGATTCGAAGGCAGCCAATACCGTGCGGCGGGCAAGCTCGAAGGCAAGACGGCGCTGATCACCGGCGGCGATTCAGGCATTGGCCGGGCGGTGGCGGTGTTCTTCGCCCGCGAAGGCGCCGACGTGGCCATCAGCTACCTGCCCGAAGAGCAGGTCGACGCCGAAGAAACGCGGCGCCACGTCGAACAAGCCGGCCGCCGCTGCGCGCTGCTGCCGGGCAACCTGACCGAGCCGGCGTTCTGCGAGCAACTGATCGAACGGACGATCGCCGAACTCGGCAAGCTCGACATCCTGGTCAGCAATGCGGCCCATCAAGACCGCAAGCCGTCGATCGAAGACATTACCAACGAAGAATGGGACTTGACGTTCCGCACGAACATCTATCCGGTGTTCCATTTGGCCAAAGCGGCAATGCCGCATCTGCGGCCGGGCTCGTCGATCATTGTGACGACCTCGGAGACCGGGCTGTTCGGCAGCGAGCGGCTGCTCGATTATTCGGCGACCAAGGGCGCCATCAATGCGTTTATCAAGGCTCTGGCGCAGAACGTGGTCGACCGGGGTATTCGAGTCAATGCGGTCGCTCCGGGGCCGGTCTGGACGCCGCTCAACCCGGCCGACCGCGGATTGCCGCCCGATAAGACGGCCGTCTTCGGGCAGCAAACCCGCATGAAACGGCCCGCGCAGCCCGAGGAGATCGCCCCGGCGTTCGTGTTCTTCGCCTCCGATGCCGACTCGAGCTACATTACGGGGCACGTGCTGCCGCTGTTGGGCGGCGAACCCACCTCCAGTTGACGCCCAAGCGAAGAGCCTGCTGTCCGAATCGCCGCTTTCGCAGTCATGCGGCGGGGCCTTATTTGACGCCCCGCCTGGTCGGAACGCGAAGCGATGCCGCTCGTCGGGAGCATGCATTTTGGGGTGCGTTCGGTTAAAATCGGGGCGCCGGATTGATTCCGGAATTGTCCCGCCAGGGCCCGATCACGCTTGCATCGCGCCGCCGCGGCGGAACATGATTCAGGTATGATTGCGCGAGCGAAATTCGGGGCGTCTTAACGGCGAGGAGGAAGGATGCGACGTCTCCTGATTGCGGACTGCTGCGTTTCGGCCGGGTTGCTGATGTTCGCGGTTACTGCTTGGGCGAGCGAAGCGACGGATGGCTGGGCGCCGCATGCCCCCCGCGAGGAAATTCGCCCGCTTTTCGAGCGAACGCCGCAAGGCTCGCTGCTTATCAAAGCAGACGACCGCGACGGTCTGCTGGGGCACTGGGAGAAGACCTTCTCGGTCGAGGGAGGAAATTATTATCGGTTCTCCGCCCTCCGCCGCAGCCAGGGCATAGACGTTATTCGGCGCACGGGGGTGGCGAGGATCACCTGGCTCGATGATGCCGGCAAGCAGGTGCTGCACGACGAGCCGTCCTATGGCTCCTACCGCAAGGGACAGCGGCCGCGAGCGGAACCCGAGTTCCCTGCCGACGGCAAAGCAGACGGCGGCTCGACCACAGTAAGCGGAACTTACCTGGCGCCCAAGGCCGCCCGGCAGGCCGTGGTAGAGCTTGGCTTCCGCTGGGGCCCGCCGCACTCGGCGGTCGAGTGGAGCAACGTGTCGCTGGAGCGCATCGGCCCCCCGGCGCCGCGCATCGCTCGCCTGGCGACCGTGCATTATCAGCCGCGCAGGGAAAACGCCGAAGGAGAAGCGGGAACAGTTCGCCCCGTTGATTGCCAAAGCCGCCGAACAGAAAGCAGACCTGGTCGTCCTGCCCGAAACGCTCACCTACTACAACACCGGCCTGACATACGTCGACTGCGCCGAGCCGATTCCCGGACCTTCGACCGAGTATTTCGGCAACCTGGCCAGGCAGCACGACGTGTACATTGTCGCCGGATTGATCGAGCGCAACGGCGCTGGTCTTTAACACCGCCGCCCTCATCGGTCCCGATGGCAAGCTCGTCGGCAAGTATCGCAAAGTCACGTTGCCGCGTGGCGAGATCGAAGGGGGCATTATGCCAGGCCGTGAGTATCCCGTCTTCGACACGCGGTTCGGCAAAGTAGGAATGATGATCTGCTATGACGGCTTCTACCCTGACGTCGCGCAGGAACTGTCGCGCAACGGGGCGGAGGTGATTGCCTGGCCGGTGTGGGGATGCAACGATCTGCTCGCCGCCGCCCGCGCCTGCGAGAACCATGTCTACGTCGTCAGCAGCACCTATACCGACGTCGGCGCCGACTGGATCATTTCAGCAGTCTTCGGGCATGACGGCAGCGTGCTGGCCCAGGCGAAAGAATGGGGCACGGTTGCCGTCGCGGAAGTCGATCTCGGCAAGCCGATGCACTGGCACAGCCTGGGCGACATGAAAGCCCAGATCGAACGCCATCGCCCCTGGCTGCCGCACGAGAAACAAGCGGTCGCCCCTGGGCAGCCGCAACCGCCCCTTGGCCAAGCGGCTCGCGCAGACAACCAGCCAGGCGGGAGCTCGTCCGTAGCGTCCCCGCAAGGTCAGTGATGAGCTGCTGGAGCAGCCGATCGGCGGTGGCCCCGAATCACGAACTGTGATTTGGGGACGCGACTAACGGATTGCATGAGCGTTCCGGAGCGACTTTTGTGCGACATCCAGGCCTAAACGCCATGGTGACGGAATCTTCACGAGTTGTCGTTCCGCTCGCGACGCCCAAGATGACGAGTATGTCGACTTCAAACGATTCGGACAGGGCTGGCAAAAGTTTAGGGCAAAAAATAGGAACCGGAGTTGGGTTGCCTGTCACTGCGGAATCTGCCGCCCGCTTGCTCTCCTCCTGATTCTCTCCAAGCCCCGTCTTCATTTTTTTGCCCCCATTTTTTTGCCGTAACAGAGCGTCTTTGCGGGAGGCGGGCGGGGCGCAGTCCCAAGATCGCGATTGGCTGTTGCCTGGCGCCGGGCAACGAGTCGCGTCAGGATTCGCGATGCCTTTCCGACCTTTCAGCCCTGCTTCCCGGCCGGCTTTGGCTGCGGCGCCGGCAAGTCATTGTCTCGCACCTCTTGCAATTTCATGGCCATCTTCGCCTTGAAACGCTCGACAAGGCCCTTGTGCTCGGCATGCCGGCGAGGTTCGTGTACTGTTTCGGATCTTTTTACGGCGTCGAACAATTCGATGCCCCCTGAAGCGTCCTCGCCGTACTGGATGTAGGCGTACTGGCGCTTCGCGAAGCAGAAAGCCCTTGCGCATCGGCGCCACGGAAAAGGCTGCATCGCGAACCTCATGCGCTCGGATCGACCAGCATTTTCGAGATGTCCTTGCCCTGCACGTGGCCGGGCGGCCGGGAGCTGGCAGAGGCTCGCGATCGTCGGGTAGAGGTCTAACAGTTCCACGAGCGAATGGCACACGGCCGGCTTGTTGGCCGGGCACGCTGATAATCAACGGCACGCCGGCCGACTCGTCGCGGAGGCTGACTTTCGCCCAGAAATCATGCTCGCCCAAGTGATAGCCGTGGTCGCTGGTGAAGACGATGATCGTTTTGTCATCGATGCCCGCTTTCTCGACGCGCATCGAGGACTTTGCCGACCTGCGCGTCCATGTAGGCGACGGACGCGTAGTAGCCGCCGACGGCTTTCTTCTGCCGACGGACGTCCATCTTCATGTTCAGGCTGGTCTTGTAGTTGATGCCGGGCTTTGGGATATCGTCCCAGTCGCCCGCGATCTTCTCGGGCAGTTGCATCTTGGCGTAGGGTTTGAACGGCGGAAAGTTACTGCTGGGCGCCACGAAGGGCACGTGCGGGCGGACGAATCCGACGCCGATCCAAAACGATTCGTCCTGGTGTCGTTCGATCAGTTCGACCGCTTTGGCCGCCGTCTTTCCGTCGGAGTGCACCAGGTCGTCGCCATCGGCCTCGACGACCACGAAGGTGTTTCCGCCAACCACCGGCTTTTTACCGTCCGGGTTGTTTTCAAGCGTTTCGCCGTCGCCGGGCGCTTTCCATTCCGGTCCCGGGCTGTTGAAACGTTCCGTCCAGGAGAGCGCATCGTCGGCGCCGTCGCTGCCTTCTTCAATGCCCCCGGGCACGCCCATGTGAAAGACCTTACTCACTCGGGCCGTGTAGTAGCCGTGGTTCTTGAAGTGTTGCGGCCACGTCGCCCGATCGCCAATTTGCGGACGCGGACTTGTATATCCCAGCACGCCCGTGGCATGCGGGTAATACCCGGACAGGAACGACGCTCGCGACGGCCCGCAATACGTGCCTTGGCAGTAAGCCCGGGTGAAGCGCGTCCCGCGCGCCGCGAGACGATCGATGTTGGGCGTCTTGCAGACCTGGTTGCCGTAGCAGGAGAGGGCATTGAACGTCAAATCGTCGGAAATGATGAACAGCACGTTATATTGCTGCTTCGCCGGCGGAGCCGGAGCCGCCGCCTGGCCGTGTCGACAGAAGATGCAGACGGACAACACAACGGCGAAGCGAATCAGGGCTGGATGCATGGCTTTATCAGGCTTTCTTGGGCTATGCAGCGGAAGTCTCTCCGGATGTACCTGCGGAATCGATGATGCTTTGCGATCTGCGGGCGGCTGCTATTTCGTCGCTGCTATTTCGTCACTGGGCCTGGGTGGTTGATTGATGCTGCCTTCCGCTCGGCCCCCGGAAACGTGCCGCGGCGGTACTCGGGGTTGCGACGGCCTTGGGGATCCTGGCGATCATTGGTGGGATTTTCGGGCACGGTGTCACCCGTCTGGACGCTCCATTGATCCAGGACGTCTCGCAAATCAGCAAGCACGGCGGCGCCTTCGGCGGAGGCGGCCAGGTTGGTCAACTGGAACGGATCCCGGCTGACGTCGAACAACTCTTCCGCCGGCTGCGGCTTCTGGAAAATGCCCTGCTGCGCGTCGGTGAGCAAACCGCGGGAGTGCGTTTCCCACAGTTCGCGCCCGGCGGGAAACGTCGGGTCCGATTCAACGCACAGGTTGTGCCGCTGCGGCCAGGCGTTGCGGATGTAAACCCAATTGTCATATCGCACCATCCGCTCGTGCGCTTGGTAGACGTGCCAGTTGTGTTCGGCAAAGACATAATCGCGCACAGCAGCTTGCGGATCGTCCAGCAATTTGGCGAAGCTCACGCCTTGGATTCGCTCATCCTTCCCCAAGCCGGCCAGTTCCAGGATCGTCGGGGCAAAGTCGATGGAGCTGACCAGCGAACTGCAACGCGCCGGCGAGATGCGGCCGGGGCGCCAGACAATCAGCGGCGACTTGATTCCGCTGTCGTACAGCCGCGTCTTGCAACGAGGAAAAGGACGCCCGTTGTCGCTGCAGTAGATGAAATACGTGTTCTCGGCGATGCTTTGTCGCTCCAACTCCTCGATGATCTTTCCGGCGAAATAATCGGTCCGGCTGACCTCGTGATAGTAGTTTGCCAGGTCTTCACGCGTGTCCGGACCATCGTATAAGTACGGCGGAACCTTGATCTTCGTGGGATCGTATTCGGGAGCCTGATCGTTGATGGACCATTTGCGGTGAGCGTCTGTCGAAGCAAACCAGCAAAACAGCGGTTTGTCTTTCGGGCGGTCGCGGACGATGCCCACCCAATCTTCTTCGAGACCGGGGCCTTTGCCTTTCGAAATCTTCGAAAACGCCTTGTCAGCCGCCTTGCCCATGTGATGTTTGCCCGACAACACCGTGTAGTAGCCCGCCTGCTTGAGCGTCAGCGGAAACAAATACTGCCCCTCGGGCAGTTCGGTGTGCAATTCGGGAGCGCCGGTGTTGTGCGGATAACGGCCGGTGATGATGCTGCAGCGGCTGGGACTGCAACTGCTGATGGCCAGGTAACAGTTGTCGAAGACCATCCCTTCGGATGCAAGCCGATCCAGATGGGGTGTGCGAACGAACGTAGTTGCCGTAGCAGCCCAGGTCGTTCCACGAGATATCGTCCGTGATGAAGAAGATAAAATTGGGCGCCTCGGCCGCGGCGGTTGCGAGCGAATGCGATGCCAGGAGCCCGATCGTCAAGCAGAAGTATATCGAGTCGATTCATGGTTGCCGATCCTTTCATGAGAGGCGCGCGCGTCTTCATTCGGATCGACCGGCGGCCTGAGGCGGCGGCGCTGCCAGAATCCGTCCGGAACGTGCCGTCGTGATCGATAATCGGTTGGGCGTTGGCGACTTTGCCGAGCGGCCGGCAGCCGGGGCCGATGCCCTCCAGGCCGAGATCATCTTCCATCTTGTTGGCCAGTTTCTGCAGCCGCTGGACGATTTCCGGATGGGCTGCCGCTACGTTCATAGCTTCGCCAATGTCGGTTTCCAGGTTGTACAGCTCGGTCTTGGCCAGGTGCAGCTTCCACGGACCGCTGCGAACCGCCTGCAAGTTCAGCCCGCGGTAGTAGTAGAAGACGTCGTGCGGCGACGTGGCGCCCGGCTCGTCCGCCAGGAGCGGCCAGATATCGCGTCCATCCAGCGTGCGATCCGTCGGGGGACTGCCGCCGGCGAGTTTCACGAAGGTCGGCAGAATGTCCATCATGCTGGTTACGGCGTCGGTCTCCGTGCCGGCCGGTATCTTGCCGGGCCACCAGGCGATGGTCGGCTCGCGCATCCCGCCTTCCCAGGTGCTGCCTTTGTAACCGCGCAGCGGCGCATTGACGCCCCGTTGCGTACCGCCGTTGTCCGACGTAAAGATCACCAGCGTGTTGTCGCTCAGCCCGAGCTGACGCACCGTGTCGAGCACCTGCCCGACGCTCCAATCGACTTCCTCGACCCAGTCGCCGTAGATGCCATTGTTCGATTTGCCTTGAAACGCCTTGCCCGGATAGATCGGAAAGTGCACGGCCGAGTGGGGCAGGTAGAGGAAGAACGGTTCGTCCTTGTGTGCCCGGATGAACTTCACGCGCCTCTTCGGTGTAAAGCGCAACCAGCGTCGTCTGGTCGTGGGCCAGCACGCGCTTGAGCACGGTTTCGTTGCGCAGCAGCGGCAAGGGCGGCTGGCCTGGCCCTTTGCCTTTAGGCTTGGGCATCGGCGCGCCCAGATTGCTCTTCACGCCGTCTTCGGCCGGCCCCATGTCGTTCGAGTAAGGCAAGCCAAAGTAGTAATCGAAGCCTTGGCGCCGGGGCAGGAACTCCGGTTGATCGCCCAGGTGCCACTTGCCGATGCAGCCGGTTGCATAACCCTGCTTTCGCAACAGTTCGGCCACGGTGATTTCCTCCGGCGCCAGGCCGACGCCGTCCTTGGGGAACAGCACGTGAGGAATGCTCAGCGTTCGCTTGGGATAGCAACCGGTCATCAACGAGGCACGCGACGGCGAACAGACGGGGGCCGCATAGAAGCACGTCAGCTTGCGCCCTCCTGAGCCATCTTGTCCAGATGAGGCGTGCGGTTCAGCTTCGATCCGAACGGTCCGATGTCTGCATAGCCGAGATCGTCGATATTGATGAAGATCAAGTTCGGCGCGTCGGCGGTTTGGGCGACGCAGGCCGAAGCTGCCAGGAAGAGCAGGACCGAAACCATTGGCTTCAAGGCATGGCGGTTCATGGCAGAGCTGTCCTCCAGGGAGACTGAATCGAGTGGCGCGCGTCGGCGGGCGGTCGCAAAGCGGCCAACCCAAATCGTCGAGGCGTGCTACGCTCAGCAACCGCCGCTGCGCCGGGCACTTACGGAGCAACGATGGTTGCTGGCGCCATTCTACTCGCGTTTTGGCCGCTCTGCAGGACAATCTCCACCGTTCTGAGTCGGCGGCGCGGCAGTCGCAGAGCGAGCTTGCCGGGAAGAGCGTGATCTACGCCGCGGGAGAGGGCGCGCAGCGAGAAGGGGCGCCCCAATTCCCAGTGACATCCGCGTCATCGCGACATACCGTCTCCGGAAGTTGCGAGCGCGCTTGCACTTGGCAGACCGGACGCTGCATGCGTCGCACGAGCCGCCTACTCGGCGGCGGCCTTCGCAAGCACGCCGCGGTTTTGCAGCCATTCTTCGCAGCGCTGGGGCCAGGTGCAGCAGGCGTGCTCGCTGGGACGCAGGCCGAAGCCGTGGCCGCCGCTGCCGTAAATGTGCAACTCGGCGGGCACATCGGCCTTTTTCAGAGATTGGAACAACACGAGGCTGCTTTCCGGCTTGAGCGGATCGTCGTAGGCGTGAACGATGAAGGCGGGAGGCGTCTCTTTCGATACGCGAATCTCCTCGACCAGTTCGCCGTCTTTGTCCAAGTAGGCCGGGTAGATCAGCACGGCGAAGTCGGGCCGGCAGCTCTGTTCGTCGCTGGCGTCGAGCGGCTCGTAGTGTTGCTGATCGAAGTGGGTTGCGGTGCGCACGGCCAGGTGGCCTCCGGCGGAAAAGCCGAGGATGCCGAGTCGCGCGGGATCAAGGTTCCATTTCTCGGCGTTGGCTCGCACCAGGCGCATCGCGCTGGGCGTCTTGCAAGGGCGGCAAATTCTCGGCCGGCTTGACGGTGCTGGGCACGCGATACTTGAGCACAATGCCCGTCACGCCGAGGGAGTTCAACCAGCGCACCACCTCTTCGCCTTCCAGGTCCATGGCCAGAATGCGATAGGCGCCGCCCGGGCAGATCAACACGCTGGCGCCCGTATTCTTGTCTTCCGCCGGCCGGTAGACTGCAATCGTCGGCTGGCTCACGTTCGTCAGCCGCTGCACCTTGCGCACGCCCGGCAACTCGGGCATGTACTTTTCGGCCTCGGCGGAATCCTTGGCGCCCGGCGCCTTGCCCGGCCAGACGTTCAAGACCAAAGGCTCGTCATCCGCCACTGCGGACGAAGACGCAACCAACAGGGCGACAACGGCGACGAAATGGAGCGTGCGACGCATGCGAAGAAGTTCCTGAAGCGGACGAAAACGGGAATTCAGATAATCTGCCGGATCGGCTCGACGTGTTCCACGCCGACGAGCTTCTGATCAAGCCCGCCGTAGAAGTACGACAGCCGGTTGGGGTCCAGGCCCATCTGGTGCAGGATGGTCGCGTGCAGGTGCTTGACGTGAAACGGGCTTTCGACGGCGGCCGAGCCTAGCTCGTCGGTGGCGCCGACGCTCTGGCCCCCTTGATGCCGCCGCCGGCCATCCACATCGTGAAGCCGTAGGCGTTGTGGTCGCGGCCGGTTCCCTTGGCGTACTCGGCCGTCGGCTGGCGTCCGAACTCGCCGCCCCAGATGATCAGCGTTTCGTCCAGCAGCCCGCGCTGCTTGAGGTCCTTGATCAAGCCGGCGATCGGCTTGTCGGTGTTGCCGGCGTGGTAGTTGTGGTTCTTTTCCAGGTCGCCGTGGGCGTCCCAGTTGGCGTCGTTATGGGTGCCGCCCGAGTAGAGCTGGACGAAGCGCACGCCTCGCTCGACCAGCCGCCGGGCCAGCAGGCAGCGGCGGCCGAAGTCGAACGTGCGTTGTTGGTCGAGGCCGTACAGTTCCAGCGTCTCTTTCGATTTCCTGGTTCGAGATCGACCGCCTCGGGGGCGTATTGCTGCATCTTGTAGGCCAGCTCGTAACTGGCAATGCGGGCCGCCAGGTTGCTGTTGTCGCTGCGCGCGGCCAGGTGGTCCTGGTTGGACTCTTTCAGCGCGTCGAGCAATTCCCGCTGCACGCCCGGCGTCATGCCCTCGGGCAGATTCAGATCGAGGATCGGCGCCCCCTTGGATCGCATGAGCGTTCCTTGGTACGTGGCCGGCATGTAACCGCTCGACCAGTTCTTGGCGCCGCTGATCGGTCCGCCGGTGGGATCGAGCATCACTACAAAGCCGGGCAGGTTTTCGTTCACGCTGCCCAGGCCGTAGTTGACCCAGGAGCCCAACGCCGGGCTGCCGCTGAGAATGCGGCCCGAGTTCATCTGCAGCATGGCCGAGCCGTGGATCGGCGAGTCGGCCGTCATCGACTTGATGAAGGCGATGTCGTCCACGCACGTGGCCAGGTGCGGGAACAGGTCCGAGACCCACTGCCCCGACTGGCCGTACTGCTTGAACTTCCACTTCGGGCCGACGACGCGGCCTTCGTTCTTCGCGCCGCCGCGTCCCTTGGTCTTGACCGGAATCGTCTTGCCGTCGAGATCGTAAAGCTTGGGCTTGTAATCGAACGTGTCGACGTGACTGGGACCGCCGTACATGAACAGGAAGATCACGTTCTTGGCCTGAGCCGCAAACTGCGGCGGCTTGGGCGCCAGCGGATTGGCAAACGGCGTTACGCCGTCAGCAGCTACAGCCTGCGAATTCAGAAATCCGTCGCGATCCAGCAGCGCCGTCAGCGCCAGCGATGTGAACGCGCCGCCGGCCTGCCCTAAGAATTCTCGGCGCGTGCGTCCGCAGAAGCGGTTCTGTGGCGCGGGGGCGGAATGCATGCACGGCTCCTTGGCGGTCTTTCAGTCGAGGTACGCGAACTCATTCAGGTTCAGGACCATCAGACAGTAGTATTTTAACGCGGCTCCTGCCCCGACGCCTGGCTGCGTATCCAACGATTGCAGCAGGCGTAAGCCGCGCTCGAGACTCTTGGCATCGGGCCGTCGGCTCAAGGCCAGCCGCAAGGCGCAGCCGCACTTGGGCCTCGCGGTCGTCGCCGGCTTCGCTCTGCAAGCGATTCGCAAAGGCCTCGGCCTGACGCTGGGCGAAATCGCCGTTGATCATGCCCAGGGCTTGCGTCGGTTGGGTCGTGGCGAAGCGAGCGGCGCAGCTCGTGTCGGTGTCGCAAAAGTCGAATTCGCTCAGGATCGGCACGATCAATGATCGCTTGACGTGGATATACACGCTGCGCCGGGCTTGTTCTTCGGCCGTCGAAACATGCCAGCCGTCTCCCGGGCGCGATTGGCTGGCCAGCACCTCGCGAGAGATCTCCGGGTAAACTCCCGGTCCGTACATCTTCAGATTCAATTGGCCCGTGACGGCCAGTATCGAGTCTCGCATCTCTTCGGCGCTCAGCCGCCGCATGTCAAACCGCCAGAAAAGATCGTTGTCGGGATCTTTGGATAAGCCCGCCGCGTTGGCCACGGACGACATCTGGTAGGCGTTGGAGGTTACGATCAGCCGATGCAGCGGCTTCAGGCGCCAGCCTTGGGCGATCAACTCGGAGGCGAGCCAGTCGAGCAGTTGCGGATGCGTGGGCGGATCGCCCAGGTTGCCGAAATTGCTCGTCGAACGAACCAGGCCGCGGCCGAAATGATGCTGCCAGACCCGGTTCGCCAACACGCGAGCCGTGAGCGGATTGTCGGGCGACGCAATCCAGTTGGCCAGCGCCGTGCGGCGGCCCGAGCTTTTGGCGCCGGGGCGCGCAGGCGAAATCGTCGGCTTGCCGCCGCCTAATGCCGAGGGGAAGGCTGGTTCGACTTCCTTGCCTGGCACGTGCGGATTGCCGCGCAACAGCACGAACGTCTTGGGCGGATGGAGACAGCGGCCGACGCAGAGCACCGTCTCACGCGGCGGCAGCCTGACCGCTTCCAACTCGGCGAGTTTCGCCTTGTGCTCGGAATATTGCTTCCACTCCTCTGCGCTCAGGCAGCTTTCGAGCTTTTCCTTGAGAACCTTGGCCCGCTCGCGGCCTTCAGTTTTGCGCTGGTCCTCGGCAGACATCTTGACGATGCCGACTTTCTCGAAGTCCTCACAATACTTTTTCAACTGCTGCTTCTGTTCGGCCAATTCGCGATAACGGGCGGCGAGTTCCGGCGGCGAGACGTCGGTCTGGCTCCGCCCAGCGCCGTCGCCTTGATGTCCGTAGCTGTCGAGTTCGTGGAAGAATGCCAGCAGGCTGTAGTAATCGGTCTGCGGCACGGGATCGATCTTGTGATCGTGACAGCGAGCGCAGTTGACCGTCAGCCCCAAAAATACCTGGCCCGTGGTGGCAACGATGTCGTCAAGTTCGTCGTAGCGGGCCTGCAAGCGGTCGGCCGGCTCGTCATCCCACAGTCCGAGCCGATAGTAGCCGGTGGCGATCAGCGTTTCGGTCGTCGCCTGCGGCAATTCATCGCCGGCAAGCTGCTCTCGGATGAATTGGTCGTACGGCTTGTCGTCGTTGAACGAGCGGATCACGTAGTCGCGGTACTTCCAGGCGTTGGGTTTGACGCCGTCGCGCTCAAAGCTGTTGGTGTCGGCGTAGCGGACCAGGTCGAGCCAGTGCCGCCCCCAACGTTCGCCATAGCGCGGCGAGTCGAGCAACTTGTCGACCAGGCGCTCATAAGCTGCGGGCGAGGGATCGGCCGCAAAGGCGTCGAACTCTTCCGGCGTCGGCGGCAGGCCGGTCAGGTCGTAATAGAGCCGCCGGACGAGCGCAACCGGATCAGCCGGCGCGGCGGGTTTCAGCTTGGCCTCTTCCAACCGCCTGGCAATGAAAGCATCGATCGGGTTGCGAACCCAGGCCGCATTGCCGAGGGCAGGCGCCTGAGCACGCTCAATCGGTTCGAAGGCCCAATGGTCTTGCCACGCCGCTCCCGCTGTGATCCAGCGCCGCAGTAACGCGACTTCCACTTCCGAGAGGGGCTTCCCCTCGGGCGGCATCCGCACGCTGTCGTCGTTCGATGCCACGCGGGCGAGCAGCTCGCTCGCTTCCGGTTTGCCGGGCGTGATGGCGTGTACTCCGGAATCTAGCTCGGCGAGGGCCCGTTTGCGGTCATCGAGTTTCAGCCCGGCTTCGGCCTTGTCCGGACCATGGCATTGGTAGCAGCGCCGGGCCAGCAGCGGTTGAATGTCGCGGCGGAAATTGATTTCGGCTTCCGCGCGGTCGCTCTCGGCGCCCACGCTGACGCTGTCCATCATGCCGGAGACTGCCAACACGATCAGCCACGCAACGAAGCAGAATGCAAAATGCTGCGGCAGGCGGAATATCCGTCGCCCGCCGCATTCAACAGGTTCCAATCCGCGAACGTTCGTGAGCGTTTGCATGCGAGTCAGGCGCGGATGAAGGCGAGTAGTCGTTCGGAGCGGGGCACTTCCCCGGCAGGCCGGCCAATGCTGGGTCGTCCTTATTATTATGGGCGCCGTCGCGCCGACGCCAATGAGAACCGGCGAAGAAAAAATGAGATATTTTGCCTGCGAGATGCGATCCGCATCGAAGCAGCGCCATGTTGCATCTCAGACGTATCTAACCTTCATTTATGGACTTGCGGTGATGCCGAAGGTCCGCGGCAAGGCGGTCATCCGAGCATGAGCTACGTTCGTTCCGTCGAGAAAATTGTGACCGTTTGCCGCACGGCTTAGACTGATTCAACGCGACTCTGGCAGTTGGCCGCCTGGGCCAGAGCGAAGCGATGCCCCAGCCCCGTGGGCACTGCCCAGCGGCGAATCATGGTGGGCAGTGCCCACCCTACAACCGATCCCTGCCCCAAAAGCAAGAGTTGCCGAACCACGAGGAATTCGAGGCCCGCCAGCATGTCGAACAAGCGTAGCGCGGCAAGGCGCCGCCAACGAGTCCCTGCTCAGGTTTCGCCGTCGGCCAACTCGCGGCGTCCGCACGTAATGCTGATCGTGGAAACGGCGCTGGCTTACGGCCGGGCGGTGGTGCGGGGAATCAGTCGCTACCTGATCGCCAATCAGCCCTGGTCGCTCTATGTCGATCTGCGCGAGTTGATGGCCGAGCCGCCCGACTGGCTCGACAATTGGCGCGGCGACGGCATCATCAGCCGCTCGACGACGCCGGAACTGGCCGAAAAACTCAAGCGGCTTGGCGTGCCGACGGTCGACCTGAACGATATTCACGGCAAGCTCGGCTTGCCGCACGTCTGGACCGATCACCAGGCGGTCGGGCGGCTGGCCGCCGCGCATCTGCTCGATCGCGGCTTTCGGAACTTCGCCTTCTGTGGTTTTACCGGACATCATTGGTCGAGTTTGCGCCGCGACGGCTTTGCCGCCGAACTGCACCGCGCGGGCGCGACTGCCAGGTCTTTGAATCGCCGTGGGAGACCAGTAAGGCAAATTCCTGGGAACAGCAGCAGGACGCGCTCGGAGTCTGGCTGGCGCAATTGCCCAAGCCGGTCGGCGTAATGTGCTGCAACGACCTCCGCGGCCAGCAGACGCTCGACGCGTGCCGGCGAGGCGAGCAGTTCGTGCCCGAGGCCGTGGCGGTGATCGGCGTCGACAACGACGAGGTGCTCTGCGCGCTGTGCGATCCGCCGCTGTCCAGCGTGGTTCCCAACGCCGAGCGGGTCGGCTACGAGGCGGCGGCGCTGCTCGATCGGCTGATGCAAGGCGAACGGAGCGAGTCGAGCGAGATTCTGATTGCTCCGCGCGGCATTGAAACGCGGCAATCGACCGACGTGCTGGCGATCGACGACTCGCTGGTGGCGGCGGCCGTCAAGTGCATTCGCGAGCGCGCTTGCCAGGGCTTGACCGTGGACGAAGTCCTGCGTCAGGTACCGCTCTCGCGAAGCATGCTGGAGAAGCGCTTTCGCCGCTACCTGCAACAGACGCCGCAAGAAGCGATCCGCTCCGTGCAAATCAAGCGCGTCAAGCAATTGCTGCTGGAAACCGATTTGCCGCTTGAAGCCATCTCGCACCTGGCGGGCTTCAAGCACGTCGAGTACATGAGCGTGGTCTTCAAACGCGAAACCGCTCAGACGCCGGGGCGTTTTCGACGCGAATCGCAGGTCTCGTAACTCCGTTCCGATCGAGCCGCACGCCTGACTTGACGATTCGGCGTTGTCCCGTAACCGTTCGGAGTTGACCCATAACAGTGTCGCGGCGTTCGGGTTTTGACTCCTGCTTCCTCCCCGTCTCTACGTGTCTACGCCGCCTCGATCAATGGTCCAGCGACGCGCGATTGTCCCGCGGGGGCGCGCGCCTGGCGCCGATTACAAGCGAGTACAAGGTGGGAACCACAAACAAGGTGGTCGCCAGTCCGGCCAGAAGTCCGCCGATCACGGCGCGCCGAGCGGAGCGTTGGCTTCGCTGCCGCGCGCGTAGCCAATCGCCATCGGCAACAGCGCAAACAGCGTCGCCAGGGCGGTCATCAGCACGGGCCGCACCCGAATGGCGGCGGCTTCGAAGATGGCTTCTGCGGCGGGCAGGCCTTGCTGCGTGCGCAGGTGCTCGGCAAAATCGACCAGCAGAACTGTATTCGAAACCACGATGCCCACCATGAAGATGACTCCCAGCAGCGACTGCACGTTGACGGCCGTTTGCGTGACGTACAACATCAGGACCACGCCAACGATTCCCAGGGGAACCGCAAACAGGATCACCAGGGGCAGGACGTAAGATTTGAAAAGGGCCACCATCAGAAAGTAAACGAACAGCGTCGCCAGCAGCAACCCCAGCCCCAAGTTGCTGAACGTCTCCTGCATGCGAGAATACTCGCCGCTAAGCACGATCCGTCCGCCCGGCAGAGTTTTGGTCGGCCGTCGGGATCGAAGGGCTCCCAACCGCCGCCCGGCAGTTTGACGCCGAACTCCGCGACGATTTTCGCGACGTCGACGGCGACGTGTCCCAAGTCGCGTCCCTGCACGCCCATCGTCAAATCGATGGTCGGCTGCAGGTTTGCATGCGTGACTTCCGCAGGCACTTCATTGCGCCGCGCCCGTGCCAGGTTGCGCAGCGGAATGGCCTTCGACTGCGAGGCGCCGGTGATCGGCACGTCGAGCAGGCTCTCGATCGACGCAATCGCGTCTTCCTCGTACTGCACGCCCACGAAATACTGGTTTGCGCTGACGGGGTCGATCCAGAAGTTCTTTTTATTGAACTGAATGCTCGAGTTCATCGCGGCCACGACGTTCTTCATCACTTCCGCCTGGGTCAACCCCAGGTCGGACGCCTTGGCGCGGTCGACGTCCAAAACATATTGAGGATAGTCGAGCCGCTGCAGAACTCGGCAGTCGACCACGCCGGACACGTTGCGCACGCGGGCATTGATGCGATCGGCGATGCGGTGCGCTGGCGCTGGTCCTTGGTTTCAATCCGGATATTGATCGGCGTCGATTTGCCTTCGTTCATCGCGCCGCGGATCATGCCGCCGGCGTCGAACGTCACGTCCAAGTCTGCGAACCGCCCCTCGGCGGCCAGCCGCTCGCGGATCAGCGCGACATATTGCTGCGCCGTTCGACGCCTGTGGTCAGTCAACTGCACCTTGATCACGGCGTCCATCGGCCCGGAATTGGGCGTGTAAGCGGCCGACCAATCAGGCGTAACGCCGATTTCGCTGATAATGATCTCCAGGTCATCGCCCGCCTGGTCGCGAATGAAGTTTTCCAGGGCCGCGACCTTCGATTCGGCGCCCGCGCTCCGTCGATCCGCGTGGCGGTCGGCGCGGACATAGGCCTCAAACGCGCCGCCGTCGACTTCCGGAAAGAACTCGCGGCGCAGTTGCGTCCGACGCCTCCCACGACGACGATCAGCAGCAGCACGGAAACCGCCACCGTCAGACGGCGATGCTCCATCACCGTCGTCAAACGCCGCAGGTACCAGGCGACGGCGGTTTCAATCGGCGAACGGCGCCGTCTGCCGGGCTCGGACGAGGCGGAGCCGCCGCCCGCCGGAAGCGCTTCCGGCGGGCTGCGCAGCCAGGCCGCGCAGCGCAGCCGGCACCAAAGTGAGCGACAGCAGGTACGCCGCGACCATGGCAAAAGCCACCGCCAGAGCCATCGGCTTGAACAGGAATTGGCCCATGCCCGGCATCACGGCCAGCGGGGTCAGCACGATCAACGTGCACAGCGACGCCACCAGCACGGGCATCGAGACTTCTCCCGATCCCTGGCAAGCGGCGTCACGCGGTTTGGCGCCCATGTGCAGACGCCGGTGCGTGTTTTCCAGGCAGACGATGGCCACGTCAACCAGCGGTCCGATGGCGAGCGACAAGCCGGAGAGCGTCATCACGTTAATGGTGTTGCCCGTGTAATACAGCCCGATCATCGCGGCCAGCACCGCAATGGGAATGGTCAGCAGCGCGATCAAGGTCATCCGCCATTCGCCCAGAAACGCCAGCACGACGAGCGAGCAGAGCAGGCGCCCAGGCACGCTTCTTCCGCCAGGCTGCGGATGGAATGACGGACGTACACCGACTGGTCCATCACCAGCCGCAAGTTGATGTTCGGGCGCGAAAGTCGGGCCTGCATTTGCGGCAGGTCGCGCTTCGAGCGCATCGACCAGGCCCAGGGTGCTGGAGCCGACCTGGCGATAAACGGGAATGTATACCTGCCGGCGTCCATTGACTCGCACCACGTTGGTTTGAATGAAACTGGCATCGGCCGGCCGCGCCACGTCTCGCAGGTAGGCCGCGTTGCCGTGCCGCGTCCGCAACGGAATGTCCCCCATCTCCTCCACGGATGCGTACATCGAATTGGAGTCGATGGCGCAGTCCGCGTCGCCGAACTTGGCGTCGCCCGTCGGCAGGAAGATGTTCTGCGAATCGAGCGCCGCCATGACGTCCAGCGGAGACAGGTTGCGGGCCTGCATCTTGATGCGGTCGAGATAGACCATCACCGCGCGTATCTTGCCGCCGTAGACCACCGGCGCCACGGCGCCTGGCACCGCCATCGTCATGTTGCGGACTTCGTACCGTCCGACGTCGTACAGGATCGACTCGGTCTGCGAGGAACTGTCGAGGGCGATCAGGCAGGCCGGCGTCGTGCCGGTCGGATCGAACGGCAAGATGACCGGGGGCAGCGTGCCGGGCGGCAGATTGGGAATCGCGGCGGAAGCCAGTGAGTTGACCTGCGTCAACGCGCCATTGGGATCAATGTCGTTGCGATAATAGTTGCGGACGATGCTCGCGCCGACGATCGACCGCGACTCCTGCCGCGCGGTTCCCGCGGCCTGTCCCGTCCAGCGCTCCATGCGGTTGGTGATGTCCTTCTCGATGTTGCTGGCGGGCATTCCGCCTGAGAACGTCAGCACCTGGACGGCCGGGCTCTTGAAAACCGGCAGGATGTCGATGGGAATCTTCATCGCGCACAGTCCGCCTAGCACAACCGTGGTCAGCATGACCACCGTCACGGCATGGGGATTGGCAACGAAGCCAGAATTAGCCGATACATGACCCGCCCTCCGCCTTGTGTGCGAGCGCGATCGCCTTCGGAGAGTATTCCGCTTCGCTTCGCCAGGCTTTACAGCCAGGAGAATCTAACGCCGCTCGCTGTTTGAAAAGATATGCTTCGACCCGCGCACCATTGTCGACGACGAGTTGTTAAGCGACGCCGTCGACTGGCGTGCATCCAGTCGGTATTTGCGGAGAGGACATGAAGGGAAGGGGCGCCGTGCAACCTGAGACGGCCGCGCGGCACGCGCTACCTTCTAGACGTCAAGCTATCAGGGTGAAAATGGATTGTCAAAAACCATTTGTTGTTTTTGTTGGAAACTGTAATTCTACACACTTACTGTCATTTAAGACTGGAACGCCGATCGCAGAGCGACTCGCGCAAGTGGCTGAAATCTCAGCTTTGATGCTTTCGCGTCTCAAGGCAGGGCGCCGTCATACGCCGCGTTCCATCAACCGCATGGCGATCTCAACTTCTTTCTGCGTTTTGCGGGCAAAGCTGCGAAAATCGAAGCCGCCGGCGCGAAACGCGGCGCGATGGGTTCGCCAGACGACGAGCATCGTGGCGGCGAACAAGACGCGGTGTGCGGCGCCAGTGAGATACAACAGCGGCTTGCGGCGGCCGCGCCGCAGCAGCGACAGCCGCTGCGATTGAAAGCGGATGTGGGCAACCTCGTCTTTGAGAATCTGTTCGCAGAGCCTCCGCAGGACGATCGAATGCGTCGCTTTGCGCAAGGCGGCGTAATACACCATGGCCATGACTTCGGCCGTCAGCAGCAGCGAGATCATCAGTTCCAATCCGGCCAGTTGCCGCATGCGGCGGAAGACGCCGTTGGTCCAATGTCTTTTAACTCGCGGGATGCCGGCCAGATCGAGCCAACGTCCCAAGTCGGCGCCATGCCGTTGCTCTTCGGCGATAAACAGCCGCAAGGCGGCCAGATAGTCTTCGTCGCCCGAGACGGCGACGTATCGCGCGGCAGCCGCCAGCAAATGCCGACCGCTGCCGGTTTCTCCAATCTGAAACGTCGGCACGCTGCCGGCCACAGCCGTTCGCTCAACTTCCGTCAGCGCAGACGCCCGCTTCCCAAGGAATGGCGGCCAGCGAGCGAGCGTTGTACTGGAAGTAATCGATCCACTCGGCGGACGTGACGGCCAAGACGCGATTGACGGGGGCGGACGGTGCGCGGGAAGCGCACGTCGAAAGACGGGTCATGGGCTTTCCTCCTGTTCCATGTCGGCCAGTGCTCGTTCCACTTCATCGATCACGGCGTCGGGCGTCGACGTGCCGGCGGTCAGGCCGATCAGATGCTTGCCGCGAAACCAGCGCGGATCGAGTTCGGCGGCCGATTGGATGTGGCAGGCGGGCTTATGATGTTCGCGGCACAGTGCGACCAGTTCGCGCGTGTTGTTCGAATGCCGGCCGCCGACGACCACCATGGCGTCGACGCGGCCGAGCACATCCAGAACGGCTTGTTGCCGATCGCGGGTCGGCTGGCAGATCGTGTCGAAGACACGAATGTCCGCTTGCGGATTGCGCTCGTGGATCGCGCTCAAAATCCGTTCGGCCAGCCGCGGCGGCGTGGTGGTCTGGCAGACGACGCCGAGTCGGTGGCAGCCATACGTTTGCACCTGCTCGACGCCGGGCACGACGTCGCAGGCGGTCAGGTCCTCGACAATCCCTTGCACTTCGACGTGACCGGGTTTGCCCAACACCAGCACGTGGCGCCCTTCGGCGGCCAGACTCTTCGCCGCGCGGTGAGCGCGACGCACCAACGGGCAAGTGCTGTCGATCAGACGCTTTCCCGCCGCCGTCAGCCGGGCTCGTTCGGCGTCGCTAACGCCGTGGGCGGTGATCAACACGGTCGGGCGCTGATCGAGCTCGCGGGCGTTTTCCTCCGTCTGGCGAAAGCCGCGCGCCTGGAGTTGGGACAGCACGGTTTCGTTGTGGACCAATTGGCCGTGAATTGTGACTTCCGCGGGGCGCCGCACGGCCTCGGCGATGGCCAGGGCGTCTCGCACGCCGAAACAGAACCCGAGCGCCTCCGCGCGAAGAATTTTCATCAGGGCGACTCCTTTGCTTGGCTAGAACGTCAACTTTGCATTGCAAAGTTTTGGGGCAAAAAAGAGAACGGCAGCGCTGAACGATCAAGCGCTCGACAGTCCGGGTCTGGCTTTGGCCGACGAATGGGCGGCGGAAGCGTTGGCTGCTTGGGCCGCGTCTCGCACGACTTGCTCCAGCACGCCGATATAATCCAGGAAGCGCCGGCGGCCGTCGGTCGTCATGCGGCACCAGGTGTGCGGGCGGTTGTTGTGGGAGCCCTTCTGCACTTCCACAAGTCCGGAGTCTTGCAAGACCTTGAGATGCCGACTGAGGTTGCCGTCGGTCAAGGCGCAGAGTTCTTTCAGGTCGTTGAACGAGAGGCCTTCAGGATGCGCGACCAGCGACGTGAGCAGGCCGAGCCTGGCCTTTTCATGTAAGGCGCGTTCCAGGCCTGCGTAGGCGAAGCGGCCGCTTTCGCTCGCTGAGGGTTTGCTCTTAGGCATCGCTTCGCTCCAGGAACCAGTACAGCACGCCGGCGGCCAAAGCTTGTCCGATGCCGAAGCAGCCGATCATCGCCCAAGGCGACAAGGCTTGCTGTCCGCAAGCCAAGGCGGCCGCGCCGGAGAGCAAATAATATCCGCCGACCCAAAACGTCGCCCGCGGCAACAACCGGCACGACGCGAAAATACCCAGGCTGAACAGCACCGCCCACAAACCGGGCAGCAAGGAGAGGCTCTCGGGAGTGAAACGGGCCAGCGCCGCGGTGACCAAGGCGCCGGCAATCAGGCAAGGCAAGAACTGTTCGATCGCCAGCCAGGTCAACCGGGCCGCCCAGGCAGATGCAGTCCGCCGGCGCCGCACGGCCATCTCCAAACCGGTCGCCGCCACGCAGAGGCAGGCCGCAGCAATCCACAACGCGAGCCAGGCGGAGGGCGTCTGCTGCGGATCCGGAATATACGCGGCCTGGACGCCGGCGGCGACCACGGCAACCAGCGCGGAAAACGCGACGATCTCCGACCGATAGCCGCGGAACGTCTCCGTGCGGGCGACTTGCTCGCGAATTTCCGAAATCTGGGCCAACGCGTCGCGGAGTTCCATGATTCGGCTCCATGCCAGGCGAAGGGGAATGGCTTTGCAACGCAAAGTGTAGCCGTTCGTCCGGCCGCCCGTCAAGAGCCGAATGCGTCACGCCAACTTTTCTTGTAATGGATTGCGGTCCTGCTGCGTCATAATCTCGGACGTGCGATGACGGGGCCTTGGGAGAGGCGGATGTCCGACGAGCAACGGATCGCCCATCGCGATTGGGTTTTGGCGGCACTCGACGAGTTCGAGGGACGGTTGCTGCGCTACGCCCAGCGTCTGACCGACGGCGACGGGGAGCTGGCGCGGGACGTGGTGCAACATGCCTTTTTGCGTTTGTGCGATCAACAGCCGGACCAGCTCAACGGGCGCCTGGCGGCCTGGCTGTATGCCGTATGCCGCAATCGTGCGATCGACCTGCGACGCAAGAGCAGCCGCCTGGAACCGCTTTTGCCGGCCGGCGAAGCCGAAGCTTTCACCCGAGAGGCCGGCCCCGCCGAGGCCGCGGAGTTGAACGACGCCGGAGAGCAGGTGCGGCGAGCGATTGCCGACTTGCCGGAGAAGCAACGCGACGTAGTCAACCTGTGGTCCGAAGGCTTCACTTACCGCGAGATCGGCCAGATCACCGAACACACGGAAAGCTACGTGCGCGTGATTGCGCATCGCGCGTTTCAAGCTTTGCGGCGCGACCCGCTGCTGGCCCGGATGATTCGGGGCGAGACGGAGCGAAGCTGGCAATGACGGATTGCGGCGGCGGCTCGTCATTCGGCATTGCCGTGCGTAGCAGTCGAGTGTGTTTCCGGGAGCGGCGCTTCGCTGCGAAACGCTAACGGAAACGAGGAGCTGAACGACAAAGGCGCGAGCCTTTTCATCATTGTTTTGAGAATTCGAGCCATGGACCAAGACCACAATCTTCCGCAGAGCGAGGCGCACGAGATCAAACGGACCGCGCTGGCGTTGGGGGAATTGAGCGATACCGAAGCCGCCGAACTGATGGCCGCCGCTTCCGATCCAGCGGGCGACTGCCAGGCGATGGCCGAGACGGCCTGCTTGGGCGAACGGCTGCGAGCCATGCGCCGCGGAGAGCCGTTGCCGCCCCGCTCCGACGCCTTGCGGCAGACGCTGGAAGCGAAGCTGGACGATCTCGTTTCGCGCCAGCCTCTCATGCTTCGCACGGCGGCCTGGCCCCGGCGACGATGCTGGCTGCCGCTGAGCCTGGCGGCTTCGGTCCTGGCGTTGGTCAGCGCCGTAGCGACGCTGACCAACGTGCGGCATGAGGATGGGGCGGCACGCGCCGTGGCCATGCAAGGCGATCAAATGACCTTGCAGGCTACGCGGGACGGGGAATTGCCCGCGGTGGAGTTGAGGGAATTGCCGGTGGGGTTGAACATGGAAGTTTCCAAGCAGGCGGAGCGAGGTGAAGCAGAAGGTGGAGATATATTGGGAACGATGCGAACGGGCAACGGCGCGTGAATCGCCAAGGGAATACATCGTCATAACAGAACCGCAAGCGGAAGCGAGCGCGAAAGCACTGGCAGATTTTCACCTACAGCAAGCGCGGCCGGACCGAGATCTGTTGCACTCAATAGGCTCGTTGCCAGGTTCTCAAGGCGGCAGGCGACGGCGCGACCATCGACAATGCCTGGTACGACGCGTCGGGAAAGGGAGGCTACCCGGGTCCGGTTGCCGCCCCAGGCGCCACGGTGACGTACCCGCTGCCGCAGGATGGCTACAACTATTATCGTCCGGTCCAGCCGCGTTCAACCGCGTTGCCCTACGGCGCAGCGGGGATGCCTGGAATGGATGCTGCGGCGGGCGCACTGCCGGGGATGATGCCGGCCGATCAAACGGCGCCCGGCGGGATGCCGGGCATGATGCCTGGTAACCCGACGGCGCATGCAGTTCGCAGGCGGAGCAACCAATGCAGACCGCCCTGCCCTCCAGTCCCAGGGCCAACTCATGCCCGGCTCAGGACGAGCCGTGGCGGAGCAGGAAGTCTTCAACGGGAACGGCTTGCTTTTCACGTCGCCTTCCGCCGGTTCGACCGAGAGTTACGCCCTGCTGGTCGAAAACCCGTTTGTTCAAGTCGTCGAATCGCCGCTATCGACCTTTTCGATCGACGTCGACACCGCCTCCTACGCCAACGTGCGGCGATTCTTGAATGCCAACCGCCTGCCGCCGCCTGGCGCCGTGCGAATCGAGGAACTCATCAACTATTTCCGCTATGACTACCCGCAACCGCAAGACGACATTCCGTTTTCGCTAACGACGGAAGTGGCTGGCTGTCCATGGAACGCGGAGCATCGCTTGCTGCGAATTGCCTTGAAAGGCCGTGAGATTGCAGCGGATCGACGCCCGGCGAGCAACCTGACGTTTTTGATCGACGTGTCGGGTTCAATGAACCAGCCGAACAAGCTGCCGCTGGTCAAAGAGGCGTTGTTGCTGTTGACCGAGCAACTGACGGAAAACGATCGCGTCTCGATCGTCACCTACGCCGGCGAGTCGGGCCTGTTATTGTCTTCGACCAGCGGCGCCGAGAAACGCAAGATTGAGACGGCCATCAGCGCCTCTGACGGCCGGCGGATCGACCAACGGCGGCGAAGGCATCCAAACGGCTTACGCCGTGGCCCAAGGGGCTTTCATCCCCAAGGAACGAATCGCGTGATCCTGGCGACCGACGGCGACTTTAACGTCGGCATGACGGATCAGGATGAGCTGGTCAAGCTGATTGAAGAACAAGCCCGGGGCGGCGTGTTCTTCACGGTGCTCGGCTTCGGCGCCGGCAATCTCAAAGACGACACGCTGGAGAAGCTGGCCGACAAAGGGAACGGCAACTATGCCTACATCGACGCCTTGGGCGAAGCTCGCAAGGCGCTCGTTGAAGAACTTTCGGGCACGCTCATCACGATCGCCAAGGACGTCAAGCTGCAACTCGAATTCAATCCGGTCCAGGTTGCGGAGTACCGTCTGATTGGATACGAGAATCGGGTGCTGGCGCATGCGGACTTCCACGACGACCGCAAAGATGCGGGCGACGTCGGCGCCGGCCATTCCGTGACGGCGCTGTACGAGCTGGCGCCCGCGCAAGGCGCAGCAACCGGGCGGCGTTGACGAGCTGAAGTATCAACGCTCGTCTCCCACGCTAAAGGATGCCGCCCAAAACAACGAGCTGCTGACGTTGAAACTTCGCTACAAGCGGCCCGCAGGAAAAGAGAGCCGCTTGCTCGAATGCGTGGCGATTGACGAAGGAAAGAAGTACGGTCAGGCCGGGGCCGATTTCAAGTTCGCCGCCGCCGTGGCCGCCTTCGGCATGCTGCTGCGACGCTCGCCGCATGCCGGCAACGCCTCGTACGACGCCGTGCTGGAGCTCGCCGGCGAAGGACTGGGCAGCGATCCGCAAGGCTACCGCACCGAGTTCGCCGAACTGGTGCAGAAGGCCAAGCAACTCGCCGGTCCCTAGGGGCGGCCCGTCTGTCCCGGTTCGCTTTGCCGGCGCGTCTGCGAAAAGGGCGTCCGCCGGCACGCGCTTTGCAACGCTGAACTATGCGCTGACTGCAACCGGGCATCTCGCAGGGGCATTCTGCGATGCGCATGCTCGCTGTCCCGATGCGATATGCCGACGACCCGCGCGGTCGATGATTGGCCAGACGGGGGTGCAGAGGTAAGACATGAACGTCGATCTGTCCTGGCAAGACATTGCCTGGCGGTTGTTTTGGACCGTGCTTGCAGGCGGAATGATTGGGTTCAATCGCGAGGAGCGTGGACACGCCGCCGGGTTGCGGACCGCGATTCTGGTCAGCCTGGCCGCGTCGATTGCCATGATCCAGGCGAACCTGTTGCTCGATGGCGAGGCAAGGCGCCCGAGTCTTTTGCCTCGATGGACGTGCTGCGGCTGCCGTTGGGCATTCTCTCCGGCATGGGCTTCATCGGCGGCGGCGCCATCTTGCGGCACGGGAAAAGAGTTACCGGCATCACTACGGCCGCCACGCTCTGGTTTCTGACGGTCATGGGACTGTGTTTCGGCGGCGGACAGATCGTCTTGGGACTGGCCGCACTAGGGCTGGCAATGTTTGTGCTTGGCGCGCTCAAATGGATCGACCGGGCGATGATTGCCGAGCGACGCAGCCGGCTGTCGCTCGTCGTCGCCGCGGACGGGCCGACTCAGGAGGAACTTCGCGAGCGCCTGGCGGCGGCCGGCTTTTCCATCGCCTCCTGCCGGGCGGCCTATCTCGAAAATCAGACCCGCAGGCTGCGGCTCGCCGTTCGTTGGCGTGGGAAAGCCACCGAGACCGCGGTGCCGCAGGTCGTTTCCGAACTGGCTCAACGTCCTGGCATACTGCAAGTCTGGTGGCATCCGTGATTCGCCGAGCGGACATGGCGCGACTGCGCGAAACCGCCTCAGGCGGCGGCGCCCGATTTGCAGATTCGGTTGCGCAGCAAACCCAAGGAGCGAGTACAATTGGACGCAATCCGCCGAGTCCCTAGCTCGTTCAATCAAATTGCAGCCGCAGGAGCAGGTCTTTCACGTCGGTCATCGCGATCGAATCTTGCTCGATCGCTTTCGAAGACGAGATAAACACGGGGCCTTCGCTCGTTTCGCGCCCCGGCGCAGGCAAACGACCGTGGCTGCCTTTGACGATGCTCGCGTCGAGCCCGATCACGTCCATGTAATAGCGGAAGCCGAGCAGCTTTTGCGCAAGCCGGCGGGCGACTCGCAACTTGGGCGCCCGCAACTGCGGATTGATGAACAGCTCGACGGGATCGTAGCCCGGTTTGCGATGGATATCGACGGTGCGGGCATAGTCCGGCGCCAACGCATCGTCCAGCCAGAAGTAATAGGTGAACCAGGCGTCGGGAGCGGCGACCGCCACCAGCTCGCCGGAGCGCTCGTGGTCGAGGCCGAATTCCGCCTGCTGACGTCGATCGAGGACGCGTTCGATGCCGGCAGTCCGCTCAAGCAACGCCGCCACTTCTGAAGTGTCCTCATTACGCCGCACATAAACGTGCGCGACCTGGTGATCCGCCACCGCAAAGGCCTTGGATGCACCGCAGTCGAGCGTTTCCCAACCGAGCGGTTCTCGGCGGACCGTCAGCCAGCCATGCTCTCGCAGCACGCGATTGATGTGCACCGCGCGGCTCACGCCGGTAATGGCGTATTCGGAGAGTACGACGACCTCGGCGCCTTGCGCCTGCGCGGCGTCGATCAGCTTGCCCGCCTCGGCGTCGACCAGCCGCACGTCTTCGGCGACCCGCGGATCGTCCGGACCGAGCCGCTGCAGGTTGTAGTCGAGATGAGGCAAGTAGACCAGCGTCAGCGCCGGGCGCTTTTCCCGGAACACGTCGACGCTGGCGTCGGCGATCCAGCGAGAGCTTTCGATATCGGCGCCCGGGCCCCAGAATTTCAGCAGCGGGAACACGCCGAGCCTGGCTTGCAGTTGGTCTCGCAACTCCGCCGGCTGGCTGTAGCTATCAAAGACCTTGCGGCCGTCAGCCGGATAGCTGGGCCGGGGCGTCATCGACCACTCGACGTCGGCGTACATGTTGTACCACCAGAACATCTTGGCCGTGGCATAGGCTGGGTCGCGCTGCTTGCCCGCCTGATAGATTCGTTCACCGCCGACGAGCCGATTGGATTGCCGCCAAAACAAGACCTCTGCCAGGTCGCGGAAGTACCAGCCGTTGGCCACAATGCCGTGCTCGCGCGGCAATAGCCCGGTGAGCAAAGTCGACTGGGCCGAACAAGTGACGGCCGGCAGCACCGTGCCCATCGGACGTGCGAACCCACAGTCGGCCAGGCGCTTAATGTGCGGCGTGTTGGGGCCGATCAGGTCATAGGTCAGACCGACCACGTCAATGACGACCAGCGGTTTGGGCATGCCGACGCTCAGGCTCCTGCTCCTCGAGGTAGTTGTCGCTGCGGCAGGCGTTCGAAGCGTACCGGCCGGATTCTTGCGCAGAATCAAAATGAGATTTCATGGCAGCGGCGGACGTCTTGCGACAACAACGGTTGCCGCGGCCTCGCCTCCCATCGCCCGTGGGCGCGGAACCGCTCGAGCCTCCAGGCCGCCAACCAAGCGAGCCCCCCCTTGCACTCGGGCGGCCGCTCATGGTTAGATCCAGAAATACCGGCGTAGGCGGCCCGGCTCGTTCGAGGTTGGCTTTCCATCATAGCTGTTCATACGGCCGCTCGCGAGTGGTCGTGCCGACGAGCAGCGCGGCTAGCGGAACCACGCTTGCCGCCGGGCTTCGAGAACTCAACGGAAAACGTGTTCAACCGAGCTGCATTGCCGTACCTGTGGATGCTGGGCGGATCGCTGGCGTTTGCCACGATGGCCGCTCTGGCCCGTGCGCTGGATGGAAAATGCGATTGGCTCGTCGTCGCCGCCTGCCGCACCGGTTTTGCCATGTTCTTTGCCGTATTGCTGGCCAAGGCGGCTCGTGCGCGGCTGGTTTTCTGGCGTCCTGCGCATCTTGTGGGTCCGCAGCCTGGCGGGCAGCGTCAGCCTGGTTTGCACGTTTTACGCGCTGCCTCGCATGCAGGTTTCCGAGTTGCTGACGCTGACCAACATGTTTCCGCTGTGGGTGACGTTGTTGAGTTGGCCGTTGTATGACGAGGTTCCCACGCCCAAGACCTGGCTCTGCCTGGCGGCGGGACTAGCGGGCGTGGTGCTGGTGCAGCAGCCGCATTTCGCCAACGGCAACTTCGTATCGCTGGTGGCCTTGGCCAGTTCGATTTCAACGGCCGTGGCCATGCTCGGCTTGCACGAAGTGCAGGGCATCGACCCGCGAGCGATTGTGGCGCACTTTTCCACGGTCGGTTTGCTGGCCTGCTCGTTGTTGTTCCCGTGGTTGGCCAGTTCCGAGCCCACGGCAGGCCTGGATCAGCCCGCGGTGCTATTCATGCTGCTTGGCGTGGGAATTGCTGCGACTATTGGGCAGATGTTTCTGACCAAAGCCTTTGTGGCGGGACCGCCCGCCAAGGTGTCGGTGGTAGGGCTGGCGCAAGTAGCGTTTGCCGTGGTATACGATAGATTGTTATGGGGGCGACCTTTGCGCCACTGACGGTCGTGGGCATGGCGCTGGTGCTGGCCCCAACGGCCTGGTTAATGTTAAGACGAGAGACCGAGGACGTTTCCCTCGCCGGTTTGGGAGAGGAAGCATGAATTCACTGCAAGGGCATCTGCTTGTCGCCGCAGCCGATTTGCGAGATCCCAACTTCTTTCGCACGGTGGTGCTGATCTTTCGGCATGACGAAGACGGCGCCGCCGGCGTGATTCTCAATCGCCCCACGCGCGCCACGATCCGCCAAATCTGGGACCAGGTGAGCGAGACCGACTGTGAGAGCAATGCGCCGCTGCGCTTGGGCGGTCCGGTCGAAGGGCCGTTGATGGCCGTGCACTCGCAAGCTGAGTTGTCAGAGATCGACGTGCTGCCGGGCGTATACGTCGCCGCCAGCCAGGAAAACCTGGAACAGTTGGCGGCCCAGGCCGACAACGGTGCGCGGTACTTCGTCGGCTATGCCGGCTGGGGCTCGGGGCAGTTGGAGCGAGAATTGGAGGAAGACGCCTGGCTGACCGCCCCGGCCACGTTGGAGCATATCTTTGGCAACCAGGACGACCTGTGGGAGCAGGTGACCAAAGACATCAAGGCATCGGAGTTGATTTCGGCCTTGAAGATCAAGCACGTGCCGAAAGAGCCGTGGTTCAATTGAGCGCACCAATACAAGACGCCCGAGCGATCCCCCAGGGATCGCTCGGGCGTAATTGTGTCCCGTGCCCGCAATCCAGCTCAACCGTCGAACCGGTCTAGCGGTTGAAGTTGAGCCCAAAGTTCACGCCGTTGATGAACACGACCTGCCGGTTGCCGGTGTTCAGGATGCCCAAGTTCGGCAGTGCGTAGTTGACCATGTTGGTGGAGCGGGCCATGCCGCCCATCACCAGGCCCGTCCAGCCGACGGTCACCGAGAGCGAACGGTAGACCTGGTACTGGGCATTGAGCCGCAGTTCGCCTACCGGCGAGAACTGCGTGCTGTGGCGCGGTATGGTTGACGCCCTGCGGCGACAGGTTGGGCGTGCTGATTTGCGGCACAATGGTGCCGTAATTCACGTTATTGTCCTGATAGATCAAGGGGAAAGTCGGGGTGATATTGCCCATGTTCGCCCTGGAAGCGATCCAGCCGTTCTGCCGGATGTTCTGGAAGTTGGCGGAGGCCATGAACCGGGCTTCGGTGGCTAGTGAGAACCGCCCCTTGCCGATCAGGTTTCGCAAACCGATCTGAGGACCAACCAGGTTGTTGTCACCCGTCTGAGTGAAGGCCGTGTCGGACAGCACGCCCACCATCACCGTCCCCGGCGAAGTCGTATTGGAGCTCGAACTGCTGCCGTTGACGGGCACCAGCGTGACGCTCTGCGAAGGGCCCGTGCCGCTGAAGTAGAAGTTGTCTCGGAACCGCAGGTATCGCACGCCCGCCATAAAGTCCCAGGCCCCGCCGTGATTTCCCTTGGCCAGTTGCCAGGTTCGCATCACTTCAATGCCCCAGAGACGCGAGTTGTACTTGGTGGTCACGTGAGGGAAGATGACGGGCAGTTGGACAAGATCGCCGTAGTCAGTGGCGGCCAGGATGTCCGGGAAGCCGTCGGGCGGTGCAACGAAGTCCGGCGGGGGAGTGGCGTTCGGCGTGCCGATGTCCTGACCGGTGGCGCCGAACACGTTATTGTGATTGATGTCGGCGTTGACGATGGCGATATTGCCGCCTTGTCCGCCGCCGATATAGCCGTCGGGCTGATTCGTCGGAACCACAAGCGGCTCCTGCACAAAGCCTTCCAACGCATTCACGCCGTTGACGAAGGGGGAGTAAAAGGAGACGCCCGCATTCGAGGCATAGCCGTAAGACGTCTGCGAGTGCAAGACCGTGGTGCCCACCATCCAGCCCTTTCCGTCCTCGTCGACGAAGCCGAGTTGCAACCGCTCGCCTTGCCGCATGGTCGGAATGATGAACCCAGTGTCCATCGTGTTCTGCTGGATGGCATAGCCTTGGCCATCGTACGTGAGCGGATGGTAATCGGGATTACCAATGCTCGTGCGCTCGGGAGCAGAGGTAGCCCACTGCAACCCTTCGATGGTAAAGAACCAGCCCTTGTTTCGTCGAGGGCCGTTGCCGTAATAGCTGAGGTCTGCAGGGGCGAACAGCTTGGTATCGCTGATACCCGGCAGCCACGCGTCCTCTTGGAGCTCTTGGGCCGCGGCTGTTGACGTCACCAGGAGTTGCAAGCCCAGTGCAAGCCACAACTTCATGCGATTGATCGACATCGTTTGTGTCTACCTTACCGTCAGAAGATTCTGCGCACACCCTCCACAGCGGAGAGTCGATGCTGTGCCCGTGCGGGTAGTATCGGAAGTGCTGTATGAACTAGTTGAGCAAGAACGGCAAAAGTTGCCGCAAATGCGGCACATCCGGCAGAGTCGGCCCCCAAATGCAAGACACTGGGGAAGATAAGTCGATTAGGGGGAAGTTTTTCCATCAACTCGCCGAATTTCGGCAGAACCGATTGCAAGACCAGTTTCTTAAAACTTCTGTTCGGTCTCGCGCGGCTCGGCAAGCTAGCGCGATGGCGCATTGCCGGGCTCGCTCGCCGGCCTACATCAGCAGATTGGGCAGCCGCTGTTGACCGTGGCGGCGACTTTTTCCTATTCTTTCCACCGTCAAATTGCCGCTTCACGCAGTAGGAGCTGCGTAGAACGAAAGCGACGGCGCTCTCAAGGCCGTGCGGCACAAACTTTCCCTGCCCGTCGCTCGCCTCTTTGCCTGGAGTGCACATGCGGATCATCGACCGCTACCTGTTGCGCCAGTTTATCCACGTCTTCCTGATCTGTTTCATCAGTCTCGACGGGCTGTACGTCGTATTCGACGCATTCAGCAATCTCGACGAGTTCCTGCGCTACACCGAGAAGGAAGGCACGCTGCTGGGGATCATGGGCGAATTCTACGCTTATCGCAGTCTGCTGTTCTTCGAGCGAATCAGTTCCATGCTGACGATGATCGCCGGCATGTTCACGGTGACGTGGATTCAGCGGCACAACGAGCTGACGGCCCTGATGGCGGCAGGCGTCTCGCGGACGCGCATCATCGTGCCGATTATCGCCGCTTCGTTCTGCATCAGCCTGGCCACCTCGGCTTGTCGGGAGTTCGTCATTCCGCCCCTGGCCGACGAACTGTCCCGCGATCCCAAAAACCTGCGTGGCGAGTACGCCCAGGATCTCAAGCCCCGCTATGACAACGAAACCAACATCTTGCTGCAAGGTAAAGTCGCCTATGCCAACGAGAAGCGGGTCTACCTGCCGAGGTTCATGTTTACGGAATCACTTTATGACCAGGGAAAGCAGCTAGCGGCCGAGAATGCCTACTATCAGGCGCCTGAGAACGGTCGACCAGGCGGATACCTCTTTCGGGCCGTGACCCAGCCGCAAGGACTCGCCGAGCTGCCGTCGATCGAACAAGACGGGCGACGGCTTCTGATTACGCCGCACGACGAACCCGAGTGGCTCAAGCCGGATGAATGCTTCGTCGTCAGCAATGTCAATTTCGATCAGCTCAGCGGCGGCCAGACCTGGCGACAGTTTTCTTCGACCAGGCAACTGGTGCAGGGCCTATCCAACCCCAGCCTGGGTCTGGCCGGCGAATTCGGCGCCGACGTCCGCGTGTCGATCCATGCGCGGCTGATCCAGCCGCTGCTGGATATGACGCTGCTGTTTTTGGGGCTGCCGCTGGTGCTCAACGGCACGAACCGCAACGTATTCCTGGCGGCGGGCTTTTGCGGGGCCGTCTGTGGGACGTTTATGATGGTCGTGATGGGGTTTCAATACCTTGGCGGCGAAGCCTTACTGCGGCCCGCCCTGGCGGCCTGGGGGCCGCTGATGATCTTCGTGCCCGTCGCCGTCGCCATGTTCGACCGAATCGAATACTGATGGCAAACTCTCCACCTTGGGTAGAGGGGCTCACGCTCGGCCAGATCCTGTCGCGGACGGCCGCAGCGCGCGGCGCTGCCGACTGCGCTGGTCTTTCCGGCGCTCGGTTTGCGGCTGAGCTATCGCGAGCTCGATCGCCAGGTGGACGACGCCGCCCGAGGCCTGCTGGCGTTGGGCGTGGGCAAAGGAGATCACGTGGCCGTTTGGGCGACCAACGTGCCCGCGTGGCCGATCCTGCAATTCGCCACGGCAAGGATCGGCGCGGTGCTGGTCACGATCAATCCCGCCTATCGCCCTTTCGAACTGCATTACGTGCTGCGGCAAAGCGACGCCGTGGCGCTGTTTCTGGTCGACCAGTTCAAGTCTTCCGATTACTTCGCCATGCTCGCCGAAGTCTGTCCCGAGATGGCCGTCGCAGCGCCGGGAGAGATCGCCTCGGACGAGTTCCCTCGCCTGCGCTGGGTCGTGTCGTTGAAAGGCGAACCGCCGCCAGGGGCCATTTGCTGGGACGAGCTGCGTCGCCGCGGCGCCGGCGCCGAGACCGACCGCGCCGTTGGAAACCGCGCTTTCGCCGTGCGACCCGATCAACATCCAGTACACCTCCGGCACGACCGGCTTTCCCAAGGCGGCGACGCTGAGCCATCGCAATCTGCTCTTCAATGCGTACTACGTGGGCGAATGCCAGAGCATTACGCCGCAAGACCGGATCTGCATCCCGGTGCCGTTCTATCATTGTTTCGGTTGCGTGATGGGAACGATCTGCGCGGTGGTTCACGGCGCCGCGATGATCGTACCGGCCGAGCATTTTCAGGCATCCGCCACGCTCGACGCCATCGAGCGCGAGCGGGCGACGGCCATCTACGGCGTGCCGACGATGTTCATCGCCCAGTTGCAGCACGAGAGCTTCGCCGGCGGGATCTCTCGTCGCTGCGAACCGGAATCATGGCCGGCAGCCCCTGTCCGATTGAAGTCATGCGGCAAGTCATCCGGCAGATGGGGGCCGGCGAAGTGACGATCGCCTACGGCCAGACCGAAGCCTCGCCGGTGATCACGCAGACGCGCATGGACGATCCGTCGAACTGCGCGTGGAAACGGTCGGCCGGCCGCTGCCGGGCGTCGAGGTCAAGATCGTCGATCCGGCCAGCGGAAGCGAACTGGGCGACAACGAGCAGGGCGAACTCTGCGCGCGTGGGCACGGCGTGATGATCGAGCTACTACAAGAATCCCGAGGCGACCGCGGCCGCGATCGATCCGCAAGGCTGGCTGCACACCGGCGATCTGGCCCTGCGGCAAGCCGAACGGTTACTACCGCATCACAGGACGTTTGAAGGATATGGTCATTCGCGGCGGCGAGAACGTCTATCCTCGCGAGATCGAGGAATTCGTGTTTACGCATCCGGCGATCGAGCAAGCGGTCGTCGTGGGCGTGCCGGACGCGCGCTATGGCGAAGAGCTGTGCGCCTGGATCAAGCTCAAGGCGGGCGCAGGCCCTCGACGAGAACGAACTGCGGGAGTTCTGCCGCGGGCAACTGGCGCACTTCAAGGTGCCGAAATACATCCGGTTCGTCCAGGAGTTTCCGCAGACGGTGACCGGCAAGATTCAGAAGTTCAAGATCCGGGAGCAGATGATCGAAGATCTCGGCCTGCACGAGCAGGAGACGGCGTGAGCCGTCGCGGCTTCGGCTGGCGCGCGGCGCACTGCGACTGCGCGGTTGCTTCATCCGCCGAGCGCCCGCGGCCGCTTTACTCGAAACGGGCGTCCATTTCCTCCGGCTGCGAGATCTTTTCAGCGGCGAGTTGGCCGGTCCGTTGATGACTTGCCCCATGGCGTCGAACCGCGATCCGTGGCAAGGGCAGTCCCACGTCTGCTCGCCGTTGTTCCAGTGCACAATGCAGCCCAGGTGGGGACAGATGGCCGAGCGCTCGTGGCAGACCTCCTGGTCGTCGCGATAGACCGCGGTCTTTTGCACGCCGCGGATAACCACCGCGCCTTCGCCTCGCGGAATGTCTTCACATGCCTCGACTTGCGAACCGCCGAGCCAGTCCGCGGCGTATTGCAGCGCGACGTTGGCGTTTTCGCTCAAGAACTCTTTCCAGGCCATGCCTCGCACCGGCTTTCGGGAGGGATCGTAGAGCCGCGTCCACGGGTTTTCTCGCTCGAAAATCAAATCGGTCAGCAACATGCCGGCAATCGTCCCATGCGTCATGCCCATGCCCGAGTCGCCCGTGGCCAGGAAAACGTTTTCCTTATCCAGCGGGTTGCGGCCGATGAACGCCAGACCGTCGAGCGTTTCCATGACCATGCCGGACCAGCGCGACTCGACCGCCTGAATCGGAAACCGCTCGCGAGCCCAGGCCTCCAATCGCCGCCAGCGGTCGGCTTCGTCCTTGACCTGGCCCGCCTTGTGGTCCTCGCCGCCGACGATCAACAGTTCGCTGTCTTCGTTAAGCGGTTGCAGCCGGACATAGTGATAAGGATCGAGCGTATCCCAGTAGAGGGCATGCGGGAGCAGGCCGCGAGCGATGCGAAGTCCGACGGCATACGTCAAATACGGGGCTTGCTTTGTGTGGATCGTCACCCGATCGTTGACCGGCACGTTCGTCGCGACCACAATGCAATCGGCCGTGACAACGGCGCCGCGCGAAGTCTCGACCGATGCGTTGTCCCCGCCTGCGATGCGAGTGGCGCGCGTTCGCGTATGAATCCTTCCGCCGTTGGCTCGCGTGGCGAGAGCCAGCCCTGCCAGGTATTTCAGCGGATGGAACTGCGCCTGCCGCGGGAATCGCAAGGCGGGCCCTGTATCGAAGCAAGGAATCGGCGCCCGTTCGAGCAGTTCCACGTCTTCCAGCCCGGCGCGGCGAGCGGCGCCGAGTTCCTCGTCGAGCACGGCGGCCGAGTGGCCCGGCGGCGCGAACAGGTAGCCGTCGACTCGCTGGAAATCGCACTCGATCCGTTCCTCTTGGACGATCTGCTCGATGCGAGCGATGGCCGCGGTATGGCTTTCAGCCGCCAGGCGCGCTCCGTCGACGCCCCGAGTCTTTTCCAGCTCTGAGTACCGATCGTCGATCGCATTCGACAGATGGGCGGTGGTCCGTTGGGTCTGGCCGCCCCCGAGCCGGCCTGCGTCGAGCACGATGACTTGCTTTCCTGCCTTGGACAGCAGGTAAGCCGTCGAGAGACCCGCGATGCCCGAGCCGACGATACAAACGTCGGCGTGTGCGTCGTGCATTAACGGCAACTGTTCAGGGACGACCGAGTCGCACATCCAGGCCGAGACGCTTTGTTCGGATTTCGGTTTCATGCTTGTTCCTTGTGTTGCGTGAGGTCAATTTCGGCCCGGGCCGGATCGTGGGAGCACGCTACGGACCAGGAAGCTCCCCTGGCGCCTGGCAGACGTTGAGGAGCGCGTCTCGTCGAACGGCGGGTGCGTAGAAGGCCGGGGGGAGTGGCTGAAAAACATCCGTCGCGGGCAGCGCCAAGCCATTTCGCAGCGTGCGGGCGATCCACCGTTTCGACGCCGTCTCGGCAAGCCCCCAGCTCGACTAGCCGTGTTCGCAGCGGATCGAGCGAGCAAAACGGCGGCAACGTGCCGAAGGCGATCACGTCGGGACGTGCGTGCATGCCTGGCGTCTCCTGGCGGCCTCTCGAGCCCGTGGGGTAATCCGCAGCGACGCCGGAATGCGATTCCGCATGACCGCGACGAAACAGGCCCTGCTTTCGGGCCCCATTCATCACCCGCTTCAGGCCGGCCCGGCCTTACCGGGCTGCGTTTGGAGCATGCGAATCTCGGGCCATTCGACCTTGATTTGGCGCCTTGCCGATGCCGGCAAAGCGGCGCCGGCCGATCGATGGACGCTGCCCGATCGTGCAATTATCAGGCTTGCGCGAGCCGGGCTTCCAGATAGGCGCGCGACCGATTGATCTCGCCCGTGACATCGGCCGCGGTTTCGAGGATCGGGATGCCGCGTGGGACGGGATGCATGAAGATTTCGGTCCAACCCGCGTAGTCGATGCGCTTCAAGGCGGCAAGCAAGGGGCCGAAATCGAGATCGCCGCGTCCGGGCATTTGCAGCAGTTCTTGCTCCTTCGGCAGTTTTTCGTGGCAGCCCATGCCGTGCTGCCAGGCGTAGAACACCGCAATCGAGTCGCCCAACGTCTCGATCAACTGGCCCAGTTGCGGCGCCTCCTGCGGCAGATGGTACGGCGCCAAGCGCGATTGCCAAGCTGCTTCGACGGGCGCAGTTCGGCCAGCCACTTCAGCGAGTCGGGCGATTCGATCAGGTTGTTGCCGTGGTTTTCGATGGCGATGGTGACGCCGGTTTCCTCGGCGACGGCCAGGTGCGGCTTCATCTTCTCCAGAAAGTCCGCCACCGCCGCTTTGAGCTCGGCGCCTTTCAGGCCCGCCGGGCCTCGGCCGCCGGTGACGATGGTGCGGCAACCGAGCCGCTGAGCGAGCCGCATTTCATCCTGCAGGCCGAACGGCCCCAACGCGTACTGCGTGATGCAGCCGAGCGAGACGTCGTGTCGCTTGAGCATGGCCGCGAACTTCTCTTCGCCCAGATCGGCGAGTTGCTCGCGCTGGTTGCCGTGCACCTTCGGCCAGATGTCGATGGCCGCGGCGTCCGTCTTGCGGACTTCGGGAAGGATCTCGCCAAGGTATTGATAGCCGTACAGGCAAGAGCCGAGCAGGTACTTCAAGCGAAACGGCTCCGACTTGGCGGCTGAGGAAGCCTGCGGCAGTAAGCCGCTGGAAAGTGCGGCGAAGGTTGCGGCTCCGAAGCGGCGACGTGAAATCATCGGTAGGGGCATGAGGGCGTTCTGCGATCGGTCGCGGTTTGTGGTTGGCTGGAAAGCGGCCAAGACTGCTCAAGCGCCGCTGGCAGGCTTGCCGTCTTTCAGGAACGCAGCGCCCAGGTGCATCAACTCTTGCGTGCCCGGTTTGTAGATCGGTTCGGGCGAGTACTGCGTCACGTAGGCGCGTCGCATCCGGTCGGTGCGGTTGGCGCCGCTGCGGTGAAAGGTCAACGAACTGAACACCACCAGGCTGCCGGCCGGAACGATCGCCGGCACGCCCGGCTCGCTGCCGAAGTAGCCGATCTTGTCGCCGGTTTCCGGATCGCGAATATGCTCGACCAGCGAGCGGATGCCGATCGTCGAGAACGGCATGACATAGGCCGTGCCGTTTTCCAGCGTCATATCGTCGACCGCCGCCCAGACCGTCACGTACGGCCTGTGCGGAAAGCCAAGGTATCCGCCGTCCTGATGCCACGAAAAGGCAATGCCCTGCTCGGCGCACTTCGCCACGTACTGGTCGTAGAACAGATAGGCGTTCTCGCCGATGGTCGCCCGGCAGACGTCCGCCATCAGCGGGCTGAAGACATACTCCGACAGCCGCGGCGGCTTGTCGTACTGCTTGGCAATATGGTAGCGCTTGCCGCGATGGCTGATATGGATGTGGTCGGTCCCCTGCCGATCCATTTCCTGGTGCATCAACTCGATCAGGTAGTCGCACGAGTCTCGCAGGATCTGCAAGTGCTCCGGCGGAATGACGTTTTCGAGGATGAAATAGCCCTCGCGCTCGTATTGTTCGCGGTGCTGGGGAGTGATGGCCGTGGTTGCGGCGGTGTGCATGGTGCTTGTCTCCTGGCGTTGCGCTATCTTAATCTACCCGACAGGACGTGGGCGCCCCTGCAAACCAAGCTTTCACCACCGGAGCGGTGGCGATTGTCCAGACGCCAGCCGATGCTTGAAGTTTGACGTCACCGGCCGAAACTTCAACTCGGGCGAGTCCTCGACCATCATCGACTCGTAGAGGGCGCCTCCGCCCAATGCTTCAATCGCTTCGCGTTGCTCGTGGGCCCAATGGGGTGTAATCCGCGTGACGCGCGGAATTAGGCGGCTTTTCGAGGTCGGTTTGGGGTCGTCGCCGCGTAAGGTGTCGGAAGGGACACGCAGCGGGTCGCCAGAAACCGTCCGTAGGCGGCTTGCCACGCGCGGCTCAACAGGAGCGTGCGAAGGTTGAGGACATGCTGAGCGCCCGCTCGCTTCCAACGCATACCCGACAATTTCAATCGTTGGGTGTAAACGGTCTTGCACGCCGCCTCGGTGATGCCGCTGCCCAACGGGATATGCCGCGCCTTGTATTCGCAATATCGCATCCACTTGGTCCGTTTGCGAAGATAATTGTACGCCTTGCGATACGCCTCCGTCCGCGTCCGCCCCATCTTGCGACGCGCCGCCAGCGACGCGGCCGAATGAAGCACGCGTTTGGCGCCACGGCGCTTTCGCTTGAGCGTTTTCAACATCCGCAGCGCCCACGGCCGGTACTTCGGCGATTTGCTCCCGAACAACGCTTCGGCCATCGCCCAGATCCGCTCAGCGGCGTGATAAAAGTCCACCACGCGTTGCCACTGCAGACGCTCGCCCGTCAGCGGATGTCGCATCTTCCTCAGCACGTCGTCGAAGTAGCTGCTCTCCTTTCCGCCGGAGTCGGCGATATAACCCAAGCTCGGCATCGGCCCGTCCCACCGCCGGAACAACTCGGTGAGCAAGTCTGTGATCATCCCACTCATCGTGGCCTGACCCAACTCGGGAGGCGAGGCCAAGCAAATCGTAGTCAGCCGCTTGCCGGCGCGATCGAAGACCGTCACGGTCGCGGTCGTGGCGATCTCCCAGAAGCGGTGCGTGTACTCGCAAAGGGTGATTCCGTCACGGCCGACGGCCAGCACCGGTTTGCGGTTTCCGCGGCTGTTTTTGGCGCTTCGCAAGGCCGCCAGCAAGACCTCGACCTGCACCGCCTGCCGATGCTCCGACAAGCCATCGCTCAATGCCGCGGTCAGCTTCCGCAGGCGCCCGACCCCCATCGCCACGCCGCATTGTTCCTTCAGTTGCGCCAACACGCGATTCTGGGTCGCCCCGGCTTCGGCCATTCGCCGGCCGATGTAGTCGGCCAGGGCGGGGGTGACTCCTTTGACCAGCCCCAGGTGGAGTTCCAAGGGGAAAATGCAACGTTCCTTGATCAGCGGGTCCCAAAACCGATACGGGAACCGCCACAAGCAAATCGTGCCGAACAGCGTGGCGACGTGCTTGTTGCGGGTCTTTTCGCCGAGCCGCCGGTATCCTTGGCCCAGGTACAAGACGTCATGAGGCACGCGCTGCCGTCTCCTTCCAGGTTGTTGAGCAGCAGCTCCATCACGGATCGTCCGAAGCCTCGCAAGAGGAAGGACAGGGCGAGTTCGAACTGAAGAAAGCCGGCGGGCGTCAAGGCGTCGTTCAGGCCGCGAGCGAGATCCACGAGTTGAGGGCGCAGCCAGTCGAGCGTCTGATCGACCAAGGCCTCGATTTTGTCGTCCGCTGCAATTGCTCCGCACGCATCCGTCGCGATATACTCGTCCATTCAGGCGTCCTTTCCTGAACTGTGGCGTTTTGATGAACATCCACATTCTCAGGCAGGACGCCTCTTTCACGAATAACAGTTATCCGCGTGCCACCATACGGAGCCCTCGCGCGATTCCTGGGCAAAAACCCTTGCAAATGGCGCACCAGCCGGATTACACCCGCCCAATGAAAGATGATGCCGAGCCAGATGGCCAACGCCGTCAGGTTGACGACAAAGCTTCGGAGACTGAAGGTGAGATAGCGGTGGGGTTCCAACGATGTCGCTTCGCTACTGCCCATAAATTTGCACAACCTTGCAGTGTGGCAACTTGCGCTGAAGGAGTTCACGTCCTTCGGCCGGCATCTTGACTATGACTTCGCACCCATTCTCGAGGCTTTGGATATACCCCGCTTCCGTCTCGCTCCATCCGCTGATATCCAGCCGTTCAAGTTCGTAGACTTTTGAAAGCTGCAATCCGACGTCCGGGCTTGGGCGGTCTCCAAGCGAGAATGCTATGGATACTGGAATGCCCGTTAAGTCGAGCCAAAAATGGGCCGGTTTGCCCAACCAAATTCTGGAGCCATTCTTGTAGGTCGTCCGCCCGCCATTGAAAAAAATCGCATCGATTGCCCGCTCCCGCTTTCGTGCCCGCTCGACTCTATAGCCAAACCACATGCAAGTGATCGCCAGCATAGTCAAAAGGCCTCGCAATGAGAATTGAAACCAGCGGCGGCGGGACGTCATGGGATCAGTCATTGGAGTTCGCCGGGCGAACCAAGAGCCAGTGCGTGACGAAGCCGAGAAGGCCAACGACGGGGACGAACGCACCGCCGCAAAGATGAGTAACTACTCGTTTCATCCGTTATCTTCCAAGCTCGCTTAAGCCGCTGGCACGCCATCAGCCTAACGGCTTGCCGCAAGAAACCGCAACAAAAATCAGCAAGAGGCCGCGGGAAAACGCTCGGCGTTTGCCTGGTTGACTCCCTTTGTCGAAACGACAATGCTGGGCGGTCGGCCTCATGAAGCGAGGTCTCACACGGAACACCATCCCTTTCGAGCGGCGAGTGCGTCGATGGCAAGCACGGCAATCACATGGGAGCGGGTTCGAGCCATCTTTGACGATCCGCAACCGCCGAAAGTGGTTTGGGAAAGGCAATTTGATTATTGCGATGATGCGTTAAGGAGGCTTGCCCAGACGCCTTACGAGCGCTTCGACTTCTCCGATCTGTGGTACTACTACCTCGATCTGGCGTACGTCGAATTGCAGCCCGATCTGTTCGCCTACTTGTTTCCGGCTTGCCTCATGGACTGGCATCGATCGCTGATGGAGAACGAAGCGTACTCCCACGGCGATGCGGAGTTTCATTACGGGGTTTGCCAGGGAAATGTCTTCGAGAAAATGTTGACGCCAGCTCAGCGAGTGGCCGTCAACGAGTTTTTTCGAGATAGCCTTCTTGAACGCCTCAATGCGCAACGAGGCTTCCTGCGAAGTGCAGCCGACTACGCCGTTTATGGCTGGACCGCCCGCTTCAATTCGCTCGGCCTGATCATGCCGCAGATCGAGATGATCTGGAACGCTTGGTGGTCGCTCGATACGCCGGGCGCGCTGTCGCTGCGCTGGAGTATTGCTCGTGGCTCATGTACCTGGAAGGCGAAAACCCGCTGTTTGACGCTTGGATCAACGAACGGGGCATGCTTGGAGCTTTTTTGTGGGCAAACAACAGCCTGATTCACGGTTCTGGATGGCTGACGGAGAACGTGGAGTTCCTCCAAGAAACGCTGACGACGGAGTTCGTGATTGATGGCGTTCGGCGGGCGAGCGATCGCCTTGAGGGCGAACCTGAGCATTCCCTCGCTCAACAGTTGCTCTTGGACATGCCGGATCGCCGTGAACTTATCGAAACTAGAACTCACGAGTTGCCGCTGCTGCTCGGGTCGGAAAGTCACGAAGGCTGGAGCGTGTAGTGTTCTGCCTTCTAAGGGACGGACTCGATATTTGAGATAGCCGTCTGTCTCGTCCTGAAGTCGCGGCGCCGTCATAGCGCTCCGCCCACTGCATTTCTTTGCATGGAAGCTGCTGTGCCACGAATCATCTCGGCCACGAACTTGAAAACGGCTTCATGCACAGTGCCGGCCACGGCGCCTGGGCCGGCTTCCAGAAAGTGCCAATCGCCCTGCCGATCGCGGATGAAGTCGGCGACGATCAACCGTGAACCGAAGACTCCGCCGACCTTGGCGGCAAGATCGGCTAAGAGCTGCAAATCGTTATCGCTGGGCGGAAATCCCTTCGGAGTCCTGACGGCGTGCAGATAGTGAAACGACCAGGCGACCGGCGCATGATCGACGATCCATACTCGGACTTCCTGCGGCGCCTCGCCGAACATCCAGCGGCCGGCGACCGCAACGTCGATCCATTGGCGGGCGAGGATGGGCGTATCCCAGCCAAACGCGCGTCGCAACAATTCCATCTCGTCCGCCAATTCCCGCAGATTCTTGGCTCGGCCTTGCTGGCCGCCTCGTTTCCAGGAAGATTTCGAGGTCCGCACGAACAACGGGAACTCCAGGTCATCGGGCAGTTCGTCGTCCACGCCAATCAGCCAGGTTTTGGGAGTGGGAACTTCGACGTTCAACTCGGCGAGCCGTTTCAGCACGTCTTCAAGGCGAAGAAGCTGTTGCCGCTCGTTGGGCAGGTCGCGGACATGCAGCCGGCCGCGGACGAGCTCGCGATATTGTTCTTCGCCGTGCTCGTAGCCGAACACGAAGCCCGCCTCATCCAAGGCAGCAGTGGAAAGTTCGCTCGCTCCCAGATCGGCGAGCCAGCGGAACCGCCCGTCCCGCAGCTTTTTTGCATGGGGCAGGTCGCGTTGATCGTAAAGGAGCTTCAAAGGACTTCCCCGTTGCTGAGATCGTGAAACAAAACGGGCCTTGCGAGCGACGACACGGCAAAAGGGGCGATGGTTCGGCTGCACAAAGGATTGGGGCCAGAACCAGAAACGCGGGCAGGCGGGACCGGCACAGAGTTCCTCCGTTGGTTGCAGATTGGTTGCTCGCCGATGCTACCTGGGGGGCTCGAGACCAGTTAAAATAAATTCATCGACTGCCGCTCGGACAGGGCCATTCGGTTCCCAAACGCATGTTGCCAAGCAGGCAAGCAACCACATCGATAAAGGCGGCGTTTAACCGGAGACGACAGCAAAGCGAATGAGGCCTTGGCGCCGGAGTTCCAGAGCCTGGCCCGCGAACGCTCAACCATGTTCGACTTTTTTGAATTCAGCAATGAAATGCTCTGCATTGCCGATAGCCGAGGTTATTTCACTCGGGTCAATCCTGCATGGACCAAGATCCTGGGCTGGTCCACGGAGGAGCTCGTCAGCCGACCGTATATCGAATTCGTGCATCCCGACGACGTGCAAGCCACGCTTCGAGAAGCTCAACTGCTGCTGAGCGGCACGCATGAAACCGTGTCGTTTGAAAATCGTTACCGCTCCAAAGACGGCCATTTTCGGTGGCTGGCTTGGAACGCAAAATTGGAACCCAGCTCCAACCAATTGGTGGCGGCGGCCCGCGATGTCAGCGGACAGAAGCGGCAGGCGGCGGCCCTGCTGGAATCTGAAGAACGCTTTGAGGCGTTCATGAGCAATACGCCGGCGCTGGCTTGGGCAAAGGACGAACAAGGACGAATCGTCTATTTGAATAAGGCGTACGAGGACCGCTTCCATATCCGGTTGGCGGATTGGCGAGGGAAAACAGAATTCGATCTCTGGCCTCAAGATATTGCGCGAACATTTCGAGAGCACAGCCTGAAGGTACTGGCCGGCGGAGTTCCCGTCACTGCCATTGAGGGTCTCCAAACGCAGGGCAAGCCCCAGACCTTGTGGATGACCGTGCGCTTCCCCTACCACGATAGCCATGGCAATAAGTACGTTGGCGGGATCGCCTTCGACATCACGGAGTTGAGGCACGCAGAAGCCGAGCTGAGGGCCGAGCGGGAGCTGCTGCGGAATCTGATCGAAGTCCAAGAAAAAGAGAAGCAGTTCCTCTGCCATGAATTCCACGACGGCCTGATCCAGTACGCCGTAGCAACGCTGATGCTGCTGGAGAGTTACCGGAGCAATTGCTTGACCACGCAAGAGCCGCCGATCGTCGACGAAGCGATTGCCAGCCTGAGGCGGGGAATCGAAGACGGTCGAAGAGTGATTCGAGGCATTCGTCCCGCCGTGCTTGATGAAGGGCGATTGGAAGACGCTCTTGAGGATTTAGGCGCATCAATTGTCCACGCCCGACTTCACCGTCACGTACAAGTGCGATCCCGAAATTGGAAAATTGCCGCAGACCCTCGCCACGACCGTTTACCGAGTCGTTCAAGAGGCGTTGAACAATGCCAGAAAGCACAGCGACTCCCAGGCAGTCATTATCGAAGTGCATGAGGAGAGCGGGACATTGCACCTGAGCATTCGAGACTTTGGCTGCGGATTCGAACTGGACTCCTCTCTGCAGCAGGGTTTCGGATTGCGCGGCATGTCCGAACGCGTGCGGTTACTGGGCGGCGACCTCCAGGTTCGGAGCGAACCCGATGCTGGGACTCGAATTCTTGTCCGATTGCCCATCTCAGGGACAGCCCTGGCGCCGTCGGATGCAAAAGTGCAGGAGACTTAAGCCGGACGCTAATCGTGCCACGCGCATGAAAAAAGGCCGCTTGCGATGCTCTCGCAAGGGCCTTGAAGGTGGAGGATAGGGGACTTGAACCCCTGACCTTCTGGCTGCCAGCCAGACGCTCTCCCAACTGAGCTAATCCCCCATACTAGCTAGCGCCCGGGAATGCGCTAACCTGGGATGTGGCAAAAGCTAACCGAAGCTGGTCTTGCCACCGCAAAAGGAAAAACTTATCACCGTAGATATTGGCTGTCAAGCGAGTTGGAGACCAATCGCCGCAAAAGCTTGCGTCGCGATGCCGCTCCCGCGACACGTCCGTTGCCGCCGCTTGCCATGACCGCGCCCCTTCCGACGCAATAGAGAATATCCGCGCGACGACCCGAAAATCTTGAGGGCTCCTTGAGAAAGATCCTTTTCACCCTGGCGAAGTTCTCCGTCTCCGCCGGCATTATCGCCTACCTGGCCTACGACGCACAACGCGACAAAACTTTCTCTAACCTCGCCAGTCAGCCCAAACATTGGGGCATGCTGGCCGCCGCCACGGTCGCCTGCCTGACGGCGGTCATGCTGACGTTCGTACGCTGGTTTGTGCTGGTGCGGGCGCTCGAGCTGCCGTTCAGCTTGAAAGACGCCTTCCGGTTGGGGTTTCTCGGCTACCTGCTGAACTTTGTTTCGCTGGGCGCGGTCGGCGGTGACCTGTTCAAGGCGGTATTCGTCGCCCGCGAGCAGCACGGCCGCCGTGCCGAAGCCGTGGCGACCGTCGTGCTCGACCGCGTGGTAGGGCTGTACATGCTGTTTGTGCTGGCTACGGCCGCCATTCTGGCGACCGGGCAGTTGCACAGCCCGGTCGAGCAGATCGCCATCATTTGCAAGGGCGCCCTGGTTTGCACCGCGGCCGGCGCGGCGGGAATTGCCGTGCTGCTGATTCCCGGCGTGACTCAAGGGGCGTTTTCCGCATTCTTGCAGCGCCTGCCGCGCGTCGGGCCGTTATTCGGCAAGCTGCTGGGCGCGATTCGGATCTACCGCCGTCGGCCGGGCATGCTCGCCTTGGCCTGTGCGTTGAGCGTGGCCGTCCACGCGCTCAGCGCCACGGGCATCTGGCTGGTGTCGAAAGGCCTGCCGGGCGAAGCGCCCTCGCTGGCCGATCATTTCGTGATCGTCCCTTTATCGCTGGTCACCGGCGTGCTGCCGTTGCCGGTCAATGGCCTCGGCGCCTTCGAGGCGGTGGTGGCGTTTCTCTACCAGCGGATTCCCGTTGGCCTGGAGGTCGCCGAGGGGCGAGGGCTGGTCGTGGCGCTCGGCTATCGCGCCATCACTATCCTGATCGCCATGGTCGGCGTCTGTTATTACCTGGCCAGCCGCCGCGAAGTGGCCCAAGTCCTGGAAGAAGCCGAACGGGAGCAGGAGCTCGAGGAACGAGAGCAAACGCATAGCGAGGGCGTCGAAGAACGCTTCGCCCGTCCCGAGTTGAATCGGGGCACTGCGCAAGCCTAGCGCTTTGCCAACGTTAGCGGTTGTAGCGGAATCGGTGACGATTCCGGCTCCTGTGGCGTTGCTCACGGAGCGCTCGCGCTGTTCCTCCACTGATGCTGCCCGGTCTTATTTGGCGCCGGCGCCGCGGACGTACGGCTGGCCGTTGATCTTCAGCTCTCCGCCGCGTTGCACCACGGCCGGGGCCGTGGCGGGCAGCAGATCACTGTTCTCGACGCCGGTGACCGAGAGGCCTTCGGTCAGCAACTGCGCCGCGCCGTTGTCGCCGATCAGGCAGCCGTCGAGCCGGGCGTGCGAACAACCGGCCACCGTCACCCCCGCGCGGCCGTTGCCCCGGCACGTGACGTCCACCAGTTTGCAGTTGCGAACGCCGTCGTTGACGTTGACGCCGTCCAGGCGGAAGCCTTGCACGATCAGGTCCATGAGCACCACGTCATGCACGTGGTATACGGTGATGCCGGTCTGCAGGGCGGAGTACGACAACGGATAGCCGTCGGGAAGCTTGGCCGGTTCGACGCGGAAGTAGATGAACGCGTCGCGGCGGAACCACTCGAGCGGCGCCAACTCGGGCAGGCGATGCGAGCCCGGCTCGATCTCGCGCTTAACGGCCGGCTTGCCGGCCAGGAACAACTGTTGATAGCTCGAGCGTGCAGGGCGAAAGCGAAAGATCGGCCCGTGCACCGATTCCCAACTGCGGTCGGGCACTGGGACCGTGCCGTCGAGAATGGCGCCCTGGCCGTCAATCACGAACGGCCGGAAGCCGTTGCCGCAATGTTGGGCCGTCGACAGACTGATCGTTTCCCGGTATGGTTCGTCGTTCTTGGTCAGCACGATCCGATCGCCCGGCAAGGCAATCTGCAGCGCCCGGCGCACGGTGCGCACCGGCCCGCCAAATCCGGCGGTGTCGGTGGTCAAGCCGTCGTTCAGATCGTCTCCGCGCACGTTATCGACAAACAGATCCCTGGCCGCCGCTTCCGCCGTCGCCAACGAGCAGCATAAAATCGCCAGATACAGGACGCGCATAGCATCGCTCCGCAAGCATCGTATTTAAGGGTCTTGAAATGTAGCATGGAACGGGCGCGGAACTCCCAACGAGGAGCGAGCAACGCGGAGTGCAGTGCGCAAGTAACGACTCGGTAAAGATTTGTGGCATTGAAGATCGGAGGTTGAAGTCGTGCAACTTGCCATGAACGACCGGTTGATCGAACTTCGCCAGGGTGACATTGCGGCGGAGCAGGCGGACGCGATTGTGAATGCGGCCAACGCCCGCTTAGCCGGCGGCGGCGGCGTGGATGGGGCGGTCCATCGCGGCGCCGGGCCGGCCGTTATGGAAGAGACGTTGCGCCGCTATCCGCAGGGTTGCCCTACCGGCTCCGCCGTGATTTCCGGCGCGGGGCAACTCGCGGCCCAGTACGTGATTCACGCAGTCGGGCCGGTGTGGCGCGGGGGCCAGAGCGGCGAGGCCGAATTGCTGGCAGCGGCTTATCGGCGCTCGCTGGAACTGGCGGTCGAGCATGACTGCCGCAGCATCGCCTTCCCGTCGCTCAGCACCGGCGCTTACGGCTACCCGATCGACCAGGCCAGCCGCATTGCCTTGGGCACGGCGCGCCGGTTTCTGCTTGAACACGACTTGCCGGAACTGGTCCGGTTCGTGCTGTTCGGCGCCGGCGCTTATGGCGCCTTCGCCGCCGCGCTGGATGAACTGCGAGCCGACCGTTGAGTTCGGCGTCCATCTTGCGCCCATCGACCGTACCGCGATTTTCCCAGCAATTGGAGCGGAGCCGCGTGCCGCGCCGTAGGCAAGCGATTACGCTCGCTCTACATGGGCGTCTCCCACGAAGTCGCCGAATCGGCGGCTTACCAGTAGCCGTTAAAGCGGTAACCGTACGACGGCGAGTTGTAGTAATAGCCATAGCCTGGCGTCGGGGCGTAGTACGGGACGACGGGCGCCGGCACGACGGGAGCGACATAGCCGGGATAGCCGTAGCCTCCGTAGTAGCTATAGCCCGGATACCCGTAGCCGCCGTAGCCCCCATAGCCATAGCCGCCGAAGCCGCCATAGAAGCCGATGTGGCCGCGGTGATAACCGCCATGCCCCCCGTGATGCCCGCCGTGATGCCCGCCGTGATGATGTTGAGCCATGGCCTGCGAGCCGGTGAACAGTACGGCAGCCGCGACAGCCAGTCCAAGTGCCAATCGCCTCATGATGTTGAGTCCTTGCCGGAAGGTGTGAGTGTTCCGCCCCGTTGCATTCGTATTCCTTGATACGCAACGACTGCCCGAAACGGACGAGGTGAAGCGGCGCAACTGACTGTAAAGTAATTTTTTGCGTTCAAGCAAGCAGAAGTTGAGCGCCGTCAAAAAAATCGTGCGAGAGCCTGAGAGGGACCGCGGGAAGGCAACGCCGCTTGCTGCCAACGCGGCCTAAGACTGCGTGAAATGTCATTCCGACGGCGGCCGTTCGTCACGGGCGCGAGAACAGGCGAACCGCCGCGCCCGCCGGACGAGGCGGCTCCTGACCGACCGCGGCGGCTGTGGCGATCTATGTCGGGCTCAAGCTCAATGTGATTGCGTGACGTCCGTCGAGGTTGCTTCTGGCCTGATGATCGGGAAAAACTCGGGCTGCGGGCGGCCGGTCTACGGCGGGAGGTAAATCGGGTCAATTCCACCGCCCCGGGCGCTACACGACTGGCCCGCAGGCGAGCCGGAGGTCGGGGCGGCCTAGAACTTTAGGCGTTTCGGCCGGAAATAGGGGGGCCGAAAAAGGGCCCCAAGGCGCCTCAGGAGGAGGATAAATTTTGCCCCGACGCTAGTCTAAACTAGCCAGGCGACCTAGAATTCCACGGCAACCTGAAAGAGCGGCCGATGTGCTCAAGCGCAACCCGCTCTCCGGCCGATGCCGGGGCTATCAAGAGGATAGCCCCTTTTTTATTCTTCCGGCCGGAAGCTGCGGCTCGCCGTTTGCAAGGAGGCGCTGGGGAGTCGGAGCGGTCCCCCTTGATACTTGATAGGCCGCATTGTTGTTCGTCGAACGCCAACCCTCCACGGAAGCAATGTCTAACGCCTGTGAAATGGAGTTCGAAGCCTTGCCGCACGCCGTTTCTCCGGAAGTGGAGCGCGACGAGGAGACGATCAACAGCATCACCCACGGCATCGGGTTTCTGCTGAGCCTGGCGGGCGTCGCCTGGCTGGTGTCGCTGACGCGTCAGAACGGCGATTGGCTGCAGCTCGTCGGCAACTCGATTTACGGCGCCTCGCTGGCCGCCGTCTACGCCGCTTCGACGTTGTCTCACGCCTTCCGCGAACCTCGGCGTCGGCGATTGTTCCGGATCGTCGATCAGGCCTGCATTTTCTTGCTGATCGCCGGCACGTTTACGCCCCTCTCGCTGACCTACCTTCGCAGCGGGCCCTGGTGGCTGCTGTTCGGATCGGTATGGGCCATCGCCTTGTTCGGGTTCTTCTCCAAGGCGGTGTTCGCTCACCGGATCGAGTCGGTCTCGACCGTGCTGCATATTACGCTCGGCTGGCTGCCCGCCTCGTGCGTCAAGCCCATGTGGTCGCTCGTGCCGCCCCCGCTATTCGGTTGGATGCTTGCCGGCGGACTGTGCTACACGGTCGGCACGCTGTTTCTGCAACGCGACGAACGGGTTCCCTACTTCCACGCCGTCTGGCACTTGTTGGTGATCGCCGGCAGCGCGTTGCACTTCTGGGGAATCGTGAGTTACTGCACGGCGTCGCCCGGCTGATTGCTCAAGCCGATGGCTGGTAAGCGAGTAAGTCCATCTGAATCGGCCAGTCCAGCGTTTGTGATTTGGGGCGTGCCTAGCTCCACGGTTGCGACCTCGTCAAAGTAAGCGACGGCGGTATCAAGTAGCTTCTCGGCTTCCGGCACAGCAGAAACTCAGTATCCAGGCTTCTTCGCCGTTTGCCACCAGCTTTAGCTGGTGGCAAGCATTGCCGACGCCAAAGAGCACAGTGCGTATTGAAAATTGGCGCCAGCGGCGTTTCGGTTGGGACATGCGTTTCACGGTCCGTAGACTTGGCACTTTGGCATAGCGTTGCGGAGTTTGGCCAATCCATCATCCGTGACTTCAGTGTTGGTGAGGTCAAGCCATTGCAATGCCGTCAACCCTTCCAAGTGAGCAAGCCCGGCGTCCGTGACCTGGGTGTTGTGGAGCGTGATCCATTGTAGTGCCCTCAGCCTTTTCAGATGGGGCAGACCAGTATCCGTGACGGGAATATCGTCGAGCCAAAGTTCTTGCAGGGCCGTCAGGTCTTCTAAATGGACCAATCCAGCATCTGTGACCTGAGTGTTGTGGAGATCAAGCACACGTAGTGCCGTCAGCTCTTCCAATTGGGCCAGCCCAGCATCCGTGACACGAGTGTTGCGGAGCCCAAGCTCTTGCAGCCTGGTCAAGCCTTTCAGATGGGCCAGCCCAGCATCGGTGATCTGCGTGTCGTGTAGGTAAAGCCTTTGCAGTGCCGTCAGGCCTTCCAAATTGGCGAGCCCGGCATCCGTGACCTGGGTGTTATCGAGCCAAAGTTCCTCCAGGCCGGTCAGATTTTTCAGATGGGCCAGCCCAGCATCGGTGATGTGGGCGCCGCGGAGGTAAAGCCTTTGCAGTGCGTCAGACCTTCCAAATTGGCGAGCCCGGCATCCGTGATCCGGGTGTTGTCGAGCCAGACTTCTTGCAAGGCGGTCAGGTTTTCCAAATGGGCCAGCCCGTCATCCGTGACCTGAGTGTTGTCGAGAAAATTCACCGACACGACCTCGTCAAAGTAAGACTGCAGGAGCCAACTCCGCAACGGGGATTTGCCCAAGAAGCCAACATCTCCGCCGAGTTCGTCAATAGCGGCAGCAGCCCGCCGCTGCCGTTCACGAGGCACGACCCAGACGCCCAGGCCTACGCACGATAAGCCGATCGCCACGAGCATCGTGCGTATTGAGAATTGGAGCGAGCGGCGTTTCGGTTTAGTTGGAGTGAACCGGCTCGACATGCCCGCAAGCATGAGGCAAAGGGCGGAAATGGGCAAGAGCGAAGGTAGGTCGACACAATCCAAGGCGGCGCGGGCGTATACGACGCTCCCCGGAATCTTCACAGATTCCGCTACATGGCCGTAGCGGAAGTCGTGAGACTTCCGGGCTTCTCGCACGGCGCAATGGGCTAAGGCGGCTCTGAGCGAGAACGCGGTCCATTCGGAAACTTCACAGATTCCGCTACAGTTCAGCGCTTGGCAGGCAGTTCCAGCAGTTCCGGCTTCCGAGATATAACTTCGGAACAATTTCGCACCGCCGTGGTCACGATCAGTCCGCGCGAGATCGCGTCGGCCATCTGCGGCGACAGCGTTTCGTAAAACCGGATCTCGCCTGCTTGCTGCGAGGCGACGAGCCGGCCGTCCAGCAAGGCAAAGGCGTTGCGCAGGCTTGGCGACGATCCTGGCGCCAGGCGTGAGAATGCCGGCCAGGTTGAGCGGATCGGCGGCGGAAAGGATGACGCACTGCTCCGGTTTTTCTCGCTCGCGAAGCTCGCGCAACTGTTCGACGGCTTCAGGCAGAGCGAATTGCTCGCCGGCCACGCCCGACACGAAACGCCCGCCGCGAATCTTGCCTTGGGCCTCCCAGCGGCGATAGACGGCCGCCAGCTCGCGCCATGCCGGAGCTACGCTCTCGCGCCAAGAGATCGCGGAACATCACGCCGTAGCGGCGGAGCAACTGTCGGGCCCAGGCCTCGGCTCGCTCGCTTGCCTCCACGGCAGGCAGTCGGGGCGGAAACTTCGACCAGCGGCCGCCGCGAGAATAACGCTGCCTGGCGGCGCCCGCTCGTCGGCGGTTACGGCCGCCCGTCGCATGGCGCTGATCGAGCGCGACGAGCGAGCGAATCGTGGCGAAACCATCGGCCGTCGCCAGTCCCAAGGCGGCCAGTTCGCTCAACGCCTCTTCTAACTGGGCAGGTAACAGTCCAGTCATGGCCGTCAGGTCGTGGAAGAACGACGCGCCTTCGGAGACCAGCGTCTCGTAAACGATTTTCGCATTGCTGCGGGCAAAGTTTTCCGCCTGGCCCCGTTCCGGCGGCAGCAGCCAGGGCAGGTCGGTTCGCGCCACCAGGCAGATCGGCACGATGCGCGTCAGGCTGGCCGAAGTCGGAAGTCGGAGGTCGGAGGTCGGAAGTTGAAGAGATTTGAGTTCCTCGCTTTCTTCTTCGCTCCGCATTCCGCGTTCCGCATTCCGCATTCCAGACTGCTTCGGCGCCAGCCTTCCCCAGGCAATTTCGCCGGCATGCGAGAGGTCGTCGAGCCACTTCGTGTCGTAATCCGCCAGCCTGCCGGGCAACAGGTCTCGCTCCCACGCGCCGGCAGGGGCTTCAAAGCCCTGCAGTTGACTGACGATTTCGAACAGAGCTGCGCGGCCGTCGAGCCGTGTTTCGGGAGTGGCGTGTTGATGGGCCAGCAGGAAACGCCAGAAATCGGCGGGCTCGGCGGGCTGAATGCGCCGCCGGGCGCCGTCGAGCGTGAGGCGGTGAATGCGCGCCAGCAGCCGGCGATCGCACCATTCGATTTCGCCGTCAGTGGTCGTGTAACGCCCTCGCAGCACCGAGCCGGTCGCTTCGATCGCTTCCAGCGCCGCATCGACCGCGCTCGTGCGGAGTCCGAGCGTCGTCGCAATCTGGCCGCTCGTCACAGGGCCGCAGGCTTCCAAGCGGCCGCGCACCAACGCCTGGTACGCTTCGCTTGGTTCGTGCTCGGCGACGAGTTCTGCAGGCAGAACCAGTGCCGGCTGGCAACTCGCCTCGGGAAAAGCCGCTTTGACCAGCGACCAGCGTTCGGCGGCGACCCAGAGATCTTCGCGGCTGTCGCGCTGCAGTCGTGTGGCGCGACCTTCGGCGGCGAGTTCCTCGAACCAGCGCTTCCAGTCCGCACCTTCGGCCGCGGGCAAAGCTCCGAGCGAGAGCAAGCAATCGTGCAACTCGTCGGCGTCGCGCACGATCGGCCAGGCCTCGGCAGCGAACCTGGTCGATTGCCGCCGGATCGAGTCTGGCCAGATCGCCGAGCGTTTCAACCGACAACGAACGCCGCGTGGCGACGGCCCGGGCGCGGCGCTCTTCCAGCGGGGCGTCGTCCAGGAATGCGTATGGGTTGGCGTTGAGCAACTCGTAGCTGAACGGGGAAGGCTCGCGCGTGTCTCGGGCGATCAGCTCGACCTCGCCATTTTCGATGTGGCCCAAGCAACGCCAGCCAGCGATCGAAGTCCATCGCTTCGTGCAGGCAGTCGTGCACCGTCTGCGCGACCAGCGGATGATCGGGAATTTCGATATCGCCGACGACATTTTCCAGGCAGGCGGTTTGAGCCGGAAACACCGCCGACAGCAGGTCGTCGGCCTTGAAACGTTGCAGCGGCGGGGGCACCTTCTTGCCGGCTCGTTGACGCAGCACGCCCAAGGCGCGGGTCACGTTCCAACGCCAGCGCACCGTGAACATCGGCACGGCCAGCATGGCCTGCACGAGCAAGTCGCGGGCGTTGTTTTGATTGAGCATGCGAAACATCTGCTCGATCGGAAAACTGTGCTGGGGGCCGAGCGAGAGCACGATGCCGTTGTCGTCGGCGCTGGCCTGCAACTCGAAATCGAAGCTGCGGCAGAAGCGTTTGCGCATCGCCAGGCCCCAAGCACGATTCATCCGCGCGCTGAACGGCGCATGAATGACCAACTGCATGCCGCCCGACTCGTCGAAGAACCGCTCGAACACGATCTTCTGCTGCGTCGGCACCACTCCCACCGCCGCTTGTTGCGCCGCCACATAGTTGGCCGCCTGCTGCGCCGCCCAGTGGCTGGCCTCGCATTCGGACTCGAGCCAGGAGGAGGCGGATGGAAACTCTGGCTCGGCGGGAGTGGAAAGCGGAGCGGGGGGCAAATTCGGAAGGCGGAAGTCGGAAGTCGGAAAGACTTGTTGGACAGTCTGCGATGTATCTTTACCGCATTCCGCATTCCGCTTTCCGCATTCGACGCTCGCGGCGACTTCCATTGGTTTTGATGCCGAGTCGCCCTGCGCCCCAACCCTCGCCGCCAACTCCGCTCTCAGTTCCGAGACTTCGGCGGCCAGTTCAAAGGTCCGGCCCGGGGCTTCGCCGAGCCAGAAGGGGACGGAGGCGGGAGCGCCGTGGGCGTCTTGGACCACGACTTCGCCGCCGCGGACGTAGCGAATGCGCCACGACATGTTGCCCAGCAGGAAGATGTCGCCCGCCTGGCTCTCGATGGCGAAATCCTCGTTGAGCGTGCCGACGAACGTGTGGTCGTCCTCGGTCACCACGCGGTAATCGGCCAGCTCGGGAATGGCGCCGCCGGAGGTCAGGGCGGCGATCCGCGCGCCGCGACGGGCGCGGATTCGCCGGTTGATGCGGTCGCGGTGCAGGTAGGCGCCTTGCCGCCGTCCGCGGCTGATCCCTTCGCTGAGAATTTCCAGCACGGCGTTGAAGTCGTCGCGGCCCAGGTTGCGGTAGGGCCAGGCGCCGCAGCACAGATCGTACAAGTCGTCTTCCGACCATTCCTCGTTGGCCGCCGCCGCCACGATCTGCTGCGCGAGAATGTCGAGCGGCGCCACGGGAATTTCGATTTTGTCCAGCCGGCCGCGGCGCACGGCGCGGATCAGCGCCAGGCTCTCCAGCAGCTCGTCTCGCGTGAGCGCAAACAGCCGTCCCTTGGGCAACGCGCCGAGCGAGTGCCCCGCACGGCCAACGCGCTGCAGAAACACGGCGATGGAACGGGGCGAGCCGATCTGGCAGACCAGGTCGATATAACCGATATCGATGCCCAACTCGAGCGAGGCCGTGGCGACGATCGCCTTCAACTCGCCCGACTGCAGCCGTTGCTCCGCCGAGTGACGCAACTCGCGGGACAGGCTGCCGTGGTGGCTGGCCACCGCCCCTTCGCCCAATCGTTCCGACAGGCGATAGCAAATGCGCTCAGCCATTCGCCGCGTGTTGACGAAGATCAGCGTGCTGCGATGCTCGGCGATCAGTTCCGTCAGCCGCTGGTAGATTTCATCCCACGTTTCGTGCGAGCAGACGGCCGACAGCTCGCTGGGCGGAACTTCCACCTGCAGGTCGAGCGCACGGGCATGGCCGACATCGACAATGCTGCACGCCGCCTCGCCTGAAGCGGAGACTGACTGGCCGCCAACCAGAAAACGGGCGATCTCGTCGATCGGCTTTTGCGTGGCCGACAGCCCGATCCGCAACGGCGGCTGGGGGCACAAGTGCGCTAAACGCTCCAGCGAGAGCGTCAAATGCGAACCGCGTTTGTCGCGGGCCAGCGCGTGAATTTCGTCGACGATCACCGTCTTGACGGTTCGCAGCTTCTCGCGGCCTTTGGCCGAGGTGAGCAGCAAGTAGAGCGACTCCGGCGTGGTGACCAGAATGTGCGGCGGCCGCTTGAGCATGGCCTGCCGCTCTGAGGCGGGCGTGTCGCCGGTGCGAAGCATGGCGCGGAGCGGCGGGAACTCGTAACCGGCCGTCGGCGGCGTACTGGCTGATTTCCGCCAGCGGCACGGACAGGTTGCGGCGAACGTCGCTGGAGAGGGCCTTCAGCGGCGAAACGTAGACCACCTGCGTTTCGTCCGACAACTGGCCCTCGACGCCTTGCCGCAGCAACTGATCGATGCAAACCAGGAAGGCCGCCAGCGTTTTGCCCGAGCCGGTGGGCGCCGCGATCAGCGTATGGCGGCCCGCTTGGATTTCCGGCCAGCCTAGCCGCTGCGGATCGGTCGGTTCTCCGAATCGATCCGCGAACCAGCGAGCAACGAGCGGATGAAAGGCGGAGGTAGGCATAAAGGCATCGGAACTCGGGAAGTTGGTCGCAGGCTCGCATTTCAAGATAGGGCCGGCGGGCGGCTGAGCCAAGGGACCGGTCCGTGAAGTTGAAAGCTGCACTGGCTGAATGGAATAGGCCTACTCCCTATACCGTAACCGGAAGCGGGAAGGATTCGGAAATTATCTCGATGGCCGGTCGGGCTCAAACGACTGGCGAAGGTTTGCCGCGGCCCCGCCGGGCGGCATACGGAGTATGCCTGCTACTTTCGGGCAAACGTCGCTCCTGCGCCAAGCCAGATGCGCTCTAACCTCGGTGATGGAATCCATCTTTTCCTCGCAACTGAAGGAGACTGCCGATGTCGACTAGCGCCGCTGCTGAACGGAAATCCAAACCAATGCCCCCTCGCTGGAAAATGCACCTCGAAGACTTCGCTCCCGAGGTCATCTCCACGGAAGTCACGATGGCGCCGTTTGAGCGCGAGAAGTCGTTCGAATGCCCCTGGATCGCCGAGGGCCGGCTGCCGCAAGGCGCGCTGACGGTGGTCGCCGGCGAGCCCGGCTCCGGGAAGAGCTTTCTGGGCTGCGAGTGGGCGGCCCGGATCAGCAACGGGACGCACGATTTCGATGGGGCCGTGATTGCGCATGCCCCCGACATGACCGCGCCGATGATCCGCACCCGGCTCGACGCCGCCGAGGCGACGGTGGAACGCATTGCCGCGCTCACGCTCCGCTGGCCGGACCTGGGCGAGGAAATGACGGTCGATAAGATGGAGCGCCGGATTGCCGCCCTCGGGGCCGCGGCGGTGGGCTCCACGCTTTGCCGGCTGCTGATCGTCGACAATGTCGAAGCCTGGGCCGCCCGGGGCGACCAGGGGTCCAATCGAGCCTCGATCAACTACCTGCTGCTGAAGCTCGGCCAACTGGCCGCCCGCACCGGCATAGCCGTCGTCGCGCTGACTCGCTTGAGCGGCCCGGCCGGCAGCCGCGTCGCCGCCCAGGAACTGGCCGAGTTCTCGGCCGCGGCGCCCGTCGTGTGGCTGGTCGCCCGCGACGCCGACGATCGCAAGCGGCGTTTGCTGTTGCCGGTTAAGAATAGCCTGATCGAGGAACTGCCGGCCGCGGCCTTCCGCATTCAAGCCGGCCGCGTCGCCTGGGACACGGAGCCGGTCGAGCAATCGGCCGCCATGCTCGTGCCGCCCAGCGCCCGGCGGCATGCCGAGCAGCGCGACCGCGAGTCGGCCGCCGAGTGGCTGCTGGAAGCGCTGGAGGACGGGCCGATGGAATCGACCGAGTTGTTCCGCCAGGCGCGCAGTTGCGGCATTTCCGCCAAGACGCTGCGCCGCGCCGGCAAGAGCCTGGGGTTGAAGCCCAGGAAGCGCGGGTTCCAGGGGCCGTGGGAATGGGGCGGGGAGAAGTCGGAAGTCGGAATGCGGAAGTCGGAAAAGGGAGAAATGCGGAGCGGGGAAGAGTCAGAGGAAGCACATGCTGCTCCTGAGGCCGAGCACGCAAAGGCGGCCAACTTCGACGGGGAAAGTTCGCAGCGAAAGCGGGAAGTGGCTTGCGCACAGGCGTGAGCGCCGGGGTTTGAGACGGAAGCGGGCGGTTTTCATTCCGACTTCCGCATTCCGAATTCCGACTTCGCCAAGATGATACCCGTCTTGCACAGCTTTTACGGATACCGCGCGCCCCTCGGCCGAAGCCGGCCAGATGGCGCATGAGCCGGGATGATTCATCGGCGCATACCAATCATCGCATACCAACCCGAAGCGTCAGCGAGGTAGACGAACGCACTCACCTCGCTGACGCTTCGGGTTGGCATCGAGCGCGTTGCCATGCCGTCTGTGGGCTGATGAGCCGAGTTTTGAGAGGAGAAAGGATCGAAGCGAGCAGCGCGTCGCTACTCGCTCTCTTCGACGGCCGAGCAAAGCGGTTTGGGAATCACCACGCCTTTGCGCTTGCCGGGTTCGGCGAGCAGTTCGGCAATGGTGCTCTTCCGCAACGCGTCTTCGACCAGCGCGATGGCGTTGTCCAAGCGGCGGTGTAGCGGACAGAGAGACATGTGCCCCTTGAGGCCTAACGGGCAACTCGTAATGCGGCGGAGCGGATCAACAGCCTGTACGACGTCCAGCACCGTCAGTTCCGTCGCCGGGCGGGCGAGCGTAAAGCCGCCGTGCAGTCCGCGCTGCGCGTGGACCAAGCCCGAGCGGCTGAGCGACTGCATGACCTTGGCCAGGTAGCCGGCCGGAACGTGCGTCACTTCGGCAATCTGCTGGGTGGTCTGCGGGGCGGTCTGCTGATCGGCCAGGTATACGATGGCCCTCAAAGCGTATTCGGCGGTCTGTGAAATCATGCGCGGCCCGGGAATCGGAACAAAAGGGACAAGTGGACCTTGACATCCACTATTTGCACGGTATCCTCATCGAAGCTGGACAACTGGAGTTAATTATCCACTAATACTCCCGTGAGGGCAAGGTCCGTTGGGATGCGAATTTCGCGGCCCGCCTGGCAACAACGATCGACATTCTTCAATTGCTTCGTGAAAGGAGAGTTCATGCGCCGTTTTATTTCCACCCCCCGGCTGATCGTACTCGGCGCAGTCTGCGCGGGGAGCGTCGCCTTTGCCTCGTGGCGCCAACACAGCGCACTGGCGGTCGAAAAGCCCGGTTCGGAGAAGCAGTCGACGGCGGATGTCGATCCGTCGGCGCTCGAGCGGGCTCGGCGCGAAGTGAAAATGCTCGACGATCTGTACAAGACGACGATCGTGTACATCAACGATACGTACGTGAAAGACGGCGATGAGCCGGCCGCCGGAGAGATCGCCCGCGACATTTTCGCGGCCATGAAAAAGAAAGGCTGGCACGACGCCCGGCTGGTCGACGCTACCGGCAAGCCGACGAACGACGACAACGCCCCGCGAGACGCGTTCGAGAAGAAGTCCGCCAAGAAGATCCTCGGCGGCGAAACGTACTGCGAGGAGGTCGTGCGCGAGAACGGCAAGACCTTTTTGCGGGCCGCCACCGTCGTCCCGGTCGTCAATCAGAAATGCTTGATGTGTCACCCAGGCCACAAGGTGGGCGACGTGCTGGGGACGGTCAGCTACAAGATTTCGATCGAATAACTCTGGGCGCGCCTGGGGCGGTTCGCCAACAGCTTCCTTCTGGTCGGCCCGGTCGTCCGTCAGCTTGACGGGCGACCGGGCCGCATTCGTTACCGCGGGCGGTCTCCAGCCGCGGCGTCCGGCAAACTCTTCGCAAGCAGCCCTTTGACGCGTCCGGCAAACTTTCGCCCGCCGTCACATTCGACCGCGCAATGCTGAGGTTGGCGCCGGTCGTACCGCACCTCAGAGCAATTTTCAATCAGAAGCGGCAACTGGAACGAAGGTACTCCCTGAGGGAACTCCCTTGCCTGGAAAGTTCTAAGAATTGCTGCTCCTGGTGATCGCGCATGGGTCGATTGGCCAAACGTCTCTTGAAGGCCTGCGGACGGCCGGTGTTGGTGCTGCTTCGGCCGTTCCTGCGCCGCGTCGATGCGTATTTGAACCGCCACATCGCTCAGTTGGCGATGCAGATGGAGGTCTGGCACGGGCAGCACATGCAGGCCCTGCGAGAGTTCGACTTGCTCGGCGACAGTCTTGTGCGAGAGATGGCGCGGCTTCAGCTCCAGCTCAGCCTGCTGGAAGAGAGCTTGCGCGAGGCGGTTCCGCCGCAGGAACAGGAAGACAGCCTGGCTGCTAGCACGCTGCCGGCGTCTCGGCGCCCGCCTTCTCAGGCCGCGTAGCGAGAGACGCTGGCCGCCCAACGGAGAATTCCGGCGCCACGGAGCTCGCGAGAAACGCGAGCGGCCTGCCCCAGCGGGTCCAAATCCCCCAGACTCCGCTTCCGGAAATCCTTCTTCAAGCCTCGCCTTCGCTCTACCGATACCAGAGGCGAGAGTAGTTTGCGGCTGGCCGCGTGCCTAGGCAGCGAAGTTTCCCATCTTGCCGCCGCAAGCCTTGTCCTGGTTGCTGAAAATGGGCGAGGACCGTTTTGATGCGATTTCTGCCATCGCTGCTGAGCTGCACCGTAGTTGCCTGGGCGACTGCGGCCGGCGCCGCCGTACCGCCGCTTCCCCAACGCGAAGCGCCGCTTGAGTACGTGCGTTTCTCGGACATTAAAATCTCTTTCAGCTACAAGGCGCCGAAAGACCAGGACAAGCCGACGGAGGTGCATCTTCACGTCTCGAAGGATCGCGGCGTCACCTGGGAAACGGCCCAAAAGACTCGCCCGGAAGCCAAGCATTTCGTGTTCCGCGCTCCGAAGGACGGCGAGTACTGGTTCATGTCTCGCACCAAGTACGAGTCCGGCAAATACCTGCCGTCAGGCCCGGCGAAGGCCGAAATCAAAGTGGTTGTCGACACGACGCAGCCGAAGCTTGATTTAGAGGCCATCCGGGGCGAAGGCGGAGAGGTCCACGTTCGCTGGAAACTGTACGACGCCAACCTGGCGCCCGAAAGCTTCAAGATTGAGTACAAGGTGACCGGCGCCAATCAGGGCTGGCAGCGGGTCGCCGTCGATCCGCCTGCCGCGGAAAAGTCGGCCGAACCGCACGAAGGCGAAATCGCCTTCGTGCCGCAGGGCCGGCCTGACTTCGGCGCGATTACCGTGCGAGCCGAAGCGGCCGACCGGGCCGAGAATCGAGCGATCACGGAGCGGGCCGTGACCCCCGCCGACTCGCAAGGCGCCGGTGGCGCTGCCGGAGTTGCAGCCGGAAGCGAGGCTGCCTCGACGGAGAGCGAGGACGATGCCTTGCCGGGGCCTGGTCTGGGCCCGGCGGCGGGCAGGCTTCCGCCGCCGCCGGCCATGTCGGACCGCTTTCCCGAGGATGTGACCGCACGCCGCACGCCGTTTCCCGCCACGGAAGCCGAGACGCCCTATCCTCGCACGGAAACGCCCGGCTGGCCGCCTCAGCCATCCAATCCAGCGTCTGAGCGGCAGACGCCCGCCAGAGATCCAAGGCAATCCGGCCGGTCGCTTCCGCCACGCGCCCCGGCATCGACGGTCAGCGAACCGGTCCGTCCGCCTGTGGCAGCACGTTACGAAAGTGAGTCGATGGGCGCCGCGGGCGAGATTGCCGCCGCGGCGCCAACCGTCGCCGCTTCGCTGCCGCCCGGCGTTCAACCGCACATGGTCAACAAGCCGCGCTTCGAGTTACTTTACGATGTGGAGTCGATTGGCTCCGCCGGAATCTCGCGGGTTGAACTATGGGGCACGCGCGACGGCGGCCAAACCTGGAGCAGTTTCGGCGTGGACGAGGACGGCCGCAGCCCGATGCTGGTGAACGTTGATGGGCAAGGGACGTACGGGTTTCGCGTCGTCGTCACCACGGGCGCCGGCGTGGAAGGCGCCGTGCCGGCCAGCGGCGAATTGCCCGACGTTTGGGTCGGCGTTGACTTGACCAAACCGCAAGGCAACCTGGTCTCGGCCGTACCAGGCAGCGGCGACGAGGCGGGCGAGATGGTCATTTCGTGGGAAGCAGGGGACGAGCGGCTTGCCGCGCGTCCGGTTTCGCTGCGGATGAGCGAGTCGCCTGACGGGCCATGGCACGCCATCGCCTCGGGCTTGGAGAATACCGGAAGGTACGCATGGCGGATCGATCAGCGGGCGCCCCCGAAGGTCTATCTGCGGCTCGAGGTCCGCGACGAGGCGGGCAACGTGCGAATCGACGATTCGACGGAACCAGTCGAAGTGCAGCGAGTCCGGCCGCAAGGCCACATCCGCGACGTGCGTCCTCTGGGCGAGGCCCGACGCCGCGGCGCAGGGCGGCGAGGCTGAGCGGGCGTCAAGCCGGAACGCGGAAGGTCGCGCGGACGATTTCCGGCGGCGATCCTTCCGAGACGGCGGATTCTCTCTAAAATGACGCCATTGCGGCGTCTTTTCCGCCGCGCCGAGGAGAAATCGCTGACATGCCTGCCTTGCACGCGCTTGATTATCTGGCGGACGCCGCGTCGACAGAGATTCCGCCCGTCTGCGTGGCGTTCGGCGACGAACCGTTTTTGAAAGCCTTGGCGCTGGCGGAATTGCGGCGCGCTGCATTGGGCGTGGGCGAGGCCGAATTCTCGGCGACCCGGTTCGAGGGACGCCTGGCGGAGCCTCGGGCCGTGTTCGACGAACTTTCCACCGTCGCCTTGTTTGGCGGCGGCGGGCGCCTGGTGATCGTCGACGACGCCGATGAGTTTGTAACTCGCAACCGCGCCGTGCTGGAAGATTACGTGGCTCGCCCGAGCAAGGCCGGGGCATTGGTGCTGGTCGTCGACGCCTGGCCGAGCAACACCCGGCTGGCCAAGGCCGTGGCGGCGCAAGGCTTGGCGATCGAGTGCAAGCTGCCGCCGCCGGCGCGCGTGCTCAAGTGGCTGGAAAGCTGGGCCCGCAGCCGGTACCAGGCGCGGCTGGAGCGAAGCGCGGCGGAGTTGCTGCGCGAGATCGTCGGCGACGAGATGGGACTGCTCGACCAGGAACTGGCCAAGTTGGCGGCCGCGGCGCAGGACGGCCCAATCTCTGCCGAACTGGTGCAGCGGCTGGTCGGAGGCTGGCGCGCGCAAGACCGCATGGGACATGCTCGACGCAGCGATCGAAGGCCGCACGCAGCAGGCGCTCGTCGAGTTAGACCGGCTGCTGCTGGGCGGGGAAACGCCGATTGCCGTGTTAGGGCAGATCAGCGCTTCGCTACGGCGTTTCTCGGCCGCAGCCCAACTCGTCGAGACGGCCGAAAGCTCCGGGCGTCGGGCCAACTTGCGTCAGGCCCTGGAGGCGGCGGGCGTCAAGACGGCGCCGTTCATCATGAACAAGGCCGAAGCTCAACTGCGGCGGCTGGGGCGTCAACGGGCCGTCGCGCTGCGCCGCTGGCTGCTAGACGCCGACCTGGCTCTGAAAGGTTCAAGTTCTTCGCCGCCGAAGGCGCGCATTGTCTTGGAGCAACTGCTGGTCCGGCTATCGGCGGCGCCGAGTCAGGCGACGCTAAGCCCGGCCGCCGTCCGGCGTTAAGCCCCCCTCGTTTTGGTTGACTTGGCGCGTGGAATCTTTATCATGAAGCTGTGGGGATCTAAGGGTCCGGGGGTTCTGGCAGATCACACTCGAACCGATCACACTTGAAACGGAGAGGCGAGTTCCATGATGCGGACGATTAATGGCGGCTTGACGAGAACGCAGGGGCGGCCTTGGCAACGGCAATCCTGGCGACCGGGCGCCGGACGAGCGCTGTGGGTCGTCGCGGTCGGCTGTTTCGCTTTGACCTGCTCGCAAACGTTTGCCGCGGAAAAGAACGAGTCCAGCGAGAAAGACGGCCTCAAGGCCGCGTCCAGCAGTGCGATCACCGACGAGGACGTGATCAAGTTCATCAACGCGCAGATTCGCCAAGGCTGGACCGACGCGGAAATCTCGCCCTCGCCCGAGGCGACGGATAACGAGTGGTGCCGCCGCGTGTTTCTCGACGTCGTCGGCCGGGTTCCGACCGTTGACGAGGTGCAAGCGTTTCTCAGCGACAAGTCGCGCGACAAGAAGGCCAAGCTGGTCGATCGGCTGCTCGACTCGGACGAATACGTCGAGGAATATGCCCGCAACTGGACGACCCACTGGACCAACCTGCTGATCGGTCGCCCGAAGACGGCCCGTGACGAGGCTCGCGACCTGATCGACCGGGACGGCATGCAGCAGTACTTGCGGCGCACGTTCCTGACCAACAAGCCGTACGACAAGATGGTCTACGAGCTCGTCAGCGCCACCGGCGCGAACAAGCCGGGAGAAGACGAATACAACGGGGCGGTCAACTTCTTGCTGGACAATTTGCAGGAAAACGCCACCACGGCGACGGCCAAGACGGCCCGTTATTTTCTCGGTTTGCAGGTGCAATGCACCCAGTGCCACAACCATCCGTTCAACGACTGGAAGCAGGACCAGTTCTGGGGCATGAACGCGTTCTTCCGTCAAACGACCGCGCTGCGAACGTTTGAAGGGCGCGAGATCGCTTCCGCCCGGCTGGAAAACGAAGATTTTGCCGGCGAGGGGAACGATCCGAACGAAGCCGAGATCTACTACGAGCTGCGCAACGGCATTCTGCAAGTCGCCTACCCGACGTTCGTCGACGGCACGACGATCGACCCCAGCGGCTATGCGGACGACGTCAATCGTCGTGAAGAGCTGGCCAAGCTGATCGTCAAGTCGGAGTATCTGGGCCTGGCGATCGTCAATCGGATGTGGGCCCATTTCCTCGGCTACGGCTTCACCAAACCGATCGACGATCTGGGGCCCCACAATGCGGCCTCGCACCCCGCGTTGCTGAACTACCTGGGCGAACAGTTCTCGGCCAAAGGCCATGACCTGCGGCGTTTGATCCGCTGGATTACGCTCAGCGAGCCATACTCGCTCTCCAGCCGATTCGGCAAGCGGGTCGCCAAGAATGGCAGCGACGATCCGACGCTTGGCGTCAAGCCGATGTTCAGCCATTTCTACGTGCGGCAGATGCAGGCGGAGGAACTTTATGAATCGCTGCTCGTCGCCACCGAAGCCCACAAAACCAAGGGCAGCTACCAGGACCAGGAGAAGACCAAGGGAGATTGGCTGCGGCAGTTCACCTTGGCCTTCGGCACCGACGAGGGAGACGAGACGACCACCTTCAACGGCACCATTCCTCAAGCCTTGATGATGTTCAACGGAGAGTTGGTCAAGAAGGCGACCAGCGCCGAGAAGGGGAGTTTCTTGTACAAGATCGCCACGGGCGACATGAAGCCTCACGCCCGCATCGACTACTTGTACATGGCGGCTCTCGGTCGCCGGCCCAGCAGCAAAGAAATGCGGCTGGCCAACGATTTGCTGATCGCGCACAGCGGAGACGCCGTCGCGGCCATGCAAGACGTCTGGTGGGCGCTGTTGAACAGCAACGAGTTCATTCTCGTTCACTAACGCCAGGCAATGTCTATTCTCATGGGCTTCAGGGCCGCGCCGTTGGTTACGCGTGCCCTGGATGCCCCGCGATGACGCGGCAATCTCGCCGCGTCGCGGGCGATCCCGCCCGTCGGGGCCAGGTTTAACGAACGAGCGTTCCGTTACGGCTCTCGTCGCGTTGCCCCGTCGGCCCTCGTTCTGCCTGCCGACTGCCGTGCAGCCTTTGTGGCCTTGCGCCCGAAAACCGCTCTGGACACCGAGGCGAAAATCGTTAAAGTGCCGCCCCCGTCGAAAGGTGGAAAGGAGTCTGCCGATGAATCGGTCCTTGGTGCTGTTGCTGGCGCCGCTTTTGGCAGCTGGTTGCCACAACGCATCCCAGGCCACTGATCCGTTCTTGCCTCGTACTACCGTACCGCCCCCGGCAACGGGTGCGGCCGTAGGAGGCGCGACGGCTGCGCCGTACTATCCCGGCCCAGCCGGCGGAACGGCTGCGCCGCCGGCTTCGAATAATTTCTATCCGCCGGGCGATAACTACAACTATCCCTCGGGCGTTCCCGGCGCGGCGCCGGCTTCCGGTCCGCCGTCACCGCGGGCCACCGACAATTGGCCCATGACCCGGCGAAATAACGGCGACAAGCAATCGTCGACGTCGAACGCCGCCGAGGCCGCAACGGTCGCCATTCATTCGCCTCGCGATTCCGGAGCATCGGAGCAAAAGTCGGAAGTCACGCTGGCTTCGGCGGAAACGGAGTCCTCGCATCCTTCGCGCCCGTCGGGCGGCACAAACGAAGTGAAAATCGTCCGCGTCGTGGCTCCGGCGGGGGGCAGCGGTTCGGACGCCGTGGCTTCCCACGACGAGCCCAACCGGGCCGAACCGCGGCGTTTGCCGCCTTCGGATGAGGCGATCGACATCATGGACTTGCCGCCTGCTCGCAAGTCGAGCTCGCCGCAGGCATCGCGGCGAATCGCGTTGGCTTCGCACCAAGAGCCGGCATCAATTCCGGAGAGTTCGGCGCCCGGCGGCGCCAGTCCTGAGCAGGCCGGCCGCTACGCCTATGCCCCTGATTACCGCTGGCTCAAAGGCCAGTTGGAATATTCGCTGGTCGACCATACCTGGAAACTTCGCTACATACCGATTGACGGCGACACCGACGCATACGGCGGCAGCGTCGTTCTCGAAGGCTCGGTTCCCGCCGAGTTCCAGGCCGGCGAGTTTGTGACCATCTACGGCAGCTTGTCGGGCGACGCGGCGGCGGGGCACTTTGCTCCGAAGTATCGGCTCGATTCCATTACCCCCCTGGCCGAGTAACCGCGCGTCCAGCACGTACGCACGCATGGCTGAAACTTGCGGCGTGGCAGGCTTCAAGCGAAGTCCCGGCGGTCGCCCCCCGTTCGCAGTCGGGCAGCGGGCCTGCGCGGTTCCGCAGCGAGGGCGAGCTGGCCGTCAAAACCGCGTTTGCCGACAGGACAGGCAAGTCCGCTACAACCGCCTCCTGTGCGCGGATCGAACCGGTCGCGACTGACTTTAACGTGCGTAACACGTGCCAAAACGGACTCTCTAGCCTAGAATGGGGAGACGGCCGGGGAAGATCGATCACGTCGACGGTTGAGTTCTTTTTTCTATGAGTATCGCGGGTCAGTTGCGAGCTTTAACGAGCGGCGCCGTCCAGTACCGAATGGCGCAATGGCGTTCGCTGTTGCCGAAAATCGCCTCTTTTGAGCCGGAACTGGAGAACCTGAACGACTACGAGTTGCGCAAGCGGAGTCTCTCGCTCCGCTATCGGGCCAAGAGCGGGGAGCCGCTGGCCCGGCTGCTGCCGGAGAGCTTCGCCCTGGTGCGCGAGGCGGGGCGGCGCACGCTCGACATGCGGCACTTCGACGTGCAGATGCTCGGCGGCATCGCCATGTACAACCGCTCGATCGTCGAGATGCAAACCGGCGAAGGCAAGACGCTGACGGCCACGCTGCCGATGTATCTGCAACGCCTTGGCCGGCAAAGGCGCGCCACCTGGCCACCGTCAACGACTATCTGGCCCGCCGCGACGCCGAATGGATGAGCCCGATCTACAAGGCGCTGGGCATCAGCGTCGGCGTGATCGAGGCGCAACATGTCGCAGCCGCAGCGCCGCAAGGCATACGCCTGCGACGTCACTTACGGCACGGCCAAGGAGTTCGGCTTCGACTTCCTGCGCGACCGCTTGCTGTTGCGGCGCATCGCCGAAGGTCAGACCGACTTTCTCGGCGGCATGCTCGGGCACAACGGCGAAGGCGGCGGCGAGAAGCCGGTCCAGCGAGGCGCGCATTTCATTGTGGTCGACGAGGCCGACAGCATTCTGATCGACGAGGCCCGCACGCCGTTGATCATCAGCGCCTTGCCGACCGAAGAGGAAAAGATCGCGGTCGAGTGCTACAGTTGGAGCGCCTCGGTCGCCGATCGAGTTCGAAGACGAAGAACATTACGAGTACGACCATGAGAAGAAGACGGTCGAATTGACCGCCGCCGGGCCGCCAATGGTGCGCACGCTGCCCAAGCCCGAGGCGATGGACTCGGTCGGCATGTTCTACGATCTACGAATACATCGAGCGGGCGATCAAGGTCGACGGCGGGCGTTCATTCTCGACCGGCAGTACGTCGTCCGCGACGGCGAGATCGTGATCGTCGACGAGTTCACCGGCCGGCTTGGCCGAAGGACGCAAGTGGCGCGACGGCATCCACCAGGCGATCGAGGCCAAGGAAGGCGTGGAAGTGACCGTGGCCACCGGCCAGGCGGCGCGGGTCACCGTCCAGGACTTTTTCCTGCGGTACGAGCAACTCTGCGGCATGACCGGCACGGCGGCCAGTTCCGCTCGGGAATTGGCCAAGATCTACGAAGTCCGCGTGGTGCCCATTCCCACCAACCGCCCGGCGATTCGCCAGCGCCTGCCCGACCGTATTTTTGGGACCAGCGAGGCTAAGTGGGCGGCGATCGTCGAAGAGGTGCGCGAACATGCACGATCGCAAGCCGACCCATCCTGATCGGCACCCGCTCGATCGACAAGTCGGTCCTGCTCTCGCAGTTGCTCTACCAGGCGGGCATCGAGCATCACGTGCTGAATGCCAACGAAATCGAGGCCGAAGCCGATATCGTGGCGGGTGCAGGCAGCCAGGGCAAAGTCACGGTCTCGACCAACATGGCCGGCCGCGGAACCGACATCAAACTCGGCGAAGGCGTCACCGAGTTGGGCGGGTTGCACGTGATCTGCACGGAAATGCACGATTCGGCCCGCATCGACCGCCAGTTGATCGGCCGTTGCGGGCGTCAAGGCGACCCCGGCACCTTCCGCCAGTACCTTTCGCTCGACGACGATATCCTGCTCGCCGGCCTTGGACCGGACAAGGCCGAGCGGTTGAAGCAACAAGGCGAGAACGGTTCCGGCTCGTTCGATCACTTGGGCGGATTGTTCCGCAAAGCGCAGCGGATCATCGAGCGGCGCCACTTCCGCGACCGCCGCGTGCTGATGTACTACGAAAAGGAACGCCGCAAGATCCAGAAGCAGATGGGTCAGGACCCGTATCTGGATACGGCCGGCTAAAGAGCCGGCAAGCTCTAGGCGGCAATTCCCGGCAAGTATCGTCGGCTTTCGCTCCCGCGAAAGCCGACTTTGGGCGTCCTCTCTTCACCGACGCGACGATGCTGTTTGCTCGCTCGACCTTACCAGGAGACTGACGTCCCCCGCTCGCCCAGGGCGAGCGGTAAGAAGTCGTGAATCGTCGCCGCCTTCAGCCTTTTCTCATCGCCAGGTCGCGCAGCACGTCCAGCCCGCGATTGATGGTCTCATCGCTGGCCGCGTAGGAGATGCGGACGTGTGTGTCGCGGGCGCTGAAGATGCCGCCGGGGATGATCAACAACTGCCGGCGGATGGCTTCGGCGACAAATTCGGCGCCGGTTCCCCACGGCGTCTTGGGGAACACGTAAAACGCGCCGCCCGGCGCGACCGTTTCGTAGTGATCTTTCAATCCATCCAGGATCCGGTCGCGCTTGCGCCGATAGGCGGCGACCTGAGAGCTCATATCGACGTCCAGCGCAACGGCGCCGGCCCATTGCGCCGGCTGCGGCGCACAGACGAACGTATATTGCTGGATTTTCAGCATCGCATCGATGATCGCCTTGGGCCCATGCGCGAAACCCAGCCGCCAACCGGTGATGCCGTAAGTCTTGCTGAAGCCGTCGATGACCAGCGTCTCGGGATTGAAGCGGGCCGGTGAGACGAACGGCGCGTCGTAGCAGAACTCGCGATAGATTTCGTCGCTGGCCAGCACAATCTCCCGCTCGGCCGCCAGTTCGGCCAGACCGCGGACTTCGGCCTCGCTGGCCGTGACGCCGGTCGGATTGCTCGGGCTGTTGAACAGAATCAGCTTGGTGCGCGGCGTGATCGCGTCGCGCACCCGATCGAGATCGATGCGAAAGTCCGGGTAGGTCTCGATGAACACGCATTTGCCGCCCGCCAACCGGACGAGCGACGGGTAACTGACAAAGCACGGGTCGAAGATGATGACTTCATCGCCCGGGTTGACCAGCGCCAACATGGCCAGCACCAATCCGCCGCTCGTGCCGCTGGTGACGAATACGCTGCGATCGGCATGGCCGTACTCGGCGTCGACGCGCGCCTGGAGCTTGTCGCGCAAGACGGGCATGCCTTGCGACAAGGCGTAACCGTTCTTGTTCGACTGGATCGCTTCGATGGCGGCCTGCTTGATGGCCGGAGGCGTTTCGAAGTCGGGCTGACCAATCGAGAGGTTGATCGGCTGGGTCATGTTGCTCGCCAGATCGAAGATCTTGCGGATCCCCGAGCTGTCGAAGTGCGCCATCCGGTCGGCGAGCCAGGCTGGATTCATGATTGCTTTCTCGAACGGCTAGCTTTCGCGGTCGATCTTGATCCGCAGCTCCTTGAGCTGCCGGGCGTCGACGCCGCTGGGCGCTTCAGTCATCAAATCCGCGGCCTTCTGCGTTTTGGGGAACGCAATGCAGTCGCGGATGTTGTCCAAGCCGCCGAACAGCATAATCCAACGATCGATGCCCAGCGCGATGCCGCCGTGCGGCGGTGCGCCGAACTGCAATGCATCCAATAAGAACCCGAATCGCTCGCTGGCCTGTTGCGGATCGATGCCCAGCAGCGAAAAGACCTGCTGCTGAACCTGGTTGTCGTGAATACGAATCGTGCCGCCGCCCGCCTCGGAACCGTTGATCACCAGGTCATAGGCCTGCGCCCGGCATTTGCCCGGCTCGCTGGCCAGCAGTTCCAGGTCTTGCGCGCGCGGCGCGGTGAATGGATGGTGCATGGCGGCCCAGCCCCCCTCTTCCTCGTCGTAGGCGAACATCGGAAATTCGACGACCCACGAGAAGTGCATCGAGCCGGGCTCGTACAGTCGAAGTTCTTCGCCGAAACGTTTGCGCAGTGCATACAGCGCCTTGCATGTGACTTCGAACGAATCCGCGACGAACAGCAGGAAATCGCCCGGTTCGGCTTGCATCCGCTCGGCGATCTTAGCCAGCAGCTCGGGGGCGAAATTCTTGGCCGTCGGCGAGGCCAGCGTGCCGCCCTCTTCCACCTTGAACCAGACCAGGCCTTTGGCGCCGAAATTCTGCTTGACGAACTCGGTCAGTTCGTCGATGCCTTTGCGCGAGTAATTGGCCGCGGCTTGTTTGGCGTTCAGGCCGCGGACGCGCTTGCCCGATTCGGCCGCCTCGCGGAACACGCGAAACTCCGCCTCGGCCGCCAGGTCAGTCAGGTCGACCAGTTCCATGCCGAACCGCAAGTCGGGGGCGTCATGACCGAAGCGCTCCATGGCCTCATCGTACGTCATGCGCGGCAGCGGCGACTTGACCTCAATGCCGAGAATTTCCTTGGCCAGCTTGGCGACCAGGCCGTCGATCATGCCGATTACGTCTTCGCTGTCGACGAACGACATTTCGACGTCCAACTGCGTAAACTCAGGCTGGCGGTCGGCCCGCAGATCTTCATCGCGGAAGCAGCGCGCCACCTGCACGTAGCGGTCGTACCCGGCGACCATCAGGATCTGTTTGTAAAGCTGCGGCGATTGCGGCAAGGCGTAGAAGCACCCCGGGTGCACGCGGCTGGGGACCAGATAGTCCGAGCGCCTTCCGGAGTGCTGCGGCCGAGCATCGGCGTTTCAATTTCCAGGAAATTATGCAGGTCGAAATAGTCTCGCATCGACTTGACGATCCGGTGCCGCAGCACAAGGGTTTCCTGCATTTCCGGTCGGCGCAAGTCGAGATAACGGTACTTCAGCCGCAAGTCTTCGCCCGGCAGTTCCTTGGCGCCGGGCTGAAACGGCGGAGTCTGGCACTTGTTGAGCACTTCCAACCGGCTGGCGCGAAGCTCGATTTCGCCGGTGTCCAATTTCGGATTGACGGTCCCTTCCGGGCGGTGCGCGATTTTGCCCGTCACCGCGATCACGAACTCGCTGCGCAGCGTCTTGGACGCTTCTTGCACTACAGGGCCGGCCTCGGGTGCGAACACGATCTGCGTTTTGCCGTAGCGGTCGCGCAGGTCGATGAACAAACCGCCGCCGTGGTCGCGGTACGAGTCGACCCAGCCGCACAAGGTGACTTCCTGTCCGATGTGTTCCGCCCGCAATTCGCCGCAAGTATGGGTCCGAATCAATGCCGACTCCCGTTCAATCCGGTTTAGCTTTCAAAGCTGGTGCAAATGAGAATCAAGTATTGTAAAGAGCGTCAGGCGGGGTTGCTAGGTTCACGGCGCCAGCTTGTAGAATACGTTCCGCGACATCCGGAGCTTTCAGGGGCTCGGCCACGGACAGCCAACGGCATTCGCTCAAACTGCGAAACCAGGTCATTTGGCGTTTGGCGAACTGCCGCGTGCGGGTTTTGATCAGGGCTATCGTTTCCGCAAGATCCCGTTGGCCGGCAAGATGTTCCAGCACCTCTCGATAGCCGAGCGCTTGTCGGGCCGTGAGGCTCAGTTGCACGCCGCGGTCAACCAGCCCCTCGATCTCGGCCGCCAGGCCCGCGGCGAACATGGCGTCGACCCGAGCGTCGATGCGGGCGTACAGCGTCTCTCGCGGCCAGTCGAGCACAAATACCCGGCACTGGTCGGCCGGGCGGGCGGCATCGAATTGCCGCTGCCACTCGCTGATCGGCCGGGCCGTCTTCTCGTAAACTTCCAAGGCTCGGATCAACCGCCGGGTGTCGTTCGGGTGCAAGCGCTCCGCCGCCGCCGGATCGACCGCGGTCAATTGTTCGTGCAGCCATTGCGAGCCATGAGCCTCGGCCTGGCGTTGCCAGCGACGGCGCAGCTCCCAGTCGGCCGGGGGGCCTTCGAAAATGCCTCGTAGCAAAGCCTTTAGGTACAAAGGCGTGCCCCCGACAAACAGCGCCTGGCGACCGCGAGAGCGAATGTCGGCCACGCACTGCTCGGCTGCCGCAAGATACTGGGCCAGGCTGAATTCCTGCTCGGGCTCGATGACGTCAATTAAATGGTGCGGGACGATCCGGCGCTCTTCGAGCGTCGGCTTGGCCGTGCCGACATCGAGGCCCCGATAGAGCGCCATGGAATCGAGCGACACGATTTCCGCATTGAGTCGCTGGGCTAACTCCAAGCCCACAGCGGTTTTGCCGCCCGCCGTCGGTCCGGAAAGGAACCAACAATCAGCCAGCGGCGGAGCAGCGACCATTCGGAATTCTGACTTGACCTTGTTCGGTCGGCGAGAAGTAATGGCGGAGGCGCCGCATTCGACGCCGGATTGCCGGGCCGCCCGATTGCTGCTAACCGCCTTTGAATTTACACTTTAGGGTTCTAACGTCGGCGCCGGAACAGTTGGCGTCTGGGGACGCCGGCAAAACTGAAAATCGGCGGAGCGGGCATTGCTCCGCGATGCTCGCCGAGCGAAACGACTTATGACTGATTGTGATCCGTGGTCCGGGTTTTGGAAAGGCTGGCTCCGTTGAGCAATAACAAGACCGTGTTCGCCCAGTTGATGGCGACGATCAACGAGCGCAAGGCCCGACCGTCGGAAAAGTCGTACACCAGCCAGTTGCTTGCCGGCGGAGCGCCGAAAATCCGAAAGAAGATCGTCGAGGAAGCGGCGGAGCTCTTCGAAGCGGCCGGCATGCCCGCGGCGGAAGGGCGAGAGCCCTTGATCCGCGAGACCGCCGATCTCCTGTACCACTTGTTCGTTTTGCTCGCGAACCACGATATTCAACTGGCAGACGTCGAGGCCGAACTGGCTCGGCGGTTCGGCATGTCGGGCCTGGAAGAAAAGGCCTCGCGCTCCGAGAAAGCAGACTCTTGAAAACGGACTCGTACGCACGGTCATCCGCGGCACGGGCGGCGCCGCCCGGTTGACGTCGAGCGACCTGCTGGCAAACTTCAGACTTCAGACACGAATTGCTTTGAGATGATGAACTTTCGTATTGGCGTGCCGAGCAAGGGCCGGCTTTCGGAGCTGGCCGCCGACTTGTTGAAGCAGGCCGGCTTGAGTTTTCGACGCTCGGACCGGAGCCTGTTCGCCCGCTGCCGCGACATGGCGATCGACGTGACTTTCTTGCGCACCGAAGATATTCCCGTCTTGTGCGCGGAAGGCGCTATCGACATGGGCATTACGGGCAGCGACCTGGTGGCCGAGAGCGGCGCCGAAGTCTTGGAGCGGCTGCATCTGGGCGTAGGGCAGTGTCGCCTGGCGATCTGCGTGCCGGAAGAGAGCGAGATTCGCGAGCCGCGCGAGCTTGCACGGCTGCCGCGTCGCCACCAGCTTTCCGAACAACACGCTCGCATATCTGAAAGAGCACGGCGCCACGCCCCATCTGGTCAACCTCTCGGGTTCGGTCGAAGTGATGATCGCCCTGGGCGTGGCGGACGCGATTGTCGACCTGGTCGAGACGGGCAGTACTCTCGCCGCGAATCACCTGCGGATCCTGGATGAAATCGGCCGTTACCAGACCGTGCTGATCCAGAACCGCGACTGCAAACAGACCGAGATTGCCGACCGCGTCGTCCGGCGCCTGGAAGGCGTGGTCATCGCCCGCGCCTATTCGCTGTTGGAGTACAACGTGCCGCGGGCAAAACTGCCCGAGGCCGAGCAGATCACGCCCGGCTTCAATTCGCCTACCGTCAGTGCTCTGGAAGACGCAGACTGGTGCGCCATCCGCGTGATGGTCAAGCGCGGCGAGGTCATCGAGATCATGGAGCGTCTGGAAGCGCTCGGCGCCAGCGCCATTCTGGAGACGCAAATCAACAACTGCCGGCTGTGAGGCCCTGCAGCGGAATCCGCGCAAATTGCCGCTCAAGCGGCGTTGGCGCCGGAACTTTCAGGCCTTTCCGCTCCGAGGGCGCGGCCAGGCTCATGCGTTCGGCCGCCATTGTCCTCGATACATGCTCTTGATGCCGTTGGGCGCCGCGGCCCAGAGCAACTCGTGCGGATCGGCGGCATCGTGGTCGGGCAGAGGAACGACCGCCAGGTTGGCGAACTTGCCGGTTTCGAGACTGCCGAACGAGGATGCCTGGCCCAGCGCCTCGGCGCCGCGGAGCGTGCCAAGCTCGAGGACCGTGGCCGAGGATAGCTCATCGAACTGGCGGCGGACGCACCGCATTTCTTCCAGCAAGTTGAGGTCGGGGTTCGAAGCTCGGCTATCGGTCCCTAAGGCAACGTTTGCACCGGAGGCGAGCAGCCGGGGCAGCGGATGGCGGGCGTGGCCGAAGTAAGCGTGCGTGCGCGGACAATAGACGACGCTCATCGTGCGGCGATGGCGAGCCATGAACTCAATCTCGTCATCTACCAGATAGTTGCCGTGGATAATCAGGGCTTGCCCTTGGTCGGCGGCCATTCGCCGCAGGTAATCGAGCGGCCGCGTGCCGCGCGGAATCATGGCGGGATCCCAGAGGCCGAGGCGTTGCAGCATGTCGCGAAACGGCCCGTTGCCTGAAGTCAAAAACAGCAACTCCTCTCGCGATTCAGCCAGGTGGAATGCGAGCGGCGCCCGTGCCTGGGCCGCCCGAGCGACGAGCCCCTCGAACAACTCGGGGCGGACTGAGTAAGGCGACATGCGGGCTGAGTCCCGCTCGCCGGTTGCCAAATGCGGGCGCCGCCAGATGGCGCTCGGCTTCCGCCAGCTTTTCCTGGACGCGTTCGTGCGTCAGGCCGATCGCCTCGAGAAAGATGAACGCGTCGATCGGAGCGGCGTCAAACTCGGCGGGCGACCAGCCGGGCATGGCGATCTCGCCGACGGTCGTCGTGCCACAGCGCATGCTCTCCATCAGGCCCCGTTCCACTGGCGAAATGTCATCGACACCTCGTCCCTGGCGGAAGGCCATGACGTGCCCGATCCAATCGGGAAACGTCATGTTCGGCGTCCCGAGCGGGATGTCTGCATCGCTCAATTCAAGGTGCGTGTGCGCGTTGATCAGGCCCGGCAGCAAGGCGACGTTGCCTAGCTGCACGCACTCGCAATTGCCGGGCGCGATTCGGCCGATCGCGACAATGCGCTCTCCTTCGAGGGTCGCCACGCCGCCGGCCAGCGGCGGCGCGGAGACGGGGAACAGATATCGAGCCTGCAAGGCGATTCGCTGAGAGTTACTCAAGAGCGGGGCGCCTTCCTGCGATGCGAATCATTTCAATTCCAGGCCCTGCAGGAACTGATCGAGCGACTGGCGTTTCTGGTTCGCCTCTTGCTGCAGCTTGCTCATTTCCGTCCGCAGTTTCTCGACGTCGTCTTCCTGAGAGCTGAACTTCTTGACGTACCGCAGGTAAAGATCCGAATTGCGATCGAGCTGGGCCATGTTTTCGCGGATGCGGGCTTGCTCCTGCGTAATGGCGTTGATCTGCTGCTCGGCTTGTTGCCGCCGCTGGAGCAATTGCTCGATTTCGCTCTTGCGCTTGACGATTTCCTTGAGCGCCTGCTTCACCTCGTCGCTGACGACCGACGCCCGCAAGTAGAGCTGGACTGTGTTCTGATCCAGGTTATTGGCGGCGATCTGCTGGCTGAGCATTTGCTCCTCCTCGACGGTCAACTTCGCCGGTTTGCCGGGCTCGGCCTGGAGGGCAAAACGATACATGATCGCGAGCTTTTTCAGCGGGCTTTTCCGGCGTTACGAGCTTCCAACGCCCGTCGTACGGATACTCGATCAGCAACTGCTTGGCCTTGCGAGAGGAATTCTTGGCCGTGTAGGTCTGCGATCGTTGCAACTTGTGCGTGATCTGCAACATCCCCTTGGCCAACGAGACCGAAACGAGTTGGTCCGCTTGCGGCTTGCTCTCGATGGCGACTTCGGTATTGAGATCCATCGCGTAGCTGATCAGCCGCTCGCTGCCCGGCGGCAGGTCCTGGATCTTCGCGTCGCCGGCGTAGACGCCGTCGTCGAACACGGTGATCGGGCCCTGCATCAGGTGCAGCTTCGGTCGAGTTGGTCATCTTCAGGCCGGCCAGCGGATGCTTGGGGTGAACGTTCGGGTTGTAGATCGAGACCTTTTCGCCCTTCACGTCGGCGTTGACGATCGGCAGCATCGCCGACTGCTGCCGCGGCAAGCTGGACCGGCGTGTCGATGGCGTACTGGAACGCCTCGCCCACCTCCTGGGCCGTGGCGGCCGATGCGACGCCCTGGCGGATGGCCGCAAAGACGTTGCCGGCCTTCTTCGGCCGTCTCCGTGCCATGTCCACTCATCGGAGCCGCCGCGCGGCTCGGGCGCGGCGCCGCGCGAGCCTTCGGCGCCGCGGCCGCACGCCTTCGCATCCGCCGCGCCCGATGCTTTTCGGCGAAATTCCGGACTTCCTGCGCGTTCCAGGTCCTGGTCGTAGGTCTGCGGCCGCAGCGAGGCGTACAGTTCCAGCTCCTCGACCGGCCGCGGGATGTAGAGCGGCTGGTAGAGGTCCATCACGAACGAGATCGGCCGGCCGCTGACCAGCGACAGCGTTCACGCCGTTCCAGTCCTCTTCGGTCGTGTTCTCGACGATCGCCCAGCCTTGCAGAAAGGGGGCCTTCTCGTCGTTCCAGCACCAGCCGGTAGCTGGTCTTCCAGACGGGCGTCTCCTGGATGTAGCCCACGCGGACGTCTCGCTTGCCCTCGCCGACGAAAGTTGATCGTGACCGTCTTCTTGTCCATGTCGTGCGAGCTGGCCAGCAGGGCCAGCGCCTTGCGCAGCTCGCTGTCGAGCTTTTCGTTGAGGAGCTTGATCGCGCTGACCGCGCCAGGGCTGACGCTCCGCAGCCCTTCGTCGGTCAGCAGGTTGAGGAACTCGACCTTCTGGACCTGGTCGTCTGCCGACCTTCTGGTCGCGGGTTTCCACGCCCAGGATGATGCCGGTGATCGCGTTGGGGGCCTCGACCTGGACCCGCTCGCCGCGGACCTGCTCCAGCAGGTTGGCCCAGCGTGGGGTTGGTGGTCAGGTCGATGGCGAAGCTTTTCAGCGTCTTGCTGATCGGGTCCTTCGAGCCATAGTTGACCGTGGAGACCTGCCCGCCGCCGAGATCCTGGACGACCATGCTCTTGAGCAGGTCGTTGATGTCGTCGGTCTTGAACTTCATGTCGACCTGGGCGTCGTCGGTCACCTGGCCGTCGTGCTGGAAGAAGCCGACGCCGGAGTTGAACAGGACGACCTTCTTCAGCGGCAAATGGCTCACAGAACGCTCCTCGGCGTGGACAAATGCAGTCAGGAATGCCAGGCATGACGCGCAGCGCAAAGACGACCCGCGGCGCAATACGCAGACATTGATTGGAAATATCATACATGGATTGAGGGCTCCTGAGCGATTGGGGGAATGTTGAAGATCACGAGGCGCCGTTCTCGCTGCGCCTCAAGCAATTCGTGTTCCGCGGTTGACGCCCTCGGCAGCGGACCTGAGATTCGCCTGAACAAGACGTGAGCTGCTCGGGCCGCACGAGGCGACATTCTCTGCATTTTCCGCGCCGCCGCAACGCCCGGCGCAATTCTAGCTTTCAGACGATCGACGGGGGGCGGAAGTTCCGGCATGCACGCCCATTTTTCTCGCTACGACCGGCCCTTACGCCCGCCGCATGCCATCCGCGGCTCTGACGGTCGCCCTGTAGATGGGAACCTGCCGCGGAACGCCGGCGGGGCGAAAAAACGTCTGACAGACTGCCGGGCGTTTGATACCATGCCGCGTAGCGACTCGCCGGACCCGCGCGTTCGGGCGAGCCGCGCCGCCGCGGCGGGGCGCGATAGTCGCGGCGTCAGCGCTGTCGAGGCGGCATGCAGTCAAGACGGCCATGCGGATTCGCTGGCGGCGACGATACAATCATAGTTCAGAACTGTACTCGAAGGGGCGGGCCTCGGCTCGTCCCCGCTCGTTCTTCCTCGCCGTAAAGGAGGTTGTTCCGTGGCCCGAACTCCCAGCACGATGTTGCCTTTAGGCACGCCGGCCCCCGATTTTCAATTGACCAATGCCGTGGACGGCCAGATGGTCTCGCTGGCGGACTTTGCCGGCATCCGGCGTTGCTCGTGATGTTCATCTGCAACCATTGCCCGTTCGTGAAACACGTGGCGGCGGAGCTTGCCGCTTTGGCCAATGAATACCAGCCTCGCGGAGTCGCCATCGTCGGCATCAACTCCAACGACGTCCAGGCGCATCCCGCCGATGCGCCGGCGAAAATGGCCGAAGAGGCCCAACAGCGCGGCTACACGTTTCCTTACTCTGTTCGACGAGACGCAGGCGGTGGCCAAGGCGTACCGGGCGGCCTGCACGCCCGACTTCTACCTGTTCGATTCGGCCCAGCGGCTCGTCTATCGAGGGCAGTTGGACGCCAGCCGGCCGGATAGCGGGATTGAGGTCACAGGGCACGATCTAAGGGCCGCGTTGGAGGCCGTGTTGTCAGGCCAGAACGCGCCGGCGGATCAAAAACCGAGCATCGGGTGCAATATCAAATGGAAGCCCGGCAACGAACCTGACTATTACGGGCACGTCGCCGCCAAATAACGCCGGTCTGATTGTCTTGCTCTGTACGGCCTTGCTCTGTGCGGACAAGGGACGTCTCGGGCGGCGCACGGAGTCGGAGACTTCGCTGGAGAAGTTCCTCGATTCTGGCGACGGCATCGAGTCGGGGACGGATGAATTAATAGAAAACAACGCTCGCTGACGTCCGGGCTGCGCGCCGTCAGGCGCAGCAAGCGCGCCGGGAGCGTGCGTTTTTCGTACAGAGCGGATCAGCCGTGCGACAGCGTCAAGCTGCCGGGGGCGCGACGAGGGGCGACCATTGCAGAATCCTTGAAGCCGAGAGAGTCGATGCCTGCTTCCTCACCGTGGATTATTGAAACCAGCGACGCAAGCTTCCAGCAAGACGTGATTGAACGCTCCAGCGAGCGAGTCGTCGTCGTCGACTTTTGGGCCGAGTGGTGCGGACCGTGCCGATTGCTTGGCCCGCTGCTGGAACAGATGGCGACGGAATCCGATGGCCAGTTCGTGCTGGTCAAAGCGGAAGTGGAAAAAACGCAGCAGGCCGCGGCTGCTCTCGGCGTTTCTTCCATTCCGGCGGTGTTTGCTCTGCGCGGCGGGCGGATCGTCGATCAGTTCGTTGGGGTACTGCCCGAACCGGAGTTGCGCCACTGGCTGCGCGCGTACAGCCCAGTCCCGCCGAACAACTTGTCGCTGAAGCGGCAGGGCTCGAGGCTTCGGACCCGGCGGGCGCCGAAAGCAAGTTGCGAGAGGCAATGGCGCTGGCGCCTCGGGACGACGCGATCAAAATCGCCTTGGGCCGCGCGTTGCTGGCCCAAGATCGCGTCGAGGAAAGCGAATTGCTCGTCAAGGAACTGGCCGAGCGGGGATTCATGGAACCAGAGGCCGAACTGCTCGAAGCGGAGTTGCTCGTCCATCGACTGGCGACCGAAGCCGGCAGCGTCGAAGACGCTCGCGACGCGGCGGCGGCCGCGCCCGAAGATCGACAAGCCAAGTGGCGGCTGGCGCGAGCCCTGGCCGGCCAGCGCCAATTCGAAGCAGCCTTGGACCAGGCGTTGCAGTTGGTGCAGATCGATCGGCACGGCCTGGGCGAGCCGGCGCGAGATCTAATGGTGCAATTGTTTCGCGTCCTCGGCCCGGACCACGAACTAACGTCAACCTACCGCAGAAAGCTTTCGAGCGCGTTGTATTAGGATCGGGCAAAGGGTAACTTCCGTGCAGGAAAGGCTCGCGCGGCGAATGCGGCCGTGCGACGACAAGCCAGGAAACGCGTAAACTGCTCTTCGTACCCTCCGCTCACTCGGAATCGCAGGCTGAACGATGGCTGACGAGATCGACTATGAAGTCTTCGGCGAGGAAATGCAGTACGTCGAAGTGACGCTCGACCCCGACGAGACGGTCATCGCCGAGCCGGGCATGATGATGTACATGACGGCCGGTATTGAAATGCAGACGGTGTTCGGCGATCCGTCGGCCAAATCGGGCGGCTTTTGGACCAAGGTGACCGCCGCCGGAAAACGGGCGCTGACCGGCGAATCAATGTTTGTAACGACCTTTACCAACGTCGCTCGCGCCCGAGAGCAGGTCGCCTTTGCCGCGCCGTATCCCGGCAAGATCCTGCCCATGCACCTCGATCAGTTGGGCGGCGAACTGATCTGCCAGAAGGACGCCTTCGTGTGCGCCGCTCGGGGGATCCAGATTGGCATCGCGTTTCAAAAGAAGTTCGGCGTCGGTCTGTTCGGCGGCGAAGGGTTCATCATGCAGCGGCTGACGGGCGACGGAATCGCCCTGGTTCACGCGGGCGGCACAATGATGCGCCGCACGCTCGGTCCCGGCGAGTTGCTCAAACTCGACACGGGCTGCCTGGTGGCGATGACGCCCAGCATTTCTTATGACGTACAATTCGTCGGCGGCATCAAGAACACCCTATTTGGCGGCGAAGGCCTGTTTTTCGCCGCCTTGACCGGGCCCGGCGAAGTCTGGTGTCAGTCGCTCCCGTTCTCGCGGTTGGCGGGGCGGGTGCTGGCCAACGCCCCGCAGCAGGGCGGCAGCACGTGGCGAAGGCTCGTTGCTGGGCGGGTTGGGCAACCTGTTGGATGGCGACAACAATATGTAAACAGATAAGTTGAGCTGAAATGACCAGCGCAGGAGACCCGGCCGGAGAGCCCCGCTCCGCCGATCAAGTCAGCGACAAGGCAGGCAAGGCGCCGAACGGTCCCGCGCCGAACGACGGCCCGTCGAACGAGGCGCCGCAAGAAAAGCCCGCCGACGAGGCGAGCACCGCTGCACAGCCCGAGAGTCCGACGCCTGAGTCAGAGGACTCCGTTACGGACGAGGGAGGCGTTGTCACGGAACTGGGCGAGCCGCGCGATGCCGAAGAGACGCTGCCCAAACGCGTCAAGACCTTGCTCGTCGGCAAGCCGCGCAATCTGCAAGACGAGAAAGTCTTTCACAACGTCTCGCTGGTGGCGTTCCTGGCCTGGGTTGGACTGGGCGCCGACGGCCTGTCGTCTTCGTGCTACGGTCCGTCCGAGGCGTTTCATACGCTTGGCGAGCACAGCTATCTGGCCGTCTTCCTCTCCATGGCCACCATCCTGACGGTGCTGGTCATCTCGGCCTGTTACAGCCACATTATCGAAGCCTTCCCCAGCGGCGGCGGCGGATACCTGGTGGCCTCCAAGCTGCTTGGCCGACCGGCTGGCGTGGTTTCGGGTTGTGCGCTGCTTGTCGATTACGTGTTGACGATCACGACGTCGATCGCCGCGGCTGGAGATGCGCTGTACGGCCTGTTAGGACCGTACGTGCGAGAGTCGATCGACCGGTTGCACACTCACGGCGGGCTTCATTGGCTGCCGTTGCCCAGCGACGACTGGAAGCTCTACTGCGAACTGGCTGCGATCGTGTTTCTGATCGTGCTCAATCTGCGCGGCGTGAGGGAATCGGTCACGGCGCTGCTGCCGGTGTTCATATTATTTCTGATCACGCACCTGGTGTTGATCGCCGGCGCCGTACTGCTGCATTTGGGCGCCGCCGGCGAGGTGGCCAGTCACGTGACGGAACAGGTCAGCGACGGGCTGAAGGATCCTGACTTCGGCCTGATCGGCATGCTGACGGTGCTGCTGTACGCTTATTCGCTCGGCGCCGGCACCTACACCGGGATCGAAGCGGTCTCCAACAGCATGCCGGTCATGCGCGAGCCGCGCGTGGCCACGGCCAAGCGGACGATGATCTATATGGCCTTATCGCTGGCCTTCATGGCCGGCGGGTTGATGGTGGCCTATCTGTTGATGAAGATCGGCCACACGCCCGGCAAGACCATGAACCAGGTGCTGACGGAACGCATGCTCGTCGACGTTGGCTTGCCAACGGGCGGCTGGAGCAGCGCTTTCCTGTGGGCGACCATGATCTCCGAAGGAACGCTGCTGTTCGTCGCCGCGCAGGCCGGCTTCATCGACGGGCCTCGCGTGCTGGCGAACATGGCGCACGACTCGTACATGCCGCACTGGTTCGCCAACCTGTCCGATCGCCTGGCCACGCACAACGGCATTTTGTTGATGGGGACGGCCGCCGTCGTCGCGCTGTTGTACACGCGCGGAGACGTGACGCACCTGTTGATCATGTATTCGATCAACGTATTCCTGACGTTCTCGCTTTCGATGATCGGCATGTGCCGCCATTGGTGGAAAGAGCGAGGGGCTCCGCTCTGGCGCCGGCGCCTGGCGTTGTTCGTTTGCGGCGCCGCGCTCTGCCTGGCGATCCTCACCGTCACGGTCCTGGAAAAGTTCAGCGTCGGCGGTTACGTGACGCTTTCCGTCACCGGAGTGCTCGTAGCGGTTTGTTTTCTGACTCGACGTTACTATCAGGGCGTCGTCGAGAGGCTCAAGCGATTGGATGCATCGCTCGGCCAGCTCTCCGCCAGCGGCGCGCCGAATCGCGCCGAACCAAACCCTGACGAACCGACCGCGGCCATTCTGGTGGGCGGTTACGGCGGTTTAGGCGTGCACACGCTGCTCAATGCCCTGCGCTTTGGTCACGGACACTATAAGAACGTGCTGTTCCTGTCGACGGGCGTGATTGACTCCGGCAACTTCAAAGGCGCGAGCGCCGTAGAGGACTTGAAGCGGCACACCGAAGCGACTTTGGCCCAGTACGTCGATCTGGCCCAGCGGCTCGGCTTGCCGTCGGCATCCTATATGGCCATTGGCACGGATGCGGTCGACGAGTTGGAACACCTCTGCTTGGCTATCGCCAAACAGTTCCCCAAGGCGGTGTTCTTCGCCGGCCAGTTGGTGTTTCAGCGAGACACCTGGTACCAGCGGCTGTTCCACAACCAGACCGCCTTGTCCTTGCAACGGAGATTGCAGTGGGATGGCGTTCCGATGGTGATTCTGCCGACACGTGTGCGGTAGCCGTCTGCGCGACAAGTGCGACGGCGGCGTGCGGCTTCGGGTTCAGGGCAGGTTCAGCCAGTGCGGCCACCAGCTCTCCAGTCGCAAGCGGCAGAGAACTTCGATGATCGCTGGCAGCCAGGCCCAACGAATCGCGCGACGGAACTCGTTCTTCAAAGCTTTGACGCTGACATCGACCGTCTCAGGCGTGTGGAAATTGGCGAAACTCGGCCAGAATCGGGGCGTACGCTGGCAATAATGTACGTAAGGTTCGCCGAGCGTCTCACGCAGGTAACGCTCTTCCGCCGGAACCGTTGCCCAAGCATAGAACACGGCGCCGAGCAAGATTCCGACGGCGAAGGTCAGGCTTTGCAGCATTAAGGCTGCGGAGATGGCGATCAGGAACGTGCCGACGTACAGGGGGTTGCGACAGAGAGAATAAGGCCCTTCGCAAACGACCGTCAGCCGCTTCCGCCCGCCGATATACAGCGTGGACCAGAACCGCAGCGCAGCTCCTGTCATAAAGGCCGCCCAGCCCAGCGTCTCGAAGGCGATTTGTCCCCAAGCAGCCTCCGGCAAGGCGGGATCGGAGAGAATCACCGCGGCGCCGAACACGGCCACCAGCACGCTGCCCACCAGGCCGCGCGATCGGAAAGCCCAACTCGCTTCCATTTCCGTTTCCACCCGCGTTCTCCCCGCGCTCGCGACGCGTGTTTGAGCTGTAACTCCTTGACTACGGCGAGGATGGTAGCTGGTCGCTCAGCATGGAACAAGAGCACTTGCTAGCGGGGGCCATCGGGCCACCTGGAAGGGAAAGAAGAGGGGCAATCGCCCCGCCTTGCTGGCGCCGTCCGCCGCATCGACAGCGGGCGCCTTTACGGCAATACCGAAGCGGGCTACCTTGGTTGACGCTAGCATGTCGCTCCAGGTTGTAATGGCAAAGGCAAGTCAGGGGTGATCACAAGTCGGGATTTCTTCCCGTCGGAAGCGGGCTTTAGGGCCGCGTTACTTCGCTGGTTTCCCGACGGCATGGGCCGCCGGGAAGAGCAACCGACAGCGTCTGCCCGCCCACGACCAACATGCGCAACTTTCTAACAGAAGAGGTCGATCCCATGAGAACGTTCGCGACGACCTGCTATCTGCTGTTGACGGTGGCTTCGGTCTCGGCTGCCGAACCTGCAGCCTGGCGGCCGGCTGCCGGCCCGTTGATGACTCGCTGGGCTCGGGAGGTCTCTCCAGCCAGCGTGCATGCCGAATACCCGCGGCCGCAACTGGTGCGAAAAGCGTGGCAGAATCTCAATGGATTGTGGGACTACGCCATAGCGACGAAAGACGCTCCCCAGCCTGCCGCAATTCGCCGGGCAAATCCTGGTTCCGTTTCCCATCGAGTCGGCGCTGTCGGGAGTGATGAAGCGTCTGCGGCCGGATGAGCGGCTTTGGTATCGGCGGCGATTCGCCTGGGACAAGTCTTGGGCCGACGGCCGGCTCATGCTGCATTTTGGCGCCGTCGATTGGCAGACCGAGGTCTGGGTGAACGGCAAGCGGCTGGGCGAACACGCCGGCGGCTACGATCCGTTCAGCTTTGACATTACTGATGAGTTGAAGCCCGAGCAGGAGCAGGAACTTGTCGTTGCGGTCTGGGATCCGACCGACGCAGGGCCTCAGCCGCGCGGAAAACAGGCGAGCAAGCCCGGAGGCATATTCTACACCCCGACCAGCGGCATTTGGCAGACCGTCTGGCTGGAGCCGACGCCGAAAGCCTACATTCCTTCTTTGAAGATCGTAACCAACGTCGAGCGGAGCCAAGCGCAATTCAACGTCGACGCCGTGGGAGTAAGCCCAGGCGATCGAATTGCCGTCAACGTGGCGGCAGCCTCCGCGGGCGGGCGGCGAATGGAGTTCGCGCCGATATCCGCCTCAGCGGAACTGGGGCGGCCGGTAATCGTCAAGCTTCCCGCCGTCAGGCTCTGGTCGCCCGACGAACCGTGGCTTTATGAAGCGACGGTTTCGCTCCTGTCAGCGGGCGGAGCAAAGCTCGACGAAGCGGAAACCTACTTCGGCATGCGAGACGTCTCGCTCGGCAAGGACGAACAGGGGACGACGCGCATCGAGCTCAACGGCAAGCCGCTGTTCATGTTCGGCCCGCTTGACCAGGGGTTCTGGCCCGACGGGCTGTACACGGCCCCCACGGATGACGCCTTGCGCTACGATATCGAGCAAACCAGGCGGATGGGCTTCAACATGTGCCGCAAGCACGTGAAAGTCGAACCCGCGAGATGGTACTACTGGTGCGATAAGTTGGGGCTGCTGGTTTGGCAGGATATGCCCAGCGGCGATGCTTCGGTCGCCCCGGGCAAGGGAGAGATCCAGCGCACGCCCGAATCGGCGGCCATTTACGAGCAGGAACTCAAGGCGATGATCGACGCCAACTCGAATTCTCCTGCGATCGTCGCGTGGGTGCCGTTCAACGAGGGCTGGGGACAGTTCGACACAGAGCGGATTGCCAAGTGGACAAAGCAATACGATCCGACTCGCTTGGTCGATTGCGCCAGCGGATGGAACGATTATCCCGCGGGCGACATGCACGACATCCACCACTACCCGCTGCCGCAGTCGCCGCGGCCCGAACCGCGTCGCGCCGCCGTGCTGGGCGAGTACGGCGGGCTGGGCCTGCCGTTGAAAGGGCATACCTGGCTGGCGGAAAAGAACTGGGGATACCGCAGCTATCCCGATCGAGCGGCGCTGGGCGACGCCTATTTCGATCTCTTGTTCGGCGTGCGCCGGCTGATCGCCGAACCGGGCCTGTCGGCGGCCGTCTATACGCAGACGACCGACGTCGAGACCGAGGTCAATGGGCTGATGACCTACGATCGTGAAGTGATCAAGATCTCTTCGGAACGCCTGGCTGAAGCGCATGCAAAGCTCCATCTGCCGCCGCCGGTTTATCGGGTTCTGGCGCCAACGTCTCAGCAGACGGCGCACGAGTGGCGTTACACGCTGCAGACGCCTGCGGGCAAGTGGTCCGCCGGCGACTTCGACGATGGCAAGTGGAAGAACGGGCCGGCCGGTTTCGGCACGGAGATGACGCCCGGCGCCGTCGTGCGGACCGAGTGGAATACGCCGGATATCTGGATCCGCCGCGAGATTGAACTTCCGGCGGACGTGCTCGAGAATGGCTCACAGCTCGTGCTTTCGATCCACCACGACGAAGACGCCGAAGTCTACCTGAACGGCGTGCTGGCGGCGCGACTCGCCGGCTACACCGTCGATTACACGTACGCGGCCGTGAGCAAACAGGCGTGCGCCGCGCTGCACGCTGGCAAGAACGTCATTGCGGTACACTGCAAGCAAACCGGCGGAGGTCAGTACATCGACCTGGGCCTTGGGGCCCTGCAAGAGCGGGAATAGCGCGCACGGCGGCCAACGCGGCGCGCGTGGTTCCTAATCTCGAATTGCAGCTCCTTCGAGCCGCTTGACGATCTCGGCCATGGTCAGCGCGCGGCGTTCGGGCTCAGGCGCCAATGCCTGGCGGCACAATTCAGCGAACGGCTCCGGCAGTTGCGAGGCAAGGCTTTCCGGTTCGACCTCGCGGATTTGCGCGAGGATTTCGAGAATGCTCTCCCCATGGAATGGCTGGCGGCCGGTCAGCATTTCGAACATCATCGAGCCGAGGGCAAACACGTCGCTGGGGGCGCTGGCCCCATGGCCGTCGGCCTGTTCGGGCGCCATGTAGCTGGGCGTGCCGGCAAGCAGCGAGGGCTCCAGATCGGTCGTGGCGTCGGGATCGGCGGCGGAAGACAGGCGGCGCGATAGCCCGAAATCGAGAATCTTGACCTGGCCTTGGCGAGTGACAAACACGTTCGCCGGTTTCAGATCGCCGTGAACCACGCCGCGCTGGTGCGCGGCAGCCATGCCGGTCGCAATCTGACAGACGATCCGCGCTGCTTCTTCAGGCGTCAGCGGATGGTCGGCGATCGCATTTGCCAGCGACCGGCCTGAGAGGTATTCCATGGCGATCACCGGCACGCCTTCGTCGTCGTCGACGGAATAGATGATACAGACGTTCGGATGATTCAACGCCGCGGCGGCTCTTGCTTCCGCCAGGACGGCCGCGGAGGCAAGCGGGCTGTTGGCCTTCATCACCTTCAGCGCCACGGTCCGCTCAAGCCGCGAGTCCTGCGCCCGAAATACGGTGGCGAAGGCGCCGGCGCCGATTTGCCGTTCGATACGGTAATGTGAGATCACGCTTCCCGGCCCCAAACCGCGCGGGGCGTCGAGCGTTGGCTGCTCGGGCGTCCAATTCTCTGCGCACAAGCCGCCGGTCTGCAAGGCCGCCAGGATTCGCAACATTTCCTCGGTGCGGCGCCCGACGCTCAGGTTATGCACCGCCTGGTACTGCAGCACGCCGTTGGGGTCAATCATGAACAGCCCGCGCAAGGCAACGTGCTGGTGTTCGAGAAACACGCCGTACGCACGGCAAACGGCGCCCTCTATGTCGCTGGCCAGCGGAAATGTCAGACCCTCCAACCCGCCTTGCGAGCGCGGGGCCGCAATCCATCGCAGGTGCGACTCGATGCTGTCGGCGCTGATTCCAAGCACCTCGCTGCCATGGCGGCGGAACTCCTCGATCTTTGCGCTGACGGCGGTTAATTCCGTCGGGCAAACCAGTGAGAAGTCGCGTGGATAGAAGAGCAGCATCAACCACTGGCCGCGGAAATCGGCCAGCTTGACGCGCATGGCGCCGGAACCAGGCCGCGGCGTGCAAGTTAAGTCGAAATCCGGGGCGAGACTGCCCACTTGAGCATCGGCGTCGGACATGTTTGCGTGCCATCCTCCTTGGCGACATCCTACACTTTGGCGCCCGCGGCCACACGTCTTTCGGCCACAATGCGCAACCGTCGGTAATCGGCCGTCCACCCGCCGTCTTTCCAGAGCGCCGGCCGGGCGAGTTCGACGGCCTGTTGCAGCACGCGCGGACGGTCGCGTTCCATGACGGCGGCAAAGCAGGGCGAGGCGAACATCTGCAGCCAATTGGCCAGGCCATGCTCGCCCTCATCCAGCGGCGTCGAGCGATCGAAGAGTACGGCATAGCGAACGTCGAGCCCATGCCGTTCGAGCAGCGTTGCGTACTCGCCAATGCTGGGAAAATACCAAGGGTTGACGTCGCCGACGTCTCGCCCCAACGCCGCAGACACGGCCGTGCTTGCGGCCTCGAGGATCCTGGCGACGTTGCCCTGGCCGCCGAACTCGGCAACGAACCGTCCGCCCGGCTTGAGCGCCGCGGCGATCGATCGCACGGCCTCTTGCGGCGGCTTGACCCAATGCAGCACGGCGTTGGAAAATACGGCGTCAAGCGGTTCATCGACGCGGAACTGCGTGGCATCGCCCGTTTCGAAGGCCAGTTGCGGATGGTTCAGCCTGGCTTGAGCGATCATCTCGGCCGAGGCGTCGATCCCGCAGACCTGCCCGCCCGCGGCGGCGATTTGTGCCGTCAGATGCCCGGTGCCGCAGCCTAAGTCGAGGATTCGCTCGCCAGGCCTGGCGGCCAGCAGTCCGAGCAGATCGGCCCCGCGCTCGTAGACGAATGAGTGTCGCTGGTCATACAGTCCGGCATCCCAGGTCTGATTTTCGATCGGCGCCATCCAGTGCTCCCTAAGTCCTGAATTAATCAAGGTCGTGCCGCGTCCATGCCGTACGTAGCGACGTTCGAGCGACTTGCGCTACGCGGCGTCGCAGCATGGCTGCTGCCGAACTAGAGGGCGATCACCGGCAAGGGGTTCACTTGCCTTGCGACGCCTGGGCTACCGTATCGCCCGACCGCACGTGCAGCATGACAGGCGGCGATGCCTGGGCCCCGGCATTGCTGGCCACGGCGTGGAACGGACGATCAAGATTCTCGACCCACTTGCGCAGGTCAAAAAGATCTGCCGCTCGGTCTGCCCCTCGGGGATCAGCACGCCGTTCAGGCCGATGTTATCCACGATCACGCCGTGCGGCAGGTTGTCGGCATCGAACGAGATGCGATCCTTGAACCCGTTCCGCTCGACCTTCAAGGTGGCCGTGACGGTCGTGCCCGGCGCGATCGTCAACTCAGCCGGTTCGAGCCGCACGACGACGTTCGGCTTCGGCCCCAATTTAACCTGGCCAAGCGAATTGACTTCTTTCGTAACGTCCTGGCCGGCGATCTCGCCGCGAGCCGTCAGCTTCACGCCTTTCCAGGCGTCCGGCGAAGGGGCAGTTGCATCCTCGGCCGCGTAAAGTACGGCCCGAGCTTCGACGTGGCCAGCTTGAAGGACGATCGGCGAGGAGACGTGAAAGCCTTGCGGCAGGCCGGCGATTTCAACCATGATATCGCCTTCGAAGCCGTCGCTGCGCTCTGCGCGGAACGTCAGCCGCCGGCCGCTGGCGACGTTGACGGTCGGGTTGACGTCGGCCAGCTTGACCTGAAAGTCGGGCTTCGGTTCGCGCACGCTCAGCCGATACACAAACCGCTCGCCGCCGAAGTTTCGTACGTCGCTCACTCGCACCAGGTAGGCGCCATCCGCGGGCGCGGTGAACGTCAGCCGCGAGTCCCGACCGAGCGTGCGCCGCGCTTCGTCGTCGTTCGCATAATACAGCGGGAACACCGGCAGCCCGTTCGGCACGAGCTTTTCGTCCGGTGCATGCGCCTCGACCGTGTAGATTGGATCGCCGAGAGCGTGACTGGTCGCGCTGGTGTCGTAGTAACAGCGTCGCAGCCCGCTTAAGGTATAGAACTGCATGTCGGAGTCGGGGCCTTGCGGCATGCGAAAGACCTTGACGACCTCTCCGTGCATGTAGACCAGTTCGTTCAGCTCCATTTCTTCCCAGTTCTTTGGCCGCACGCCGGCGCCGTTGGAGTCGACGCCGCGGAACTCGATGTAGCTGTCTCGCACGGCCTGCAAGAGCAGGCGCTCGATCGGCATTCCCTCGGCGTCGAGGACTTCGATCTTGGTATCGACGGGCGAACCGCGACGTCCTGCCAACGTTTCGATAATCCAGCTTTGGCCCCGCTTGGATTCAAAGCGGTACAAGTCGACGTCGGGCGAGGCATTGGCGCCGGTCGGATGGATGCAGCCGTTGACGTTGCCGGGCGCCACGATCTGCGTCGCTTGTTCCGGAGCGTCGTTGGGCTCGGCCTCTAAGAGTTCAGGCTCGCTCGTGGCCAGCACGGTCAAGGAGCGAACGGCGCGAAAGCGTTCCTGGTCGATCGGCACGTTGCGATCTCCGGCCGGCCCGGCGGCCAGCTTGACTTTGGCGTCGACCGGCAGGTTGTAGCCCGACAATTGGAGCTCGATTTCCTTTTCGGCCGGCACGCTCATCGGAAAACAGCCGGTCACCAGCGGCAACTCGCCCAGCGAGAGCCGATAAAAGTGCTTGTCGGAGCCGTTGCGCGAGATCGTTGATGCGCACGGCATATCGGCCATCCGCGGGAATCTGGTAAGCCGCCAGCGGGTCTTCCTGGCCGTCGAAATCATTGTTCGTCGCCACGACCTGCCCAGCCGGATCGACAATGGCGAGCATGCCGTTCAGCGCAGAGCCGAGCCTCTTGGCGGACAATTCACAGACGATCATCTGTCCCGCCTTGGCGTCGAAACGGACGTGGTCGACATCGCCCTTGGCCGCCAGCGTTCCCCAGAGCCCCAAAGGCAGGCTCATCGTCGCCGACTCAGACGGTTGATTGTTGGGCTCCGCTTCTACGAGCTGCGGCAAGTCGTCTACTTCAAGGGCAACGGGCGCGCTCGTACCGCCAGGCGTGACAAGGGAGAGCTGGTAACTGCCACGGGGCAGCGCGGCGGCCGCCGTGACTTCCACGGTTGCCAGATCGGCTCGCTCGGATTCGCTTGCAAGGACCTTGCCGGTCAATTGGGCGTGGTTGAACTTGACCGCCGAGGCGCCCAGCAGGTTCTTGCCGCGCACTTGCACCTTGACCGTGGCGCCGCGCTGTACGCCGCGCGGCCAGAGCGAAGCGAGCTTCCGGCTTCGGCGGCGGAATCGCCTGGCCGTTTTCGGCGTTGTACAGGGCGAAGGAACCGTCGGCCCGCCCGATGAGCAGCGTTTTGTCGTCAGGCCCCAGCGCCAAGGCAGCGGGCCAGTCAGGCTGCGTTTCAAGCGAGCGCCGCTCCTCGACTCGTTCGGCGTTCCACACGCCGCACGGTGCGGTCTTCGGCCGACGACGCCAGCGTCTTGCCGTCGCGCGAGTAGGCCAGGCGAATGATGGCCCCTTCGTGTGCGAACCGGGTAAACAGCAGCGGATTGGTTCCCTCTTTGGCCGAGTCGCTCAGTTGCCAGATGCGAATGCGGTTGTCGACCCCGCCGGCCGCGACGCGTTTGCCGTCGGGGCTGAACGTCACGGCGTAGACCTCCTTCAACGGTTGACCGAAAGTGTCGAGACGGGCGCCTGTGGCCGCGTCCCACAACTTGACCGTCCGATCGGCGCTGGCGCTGGCCAGCAACTTGCCGTTGGGGCTGAACGCCACGTCGAACACCGCGCCGTTGTGCCCCGAGAGCGTGCGCAATTCTTTTCCTGTCGCGGCGTCCCAGAGCTTGATTTGCTGATCGTAACTGGCGGTGGCAATCCACTTGCCGTCAGGGCTCAAATCCGCCGCATACAGGCTGTCGGCGTGACCGACGATCGTGCGCAGCGGTGCGCCGTCCGCCGTGTTCCAGATCTTCACTTCGCCAAACACGCCCGGTTCGCCTGCGGCCGAAATTATCCGGCTGCCGTCGGCCGAGAATGCGACGTCCGTAACGTTACCGCGATGCCCGCCAAGCGTTCGCATGGCTTGCCGATTCTCGAGCGAGATCAGGCGGAGTTCGCCGTAGCCGGCGAGCGCGGCCAGCTTACCGTCGGGGCTGATGGCCGCCGCGTTGAGCACGCGGCGAGCCGGCGCCAGCAGCTTGACTTGGGGAGTGACGAGCACAGTAGGATCGGGCGCCTTGCCGCTGGGGCCTTTTGCGCCGGCGGTCACCCAGGCTTTCAGCAAGGCGATTTCGGCGGCCGTCGGACCTTCATTTCCCTCGGGCGGCATGGCCGGTTCGGCCTTGCCCGTCAGCACCAGCAACAGCCGGCTTTGTTCGCTGTTGCCCGGTTGCAGCGACACGCCCCCGTCGCCGCCGCGCAATAAAGCTTCGTAGGTGTCGAGCACCAGTCCGCCTTCTTTGTCTTGCGCGTTATGACAGCCCTGACAGTATTGCTTGAAGATCGGCGCGATCTGCCGGTTGTAATCGGGAGGCGGTCCGTTGGGCGCCTGCTCGGCCGCAGACGCCGACGCGACGAACAACAACAGCGCCAAGACGCCGATTGCGCATCTCCCTCTCCCTTTGGGAGAGGGCCGGGGCGAGGGCGATGTGCCGCAGGACATCGCTTTGACATCGGGCGAATTGATCGGGCCATTAAGGCAGCGCCCCCTCACGCTAACCCTCTCCCAAAGGGAGAGCGGATGATTAGGGGCCGTGTCGTCAAATGGATTGCAAAAACGTTTCATGGTCGCTCGGCGTTCGTCGCTCAGTGGTTGAACAGAAACTCTCGGCTGCTCAGCACGCTCCAAAACAGATCTTCCAAAAGCTGACGCTTGTCCTGACCGGGTTCGGCCAGGGCCTCCAGCAGCTTCTGCTTTTCGTGGGGCGTGGGGCTACGAGAAAGCGCGCTCAGATAACGCGCTTTCGATCAATTGTTCGTCGGTGGTCTTGGCGGACAGTAGCTTTTCCAGCCAGTTGCCTTTCGCCTGCAGCTTGTCGTTCAGCGAGTCGCCGTTGGAAATGTGCAGCACCTGCACCATGGTGGGCTCGGCCGTTCGCTCGCAGTCGCAAGTGACAAGCCGTTCAGGCCGGCCGAAAGTCTTCAAGAAGTACGAGTTCACGTTCGCGTCGGGCAACTGCATGGCGCGCCAGCCCGCCGGATAGTTTGCAAACTGCGTGGGGGCCCCGGTGACTTGCGACATGGCGTCGAGCAGCACTTCGGCCATCATCCGGCGCGGATAGTAACGCGAGTAGAACCGCGTGTCGGCCTCGTTTTCCGGCAGGGGCCGACTGGATCGCTGATAGGTCTTGGACTGCAGGATCGTCCGCATCAGCGTCTTCAAGTCGAAGCGGTTCTCGACCAGGTGATCTGCCAGAGCGGAAAGCAACTCCTCGTTGCTGGCCGGGTTGGTGAGCCGCATGTCGTCGACCGCTTCAACCAGGCCGACGTTCATGAAGTTGGCCCACACCCGGTTGGCGATGGAGCGGCTGAAGTACGGGTTTTCGGGCGAGACGAGCCATTGCGCCAGCGGCACGCGGCGGTCTTCCGGCGAGGCGAGCGAGAGCGCTTCGCCATCGAGCGGGCGTCGGCGGTTGCGGCTTGCCGGTCAGCGGTTGGACCAGGTCGCCGTCGGTGGCGGCGAAAACGACGGCGTTGCCTTCGCCCGGCGCCGACTTGAGTCGCACGCGGGCGAACAGGTTGGCCATGGCGTAATACTGATCGTTCGTCCACTTCTCCAACGGATGGTTGTGGCAACGGGCGCAGTTGATGGACATGCCCAGGAACGCCAGCGTGGTCGTTTCGGTCATCTCCAGCGGATCCTGGTGCAGCACGAAGTAGTTGGCCGCGCCGTTTTCCAGCGTGCTGCCTTTCGCGGTGACGACTTGCCGGGCGAACTCGTCCCAAGGCGTGTTTGCTTCGACCTGGTTGCGAATCCACGAATAATACGCCCACATGGCGGGCGGTTTCAGCCTTTCGCTGTTGACCAGCAGCAAGTCCGACCAGCGGTAAGCCCAGTAGTCGACGAACTCCGGCCGGCTGAGCAGCGAGTCGATCAGCCGATCTCGCTTGTCGGCTGATGAGTCGGCCAGGAAGGCTTGCGTTTCTTCAATGCTCGGCAGCGTGCCGATCGTATCGATATACGCGCGCCGCAAGAACTCGCCGTCGCCTGCCAGCGGCGAAGGCGGAATGTTCAAGCTGGCCAGCTTGGCCAGGACCATCTCGTCAATAAAGTTGCGGCGCTCGGCCTGAGCAAAGACCTCCGGCGGCACGGGCTTGGCATACGGCGCGCTGACCGTGGCGATCACCACGCGGCTCAGATACCAGGCGGTGATCGCTCCTTCGCCATAGCCCATCACGCGAACCTGGCCCTCTTCGCCGATCTGTGCGACCGACTCGTTGGTCGACGCATATTTGGCCCAGCGCGTCACGTCTTCGACATGTCCGTCGGTGAAGTGGGCCAGCACGATTAGTTGCTGCGTCATCTCCGGCTTCAGCACGGCGGAAGCAGGCAGGATTTCCAGCCTCGCCAGTCTCGGATCGTCGGCTTGCGGCGCCGGCGTGCCGGCGGCGATCCACTCGGACAACACATCGTATTCGAGCGAGTCGGTGCGGAACCGCAGCCCGCCTTTGTGCGGAACGGCGCCGGTGGGCTTGGTCAGCAGCAGGCTGCGGCCGGGATCGCTCGGTACGATGCGCCTTCCGCGGGCCTGACGGGTGATGGTCTGAAAGTCGCCGTCCGGATCGTAGCCGCGCAGCGACAGTTTGAAGCCGTTCTTGCCCGCCTGCGCTCCGTGACACGCACCGGAACTACAGCCGGTCTTGGCCAGCACGCTCTGCACGTGATTGCGAAAACTCCAGCGGAAAGGCCGATTCATCGCATCGACCGCAACCTTGGCCGTCGTCGTGCGGTCGCCCGCTTTGGCGGTGATCGTCGCTTCGCCGTTGCCGACCGGGCGGATCTGACCGTCTTTAATGACGGCGACTTTCGGATTGCTCGATTCAAAAACCACGCCGTCGGTCAGTTGGCCGACGAAGCGACCGCCTTCCGATCGTTCGACCAGCAAGGTTTGGCAGGCGGCTGGTCCCGAAAGTTTGATTTCCGCCGGGAGCAGAACGAGCGACTCGTCAGCCCGGGCGGGTGCGACGCTAATGGCCGATAAGACGAGAACCATTGCAGCACGCACGAGATGAGTACGGCGCTGCTCGCAAACGAACCTGCTCGTTGCCGGGAAGGAATATGCTGGCATGACGGGCTTATGGGGCTGAAATTTCAAGTTGTTTACAGATGGCAAGCACTGTGATTTCGTTGATCTCACGATGCCTTGGAACACTCGCCTGCTTGTCGTTGGCAGGATTTTCCCAGATTGAGTGTGCCCGCCCCTCTCGCAATAGCCTACAGCCGTGCAGCCGCAAGTGCTTCTGCAAAGCGGTCAGTTTCACGGTTTCACCGGCGGAGATTCGGCGACCGCGGGCTGCGGCACGACGGCCACTTGGTTAGCCGCCGTCAATAACAGGTAAATTGGTTCCTCGATGTCCGATTCCAGATCGGTGATCGCTGGATCCGGCTGCGGCAGCGGCTTGCCGCGAAGCAAGTAGGTCTCGGCCAAATCGGCCAGCGCACTTGCCAGCAACGAGCGAGTCGCATTGAGGTCTGGCCCGCAAGTGATGACGCCGGGAAAGTCCAAGACCATGCCATGGACCTGATTCTCCGCATCAACGAACTTGTACATCGCTTTGTAGACGATCATCCCACGGACTCGCGGTTATCTCGGTATGCAGCAGAAAAGCTCAAAACAGCTCTTTGATCTCGCGTTTGCCGAAGTCGACCAGCGGGAAGGGACGCCGTTGCGGGCCGGGGAGCTTGGTTTCCAGGTCGAAGCCCAGGCTGCGGTAGATCGTGGCGACGACCTCTGCCGGTTCGACCGGACGCTCGGCCGGCACGCCGCCGATCGGGTCGCTGCGGCCGACGACGCGGCCGCCTTGCACGCCGCCGCCGGCAAAGTAGATCGTCCAGCATTGCGGCCAGTGGTCGCGTCCGCCCGCCGGGTTGACGCGCGGCGTGCGGCCGAACTCGGCCAGGTTGCAGACCAGCGTATTATCGAGCATGCCGCGCTGGCTGAGATCTTCCAGCAAGGCCGAATACGCCTGATCGTACATCGGCGCGACGATGTTCTTCATGCCTTCGATCGACGTGAACGGCTTCTGACCGTGGATGTCCCAGGTGATCTCGTTGAACACCGTGAGGAACGTGTTGACCGTGACGAACCGCACCCCGGCTTCGATCAACCGCCGCGCCAGCAGGCAGCACTGGCCGAAGCGGTTCATGCCGTACCGCTCGCGGACCTGCTTCGGCTCTTTCGAAAGATCGAACGCCTCGCGGGCCTGCGGGCTGGTCATCATGCGGAAGGCGGCCTCGAAGTTGCTGTCGAGCAGCTTGGCGTTGTCGCTGGCCTCGAAGTTCTTGACCGTCTCGTCCACGATCGGCTCGCATGCGGCGGCGGCGGTCGAGCCGCGCTTCGCCGATCTCTGGCCGGCGGCAGCAGGTCGGGCACTTTGAAGTTCGGCTTGCGACGGATCGGCCATCAAGGCGAACGGATCGTGGGCCTTGCCGAGAAAGCCGGCGTCTTGCCCGTGCGGCAGGTTGCCGCCGGTGCGGCCCATCGGTTCGGGCAGCACCACGTGCGCGGGCAGGTCGGTCTTGCGGCCGCGCAGAATAGGCCAGCGCGCAGCCGGCGTGCGGCGTGTTGATGCCGCCGGTGAACAGCCGGCCGGTCTGCATCATCTGGTGGCCGGTATCGTGCACGGCGGCCGCCGTGTGATAGCAGCTTCGCACCAGCGAAAACTTGTCGGCGTGTCGGCCGTGCCGCGGCAGGATCTCGGTGATCTCGAATGCCCGGCGACTTGGTCTTGATCGGCTTGAACGGCCCGCGAATTTCGGCCGGGGCCTCCGGCTTCAGGATCGAAGGTGTCCATCTGGCTGGGGGCGCCAAGGTTGAAGATCATGATGACGCGCGCGGTCGTCGTGCTTCGGATCGACCGCGCCCTGGGCCTGGGCGGCCAGCAAGTCCGGCAGCGACAGTCCAATCGCGCCGAGCGTGCCGACTTGCAGGAAATCGCGACGCGTGACTCCGTCGCAGGTCTGTGTCGAGCCCTCGCCGGTCAGTTGCAACATGGTATTCGTTCCTTCCGAACCTGAGCCGTTTGAACCTGTGCCGTATCAACGCCGTCAGCTAGGATACTTGCCTTGAATGAGCGTAACACGGCCGGGGCGCAAGATCAACTATGTCAGCCGGTTGCGTCTAGATCGCAGCAGCGTCTGGAAGATCTTGACGAAAGCCTTGCGGCTTGCAGGCAGGCATCCCTTCTCTATAGTCGAGGGCCCCTGCAGACGCCAGGATACTTTTCGGCTTTCATTCCTGAAATATCATCGCGACCGGTCAAATCGAGTGGCGCCGGTATCGCGCAGACATCAAGCATCGCGCAAACGTCTTGACGAGCCCAGACGCGGAAACCCGCGTCAATTCAAAGGGTTAGATTCTCAAACGGTAAGATTCGTCCGCAGCTCAGGCGGTTCAAATCAACTCGCGGATCGGCTCGCGCTCGTCAAGCAGTACCATCGGCCGGCCGTCGCGATTGGGGATCGTCGCGGCCGGATCGACGTCCAACGCGTGATAGAGCGTTGCCAACACCTGCTGCACGCTGACCGGGCGATCTTGCGCAACTTCGCCGCGGGAGTTCGTGGAACCGATGACCTGGCCCATCTTCAAGCCGCCCCCGGCCAGCAAAGCGGACATGACCGGCTCCCAGTGATCGCGGCCGGCCGCGCCGTTGACGCGCGGCGTGCGGCCGAACTCGCCCCACATGATCACGGCGCAGTCTTCAGCCAGCCCCAGTTGGTTCAGATCCTCGACCAACGCTTCGATCGCCTGGTCGACCATCGGCAATTGACCGCGCAGATGTCCGAAATTGTTGGCGTGCGTGTCCCAGCCGCCGATGGACAACGTCACGCAGCGCACGCCTGCCTGCACCAACCGGCGCACGGTGAGAAACTGCGCGGCCTTGCCATAGCGTTCCACCACGCGCGGATCTTCCAGGTTCAAATCAAGTGCGTCGCGCGTCTTCGCCGCCGTGATGATCTCGAAGGCGCGTTCTGCAAACGCATCCATGCCTTCCATCGCACCGGAGCGATCGGCGTCGCGCCGCAGACGATCGAATTCATTAAGCAGTACGCGGCGGTCTTGCAGTCGGGCCAGCGATACGGCCGTGTTGAGTCGGAGGTTCTGCATCCCTGGCCCATTGGGGGCAAACGGCCAATGCGCCACGCCGGCATAACCCGAGTCGACGCCGGGCGGGCTTCCCATCAAGGTGACGTTGGGCGGCACCTTGGGGTCGACCGGACCGCGCAGTCTCGAGAGGATGGCGCCAACGCCCGGACGTCCGCCTTGCGTCTGACCGACGCGTTGGCCGTAGCCGCTCATGACCAGCGCCGGGGCATGTTCGGAAACTGCGCCCGTCACCGAGCGAATAACTGCCAGCTTGTCGGCGATCGCCGCGTGCCGCGGCAACAACTCGCAAAAGTTCATGCCCGGGACTTTGCTGGCGATCGATGCGAACTCGCCGCGATACTCCGCCGGGGCGTCGGGCTTGGGATCGTAGGTGTCGATGTGGCTGGGGCCGCCGGGCAGATAGATCATGATCGCCGACTTGTGCCGGGCGGCCTTGCTTTCAGCCCGGGCTGAGGCGCAACATATCGGCAAGCGCCAGCCCCCAGCGCCAAGCCTCCGATCTTCAGGAAATTCCGCCGCTGAATGCCGTCGCAGAACGCTTGCTTATCGCCGTGGATCGTGAGCATGACGCCATCTCCTTGGGGTATGCGTGACGCACTGGGGTGAATTATCTTCGCGGCTTCGCTGGCAAGTCAATGTTTCTTTGCGAATGCCCCTCTTTTCTTTTGCGCCACCGGTGCGCCGACGCCAGCTTTTCGACGGAAGCTGCGTCAGCAAGCGGCGTGTTCCGCGCAAATTGCATCCCCGCGAGTTTTTTGTCAGGTAACCGTTAACGCTACGAACGTTTCGACGACATTTGCGGACAATGGCGAGCGGCGACGGCGCCCAGGCGGAGTGAAAAACGTTGACACTTTCAAGCCTCGGCTATATCTTTCAGCGCAGGCGAACCGCGCCGCGGGCGCGGTTCTTCTTTTCGGCCAAGAACGCCCTCGAACTGAGTAGCCAGCGAGGGCCGTCGGAGCCTTTCCAGCCCAGGGCGGGCGACGGTTGGCGGCCTTGGATGGGCCGCACGACATCCTTTCCTAAGCCTCGGACCCGTTTGTCAGTTTCGCGTTCAGAGATGGTCTCTGCGCGCACGACGGACAGTTCAGCTTCTTTACGGAGGAAGTGTCATGCTACGCCTTTGGTTTCAACGGCTCAGCCCCGCCGCAAGCTCGACCGGAGTTCTCGCTCTGGCTCTAGCTTTGGGCGTCGGCCCGGCCCAAGTTCGAGCGGATGCCGACTCGGATGCGTCTGACGATAACAACGCCAGCGCCTCCGCCGCCGGTGATTCACAATCTGATCGAGACTCAGAGCAAAACCGTCGCAAGGAAGAGCGCAACGGCGAGCGCGATGACCGCCAGTCGAGCAGCGACGATCCGCACCACCAGGCGGCGCTCGGAGTCGTCTTATATGAGAACTCTCTCGACGTACGCCGCGTGATTCCCGACAGTCCGGCTGACGACGCAGGCTTGCGCCGCGGCGACGAAATCCTGAGCGTCAACGGCGAGCGCGTCAAATCGCCCGAGCAACTCGTGCGCACCATTCGCCGGGCGGGCGACGACGAACGGGTCAAGCTGAACGTTTTTCGCAATGGCGAGCACCGCACGATCAACGCCACGCTAGCTTCGCGCGACCGCGTCTTTAGCGAACGCGACCGGAACCAGCGCAGCCGAGACTACGACGACCGGCAGTATTCCCGAGATCGCGAGTACGGCAGCCGACCGTATAACGATTCCTATCGCATGCAAGCGTCCCGCGGATATCGCCAGTATTCGCGCGATCCCAACGCATACGATCGCACAGGCTACCAAGACCGCATCGCGTACGAAGGTCAAGATTATCTCGATCGCAATTACGGGCGCAATCGCCAGGCGGAGGGACAGTACTATTCCCAGCGAGGCGGCGTTTCCAATCGGAGTGGACGCCACGCTTATGGCCGAAACGATAACTACGGCTATGACGATAACGATCGGGCTGACGATGCCAACTACGGGCGAGCGCCCGACGGGTATCAGGAGGAAGACGATCGTTTTGCGCACTACCGGCGGAGCCGGCGCGGCGCCCTGGGCATCACGCTCGACGAAGACGCTCGCGGCCCGGTGCGCGTCAACCACGTGTACCGCGACGGTCCTGCCGATGAGGCGGGCATCAGGCCGGGCGACGAGATCGTTGCGGTCGATGGTCGAGATATCCGTGGCGCTGAGGAATTGCTGCGCGTCCTGGCCCGGAAACAACCCGGCCAGGAAATTGCGTTGGAGCTCGACCGAAATGGGCGCGAACGCACCTTGCACGCCACCATGGGCAGACCGAGCGACGTGTTTGCATCGGAAGATCGCGGATACCGCACGAGCCGGGCGCCCGGCCGAAACTCGGGGCAGTACGATGACGACGCTTACGCTCGCGACGGATACCAAAGCCGACGCCAAAGCAACGATTACAATAACCAGGACAACGGCCGTCGGGACTAGCCCGCCGGCTGCTTGAAAGTCCGGTTACGGTATCTAGACGGCCCCCTGGCATGGCGAAACGAGCCATGTCCAGGGGGCCGTTTTTGTGTTTGGCATGCCGATTGCGAATGTTTTGATTGACACAGCAACAGGGAACGAAAAGGAGTTGCACACATAACGCCAATGGGGCGGCATCACACTCGCAATCGGAGGTTTGCCATGAGCACCAAATTCCTCGGCCACTATCTGCACCCGATGCTGGTTGTCTTTCCCTTGGGCCTATTTATCACTTCGCTCGCCTTTGACTTGATTTGCCTGGCAAGCGGCAATCCGCAGTTCGGCGTGGCGGCCTACTGGATGATCGTGGCGGGCATCGTAGGGGCCGTGGCGGCCGCGCCGTTTGGGACAATCGACTGGGTTGGCATCCCATCCGGAACGCGCGCTAAACGCGTGGGACTGATGCATGGGTTGGCCGGCAGCGTGATGTTAGCGCTGTTCGTCGTCTGTTGGCTGCTGCGAGGGATGGCTCCGGCTCGGCCGACGGCGCTTTCCATCGCCTTATCCATGGCGGGCGTGACGAGCGCCGCGATCGGCGGCTGGCTGGGCGGAGAGCTCGTCGAGCGGCTGGGTATTGGCGTGCATCCCGACGCTCATTCGGACGCACCGAGTTCCTTGAGCGAACGAGACGCGCGCCAGTCCGCGTCGGTCGGCTCGCCACGAGACCGCTTCTTCGGCGGACCCAAGCCGGCTCATTAACGGAATCGGCGGCGTGCGGAGGAGTTCATCCCACCACACGTTATCGCTCCATCCAAAACCTCGACCAAGAACAAACGCCGGCGAGCGGAACTCGCCGGCGTTTGTTTTGACGCTTGCCGGGCGTCGCCTGCCAAACGGGCGTTCAACGGTGAACGGCCGATCGCAAGCAGACGCTTACGGTGCGACTCACGCGCCGTTCGGCGGCGCGGGGGCCGGTTCCGGCGGGGTATCGGAGGGACTGGCCGCTTCCGGGGCGGGAGGCGGCGCATCCATCGGCACGGGAGCGTTGGGAGCCGGAGCGCCGTACGGCGCTGCAACGCCGCAGCCCGGCGTGCCGCAAGCGCCCGTTCCGCAACCGCCCGTACCGCAGCCAGACGTGCCGCAGTAGTTCACTGCGCCACAGCAGGAATTGACGTAAGACGTCCCGCAACAGCCGCGGCGGCGGTGATGGCGGTGATGACGATGACGACCGGAGCAGCCGCAGCAACCACCATATCCGGAGGAGTAGCCGCCTCCTCGGCGGAACAGTCCCGCCTGCGCCTCGCCTCCGGCGTCCATGAGCGTAAAGCCCGCCAGCACGCAGAAGGCGCCGATGCTTAAGCCTAGTCGCCTGTTCATTAAACGTTCTCCTTTCTCAAACAATCAATAAAGCCCCATCACGAAGCGCAGAGCCGAAACGTGTTCGGGCCATGCGATACCGAAACATCATACGCGTCACAGTGCGCGGGCGCTCGCAGCAGGCGAGAGAAACGCCAATCCTTGGCGATCAGCGCGAATCGTAGGAGGCGAAGCCCAAAATGTCAAGAAACCCCCGGACAGCGCGGGGTGTTTTCGGTTTTCAGCAGCTCAGCCTGGTCGCCTGTCGGCCCCTTGCTGTCAACAACGCCTTCTGCCGGCCTTTCACTTCGATTCGTCCTGTAAACGGCGCGGCCGCCCCCATCGGCATTACAGAACCCGACTTACGGCGAAACGACAAGCTGAATTCAGCGCTTTGGCACGGAGACTGCATAGTGGGTTTTACCGCAAAGCAAACGCAACCAAGGAGGCAAGACGATGGAAAATGCATCCATGCTGGAGGCGCCCATTCGAGTCGGCGTGTTTCCGACCATTACGGCGGCCGACTGTGCCGTGGCGCATCTTCTGAGCGCAGGCTTTTCGAAGGAGCAGATCTCGGTCATGTGCTCCAACGACGCCGTCGAGAATCACTATCGAAACTTCGAACATCAAGACCCGGCCGGCACGAATACCGCCACGGCGGCCATCGGCGGAGGCGCCATCGGCGCGACGTTGGGGGGACTCGCCGTGCTCGCCGGCGCCGTCACGACCGGCGGCATCGGACTGCTAGCCGCCGGCGGCATTGCAGCCTGGGCCGGAGGCGTAGTCGGCGGCCTTGTCGGCGCCATGATGACGCGAGGCGTCGAAAAAGAATTGGCGGACTACTACGACCAGGCCGTGCAGCGAGGAAAAATCCTCATCGCCGCAGAAGACCATAGCGAAGCGCAGCGACAAAGGCTGGCTAAAGCCGCCACGATTCTCGCCGAGTGCGGTTCGGAGCCGGTGGCGCTGCCCGAAGGCTGAGTCAGACGCTGGGGCAATGGGAAAGCTTCGAGTTGAGTTGAACCGATTTGAACAGGGGTTAAGGCAAAGGAGAATGATCATGTTGTATTGGGCGCTAATGTTTTTCGTCGTGGCCATGATTGCGGCCGTGTTTGGTTTCGGCGGCATTGCCGCCGGCGCCGCGGGCATCGCAAAAGTATTGTTCTTTATTTTCATCGTGTTGTTCGTCCTCAGCTTGCTGATGGGCGGCGTCCGCCGTCCCCTGCCGTAAGGCGAAGGACATGGATTTGCGTCGCGGCACGGTCTGCGGACCGTGCCGCGATGCGCGACTCAGGAACAAGGAAGGCGAGTATGACTATACGCACGTGGAGACGGGCGGCGCTGCTGGCGGCGCCCATGGCCTTGGGGATGTGGGGCTGTAATCAAACGCCGCCGCCGGCTCAGCCGACGACTGCTGCTCCTGCGCCCGCCGAGCCGGCGCCGTCCGCCGAACAGCGGCCGCCCGCTGGGGAGAATGACGTCGAAAGCGGCGAGGAGCCGCGGGACAGCGTTGACGTTGACGTCCGGCCGGGCGGAGGCGTGGACGTCGACGTTCAAGGGGAGCCGATCCGAGACCGCATTCGCGAACGTCGCGCGGAGCGCGAGGCCGAACGAGAACGGGACGTCGTGCCGGCCGACGCGCCGCCTGTGGCGACGCCTTGAGGCCCTTTGCCTCCCTGGGGACCGGCGGCCGGTTGCGTTGGTAAAAGACCGCTGGTCCCTCGGAGGCGTTTCTACCGCGGCGTGTATTCGGCGCCGCCTGATTCAGTCTTTTTTCGCGCGAGCCTGGTTCCGTTTCCTCGTTCGCGCAGCTTTCTTGGCGCTGGCGGAACGTTCCGCCTTGGACCGCGACGCGGAAGCTTTTCCGCCTAGTTTCCCGCCCTTCTTGGCAGGCGCCTTGTTCTCGCTCTTGCCGCGGCCGGAGCCGCCCCGTTTCTTTCCGCCGCGATCCATCTTATTCACGGTCGCCCAGGCCCGCCGTTCGGCCTCCTCTTCCGCGACGCCGCGCGACTCATAGCCTTCTTCGATATGCTCGGCCTTGCGTTGCTGCTGCTTCGTATACTTTGACTTGTCTCCTCTCGGCATGGCCGTTTCTCCTTAACATGTCTGGGTGTTACAACCCCGCATTACCGAAAGCGCCTCTACATGAGTGAATTAACGGCGCATCTCCGCCGTTTGTAGCGATCGGCGCTTTCCGGATGGCATACGCGGCGTCTTGTTACTCAGCGTCTTGTTGTTCGGTGGCTTGGCGTTCAGCCAGTTCTTTGCTTCGCACGCCGCCGACGGCAGCGCATCCGTAGCGCACGTGCACGTATTCGATCCAGCCTCGGCCAACGCTTTCGGGCCACTGCTCGTCGCCGGAAAAGTTCGGAGCATCCTCCACCATGCCTTCGGGCAGTTCCAATTCCCACACGCGCGCGCTGGGCGGCGCCACGAAGGCGCCCAGCGGAATTGGGTACAGCCGATCGGCGTTGCGTTCGGCTTTCTCTTTCGTCGCCTCGTCAAGCGCCACTGCCGCATAGGCGATGCGGTTTTTGCGATCGGAGATTGCGAAATCTCGGACTTCGCCGAGCTTGCGTCCTTGGGAATCGTTGATCCGCATGTCGAGCAACTCGGTAAGTCGCACAAAATGGCGAGACGCCGCTTCTTCGTTCCAGCCCTTCCAGACCGTCGCGCCGTCTTTGTTTCGCAGCTTGATCTTGCGCTTTCCAAGCTGGATGTCCGCCGCAATCAGCACCGTGCGCTCAGCGAGCGACGCCTCCGAGCCTTTGACGGATACGTCGTCGCCTTTGATAAAGGTCACGTCCTGCTGCGAGAGATACGCCAAAGGGCCGAGCTGCACTCGCCACGTGCGGTCCGCCGACTTCAAGGTCAATTGCGTTCCGATGGGCATGCCTTGCATTGGGGGAGCGTAATCCACGTTCTCAATGCGTCCTTGCACCGTCCGCATCCGCTGCGGATTGAACATCCGCCCATAGGGCGACTCGGGATTCCACAATTCGAACTGCCGCCGGGCCTCCCAAGGCGACTCTTGTTGAAAGGCCTCATACGCGTCGATGGCCCAGAGCCGCGTGACGGTATCGACCCAGTCGGGCCGCTCGAGGCGAGGCGCCTGCATGATCGATTTGAACGAGGCCTGCGCGGTCAACGCGTTCCCGGCGTCTGATTCGCGAAGCAACTCAAGCGGCAAGCCCAGGCGCAACGGATCGTCCGGCCCTGCGTCTTCGGGTTTGACGACGATGAAGGCGACGTAGCCGTCTTCCAGATCGAGCGCCAGATCTTCGACGCGGCCGGCTTCCTTGGCGTCCTGGCTGCGAACGGCGCGGCCTAACCATGCGCGGGCGCTGTGGACCGGACCGACGGCGCCTTGGGTTTCCGCGCGCGTGTCTGCTCGCGAGTCGGCCGGCGCCTTGCTCGGTTCGGAGCCGACGATTGTATGGCACGCACAGAAATAGAAGCTGAGTCCGATCGTCAATGCACGTCGTGCAGCATTCATGCCTTTGTTCCTCATGCTGATGGTTGCGAGGTGGTTCCCTATCATCCGCGGCGCCCGATCCCCAACCGTGCGGGAACTGACAGAAGGTTCCGCATTGCGAGAACCCACGCGGCTTGGGCGAGTGTTCAAGAAGATTCAGCGCCGCAAGCGCACGGGCAGGGCGGAGTCAGATAACCAATGAAGGGTTTGCAAATCGGATGCCAAACCAGCTCGCGACTCCGTCCAACATTCATCGTCTCAGGTCATTGACGATTCAGCACGGCGAGTTTTATGATGCGTCCTTTCGTTGAGCTTCATCGCAAGCAAACGAGCGAAACCTGGTCGCTTGCCCCAAACGGGCCAGGTCAAGACGGAAGCGACGGGCCGAGCTGCCGTGCGCAGATTATCGACGAATTCGCCTGGTGCAGCTCGCGACCGATTGCTACGGAAGCGAAGGTTGGTCGGCGCGGCGGCGCTAGTTTGTTTGCTTGAGACGATGATCCGGCATGGACGGGCTGGAAACGCGTAAATGACCCAGATCTTTCATCGCAGTACGAACACATTCGCCAAAGCGACGATCTTTGGCGCTTTGTTCATCGTCGCCGGACTCGGTTTCGTCTGGGACCAGGTGAACCGCTCGCCGTACGTCACGGAGCAAGACGTCGTTCGCGATCAGCCGGTTCCTTTCAGTCACGAGCATCACGTCAGCGGATTGGGCATCGATTGCCGCTATTGCCACACGTCGGTCGAAGAGTCTTCGTTTGCCGGCATTCCGGCTACGGAGGTCTGCATGAGCTGTCATTCGCAGATCTGGAAGGACAGCCCGATGCTGGAACCGGTGCGTGAGAGTTTTCGCAGCGGCAAGCGACTCGAGTGGACCCGCGTCCATGACGTGCCCGACTTTGTCTATTTCAACCATAGTATTCATGTAAATAAAGGCATCGGTTGCGAAAGCTGCCACGGCCGCGTGGATAAGATGCCGTTGATGCGCCGCGCTTCGAGCTTGCAGATGTCTTGGTGTTTGGACTGCCACGAACATCCCGATAAGAACCTGCGTCCGCTGGAGGCAGTTTTCAAATTCGGAACGCAAGCCGAGTCGGCGCCCCACTCGCGCGTCAAGCTGGCCACTGAGTACCAGATCGACGCCAAACCGCTGTTGGATTGCTGGATTTGCCACCGATGAATTCCGAATCGTCCTCCTCTGCCGCCGTCGACTGGGAAGCGATTCGCAAACGGCTGGCCGAAGGCAAGCATCGCGACTTTTGGACCAGCCTGGAAGAAGTGGCGGAGACTCCTGAGTTTGCGGAACTGGTGCGCCGCGAGTTTCCGCGGCAAGCGGGCGAATTGAACGATCCGGCAAGCCGCCGTAACTTTCTCAAGTTGATGGCGGCGTCGCTGGGCCTGGCAGGCGCCACGGGGTGTCTGACGCAACCGGCGGAAAAGATCGTTCCGTACGTCCGCCAGCCCGAAGAGATTGTTCCCGGCAAGCCGTTATTCTTCGCCACGGCCATGACGCTCGGCGGTTATGCCAACGGTTTGCTGGCGGAAAGCCATGAAGGGCGGCCCACCAAGCTCGAAGGCAACCCCGAGCATCCAGCCAGTCTCGGCGCCACCGACCTGTTCGCCCAGGCGTCGATTCTTTCGCTTTACGATCCCGACCGGTCGCAAACGGTTATGGAGCGGCAAGTGATCTCGACCTGGGGCGCCTTTCTCACGGCGATTACCGCGGAACTCCCTGCCTTGCAGGGCCGCAAAGGACGCGGTCTGGCAATCCTGACCGAGACCGTCACTTCGCCCACGCTGGGCAAGCAGTTGAGCGATTTGCTCGAAGCCTTGCCCGAAGCGCGGTGGCATCAGTACGAACCGGCCGGTCGCGATAACGTGCGGGCCGGGGCGCAATTGGCTTTCGGCGAATACGTCGACACGGTCTACGACTTCTCCAAAGCGGACGTCGTCTTGTCGCTCGACGCCGACTTTCTCGCGGGCATGCCCGGCAGCTTGCGATACGCCCGGCAGTTCATTGACGGGCGGCGCGTGGCCGGCGGCAGCGAAAAGATGAATCGGTTGTACGTCGTCGAGAGCACGCCCAGCGTGACGGGGGCGACGGCCGACCATCGCCTGGCACTGAAGCCGAGCGAGGTGGAACAGCTCGCCCGCGCCATCGCCGGCCGGTTGGGCGTTGAATTGGACGGCGGCGTGCCGCGGGTGGTACACGGCGTGCGCGAGCTCTGGCTGTCGACGGTCGTGCAAGAGCTCAAGGATCACCAGGGAAGGAGCGTCGTCGTTGCCGGCGAAGGTCAGCCCGCCATCGTTCACGCGCTGGCCCATGCCATCAATCGCGAGTTGGACAATGTCGGCAAGACGGTCCGTTATATCGATCCGGTCGAGCATCGCCCGAGCGATCAGTTGCGCTCGCTCGATCAACTGTGCGACGAGATGGAAGCGGGCCGGGTTGAGCTGCTGATCATTTTAGGGGGCAATCCGGTCTATACGGCGCCGGCGAATCTGGAATTTGACGAGCGGCTGAAAAAGGTGCGTTTCATCGCCCGCCTTTCCTCGTACTACGACGAGACGTCGTTCCTGTCGCACTGGCACATTCCCGAGGCGCATTACTTGGAAGCCTGGGGGGACGCCCGTGCTTTCGACGGCACGGCGACCATCCAGCAACCGCTGATCGCGCCCCTGTATGGCGGCAGGACTGCCCACGACCTGGTGGCGGCGCTTGCAGGGCACTCCGACCGCACGACCTACGATATTCTGCAAGACGCCTGGCGGGAACGACTCGGCGGCGACGACTTTCCCAAACGCTGGCGGCGCATCGTCCATGATGGGGTTGCGGAAGATTCGCAATCGCAAGCGCGGGAGGCTCCGTGGAAGTTTGCCGACAAGCCGACGCCCGTAAAAGCGCGCAACGACAGCCGTTCGTTGGAGATTTCTTTTCCTCCTGACCCGCACGTCTGGGACGGCCGCTTCGCCAACAACGGCTGGCTGCAAGAAGCGCCGAAGCCGCTCAGCAAGCTGTGCTGGGACAACGCGGCGCTCGTCAGTCCGGCCGATGCTCAACGCTTCGAGTTGGAAAACGGCGACGTCGTGGAATTGGAACTCTCCGCCCGATCGACGCAGGCCGCCGTCTGGATTATGCCCGGTCAGGCCGAGGGCGCCCTTGCGCTCAGTCTGGGATATGGCCGCCAGCGCGCCGGCCGCGTCGGCAGCGGCCTGGGCTTCAACGCTTACGCCATCCGGCTGCAGGAGCCCGCCTGGTTCGCCTCGGGACTTCAGTTGCGCAAGACGGGCGAGAAATACCGCCTGGCGACGACGCAAGATCACTCGCGGATGGAAGGCCGCGACATCGTGCAAACCGGCACGTTCGCCGAGTTTCAGGAAGCTGAAGATTTCCTCGCCGAATCGAGCAAGCATCGCGAAGAAAGCCGCCGCGCTCACGAGTTGCCGACGCTCTATCCCGACTTCGAAAACCCAGAAAACGCCTGGGGCATGACGATCGACCAGACGGCCTGCATCGGCTGCAACGCCTGCGTGCTGGCCTGCCAGGCCGAGAACAACGTGCCGATCGTCGGCAAAGAGCAGGTCATCAACGGCCGCGAGATGCACTGGCTGCGGATCGATCGTTACTATCGCGGCGAGTTGGATGACCCCGACGTTTATTTCCAGCCCATGATGTGCGTCCATTGCGAGGACGCTCCTTGCGAGCTGGTCTGCCCGGTTGGCGCCACGGTGCATAGCCACGAGGGCTTGAACCAGATGGTCTACAACCGCTGCGTGGGGACCCGGTACTGCTCGAACAACTGCCCCTACAAGGTGCGGCGGTTCAACTTCCTCAAGTACAACGACGACACGACGCCCGTCTTGAAGCTGTTGCGGAACCCCGACGTCACCGTACGAACCCGGGGCGTCATGGAAAAGTGCACTTACTGCGTGCAGCGCATCAACTCCGCTCGCATCGAGGCGCAAAAAGAAGACCGCCCGATCCGCGACGGCGAGGTGGTGACCGCCTGCCAGGGCGCGTGCCCCACGCAAGCGATCGTGTTCGGCAACCTGAAGGACGAGCAGAGCGAAGTCAACCGGCTGAAGCGTTCGCCGCTGGCGTACTCGCTTCTGGCCGAGCTGAACACGCGTCCTCGCACTTCGCACCTGGCGCGGCTGCGCAATCCGCATCCCGATCTGTTCGAAGACAAGCCGCTCGACGCCGAGCCTCTCTATAAGCAGCAGGGGGCTCGGCTATGAATGAGCTGGGCCCCGTCGAACGTACGTCCCAGGAGCCGCAAACCCCGCTGACAACGGGCGTATTGCCGGTGCTCGAGCCCGGCCACACTTACGGCTCGGTTACCGACAAAATCAGCTCGATCGTCCTGACGCAGCCGACTCCCCGAAGCTGGTGGGTCGGGTTCCTGGTCGGCTTCGTGCTGTTGATGCTGTTGACCTATGCGACGATTTACCTGTTCGCCACCGGCGTCGGCATTTGGGGCAACACGGTTCCGGTCGCCTGGGCGTTTCCGATCGTCAATTTCGTCTGGTGGATCGGCATCGGTCACGCCGGCACGCTGATTTCCGCAATTCTGCTGCTGCTCAAGCAACAGTGGCGCACCAGCATCAATCGTTTCGCCGAGGCGATGACGCTGTTCGCCGTGTCGTGCGCCGGGTTGTTTCCGTTGTTGCACTTGGGGCGGCCGTGGGTTTTCTACTGGCTATTCCCCTATCCGAACACGATGGATCTCTGGCCGCAATTCCGTAGCCCGCTGGTCTGGGACGTGTTCGCCGTGTCGACCTATTTCACGGTCTCCACGCTGTTCTGGTTCGTCGGGCTGATTCCCGACCTGGCGACGCTCCGAGACCGGGCCACGCGCAAGGCGCCGCAGATCATTTACGGCATGCTGGCGATGGGGTGGCGCGGCTCGGCGGCGCATTGGAACCGCTACGAAACCGCGTACCTGCTGCTGGCGGGCCTGGCGACGCCGCTGGTGATTTCGGTGCACAGCATCGTGGGCATGGACTTCGCCGTCTCGATTCTGCCCGGCTGGCACAGCACGATTTTTCCGCCGTACTTCGTCGCGGGCGCCATCTTTTCCGGCTTCGCCATGGTGGTCGTGCTGGCGATTCCGCTGCGATACATCTACAGCCTGCAGGACTTCGTCACGCTGCGGCACCTCGACGCCATGGCCAAGATCATGCTGGCCACCGGCTGTATGGTTACTTACGGCTACTTCACGGAAGTTTTTTTCGCCTACTACAGCGGCAATCCCTACGAGCGGTACGTGATCGTCAACCGCGCCTTGGGCCCCTATGCGTGGAGTTACTGGCTGCTGATCTTGTGCAATTGCATCGTGCCGCAACTGCTCTGGTCGCGCGTGATCCGTCGCAATGTTTACGCGTTGTTCGCGATCTCGCTCATCATTAACCTGGGCATGTGGCTGGAGCGGTTCGTGATCATCGTCATCAGCCTGAACCGCGACTATTTGCCTTCGGCGTGGCACATGTACTACGCGACTCCCTGGGACTTCGCGCATTTGTTCGGATCGATCGGCCTGTTCCTTACGCTGCTGTTCCTGTTCATTCGCTTCCTGCCGATGATTTCGATCTTTGAACTCCGCGGCCTGGTGCACGAGACGGAAGGAGAGGCTGAATGACGGCGAAGAGCGACGAACTGTACTGCCTGCTCGCCGAATTCGAAGACAGCGAGGCCATCATTCGCGCGGCGCACAGCGCGCACGAGGCGGGCTATCGCTGCCTCGACGCCTTCAGCCCGTTTCCGATCGAAGAACTTTCTGAGGCAATCGGCCATCACCGCAATCGGCTGCCGCTGGTCGTGCTGATCAGCGGCATCGCCGGCGGAGCGGCGGGCTACTACATGTTGTATTACGCCTCCGTACTGAGTTATCCGCTCAACGTCGGCGGCCGGCCGCTGCACAGTTGGCCGGCCTTCATACCGATTACGTTCGAAACGACCGTGCTGGCCGCCGCCTTCGGCGCGGTACTGGGCATGTTGGCGCTCAACGGCCTGCCGATGCCCTACCATCCGGTATTCAACGTGCCCGAGTTCAAACGCGCCAGCCGCGACCGCTTTTTTCTCTGCATCGAAGCCCGCGATCCGCAGTTCCGCCTGGAAGAAACGCGGCAATTCCTGCAGAGCCTGTCGCCGCAGCAGATTTTCGAGGTCGAGCCATGAACCTGCCCGCGCTCTCGCGACAATCGCCGTGCCGTCGAGCCGGTTGCGGCCTTCGCCCCTGCGCCTGCTGCAGGCGGCCTGCCTGTGGGTGGTCTGCACCGCCGCCGGGTGTGACATGCTGGACATGTACGATCAGCCTCGCTATGAGCCGCTGGAAGCGAGCGAGATGTTCGACGATCACGGCGCCTCACGGCAACTCGTGCAAGGAACGGTGCCGCGCGGTTGGCTGCGCGAAGACGATGCGTTGTACACGGGCAAGGTCAACGGCGAATTCGTCAGCGAGTTGCCCGTCGAGTTCAATGAAAAGTTGATGAAGCGAGGCCAGGAGCGCTTCAATATTTATTGCTCGGTCTGTCACAGCCGCACCGGCGACGGCGACGGGATGATCGTCCGCCGCGGATTTCGCCGTCCGCCCTCGCTGCATATCGAGCGTCTGCGCAACGCGCCGGCCGGGCACTTTTTTGACGTCATGACCAACGGCTTCGGCGCCATGCCGAGCTATGCCAGCCGGATCAAGGTCGCCGATCGCTGGGCGATTGTCGCCTATATCCGCGCGTTGCAATTGAGCCAGAACGCTCGCTTGCGAGATGTGCCGGAAGACGAAAGGCCGAACCTGGATAAGCCCAAGGAGCACGCCGAAGCGCCCGGCGCGGCGAAGGCCAGGCAACAAGAGGCGGGCGAATGAACGTGCACGATCAATTCACGGCCTTTGTATCCCGGCTGCACGGCATTTCGCTGCTCATCGGCGTCATCGGCGCCGCGCTTTGTGCGGTCGGTTACTTTACCGCCCCGGAACGGTTCTTCCAGGCGTATCTGTTCAGCTACATGTTCTGGCTGGGCCTGACGTTGGGATCGATGGTCGTCTTGATGATTCACGGCTTGACGGGCGGCGGCTGGGGACTGGCTCTCCGCCGCGTCTCCGAGGCGGCGATGGGCACGTTGCCGCTGATGGCGCTGTTGTTCACGCCGCTCCTGGCCGGCATTCCGATGCTTTACGAGTGGGCTCATGAAGAGGTCGTCGAGGCCGATGCGGTGTTGCAGGCCAAGAGCGCCTACTTGAACGTTGAAGGCTATCAGATTCGAGCGGCCGTCATCTTCGCGGTCTGGCTGGTCTTTTGGCGGCTGTTGATGCATTGGTCGCCCAACGAAGAGACCGATCCCGATTCGCCTCGCAGCATTCGCCTGCAGCGTGCCAGCGGCCTGGGACTGGCTCTGTACGGCCTGGCCATCACGATCGGCAGCGTCGATTGGGTCATGTCGCTCGAGCCGCACTGGTTTTCCAGCATGTACGGCATCCTGTGGGCGTCGAGCGAAGGGCTGTCGGGCCTGACGTTCGCCATCCTGGCCATTACCGTGCTGGATCGCTTCGAGCCTTGGCGCCGCATCGCCACCACCGGGCGGCGTCACGACCTGGGCAACTTGTTGCTGGCTTTCACCATGTTCTGGGCCTACGTGGCCTTCATGCAGTTTTTGATCATCTGGTCGGGCAATTTGCCGGAAGAAAACGTGTGGTACCTGGCCCGCTCGGTCGGCGGCTGGGAATTCATCGTGATGGCGTTGATGGCCCTGAGCTTCGCCTTGCCGTTCTTCCTGTTGCTGTTGCGCGACGTCACGCGGCATCGCCTGCGGCTGTGCCAGGTGGCCTCGTGGCTGCTGTTCATGCAACTGGTCTACGGCTACTGGATGATCGAGCCGGCGTTTTCGCCGAAGACGCTCACGATCCACTGGCTGCACCCGGTCGCCTTGGCGGCCATCGGCGGCTTGTGGCTGACGATGTTCGCCTGGCGTCTGCCGGCGCTTGCCGCCCTGCCCATCAATGACCCCGAACTGACGGAGGCGATCGATGAACGAACCGGTCACGCCCTCGCCTGAAGGCGATCGCGGTCGCGGCTACGAGGCGACCGACGTCAATGTCTGGTACGTAATGGCCTTCGGCTTGGCGCTGGCCTTGATGGTGATCGCCGTGCTGCCGCTGATGATCTCAACCTTCCGGGACTTCGAGCGCAAAGCCAAAGCGACGACGTGGCGCGCAGTCCGCTGGCCAGATCACAGCAACCGCCGGCGCCGCGGTTGGAAGCCAGGCCCGGCAACGCGCTGGCCGTACGCCTGCGGCAAGAAGCAGAGCTGCTGAACGAGTACCGTTGGATCGACAAACAGCAAGGCGTGGCGCAGATCCCCATCGCGCGAGCAATGGAATTGCTGGTCGAACGCGGTCTGCCCGAACCGCGCCCCACGAAGCTCCAGCCGCCCGTTGGAGAAGAGATGTCGAGCGGCGGGAAGCCGGCGGCGGAGCCAAAGCAAAAGACTGCTCCGAAACGGGAGAACCGGCTATGATCCGCGCGACCATCGCAAAATCCTCTCGCTGCAACGTCCGGAGCCTTTCGCATGCTGCCGGACGCCTGTTCTTGGTTGCGGCATTCGCATTCATGCTTGCAGCTCGTCCCGCGATCGCGCAGAACCGTGCCATCACGCAGGTCTATGGCACGCCGGCCGGCAAAAGCCCCGTCGGCGGCCTGGCCAACGAGATCGGCATCGACCAGCATCTCAACCAGCAGTTGCCATTGGACTTGCCGTTTCGCGACGAGCAGGGCAAACAGGTCCGGCTGGGCGACTATTTCGGCGACAAGCCGGTGGTGCTGACGTTGGTCTATTTCCGTTGTCCCATGCTTTGCACGCAGGTGCTCAATGGCCTGCTCCGCGGCTGCCAGGCCGTGAAGTTCGAGATGGGCCGCGACTATGAAATCGTGACCGTCAGCATTGACCCGAACGAAACGCCGCGAAATGGCCGCGGAGAAAAAGGCAAGCTATGTCCGCGCTATCGCCGCGAAGGGGGCCGAGCAGGGCTGGCACTTTTTGACCGGCAAGCCGAAGCAATTCATAGATTGGCCGACGCGGTCGGCTTTCGCTATCGCTATGACGAACGCACCGACCAGTTCGCGCATGCCAGCGGGATCATGCTGGCGACGCCGGACGGCCGCCTCTCGCGATATCTGTACGGCATTGAGTATCCGCCGAACGACCTGCGCCTGGGGCTGGTGGAAAGTTCCGAGCACCGCATCGGATCGCCCGTCGATCAGGTGCTGTTGCTGTTGTTACCACTACGACCCGCTGACGGGCAAATACGGTCTGGTGATTTCGCGGCTGCGCTCGAGCTCGCCGGCTCGATCACGATGCTGGCCTTGGGCGGCTTTCTGGACGTGATGTTCCGGCAGGAAGTCGCCGCGAGCGACGCGGTAAGGCCCGCAGAGCAGGCGCGCAGGACGACGACGAACCAGCTGAGACGAATTGAGATGATGGAAGACGGTTTCAGCTTGTTTCCCGCGCAGGCCTCGACGCATGCTCCGCGCGTCGATCTGCTCTACTCGTTCCTGGTCGCCCTGTTCTTCCTGGTGCAGATCGTGATCGCGTTCCTGATCATCTATTTTGCGGTCAGGTATCGCCGCGGCTCCAAGGCCGATCGGAGCCCCGCCAAGGGTGTCGATGCCAAGACGCTCCACTTCCGTCAACAACTGATGGAAGCCTCTGGCTGATCGTGCCGTTCTTCGTGTTCATGGGCATCTTCTTCTGGGGCGCCAAGGTGTTTTTCGTGAGCTTTCGTCCCCCCGACAACGCCTTCGAGGTCCGCGTGGTGGGCAAGCAGTGGATGTGGAAATTCCAGCATCCGGAAGGGAAACGCGAAATCAACAAGCTGCACGTGCCGGTGGGGCAGCCGGTCAGGTTGTTGCTGACTTCGGAAGACGTGATTCACAGCATCTTCGTGCCGGCTTTTCGCGTCAAACAGGACGTGCTGCCCGGCTGTTACAGCGACATCTGGTTCGAGGCCAGCCGAGCTGGGCGGGTACCATTTGTTCTGCGCGGAGTATTGCGGCACCGATCACGCGCGGTATGATCGGCACGCGTGGTGGTCATGGAGCCGAGCGATTACCAGGCTGGCTCGCGGCAGGCGCCGAAATGAGCCGCCCGCCGAGGCCGGCAAGCGGCTGTTCGAAGAATGCGTTGCTGCAGCGTGCCACCAGGGTGGCGAGGCAGTCGAGCCGCTGCCCGCCGTTGGAGAGACTTTACGGCCGCGCGGTCGCAGCTGACCGACGGCCGCACGATCGCGCTGACGAGGGCTATCTGCGCGAATCGATCATGCATCCGAATGCCAAGGTCGTCGCGGGCTTCAAACCGATCATGCCGACCTTCGAAGGGCAGATCAGCGAGGAAGAGATGATCTCAATTGATCGCTTACTTCAAATCGCTGCTCGAAGCAAGACGGAAGTTACCGCCGACGCCATGACCACGATGAGCTGCTCCGACGATCCGTCCCGTGCCGGACGAACCTCCTGCGCCGCCGCGGCGACACTACCTGAACGCCGGCTACACCGTGCGCTCCTGGCTGCTGACCGATGGACCACAAGCGGATCGGCTTGCTGTACCTGCTGTCGATCACGCTGTTCTTTTTCGTCGGCGGGCTGGCCGCGCGATGCATCCGGCTCGACCTGCTGACGCCGGCCGGCGACCTGGTGCAGACCGACACCTACAACAAGCTGTTCACGCTGCACGGGATCGTGATGATTTTCTTCTTCCTGATTCCGTCGATTCCGGCGGTGCTCGGCAACTTCCTGCTGCCGCTGATGCTCGGCGCCCGCGACCTGGCGTTTCCCCGGCTCAACCTGCTGAGCTGGTACATCTTCATCATCGGCGGCGCTGTTCACGCTGTACGCCATCGTCGCCGGCGGCGTCGACACCGGCTGGACGTTCTACACGCCCTACAGCAGCACCTACAGCAATACCACGTCGTGGCCACGGCCGTCGGCATCTTCATCGCCGGCTTCTCGTCGATTCTCACCGGGCTGAACTTCATCGTCACCATCCACAAGATGCGGGCGCCCGGCATGCACCTGGTTCCGCCTGCCGCTGTTCGTCTGGTCGATGTACGCCACCAGCATCATCCTGTGCTCGGCACGCCCGTGCTGGCGATCGCCATCTGCCTGGTGGCGGTCGAGCGGCTGCTGCAGATCGGCATTTTCGATCCGGAGCTGGGCGGCGACCCGGTGCTGTTCCAGCACTTGTTCTGGTTCTATTCGCACCCGGCCGTGTACATCATGATCCTGCCCGGCATGGGCGTGGTCAGCGAGGTGATCCCCTGCTTCTGCCCGCAAGCGCATCTTCGGCTACGACTTCATCGGCTTTTCCAGCTTGGCCATCGCGGTGCTTCGGCTTTCTGGTCTGGGGGCACCACATGTTCGTCGCCGGGCAGTCGGTCTATGCCGGCATGGTGTTCTCGATCCTGAGCTTCCTGGTCGCCATTCCCTCGGCGGTCAAGGTCTTCAACTGGACGGCGACGCTGCTACAAGGCGACGATCACCTTCGACACGCCCATGCTCTACGCCTTGGGCTTCGTCGGGCTGTTCACCATCGGCGGACTGACCGGCTTGTTCCTGGCCTGCGCTCGGCATCGACATGCACGTTCACGACACCTACTTCGTCGTGGCCCACTTCCACTACATCATGGTGGGCGGCATGGTGATGGCCTATCTGGGCGGCATCCATTTCTGGTGGCCGAAGATCACCGGCCGGATGTATCCCGAGGGCTGGGCGCGCTTCTCGCGCCATCTTGATTTTCGTCGGCTTCAACCTGACTTTCTTTCCGCAATTCATCCTGGGCTACCTGGGCATGCCGCGGCGATACCACAATTATCCGCCGGAGTTCCAGGTGCTGAACGTGATGTCCATCGGCCGGGGCCTCGATTCTGGCTGTGGGTTACCTTTCCGCTGACCTACTTGCTCTGGTCGCTGCGGTACGGGCCGCCGGCGCCGCCCAATCCATGGCGCGCAACGGGATTGGAATGGACCACGCATCTCCGCCGCCGACCGAAAACTTCGCCCAAGTACCGGTCGTCTACGAAGAAGCTTACGATTACCAGCGCATGGACGCGCCGCTGCAAGCGGTCGACGCGCCTGCCGGCGACCAGGAGGCCGCCCATGTCTGACGCCGCCGCCACGCACGGTCCCGCAGCCGATGCCAGCCACGACCACGGCCATTCGCCGGCGCTGCACCACCAGTTCGAGGACATCTCGCAACAGAGCGAAGCCGACGAGATGGGCATGTGGCTGTTTCTGGCCACGGAAATCATGTTTTTCGGCGGCATGTTTCTGGCCTACAGCCTCTACCGGCTGCAGGACGAGGCCGCCTTCGCCGCGGCCAGCCATCACATGGATCTGTTGTGGGGCACGATCAACACGGCCGTGCTGTTGTGTTCCAGCCTGACGATGGCCCTGGCGGTACACGCCGCGCAGAACTCGCAGCAAAAACTGCTCGAGCCGTTGCTCGCGGCCACCATGGTCCTGGGCGCCGTGTTCCTCGGCATCAAAGGCTACGAGTACCACCACAAATACGTCGAAGGGCTGATGCCGCTGTTCGGGCTGCCGTTCCGTTATGACGGACCTTCGCCGGAGCACGCCGAGATGTTCTTCGGTCTCTACTTTTTGATGACCGGCGTTCACGCCTTTCACATGCTGATTGGACTCGGGCTGCTCGCCTGGCTGCTGAGCAAATCGCAGCGCGGCGGGCTGCTCGGCGACTTTGCGATTCCGGTTCACGTCGTCGGCTTGTACTGGCACTTCGTCGACATTGTGTGGGTCTTTCTGTTTCCGTTCCTGTATCTGATCGGCGCGCATTTGTCATGAAGCCGCACGCACACGTCCCGCATGCCTCCGTCGAAACGCTGATCGCGGTGTTCGTCGCCTTAATGGCGCTATTGGGCGCGACCGTGGCCGTGGCCGAGGTCGATCTTGGCGGGCCTTGGAACTTTGTCGTCGCCACCGTGATCGCATCCGTCAAGGCCGTGCTGATCCTGCTATTCTTCATGAACGTCCGCTACAGCACGCCGCTGGCCCGCCTGGTCGCCTTCGCGGGTTTTTTCTGGCTCGCCATCATGTTCGTGCTCAGCTTCGCCGACTACTGGACCCGCGGCTGGCTGGCCGTCCAAAGTTGGTAGCGGCTTGCCGGTCTACGCTGATGTTATGCGAAACGTTAGAACGCTCTTTCCGTCCGGCGTGATTCCCGAGGACCCTGAGGTGCGCTCGGAACAGGTCGAGGCCATCGATTCTGAGTGTCTCGCGGCCATCGAACAGCCTTTTTGGGATCGTTACCAGACGGATCGCGGGGAAATCCGTCGCAAGCTGTTCGAATATATTAGCCGCTGAGTTCGCGACCGGTCGCAGCCGAAAAAAGAAATCCCACCGGCCCATCGCGGCCGTTTGACATTCAACCAGAATGGCGCGCGGCGCTTGGCCGGTTTCTTCCTCGCTGCAGACTACAAACGTCTCGCAAGACGCCAATCTGCCACGGCAGGCAATCAGGGCCCCAATTCGGAGACATCCATGCTCGCCGACGTTCTCGACAGCATTTCGAACAAGCCTTATCGTGCGCCAATGCCGCCCCAAGTCCTGGATTATCTGCGCAGGCACAAAATCCCGGCGGATATCATCAAAGACCTTCAAGCCGCGTCGTTCTCCGACTGGATTCAGATAGGCAGCATGTCGCTGCTGCCTATACCTCAATTAATCGAGCAGACTGAGGAAATCATGCGGTGCATTGAAAACGGCTATCTTGTCTTGGCTGGCGGAGCGAACGGCGATCCAGTCGCCGTCCATCGCGACACAAAGAGGATGGTTTTCATTTCCCACGATCTGCTTTACGAAGCGGGCGAAGACCTCCGCGCATGCGTCGTTGAAACGCCGTATTTGTACGAGGAGTTCTGGAAGCACGTTGTTGCCGACGCGGATTTTCCTTGGGATTACTACGAAGCGAAGCGTCGTTGGCTAAAGGAACTGGGAGAACGGCCAATTGAATAAGTGGCAACTCACGCGCGCTGCAAGGGCGATTGAGTGACCGTCTTTAGCCCGGATTGCGCACGGCCGACACCAACCCGAAGCGCAAGCGAGGGAACGATAAGGAGGTCGCGTCGAAAGCCCTCGCTCGCGCTTCGGGTTAGTGTGTTTTCCTGCAACTGATTGCCGTCCTTATGTTTGCGCTTCGCCTCGACCGTTCGGTGCGCAATCCGGGTTAGCAAAGGCGTGGTGCTGCAATGCCCGCATCAACGGCTTGCGCGGCGCGTTCCTCCCGCTGCCGGCAAACCCAGTCACGGCGGCGTAAAGCCGACGACAATCAATTGCTCGCCGTCGGGCGTCCAACTCATGCCGAGGCTGTTGAAGGTCTCGTCCTGCCCGGCGACGAGTTGGGCCGGGTCGTCGGAGTCGGGATCAACCTCGAACAGTTGCGACCGTTTCGTCTCCGGATGCCGGATCGACATCACCAGGCGATCGCCGCGCGGGTGCCAGGCAAAATCGGCCCACAGCCCCTTGCCCGACCACCGCTCCTTGAAACCGTTCTCGTCGCCGCCCGCATCGACCAGGGCCATCGCTTCGGTCCCATCGTGTTTGGCGGCCTTGAAGCAGATCTGCGTGCTGTCGGGCGACCAGGTCATATTCCAGAATATTTGCCGATAGCCGTGGTTGTCGGCCGAGAGCGTCTGCCGCACGGCGCCCGTCTCGACCTCGTAGGTCATGATCCTCGTGCCGTCATAATAGGCGATTCGCTTGCCGTCGGGCGACCATTGCCCTCCCCAGGCCGAGGCGACTTGCTTGTGCTCCATTCCCTCGGCCGTCATGATCCACACGCCTGAAGACTGCCCTGAGCGCGAGCAGACCAGGAACTTGCCGTCGGGCGACCAGCTCGGCATTTGCCCCGGGCAAAGCTCGCGCGCGTTCGTCCCATCGAGCCCCACGACAAACAGCTTGGCTGGCCCGGCCTGCCGGTTGCCCGCCACTTGCCAGGCATCGAAGGCGAACTGTTTGCCGTCGGGCGAGACGGCCGGCGATCCGCAGGCCGGATGGCCCTCGAGTTGAAACACTTTCCGCCAACCGGTTCCATCTGCGTTGAGCGCGAAGAACATCTTCGGCGGCGTTTGGGCGTGAGCGAAGGATGGCGCCAGCCAAGCGGCCAGCGCGACGATGACGAGACAGTGTGAGCGAAGCATGTCGGTTCTCGCGAGTTTTCAGGTTTCGCCACGGACCGCAATTCGGGCATTGTAACAGGAACAGCCTTGACGGAAAAAAACGCAGCCGCGGAATGCCAGCGGGCAGGATGTGAAATGCCTGCGTTTACGTGAAGCCAGTCTGCCTCAAGCTACGAATGCGACCTGTTCCGTATCCACGCGGAGGGCGCTAAAGGCCTGCTTGCAGATCCTCGGTCGCCGATCCGGCGTTCGGTGTTGCTTGGTCCGCAAAGTCAGGCGCGAACTCAACGGCCATGGCTTCCAATATGTCACAGGTGGCACTGAGAGCCCGGTCGTCGCAGAAACGCACGGCCAACTCGCGGCATCGCTCGGCCACTAGCGAGGAAGTGAGGAGTTGATTCAGACGTGCAGCGACCGCCGCGCCGCGAAATCGATGCGGCGCCAGCGCATCGCCGACGCCGAGACGCTTAAGCCGATGGGCGTTGTCGGGCTGGTCGTGACTCATCGGCATAATGAGTTGCGGTATGCCGGCGGCCAGGCCTTGCGAGAGCGTGCCGATCCCGCCGTGATGCACCAGGGCGGCGGACTGCGGCAGCAAGACGCTGAGCGGGACGAAATCAAAGTGCCGCACGCTCGGCGGCAAGTCGGGCGGGAGCTGTTCCGGATAACGGGTCAGTAGCATGCCGCGCCGGCCGAGCTGCCCGCAGGCGTCGATGGCCGCCTGGAAGAACTCGCGCCCGTGCACCATCGCCGAGCCGGGCGTGAAGACGATCGGCGGATCCCCTTCGGCGAGAAACTGCCGCCAAAGGCCATCGGGTTCGCTCACATCGCGCTCGTCGTAGCGAGGAAAGCCGGTCAGCACGACCTGTTCGGGCCAGTCGGACTGACGCGGAGCGAACCAGTCGGGAAACAGCCCGATCACGCGCTGCGGCGAGTGGATGCCGTCGCGCAGAAAGCGGCGCTGCGGCGGCAAACCCAACTCGGCTCGAAACTCGTTCAGCGACGGTCCCATGATCCGATCGGCCATCCCCATGTCGACCAGCCAGTACTGGGCCCGCTTGAGCGGCGCGGGCAACCAGGGAGGCAGGAACATGCCGGGCAGAATCGGGTTTTCGAAATCGCTGCGGAACAGCGCGGGAGACAAGTGGATCGTCGCCAGCGGCGCGCCCAGTTTTTCATGAGCGGCTTGCGCGGCAAACGCCAACGACGAGGCGGCAATCACCGTGCGACCGGGAACGTGGAGTTCGCAAATCGCCTGGTAAATCGGCCGCAACGAGGGCGTCATGCCCTGCTGCATGACCGTTTTGAACCCGTCAACTCGATGCCAGACCCGCGGATCCTGAATCAAGGCGTGGTACTCTTCGGCCGACAAGTAGGCTTTGAACTCCAATCCGGCTTTTGCGCCAGAGTTTCAAAGGCGCCGCTGGTGATCAGCGTGACACGATGGCCGCGCCGCTTCAGCTCCACTCCCAGGCCGACGAACGGGTGCACGTCTCCGGCGCTGCCAACCGTTGCAAGTAGAATATTCAGGCCTGTCTGCATGGCTTATCCGCTGAGCTTTGTCGCCTATAATCAATTACCGCTTCCGGCGCGGTCGATGCTTTCTAGATCACCGGTCGCGACGTGCAACATTCATGAGTATGATATGCGGTTAATCAAGGTTTCGGCAGCGGTGCTCAATCAAACGCCGCTGGATTGGGAAGGCAACAAGGCGCGCATTCTGGCGGCCATTGAGGCGGCGCGCGGCGCCGGCGTGGGCGTGCTGTGCCTGCCGGAGCTGTGTATTACCGGCTACGGTTGCGAAGACGCCTTCATTTCGCCCGGCTTGCAGGCCACGGCCCGCGAGGTGCTGGCCGAAATCGTGCCGGCCACGCGCGGCATGATCGTCTCGCTCGGCTTGCCGCTGCTCTATCATCATGGATTGTTCAACACCGCCTGCCTGGTCGTCAACGGGCGGATCGCCGGTTTTACCGCCAAGCGGTTCCTGGCGGGCGACGGCCTGCACTACGAGCCGCGCTGGTTCAAGCCGTGGCCCTGCGGTCATCGGGGCGAAGTCACGATCGACGGGGCCGATTATCCGCTGGGCGACGTCTACTTCGACTGCGGCGGCTTGAAGATCGGCTTCGAAATCTGCGAAGACGCCTGGGTGGCCAACCGCCCCGGCGGCGAACTGGCGCTGCTGGGCGTCGACGTGATTCTCAACCCCAGCGCCAGCCATTTCGCCTTTGGCAAGGCGGAGGTCCGCCAGCGCTTCGTGCTGGAAGGTTCGCGCGCCTTCGGCGTCAGCTACATCTATTCCAATCTGTTGGGCAACGAAGCCGGGCGCGCCATCTACGACGGCGGCGCCATGATCGCCTCGGCCGGCAAGCTGCTGGCGGCGGGATCGAGGTTCTCTTTCGCCGATTTTCAACTAACCACGGCGCTGATCGACGTCGACGCCACGCGGATGCTCCAATCGCGCACCGGCAGTTTCCTGCCTAGCACCGATACCGATTTGGCGTGCGTCAAAATCCCATTCGACTATCCGCAGATCGAACCGGAAGCAGAAGCGGTCGTCGTGGCGCCTTGGGAAAAGTCCGCGAACATTAAAGAAGAGGAGTTCGCCCGGGCGATCAGCTTGGGTTTGTTCGACTACCTGCGTAAGAGCCGCTCGCGCGGATTCGTCGTTTCACTGAGCGGCGGCGCCGATTCCACGGCCGTCAGTTGCCTGGCGGCATTGGCCGTGCAGTTAGGCGTGGCCGAGTTGGGACTGGATGGCTTTCGCAACCGATTGAGTCACTTGCCGAGCCTGCAAGATGCCGGCTCGGTTCCCGAGATGGTGTGCGCCTTGCTGACCTGCGTTTACCAATCGACTGCCAACAGTTCCGAGACGACTCGCAACGCCGCCCGCGACGTGGCCTTGGCGCTGGGCGCCGATTTTCTCCAGTGGGACGTGGAACAAGTCGTGCAAGACTACATGGCGACCGTTTCGAAGGCCATTGGCCGCTCGCTCTCCTGGGAAACCGACGATCTGGCAATGCAGAACATTCAAGCTCGCGTTCGTTCTCCAGGCATCTGGCTGCTGGCTAATTTGCGAGGCGCCTTGCTGTTGTCGACTAGCAACCGCTCCGAGGCCGCCGTGGGTTATGCCACGATGGACGGCGACACGAGCGGGGGGCTGAGTCCGATTGCCGGCATCGATAAGGCGTTCTTGCGACGCTGGCTGATCTGGCTGGAACGGCACGGTTTGACGGACTTGCAGCCGATGCCGGCCTTGGCAGCCGTCAATTGCCAGCAGCCGACGGCCGAGTTGCGCCCATCGAGCGCCGGGCAAACCGACGAACAGGACCTGATGCCTTACGAGTTGCTCGACGAGATTGAGCGCGCGGCCATTCGCGACAAATACACGCCGCTGGAGATCTTCTTGCAGATCCGCACGCGCTTCTCGCAGTACTCTCACGAACAACTGGCGTTCTGGATCGAACGCTTCTTCCAACTCTGGTGCCGCAACCAGTGGAAGCGCGAACGCTATGCGCCTTCGTTCCACGTGGACGACGAGAACCTCGATCCGAAGACCTGGTGCCGCTTCCCGATCTTGTCCGGCGGGTATCAACGCGAACTGGCCGAATTGCGAGCTTATCTGGCAGGTAAAGCAGAGAAGTAGTCGGCACAGAGCGATTCGCGACCGTGCCATTCATGATCGATGCCGCGCATGAGCAGTGCGTTGTCGAACTCGATTGTGCCGGCCGGGAAAATGGCGGCATTGTTGAAATAGCTCGATTCGCACCGCTCGATTGCGAACGGCTGCACCTGCCAGTTGGAGGTTCTTAGCTCGAGACCGTCGAACGCGCCGGCTCGAGCAGTGACGGAATAGCCCAGCGAGCCCGCTTCGAAAAAGGCCGACGCTGCGTCGAGGGATCCGAAGATGGAACGTGGCGAGAATTGAGTGTCGCAACGTCCCTGGACAAGCACTTGCGTGGCGCCGTCGTCGCTATGGAGTTGGATGGAGTAATGCTCGCCTGACTCGACGACTCGAAACCGGGCGCCAAAGTGTTCTCCTGGAAACAGGCGGCCGCCCGCCAGAGCATTCAACCGCGAGGAGGTATCGCGCCGGGGAATGAAGACGCCTTCGCGCGTCTGCCCTGCTTCTTCCCACTCGACAGCGATCCGGTGTGCGGCATTTTCGGAGGACAATCCGATCTGCTTGGGCAGCCCTCGAGGCCGAATGTGCCGCAGTCGGATCAGGCAGATTCCTGCGATTCCCCTGCCCGCGACCAGCTTCGGCCGAAAGGGAACCGGCAACACGGCGCTGGAGTATTTCTGGATCAACGCGGTAATTGACGAGGATGCGTCGGTCGATTGTGCCGCGGATGACGGGGAGCTTCATCGGTTCGCCTTCTCGCTCGGAAACAGGCCCATCATACCTACCGAAATCGATGGCAGGCAATTAACCAGGCTCCGCCGTGGAATCTGGTTTCGCCTCGCGTTTGCATGCGCGGAGGCACGAACCAGAGCGTGAGCAGCACGGCGGCGGCGAAGGCGACGTAGATCGTCGTGAAAATGTGTTCAGGCCAGCGATAGAAGAGCACCGCGTGCGTCCACCGGGCCACGAACGACTGCCCGTCGACGGACTCGCCGGCCAGGCGCCGCAATTGGTTTTCCCAACGTGTCAGCGGGCAGACGATTCCCAACAAGGCTTCCGCCGCCACGAGCGCAATGGCGCCCAGGTGTGCAAGCCGGAAGTAGAGGTTGCGGATCCATCCCCAGCTCAACGCAGCGCCGAGCAAAATGGCCGCCTGGCCGAGCACGACGAAGGCGACGTACGCCAGGTGAATGACTACGATTACATCGGCAAGCAGCGAGTATCCCACGGCGCAATCCTTCCCGGGCGCCAAGGCCCGCTGCCTACGTGATGCGCGGCGGGAAGGAAATATTCCCTGAGCGGCTTTTAACCGCTGAATCACTGGCGCCTGTTTCAGCGATCCCGGAATCTTCACAGATTCCGCTACGGATGCTGCAAAGGCATCGTCAGCGTTTTAGAAGATGCTTCGAATCACTTCGCCACGACTGAGCACCATCGGACGGCCGAACGGATCGTGCAGTTCGGTGTCGGGAGACAGGCCGAGGCAGTGGAAGATGGTGGCGGAAAGATCGTGCGGCTGCACGCGTCCCTCTTTGGGATTGCCGCCGATGGCATCCGAGGCGCCGTGTACCTGCCCGCCGTGAATGCCGGCGCCGGCCAAGGCGCCGGAGAAGACGTAGCCCCAGTGGTCGCGTCCGCCGCCGCCATTGATCTTGGGCGAGCGGCCGAATTCGCCCACCCAAACCACCAGCGTTTCGTCGAGCAGACCGCGCTGGTCCAGGTCTTCCAGCAATGCCGAGTAGGCCTGATCCATCGTCGGCATCAAAGTTTTCTTGAGATGGTAGGCGTTTTGCCGGTGCGTGTCCCAAGCCGGGCTGTCGTTCGTATCGTCCTTGGCCCGCGTCCAGTTGACTTGCACCAGGGAGACGCCCGCCTCGACCATCCGCCGCGCCAAAAGAACGCTCTGCCCGAAGCGATTGCGACCGTATCGGTCTCGCACCGCATCGGGTTCTTGATCGAGTTGAAAGGCCTGCCGCGCCTCGGGCGCGGCGAGCAAGTCGCAGACCTGTTGACGATACGAGTCGTAGCCGCTCTCGCTGCGCGTGCTTTGGAAACGCTCGTCGAGCGAGTTCAACAGCGATTGCCGCTCAGCGAAACGCGGCGAAGGAACTTCGGACGGTAAGCTCAACCCCGGAATCTGGAAACCCTGCTCGGACGGATCGCACATCAGCAGCCAGGGATCAGCCTGACGTCCCAGCCAGCCGGCATCCTGGCCGGGCCAGGGAATGCCGCCGGTGTTCCAGATGTGTTCGGGCAAGGTGATAGCAGCGGGCAAACCGGAGCGTTCGGGCCGCAATTGTTTGACCACGGCGCCCAGGCAGGGCCAGTTGTTCGGGGCGCCGGGCCGGGCGTTTTCCGAATTCATCGGCGTGTGCGGCGTGCCGGTAAGCACCCAGTAGCCGCTGGACGAATGCGCGTTGTCCTTGGTAGACAAGGTGCGCAGCACGCAGACCTTGTCCATGACCTTTGCCACGTTCGGCATCAGCTCGTTGACCAGAATGCCCGGCACATTGGATTCAATCGGCTTCAAGTCGCCGCGGATCTCGACGGGGGCTTCGGGCTTGGGATCCCACGTGTCATGTTGCGGGGGCCCGCCGAGCATAAACAACATGATGCAAGAACGAGCCTTGCCGCCGTGCGGCGCGGCCGGCGATGCCGGCATGGCTTGCGCCTGGCGGGCTTGCAACAGCCCCGGCAAGCTCAAACCCAAAGCGCCAAGTCCGCCGATGCGAAGACATTCGCGGCGGCTAACGCCATCGCATAATTGTTGCGGCCGGTCGTAAAACGAGAGCATCGGGCGTGCTCCAAGGTCGCTGTCGCTGAATCTCACGCTGCCGCGTGCATTTTAGTCCGTATAAGGGAAAAACGCACCTTCAATCAGGAAAGTCGGCATTTCGGCGGCAGGACTTCGCTCCGGTCGGCAGGCCCCGCTTCAAGGAATGAGATCCGCCGAGACGCCCAGGGTCTGGCAGGTGTCGAGCAACTGGCCCCAGGTATTGTCATCCAGTTGAATTCCCTGGCTGCGGGCGACGCGCGTCCGCTGTTCGACTTCGCCGGGCATGAGAATCTCCCGTCCCGGTTCCGTGGGCCGCGAACTTTTGATCCACTCGATCAGGTCTTCGACTTCGCGTTGGAATTGCTCATCGGCCGCAAACTGCCGCGGGTCGAGATAGATCGACAACATCCCGTTGAGCAACTGCGTCGTACCCGGCCTGCTGCAACCGCCGCCGGTTAGTGCGCCGGCCAGGATCTCCGTCAGCACGCCCAGGCCGTAGCCCTTATGTCCGCCGAACGGGAGGATGGCGCCGGGCTCGCTATAAAAGGCCTTCGGATCGGTCGACGGCCGGCCTTGTGAATCGATCAGGCAGCCTTCAGGCGTCTGAATCTGCTTGTTGAAGGCCACGCGGATTTTGCCTTCGGCGATGGCCGAGGTCGACATGTCCAGGATCAACGGCCACGTACCGGGCGCGGCACGCCCGCGGCGATCGGGTTGGCGGACAGCCGTCGATCGATGCCGCCAAACGGCGCCATCAGAATGCCCAGGCCGCTGGTGTTCACAAAGTGCAGCGAGATCAAACCCGCCGCGGCCGCCAGTTCCGCCCAATCGCCGATGCGTCCCAGGTGGCCGCTGTTGCGCAGGCGCAATCACCGCCACGCCTTGCCGCGCGGCTTTCTCGATGCCCAATTTCGTCGCCGCTTCGCCCACGGTCTGCCCGAAGCCGGCGTTGCCGTCGACCACCGCCAGCGCATCGGTTTCCAGGGCGACGGTCAGCGACTGGTTGGCCAGCACTTTTCCTTCGCGCAGCCACTGGATGTACGTCAGCACGCGGATCACGCCATGCGAGTCGTGACCGACCAGGTTGGCCTCAACCAGGTAACGGGCGATGCGTTCGGGTTCGGGCTCACGGCAACCGGCGGCGGAGAAGGCGGCTGCCACCAGCCGACGCAACTGTTCGGGAGAGACCTTTTTCATGCGACGAACCTGGATTGCATTGCTTCAAGAAACGGCCGGGCGGCGATTGCGATCAGAAGGCCTCGGCCAAGGGCGACAACTATCGTGCGTGACGAAAGTCTAATGCCGCTGAAGTGCCGGAACAAGCAGCGACCGCCTCACCCGTCGCGGAAAGGCAATCGGCAATTTAGACTGGAGAGAGTCGCACGCCGCAATACCGGGCGGACTGCGACCAAAGTCCCTTCGCAACATCATCGATCAACGCTTCAGGCCTGCGCTATGCCGAACTCCGATCTGTCTTCGCTTTTGGGCTCGCTGAAGGAGACGAAGCTGCTTCGCTTCGCGCTATTGGGCGCCGTGGGCTGTGCGGCCGGCGCTTTGCTGGGCGAATTATTGCTGGCGGCTACTCGGCCTGCTTCTGCGGCTCAAGCGGTCTGCCTGCTGATCGACTGCTCGGGCAGCATGCAAAACGGCGGCGAAGGAGGCGGTCAGAAACTGCGAGAGGTGAAGCGCGCCGCCAGCGACTTTGTCGGCCGGCATGCCACGCCCGACGACCGGATTGCCGTCATCGGTTTCAATTCGAGCGTTCGCCGCGCTGCCCAAGCGACCGCCGATGCCGGGCAACTGCGTCAAGCAATTGCGGAGTTGGGCGCCGGCGGGGGCACTGCGATGGACTTGGGACTGCAAGCCGCCGCCGCTGATCTTGTGGCACTGCCCGATAAGGCGCTGCCGCGCACCGTTTTGCTCTTTACGGACGGCATGCCCGACGATGAAGCGTCAGCCCTGGCTGCGGCGCAAGACTGCCGCCAGCAACAAGTCCGCATCGTCGCCATTGGCACGGGCGACGCCGATGACGATTACCTGGCTCAGGTCACCGGAGATCCGCAGTTGGTGTTTCGCGCTAACTCGGGCCGCTTCGAGGAAAGCTTCCAACAAGCGGAGCGGGCGATCTACGGCGGTTCGCTGGTCGAGTCGTCCGCGCGGTCGGGCGGCTTTCTCCGTTCGCTGTTGCGAACCGCCGGTTGGACCGCACTGGCGGCGCTGGGCGTATCGTTGGCCCTAGTCGTCGGACAGAACCGGTACGTTCATCGCCCGCCGTTGACTGCACGCGAGGCGGGCATTGCGACCGTCGGCGGATTGGCCGCGGGAATTTCTGGGGGAGTCGCCGGGCAGTTGCCGTACGCTCTGGTCAGCGCCGGCGCCAACTTGCCGGCCATCGGGCCGCTACTAGCCTGGACTGTGTTGCCGCTGGGCAGAATCGTTGGCTGGGCTATTCTCGGCGCCTTGGTCGGTCGCGGACTGGCGTTGTTCATTCCGAACCTCGATCCGCGCCGCGCCTTATCGGGCGGGGCCATCGGCGGCGCCGCGGGCGCCGTCGGTTTCCTGGCCGCTTCGCTGCTGGGCGACTTCATGGAGGCGCTTGTCGGCGCAGCCATTCTCGGCGGCGCCATTGGCTTGATGCTGGCGCTGGTCGAAGCGGCATACCGGCAGGCCTGGCTCGAAGTCCGCTACGGCCAGAAGGAAACGATCACCGTTTCGCTCGGCGCCGAGCCCGTGCGGATCGGCAGCGACAGCCGCACCTGCCATGTTTATGCCCGAGGCGCCCGAGCCCTGGCGTACCAATACAAGCTGGAAGAAGGCAAGGTGGTCTGCGTCGATTATGCGACGGAGACATCGGAGATCGTCGAGCCAAACAGTGAGAAGGAGATTGGCGGCGTGACGGTCACGGTGCGAGCTTCGCGAAAGGCGGCAAGCGTCGGAGAGGCCGCCGCAGCCGGTCCTGGCGCGGGCATGTCGATTTCTCCTCCGCCGCCGCCTAGAACTTCGCGTCCAGCGGCGCCTTCGCCGCCGGGAACGCTCGCTCCGGGCGCCAAGACTTCGGCACGGCCGCCCGTGGCCCCGCCGCCAGCCACCGCGCAACCAAGAAGTGATCAGTCTCGGGAGAAGATACGCCGACGACATCAAGCCGGCATCCGCCGAGGCCCCGCGCGTGATTCGTCCCGTGCCGCCGCCACCGCCGCCGCACAAGAAAAGCTGAGTGCGGGAACGATAGCGACGGAGAGCAGCATCGCCGGAATCGTCACCGATTCCGCTACATAAAAACTAAGCCGGGACGGAGGCGCGCTGCAGACGGTCGCGAACTGCCAGCCAGGGCTCGGCATCAGGCGGCAGCGAAACAACGATTCGCTCGACGCCGGCCGATTCCAGCGAGTGCAACGCTGCATAGAGGTGAGCTGCGTATCCGTCTGGCTGCGTCGGCATCTCGATGATGGACAGACCACACGAACCGGACGGCGCGGGGCCGAAAGAGAGCCAGCCGATGCGACGATGTTCGCGGCGCAGGGCTTCGAGCCTGGAGAGGTCTTCCGCGGGGACGCACTCCAACGGCACGCTCGGGGCATAGTGGCGGGCCAACATGCCAGGCGAGCGGACCACAGCCTTGGCGGCGTCTTCGCTTTCCGGGGCCAATGGGATTTGCTCGCAGGTAGACGCGGGGCCTACGGCAATCTTGCCGACAACGGCCTCGATTTCGCTGGGAGAGACCAGCCCGGGACGCAGCAGACGAGGCGGGTTGCAGGTGACGTCGAGTACGGTGGACTCAAGGCCGCCGGCGGTCGGCCCGCCGTCGAGGATCAGCGGGATGCGGCCGCCGAGTCCTTTCAGCACGTGCTCGGCGCGAGTGGCGGAGATATGGTTGGAAGCATTGGCGCTCGGGGCCGCGATCGGAATTCTCGCCGCCTTCAGCAGCGCCTGGGCGACTGGATGGGCCGGAATACGGACCGCGACGGTCGGTCCGCCCGCTGTGACGACGTCTGGCACTGCCGGACGCTTCTGTACGACCAGCGTCAACGGGCCGGGCCAGAAGCGAGCAGCCAGTCGAGCGGCCGCCTCGGGCCAACAGGCGGCGACTTGATCAATCTCAGTCGCATCGGCCAGATGGACGATCAGCGGGTTGTGCGACGGGCGACCTTTGGCGACGAAGATCTGAGACGTCGCCGCTGCGTCCAGGGCATTGGCGCCCAGGCCGTAGACGGTTTCGGTCGGGAAGGCGACCAGCCCCCCGGATCGCAGCACGGCCGCCGCGCGTGCCACGACTTCCGGGCAAGGGTGAGCGGGATCGAGTTTAAGAACTTCAGTGTTCAAATGCAGTCAGGCGGCGGGAGCGGGGAATAGGACCGGCGCCTGCAACGTGCAGGCAATTCTACTATCTTCGTCGCCTTCGCGGATTGACACAAGTAGCTATTACCAAACGTTATCGGTCGAATGCCGAGAGCCTGAATCAGGTCGTCGGAAACGGTCAGGAAATAGGGCAAAAATAAATCTCGGAAAAGCTGGAATCGCAATCCTTTGGCCTGCGGCGCCTTCGGTCCAGCGGCTGGCCGCTGCCACCGCCCAATGCCTTGAAGGGCAGTGCTAGCACCGCTATGCTAGCAGCTCAACTGATGCGTTTCTTCTGCAGGGAGGCCGAGCAATGCTGGTGTTGTCCCGTAAGATCAACGAACGGATTCAAATCGGCGACGAAATCACGATCACGGTCGTGCGCATCTCCGACGGCAACGTCCGCATCGGAATCAATGCACCCAGTCACTTGTTAATTCTGCGAGACGAGTTAGCGACAGGCGACGCGGAGCGCCGGAGCAGCGGCTCGCTCGTCCGGTAACCCAGTAGTGACATCCGAGTCGCCAACGCAGGGGCGTACTATCGCCATCGGCGACATCCACGGCTGCTTGACCGCATTCTTGCGGTTGATAGACGCCCTCGATCTTCAGCCCGAAGACACGCTTGTCACGCTTGGCGATTATGTCGACCGGGGCCCCGATACGTGCGGCGTAATCGAGCGGCTGCTGGAGTTGGAAAGTCACTGTCGACTGGTAACCTTGCTTGGCAATCATGAAGAGATGCTGCTCGCCGCACGAGACGGAGCGATTGATGCCGAATTCTGGCTCGCCTGCGGAGGCTTGGCCACGCTGAACTCTTATGGGTCTGCAACGAGCGTCGAGCAAATCCCAGGCGAGCATCTCGACTTCCTCGAGAACTGCCGCCTGTACTACGAACAGGACACGCACTTCTTCGTACACGCCAACTACCTGCCCGACGTCATGCTCGACGAGCAGGGGCGAGACATACTGCTGTGGCGGTCGCTGCGCGCGTTCACGCCGGGGCCGCACTGCTCCGGCAAAACGGCCGTCGTCGGCCATACGTGCCAGCCGGACGGCGAGATTTACGATCTCGGCTACCTCAAGTGCATCGACACCTGCTGCTACCGCCAAGGCTGGCTCACGGCGATCGACGTAGCCAGCGGCCGCATCTGGCAGGCCAATCAGGACGGAAATCTGAGGCCATGAACGGCAAGCACGGCGCGGCCCGTAAATGCCGTTTACTTGCCGTCGGTCGCGTCGGAATCGAAGACGCGAACTTTGGCCCAGTCCGCCTTGTTCTCTTCGATGAATTGCAAGTGCTTCGGCGCCGTCTGGTAGGCGTCGTGCGAGACGCGATCCTGGAAGATCACATGCAAGGCGACGTCGAAATCGCGGTCGTTCACCGGACGGTCCAGGTCCGCGAGCGTGCCGGCGGCGTAAAACACCGTGCCCGGGTGACCTGAGAGATACTTGTGGCAGGCGTCGACCAGCTTCTGGCGGTTGGCCGGCGTCGGCTCCTTAAGCGAGAAAAAAACGTTGTGAACGAGCAGCATTTATCTTCCTTCCGAGGTCTGCGACGTCAGCCCGATCGGCGGGCGTTTCAGGCCACATTTTGCCAGCGGTCGTCAGGCTGTGCAACCCGATGGCAGAACGGATCCGCCTGTGATGGGCGGGCCAGAAAAACCTCCCGTTGACGCGAAATGAATCAGCCCCGGAAGCTACGGCGCTTCCCGCGAGAGCACCGCTTTGGCTCGCAGACCTTGCTGTTCGAAGGTCACGCCAAAATTGCCGTTGCGGATGGACTGCCAGGGTACGGGCAGTTCGGCCGGTTGCCGGGGGCGGCCCGGATGGCCGAAGACCGTCGATTCCATCGTTTGCCACTCCTCGTTCCAAACGTACTTGCCGCCGCCAGGGCAAACCAGCCGGGCGCTGCCAGGCTTGTTCGTGCATTTCGACTGGATTGCGGTCGGGATAGCGGCGGCGCCATTCGTTAAGAATCGGCAGGTTGTCCCACGAACGCAGTTGGAGCGCGAGCTGGTAGTCGCCGCTTAGCGTGCGGCTGAGTTGATGCACCGTGCGGCCGTCGAATTGCAGGCTCATGCTCTCGCCAAGCCAGGGCCTCTGCGGCGTCGGCAATTCCCGGCCTTCCGCCTTGGCGGCTTCGCGGGCGGCGCGGCGATCGAGGGCTCGCTTCAGCACGTTCTCGTTCAGCGTTACGACCAGGCCGTCGGACCAGAAAGCGTAATACAGGTTGAGTTGATCGACGAGCGGCAACCCGCCCCGCGCCCGTTCGGTAGGGCTGATTTTGACATACGGCTCGTCGCCATGCTTGAGCGTTTCCCACTGCGTCATGTCCGGCGCCACCTGGTCCAATGTCGTGCGCAGTCCCGCCATGAACAGCGTCAACTTCGGCGCATTGGCGACCTCGCAATACAGAGCGATCGGCAGCCGCCCCAAATTCTCTTCCAGGAACCGCTGGGCAGTTTTTGAATCGCTGCGCTTGTTCAACTCTTGCCATAGCGGATCATCGTCGACGTACAACGCGCCCGCTTCGCCGAGCCAGTCGAGCGGGGTGATCTTTGCGAGCGACTGCAGCACATTGCCGGAACGCCGCATCGCTTCGCTTTTGACGTTGATTGCCATGACGAAATGCAATAAGGCATCGTGCGGGTCGCCGGCGCGTGGCTTAATCTCGGCGCCAAGGGAAGTTTCGACGAAGCGTCGATAATCGCTGCCCCAGATCAATGGCATCACGCTCAAATCGGCCGCCAGTTGTTCGTCTTTGACGGAAAACCGAATGGCTATCGGATCGAACGCCCAGCGCCAGTTGGATTGATACTGATCACGCCAGCGCGTATAGGCGTCGGCCTCGGCGGCCGTGGCCGTTTCGAAGTTCAACTCGACGATCGGCGTCAGGAATTCCAGCGAACCCATCGCCGACGAACGAACGCCGCCGGCTGACAGTTGCAGTTCTCCCAGGCCGGGCCGCGGCTGCTCGAGGTGCAGCGGGCCGCGCCTGGATTTTGCCCGAGGCGAGCTTGTCCATTTGCTCCGCTTGCAACTGCGCGAGTTCGCTGGCCGCCCGGACGCGCCGCGAATCGGCAATCCGCCAGCGCGGACCGCACCAGCGCCGAATGGTCGCGTCACTCAGGAACAGGAAAGCCGACTCGTCTTGCTGGCCGCACGGATAACGGCCGCGAAAAAAGGCGTACTCTGGCAGCCTGGCAAGTGCCGGCGAGTCGCCGGTTTTGACCCTCGCCAATTGGGTCAATCTGCGCCGTGGAATTCGTCACCACGACCGCCTGGTCCAGTTCGGCGATATATGACGAAATGCGACGATCCGGCGAGGAGAACCCCTGATAGGTGATGCCATTCACCTTGCCTGTTACGGTCTTGACGCCCGGGACGCCTTGGGCCGCGGCGGCGATCCGAGCCAGCAGGAGCGTTTTCAATGCCGCCGGATGTTGCGTTTCGAACAACAGCGCGACGTCGGTCCCGGCGAAAAAGTATGGATCGGAGCCGGTCAGCGCAACGCTGTCGATGACTTGGGAGCCCAACAGGCGGGCTAAAGTCGTAAGCGGCAGCCCCAATTGGCGCTCGTAGCGCTGCTTGAGCAGTTCGTCTTCGCTGCGCGCTTCGAGTAGCCGGGCCAGCGGCGTGCCTTGGCGGCCGATTTCATCGGAGACCGCGACCAGCGAGGCAAACGAGGGAAAGAATATGGCGTGCTGATCGGCCGGAATCAGCCGGGCAAGCGGATCGAGGTCCGGCTTCAAGTCCTTGATGAGCGGCTGCCAGTCGATCTCCTTGACCGTTATGCCCTCGAGTTGGTTGATAGCGACGTCTGGCGCGTCGCTGTTGCGGAGTTGCATGGCTCGGTCGAGCTGCAAGTTCTCGCTGACGGCGCGGCTGCCGCTGAACAGGGCAAAGGTGCTTTCCAGGTCGTCGAGCCGATTTTGACCGGCGAAGCGTTGCTGATTTTGGGCGTCTTCTTGTTGACGGCCCAATTGAGCGCGGGCGCTTCGCATCTGGTAGCGGAACCAGGCGGCGCCGGGGATTTGACGTTCGAGCAAACGCCGATAATGGTCTTCCTGCGCCCGATAAAAGGCGATGCGTGCGTCTTTAGCATTCGATGTTTGATCTTCGGGGAGCTTGAACTCGAAAATCAAGAGTGCGCTATCGTCGACATCCGGCAAGAACAATCGCCCGGCCAGGGGTTTGCCTAGGGCAGCACGGATCGCAATCCGCCCCTCGCGTTTCCAATCCTCTAACCGCGCCCAATTTGCCGTCGCCGCGTTCAAGGTTACATACGCGTCGCCATCGCCGTCGAGCACGGCGTATGGCTGCCGCGCCAAGCGGTGGCGCCAATGCGTTGACCCGCCAAAAATGTCCGCGCCGCCGTTCTGTGGTTGTTCTTTGAGTTGTAAATCCCGCAACGGCAAGTCGTAATAGACGTCTTCGGCAAAAACCGCCGTCGTCAAGCACAGCGCAATCGCCGCTCCGAGAGCAATCGGTCGACGCAACATAAGGGCCTCCTGAAATCCATTGAGTGCACAGGGGACGAACTGACGCAGACGTTTGCCACGGGCAGAACGCGGGCGGCGACTGACTATACCCTGGCAACTTCCCATCCGAGTCGAAAATTGCGGCGCCGGCCGCACAGCCAGCCAGCGCCTGACGCTCGTCAGGCGTGCTCAGCCAGGGGGTATAACGCGAAAAGACGCGGCGAAGGCAAGAAAAACAATCTGCCGGGTGAGCCGCAACGTCCTGGCGGAAGTGCGTTACGTTCAGGCAGCCTGGTGCGCTAACTCGTTTCCGACGCCAATGTTGCGCGTAGCGCCTGCGAGATCTGGTCGAGCGCCTTTCGTCCGTCCTGCAAGACTTTTGCTCGGCGGATGAAACCGTGGATCATGCCCGGATAGCAAGTGTAAGTCACCGGCACGCCGGCCTGCTTGAGTCGCTCAGCGTAGGCGTCGCCTTCGTCGCACAGCGGATCGCACTCAGCGGTAATCACCACCGCCGGCGGCAACTTGGAGAGTTCGTCGGCGCGCAAAGGCGATGCGTAGACGTGTTCTCGCTGGGCCGGGTCGGTCAGATAATGGTTCCAGAACCAGCCCATCGCCTCGCGGGTCAACATGTAACCTTCGGCGTACTCCCGATAAGATCGCGTTTCGAGGTTGGCGTCGGTCACTGGGTAGAGCAGCAGTTGCATGGCCAGTTCCGGGCCGTTGCGATCGCGTGCCATCAGCGCCACGACCGCCGCCAGATTGCCGCCGGCGCTGTCGCCTCCCACGGCGACGCGTTTGGGATCAATGCCCAACTGCTCGGCGCGGCGAATGATCTCGCAGGTGGCGGCATAGGCGTCGTCGACGGCGGCGGGGAACTTGTGCTCCGGCGCCAGGCGGTAATCGACGGAGATGACGGTAATTCCCGCGCCATTGGCCATGGCGCGGCACATGCCGTCGTGCGTATCGATGCTGCCGATCACGAATCCGCCCCCGTGGAAGTAAACCAGGCAGGGGCTCGGCGTACGAACGTCCGGCTGATAGATGCGGATCGGAATGTCGCCTCTCGGGCCGGGCAGCGAGGCGTCGGTCACGTTCGCCACCGCTTCGCCCGGTCCGAGCATTTGCGTCTGGGCCAGCATCTCTTGCCGGGCTTGTTCCGGAGTTTGCTGGTGAATAGGCGTCGAGACGGCTTGGGCGGCTTGCAAAAAGGCTTGGACGCGAGGATCGAGAGGCATGGGATCGGAGCTGCCGTTAATCAGAGGAACGGTTGTCGAAGCGAGGCTTGCTTTTGCCTTCTATGTTAAACGGTGGACCGTTGTGCAGACCAGGGGCGCACGCCTTATTGCACGCCGGCCGCCACGCTGAACCACAGCGCAATCAGACTGCACGCGTTCAAACAAAAGTGAACAATGACCGAGGGGAGCAGTCGGCCTGTGCGTTGATAGAGGTATCCCAGTGCCAGCGCCAGGAAAAACAGGGGGATAGGGTCGGCGCCATGTCCCAGGTGCAGCAGAGAGAAGACGAGCGAGCTGATGACAATCGAGGCGTAATTGCCAACGCACGCCTCCCGCGTCTTGGCCTTCGTCGGGGCCGTCGGTGCTTGCCGGCTCAATTTCATCCCTTGATGCGTCGGGCGTTGCGGCCATGGAATCAGGCGCTGCGTAGGGATTCTCGCGGTCGAGCGGTAAGGTTGAGCATGCGAAGCGGCGAGTTTGTCCTCGGAAACCTGGTCTCGACGCAGATTCCTCGGCCTCGGTCGGGTCGGTTCGAACTTCGCCCCTTAAGAGCGCCGTTCGCGCCGCGAGCGATTCCAGCCAGCCTTGCAGCAGCACGCGAAAGAAAAACTCCTCGGCCAGCGGAGCTACGATTACGGCGGAGAAGGCGCACAACGCCAGCAACCAGGGCTGCCGATGCTCTTTGAGCAACGTGATGATCGGGTGCTCTTCCTGGACGAATTGAGACAGCAAGGCTTGCAACAGGTAGATCGGCACGCTGACGGCGGCGAAGGCGGCCAGGCCGAGCCGAACGTCATCCCGCACGCGGTCGAAGCGGAGCCCCAAGTCGCTCCAGGTGGCGCCGGCCGCCAGCCGTATCCAGCCGATCGCGAAGGCGACCGTCGCCAGGTTGGCCAGCGAGGTCGCCGCCAGCGAGTTGACGACGTCGCGAAAATCCAATTTGCCGAGCGCCTCGTGCGCTGGCAGGCCGCAGAGACCAGAAGCAGCAGTCCCGCATTCGTCGCGAAATACGCGACAACGATCACCAGCAGATCCAGGCCCGTCCAAGGCGCCGTCTGGCGCGGCTCGTACGCCACGAGCGGCAAGCGCTCGCCGCCAGCGCCGAGCAATCGCGAGCCAGGCCTTCAGGCTGGCGGTGATCACGCCTGCGACCGCCAGCAGCAACAGCAAATTCATCGCTATTGCCGCCATAGCAGCATGGCGCGGCGAACGTATTCGATGCCCGAATAGACCGTGAGCAACAACGCCGCCCAGACTGAAGAAACGAGCGTGTAATAGACCCAGTCCGGCGAGGCGCCGCCTTCAGGCGCCGCCAGATTGGAGAGGTAGAACAAGCTGGCGCCTGCAGCGAGGCATTGCAGCAGCATTTTCAGCTTGCCCGACATCGTGGCGGAAAAATCGGCGCCTTGTTGCTCCAGAAAACTCCGCAGTGCGGTGATCAGCAGTTCTCGGCCTACCACGACCACGGCCATCCAGCCTTGGATTTCAGAATCCTTATCGGCGACCAGGCAGATAAACGTGCCGCAGATGATGATCTTGTCTACGAACGGATCGAGGATCCGGCCGAGCGTCGTGACCATGCCGTATTTGCGGGCGAAATAGCCGTCGAGCCAGTCGGTCGAGGCGGCGACGACGAACACGAAAAAACCGATCGCATACAGCTTAAACGTGATCAAGCCGAACAGCACCAGCGAAAGGGCCAGCCGCAGCACGGTCAATTGGTTCGGCAGATTGAATACCGCGGCGCTGGGCTGGGGCTTGGTGCTGGCCGTCATAAGCGTTGCTCATTCTGCAGCGCCGATGCATCGGCCGGCGCTTCGGGTTCGATCTGTTGAAAATCCGAAGGAAAACGACTTCGTATTTCAGCCGACCTCTCCTGCCGGAAGCGGGCGTGCAGGCGTCAACGAAAAAATAGCGATATTGCTACCGGCAGGACCTTATCGCGGTTTGCCGACCGCGACGCCTACCAAATCATAGCCCTCAGCGGTCACGATTTCACAGGGCACAATCTTCCCGGGACGCAGTTTTTTGCCCGTCACGTAGACGACTCCATCCACGTCGGGGGCGTCGGCGTACGAACGGCCGATCCAGGCCTTCGTTTCGCCCGGCACGGGCCGGTCGATCAGCACGTCCAGACGCCGGCCCATCTGGGCGTCGTTCCAGGCGAACGCCGTTTCCTGCTGCACGGCCATCAGCCGCTCTCGCCGCGCTTCCTTGACGTCTTCGTCCAAGTGATCGGGCAGCCGGGCGGCCGGCGTATCGGGCTCGAACGAATAGGTGAACACGCCCAGCCGCTCGAACCGCTGTTGCCGGACGAATTCGACCAGTTCCTCGAATTGCTCGTCGGTTTCGCCCGGGAAAGCCGACGATGAAGGTCGTCCGCAGCACCAGATCGGGGATCGCCTGGCGGAGCTTCGCCAGCAGCGTTTCGGTTTCGGCCCGGGTTACGCGGCGCTGCATCCGCTTGAGCATCGTGTCGTTGATGTGCTGCAGCGGCAGATCGAGATAGGGCACGATCCGCTTGCTGCGAGCCAGCACCTCGATCAGTTCGTCGGTGAAGTACATCGGGTACAAGTACATCACCCGGATCCAATCGAGTCCGTCGACCTTGTCGAGCTCTGCCAGCAGTTCGGCCAGCCGCGGCCGGCCGTACAGGTCCAGCCCGTAGTAGGTGGTGTCTTGCGCGACGATGTTCAGCTCGCGCACGCCGTCGGCCGCCAGTTCGCGGGCTTCGGCCAGGACTTCTTCCATCGGCTTGGTGGCGTGCTTGCCGCGCATTTTCGGAATTGCGCAGAACGTACACAGCCGGTCGCAGCCTTCGGAGATCTTCAAAAAGGCGAAGTGCGGCGGCGTGATCCGCATTCTCGCCGTGTCGGGCAGCGGCCGCGACGGCGCTGGTTGAAACACGGTCCGCTGTTCCGTCAGCCCGCCCAGCAGCCGATCCGCCACCTTCGTCACGTGCTCTCGGCCGAAGACCCCCACCAGATGGTCGATCTCCGGGCAGCTTTCGAGCAAGGCTTCCTTCTCCCGCTCTGCCAGGCAGCCCGAGACGATGACGCCTTTGATCGCCCCCTGCGTTTCAACTCGAGCATTTCCTGGATTGTGGCGTACGATTCTTCGCGGGCTCGCTCGATAAAGCCGCAGGTGTTGACGATGACGAAGTCGGCCCCTTCGACGTCCCCGACCAGCCGATAGCCGTCCAACTGCAACAAGCCCAGCATTCGCTCGCTGTCGACCAGATTTTTAGGGCAGCCAAGGCTGATGAAGCTATACCGGCCTTTTGCGGAGCCGGGCTCTTCGGCACTGCGCGGAGCAGGCTGTGCGGGGGAATCAATAATCGGAAGTTGGCTCATCTATTCTTTCTTAATGCTCCGTTTGATCCGGCTTGGCGGCGGGGTGCAAAGGCTCGACCGACTCAATCAGGATGATCGAGAGTTCCTGCTCTCGTTCTTTCGCCTCTTCTTCATTTTCACTCAGCCAGGTAAAGACCGTGGCGGTCGTTCGGCCGATTTGGATCATCTCGGGATGCCGAATGTCATACGATTTCCCGCTCGCCATGTTGATCCGAAATGGCCGAAACGGTTCCGCGGTCATGTAATTCACGATGCGTTTTGCCGTCATCATCGGTTGGCGCCTTCCCGAGAGACTGATTCGAATCAAGAGCGAAGAAACGGTATCCCAAGCGTTTATGACTATCCTATCCTGTGGGGGGCGAATTGACGAGTGGCGTCGACGACCGCAGGAAACGCCCACGATGTGGTAAGCTGGCGTCACGTCTATGAATAAAGCGGCCCTTCTACGCGCTGTCGTCGCCGTGCTCCTGATTCTGGGGGCCGTCGTCGCTTGGATTTACGCCCCTCTAAATTCGGACTGATTTGGACCGGTATGTCGAGCGCGGGCGACAATTGGGCGCCTGGGGGCCGGTCGTGCTGGCGGTGCTCTATGTGCCGGTTACGGTGCTGCTGATTCCCGCCTCCTGGGTCACCTTGGCGGGGGCCTTCGCTTTCGGCGTGCCGCGCCTTCGCGGCCGTCTCGGCCGGCAGCACGGCGGGCGCCTGCCTGGCGTTCTTGCTCAGCCGCTATTTGCTGCGAGGTTGGATTGAAACGAGGCTGGCCGGCGAACCCGCGGTTCCGAGCCCTCGACCGGGCGGTCGGCGAGCAGGGCTTCCGGATCGTGTTTCTCACGCGGTTGTCTCCTCTGATGCCGTTTCGGCGTGCTGAACTATGCCTTTGGCGCCACGAAGATCACATTTGGCCGCTACGCCATCGCCTCCTGGATCGGCATGTTGCCCGGCACGCTGATGTACGTGTATCTCGGTTCCGCTGCCAGGCAACTGACCGACATCGTTTCAGGACGGGCCGCCGCCGGCCCCGGGCGGCAAACGTTGTTTTTCATCGGGCTGGCCGCCACGATCGTCGTGACATATCAGGTAACGCGGATCGCGAGCAAGACATTGCGCGAGGCGGTGGACGACGGGCGAACGGAATCGGACCAGGAGTGATGTTCCGCATCGTGCCAGCGGAGACCAAGGCGCCATTTCACGCGTTTGTTGGCGCCGGCCGCTTTCCGCCGTTATGCTGCTGGATCGAGCAGACGCGGAATAATCTGTAATGACGGATTGGAGCGTGGCCGGTTACCGAAGCAGGACCTGCTCACCAGGGACCATGCTGGCATTGCTCGCCGCAGGCCGGTAATAATCGAGCCAACGAATTCCCGTCCCGTGAAAGACGCCCCGCATCTTCTTCGAGGAGCCGCCATGCAATGCTTTCTTGCCCGGGTTTGCGTTTCTGGACTTGCCGCACTTGCGGCAACGACGCTATTGCTTGACTCGGCAATATCCCCCGCAGCCGAAAAAGGCCGCCTCGAGCCCGGCGTGCGAGGCCTGGCGACGCGGGCGCCGGCGAACATGAAAATCGACGGCGACCTGGCGGAGTTCCGCGGCGCCTTCTGCACGCCGGTCGGCTACTTTGAGCGGGATATCAAGAACCGGGCGGCGCAGTTCTTCTACATGTGGGACGACAAAGCGTTCTACGCCGGCCTGCGCACGCTGGACGAAAAACAAGCGAATCCGGCGCCGGATAATCGACTCTGGGAAGGAGACGGCGTCGAGTGGTACTTCGATACCCGCCGCAACGAGCATTTCCGCGGGCACGATTGGGGACCAGGCGCCGTCCACATGTACTGGACCGGCTACAAAGGCAAAGAGGTGCAACCGCGCTGGTGCTTGCGTCCCGACATGCTCAAAGCGATTCCCGGCCAGGGCGTCGAGGTCGCCGCACGCCGCACCAGCTACGGCGCCGAGGTCGAATTCAAGCTTCCTTGGGCGAACTTTCCCGAGTTCAAAGTTGCCGAAGACGCGGTGATCGCGCTCGACGCCGAACTCTGCTACAGCGACGGCGCCGCGAGAGTCTATCGCACGTTCGCTTACGGCAGCCCGCTGTCGGTGCAGCAACCGGCATCGCAGGCCAAGATCCAACTGGTCGACAAGCTCGAACCGGAGGATTGGAAGCAATGCGCGGCCGTCATGGCGCCCGTTCGCTGCGACACGCCCTGGTCGCAGCCTACCAACGCGCTGGTGACGGGCCTGATGGCCTTGCCGCCCGACCAGGCCGACCAGATCGGTAAAGTCGTCTTCCGGTTGCTGGATACGGAAGGCCAGAAACTCCAGGACATCGAAGGGAAGGTGGAAACCTTGAATGCCGAAGGGCGGTTCTTCCGCGCCTGCGCTCAATGGTCTTCGGAACTGGCCGTGCCGGGACGGCATCTGCTCATCGGCGTGCTTTACGATGCGCAAGGCAAAGAATTGGCTCGCGTCGCTCCGCGGATGGTGAGCGTGAACATGACGCCCGGTTATTGAGCCGCTTGCCGAGGCGACGTTGGCGGCTGCAGATTGCTCAGCTCAACCAGCGGGCCGCATCTTCGGCCCAGTAGGTGAGAATGATGCCGGCGCCGGCGCGGCGGATGGCAGTGAGCGACTCGAGTGCGACGGTGCGCTCGTCGAGCCAGCCCTGCGCCGCGGCCGCTTTGACCATGCTGTATTCGCCGGAGACGTTGTAGGCCGCCAGCGGCACGCCGGGAAAGTTGCGGTGCACGGCCGAAATAATATCCAGATAAGCCAAGGCCGGCTTGACCATGACCAAATCGGCGCCTTCCGCCAGATCGAGTTCGACTTCGCGCAGCGATTGCCCGGCGTCGCACGCCGGATCCATCTGGTAGGTGCGACGATCGCCGAACTGCGGCGCGCTTTCGGCGGCGTCGCGAAACGGACCGTAAAAGGCGCTGGCGAACTTGGCGGCGTAACTCATCAGCGGCAGGTGCGACATACCCGTGGGCATCGAGTGCCCGGCGAATGGCGCCGACCATGCCGTCCATCATGCCGCTGGGCGCCACCATGTCGGCGCCGGCTTTCGCGTGGCTGACGGCCTGCCGGCCCAGCAGTTCCAGCGTGGCGTCGTTGTCGACGTCCGTCCGCCCTGTCTTGTCGTTGACCACGCCGCAATGGCCGTGATCGGTGTATTCGCAGAAGCAGACGTCGGTGATGGTCAGCAGCGACGGCGGCGCTCTGCTTGACCGTGCGCACCGCGTCCTGCACGATGCCCTCGTCGCTGCAGGCGTCGCGGCCGACGGCGTCTTTCTGCTCCGGAATGCCGAACAGGATCACGCCGCCCAGGCCCAGCCCGCGAGCCGCTCCGCTTCGGCGCGAGCATGTCAAGCGACAGTTGGTACTGGCCCGGCATCGACGCGATCTCCTGGCGGACGCCCTGTCCGCGGCGCACGAACAAGGGCAGAATCAGGTTCTCGGGCGTCAGGCGGGTTTCACGCACCAGGCTGCGGATGCGGGAATCGTATCGCAGGCGGCGCAAACGCGTGATGGGAAAGCGTCGACGAGGCGATGGCTCGGGACTCATGCAGCGGTATTCGCTATGGTGGCGGCGGCAAGTGGGAAATACAATTCACCCGCGATTGGCCGGCGGGCTTGATACTCTCTAGCCTAGCGCGGCAGAGCGGCGAACAAAAGGGGGCCGCGACGTGAAAGGAGGTAAAAAGGGCCGCCGCCCCGCGGCCTTCATTGCAGCCATTCCGGCTTGAAGATCATTGTCAGGCCGAAGCGCCAGGATGACGAGCCCGCTGACGAGCTTCAGCCAGCGCCCCTCCGTCTGCTGCAGCCGCCGGTGCGAGAGGGTGATGACGGTCAGCACCAGCATTACGGTGTCGTCGAACATGTAAGCCACATTGTACAGGCCCAGGTAGAGATAATTCTCCCACGCGGGGAGCCCCTGCAACGTGAGGATCTGCGTGTAGAGTGCCGGCAGGCCTGCCGTGCAGAGCAGTTCGATGACGTTGACCAGCACCGCCAGCGCGGCCGCGCTGACCAGCGCCGCCGTCAGGTATTTGGCGGTGACGATCTGCCGCACCCGCGCGTAGATACCCGGCTTTGCGGACTCAGGGATCGATAAGCTGACGCCGCGGCCAAAGGCCACGAAATCCTTGACGTTGATCAGTCCGATGACGGTAGCCAGCAGGCCCAAGGCGATTTGCGTCGGACGCGGCCCAGCCGATCATCGCGAACACATTCAGCCACGCCGCCATGAAGGCGAAATAGGCCAGCCCGCTGATCGCCACGAAGGTGCCGGCGATGACGATAATCTTTTTACGGTCATTGATGTTCACCAGCACTGAGAGCAGGAAGATCAGCACCCACATCGCGCAGGGATTGAAGCCGTCGACCAGCCCCACCAGAAACGTGAAGGCGGGCAGTCCCCAATCTCGAACCCGCAATGGGCCGAACAGCGGCAGTACAATCTGTTGTTCGCTCGTCTCGCTCGGACTGAGGCGGGCTATTCCCATCATCGGGCAAGGGAACCGGTTCTGCCTCCCGTTGAGGCAGCGGAACTTCAACGGCCGATTCGCCGGGAACGGCTTCGCCCGTCACAGGCGAGCTGAGAATTGGCTCGGTCGGAATCGGCTCGGTGCTCGTCGCTGCGGCGTCGGACGAGCTCTCGGGCGCCGGAAACGCTTGGAGTCCGGCCAGGCACAACCCGCTCGCTGCCAGCAACCAGCGGCCGTCGCTGCTTCCGTTCACTGCGCCGGCGACGAGCCGGGGGCGCCTCGACGAGAATGCTCGCCTATCGGCGCCGCGCGCTTTTCCGGTTCGGCGTTCCGGAACAGCCCTTCGAGCTGTCGGCCCGTCGTCTCGGCGCTTTGAAAACCGACCATAAAGCGACCGCAGGCATAAAAGCAAGGCAGCCCGGTCGCCGGCATGTGGAATTGCTGCGAAAGCTGCATTAGTCGATCGCGGGCGCCGGCTTCGCTCATTACGTCGTGGATTTCCACGCGTATCCCGGGCCGCCGCCGCTGAAATTGTTTCAGGAAGACCTTAGCGTCGCGGCAGTGCGGGCAGCCTTCGCGCGTGAAAGCGTGAATGGTAAAGAGCTGCTCGATTTCACGACGCGTTGAGTCCGAATCGAGAAAGCCGAACTTCATCTGCCCATACGCATAGAAGGCGGGCGCCGTCGGCTTTTCGACGCCTTGCCGTTTGGCCAGCTGCCAGAGCCGCGTCAATGCGTCGTGGTCCTTTAGCACGTTGTAGGTTGCGACACGGAGGCCCGGTTGCTCGCGTTCCATATCGGCTGCCAACTGCAGGGCTTTCGTAGAAAGGTCGGAATCCGGCAGGTAAAAGACCTCGAGGATCACGTCGCCGGCTCGATTCTCTGTGGCGAGTTGGGGCGACATTGGCTGCGCCGCGACGGCCGAGGTCGGCCCTTGCCCCAAGATCACACTCGCCAGCAGCATTACGGCGAACGCCGTCCGCGGCGGCTTGCAGCCGCTGGCTGCGAATCGGTTCCCGGAGGTCGATTCTGATTGACGTGTCATCTTCAGATTTCGCTTTCGTGGTTCGCGGCCCACACAGGGACTCCCAGTTTGGCTTTCGGCGAGCGATGCTCGTACGCCGTCGCCACTTCTCCACCGGACAAAGTTGCATTCTGTGTGCCAGACACCGCTTGAAGCGGATGAGCTATCTAAAACCGCAACCCGGACGGCACTTAAGCGATTGGAAGCAGCGGCAAACGCCGAGGTTTGCGCGAAAGCCGGCATGCCCGCCGTGCGGATTCGCACGGCGGGCATGCCGGCGCAGTGCAAGCCGTCTGACCGGAAGTAATCAGATCGCAGCCGGCGGCGAGCCAGGCCGCGTGAATTCCCGGCTCGCTGCAGTCCGTTCACGCAATGGGCAAAAGCGTTCTCGCCCGCTGACGGACTGGCGTCGCTTGCTGGCGATGGGCCGTGCGATCAAGTATCGTTGGAATCTCCCCTCGTCGCTTGGTTTTCCGGCGACTTGCCACGAAGGAAGGATAACTTATGCACTGCATCCGCCCGCGCTGGCTGACGCCGACTGCCGCGCTGTGCTTTCTTTATCTGACAGTCGAGAGCGTCGCGGCGCCGAGCACGGCGCCGCCCGAGGGCTTGCGTGAAAACACGCCCAGCACGCACGCATTGGTCGGCGCCCGGCTGGTGATCGCGCCAGGGCGAGTGATTGAGAATGGCAAGCTGATTGTGCGGGACGGTCTGATCGAAGCGGCGAGCGCCGAGGTTGCCGTTCCCCAGGAAGCTCGCGTCTGGAACTGCCGCGGCAAGACAATTTACGCCGGTCTCATCGATGCGTTCAGCGAATTGCCGGCCGAGGCGTCGAAACTGGGCGTCTCCGACAAGCACGGCGCCGGTTATTGGAACCTGCACGTGTTGCCGCACGTCGAGGCGGCAGATCGCTACCGTTTCGATGCGAACTTAAACAAAAAACTGCGCGGCCAGGGAATCACAGCCCGGCTGATCGCCCCTTCGATCGGGGTGATCAAAGGGACGAGCTCGCTGGTTTCGACGGGCGACGAGCCCGGTTCGCACGCCATTCTCAAGCCCAAGGTCGCCTTGCACCTGATGCTTGTGCCTCCGCGCGGCGGTGCCGGATATCCCAAGTCGCCGATGGGAGCGATGGCGTTGGTGCGGCAGGCGTTCTACGACGCCCGCTGGTATGCCGAGGCCTGGCAAGCCTTTCAGCAGCAGCCTGGCGTGCCGCGGCCCGAACGGAGCGAAGCGTTGGAGGCGCTCCAAGGTGCGCTGACAGGCAAGCTGCCGGTCGTGGTCAGTACGTTGGATGAACTGTACTGTCTGCGCGCCGGACAGTTAGCAAAAGAATTCGACTTGAAGTGCGTGCTGCAGGGCTCGGGGAGCGAGTATCGGCGGCTGGACGCCATCGCCGAGACGAAGCTGCCGGTGATCGTACCGCTCAATTTCCCCAAGGCGCCGCGTGTGACGACGCCCGAGACGGCGATGTCGGTCTCGCTTGAAAAACTGCTGCATTGGGACTTGGCGCCGGAGAATCCGGGCCGCCTGGATACGGCCGGCATAAACATGGTGCTGACGACACAAGGCCTTTCCGATGCAGGCGGTTTTCTGGCCGCCGTGCGTAAAGCGGTCCGGCACGGTCTCAAGCCCGAGGCTGCGCTGCGCGCGATGACCGTCGCCCCGGCGGAACTGTTCGGCGTGGGCGAACGGCTCGGTATGCTCGAAGCGGGCAAAGCGGCCAACTTCATTGTCGCCGACGGCGATCTGTTCGAAAACAAGACTCAAATCGTCGAGACCTGGGTCGACGGCCGACGCTACGAAGCGGACGAGTCGCCGCCGGAAGACGTGCGTGGTGAATGGGAAGTCCGGCTCGCCAAGCCCGACGGCGGTACGGAAACCCTGAAAATCAAGCTGGGGGGCGCCCCGAAGAAGCTGTCTGGCAAGCTCTGTCGCGGAGAGCAGGAAGCTTCGCTCGAGGAGACGACGCTCGATGGCTGGCAGTTTTCGGCCATCGTCAACGCGGAGCCGCTCGGCTGGCAGGGCATCTTGCAATTGAGCGGAACTCTGTCGGCTCCGTCCGACGGCCAAGGGGACGATGAGGCTGCAACGTGGTTGGGCGTGCTCGTGTGGGCCGACGGTCAGCGGTCATCGTGCTCCGCGCGTCGCACCGCCGAATGGAAGGAACAGGCTGAAAAGCCGGAGACAACGGATGAACGAGACGTCGACGATGCTGACGAGCAGGCAACGGCCGGCAGCCAAGCAAGAGAGCGAACAAGCCGACAAACCGCAGCGCGCTTTGTACCCTGTGAATTATCCCCTGGGTGCGTTTGGGCTCGCTGAGGCGCCGGAGCAGCCGCGAGTCGTGGTGCTGCAACATGCCACCGTTTGGACCTGCGGTCCGGCGGGCGTGCTCGAGGATGCGTCGGTGTTGATTCAGCAGGGAACGATCGTCGGCGTCGGTCGCGATTTGGCGGTTCCCAACGACGCCCTCGTCATCGATGCACGCGGCAAACATCTCTCGCCCGGCATTATCGACTGCCATACGCACATCGCCACGGACGGCGGCATCAACGAGCAGACGCAAACGATCACGGCCGAAGTCCGCGTGGGCGATTACATCGATTGCAACGATATTCAAATCTATCGGCAACTGGCCGGCGGCGTGACCAGCGCCAACGTGCTGCACGGCTCGGCCAACACGATCGGCGGCCAGAACCAGGTGATCAAGTTCCGCTGGGGGTTGCTGCCTGAGGAACTCAAATTCGCCGCGGCGCCGCCCGGCATCAAATTCGCCCTCGGCGAAAACGTCAAACAGAGCAACTGGGGCGACGGCAGCCGCTACCCGCAAACGCGAATGGGCGTGGAGCAGGTCGTGCGCGACGCCTTCAATGCGGCCATTGATTATCGGCGGCGCTGGAGCGAGTGGCGCGAGGAGCCCGCCGGCCTGCCGCCGCGAACGCGACCTGGAGCTGGAAGCTCTGGTCGAAGTCGCTGGAGGGCAAACGGCTGATCCATTGCCACAGCTACCGCCAGGACGAGATTCTGGCCTTGCTTGCGCACCTGCGAAGCGTTCGGCGTTCGCGTGCAGACGTTGCAGCACATGCTGGAAGGTTACAAGGTGGCGGATGAAATCGCCCGGCACGGGGCCGGGGTTCGAGCTTTTCCGATTGGTGGGCGTACAAGTTCGAAGTCTACGACGCGATTCCCTACAACGGCGCCTTGATGCACAAGGCCGGCGTTCTGACTTCGTTCAATTCCGACGACGCGGAACTGGCCCGCCGGCTGAATCTGGAAGCCGCCAAGGCGGTCAAGTACGGCGGCGTTCCGCCGGAGGAAGCATTGAAGTTCGTCACGTTCAACGCCGCCAAGCAGTTAGGAATCGAACAGCACGTCGGCTCGTTGGAGCCAGGCAAAGATGCCGACCTGGCGGTGTGGAGCCGTTCGCCGCTGTCGAGTTACGCCGTTTGCGAGCAGACTTGGATCGACGGCCGCAAGTACTTTGACCGGCAGGCGGATCTCGAGCTCCGCGCCAAGACCGGGCAGATGCGAGCCGCATTGATCCAGCGGGCGCTGGCCTCGGGCGAGCCGATGGAAGGGCTCGATGAAGACGACAAGCAACAGTGGCCTCGCGAAGACGTCTACTGCCACGACCATGACCACGAGTTCGAGACGTTTGGGGACTGAGATGCATTCTCTCCGCAAAGCTTTCCACACGGCCTGTCCCTTTGCGCTGCTGACGGTCGTTGTCGTTTCATTCGTTGCAGCGCCCCTGGCGGCTTCGCCTGCGGCGCCCGGTGCGCCGCAGAATCATCCGATCGCGTTAATCGGTGGCGTGATTCACCCAGTGTCCGGGCCCACGATCGAGGACGGGGTGGTGTTGTTCGAAAGAGGCAAGATCGTCGCCGTGGGCAAGGACGTGGCGCTGCCGGCCGACGTGGAACGGATCGATCTCGGCGGCAACCATGTTTATCCGGGGCTGTTCGACGCCTTCACGCACTTGGGACTGGTGGAAATCTCGGCGGTCAAGGCCAGCTCCGACCAAACCGAGACCGGGCGAATCAATCCGAACGTGCAAACCCGCGTGGCGATCAACCCCGATAGCGAGGCCATTCCGGTGGCCCGCTCCAACGGGGTGTTGACGGTATTGACGGCGCCGAGCGGCGGCTTGATCTCGGGGACGTCGGCGGTGGTGCAGCTCGACGGCTGGACGTGGGAAGAGATGACGCTCAAGCCGTCAGTCGCCGTTCATGTGCGCTGGCCGCGGATGGCGCCGGTCCAGAATTGGCACGAGGACAAATCGGCCCAGGAGCAATTGCAGCTCCGCGATAAAGCGCTGGTTGAGCTGCGTCGCGCACTGGCCGACGCCCGCGACTATTACCGTCATCGTCAAACGTTGACCAACGGCGACATGCGGAAATATGACCTCGACGCTCGCTGGGAAGCATTCGTGCCAGTGCTTGAGCGCAAGGCGCCGCTGATCGTCGAAGCGGAGGAGATCCAACAGATTCAATCGGCCGTGGCATTCTGCGAACGCGAGAAGCTGAAGCTGATTATCGTCGGCGGTTACGATGCACCGGCATGCGCCGAGTTGCTCAAGAGTCGCAACATCCCGGTGATCGTGGGGGGAGTGCATCGACTGCCGCGGCGGCGCGATGATCCGTACGATGCGCCGTTCGCGCTGCCGGCTCGTCTGCGCGACGCCGGAATTCGCTTTTGCATCTCCGGCGCCGCTCGGCCTGCCATGGTCCGCAACCTCGCATATCACGCCGGCACGGCGGCCGCACATGGTTTGACAGCCGACGAAGCACTGCGGGCGATCACGCTTTCGCCCGCCGAAATCCTCGGCGTCGCCGATCGGATCGGCTCGCTCGAGGCCGGCAAAGACGCCACGCTGATCGTCGCCGACGGCGACCTGCTGGAGATTCCGACGCAGGTGACGATGGCCTTCATCCAGGGAAAAAAGGCGGAACTGGACGATCGCCAGAAGAGGTTGTGGGAAAAGTACAAGGAAAAGTACCGCCGGCAAGGAGTGAAATGATCGCATGGCAGGCGAACCGATCGAGTTGCTCGTAAGGCGATACCGCAATCGCGGCATTCCGGGTAAGTTGACCGCAGGCGCCGCGGCACAGCGGGACTTCTCATTCAGGCGGAGGAATTCATGAACCCATCGAATCCGACGGACGGTTTGCGGTTTGCGGCGGCGCTGTCGACGTCGCCCGACGCGGCGAAGGCGGCGGCGGAGGTCTGCCAGGCGGCGGGCTCGCAACTTGGAATCTCGCCAAATCTGGCGCTGGCGTTTGTTTCGCCCCACTTTGCCGGCCAGATGAGCGAGATCGCCGCGGAGATCCGCAAGCAGACGTCGGTCGGTTGCCTGCTCGGCTGTACGGGCGAATCAATCGTGGGCAACGCTCGTGAAGTCGAAGAAGCGCCGGCCGTCGCTCTCTGGCTGGCCTCGTTGCCCGGCGTCTCGATCTCGCCGATGCACCTGCAGTTTGAAAAAACGACGGAAGGGGGCACGGTTACCGGCTGGCCCGATGATCTGCCGGTCGAATGGCCCGCAGGGGCGGCGCTGTTGTTGCTGGGCGAGCCGTTCAGCTTTCCGGCCGATTGGCTGTTGGAGCGGCTCAATGAGGATCGGCCCGGCGTGCCGGTGCTGGGCGGAATGGCGAGCGGTTCCTATTCGCCGGGCGGCAATCGGCTGGTTTTGAACGGGGAGACATTCGATCAGGGCGCCGTAGCGGCGCTCGTTCACGGACCGGTGCAGATCAAGGCGGTTGTTTCCCAAGGCTGCCGGCCGATTGGTCGCACGTTTGTGGTCACCAAGGCCGAGCAGAACGTAATTTTCGAGCTCAGCGGCAAGCCGCCGCTGGCTCAATTGCAGGACGTGCTCGCCGGCGCAACGCCGGAAGAACAACAACTCGTGCAGAACGGGTTGCACTTGGGGCGCGTGATCAACGAGTATCAGGACCAGTTCGGCCGGGGCGACTTCCTGATTCGCAACTGCATCGGCGCCGACCGCAACACGGGCGCCCTGGCCATTGGCGATTATGTCCGGCCGGGGCAGACCGTGCAGTTCCACGTCCGCGATGCGCGAACCGCCGACGAGGATTTGCGAGAGCTGGTTGCGGCCGCCAAACAGGCGTCCGCCGGCGGCGCGACGGGCGCCCTGTTGTTTACCTGCAATGGGCGCGGCACGCGGATGTTTGAGCAGCCGCACCACGACGCCAGCGTAGTCTCGCAAGGCCTGGGCGAAATCCCGATCGCCGGCTTCTTCGCCCAGGGGGAAATTGGCCCGGTCGGGGGTAAGAACTTCTTGCATGGCTTCACCGCCAGCGCCGCGGTATTTTCGGCGCCTGAAGACGCGGCCGAATAAGGCTCCCCCTTGCGGCCCGCGCCAGCCGAATTGGTGCGCTCGAGGACAAGCAATGGCGACGCCTGCTAGCATAGTCTGGTTGCGGCGAGACCTGCGGCTAGAAGATCAGCCCGCCGTGGCGGCCGCCGCGCAAGGGCCCGGTCGTGCCCGTATTTATCTGGGCGCCGGACGAGGAACAGCCTTGGCCGCCCGGCGCCGCCAGCCGCTGGTGGCTGCACCAATCGTTGGCGCACTTACAACAAGAGCTGGAACGCCGCGGATCGAAGCTTATCATCCGCCGCGGACCGACTTTGGCGACGTTGAAGCATCTGATTGAAGAGACCAACGCCAGCGCCGTGTTTTGGAATCGCGGCTATGAACCCGCCGTCCGGCGCCGCGACGACGAAGTGAACGCGGCCCTAAACGCAGCCGGCATAGAAACGCAGAGCTTCAAAGATGCATTGCTGTTCGAGCCGCGCGAAATCCTCACCAGTCAGGGCGGGCCGTACCGCGTGTTTACGCCGTTCTATCGCGCTTGCCTGGCGAGCGATGCGCCGCCGTCGCCCAAGGCCGCGCCGCGAAGCTTGCCGGCGCCTCGGCATTGGCCCAAATCCGAAAGCTTGAAGAACTTGGGGCTCGAACCGCGGATTGACTGGGCCGGCGGATTGCGCGCCGCTTGGACTCCGGGCGCCGCCGGCGCAAAGGCGCGACTAAAGCGTTTCCTCGACCAAGGTTTGAATGATTATCCGACCGGTCGCGACATTCCCGGTGAACAAGGGGTATCGGGCTTGTCGCCTCATCTGCACTTCGGCGAGATCAGTCCGCGGCAGGTCTGGCATGCAGTCAGAGAACACGGCGAAGCGCAGACGGGCCGCGGACTGTCTGATGCCGGGCAATCATACTTGCGGCAGATCGTGTGGCGAGAGTTCGCCTATCATCTGTTGGTTCACTTTCCGCACGTCACGGAGCAGCCGCTCAACACGGACTTCGCCGGCTTCCCGTGGCTCGAAGACCCGGACGGATTGGCGCGTGGCAACGAGGCAGGACTGGCTACCCCTTGGTCGACGCAGGCATGCGGCAACTCTGGTCGACAGGCTGGATGCACAATCGGGCCAGGATGATTGTCGCCTCGCTGCTGGTAAAACACCTGCTGATTCCCTGGCAAGCCGGCGCCCGTTGGTTCTGGGACACGCTGGTCGACGCCGATCTGGCGAACAACACGCTCGGCTGGCAATGGGTCGCCGGTTGCGGCGCCGACGCGGCGCCCTACTTCCGCATTTTCAACCCGGTAACCCAAGGCGAGCGTTTCGATGGCGACGGCGCCTACGTGCGACGCTGGGTTCCGGAACTGTCGGCTCTGGAAAACGAATGGCTGCAGAAGCCGTGGACGGCGCCTCGGCTGGCGTTGGACGAGGCGGGCATTGAGTTGGGCCGGGATTATCCCTGCCCGGTCATTGAACATGCCGCCGGCCGCGCTCGGGCGCTCGAGGCGTTGGCGGCGATGCGCGGTTCGGGGCCCAAGACGACCCGTTCTCCGAAAAAGAGCAAGCGATGAAATTGTCCGCGAAAGATACCTTTGCGCTGCTCGTATCGGCGGCAATTTGCTTTGCCGCGGCCGGGCTCGGTTCGCAACTGACCGTCGTCGCGCTCGAGCCATGGTATGCAGGCTTGAAAAAGCCCGCGTTCAATCCGCCCGACTGGGTATTCGGCCCCGTGTGGTCGCTGCTTTATCTGCTGATGGCGATTTCCGCCTGGCTCGTTTGGCGGCAGCGAGAGCGAGCGGCAGTTCGACTTCCGTTGGCGTTGTTCGGCGTCCAGTTGGCGCTGAACGTCGCCTGGTCGGGTTGTTTCTTCTATCTCCAGCGACCGGGGGCGGCGTTGGTCGAGATCGCATTGCTGTGGCTGGCGATCCTGGCGACCACGCTTTCCTTTTTCCGAGTCACGCGAGCGGCTGGCGCCTTGCTTGTGCCGTACCTGCTGTGGGTCAGCTTCGCGTCGGTTTTGAATTTCACCATTTGGCGTCTCAATGCCTGAACTCCGGCGGCCGCTTGAGGCAGGTCTCTTGAGGTATCGATCGGATTTGCTTGAATACGAACATGCTTGAATGGGAACGCGACGCGGATCGAACCGTCGCATACGACTGAGACCTGTGCCGGAGAATGCCATGGCAGCCGAATCGAAGAGACCGCTCGAAGGCAAACGAGTACTGATGTTTGTCGACGATATTTATGAAGACCTGGAGCTGTGGTATCCGAAACTGCGGCTGATCGAAGGCGGCGCCCACGTGACCGTGGCCGGCCCGGAAGCCGATTGCAAGTACGCCGGAAAGCACAGCTACCCATGCCGCTCCGACGCGGCGATCCGCGACATGGAAGCGACTGACTTTCACGGCGTGGTTGTTCCGGGCGGCTTCATGCCCGATAAGCTGCGTCGTGATCCCAAAGTTTTGGAGCTGGTGCGGCAATTCGCCGAGGCCGGCAAATTAGTGGCCGCCATTTGCCACGGCGGCTGGATTCCGATTTCAGCCGGCGTTTATCGCGGCGTGAAAGTGACCGGGTCGCTCGGCATCAAGGACGACCTGGTCAACGCCGGCGCTATTTGGGAAGACGCCGCGGCCGTCGTCGACCGGCACTTCGTCTCCAGCCGCAAGCCGGACGATCTGCCGGAGTTTTGCCGGGGCCTATTCCGCGTGCTGGGCGTGACGGAATAAGCCTTAAGATACCGCGAGGCATTCGACAGGTGCGGGCATGCGTTTTCCTGCGGCAGCTGCCGGTCTGGCGTGCCTGGCCCGCATTAACGGCATCATCCGCATGTTCGTTCGATTTGACGCGTTCGTGCCGCAAACTAGGGTTTTCTGAGGAGGAAACGCCCCGTGTCTCTTGGCTCGCCGATCTGATGATCGCGAGGACGGCGCCATGCCGAACCGATTATTGTCGCTCGATGTGCTACGCGCCCTCGCGCTGTTGCTCGTGCTGTTTCGTCACGCACGCTGGAGCGATGACGCGAACATGGTGCTGCGCGTAATTGCACGCGGCGGAGGCGTCGGCGTCGATCTGTTCTTTGTGCTGTCGGGGTTTCTGGTATCGGGCTTGCTGTTTCGCGAGTTCCATGAAACCGGCAAGATCAACGCGGCCCGGTTTCTGATCCGTCGCGGATTCAAAATCTATCCGGCATTCTGGTGCCTGCTTGGCGTCACGGTCGTTTGCCGGCTGCTTGTCGGAGAAAGCTTGCCGGCGCGAGCCACCTGCGGCGAATTATTCTTTCTGCAAAACTATTTGTCCGATGGTTACTGGTGGCATCCCAACTGGTCGTTGGCCGTTGAAGAGCACTTCTACCTGGTCATTCCTTTCCTGCTGATCGGCCTCAGCGGCGATCGATTTGCGGCCGTGCCGCGGATTGCGGCGGCTGCGATGGTCGCGCTGCTGACGGCCCGATGGTTGCAGAGTCTGGCGCCGGCGCTCGCCGATCCGGAGTTGCAGTGGCGCCGCTGTTACGCGCCGACGCACCTGCGTTTCGACTCGCTGCTGTTCGGCGTGACGCTAAGCTACTTTTATCATTACCGGCCGCAATTCTCCGCGGCCTGCCGGCGCCATTGGCTGGCGTTGCTCGTAGCGGGCGCAGCGTTGCTCTCCCCGCCTTTCATCTACGAACAGTTCGAGTGCCGTTGGCTTTGCTCGCTTGGCCTGACGCTCGGAACGCTCGGCGCGGTGCGATTGTTTCGTCGCTCGTTTGTCGAGGCATGGCCGAAAACGGCTGCACCAAGAGCCTGGCGCTGGTCGGCCGGCACTCGTACTCGATCTATCTCTGGCACACCATTATCCAGGCCTGGTTCTTGCCGCTGTGCGGCCTGCCGGAATGGCTGGAAACGCCTGCTTACTTTGCGGCCAGTTTAGGGCTGGGCATTCAACTCTCGCGGTGGATCGAGATTCCCGCTCTCCAGTTGCGAGACACTCTGATGGGGAGCGATCCTGCGTCGGGTCCCGCGATGCAGACGAGCTGCGCCAGTTGAGCGAGAGCGTACAATCTTGGCGGTCCGCGTCGAAACTCGGGAGCGAATGATTGAATCGGAGAAGCTCCAGAGGTAGGCTGACCGCCGGGCGGAGTATTGCTTCTCATATTGCTTGGCGTCTTTGCAAGGAGGTTTTCTTCCCCATGAAATCGCAACTCGTGTTCCTGGCAGTCGCTGGTTTTTGCCTGACGGCAGGCGCCGATGAATCGGACAAGACCAAGGCCGACTTGAAGCAAATGCAAGGCGAGTGGCAAATTGCGTCGGTCGAGGCCGATGGGCAGAACGTGACAAGCGATCTGGCGAGCCAGGTGTTGCGCGATGTCCTTGTGCGGATCGAAAAGGACAAGATCGCGCTCGTCAGCTCGGCGGGCAGCGCCATCGTCAGCACGGAGTTGATCTTGAACGCCGAAGCAATTCCCAAGGCTGCCGACTTCAAGCCGACGGAAGATACGCTGGGCGTGTTCAACGGTGAAAGTATGTGGGGAATCTACGAGTTGGCAAAAGACGATTTGAAAATCTGCGTTTCAACCAACACTGCCATTAAGCAACGGCCCGTCGAATTCAAAACGCAGCCCGGATCAGAGGTCTACCTGGTTACGCTGAAGCGCATGCCTTAACAGGGGTAGGACGATGAGGATGCTTTGCGCTGTCGGCTTGTGGCTCAGTCTGGCGCTCTCCGCTACCGGGGCAAAGGCCTACGGCCCTGAGGGGCACCGTCTCGTGGGGGCCATTGCCGACCATCGACTGGCGGGCAAACAGGCGGCCGTAAAAATCAATTCCCTCCTCGATGGCCTGACGTTGGCGCAAGCGGCGCTGCTGCCGGATGAAATCAAGACCTGGGACAGAAATCCGACAGCCAAGCTGAAGTACCTGCCTGCTCATCCGGAGATCGCCGCGCAACTGCGGGCGTTCTGGGAGGCAAATCCGAACTCGCCTAACGCCCAGCACCGCCCATCGCATCGGACGTTCCACTATACGGACGTTCCGATTGCTGGAAACAGCAAGTACGCCGATGGGACGGTCGGGAGATTTCCTTCGGATATCGTTCACATGATATCCTTCTGCGTCCGCGTGCTGCAGGGGCAGGAGAGCGAAAGCAACGACTACAAAATCTCCAAGCCGGTTGCGGTCGTCTTGCTGGCCCATTATCTCGGCGATATCCATCAGCCGTTGCACGTGGGCGCCGAGTTCTTCGACAAACAGGGCCAGCCCGTCAATCCTGATGCTGGCGCCTCGGGAAGTCCTGACCAGGGCGGCAATACATTGCACCTTGTCCTAATGCCGCGTTTGCACGGTTGGCCGCGCCACTACAACGGCGAGGTCGCCGATTCGCTGCATCTGTTTTGGGACCAGGCGGCGGCCGTCTCCGCGATCGATGCTTGGAAAGAAAGGCTGAGCGCCGAGCGCCCGGCGCTGGGAGCGGTCAGCAACAAGCAACTGCCGAAGCTTTTGGCCGCACGCGAGCCCGAGCACTGGAAACTCGATCCGATGCTTGATCCGAGCCAATGGGCCGAAGCGCTTGCCGACGAGATCCTGCCGATTGCCAAACAAGCGCACGAGCAACTGACGTTTGAGCACATTCAAGTGCACGAGAGCCACGGCGAACCGCTGGCTTCAGGCACTGCCAAGGCCGACGGGAATAGCTACCCTGCGTTTGCCGCCCAAGTCGCCGAGAAAGAATTGCACAAAGCAGGCTGGCGTCTGGCGGCGCTGCTGGAGCAGATTCTCCCATAGCAACCAACGCCGCCGCAACGTGCGCGGGCGTTACGCGGGCCTGCCTTCTACTTGCCGCTTTGCCTCGATTCGCCTGCAGGGGGGCGGCGTACGCAAAAAAACAAGGGAAGGGCGTCGCGTAGACGTCCTTCCCTTGCCGTGGATCGCTTGCTTGCTCGCGACGTGCATGATGGCCATGCGGCGGCGATGACAAGCCTGGAGCAGAAAGACTACTCAGCCTTTTCTTCGTCGGCCTTGTCTTCGGCTTTCTCTTCGTCAGCCTTGGCTTCTTCCTTTTCGGCGTCAGCCTTTTCCTCGTCGGCCTTGGCTTCTTCCTTTTCAGCGTCGGCCTTTTCGGCTTCCGGCGCGCTCTCTTCCGGAGCCGCCTCGTCGCCCTTCTCCTCTTCATTCATTTCTTCGGGGGTCGTCGTCTCCGTCTCCGCACCGGGGGTTACGGCGGGGGCCGGTTCAGGCTGCTTGGCCGCTTCGCCGCAACCGAAAGTGAACAGACCGAGACCGAACAACATGCTGAACAGTGCAATTTTCTTCATTGCGAAACCCTTTTCTTGTCTTCTGAGTTTGTGCCGAACCACGTGCAGGTCCGTCCTGCGCTAACGGCGTGCATCCCCTTTGATCCCAACGCTTGGGGATTTATTCCCGCTCGGATACAATTTTTCCAGGCTTTCCGAGTCGGGCGCAAGTATTGCTTATTTTTCACGAAATCTCAGGAGCAAAAGGGAATATTGGGTACGGCACGCGGCTCTTATCTGACGTAGGCGCAATATGGCGGAGAACCTCCCGGCAGAGAACCTCCCGACACAGAATCCACCGACAGTGGATCGAGCGGATGTGGATCCCAAGGAAGTGATTTCCTCGACAGAAAATCCCCCGGCGGCGAGTCCCCCCACATTGGACATCGCCACGCTCGTCGCGGATCATCATGCGGCCGTTTACCGGTATGCCTTTCGGCTGTCGGGCGACGGGTGCGATGCTGAGGATCTCACGCAGCAGACGTTTTTGGCCGCTCAGCTCAAGCTCGATCAATTACGCAGCGCGGAGCACGCGAGAGCTTGGCTGCTCGCCATCTTGCGGAATGCGTACTTCAAGTCCTGCCGCAAGCGAACGCCGCTCGCGGCGGCTTCCGTCGAGTTGGATATGGACAGCATTGCCGAAGAAACGCCGCCCGCCGCTGAAATCGACCAGCAACGGCTGCAAGCGGCCATCAATGAATTGACTGACGACTTCAAGGCCGTGCTGTTGTTGTTCTACTTTGAAGGTTGCTCGTATCGAGAAATCGCCGAGAAATTGGCGTTGCCGCCGGGAACCGTGATGAGCCGGCTGTCGCGAGCCAAGGCCCAACTCAGGTCTCGGCTGTTCGAACCGGAATTGCATGCGGCGGGCCAGCCCCGTGCAGTGCATGTGCATGGCGTTCACAGTGCAGGGGCGCCGGAAGCTTGGGGCCCGAGGGGCTAGAGGTCAACGCGATGGACCACGATCCAAAATCGAACCTTCCGCATTCCAACGGCCCGCGCGAGCCGACGCCCGAGGCTTTTCGCCAGGCAATCGAGGTCTGTCGGCCGAGCCGTTTCGATCCCGAGGGCGCGATTGGCAATTGCCCGAAATCGCTCCCTTTGCCGACGAGATTTCGCAGCAACCACAGTGGACCGCGTTGCGGTTGCGCGTGGCCGCGCTCGATAACGCCCTTGCCGGCGCCATGGAGCAGGGGCCCGCGCCGGACGGTCTGGCCGAACGCCTGTTGGAGCGATTGCGGCAGGCGGAGCTCGAACGCACCGAACAAGCTGCGACCTTTCTAGCGCCGGCTGCCGAACCCTCGACGAAGCTGGCAGAAGCAGCGACTGCTTCGGCGCCGGCGAGCGTGCGGCTGCGGTTTTCGCGGCGGCGTTGGCAACTCGGCGCCGCTTTAGCCACCGCGGCTGCGGTGTGCGTCGCCGCCTGGTGGTGGACTCGCCCGGTGGAGTCAATCAGCTACGAGCAACTTCTGGCATCTGCCAACGCCTTTGATAGCGCCGCCGCGCCCGACCACTGGAAATCAGTCGCTAAATCGCCGCCTCAGCGCTGGTATGCGGTCCCCTCCGCCGTGTCGGCCCAAGCGGCCCGCCGCTGGAAGTCGGTACGCGGTTTCATCGGGCGGCGCGGCGTGGCCTACGAGCTGATCGCAGCCGCGGGCGCCAAAGGCACGTTGTACGTCATGCCGCTGAGTACCGGGCGCAGCCAATCCATCGCCGGATTGGGGCGTTCCCCAGGTCTGCCTCAACGCACCGGGGGGCTTGCCACCGCCGCCTGGACCGACGGCACGCGGCTGTATGTACTCGTGGTTCACGGCGGTGAACAGGAGTTCTGGAGCTTCCTGGGCCAGTCAAACTTGGCTTGACGGGCGATCCTTGGACCGTCCCCCGTCGGCTTATCTAGTTGCCTTAGCTTGTTCCGGGGAACTTGCGGCGCAGCGATCACTGCTGCGATCGGCAATTTCGATAGATTCTCGCTTATCGTTCCCAAGCGAAAATGCCGAAAGCGCTCTACTGAGGTGTAACGCGTTTGTTCGCGGCCTCCGCCCTGCCAGGCATACCCGCAGCTTGGAACAGGGGCGGCCTCCGGTCCATACCATTTGCCGGCCAGAGGCGCAAATTTTGCAAGTGCGCCTGGTCAGACCGTGTGAGCGAACGGCGCAACGAGCTAAAACAAGTGTTTTTTTCTCAAGGAAATAACGACCCATGAAGAAACTTGTCTTCCTGGTTGTCGCCGGCGTCCTGGCGCCGGCCGTTTTTGCTGAAAGCGCAGCAGCCTCGCGGTGCGTCGACGCGCCCCAGCAATGAGTTAACAATGCGTCCAGACGCGCGCAGCCGTGTTGAAAAGTCAAACGCGGATCTGGCGGCGGAAAGCGCCGAGTCGCTGGGCCAGATGACTCCTGAGGTCTGGTTCTACCAACAAGAACTGCGCCGCTACGAGGATCCGAAAGCTGCCGTGCGGCGGAAGGCCGAATTCCGAGCCTGGCAGCGCCAGCGCCGGATCGCCGCCATGCAATGGTACGGCTTCTCGAACTCCCGTCCCATGGCCAATCCGGTGCCGTGGCAGTCGGGCGTTTACGGACCGGGCTGGATCGCGAACAATTACCGGCATCCGTATCAATGGAGCGGCGCCGGCAGAACGGCGGTGATCTATGGGAGCACTCGGTAGCCGCACATCGCACTAAGTCGCGGCAAATCGCAAGCAGATTTGGCTAAGATGTTTCGCTCCTTCGTGGGGGCCGCTCAATGCCGGGGGGCTGAGCGGCCCTTTTTTTTGCGCACACGACGCCCATCTCATTCTGGCGTTGCGACAACGCGGCGGTTATGTTGGCCGTAATGCGGAGTTACGAAGTGCAAACCGGCCATTTTTAGGCCGTCTTCTCGCGAGCGAGCCGTTCGGCCTGGTCCGGACTGACGAACCGTGATCGCGCACGGCCGTTGCTTCTCCATCAGGTAGACACAGAAGGATTGCTGCATGCAGATCGTCGCTCGACGTTTCGATAACCGCCGACCGGTGCGACTGGAAATTGCTGAACGCCGTATTGAGAGCACGACGCAGCTTGACGAGCCGGCGGGCGATCATCGCTTGCCGTGGGTGGCTCCCGGCTGGATCGATCTGCAGGTCAACGGCTACAACGGCCAGGAATTCAGCTCCTTCGAATTGACGCCGGAAAAGGTCCTGGAAATTGTGCAGCGGCACTTTGCCTTCGGCGTGACTTCGCTATGCCCGACGTTGACGACGCAAAGCTTTGAGTGTCTCGTGCATGGCATGCAGACGATTGACTTCGCCTGCCGTACCTTTCCTCAGGCAGGGCAGGCGGTGGCTGGAATTCACCTGGAAGGGCCGTACTTCGACAGCAATGACGGTCCGCGCGGCGCACACCCAAAAGAGCACTGCCGTCGGCCCACGTGGGAAGAGTTTGAACATCTTCAGCAAGCCGCGGGCGGCCGCATCCGTTTGCTGACCATGTCGCCTCATTTTGAGGAAGCGCCGGCTTTCATCCGTCGAGTCACGGCCAGCGGAGTGATTGTGGCAATCGGGCACACAGGGGCCAACGGCTGCCAGATTGCCGCTGCGGTCGACGCCGGTGCGCGGCTGAGCACGCATCTGGGCAATGGAGCACATCAGGTTCTGCGGCGTCATCCGAACTACATTTGGGACCAGTTAGCCGAAGATCGACTCATGGCCAGCCTGATCGTCGACGGGCATCACCTGCCCCCCGAGGTCGTTAAGGCCATGGTTCGAGCCAAGACGCCCGAGCTTTGCATCCTGGTGAGCGACGTCTCGGGATTGGCGGGCTTGCCGCCCGGACGACATGCAAGCAGCGGCGGCGACGTTGAAGTGATGCCGGACGGTCGCCTGCTGATTGCTGGGCAGGATCAACTGTTGGCCGGAGCTTCGGCGCCGATCGGCGCGGGGATTGCCAACGTAATGCACTTTGCGGGGGTCGACTTACGCGCCGCGGTGGCAATGGCCGTTGAGCATCCTGCGCGATTGCTTGGCGAGCGGGCAGGCAGCTTGCGGCCTGGCGATAACGCCAACCTCGTGTTGTTCGACCTGGAGACCGAACCGCGGCCCAGCTTGACCGTCCGGGCTACCGTTTCCGAGGGCGAAGTCGTCTTCGGAAACGTGGCTTAGAGCGCGACCTACCAGCGGGCATTCGCCGCCAAGCCTGGCGACTTGCCAGGTCTAAGATCGATTTCAATCCGCATGTTCAATCCGCATGGGCGCCTCACGGCAGAACGAAACGATGCCCCAATGGAGCGGGACGTCTCCGAAGCTTAGCCTCAGCCCCGCCAACGCAAAAATCCAGAAAACGGCAAGGCGCCAGACGGCGCCCCTACAGAACAGAAGCGCCCCCCCCGAGCGTGACTTGCGGGGAGGCGCAAAAAGCAGAATGCGATACGGAACGTTTGGGCGAGAGGGGCCTCTATCGAGGAGCGCTTCGCCCGCCGCCATGAATGGGCGGCGTAACTTCGACTCGCACGGCGCCGCACGGCTTAATTGCAGCACGGCGTCGCAACACGCTCAAGCAAGTGCGGCGGCCACCGGAACACTGGCGACGTCGACATTGTCCACAAACTGCAGGACCCCGGCCACACGGCGGCAGCAATTCTGGCATAGTTGCTTCTCGTAGAAGGTGTGAACGCGGCCCCGCAAGGTAACGGTGCCGTTCTTCGCTTCGACTTCCAAGTTTCGCAGGCCGGGTACGTGCCGGCCGACGAGATAGCTCACCACCCTCCGTTCCAGATCGCGATCGGCGGTGTTGGCCGTGTGTTTCTCATCGATGAAATGTGTTGACGTCCGCTGCATGTGGTCAATTCCTCCTGTATTGATTGGGGACGGCCATCTAGTTTGCAATCACTGTGCCAATTGTGATAGATCAGTTTTTCTGCGGCATTCATGTCGATCTAAAGCTTTCATCCGTTGAGGGTTAGCAGCCGCTTTCGAGTTGCAGTCGGCAAGGGGCGGTCGCGGCCGATCTTGAAAAAATGCGCCGGATGTGCAAGCGGCGATCAGTTGTGCGGCCACAGCGGTCGGCGAGTGCCCGTTTTGTCAGCAGGTTAACTAGGGCAACAGCCCGCGGTTTCTCTTGAACAAGAAACTGCGTGTTTTACCTAAGCTGCTCCCTCGCAGGGCGTTTGACGCTTGAAAGGCCTCGTCTTATGATGCGGCAGCCGACCCCGGCAGGGACGCGCGGCGCGTGAGACGCGCCACGCAACTCGTCCCGTCCCGCTTGCCAATTTGAGGATGCAATGCCCCAGACCAAACAACTGATTCGCGTTGGCCATAGCCCAGACCCTGACGATGCCTTTATGTTCCACGCGTTGGCGAACCATAAGATTGACACGGGCGATTTCGAGTTCCGGCACGAATTGGTCGACATTGAGACGCTCAACCAGCGGGCATTTTCGGGCGAATTGGAGCTGACCGCCGTCAGCGTTCATGCGTACGCATTCCTGACTGACAAGTATGCACTTTGCCCCTGCGGCGCCAGCATGGGAGATCAATATGGCCCGATGGTCGTCGCCCGGGAGAAACTCTCGCTGGACGACTTGCGGGCCAAGACGATTGCCGTGCCCGGCAAGCTGACGACCGCGTTCCTGGCCTTGCGGCTTTGCCTGGGCGCCGACTTTCGCTATGTGATTGTTCCCTTTGACGAGATCCTCGATGCCGTGGTGGCGGGACAGTATCAAGCTCAAACCATCGACGCCGGGTTGATCATCCACGAAGGGCAACTCACCTACGGCGACCGTCAACTCGAGTTGGCCATCGACACCGGAAAGTGGTGGTTTGAGGAAACCGGCTTGCCCTTGCCGCTGGGCGCCAATGCCATACGCAAGGATCTCGGTCCCGAGGTGATAAAAGAGGTCAATCGCCTACTCAAAGAGAGCATCCGCTACGGACTTGAGCATCGCCAGGAAGCGCTTGACTACGCTTTGCAATACGGCCGCGATCTCGACCGCAGCAAGGCGGATACGTTCGTCGGCATGTACGTCAATGATTGGACGCTCGATTTCGGACCTCGCGGCCGCCAGGCGGTAGCAGAGTTGCTGGCCCGCGGTCACGCCGCCGGCGTGGTTCCAAAGCTCATTGAGCCCGAATTCATCGCCTGAGGCCGCCTGCCGGCGGCATCTTACATGTCTCCTCCCGAACGCACGCCCGCGGTCCGATCCTGGATATCGATCGCGCTGGCGTTGTTCGTGGGAATGTTCTTGTTTGCGATGCTGTTCCTGCTGACCGGCGGGGCGGCGGCGGCCATCGCCGGCGCCGGCATCGTGGTCTTCGTCGTCGCTGGCTTTCACTATTTTGTCTGGGGCTGGTGGCTGAGCGCTCTGATCGAGCGAGATGTGGCGGAAGAAGAAGAGGAACACAGCGGTCCAAACTCCCCCTAAGGACCTAACCCGGCTTGCCGACGGACGACACCGACCCGAATCGCAAGCGAGGGGTTGCCAACCGGGGGCGCCATGAAAGCCTTCGCTCGTGCTTCGGGTTCGCGTGCTTTCCTGCAACTGATTGCCGCTGCCTCGCTTGCGTTTCGCCTTAACCAGGCAAAAGGCCTCGTGTAGGCAAAATGCACCGCTTCGGCGTCCCCGAGAAGATGGGGGCGCGAGCAGCATCCGGCGATTGCGGTATTCCCGTTTTTTCGTGGCCCGTTCGCTTCCGATCCGCGCCCGCCTCTCCTCTGTCCCTTTCCCCCAATCGTTGTTACACTTTCCGCCGCCCTGCGCTGGGCGACTGCCGTCAGGAAAAGCTGGTCAGGGAGGACCCTCGTGAAGTTAGTTGCGCTGATCGAAGCCCCTGACCACGTCTGCTTTCGTTACCGCATCCAAGCTTTTGCGGCTTCGCTGGCGCGGCACGACTGGCAGCTCGAAGCGACGCCGTTGGCGAAGAGCGGCTTTCGCCGCCTGACCCAGTTGCGGAGCGTGACCGCTGCCGATGCGGTGATTCTCCAGCGCAAGCTGTTACCGCCCTGGCAGTTGTGCCTGCTGCGAAATTCCGCTCGAACGCTGATCTACGATTTCGACGATGCCTTGTTCCACCGCGACAGCTATCACCCCAAAGGGACGGAAAGCTGGCAGCGCTGGGCATATTTCTGGGCCACGATTTACGCGGCCGATGCGGTCACGGCCGGCAACGCCTTTCTCCGCGATCAGGCCGCCGCTTTCGTCCCTGGCGAAAGAGTGCATTACTTCCCCACTTGCGTCGAACCGGAGCGATACCCGATCGCTCGGCAACAGCGGCAAGGTGGAGAGATCAAGTTGGTCTGGATTGGCCAGCGGAGCACGCTGCCCAGCTTGTACCTGGCTCAAGCTCATCTGGCCGCCGCCGCGGAAAGACTGCCGGGCTTGCAGTTGAAAGTCGTATCGGACGCATTTCCTGAACTCGCGGGCGTGTCCGTATTGCAGAAAGCCTGGTCGTCGCAAAGCGAAGCGGTCGAGTTGGCCGAGGCCGACATCGGCATCAGTTGGCTGCCCGACGACTCATGGAGCCGAGGGAAGTGCGGCCTGAAGGTGCTGCAGTTCATGGCGGCAGGCCTGCCGGTGATTGCCAATCCGGTTGGAGCCAACTGCGAGATGGTCGTCCCTGGAGAAACCGGCTTTCTGGCTCGCACGCCGGCTGAGTGGGCCGAAGCAATTCAGCGGCTGGCGGCCGACCCGGCGCTGCGAGCGCATGGGCGCCGCCGGACGTCGTCGCGTCGAGCGCGAATACAGCGTGGCTCGCTGGTCAGATGACTTCGTCCAACGGTTGGACTCGTTAGCCGGAGCGGGCGTAAAGGCCGCCAGGCGGCGCCATCTTGCCGGTCACGGTCGATCGACGGTATGGGAGGCGGCTCGTTGAAGTTGTTTTGCTGGCCCGTGAATCGCAAGCGATTATCGGCCGCGCTGGCGGCCTGTCTGGCGATTTGGGGCTGCGCCGGTTTGCCTCGCTCGACGGCCACGCTTCCCGGCAAACACACGCTGGTGCTGGACCCGCTGATTGTCTATAGCGATTTTCCGATGCCGCCCCACCACCGATTGCTGGACGATCTGGTCCGGGAACGGGCGGAACTATTGGGGAAACTCGGCTTGCCGAAGAAGGAGGAGCCGGTCCACATCTATCTGTTCGAATCCGAACAGCGGTTCCACGAGTTCATCGAGCAACACTTTCCCGATTTCCCCGTGAGGCGTGCGTTCTTTGTCGAGACCGACACGCGGTTGACCGTTTACGCCCATTGGGGCGACCGGGTGGCAGAAGACTTGCGGCACGAAGTGGCTCACGGCTACCTGCACGCCGTCGTCCCCAACTTGCCCCTCTGGTTCGACGAAGGCCTGGCTGAATACGCTGAAGTACCTCGCGGCGATGCCGGGCTGAACCGGCCGCACGTGCAGTTATTGTTGGAGAACCTTGGGACGCAAGGTTGGCGTCCGGACCTGGAGCGGCTGGAACGGATCGATTCGGCGGCCGAGATGACCCAGATCGACTATGCCGAAGCTTGGGCCTGGATTCACCTGCTGATGGAGACCGACCCGGCTCGGCGCACCCTGGTGCAAGGCTATTTGGACGAATTGCGCCGTGGCGGACCGGCGCCGCCGTTCGCTCCTCGCATCAGGAGCTGGTTCCCTCAGGCCGAAGCGATGCTGGCCGCACATCTGCGTTCGCTGGCGCCGACGCCGTGAGACGGTGCTTTTAGGAGGTGCATTGACCGCGATAAGCTATGCTCGATTCCTGAACTCGTCGCTGCCCAGGATGCCGGCCTGGATGTCTTCTTGCGTCTTGCCGTGTTTCATCTGGTTCAGCCAGTACTGGGCGCCTGAACCGTCCAACTCGCGGCCAAGATAGATCTGGAACCAGCCCTTGATCAGACCCAGGCGATACTCGTCGCTGGTGACGAAGCCCAGCACGACGCTCTCTTTGCTGTGGGTCTTGATGTAGTCGGTCCAATAGGCAAGTCCTGCGGCATCGACCGGGCGGTTCAGGATGTTCTGGTACAAGGCCGTGACCCAGGCGGCGTCGGTTCCGCCGGCGGTCTGGTAGTACTCGGCCGAGCCGATGATGCCGGCCTGCACCGCCTCCGGTCCGCCGGTGGATTTCCAGACGCTGATCCAGTAGTTGATGCCCGCCTGATCGGCCTGGCGGCCGAGGTACTTCTGGTACAAGGCGTTGATCACGCCGCTGCGGCGCTCGGTGCTGGTCAGGAAGGTGTCGGCGATCTGCTTGGCGGTCACGCCCTGGTTGACCTGGTCGCTCCAGTACGCCAGTTCGTCGGCCGAGGCCTGGCGGCCCAGCACGTCGAGATACATGTTCTGCAGCCAGGTTCCACTCGACTGGGCGCCGCCCGTGCTACCGGCCGGACTGGGCGGCGGGTCGAAGTTACCGACCAGCGGCAGGGAGAAGTTGCTGCCGAATCCGGCGTACAGGTCATGACCGAGCGGCGTCGGGCTGAACGGATGGTTCAGCGTGTTGACCTGGCCGGTGATCCGCTTCGTGCCGTTCGGATCGTTGGAGATCAGCCAGTACCACTGCGCCGTATTCGAATCGGCATTCTGCGATTGGCCGGGGACGAACACGCCGATATCGGTGATGCCGTCGCGGTTCATGTCGGCCGCGACCGGTCGCGTGAGCACTCCGGCGAACCCGACGGTGTTGGGCAGATCGCTTTGCACGTCAATCGTGGCATTGTAGTTGCCGGTCAGCTTGCCGCCCGGATCCTTGCTGGACAGGTCGAAGTAGAACATGCCATTGCTGTAAGTTCCCAGGTCGATCTTGCCGTCGCCGTCGAAGTCTCCGGAGATCGGCAAGCCCTTCATGTCGCCCGTCAACTTGCCGCCGAGGGACACGTCCGTATTGTCGATGACGTGGTCGTTATTCATGTCCAGCCACCAGGTCGTGCCGTCGAACAGGCCGATCTGGTCGCCCATCGCCGGGTTGTTCGTCCAGTTGCCGGCGACCGGCAAGCCGTCGATAGCCAGCGGCTCGACCACGCTGATGTCGCCCGCGGCGGGTCGAACGTGCCGTCGCCGTTGAGATCCAGCAGCCAGCGCCACTGCCCGTTGAGGAACCCGTAGGCGCCGAGCTTGTCAAAGCCGTTGACCGCGCCATGCGAGTCGGCGAACTTGCCGGCGAACAGCCGGTCCGTCGGGAAGCCGAGCGTGAAGACCGTGTCGCGGTTGGCGGCATCGGGATTCTGCGGGTCGAAGACGGAGTTGCCGTTCAGATCGACGGAAATGCTGCCGGAACTGTACGAAGCAAGCTCCGGCCGGCTGTCGACCGTGAACTGGCCGAGGAACTGGCCGCCCGACTTGCCGTTGCCGGAGGGGAAGCTCGGGCCGAACTCGCCGTCCAGTTTGTTGCCGGCGTTGTCCGTGATGCCGTCGCTGATGGTCAGCGTGTAGCGGTCGTCGGGCAGCGGCGCCGCAAAGTGCAGCGTCGCCACGCTCATGCCGATCGTGCCTGCGGCCGTGGAGTCGCTGAACGTCACCGAAGTGATCGTCACGGCGCCCGTGGCCTGGCCGATCAACTGGTAGTTGCCGGGCGTGGTGGCCAGGATCTGGTTGACGGCCGGGTAGACGAAATTCGGTCCGACGCGGATCGGCTGGTCGTTGAAGGTGATGTCGAGACTGTTGACCAGCGGGGTGGGGCGGGGGTGTCCGGCTTGTTGGCGAACAGGTTGAAGCCCGGGCTGCCCGTGACGCTGACGTTCTTCACGGTCGGGCCTTGGGTGTCGACGAAGATCGACAGGGCCTGGGCGGCCGAGACGTTGCCGGCCGCGTCTTCGCCCGTGACCAGCAGATGCCGTACGCCGTCCAGCGAGAAGCCGTAGCTGGGGTCGTTGAGATCGACCTGCGAGGTGATCTGCCACTGGCCGCTGGGGAACTGGTTGGTTCCGTCAATCGGCGTGGCCGTGGTCATGCCGAGCAGAACATCGCCATTGTCGACCACTCCGTTGTTATTCGTATCGGAATAGAGCCGCACGACGGCGTTGGCTTCGGCCACGCCGTAAGAGTGGGCGTGCTGTCGGAGGTGATCCGGTCGATGATCGTGGCCGGCTGCCCGGGCACGCCCGTATCGCTCGATCCGAGCAGACCGCTGTTGAGCGTCGTCGGCGAACCGAAATAGACCGGCGGGGGCAGCGTGTCGACCACGATCTGGAACGTCGTCGCGTCGCTGACGTTCTTGTTTGACGGGATTCGCCGGGCTGTCGATTTCCACCTTGGCCACGATGTTGTGCGAGCCTTCACCCAGCGGCGTCGTGACCTGCAGTTGGAACACGCCGGTTTGTCCGGCTACGCGGTCGGCATAGCCGAGGAAGATGGGCGACACCGGGTTCGTGTTGTCGTAGACGGCAATCCGGAAGCTGCCGTTGTTGGCCGGCGAGTACGGGGCGGCGGCGTCGCTGCCCGCCCAGAACGGAATCAGAATCGGCGTGTTGTTCGGCGGCGTTGCCGCTGGACGAACCGCCGCCTTGCAGATCGAGCAGGCCGTCGGTCGGCGTATTGGCCGCGTCGAGCCGGATGTAGAGCGTCGGCGTATTATCGCGAGTGACGTTGTCGAACTGCGACGGCCGGTATCGTTGCTCTCGATCTGGAAGGTGTCGCCCACGGCCGGAGCGGCGGAGAAACCGGAGGCGAAGGTGAACGTGTGGCGTCGCGCCCGACGTAGCCGGTAATGAGCTGTCGCTGGCCGACAAAGCCCCGGAGGTGAACTCCAGGTACTTGCCCACGTAGAAGTTGTTGAGCGTTGACAGCGGCGGCAGCGGCTGCGTGGGCGCCGGCGGGCGCCGCATCGGAGGCCGAGAACGACGTGGTGGCGGGCGCGGTCGCGTTGTTGATCGAGCCTTGCCGCGACGATGTTGTTCAAGCCCAGGCTGTCGGGCTTCGGCGCCGGCGTGTTCAGGATCGACATGTTGTAGCCGTTGGTCCCGAGCCCTGACGGCTCCTGACCATAGACCCTGAAATAGTAGGACTCGCCGGCCACGACCGGAATGCGGCGGCGTTGATCGCTGTCCGCATCGTTGGCGCCGAAGTGGGCGATCAGATTGCTGTTGGCGTCGTAAACGTCGATGCTCAGCTCGCCGGCGCCGGGCAGGGCGCCGTCGGCGGGATTGCCATTCTGAATGAAGAACTGCTGCTTGAAGTAGACCTGGAAGTCCAACGTACCGGTCGACTGCGCCACCACGCGGTACCAGTCGTTGTCGGCCTTCAGCAGGGGAGTTCCCGGCGCGAACTGGAACTCTTGGCTATTGGGGAAGATGGCCAGGTTTTCGACGTTGATCGTGGCGCCGTTGCCCAGATAGGCGGCGGTAGCCAGCGTCTGATTGAGTTCGTAGGGGTCCGGCCCCATGACCAGCGTTTGCTGTTTGGTCCCGGTGGCGTCGCCCGCCGGATCGAACGTGTTGGTCTGAAGATTTCCTACTCCGGAGTAACCGATATCCGGCCACTGAATCGGCTCGGCGCCGCCGGAATCTCGAACATGCGGATGACGCCGCTGGTGTTGGTGTTGCGCATCACCGCGGCGAACAGGCTGGCGTTGAGCATGCCGCCGGTAGGCGTCGCGATGAGCAGCGCGTTTTGCGAGGCGTTGCCGCCGCCCTGCACGTTGACCAACAGTCCGTTGGGCACTTTGAAGTTCGGCTGCGCCGACCTGAGCGCTGGCCCCCTGGAACGCAAGCAGCGCGGGGGCGGCGGGCGCAGGCGCCACCAGGAAGTTGTTGTTGCCGATGCCGCCCACGAGGTTCACGAGTTGAATCTCGTTCACGTCGCCGACGCCGCCGGTGCCGAGAATCACCGGTTTGAGCGAGGTCCCGATGGAGTTGCTGACGGTGACGGTGCGGGCCGCAACGTCCGTGATGAACGTAGAGCCCGAATTCGGCCCGTACACGTTCACCTGGTCGCCGCCGGTGTAGCCGCCGCCGTTGATGGTAAACGTGTTGACCGCACCGGTTCCGATATTGAAGTTGAAGACCGTATTCAGTCCGTTAAGACTGAAGGCGCCGCCGGCGGGCGCCCCGCCCAAGAGCTTGGGCGTGTAATTGATCACGTCGTCGTCGGGCGTGCCGTTGACCGTCAGATTGGCGGCCCCGGCCCCATTAATGCTGGCCTGGGCGATGTTCGAGAGGCTGACGAAATTGGCGAGCGGGGCGCCATTGTAACCGTTGATCGTCGTCGGAACCGGCGGGGTGGCATTCACGTCGCCCAGGTTTACGGTAATCGGGCCGGTGGCGCCTTGCAGCACCACGGCGTCGTTGTCGCCGATATTCGCGCCGTTGACCGCGACGTTGACGTACGGCATGACAGCGTTCAGAGTGAAGGTATCGTAAGCCGACGTGCCGTTGAGCCGCAGCTTCTGAATGCCCAATTCCGTAATCGGCACGCGGCTGTTGAGCGACACGGTCCCCGTGCCTCCCGCAACGCCAAAGGCGTCGTTGTCGCCCGTGCCTTGCACGATCAGAGTATTCGGCGTGGCGCTCGGTCCGGTTTCGAAAATGTTGATCGTTCCGGCGGACGACAGGTTCTGATAGTTCAATGCCAACAGGCTGTTCAAGGCGACAGTTCCTGAGTCGTTGACCGCGCCGGGCGTATGGACGAACGTGTCGCCATTGCCGGCCGTACCGATGACCGTTACCGTGTCGCCCTGCCCCTGATCGTTGAGGTACAGATGTTCGGCATGGCTCAGCGTGATCGGCACGGGGCCGGCGCCGGTAATGCTGCCGCCGTCGACGGCGGTTGGCGTGTAGTTAATGGCGCCGTTGGTCGGCGTCGTCTGGTTGACGATGATGGTGTCGCTGCCCGCCGTCGGATCGCCTCCGTCGACAGTGATGGCCGTCAAGCCGGTCGGGCCGGCCGTAATCGGGTTATTGAGACTGATCGTATCGCTGCCCGCCAAACCATTGATTTGCAGCGTGGTCTTGTTGATGAATTCGATCGGCTCATAGCTGTCGACGCTCACCTGGCCCCAGGTCGCGCTCGGGACAGGCGGCGACGCCAGGAAATTAGCCAGGCTGTTGAAGCCTTCGGAATAGTTGATCTGGTTGGCGGCGTTGGTGCCGTTGACGGTCAGCGGCCCGGCGACGAAATCGAAGATCGGCGCCAGGTTGACAAAGTTGATCAGCTCGGCTCCGCCGGTGGTGAGGTTCAGGCTGTTGGAGCCCGAACCAGCTTGCGGACCGGGCGTATAAACGTCGCTGATGGCAACGTTCCCGGCAGTCCCGCCCGACTTGAGCAACAGGGCGTTGACGCCCGCGCCGCCGTCGTAGTTTACGGTCGGCTTGACGGCGCTAACCGTGGAGTCGACGGTCAACTGATCGTTGCCGTCGAGGCCGATAATGTCGAGGGCGGCCAGGTTGGCCGTCACGTATATGACCGGCAAATCGGCGTTGACGGTGACGGTACTGTGGGTTGCATCCGTCGTGGCCGCTACGATGGAGTCGGCATTGGCGGAACCGCTGACAACAAGCGTGTTGTTGCCGCCCAGGGCGTCGATCATCAGCGGGCTGACGGTGGCCGTCGTCTTCAAGTTCAACACCGGCGCCGCGCCGTTGGCCTGAATCGTGGCGGCCGTGGCGCCGGTGGGCGTAACATTGATCGTATCGTCGCTCGCCGTGCCGTTGACGGTCAGGCCGTTGCCGCCGGCATCGAGGTTGGCCACGTCGACGCCGATGAACGTGACCGTCCCGCCGTAGCCGGTGATCGTCGTATTGTTGGTCGGCGGAGCTGCCGCGCTGTCGGCCAGATTGGCCGTCACCAGGCCCCGTGGCGCCGGTGAGGTTGACGGTGGCCCCGTCATCGATGATCGTGTTGGTGTACGGCAGGGCGCCGGTCAGGTTGAACTGATCATTGCCGCCCGAGTCCGTGCGAGCTCCAGGGCGTTTACGGACGAGGTCAGGATCGGTACGGTGATGATGCCGCTGGCGGGCGCCAACTGCGAAAGCTGGACCGTGCCGCCGCCAGCCGGCGTGACCGAGAAGCTCTCGCCCGCCGAGGTCGGCACGCCTTCCACGTTGAGGTGATCCGTGCGCGCCGGCGTTGGAGGTGGTGAACGACACGTTGCCCGTCGTGCCCAGGCCGCTGAAGGTCAGCGGCGTCAGGGCGGCGCCGCCGATCAGGCTGCCGGTAATGGCGCCGGCGTCGGGCGTGGCGCCCGGCGTGTAGGTCAGGTCGCTGCCGGCTTGGCGTTAACCGGAGTGTTGTAGGTCAGCGTGTCGTTGCCGGCCTCGCCCGTGTAGATGAAATTCTCGGCGCCGCCCGGCGAGGACTGGAAGAAGCCGGGGAAGAGGAATTCCGTGGCCGTGACGGTCGAGGTGTTGCCCCCGTCGGCGAACTGGCCGCCGCCCGCACCTGGCAAAGTGAACGTGACGCCGGGTACGACCGGAACCGCCGACAACGGATTGTTCGGACTGTACGTGACGGTCTGCGTGCCCGGAGTTTCCAGCTCGACGTTGTCGCCGAGCCGGTTGTCGCCGGATGCCGGCGCGCCGCCGGCCACGAAGACCTGGACGTTCCAGACCGCCTGGTTCGGCGCCGGCTCGCGGACGACGATGTCGTCGTTGCCCGACAGGCCGTCAATGAACAAGTTGGGCGTATTGATAAACAGCATGTCCGGGCCGTCGTTGACCGAGACGGTGAAATCCTGCACGCCGTCCAGGGCCGGATTGGTCACGCCGGGATTGGCCGGATTGTAGGAACTGTCGCGGGCGATGACGGTGATCTCGTCGTTGCCGTTGGTCCCCGTGATGATCGGCGAGCCGCCGCCGCTGTTGACAATCGATTCGATATGGGCCCAGCTCACGTTCTGGTAGCCCTGCGTCTTCAGGCCGCCGGAGTCTTTGGTCGGGCCCGGGAAGATCTGGTAAGCCACGGCCGGATGAATCAGGTTGATGACGTCGCCCGGCTGCACGCCGATCGGATCGCCGCCATCGACCAGGAAGCTGGTGGTCGTGGAGGGGGCGATGTTGATGGTGTCGCTGCCGGCCAGCGAGTCGATCTCGACCTGGGACATCGCGGCGTTGTAGTTGACCGCCAACATGCCCGCGATCAGCACGGCGTTGGCGCCGGAGGTCGCGTCGTTGACGTCAATCGATATCGGCGTTCTGGCTGGCCTCGACGAACAGCATGTCGCTGCCGCCGTTGCCATTGATGGCGAAGCCGCCGACCGCGCCGCTGACGTTGCTGGCATTGAAGGCCGGCGAGAGGGGCGTGAGCGAGGCGAGCGTGCCGCCCTGGCCGTTCTGGGCCGTGCCGCCCGAATAGGCCTGGAACGAAACGCGCATTGGCGCCGGTCGGCGTGGCGGCGAGCGTATCGGCTCCGGCCGTGCCGTTGACCGTCAGCGTATTGCCGCCGGTATCCAGATTAGCCACTTCGACGCCGCTCAAGCCGACGGCGCCGAAGCCTGCTTCCTGGATGGTTCCCGCGCCGAGATCGACCGTCACGGCGCCCGTTCCGTCGCCGGTGAAGTTCACGACGTCGCTGGCCGACGGATCGCCGCCCTCAATCGCGATGCCCGGCAGGTTATGGTTGCCGGCGACGTTGAACGTATCGTCACCGCTGAGCCCCGCCAGCGTGAGACTGTTGATCGAAGACGTGTTGACCGGGATCTGAGTATTCAGCACGACCTGGCCGGCGGCGTCGACCGTGAAGTTGTCGTTCAACGCGGTTCCGTTGTAAATCAGGTTGTCGAACCGGCCGACGTCTGTGAACGTCAAGCTGCCGGCCACGCCTAATGCGAGAAAGTCAACCGGCACGGCCGTGGGGTTGGATCCGCCGGGCCGGTCGCGGAAATCGACGTGGCCCGAGTCGAACGTGCTACCCGGCGTCAAGATCTCAGTCTGGCCGGCCGACAGGTTGTTCGTCGCGATCGTCAGCAAGTCGCCTGCGCCGCCGGGCCCGCCGTTCTGGCCGTTGATCACCAGGCGCTCGGTCGTCGTGAAGTTCACGATCGGCAGCCCTGTAATGGCCACGCTGCCCGTGTCACTGGTCGTTGTGGCCGGCGTGTAGGTGATGATGTCGGCCGTATTCACCCGGCCATTGACGATGAGCGTATCGCTGGCGGTCGGGTCGCCGCTATTGACCGCAATCGACGCCAGGCCCGTGGGCGTGGTTGCGTTGTTGAGATTGATCGTGTCGTCGCCGGCGCCAGCGTTGATGGTCAGGGCCGTCTTGTTGGAGAACTCGAGGGTCTCCTGGTTATCGATGGACACCAGGCCGTTGGCCGCCGAAGAACCTTGCGTGTAGTTGATCGCATTGTCGCCGTTGGAGGCGTTGACCGTCAGCACAGCGGAGGTCACCAGGTCCAGCACCGGCTCCAGATTCTTGAAGAAGACGCTCTGCGTGACGGCCGCGGCGGACTGGACGATATTGCCTGACCCGGCGGCGGGGCCGGCCGTGTACACGTCGGTATCGACCGCCGTGCTGCCAATCAACTGCAGGCTGTCGGCGCCGTCGCCGCCATCCACGGTGATGCCGGAGCTGAGGTTTACCAGTCCGTTGCTGTTGTCCACGTCCACGCGGTCGTTGCCCGCGCCGCCATCGACTTCCAGGGAGTTGACGCTGGTGAAGTCCAACGGCACCCACTTCACGCCGCCCGACGGATTGCCGCCGGCCGTCACGGTCACGCGCGTGCCGACGCCGCCTTGGGTAACCAGGATCGCATCGTTGCCGGCCGGCGCCACGACCTGTACGGCGTCGACGTTGCCGCCTGCATTCAGGCTCAGATTGTCGTCGGCGTTGGTGAAACCGCTGACGTTCAGGACCGGGCCGCCTTCCAGTCGCTCGATCGTCGCGCTTGTTGCGCTGAGCGGCGTGTAGCGAATGGTGTCGGGGCCGCCCGTCGTGTTCAAGTCGATCGTATCGCTCGCATCGCCGCCCGGGTTGAGGTTCAGCGTGTGCACGTCCGTGACTGCGCCGTAGTTGTTGACCGTCCAGGCGTTGGCCGTGGCGGCCACGCCGTTGACGTTCAGCGTTTCCACGCCGACCAGCGAAACGGAGCCGCCAACCACGCCCGTGATGGTGCTGTTGCTGAAGTCAATGGTGCTGTTGGTCGGCGTGGTTACATTCACCGTATCGCTGCCCTGGCTCGGCTCCCCGCCGATCACGGTGACGCCGCCGCCGAAGAGACCGCTTGGGGCAATGTCGATGGTATCGTCGCCGCCCAGGCCGTTGATGAGCAGACTCGTAAACGCCGACGCGTCGAAGGTGTTCTGAATCACGTTGTTGCTGTTGCTGACCGTGACAATGCCGGCCGCCGACACGCTGATGTGATCGTCGCCGGACGTGCCCTGAATCACGGCCGTGGCGCCGCTGATCGTGACGTTGCCGTTGACGTTCTCGTACGACAAGCCGAGCAGCGAATTGCTGGCCGCGTCGAAGGCTGCCACCGTGCCCGATCCGGCGAACACGCCCGGGGTGATGTGGGCGTTCGGCGTGGAGATGGTCAGGTCGTCGCCGTCGGCCAGGCCGTTGTAGAGCACGCTTTCGGTATCGGTCATCGTGATCAGCGAGTTCAGGTCCGAGATTCCCAGCGCCTCGCTGTCGCGCTCGTCGGCGTGTAGACCGCCGACTCGGCGCCCGAATAGGGCGTTTCGATGATGACCTTGTCGCCCGCGCTCGACGCGCCGCCATTGATGGCCGCCTGGACGTTCCAGACTGCGTCGTTGGGAGCGGGCGTGCGCACCGTGATGGTGTCGTCGCCGGCCAAGGCGTTCACCTGAATGGCCGCCGTGTTGAGGAACAGGAACTCGGGGCCGTTGTTGATCGAGACGGTGAAGTCCTGGACGCCGTCGGCGCCCGGGTGGGTTGAACCATCGCGCGCCGTGATGGTGATGGCGTCGTCGCCGTTGGCGCCGTTGAGGACCAGCGGATTGCCATTGAGGACGCTGGCGCTCTCGATGTGGACGAAGCTGACGGCCTGGTCGCCGGCCACCTGGAAACCGCCCTCGTCGCCTTGCGGGCCGGGCATGAACTGAACCGGGTTGCCGCCCGCGTCGACGTTGATATGGTCGCCTGGCAGCACGCCCACGGGATCGCCGCCGTCGATCGCCACGGGAATCGTCCCCGGCGTCACGTTAAACGTATCGCCGCCTTGCAAGCCATTGACGGACAAGGCCGTCGGGCGCCCGCGCCGAAATCTACGATGCCTCCGCCCGCGCCGGTATTGACCGTGCCGGAAGGCACATCCACCCCGACGGTATCCGGCAACGCGGAGGCGTTGACCACCAACGTATCCAAGCCGCCGGAGGAGAAATCGACATTCACCGTGTTGGCGGCTACGTTCAGGTAGTTCACCGCTAGCGATACGGCATTGTCCTGCAATGTCCCCGCATTGCCGCCAGTCGGCGTGACCGTCAGGTCGTCGTTCCCTGCCGTACCGTCGACGTTCAATGCCGCTCCGCCCGCGTTGACGTTCAGCGTTTCCACGCCGCTCAAGCTGACGGCGCCGAAGCCTGCTTCCTGGACGGTTCCCGCGCCGAGATCGACCGTCACGGCGTTCGTTCCGTCGCCGGTGAAGTTCACGACGTCGCTGGCCGACGGATCGCCGCCCTCAATCGCAATGCCCGGCAGGTTGTGGTTGCCGGCGATGTTGAACGTATCGTCGCCGCTGAGCCCGGCGAGCGTGAGAGTATTGATCGAAGACGTATTGACCGGGATCTGCGTATTCAGTACGACCTGGCCGGCGGCGTTGACCGCGAAGTTGTCGTCCAGCGCGGTTCCGTTGTAAATCAGGTTGTCGGACCGGCCGATGTCTGAGAAGGTCACGCTACCCGCCACGCCCAAGGCAAGGAAGTCAACCGGTACGGCTGTGGGATTAGTTCCGCCGGGCCGGTCGCGGAAATCAACGTGGCCCGAGTCGAACGTGCTGCCCGGCGTCAAGATTTCGGTCTGATTGCTAGACAGGTTGTTCGTCGCGATCGTCAGGGAGTCGCCGGCGCCGCCGGGGCCGCCGTTCTGACCGTTGATCACCAGGTGTTCCGTCGTCGTGAAGTTCACAACGGGCAGCCCGGTAATGGCCACGCTGCCCGTATCGCTGGTCGTGGTGGCCGGGGTATAGGTGATGACGTCGGCCGTATTGACCCGGCCATTGACGATGAGCGTATCGCTGGCGGTCGGGTCGCCGGCATTGATCGTAATCGAAGCCAGGGCCGTGGGCGTGTTTGCGTTGTTGAGATTGATCGTGTCGTCGCCTGCGCCGGCGTTGATGGTCAACGCGCCGTAGTTGGCGAACTCGATCGACTCGGCGCTATCAACGCTGACCAGTCCGGTGTTGGCGTAGCCGGCGAACACCCCAATGCCGCCGTTCGGTCCGGCCGTGTAGTTGATCGCGTTGTCTGCGTTCAAAAGCCCGGATGGCAAGAGGTTGGCGACCGTCAAGGTATCCGCGCCGCCGGTTCCCACGACCTGCACCGGTTCGACGCCCGTGAAATTGACGATTTGGGGAGTGCCGCCGTTGGATTCCATCACCGTACCGGCGTCCGGCGTTGAGCCGGGGCTGTACGTCACATCAGCCGATGTGGAACCGATCAATTGCAGCAGGTCCTGCCCGGAACCGCCGGCGAAATTCAACCCGCCGGGCAGCGTCAACAAGCCCAAACTGTTGTCGACGATCAGCGTATCGTTTCCGGCCGCGCCGTCGATGTTGATTGCACTCGGCCCCGAGTAATCGATTTTAAGAAGTCCGGCAATTTGCAGGTGTCCGGCGGTCGCCGTGATTGCGTCGGAATTCGCCGTCCCCATCAAATTCAAGGCTTGGTTGCTGCCGGTGAAATTCGTCGCAAAATTCCCACTCGTATTGACAACCAGGTAGCTGGAACTGCCCTCGACCGAGACCGTCGCCTGCGTGGCGCTGGTGGTCCAAACATCGAGGTTGTCCGACGAATAGGGGTCGGTGACGGCCACATCGCCCGCGCCGCCGTTGACGCTGATTGTCTCGACGCCCGTGAAGCTGACCGGGCCGTAACCCACGCCGGTTTCCTGAATGGTCTGGCTGCCCAAGTCGACGCCGATGTTGTTGCCGTTTCCGTTGTAGATCAGGTTGTCGCTGCCGCCGCCGTTGTCGCCGCCGATCACCTGGATTCCGCCGGCGAAGTTCGCAGCGGCCCCGGCGTCGATCGTAATGTTGTCGTCGCCCGCCAGCGCGTTGATCACCAGGGAGTTAAACGCCGAAACGTCGATCGTGTTACTGAAGCCCAGCGCGTTGGTGACCTTGACGTTGCCGTTGGCCAAGACTTCAATCGTATCGTTCGCAGCCGTTCCCTGAATCACCGCGGCCGCCCCCGTGACCGACGCATTTTCGACGTTGCTGAAACTCAAGGGCAGCAGGGAGGCGCCAAAGGCGTCGACCGGCTGCACGGTTCCCGAGCCGGGCTCCGAACCCGGCGTAATCGTGGCGTTGGCCGTCGTGACGGTCAGTGAATCGCTGTCGGCGTTGGACTTTGCATCGAGCGACGCCGACTGGATGCCGCTGAGAACGAAATTAACCGTCGGTCCGCCCGCCGTCTGTGAGATCGTTCCGCCGTCGCTGGCATTGGCCGTATAAGCAAACGTATCGTTGTTGGTCGTGCCGGCGAGTTGGAACGCATCGTTTCCGCCGTTGCCCTGCACGTTGAGCGAACTGGTCGGCGGCGCGCTGCGGACCCCAGGTTGGCAAACGTGATCACGGGCCCGGCATTGACCTGGATCGTGCCGGTGGTGCTGTTGACGTCGGCGGCGGTAATCGCATCGTTTCCGCCCGTGCCGTTGACGGTCAACGTGTCGCTGCCGGTCCCGCCGCCGCCATCAACGTTGATCTTCTCGGCGTTGACGAAATTGATCGTGGTCTGGGGCGAGCCGGACAGTTGCTCCGTTATCACGCCATCGTGACTCGAAGCGCCGGGAGTGACGCTGTACGTGTCGTTGGCGTTGTTCGTGCCGGGCAAGCTGATCGTGTCGCTTCCATCGGGAAGGCCGCCATCCACATTCACGGTCAAGGGGCCGTAAGTCGCCGCCGCAGCCGTGTCGCGACCGGTGATAGCAAACGTGTCGTCGCCGGCCAGACCCGCCAGGCTGATCGTATTGAAGTTGCTGAAGTTCTGCAGGTTGTACAGCGCAGCGCCGCCGTTGGTGTCGGTCACCTGCACCCATTCATTGCCCGGGCGTGCCGGCGCGGGTGAAGTCGGCATTGAACGTATCGTTGCCGCTGCTGCCGGGGTTCGCCGGGTCCGTGCCGTTAAGCATCAACGAATCCGTATCGCCCGCCGTACCCGCCGGGCTGCTGCCGTTGACGATGATATTCGTGTTGAACGTGTAGTTGACCACGGCGATCGGCGTGCCCGTGGCGGCGTTGTTGTCATACACCTGGCCCGCGGGGCCGGTCGGTCCGGCGGCCGATTCCGACGGTTGAACGACAATGTTTTCCGAGACGCCCGAAACGCCGTTGAAGATGAGCAAGTCCGGGTTCGGCTGGCCGCCGTCTGCAATTTGGTTCCCCTGGCTCCAGTACGTCTCGATTCCCCAGCCCTGCGGCGTGTTGTCCGCGTAAGGCGTGATATCGAGAGCGTTGACGCCGGCCGGATCAGCTCGAGTCAGGGATGGCGTTGCCATTGGCGTCGAACCCGCTGATCGCGCCGCCGCTGGCGTTAATGCGCGTAACGCCATAGAACCAGATGCCGCTCGACAGGCCCCCGACGGCGGCGGTGTTCCCACGTCGCCCGTCCCCGGCGTCCAGCTTCCGCCGATTTGCAGCGAGAATTGTCCGACGCCGTCGTTGGCCGGCGGCGGGTTGAACGGATCGTGCCCGCCGCGGACTTTGAAGTAGTCGTCTTGATCGGCGCCCGGCATGTTGTTGTCGCCGACGATGTTAACGATGCCATTGCCCGAATGTACGTTGACGCGCTCGATCGAGCTGTAACTCACGCCGAACGGGCTGCCGCCGTTGCTGGTCTGGCCCGTGAGCGTGACGTTCGGCGGCGAGTTGGCGTCGCTGAAGACGTTAACCGAGGCAGGGGAACGAGACGTTGAGTTGATCGCCTTGGGGAACGCCAGCGACCGGTCCAGGACTTACGTCGGTCGGCAGATTGCCGTTTACCTGAATGTTGAAATCCGTGGACGGATGCACAAAGAAATCGTCCGCCACGCCGCCTGGGAGGAACGGCGGATTGCCGGGAGTCGCTTCGTCGCCGCCGTCGACGATGAAGCCGGGTTGCTGCGACGCGAAGGGCATTCCGAACTGGGTGAAGCTGCCCGGGTCGATGGAGACCGGAACCAGCAGACCGTAAAGGTTGTTGTCAATGGACGTCGAGTCGGATGCGGAAACTCCGTCGTTGACGTGGATCGTGTCGAACGCATTGCCGGCGCCGAAGCCCGACTGCAATACGCCCGCTCCCAGACCGAACACATCGGTTTCGCCGGGCGTCGAGTGGACAAGCCGCCTTCGCTGGCGGCATAGACGACGGCCTGGTCGCCTTGCCCCGCCGTGCCGGAATTGCCGCCGCCGTCAAGGAATACGCCCTCGGCGACTCCGTTGATCAGCAAATCGGGACCGCCTCCGCCGCCCGCGACGCCGGGCAGATTGCCCGGGTTGTTCAAGCCGGTCGGGGGCGCCTGCAGGTAGGGGCTGCCGTTGAGGAACGCCGTGATTGAGCTGCCCGCCACGACTCCGTTGGGCAACAGCGGAGTGCCGCCCACGTTCGCGCCGCTGCCGGCGGTAGTCGGCAACTGGGCGACCGTTAGTTGGTCGTCGGAACCAGCCACGCCAACCATCGTCGGATACATGGTGTTCGTGCTGGCGGTCTTCGTGTTCACGATGATCGTCTGCGCGCTCTCGACGACGACCGGAATGTCGCTGACGCCGCCGCCAAGACCGCCGCCAGCGAAAGACGGCGCGAGATTCAAGTCGCCGCCCGTCGTATCCTGATACGCGAAGTCGAGAAAGCGAGCCAGCGCCTGAATTGTCATTGACAATGAGCTGGTTGCGGTTGACGTCGGCGGCGCCTGCGATGCCGTCGCCGCTGAGGGTCAGGCTGGAAGTCGGTCCGTAAACGGCGGAGGCGCCGATGTTGGAAGTGATGTCGAGGAAGAACGTATCGTTGCCGGGCGTGCTGACGCCGCCGTTATCATCCCCCTGGAAGTCGTTGGCGCCGCTCAGCGCATCGGCTTGAATCGTGAAGACGTCGTTGCCGCCCATGCCCTGGACCGTGGTCGCATTGGTGGCCGTGGTGGCGTTGACGGCGATCGAGTCCGGGCCGTCCGACGTGCGCCACGTTCAAATTCTCCAGCCGGTTTGGCAGGTTGATCGCGCCGGGGTTGAACGTGTAATCCGCGTAGGAGTAATCGATGTTCCCGACGGCAAAATTGGCCAGCCGCGTGAGGCCGGGAATGGCGAACTGGGGTGCCCCAGACGCCGTTGAGCAGGTTGTAAACCGCGCCGCCGCCGACGTTGCCGATGCTCGCTGGGCCGTTCAGCGCCGGGTCGGCCGAAGCGTCGACGTTGAGCGTATCGCTCGTGCCTGCCGGCGGCACGTCGTCGGCCAACACCGTAACGTGGCCTTGGATGCCGCTCAGCGAACCGCTTCCCGGCGTGGCGAAGCCGGCGGTCGTGTTGCCGATAGTGAACGTGTCGCTGCCGCCGTCGCCGCCGAGGATGTAGTTGGTTCCCAACAGCGTAGAGAGGACGTTGACCGTATCGTCGGCCGAGCTGCTTTCGAAGTAGAAGCTGGCCAGGTTCGTGTAACTGATGTTGGCCCAGCCCGTGCTGGTAAGCAGGCTATTGGTCAACGTGGCGGTCACGCCCGTGGCGCTGATGCGGTCGGAGAAGGCGAAATCGTTGTTGCCCGCGCCGCCGTCGATATCGAGCGGGCCCTGCAGTTGGGTCATGTCGACGCCCGACAGGATATTCGCAAAGTTATCGTTGCCGCCCTCGCCGAAGATCGAGGTCGTGCCGCCGGCCAGCGTACTGAGAACGTTGAATCCGTCGCCGGAGTTGTTCGAACCGTAGACGTTGATCCCGTTGCTGAAGTCGCCGCCGGCGGCCAGGTAGTTGATCGGCGTTGCGTCGGCCGGGCCGGCCATACCGTTGATGGCGTTGTTGGTCAGCGTGACGTTGGAGTTGGCGGTGAAGCTGCTGAAGTCGCTGACGTTCAGCGTATTGGCGCCGCCTTGGGCGTCGATGTTCAATTGCCCGGCGATGCCGTCGAGGTTGCCGGTCAAAAGCGGCGCGTTGGACGAGACGTTGATCACGTCCGCGCCGGCGCCGGCGTTGATTGAGGTCGTGCCGCCGGCGAGTGTGCTCTGCACATTGATCGTGTCGCCGGCCGACCCGGTGGAGAGATTCACTCCGCCGCCAAAGGTTCCGCCGGTCGCCGAATAGCTGATGCTGAAAGGCGTGATCACGCTGGAAATCTGGCTGCTGGTCACCAGCACGGTATCGGCGGCTGCGCTGCCGCTCTCGCTGACGTTGAGCGTGTTGCCCCCGCGCCGCCGTCGATGGCGAGGGGGCCGTCGAGACCGAGCAGGTCGCCGGTGTTGGTCGGCGCGTTGGACGAGACGTTGATCACGTCTGCCGCCGCCGGTGTTGATTGAGGTCGTGCCGCCGGCGAGGGTGCTCTGTACGTTGACGGTGTCACCGACCGAGCCGGTAAAGAGATTAATGCCGCCGGCGAAGGTTCCGCCGGTGGCCGAGTAGTTGATGGTAAACGGCGTAATCGCGCTGGAGATCTGGCTGCTGGTCACCAGTACCGTGTCGGCCGCCGAACTGCCGCTCTCGCTGACATTAAGCGTGTTGCTGCCTGCACCGCCGTCGATGGCGAGGAGGCCGTCCAACCCGAGCAGGTCGCCGGTGTTGGTCGGCGCATTGGACGAGACATTGAACACGTCGGCTCCGCCGTTGCCGTCAATCGTCAGCGCCTGCGCGTTAAGCATGGAGAGGACCTGAACGGTGTCGCCGGCGGAGCCGAGCGACAGGTGGACCCCGCCGGAGAACCCGAAGTTGATCTCCTGGATGTTCCACCCGCCCCCCGACGTTCCCGCGTACGAGGTGGCCGTAACGGTTACGGTGTCCGCAGTCGCGCTGCCGCTCTCACTGATATTCAACACGTCGCTGGCGGTCGCGCCGGCGTCGACTCTGAGCAGTCCGTCGATTCCGTCGAGGTTGCCGGTGAGGGCCGCCCCGTTGGAAGACACGTTGATCGTGTCGAATCCGTCCCCGGCGGTGACGGTGGAGGTGGCGCTGGCCGGCGTCGCCTCGATGTTGAACACCTCGGCGCCTGCGGTCCCGTTCAGGTTGACCGCGGCGGCGGCAAACGCCGAGTCGAGCGCGGCGAGCGTGACCGTATCGCCGAGGCTGCCGGTTTTTACCGTCAGCGAATTGGTCGGGTTGGTGAATTGCGTGTACTCGAAAGCATTCGACGCGCTATAGATGGCGGAAGCGTTGACATCGTTGGTCGCGTCGGGATCGGCCAACGTGCCGTCGTCGCCTACTACGACGTCGGTATTGGCCACGCCGGTCTGGGAAAGATCGATGATCAGATCGGACGCCGTGCCGCTGAGGCTCAGCGGGGCAAGGCCCGTGTAGCTGATCAGCCCGCCAGCGCCAATCTGCACCGTGCCGCTGTGGCCCGGACCCGTCCCGGTGTAGGTGTCGGTGACTTGAACGCCGCTATAACCGGTGACGGTCATGCCGCCGGCCCCGCCCCCGTTGAAAGTGACCGGGATGCTGAGAATGCCGTTGCTTTCGTCAACCGTGAGCGTATTGGCGCCGCCATTGCCGTTGATCGTGAGCGAGCTCAAGCTCGACTGCGGCGTGCTCATGATCGTCGTGGGTCCGTCTTTCACCACGACGTTGCCCGAACCGTCGAGCATGACGGTAAAGTTATCGACTCCAGCGCCGCCTTCGATCGTGGGGGTTGAATCGAAGCCCAGGACGACGTCCTTGTTGGCATTTGCCGTGTAATCGACCGCGAGCGGTTGCAGATTCAGGAAAACGTCTGCGCCCTGGGCAGGCCGGCAAACTGCGGAGTAACGCCCGCGCTGGTCTGGATAATGGTGAACGAGTCGCTAACGAGGGGCGTGTAGCTGCCGCTCAAATTCAGATTGGCGCCGGCGAGCGCGGCGGTTCCCGTGACATTGAGCTGATCGTACTGCGTGCCGACAGTCGTGCCGTTGATTTCGACGTCGTAGCTGGTTCCGCTCGCGAACGTGTGCTTCCCGTGCCAAGAATGCCCGGACTCGTGCCCGGGGCAAGATGCGCCGTATTGTTGATGTTGACGGCGCCGCTGATCACGCCCGTGCCGCCGAGGGTGGCGCTGTTATTGACGTTGACCGTTCCCGTTCCTGTCCCCGAACCGGATGTGTTATTCACCAGCAATTTGCCGGCGTTGACGGCGGTTCCGCCACTGTAGGTATTGCTGTTGCCGGTCAAGGTTGCGGTTCCGGCGCCGCTTTTGGTTAACGAGAGCGTCGTGCTCGCGCTGCCGTTCTGGAGCGAACCGGAGAACGTGGCGCCGCCGCCGCTGGCGCCAATAATCAGATTATCCGCTCCGGCGGTTCCCGCGCCGTGGACGGCGCCGGAGCCGATCAAGGCGTCGATCGTCTCGGTGACCGACCCGAAAGCGCCGAGAATGAAGCTGCCGTCGCTGTTGACGGTCACGTCCGACGGATTGTTAATCTGCTCGGACGCGTCCAGCATGACGGCGCCGCCGTTCGTGCCGTCGCCGATTACAAGCGGCCCTTGAATCTGCGTGCCGCAGCCGCAAGGAGGCGGTGACCACGTCCGTGGCGCCGGTGTACGTATTGGCTCCGGCTTGCATCACGAGCGAGAGGGCGCCGACAACGTCGAGCGATCGCGTCCCGCCGCTTTGGCCAATCGCTGCACTGCTTTGCAGGACCAACTCGCCGCCCGTGCCGCCGATCGTTGAATTGCTCGCCAGCGTGATCGCGCCGTTCCAGAAATTATTGCTGGCCATGTTGCGCAGGGCGCCGTCGTTGCTCACGCCGCTGCCGTTCAAAGCGAGCGGTTCCGAGACGGTAATGCCGCCTTGAATCTGCAATGCGGCGCCGGCGGCCACCGTAGTTCCCGATGATGTCGAGCCGAGAGCGCCGCCGTTCTGAATATTGAGCACGCCGCCATTGACCTGGGTCGTTCCGCCGTAGGAATTGCTGCTTGCCAGGATCTGCACGCCGGCGCCGGTTTTCGCAAGCTGCATCGTGCCGCTGCCGTCCTGGATCAGGCCGTTGAAGGATCCGCCGCCGCCGCTGGCGCCGACGGTCAACGTGATCCCGCCTGCCGTGCTGCTGGTAATTGTGCCATTGCCGTTCAACCCGTTGACCGATTCGCTGTTCCCAGCCAGGTCGAGCGTGGCGGAGTTGTTCATGGTGACGGAACTGCTATCGGAGATTCCATTGCCGCCCGCGCCGCCTTGGATTTTAAATGTCGCCGCCGTCGAGCGTGATCGTGCCGCTGCCGGCGTTGAGAGCGTTAGCCGTGCTCAGGCTGACGGCGCTGAGGGATTTCAGGTACTGATCGCCGTTGTTGCTCGAAGTGTCGGTGGCGAGGTTGTCGGCGTCGAAGGTAATGTCGTTTCCGCTTGAGCCAATTGCGCCCCCCGCAGTGATCTGAAGGTTGGCGAGGGGCGCCGGAGTCGCTGTCGTGCCAGCAGCCAGTTGGCCGAACGGGGAAATTGAAACGTTGTGGTGAGCGTCGATGACCATCGACTGGTTACTGCCCTGTAAATTGATCCCGATGAGCGAAATATCGCCCACGAGGCCCGCGCCGCTCCCGCTTTGGAAGGTGAGGCTCAAACCGGACGGAATGCCGAGGAGTTGCGCTCCGGACTGATCGGTGATGTTTCCGGTTTCAGCGCCCAATGACCCGCTGCTGATCACGACGTTGTCGCCGCCGCCCAGCGCGTTTACCACGTCTTGCCAATTCAGGTTCGCGCCGGCGCCCGAAGCCGTAAACGTCGTCGTTCCGACCGCACTGGCCTGAGTGACATTAAAGGAGGCGTTGGCAGACAGCGTCATGTCCCACGCCAACAAGCGTCTCTCTTCGAGCGGTTCGATGCACAAGGCGCGTCGTCGTTCGGGCGAGGCGACTTCACTGACAAAAGCAGTGCGAAGAGCGAGTCGTACAAGCGACGATTTTTTATTTGTGCGCGTTTTGCGCGAGCGGCGATTTCGCATCGTTGGATCCTTTGCCGAGTGGTCGTACTCACATGCCGGCGAACCGAACGATCACCACTGCTGTCCGCCGTACACCGTGTGGGGGGAGTACCCCAGTGGGTCCGCGTCATGGTAGACGGCGATTTCTACGGTGACAAGGATGTTTAGGTGGAATTTGGCGAATTTTAGCATTCGCTCCTGTCGGCGAACTTTGCCGACCCGGCGTGAATGCAACGGTCTGTTGCACTTCCGCGTGCGTTGAATGCCCCGGAGATCGCATTTTAAGAAAAAATGCGTAAGTGCCTTTAAGTAAATGACTTACAAACAGGTAATGGACCGCCGCTTCCAGTCCCAGCTCGCTGGCCGCGTTCTCAAGTCGCTGAGCAGGCCCAAAGTAGCCGCAGTTGGAACACGCGCTGGCCCAAGCCGAATGCGGGGCCAGCGCACACTAAGTTGCTTGCGGCGTAAGGACTTCGATGAGGAAGTCGTCGTCCCATCCGCAGCCTCTCCGCTGCATAGCGATGTTATCCTTGCCCGGATGTTGTTTCAGAAGGGAAAGTGTGAATCGTCGAAGCCCGGCGAAGTTGTTGCGCGCGTTGTCGTTTCGAATGCGTGATTCGTCCTCGCGGTAGGTGACGTCGAGACGCCAATGGCAGGTACGGCAAGCGCTCGCGAAAAGGCGAAGATGGAGATTTTCTCGCCGCCCCGTTGTCGTTTTGCCGTTCCCCGCCGAGCGAGCAAAGTTCCTTAGAGGAACAGATAGGGACGCCACGCATATCGCTGAGTTTCGCGTCGTGACTAAGATTCTATGGAGCGCTTAGGCTGGCTGGGGCGAGGGCTCGGACTCTTTGCGGTACACCGCGCCCTGATCGACCAGCTTGAAGCCGAACTTGTCGTATAGTTTACGGGCGGCCGTATTGCTCTGCATGGTTTGGACTTCGATGAGCGAGACCCCTTGGGCCTGCAGTTGGCGGAATGCTTCCCCGAGCAAAAACGTGGCCAAGCCTTGCCTGCGGTGCTGTTCGGCCACCTCCAAGTCCACAAGCCCGGCGGCATTCACGCCCCAACTCTTCGCCAACGGTTGGATCGACCAGAACGTAGCCGAGGCCGCCGTGCCCGGCGCGTTGCGCAGCGAAAGTTCGAAGCGGGTCCGTCCCAGCAAGCTCCAAGCGCAAGCCTGCCACCATGTGTCGGGAGCCGGGTCGCAAACCGCCTGCATCGTGGTGCGCCGGCGAATTTGCATTTGGTCCCGGTTGACCAAGGGGCGAAAACCCGTCAATTCGCGGTGCAAGACGTGCGTTCGATCAATCTCCCGATAGCCTTGCGAAAGGAACAGGCGCTGGGCCTGCGAATCGGAATCGAGCACGCCCGGCAGCTCGCTGCCGCCGTACAAGCCCAGATAAAAACCGTTGAGCGGGGCAATGCCGCCGGCATACAGCACCTTGGCGCCGCGGGTCAGCAAGTAGGCCTCGCTCCGCGCCAGGAGCTGCGCGCAATGCCGCGTCGCTGGTAATCCTGCCGCACCAACACGAGGCAGGTGACGCCCAACGCGTGGGAGAGGCCTTTCTCGGCCTCGCAGGGTCCAAAAGCGGCGTGCACAAAGCCGATAGGCCGGCCGTCGTCCATGGCGACGATCAGGCCCTGGTTATCGAAATATGGCTTGGCCAGCACGAATTGCTCGAACAAATCAGCCGACATCGGCTGCATCAGTCCGCGCTCCGGCGGTTGGCTGCGCCAAATCTCGGCCAACTGAGGCGTGTCGCTGTTGCGGAACGTGCGGTAAGAGATCAACGCTGACTCTCCACGTCGATCAGGACTTGGCCGTCTTCCACGCGAACCGGAAAGCTCGGCTGCACGAGCGTCCGATTCAATTGGTGCCGTCCGCTGCGAACGTTGAATTGCCAGCCGTGCCAGGGGCAAGTCACGATCTCGCCCGTCAGACAGCCCTTGCCGAGAGGCCCCCCCTGGTGCGGGCAAATCCCGTCCAGAGCGACGAATTCGCCGTCCAGATTGAACAGCGCCACGATCGCATCGCCCGCAATGCATTCGACGCCCTGACCGGGAGGACAGTCGTCAATATGGCAAACGCGGATCCAGCGGGACATGATGTCGTCTGAGCGAGCGGGCCGGGAATGGGCAATCTCTTCCCGATTATAAAGAGCAAGCGGAAAAGCAGCCACCCGGCGTCAGGCCGCGGCCTTTCTTTGCTTTTTGGCCGGCCGCGTGTCCTTCCAGCGGCGGTGCAGCCACCAGTATTGATCGGGAGCGCGCCGGATGACCTGTTCGAGATGGCTCGTGTACCACTGGGTCAAGCGGGGCACGCTCGTTACGTGTTCCTCGCCGCTGCGCGGATCGGCAGAAGCCTGCATGCCCATTTCATAGTGCAACGGCCGGCCCGTTCTTTCGGCATAGCCGATAACCAGCGGCGAATCGTGGTTCAAAGCGAACAGCGCAATCGCCTTGTGGACCGAGGCCGGGCGGCCGAAGAATTCCACCCAGCAGCCCTTGCTGCCCGCGTACTGGTCGGCCAGGAAAGTCATCGGCAGGCCGCGCGCCAGGGTCTCGACGATTTGCTCGTAGCCCCCTTTTTTGGGAATCATGTGCTGCCCCGTCCGGCTGCGGAAGCGGTTCAAAAACGCGTCGAGTTTCGGATTATCGAGCGTCCGAGCCACCGTGTAGGTCGGAAAGCCGAGAATACCGAGCAGGTAGCCCGCCATTTCGAAGTTGCCGAAATGAGCCGAGACGATGATGAGCGGCCGATCGCTGAGCAGCAGCTTCGTAAGTCGGGGCGACGAGTCGCCCTTGAAGCTCAAAAACTCGCGCCAGTTTGTTTCGTGGATTTTTCGCGGCGCGTGGGCGATCTCGACGATCAGCAGGAACAAATGCTCCCACATTCGCCAAGACAACTGTTTGCGCTGCGCCGCGGACATCTCAGGAAAGGCATGCTGCAGATTATCGTCGACAACCTTTTCCCGGACGTGGAGCACGCTGGAGAACAACGTGGCCAAAGCGGCCGCCACTTTCTGGCAGGTCTCCATCTGCAGGGCTTGCACCGCACAGATGAACACTCGCACTGCCAAGTATACGAGCGATTCCAGCAATCGTTGCATCGGCCGCCTTTTGCTTCCTTGCCAGGTTCCCGCCCCGGGATATCTGCCGGGCATTGTGCCAGCTCGCGGCCTCTCGGGCTAGACCGGTTGCGGAGGCGCCGACGGGGCCTGCGCCCTCCCCCGGTGATCTTCGGCCAAGACGCCTTTCGATGCAGGCCGCCTTCAACGAATCGGCCACCAGTTCACCTAACCTCCCTGTGAGAGAGGGAATGGTCGTCCAAGGAGCAGGCACACTCCAAGGCGCCATCGTTTGGGCTGCCATTGGCCCTGAGTTGCGGCCTCGGGTACGGCACGATGGAGCGCACCGTCTATCTTTGGGGCAGGACGGACGGTCTTCTCGGAGACCTGCAGCTCCCCGGCCAGCTCTCGCACGCCGGCGCCAAGCCGTCTGCACGATAGGATCTCATTAATTGGGCGCCATTACCGCGCGAGGGCCTGATCAACCGGGCATTCGAGCCGCCCCCGTTCTGCATTGCCGGAGAGCAATGGCCCGAAGGTAAGGGACGCAGCGCAAAGTGCAACTGTTTTCGCTAGCGAGCGGCGCGTAAGGTGCGCGTAAGGTTTTAGGCGCCCAGCGGGGGGGCGAGGGGGGAGTGGCGGAACGTGCGAAGGTTCCAAGGTTGTCACGAGTTGCGCAGCGGCGCCGCGCGGAACTCTCTTGAATTCCGCTGCGCCGTCGCCTGGCTCCTATTTCGCTTTGATCTTGCGGGCTTTCAACGCGGGATCCGAAGCCAGCGGCAATTCGACGGGCCGGCCCGTCTCGGCCGCTTTGTAAATGCCGAGGATGATCTCGACGCTGCGGCGGCCTTCAGGCCCGTTGACGGACGGCTCGCGGTCTTTTTTGATCGCTTCGAGCAGATCGTGGAATTGCTTGGCGTGACCGTGATGGCCAATGGCCGCCGGATCGCTGGCGCCGCCGCCGGTGCTCTTGCTCTTGGCCATCTCCTCATGAATAGCGGCGTCGCGGCGGTCTTTCTTGGCGAAGTCCCACTTGATGATGTCTTCTTCTTCCATGATCGCCGAGCCCTCGGAGCCGTGGATCTCCAGCCGCTTCAAGTATCCCGGGTAGGTCGCCGTGCTGGCCTCGATCACGCCGAGCGCTCCGTTGGCGTATCGCACCGTCGCCACGGCCGTGTCTTCGACGGCAATCCGCTGGTGGGCAAGCGTGGCGGTCATTGCGGATCTCGACGACCGGTCCCATCAGCCAGGCGAGCAGGTCGACGCTGTGAATTGCCTGGTTCATCAGCGCACCGCCGCCATCCAATTCCCAGGTGCCGCGCCAGGCGCCGCTGTCGTAATACGATTGCGGCCGGAACCATTTCACTTGGGCATCGCCGACGGTCAGCTTGCCGAAACGGCCGCCGTCGATCGCACGTTTCAATTGCAGGCTCGAGTCGTGAAATCGGCTGGGAAAGATGGTCCCCAGCTTGACGCCCGCTTTGTCGCATTCCTGGATGATCTTGTCGCAACGCTTGAGCGTAATCTCCAACGGCTTTTCGACGACCACGTGCTTGCCGGCGCGGGCGGCTGCAAGGGCAGGCTCCATGTGGGCGCCGCTGGGCGTGCCGATCGTCACGATGTTCACGTCGGGATCGGCGAGCATCTCGTCCAGTTTGTGATAGGCGCGGCAACCGGTCGCCGCCGCCAGCCGGTCGGCCGACGCGGAAAACGTATCGAAGCACGCGACGAGTTTCGCCCCGCGCACGTCGTTGATCGCCTTGGCATGAAAGTTTGCAATCATGCCGCAACCGATAATGCCGAATCCAAAAGCCATAATCCCAAATCTCCCAGCCAAAACCTCGAAGCCGCTGTGCCGGGAACTACCGGCGAAGGAGGGATTATAAAACCGCCCGTCGCTCGGAACCAGTGCCTTGGGGCTCCGACGGCGGAGTGGCGCCGCGGATCGCGCTCAGATCGCTATGGTACGAGCTGCCGCCCGTTCGTTGGCGCAGGCGTCGGGGTGCGATAGAACGGTGGACGACTGCGGCGGAACCAACGCACTGCGGTCGAATAACGAAGACGGCTTCAATACTGAAGGAAACTCGTGCGATGACAGAACGCATCTTGGCGGGACAAGCGGCTTGGATCACGGGTTCATCGCGCGGGTTGGGCCGCGCTATGGCGGAAGAACTTTGCCGGTTGGGGGCAAAGGTAGCCGTACACGGCACGCGGCCCGACAGTCCCAAGACATTCGGCGAAGGCGAGTCGATGCAGCAAGTCGCTGACGATATCGCCCGCAAGCATGACGGCGAGACGATGCCGGTCTGGGGCGATATGTGCGACGAAGCCGAGGTGCGCCGCGTGGCCGGCGAAGTCCGCCAGCGCTGGGGGCGGATCGACCTGTTGGTGTGCTGCGCCGGCGGCGACATCGGCGCCGCCGGCACGGGCGTCGGCCGGGGCGGACGGCCCGAGCAGGACGACTGCCTCAACATTTCGCTCGCGGACTTGCAGAGCGTGCTCAACCGCAATCTGACGAGCGCCATCCTCTGCTGCCGCGAAGTTGCGCCGGAAATGATGGAACGGAAATCGGGCCGCATCATCACTATCGGCAGCATCGCCGGCTGCTTCGGCCGCCCGACCGGCTCGATCTACGCCGTCGCCAAGGCGGCCCTGCATGAATACACTGCGCTGCCTGGCCGAACAATTGAAGCCGTACAACATCCCGGTCAACTGCGTCGCCCCCGGCGGAACCGTTACCGAACGATTCCTGCGGATCCACGAGATCGACGACGCGCGGCTGGCCACGGAAGGCACGCTCGAGCGCTACGGCCGGCCGCACGAAGTCGCCAGCGTCGTCGCCTTCCTCTGTTCGCCCGCCGCCGCCTTCATTAATGGACAGGTGATCCGCGTTGACGGCGGCTCTCAGACTTTTCCCTGTTAGCAAGCGCGGCATCCTGTTGGCGACCGCAGGAGAATGGGCGACGCGGTACGGCATTTGCAAAATGCACCGTTAGGGTCTCAACCGCCAGCGGCAAGCTGCAGCAGGAGAAAACGATGGCTGCCAAGTCGGCAAAGAATCAATCTGCGGCGCCGAAAGGCGACGGTCACAAAAATGACCGGCGCAAAAACGACCGGCGCTGGAGCGGGAAGGTGAGCACCGTATCTACGTTTCCGCCCGAGAACACGTTCAACAAGGATGCGAAGTCGATCGCTCGCATCATGGCCAGCAAGAAGGTCAGTCCGAAGGGAATCGGCTCCGGCATCCGTATGATCCAATTCTATATTAACCGAGCCGGCAAAAGCCTCGGTGGGGAGCAGAAGCAGGAACTTGAAAAAGCGAAGCACATCCTGCAGGAGAAGAACCGCCAGGAGAAGGCCAAAGCGAAGAAGAAGTCGCCTGGCAAGCTCCACGGCAACTAGAGGCAATCATCCGACAGCAATTGAAAGAGGAGCAAGAACAGGAGGCCGTCATGATTCGCAAACTGAAATCGGGCGAATACCGGCTCTATTCGCGAAAGGTCAATCCGAAGACCGGTCATCGCCGGAACCTCGGCACGTTCCCGACTCGCAAGAAGGCGGAAGAGCATGAACGGGCGGTGCAGTACTTCAAACCGCGCTCACTGAGGCACGTGCGCGTAAGGCGGCGAGGACCGTCGAGCTAACTGCCGGCCGCGGCATCGGAGGAAAGCCCGAAAGATCAGGGAACTTCCAAAGACTGGTTGCTGAGACGAAATTGCGAGTCGGTGCTCTTCGGTTCCTGAGCGGCCGCGCCGTCGTCTTTCTGGGCTTCCTTCCGCCCGCCAGGACGATAGGCTTCCAGATGTCTTTCGGCTTCGCCCGGCATGAGCCCCGTGAATGCCGCGTCGATCTGCTCGGAAGTTGGGGTGCCTGCTCGCTCGCGGTCGGCGGCCCGCTCAAACAATTGCTTGGTCTCGCCGCCCCAGTCGTGCGTAATCAAGCCGTTGGCAAGCGCGGAGTAGTACCAGACGCGAGCGTCGTTCGGTCGTTGCCGCTGCAAGCGGCGAAATACCTCGCGAGCTTGGGCATAGCGCCCCGCTTCGAACAGTTCGATTCCGAGTTCCATGGTGGCGTCGTCATCGTCCACGTCGTGCTCGTACTCGCTCATCGGCCTGGTCGTCTCGGCGTCCTCGCGGGTCTCGAAGGGCCGGCCGGTTCGGGGCGAGCGTCGGCGCGGCCCGAGATCGATCTCGCCGGGCATCGCCAACGGATCCTCGGGGGCGACCTCCTCGCGTAGAGTTTTGAACTTCTCGGTCAGGCTCAAGAGGCGATGCTCGAGATGACGCACTTGCGCGGGGAGCTTGGCGATTTCGTCGATGGTTTTCGACAAGTCCGCCACCTGGATCTGCAGCATGTGCAACACGGGCGGCGTTTCGTTTTCGGGTTTCCGGATCTGATCGATCCGCTTATTCACGGAATCCAGGCGCGAGGAAAGATGCTTGAGCTGTTTCTTGAGCGTCTCGGCATCGTCGGCCGAAGTGAAGCCGGGAATCTGCGAGGCAGACTCGCCCGATTGTTGTTTGCCGCCGCCCGACTTCTTCTGGCTTCCTGAACTCTTGCCCCCGCCCGATTTCTTCGAACCAGCCGACTTGGATTGCCCCGAGCCGCCGACTTGGCCCTGGGAATGGGAATCGCTCGAGTCTTGCCCCTTTGCAGCTTGTTGGTCCGACTTCGATGGCCCGAGGAACTCCCTGTACGCCCAGGCGCCTCCGGCGCCGAAGGCCAACGCAACGACGGCCGTCAGAAGCAGGCTTTTCCAACTGACTGCGTCTTGCCAAGGGGCCGACTCTTGCTGCGTCGAATTCCGATTGCCTCCTCGATCGCGATTGCTTCCCCGCTCACGACGGGCTCGACTTTCGCGCTCCGAACGCCTCGTCGAGCGCTCGGACTCGCCTTCCTTCGAGCGTTGGCGCCCGCGTCGGTTTTCGGATTCGTCTCGCTGCGAGCCTTGTTCGGAATGTTTGTCCGGGCGCTGGTTGGCTTCTTGCGTCGTGTTTTGATCGGCGCCCTGAGCCGGCGATTCGGGCCTTCGCTCGACGATATCTTGAGTTTGCGTTTCGCCAACGATTCCCGGAACCGCGCCCTCTGCCGGATCGCGATTCGCCGGCGCCGTTTCCACGGAAAAAGCCGCCTCGGGATCTCGCGGTTGCGTCGCGCGGAACGGATTGCCGGGTCGGAAGTACTCGCCGACGTCGGGGCGTCCGCAGGCGTCGGAGCCTCGCTGTTTCGCTTTCGTTCCGGAGAATCGCCGCCATCTCGCGCGTCGCTTTGGGAAGCCTGGGGGCGGCCTTTGTTATTGGGAGTACGTTCATTCTCACGAGTCATGAAAGCTTCCTTCTCGAAGAGTTTTCAACTGGAGTATGATCTACGCTTATGGCTCTGATCCCCTGACGGTCAAGCGAGCGAATTTCGTTCCGCGGCGCCGCTTCCACTCGACGTCGGCGTGGAAATCGCCGCCCCCTCCGTCATTCGTCCGCCTCCCTTTGGGGCGCCACGTCGCCCTCTGGGTTGCTGGATTCGCCGCTGGAATCATCGCGGCCGCCCATCAGCAGCGTGTATAAAGCCGGCACGACGAGCAGCGTGGCGGGTTCGGCCGCCAGCAGACCGCCAAGAATTGCGCGGCCCAGCGGAGCGTTCGCTTCGCTTCCTTTCTCCAGCGCCAACGCGGTGGGAATCATCGCAAAGAAAGCCGCCAGCGCGGTCATCGTCACCGGGCGCACGCGGATCGAGGCGGCTTTGCGAATCGCCTGGATCGGCGATAACTGCTCCTGCTTCCTGAAGTCCTGCGCGACGTCGGTCAGCAGCACCGTGTTGGCCACGCTGATGCCAACGCTGAAGATGATGCCCAACAGCGACTGGACGTTGATCGAAGTTCCCGTGAAGTACAGCATCGGCATTGCGCCGATCGAGGATCAGCGGTACGGCCAGCAGCACGCAGACCGGAGCGAGGAACGATTTCTCGAGGGCGACCATCATGAAATAGATCAGGATCACGGCCAGCACCAGGCCGATCGCCAGGTTGCTGAACGTCTGCTTCATTCGCGAGTACTCGCCGCTGAGGACGATGTCGGTCCCCTCGAGGATCTGCTTGCCATCGGCCTCAGGATCATACGCGTGCCAGGTCGTCCCCAGTTGCTCGCTTTGGGCGTTTGCTGCGCCTCGATGCTCGCCGAAGGCGTTGAGCGCTTCGTGAACGTCGTCCGCCACGTGCCCCAGGTCGCGTCCTTCGACGTTCAGGCTGACGTCGATCGTCGGGCGGATGTTGATGTGCGAGGCTTCCGCGCCGATCGTGGTGCGCCGAATCTTGACCAGGTTTGAGAGCGGGACCGGCGCCGGAATGTCTTGCCGGCCCCGATAGGTCGGCGAGCCGAGTTCGGGCGGCCGCCGCGTGGCGACTCGATGGTCCATTCTTGATTGATTCACTCCCGTGACCGGCACGTCAAGCAGCGTCTCGAGCGATTCGATGTCGGCCAACGGGTATTGCACGCCGACAAAATACTGGTTGCCGCTGACGCTATCGATCCAGAAGATATCCTTATTGAAGAGAATGCTCGAGTTGAGCGCCGAGATCACCGATTTCAAGACGACTTCCTGCGTCAAGCCCAGGTCCGCCGCTTTCGCCCGATCAACGTCGATCACGAATTGCGGATAATCCTGCCGTTGCATCACCCGGGCGTCGACCACGCCATCGATGGTCGCCGCTTTGCGGCGAATCAAATCGGCGATCTCGTGCGCCTTTTTATGTTTCTTTCCCGTGACGCGAATGTTGATCGGCGTGACCTTGCCCTCGTTCAAGGCGCCGCGGATCAAACCGCCCGAGTTGAAGGCGAATTGCAAATCGGCGAATTTCCGCTCGCGCTGAACGGCCGTTCGCAATTGACGGACGTATTCCTGAGCGGTTCCGTCGCGCTCTTCGGTCAATTGGATCCGCATCGTGGCGTCCATCTTGCCCGTGTTCTTGGTATAGGCGGCCGACCAGTCGGGCGTGATGCCGATCTGAGACACGATGAGATGCAGGTCTTTCTCGGGGATGGTCTGTTTTACGAAGTCCTCCACCTCGGCGATCCGATCATTCGTGACCTCCAACCGCGTTCCGCTGGGCGCCCGGACGTACATCACGAAGGCGCCGCCGTCGACGATCGGAAAAAACTCGCGCCGCAAGGGCAAGACGAGCACGCCAATCACGATCAGCAACAGTCCAAACGCGCAGACGACCGTCAGCCAGCAATGGGCCAGGACGACGTCGAGGACCTTCATGTAGCGAGCGATGGCGGCCTCGACCAGCCCTTGCCATTTGGCGAACCCGCGCCGGATCAAGCCGCCCTGCTCTTCGGCTGCCTGGCGTTCGTCCTGGTCGGCCTTGGTCTCAGGGAGCCAGGAAGCCGCGCAGGCCGGAATCAGCGTCCGTGACAGGATATAGGCGGTGGCCATGGCAAAGCCAACCGCCATGGTCATGGGACGGAACAGGAAGGAACTGGAGCCAGGCATCACCGCCAGCGGCATCAGCACCAGCAACGTGCTCAGGCTCGAAACCAGTTCCGGCAAGGCCACCTGGCTGGCGCCCTCCAAGGCCGACTCTTCGAGCGAGGCGCCTTCGTCTCGCACGCGGTCTGTGTTCTCCAGGCAGATGATGGCGCTATCCACCATCGGGCCGATCGCCATGGCCAGGCCGGACAGCGTCATGACATTGATCGTTTGCCCTGTCACGTACAGGAGCGCCCCTGCCGACAAGGCGGCGATCGGAATCGTCATCACGGCGATGGCCGTCATCCGCGGTTGGCCAAGAAAGATGAGAATCACCAGTGAGCAAAGCCCGGCGCCCAAGCAGGCTTCAATCGCCAGGCTCTTGATCGATTGACGCACGTAGACCGATTGGTCCATGATCAGCTCGAGCTCAATGTCAGGTCGCGTCAAGCGTCCTTCCATTTGCGGCAGCTTGGCTTTGAGTTGCTCGACGACCTCCAGCGTGCTGGCCCCTTTCTGGCGCATCACCGGGATATAAACCTGTTTGCGGCCTTCGACTCGCACGATGGTCGTCTGAATCAACGCGTCGTCCATCGGCGTGGCCACGTCTTTGACGTAGGCGCGGTTGCCGTGTTCCGTGCGCAGCGGTATCTCGCCCATTCCTTCGACGTCGGGGAACATCGCGTTGCTGTCGACGAAGTAATCCTTCTCGCCGACGATCAATTCCCCGGCAGGCAAAAAGACGTTCGAGTTGGCGACGGCTTTCATCACGTCGAGCGGCGCCAACCCGCGGGCCTGCATGCTTTCCCGGTCGAGGTAGATCTGCACGGCCCGGATCTTGCCGCCGAAGACCGCCGGCGAAACGGCGCCCTGAATCGCCATGATCTGATTCCGGACTTCGTAGCGAGCGACGTCGTAAAGCGTCTTTTCCCCGTATTCTGTGCTGTTCAAAGCGACCAGACAGACGGGCGTCGTCGCCGTCGGATCAAAGGGCAGCACCACCGAGGGCAACGTGCCGGGCGGCAAATTCATTGCTACCGACTGAGCCAGCGAGGTAACCGACGTCAGCGCTTCGCCTGGATCGGCGTCGCTGTAGAAGTAGTTAAAGATCACGCTGGCGCCGAGCGTAGATCGCGATTCTTGACGCTTGATCCCGGCGCCATTCCGGTCCAACGTTCCAGACGGTTGGTGATGTCGCGCTCGACGTTCTGCGGCGGCATGCCGCCGTAAAAAGTGAGCACCATCACCGCCGGGCTCTTGAACACCGGCAGAATGTCGATCGGAATCGAATACAGGCTCAAGCTGCCGAGCAACACGATCGTCAGTGCAAAGACTGTGACTGCAGGTTTGTTCTTCAGCGAGGCCCTAATCAACGCACGCATCGCGGAACCCTTCCCGGCATGAGCCGGAACGCATCAAGCTTCGTCGCAGTTATCGATGGAGGCCTCGCGCCTCCGCGTCTGAATTGAGACGCGCGACCAGGGAGTCGCAAATCGCGGGCCGAGGCTCGCACGAAGGGCGACTCGTCGAAGGCTCCCCACGCTTGGGGCGGCGGGCGGGACGCATCTGGCATGCACTGCGCAAAAAGCGACCACCCGCCCTGGAGGGCAGACGGCCAACCCAAGTAATGGCTGAGTCGTCGCAATCCCGACATTCTCTTTCAACGGAAGGCGCGGGCGTTGCCGCATAAGCCGCATCACGGCGTCGGAATGCCGCCGCCCGCCATGACGGCGGACGGGAACCCCGTCATTTCCACCAGAACTCTCGGTTAAAGAACCCGGCTACGGTACGAGCGTTGCATAAAAATTCGTGCTCCAGCAGGGACGACGGGAAACCGATGTGCAACGAAAATCTCAGGGCGAACGATCGTGGCATCAGCAACTTCTTTACCTCATGAACCTTCCGAGACATCCGGCAATCGAGGCGTAGAAGCCGGCAGCACGGCGAGCGACCCGAAGTCAAACGCGAGGGCTTCCCATTCAGCTTCGACGGGAAATGCGTGGCTTCGCTGGTCCCTGGCAGTGGTTTTGGCGGCCGCTGCCGGCGCGGGAATCGCCTACGGCTGGTCAAGTCGAAGCTCGCAGCGGGACCAATCCGCTGCGTCTTCTGGATCGAACGGCAAGCACGGCGCGGCTGTGCATGGCTCGCGATCGAGCCGGCTGAAGGTCAAGGTCGTTCAGCCGAGAGCAGGCGGTTTGACGCGGACAACCACGCAGCCGGGCGTGCTCCATGCATTCGAGTATGCCGACCTGTACGCCAAAGCTTCAGGTTTCCTGACGGCTCAGATCGTTGATATCGGAGACACGGTCGAGCGAGGGCAGGTCTTAGCCGAAATCTACGACCCGGAACGGCAGCAAGAAGTAGAGCAGGCGGCCGCCGCGGTCGAACAAGCTAAGGCCCAGGTGGAGCAGGCGCTGGCTCGTGTGGTGGTTGAGGAGGCCGCAGTGACATCGGCCCAAGCCCTGCTGACGCAGCGAGAGGCTGAAGTCGAGCGATACGTGGCGGAGCGAGAGTATCGCCAAAAGGAATATCTGCGCTACATCGAGTTAACCCATAAAAAGGCGGTCGATCACCGCGTCTCGGACGAACGGCAGAAGCAATATGAAGCAGGGTTGGCCGCCGAACGCCAATCCCGCGCGGCTGTCAACACGGCCAAGGCCGATCTGGCCGAGGCAGAAGCCCGCGTTCAGACGGCCAAGGCGAACGTGCTGGCGGCGGCGCCAACGTTCGGATGCTGACCGCTCGAGAGCGGAAAGCGGAAATACTGGCCAAATATCTCCAGCTTCTCTCGCCGTATGACGGTGTCGTGACGAATCGGAATTTTCACCGCGGAGATTTCATTCGGGCCGCTGATCAGGGAAGCCAGCCACCTGTGTTGGCAGTGGCGCGCACGGACAAAATGCGAGTGGTTGTGCATCTGCCCGATCGTGACGTGCCCTACCTGGACCGCGGCGACGAGGCGGTCTTGAGGTTCGATGCGTTCGGGCAGGAGGAGTTCAAAGGCAAGGTCGCCCGGTATTCGGAATATGAAGATTCTGCCAACCGCACCATGCGCACCGAGATCGATCTTCCGAATTCCGACGGAAGGCTTCGCGAGGGGATGTACGGCAGCGTGACGATTCTCCTGGAACCGCCCGACAACAAGCTTGTCATCCCCTCCTCGGCCCTGCACAAGCACACCGAGGCGGGGAGTGCCGAGATCTTCGTCGTCCACGCGGATCGGGCTCAGCGACAGACCATCCAGATCCGCCGCGATAACGGAATTCGAGCCGAAGTTACCGATGGGCTGAGCGAGCAGGACCAAGTGGTGGTTTCTTATAGCGGTTCGCTGGAGGACGGCGAACCGGTGATCGTGGAATCGGCCCGGGACGCTCAGAGCTACCAACGCGAATAGGAGAATTGTGGCTGAGACCCCGGCAGCGAGGCGTCCGAGCGATCGTGCCCTTGCTGAGTTCAGCCGGCGTTTGCTGTTAGAGGGCCGATATTTGGGCGCCGGCCGAAAGACCTCGTTTTCCCAATTCTCCCCTGCCGCGACCGATTGTTCGACAGGGGCTCCAGTTGGGCGATTCATCAACAGATAATGACCTGTCACTGAAAAAAGATTGCACTTGTTTGCGAGTGCTGTCATAATCCCAGGCTGCCTACCTGTTTCGGTTCCTTGATCGACCTACCTCACGGAAGGAGCCTCCATGAGACGGCGAACCACCGCCCCCCGAAATTGCTTAGCCGCCCTCGCCATCGTCCTTGCGATGGGCGCGATTGGATTTGCCGCCGAGGCCGCCCCGACGAAAGTCGAAGCCCCCGGTCTAGGCGATCCAGGGACACTCACCAGCATCACACTTGAAACCGGTCGCGAAAAAGGAGTGGCGACGGTGCTACGCGGCCGAGATGCCCAACAGCAACTCCTGGTCACCGGCCACTATAGTAGCGGCCAGCAGCGAGACTTGACCAGGCAAACGACATTCCACGCCGATCCGGCAGGCGTTGTAACGGTAGATTCCACCGGTCTGGTGCTGCCCGTGACGGACGGCAAGGCCGTCATCACGGCGGAAACCGCCGACGGCAAGAAGGCCGCCCTGGAAGTGGCGGTCGAACGGTTCGTGAATGACGTCGCCGTCAATTTTCCGAACCAGGTCGTGCCGATTTTCACCAAGCTGGCTGCAACAGCGGCGGCTGCCACGGCAAGGCGAGCGGCCAGAACGGGTTTCGGCTCTCGCTGTTGGGCTTCGAGCCGACCGAGGATATGAGTATCTGGTGAAGGAGGGCCGCGGCCGCCGGTTGTTCCCCGCTGCGCCGGACCGCAGCTTGCTGCTGCTCAAGGCCACCAACACCGCTCCCCACGGCGGCGGGCAGCGGATCGGACCGTCAATCGCACGAATACCGTCTTCTGCGTCGCTGGATCGAGCAGGGGATGCCGTACGGAAGGCCGACGATCCGACGGTGACGCGGATTGAAGTGTTTCCCGCCGGACGCGAGATGGGCCGCAACGCCGAGCAGCAGGTCGTCGTGCTGGCGCACTACACGGACGGTCGGTCGAGGACGTCACCCGGGTGGCCCGTTTGAATCCAACGACAGCGAAATGGCCGAGTGCACGCCGACGGGGCTGGTCACGACGCTCGAATTGACCGGCGAGGTCGCGGTGATGGCCCGGTATCAGGGCCAGGTGGGCGTGTTCCGTGCAACCATTCCGCTGGGAATCGACGTCGACGAGCCTCCGCCGGTGAAGAATTTCGTCGACGAGTGCGTCTTCGACAAGCTGAAGACGCTGGGTGTGCCGCCCTCGCCGCTTTGCGACGACAGCACGTTCCTGCGCCGCGTCACGGTCGATCTGGCCGGCCGCTTGCCGACGCCGGAAGAGACTGAAGCGTTCCTGGCGGACGCCGATCCGGACAAACGCGACAGGCTGATCGACGAGTTTGCTCGACAGCGCGGAATATGCCGACTACTTCGCCAACAAATGGAACGCCATCCTCCGCAACAAGCGGCGGCGATGCCACGTACATGCGAGGGTACCTACGCCTTCCACGAGTGGATCCGCGACAGCTTGTACGAAAACAAGCCGTACGACCAGTTCGTTCGCGAAATTCTGACGGCCACCGGCGAGCTGGGCTAGAATCCGCCGGTCGTCTGGTATCGCGAGGTGAACGACGTCAATCAGCAGGTCGAAGACACGGCCCAGTTGTTCCTGGGCGTGCGGATTCAGTGTGCCCGCTGCCACCATCATCCGTTCGAGAAGTGGAGCCAGCGACGACTATTACGGAATGTCGCGCGTTCTTCTCGCGCGTCGGCAGAAAGACCCGGCCTGCAGGCATCGGGAGTCGCGCATCTTCCATCGCCGGCGGTTCACAATCGGCGTGGCGCACGAATCCCAAGACCGGGCGGGACGTTGCTCGCCGACCGGTCTGGGCAGCGAACCGCTGGAAATTCCGGCCGAGCAGGATCCCCGCGAGTATCTGGCCGACTGGATGGCGGATCCAAGAACAACCCGTTCTTCGCCCGGTCGCTGACGAATCGCTACTGGAAGCACTTCTTCGGCCGCGGCATCGTCGAGCCGGAAGACGACATGCGGGTGACGAACCCGCCGTCCAATCCGCAGTTGCTCGAACGCCTGTCGGAGCACTTTATCTCAAGCGGAGTACGACCTGAAAGACTTGTCCGCACGATTTGCCGATCGTCGACGTATCAGCTCAGCGCCGAGCCGAACGAGTACAACGTCAACGACAAGCAGAACTTCTCGCGATATTATCCGAAGCGTCTGACGGCCGAGGTGCTGTTGGACGCGGTTCCATCTGGTGCGGTGTCGATCCGAAGATCGGTTCATCGGCTGCCGGCCGGCACCCGAGCCGTGAGATGCCCGATACAACGGCGCCAACACCTACTTCCTGACCGTGTTCGGCAAGCCCGCAGGCTGATAGGGCCTGCGAGTGCGAGCGGTCTCAGGAGGCGAACCTCGCTCAGAGCCTGCATCTCTTGAATTCGTCCGAGGTCCAGTCCAAACTGTCTAATGGTCAAGGTCGCGCGGCGAAATTGGCCACCGACACGGCCCGCACGCCCGAACAGAAAATCCAAGCTCTCTATATGTGGGTTTTCTCCCGAGCGCCGCTGGCCGACGAGACGAGCGTGGCCTTGGCCCATATCAACCGCACGGAAAACAAGCAGCAAGCCTATGAGGACATCCTCTGGGCGCTGGTGAACACGAAGGAATTTTTGTTCAACCACTAAGCGGAGAATTTTGACAACCGACAGCGACTACGGCGGAGCGTAGTCGGGCAAGACCGGCGGCCGACAAGGCCGCCGGCGCGGCGCACGCCGGATTCTTGGCGCCGCGGCTTGCCGATTGAGCTTCGCCTGACGTCGCCTCGCCCCAACCACGACGCCCGCCCGAGTTCCCCACTCGCTTTTTCCGCCGTTTGCTGTTCGAGTTCCAGCCCGTGGCGGCGTCGGCGCCAGACCCACAGCCTCGCAGCATGTTTGCACTCTGCTGCGGGGCCCCTAAAGCACCAGGAGCCCCATCGTGAGCCGATTGTTTCCTGCGCCTGCGCGCGTCGTTTCCGTGCGCATTCGTCGTGCTGCGTCTGGGCGTCGGATGGCTCGCGGCGCGACGAGGCCGTCCCCTTCTGGGCCTTGCCGTTCTGGCGGTCTTGGCAGCTTCGAATTCTGCCGCCTGGGCTCAACTTCCTCAAGTCCAATTGCTTGCCGTTTCACCGGCCGGCGGAAAGCAAGGGACGACCGTCGACTTGACGGTGTCGGCAGGCACGGACCTGGATGGCGTCAGCCAGCTCTACTTCTCCCATCCCGGCATCAAGGCAGTGCAGAAGACGTCCGCACCGGGCGTGTTGCCTTTGGCGCCGGAGCCGCTGGCTAACCAGTTTTCGGTGACGATCGCCGGCGACGTGCCGCCCGGAGTCTACGACGTGCCGCGCCGTCGGTACGTTCGGCATGTCCAATCCCCGCTCGTTTGTCGTCGGCGACCTGCCGGAGCTCAAGGAGCAGCCGGGCAACAACGTACAAGACAAGGCGTTGGCCGTTGAGCTGAACACCGTGATCAACGGCACGGCCGACGGCAGCAATTCCGATTGGTACAAATTCGCAGCCAAGGCGGGGCAGCGGATTCTGATTGATGTCTGGGCCGAACGGATCGACTCGCGAATGGACGGCACGCTGGCGCTTCACGACGCCTCGGGGCGGCAACTACTGCGAAGTCACGACGTCAATTATCGCGACCCGCTCATCGATTTCGCCGTGCCTGCCGACGGCGAGTACTTTCTCAAGCTCTATGACTTCGTCTATGGCGGCGGTCCCGAGTATTTCTATCGCTTGACGATCGGCACGCAGCCCCACATTGACTTCATCTTGCCGCCGGCAGGCTTGCCGGGCACGAAGGGCATCTACACGATTTACGGGCGGAACCTGCCCGGCGGCGCTCCGGCCGCCGGCGAGTCGATCCAAGGCCGTCCGCTGGAAAAGCTTTCCGTCGAGATCGAACTGGCGGCCGACAAGGCGAACGAGCGTCAAGCGGCCAGTATCTTCGCCAGGCCCGCAGACGCCGAACTGGACGGCGCGGAATACCGGCTTCAGACTCCCGCGGGAAGTTCGAATTCCTATTTCGTTGGGTATGCGTCGGCGCCGATTGTGATGGAATTGGAGCCGAACGACGATCCGGCAAAGGCCCAAACCGTCACGCTGCCGTGTGAATTCGTCGGGCAATTCGGTCCCAATGGCGATCAAGACTGGCTGCAGTTCGAAGCCAAGGCAGGGCAGGTTTACTGGCTCGACGTTGCGTCGCAGCGGTTGGGGCTGCCTACCGACCCCGCGGTGCTGTTGCAGCGCGTGACCAAGAACGACAAAGGCGAGGAGCAAGTCGCCGATATTCAAGATCTCGACGACAACGCCGTGAATGCGGGGGGCGTTTCGTTCAACACGGCATCCTCCGACGGCGCCTATCGCTTCGCCGTGCCGGCCGACGGACTGTATCGCGCCTTCGTGCGCGATCTGAACCAAGTCTCGAAGTCTGATCCGCGTCGCCTGTATCGGTTGGCAATTCGTCCGGAACAACCTGATTTCCGTCTGGCCGCGGCGCCGCCGTTCCCCTCGAATAATAAGACCGAAGCCCGGCCGTGGAACCCGGTATTGCGTCGCGGCGATGCGACCCGAATCGATGTCATGGCCTTTCGGCGAGACGGTTTTGCCGGCGAGATCACCGTGACCGCGGAGGGATTGCCGGCCGGCGTGACAAGTCAGCCGGTGGTGATTGGCATCGGCCAAAATACCGCGACTCTGGTGCTGACAGCTTCGGATCAGGCGCCCGCTTTTGCCGGCGAGATCCGAATTGTCGGTCGCGCGAAAATCGGCGAAGCGGAAGTTGCGCACGGCCCGGCCGGGGACGGTCCTGCACGCGGCGCCCGTCAATGTTTCCGCGCCAGCCAGACTGGCGCGCAGCCTGACGTTGGCCGTGGCCGCCACGGAGACGGCTCCGTTCCTGGTCGAACTGGGCGAAGGGAAAACCTGGGAAATGTCTCGCGCCGGCAACTTGGAAATTCCGGTGAAAGTCACCCGCCGAGGCGAAGTCAAAGGCAATCTGACGCTGACGGCGCTGGGCCTGCCGCCCAACGTCACGCCGCAACCGTTGACGCTGGATGGCAAGACGAACGAGGGGAAGCTCCAACTGCAAATCAAGGCCGCCGCGCCCCTAGGGACCTTTTCGACGTATCTGCAGGTGCAATCGACGGTCTCATATCAACGCGATCTCCCGGCTGCAGACGCTGCAGCCAAGGCGAAGGCCGAAAGCGATAAGCTGGCAACCGAGTTAGCCGCCGCCTCGCAGGCGGCGGAAGCCGCCAAACAGGCGACAACGCAAGCGGCTGCAGCGGCCGACGCGGCGCAGAAGGCCGCGGCGGCAGCGAAACAGACCGCCGATCAGGCTGCCAACCAGGCCGCGGCCGCCGCCAAAGCTGCGACCGATAAAGCGGCGGCGGCCAAGGCGGCCGTGGATGCCAACGCCAACAACGCCGATCTTGCTAAGGCGAAAGAAGCCGCCGATAAAGCGGCTGCCGACGCCGCGGCCGCAGCCAAAGCAGCCGCAGATGCGCAGGCAGCCGCCGCGAAAAGCCTGGCTGATGCTGAAGCAAAAAACAAAGCCGCCCTCGAGATGAAAGCCGCGGCCGAAAAGGCCGCGGTCGAAGCGGCTGGCAAGGCGAAAGCCGCCGCTGATTTGAAGGCTGCGCGAGACAAGCGGGCGACCGACACGACCAACGCCGCCAAGCCCAAGGATGTGGCGCTGTTTGAGCCTTCGACCACGACGACCTTCAAGATTACTCCCGCTCCGATCACGCTGGCCGTTACCGCACCGGCGGCCGTGAAGCAAGGCGCCGAGGCGGAACTGCCTGTCAAATTGACCCGGCTGTACAACTACAACGACCCGGTCCAGCTCCAGGCCACGCTGCCACAGGGAGTGGCCGGCATTACCATTGCCCAGGTGCAGGCGCCAGCCGGCCAGGTCGACGCCAAGCTGGTCGTCAAGGCGGCCGCCAATGCGACTCCGGCATTCACCAGGTGACGATCAAAGCCACGGCGACGCTTAACGGCCAACAGGCCGCTACCGAGCAAGTCGTGACTTTGACGGTCGAAAAGGTCGACGCGGTCAAGTAAGCTGGAACTTCCGGCTTCCATGCAAAAAACTTGTGCATTTGACTTTCAATGCTCGTTCGATGGACAGGGGCGCAACGCCGTATCGGCGCAAAATCCAGCCAGTCAACTTTCAGGAACCTGATAATGCGGCGAACTCACTCTTTCCGGGCAATCGTGGCGACTCTTTCGCTCGCAAGCGGCTTGATTCTGTCGCTCGACTTCAGAATGGCCAGGGCCGATGACAAGGTGATTGCCATCGCAGATGTCAAACACGACGGCCCGGTCGATTTCCAGCGAGAAATTCTGCCGCTGCTCAAGCGGAGTTGCCTGGCGTGCCACAACACGACCACGGCGGAAAGCCAGTTGGTCCTGGAAACTCCCGAAAGCATTCTCAAAGGAGGCGACAGCGGGCCGGCGGTCGTTGCCAAGAACCCGGGCGAAAGCCTGCTGTTGGGAACGCGCCACCGGCGAGATCGATTCGTTGATGCCGCCGGAAGACAACAAGGTCGCCGCGCCGTTGTTGAAACCCGAAGAGCTCGGCTTGATCAAACTGTGGATTGAACAAGGCGCCACCGGCAAGGTGACAGGCGGCGCCGATCAGATTCAATGGCAGCCCCTGCCGCCCGGCGTGAATCCGATTTACGCCGTGGCCGTCACTCCCGACGGACAGTACGCCGCCTGCGGCCGCGCCAATCAAATCTTCATCTACCATCTGCCCACCGGTCGTCTGGTCGGTCGCCTGACCGATCCCGAGTTGCTCAAGTCGGGCGTGTACAAGAACCCGGGCGTCGCCGATCTCGACCTGATTCAGTCGCTGGCCTTTTCGCCAGATGGATCGGTGCTGGCTTCCGGCGGATACCGCGACATCAAACTCTGGCGTCGTCCGCAGGATGTTCGGCTGGCCACTCTCCAGGGCGCGTCCGGCGAAACTGCCGCGGCGCTGGCCGTCAGCCCGGATGGCAAATGGCTGGCCACGGCTTCCCCGGAAAACGCCATCAAGCTGTGGGATTTGAGCAACGGCCAAGTCAACAAAACCTTGGCCGGGCATGCAGCCCCGCTCACCAGTTTCCGTTTCTCTCCTGATGGCAGCCGGCTGTTTTCTGCTTCGCAGGACAAGACGGTCCGCGCTTGGCAAGTCTCCGACGGTTCACTCATCGGCCGCATCGATACGCCGGCGCCGGTCGCGGCGTTGACGCTGATCGGCGACGGCAGCAAGTTGGCGACGGGTGGCGGCGACAATATGATCCGCGTATGGCAAACGCCTGCTGCTCCCGCTCGTGCCCTGTCCGGCTTGCCCGCCGGCGCCACGTCGCTGGCCATGAGCCCCGATAAAAAGTTGCTGGCAATAGCAGGCGCGGATGGCGCCATTCGCGTGATGGACCTGGCCTCTGGCCAGATTGCGAAGACGCTCTCCGGGCATTCCGGCGTCGTCAATGACATTGCGTTCCAGGCCAACGGCGCTCGCCTGGCAAGCGCTGGCGCCGACAAGACGCTTCGCGTTTGGGACATGGCCAGCGGTCAACAAGTCATCAGCCTGGAATCAGGCGCCGCCGCGGCAGCCGAAGCCGCGGCATTGCATCCCTCGGGCAATCAGGCGGTCGCCGGTTATGCCGACGGTTCGATCGCCCTCTGGAAGCTCGACGCCCCGGCGCCTCGCACGTTGCCCGGTCCCGGCGCGGGCGGCGCCGATGAAGCGCCCGCCGCCATCGCCGCCGTGAGCCGCGACGGAAAATGGCTGGCGACGGCCGGTCTTGCCGGCGGCAAGCCTGCCATTCTCGTTCGAGACATTGCCTCGGGCGCCATCGCCAAGACCTTGCTGGGCCATGAAGGGCCGATCACCGCGATCGCGTTCAGCGCTGATGGCGCCAAACTGGCCTCCGGCTCCGCGGACAAGTCGGCCCGCGTTTGGAACTTCGCCGACGGCAAGGAGCTGACGAAGTACGCCGCTCATACGGCCGCCGTGCAGGGCGTGGCTTTCAATTCGAACGGGCGCAAGTCGTCTCGGCGCGGCCGACAACAGCCTTAAGCTGTGGAACGCCGCTGACGGCGCCGAATTGAAGAACTTCGCCGGACATAGCGGGCCGGTCGTCGCCGTCGCGATGACGGCCAACAATCAACGTATTGTCTCCGCTTCGGCCGATCAGACGGTTCGCGTCTGGAACCCGGCCGACGGCGCCCAGGTCAGTTCGATCGCGGCGGCATGCCGGCGACGGCATTGGCGCCGGCGCGACGACAATCGCATCGCGGTCGGGTGCGCCGACAAATCTGTCAAGTTGTTCCAGATCAGCGACGGCAAGGCGTGAGCGACGTTAGCCGGACACGGCGCGGCGATCGCTTCGCTAGCGTTCAGTGCAGATAATGCCCGACTGGTCTCAGGGGGCGCCAACGAACGTGCGATCGTCTGGGACGTGGCGCGGGCCGTGCCCGTTGAAAACCTGGCCATCGAAGGCAGCCTGACCTGCTGCCAGTTCGGCGCCACCGCCAATGACGTTCTGGTCGGCGCTGGCAATAAGCTGATGCGTCACTACATGCTGCACTTCGAGCGTCCGCTGCTCGGTCATACGCAGGGCATCAGCGGATTGGCATACAACAACGACGGCGGTCTGGTCTACTCGGCTTCAGCCGACGGAACGGTGCGCGGCTATCAGTCGGCTGACGGCGCGCAGCGTTTCGCGGCGCAAGCCGGCAGTCCGGTGCACGCCTTGGCGCACAGCGCCGATGGCAACTGGCTTGCTTCCGCCGGCGAAGATAAGTTCGTCAAGGTCTGGAATGCCGCCAACGGCGCTCCGGGGCCAAAACCGCAGCTTGGCGGGTTCACCGCGCCGGTCAAGAGCGTGGCGTTCTCGACGGACAATCAGTATGTCCTGGGCGGCGGCGCCGAGACGCTCGTCTTCAACCTGGCCACGGGCGAAACAGTACAAGGCTTTGCCGAGCAAACCGGCATTACGGCGTTGGCCGGCGCCGGCGAGAAAGCGGAACTCGTCGTTTCGGCCGCGGCGGATAACAGCGTGAAGGTCTGGCCGCTGGCCTGGCTGCGGACGATTCCCGGCCACAGTCAGCCCGTGACCTCGCTCGACTCCATCCCGAATCAGCCGGCGATGATCGTCTCGGGAAGTTCCGATGCAACCGTTCGACTCTGGAATGTTGACAATGGCCAATCGACGAAGCAGCTCAATCACGGCGCCCCGGTGACGAGCGTGGCGGTGCGATCGGATGCGCAGCGTATCGCCTCAGCGGGCGGCAACCTGGTGCGGCTGTGGAACGCTCAGAACTTCCAACAGGTGGCGGAACTCAAGGGCGATTACCGCGCGACTTTCAAGGCGGCGGAGGCGGAACGGACCGTAGCCGCTGAGAAGAGCGTGCTGGCGGCCGAGACTGCGGCGGTGGCTGCCGCCGAAAAAGCCGCCAAGGCCGAAGAAGAGAATGTTAAGAAAGCGACCGACGCGCAAGCGGCCGCTGCAAAAACGCTCACGGAAAAGACGGAGCCGTCGAAGAAGGCCGCCGCCGACAAAGTGGCGGCAGAGAAGGCGGTCAACGACGCGACGGCGGCGTCCAAAGCGGCCGAAGAAGGAAAGACGGCCGCCGCGAAGGCCGTAACCGACGCCGACACAGCGGCCAAGACCGCGGAGGCGGCGAAAGTCGCCGCGACCAAGACGGCCGCCGAGGCCGACGCCGCCAACAAGACTGCCGAAGCGGCCAAAGTTGCTGCCGTGAAAGTTGCCACCGATGCCGACGCGGCCAGCAAGAAGGCTGACGCCGACAAGATCGCGGCCGCCAAGGCAGTCGCCGATGCCGATGCGGCCAACAAGGCAGCCATCGAAGCCGCAGCCAAGGCGAAAGCGGCTGCAGACGGCGATGCGAATAACCAGGATCTGGCCAAGGCAAAGCAAGCCGCCGACAAGGTCGCTGCCGATGCCGACGCCAAGGTGAAAGCGGCGCAGGCCGCCCTGGCTGCGGCAGAGAAGGCGAGCGCCGATGCCGCCGCTAAGTTAAAGACGGCGCAGGATGCAAAAGTCGCGGCTGAAAAAGCGGCCGTTGACGCCGCCGCCAAGCTGAAAGCGGCTCAGGACGGCAAGGTCGCGGCCGAGAAAGCCGCTGCCGACGCCGCGGCTACACTCAAGACAGCCCAAGCAGCCAAGGTGACCGCAGACAAGGCCGCTATCGATACGGCTGCCAAGCTGAAAGCCGCCATGACGGATCTGACCGCCAAAACCAAGGCGGCGACCGACGCCGAGACGGCCTTTAAGGCGGCCGAGACTGCCAAGCTCGCCAGCGACAAGGCATTGGAAGGCGCCAAGGCGGCGGCCAAACGGACGGCCGATGCCATCCCCGTATCCAAGGCAGGCGCAACAAGCCGTCGAAGCCAAGGTCAAGCAGTCGGAAGCGGCGTTAGAAGCCACAAAAAAAGCTGCGACGGCCACCGAGACTCCGTTCCGCACTGTGACTTTTTCGCCGGACAACCTGGAAGTGATTGCCGCCGGCGACGATAAGCTGGTGCATGCCTGGAGTGCGGAAACCGGCGCTGCCAGCGAGATCTATGCGGGCCAGGCAGGCCCGGTGCTGGCGGTCGCTTGCACGGCTGACGGCAAGTTGATCTCGGCCTCGGCCGATAAGACCGCCGTGGTTTTCGCGGCGCATCCCGGCTGGGGCTGGGAACGTACGATCGGCGGCGGCGAGAATAGTCCGCTTGTCGACCGCGTCACCGCGCTAGCTTTCAGTCCGGACGGCAAGCTGCTGGCCTCCGGCGGCGGCGATCCGTCGCGCAGCGGCGAGCTGAAGCTCTGGAACGTCGCCAATGGGAGCCTGGCTCGCGAGTTCCCCGAAGCGCACAGCGATACGGTATTCGGCCTCGACTTCTCACCCGATGGCTCGTTGCTGGCCAGTTGCGGCGCTGACAAATTCGTCAAGGTATTTGAGGTCGGCAGCGGCAAGTTCGTCCGCTCGTTCGAAGGTCATACGCACCACGTGCTGGGCGTCGGTTGGCGAGCCAACGGCAAGGTGCTGGCAAGCTGCGGCGCCGACAACGTCATCAAGATCTGGGACTTCGTCACTGGCGACCAGCTGCGGACCATTCAAGGTTTCGGCAAGGAGGTCACCTCGATCCACTTCATCGGCCCCACGTCGATGGTGTTGTCCAGTTCCGGCGACAAAACGGTGCGGCTGCACAATGTCGACAACGCTCAGAACGTCCGCAATTTCGCGGGCGGCAGCGACTTCATGTATTCGGCGGCTACGACTCCTGACGGTAAGATTCACATTGCCGGCGGCCAGGACAGCGTGCTGCACGAATGGAATGGCGAGAACGCGCAGGTCATTCACAAATTCGATCCGCCCGCCCCGCCAAAAGGCAACGAGCAAGCGGCAAAGTAAAACGCTGGACGCCGGGGAGCGGGCGACATTTCGACGAACGCGCTGCTTCCTGGACGTTGCCGGAGGAAAGCTTGGGCTTTCAAACCGGCAGTCGAAGCGTCAGCGCGAAGGTCCGTTGCTAGAAGTTCACTTGCAAGCCGACGGTAAATCCCCGCGCCCAGAAATCGCTGCGGCGATTGGGCAATGCCGGACGTGCGGCCCCGGCGAGCGGACCGGACAACTGGCTCAGATTGATTTGACGATCGAGCTGATCGCTGGGCCGCATCAGTTGCGTCCAGAGAAACGCTTCATACGAACAGGTCAGACGTATGTTGTCGCTCAGATCGTAGCCCAGCCGCAGGCGCGCCGAGGGGACCACCGAGAAGGCGTAGCGTGAATACGTATAGCTGATGTTCGTTGCCTGCGTAAAAAAGCCGTCGCGAGCGGCATAGTTCAGGTGCGGGTAATAAAACCGCAAGCCGTTCTGGCTGGTGACGTATTGCGTTTGCGTGGTCAAACCAATCCCGGCCTTGCCCGTCAATTCCACCGTCAGCCAGCCCGTCGAGTTCCATGGTCGCGAGGCCGGTGATATCCTCCGCCGAGACGCTGCCGTGACGAACGCCCGGCTGCGAGATCACCAGCGAACTTTCTTGCGGCGGCCCGTGGGTGACGTCGGCAAAAGGAATGGCCAACAAGGGGCTGCCGTTGGCGTCGCTGCCGGCATGGAAATGCCCCGCGCGAAGTCCGGTGGCCATGATGGTCCACTCGGCGCCGAAGTTCTCGTCGAAATCAAACCATTTGCCGATCGTGAACCGCGCCGCGGGAAAATTGCCTGTCGACAGCGGTCCGTCGCCGAGCAGCACTTGAGTGTTCGGGACATTCAAACGGCCGGCGCCCGCGACGTCGCCGGTGGTCACCAAGGGAAAAGACATCGGCGCGGCCGAAGTCCAAAGATTAACGTACTCGAGACGGGCCCACGTCGTCGGATCGACGCCAGTCGTCGTCTCTCCGCCCGGCGACGTTCGATCGCTAACGAATACTGACAACAACAGCCACGCTGCCGTGAAGACCACCCTGCGCATCGTTTGCCCGCCTCTGCAATCGGGCGGAAATGCGTCGTGCTTGCCGTTCCGCCCTTGAAACTCGAGGATGGCGATTGGGAGCCTCGGCGGCCTCCATGCGTCCATCTAAAAAATGTCTTCGGATGCCCATTTCTCGCTTGAGCAGCGCAATGACGTTTTCGGCAACGAAGCGCGTCGTCCAGGTGAAGGCTATGTCGGCTGTATCGTTTGATCGACGCGATGAAGCGAGCATACGCAACATGGCGAGCGCACCGCAAGAACGGAGGCGGCGCCGAAGCTTACAGAATCGAAAGTCGCCGCGGCGTTTTGCCCGCGCGGCGCCGCCCGCGCGCTCGCACGTCGGTTACGGCGGCGGTGAAGTTTTCGATTGCACAAGTCAGGCTGAAGGGCGGAAGCAAGCAAGTTGTCTGCACGTTCAGCAGCCGGCGCGCAACCGCTTGGCGCCGTCGCTTGACAGCCGCCTACTGCAGGCCGTACCTTGCTTTTCGGGCGGCAGGCGCACTTCCAAGTCGGCGCTGCAACTGCACCAGCTTGCGGCTGCAATCGCCTCTCCGGGGCTACCCCGGGGGATCGTATCGGTTAATGATTTCGTTGCGCGAGCTCCACTGCGCGGCTGCGCAGAAATGCTCGCGCCAGACCAGACTCGTTGGAGCGCGCCGCCGCCTACCTTTTCTTGCTCACGCCGATGCGCACCTTTGCGGAAAAATTGGCGGCGGCGTTTCTGGCCGGACCCTGGCAGTTCGAGCAGCTTATAGCCCGTGGCGCCGCGACGCTGGAGCGTCGACCGCGTTGGCTGAGTCCGCTGGTCCGCCGGCTGATGGCCGCATGCGATTCCGGCGCGCCTTTGCGCCTTTCTCGGCTCGCTGCCATGATCGCGGCGGATCGCTCCTTTCAACGCGTCTGCGAACAGGATGACATCCGGTCCGTCGCCGTCATCTGGGACGCGCGGCCCGAAATGCGGCCTATCTCGTCGGCCGCAGCTTGGCGGCTACCGGCATTAGTCACTCCAGGCGCTTTGGCCCAGTGGCTGGGCGTGAGCGTGGGGGAGTTGGAGTGGTTCGCCGACTGGCAAGGACGCGAAGCCAAACATCCGCCAGGGCCGTTGCGGCACTATCGTTATCGCTGGATCGCCAAACGACGCGGTGCGCCACGATTGATCGAAACGCCCAAGCCGCGGCTGAAAACGCTGCAGCGTCGGGTGCTGCGCGGCATTCTTGATTTTGTCCCGCCGCACGATGCGGCGCACGGCTTTTGCGCGGGACGATCGATCAAGTCGTTTGCGGCGCCTCACGCAAAACGCTGCGTCGTCGTCCGCTTGGACCTGCAGGACTTCTTCCCCTCGATCCGCTTTGCGCGGATTCAGGCCTTGTTTCTCGCCGCCGGCTACCCGGAACAAACGGCCCGGCTGCTGGCCGGACTGTGTGCCAATTGTGCGCCGGGAGATGCCTGGTCAGGCGCCGGCGGGCTGCTCTCGAATCCGCAGCAACGACCGGCAACCGAGCGCCATTATTGCAGTCTACACCTGCCGCAAGGAGCCCCGACTTCGCCCGCGTTGGCGAATCTGGCGGCTTACCGACTCGATTGCCGGCTTTCGGCGCTGGCTCTTGCCGCAGGCGGCGCCTACACGCGATACGCCGACGATCTGGCGTTCTCAGGCGATGCCCTGTTCGCCCGGAGCGTGCGGCGGTTCGTCCTACGCGTCGGAGCGATTGCCTTGGAGGAAGGTTTCCGGATCCAGCATCGTAAGACGCGCGTCATGAAGCAGAGCGTGCGCCAACGCATCGCGGGCGTGATCGTGAATCAATACCCGAATACCGCCCGCAGCGACTACGAACGACTCAAGGCGACGTTGCACAACTGCGTGCGGTACGGCCCCGACGGCCAAAACCGCGAAGGCTGCCCCGATTTCCGCAGCTACCTGGCCGGCTGCATCGCTCACGTCGGCATGCTCAACTCTGCGCGAGGCAAAAGGCTGAAAGCAATCTTCTCCCAAATTCGTTGGCAAACATTGACTTGAGCCGCGCCAGCATCCAGAATCGCCGAGGAGCAAGAAACTTCTCCGATCGCCTGCTTCTCCCCGCCTTGTCCTTGACGTCCGGCGCTCCGACCGGCCTCCTGGAGTTTTCAGTATGCACCGAGTTCTCCGGATTCTTTTCTCCGTTGCGTTGGCCTATTAAACAACTTGTGAAATAAGGACTGTTCGGAATGCATAAACGACCGTCTGGAAGATGGGGGCCGCGGAGCGCTGAGTGTGGAGCGGAAGCTGTTGGAAGAGTTGGCGTTGTTATCGGCGCCGCGTTGATGCTGGCGATGGCGTTGGGAGCGATCACGCCGTTCGACCTTCACGCGCAGGATACTTCTGTCGGCGACAAGATGCTGGCCGACTATTTTCGCACAGAGACGGCCAGCCTGGCCGAGCGCTGCCTGGCGGACGTCAAGACGCTGGAAGATTGGACCTCGCGGCGCGACGAGTATCGCCGGCAACTGGCCGAAATGCTCGGTCTTGATCCGATGCCTGAGCGGACTGAGTTGAAGGCGGTCGTCACTGGCAAGCGCGAGCATGAATTCTTCAACGTGGAGAACGTGCAGTTCCAATCGAGCCCCGGTTTGTACGTGACGGCCAACCTGTACTTGCCCAAGAAACAGGATAAGCCCGCGCCGGCGGTGTTGTACGTCTGCGGTCACGGCGGGGTGAAGAAGAACGGCGTCAGCTATGGCAACAAGACGACCTATCAACATCATGGCGAGTGGCTGGCTCGCAACGGCTTCGTGTGCTTAATAATCGATACGATCCAATTGGGCGAGATCGAGGGCATCCACCACGGCACGTATCGTGAAGGGATGTGGTGGTGGAATTCACGCGGCTACACGCCGGCCGGCGTCGAAGCCTGGAACGGGATTCGCGCGTTGGACTATTTGCAATCGCGCTCTGAGGTCGATGGGGAAAAGCTGGGCGTGGCCGGCCGTTCCGGAGGCGGAGCATATAGCTGGTGGGTCGCGGCGCTTGACGAGCGCGTCAAGGCCGCCGTGCCGACGGCCGGCATCACCGACCTGGAAAACCATGTCGTTGACGGCTGCGTCGAGGGGCACTGCGATTGCATGTTCATGGTCAACACCTACCGTTGGGACTACCAGCAAGTCGCGGCGCTGGTCGCTCCTCGCGCCTTGTTAATCGCCAACACCGACAAGGACGGCATCTTTCCGCTCGACGGCGTCGAACGCGTGCATCGCAAGGTGCGCGAGATCTATGGCCTTTACGGCGCCGACAACCAGTTGGGGCTGCAGATCAGCGAAGGGCCGCATAAGGACATCCAGGAGTTGCAGGTCGCCGAATTCCACTGGTTCAACCGCTTCCTGAAGGGCGATGACGCTCCGGTGGAAAACAGCGGCATCAAGTACCTGCAGCCGGAAGAGCTCAAGGTTTTCGAGACCCTGCCCGCCGACGAGATCACGAGCCATATTCACGATACGTTCGTTCCTGTCGCCGAGACTCCGAAGGCGCCTGAAAACAAGCAGGCTTGGAGCCGGCAGCGAGACGCGTGGCGGCAGGCTTTGCAGGAGAAATGTTTCGCCGGCTGGCCGCAATCGCCGGCGCCGCTCCATCTCAGCGAGGCGTTTTCCGAGCAACGAGAAGGCCTGCGGCTGACCGTTTACGATTTCGAGAGCCAGCCGCACGTCCGGCTCCGGCTGTACGTGTGGAATAACGTCAACTTCAAACGCCCCAGCCAGGTTTCGCTGGCCGTCGGCGATCCGGCGTCGTTGCCTGGATGGGCCAAGCTGCGTCGGAACTTTGGCGAGCTCCTGGCGGCCGACGGCCTGCCGGAGCCGGTGGCAGGACAGGAAGAGACGCCGTTGGCAGCGAATGCCATCCAAGCCTTGTTTCTGCCCCGAGGTCTGGGAGCAACCGCCTGGGACGAAAGCCCTCGCAAACAGATTCAGAACCGGCGCCGTTTCACGCTGCTCGGCCAGACGCTCGCGGGCATGCAAGTCTGGGACGTACTTCGCGCGCTGGAAGCCATGCGTTTGGTCGAAGTCGCCCGAGGCGCTCCGCTGCAGGTCTCTGCACGCGGCGACCTGGCGGCGGTCCTGCTGTACGGCGCCCTGTTCGGCCCCTCGCCGAACAAATTGACGCTGAGCGAATTGCCCGTCAGCCATAGTTCGGGTCCCGACCTGCTCAACGTGATGCGGTTTCTCGATCTGCCGCAGGCTGTGGCGATGGTCGCGGAACGCGCGCCGATCGAACTGCGGACGGCGGAACGGGAGGCTTGGAGCTATCCGGCGGCGGTCGCCAAGAACCTGGCGTGGCCCGAGTCGCAATTGAAAATCGGACCGCAAACAACCGCGGAAGAAAACGAGGAAGGCGCTTCTCAATGAGACTGCGAACGATGTCGCTGATTCTGTGCGTCGCAATGCTGTTCTCGGGCGAAGTCCGTGCGGACGACTTCCAGATTTCCGCAGACGATCAGGAAATCAAACTCGTCACGCCCGACTTGGAGGCCGCAGTCCGCAAGCAAGGCTATGTCAGCGGCGTGGCGGCGGGCTCGTTGCTGGACAAGAAAACCAGCTTTCGCGATGCGGGCTTTGGGTTGGACATCGTCGACTGGATTATGGAACCCGGCAGCGACCAGGCTTATCGCGATCAATTGCCAAAAGAGCTGATCTACGAATTCGGGAACCCGTATCACGGCAACACGCCGAAACGGTCGATCGAAGGTCCGCAGATTTGCACGCAGGCCAAACAACTCGGCCCGAAGGTCGTTCGCGGCAAGGACTTTGTGGCGGTTCAGCAGCAGTTTCGCTACAAGACCGCGGCGCCCGGCAAGAAGACGGGCAGCCGCTGGTCGCAGACGCTCGTGTTTCCCGAAGGCAAGCGTTATTTCATCTCATCGGACCGGATCGATGCCGTCAACGACAGCCCGGCCATGTTCTTGCGGCTCGATCTGCCAGGGCACATCAAGCATCGGCACGGCGATACGTTCAGCGAAGTCTACCTGAGTTACATCGGCAAAATTCCGTCCAGCGCGTTCGAGGAGAACTTTCGCCCGACGCCCGGTTCAACTATCGTCGCGACGAGAACAAGATCCCCCCGCGTATGATTCGGGCCTACCATCTCCGCGATCCGAAGACCGGCAAGGACGGACCTTGGCTGGCAGGCATGACGCTCAACGCCGCGGACGTTTCCGAAGCCTGGTGTCATCAGCGCGGTTACGTCTGCATGATCGAGGAATTCGGCGGCCGCCCGATCAAGGCCGGCGAGTCATTCAGCGCCGCCTTCGTGATCGGTTTTTTTGACTCGATCGCAGAGATGGAACGGGTCTACGATCAATACGCCGGCCACTCAGGATTGGAAGCGAACGCCGACGGCTGGAAGCTGACGGAATGAAAAGCTGCGAAATCGGCGAGCTTTTCGGGTTTTCAAAGTCGACCGGCGGCACGGCTCGCAAAGCTCGCTCGGTTGCGACAGAATAGAAAGGGAACTCATCATGAACTGCACGCGTACAATCGCGGCGGCATGCTTGCTGGCGACGTTCTCGACATGCCATGTCGTCGAACGGGTAAATGCCGCCGACGATCCGCTTACTGGACCGGTGATCAAGCTGTGGCCTGAGGGGCGCCCGGCGCCAAGGGCGACGAACCGGCCGACACGCCCACGCTGAACGTCTATCAGCCGTCCGCCGACAAGTCCAACGGCACGGCGGTGATTGTGTGCCCGGGCGGCGGTTACGGCCATCTGGCCCTTGGCCATGAAGGCCATGACCTGGGCGAATTCTTCAAATCGCTCGGCGTGACGGCCTTCGTGCTCAAGTATCGTATTTCGCCCCAATATCAGCATCCCGCTCCGCTGAACGACGCTCAGCGAGCAATTCGTCTGGTGCCGCGCTCGCGCCAACGAATGGAAGCTGGCTCCCAAGCGAATCGGCATCATGGGCTTTTCGGCGGGCGGCCATCTGGCTTCGACCGCTGGAACGCACTTCGACGCCGGCAATCCGCAAGCCGAGGATCCAATCGATCGCGTGAGCTGCCGCCCTGACTTTTTGATTCTCTGTTACCCCGTGATTTCGCTGAACACTGAATACGCCCACGTCGGCTCGCGGAACAACCTGCTGGGTAAAGACGCCGATGCAACCGTGGTGCAAAGTCTGTCGAACGAGACGCAGGTCAGCGATCAAACGCCGCCCACCTTTCTGTTTCATACCGATGCCGATACCGGCGTGCGGCCGGAAAACAGCGTGCTGTTTTATCTTGCGCTCAAGAAGCACAAGATCCCCGCGGAACTGCACATTTACGAACAAGGACGCCATGGCCTCGGTATGGCCGCCAAGGATCCCGTCTTGTCGACGTGGTCGGCCCGCCTGGCGGATTGGCTGAAGGGACGCGGTTTGCTCCGCAAGTGAGAGCTTGATTTCAGAGCCGAGGAGTGCGGGCGGCAACGAAGGCGATAAGAAAGCGGCCCGGCGTGCTGCGGCAGCAAGCCGGGCCGTTCGTGAATCTCGGCGTGGTGCGAACGCTTAGACCATCGACTTCAGGTTCTTCAGTGCGCGAACCTTGATCTTCTTGTAGGCCGGTTTGGCGGCGCGGTCCATGAACTCGCCCGGCTTGAACGGATTCGGCACGTTCTTTTTGGCGGGACGCGCCGGAACTTGCTTCCGCTCAATTTTGACCAGCCCGGGGATGGTGAACATGCCAGGGCCGCGGCCACTGACCGCCTTCTTGATCTCGTCCGACAGTGCTTCGAGGACGGCAGCCACTTCCTTCCTCGACAAATCGGTGGCGCTGGCAATGTTGTTCAGAATCTCGCTCTTGGTGGGAGCCTTGGTTTTTTTTGCTGCTGCGGCTTTCGCCATAGTGTCCTTACCCTCCCTGCGGGTTTTGAAAAATGTGAAACGAATGTCCGTCCGAACTCATGGACGCGATGATTAAAATCGACAAAATCGAAAAAGCAACCCACAAAACTCCAGAAACCACTGAAAAATACGACTAAAACCGTGTTTGTCCAGCCAATTCACGGCCAGAACCCCTGATTTCAGGCCATGATGGCGACGGTTGGCCGGCGTTTCGCGGAAAATCGAGTCCCTTCGGGTGGAACGACCGATGCCTGCTGGGCCGGCGACTGGGCGAATGGGGGCAGCGGAAACTGAGGGGGCGACCGAGCACGGTCAGCAGCGAGTGTTTCTTGCCGATTTTTTTCGCGTCGTGTAAGATATTATTTGACCTAAAGTTATGTCTCGTGGTCGATGGTTGATCGGCGGGACGCCCCTGTGGGCTTCGCGGCCGCGCCGAGGAGCTGACCTTGGGCGCCGTTGGCGAATCGTGCTGAAACAGGGGCCGAACTATTCCAAGCCGCAAGGCGACGCCGCACGGCGGCCCTGCGGTGCGGTTGATGAAAGAGGAGTGGCGGCATGATGGGACCTGGATGGAGCCTGGCCTTCCGAGCGTTGCTGGCTGCATGTTTTTCGCTCGTTGCCTTTCCGGGCGAATCGCCGTCCTCCGCTCTCGCTCAAGCAGATCACGCTCCTCAGCGGGCGCAGCGTGCGCCGCCCAACCGTGGGGCCGTATTGCAGCTTGCATTTCAACCGGGCGCCAACCAGGGCAACGTGGCCGGCGTCCTTGAAGAAGGCGCCGACAGCGTTTTCTATCCGCCGGATCGGGCCACGATGCAGCGTTTCTCGGCCGCCAAAGAGCGACTCGAGCAAAAGCGTTTCAGCGAAGCGGTGCGATTGCTGGGCAGCATTCTGGAGAAGCCCGAGGATTTTTTCTTCCAACCCGACAAAGACGTTCCCATCTATCGGAGCCTGAAAGGCGAGGCGCGGCGGCTGATCGGCGAATTGCCCTCCGAAGGCGAGCAATCATACGAATTGCAGTACGGCGCCCACGCACGGCAGTTGCTGACCGATGCGGTCGCCGCCGGCGACGTGGACAAACTGGCTGAGGTCAGCCGGCAGTTCTTTCACACCCAGGCCGGTTACGAAGCCGCCTACCTGCTGGGCGCCTCGGAAATGGATCACGGCCGCCCGCTCGCCGCGGCACTGTGCCTGCGGAGATTGCAGGAAACGCCCCGCGCCGCGGCCCCCTTCGAGCCGACGCTCTCGTTGCGGATCGCCGTCTGCTGGCTCCGTTCGGGAATGACCGAACAAGCGCTCGAGGCGCTCGGCAAGTTGAAGCGGGACTATCCTAACGCCGAGTTCAAGGTCGGCGGGAAGACTCGCAAGCTGTTTGCCGCCGATTCCCAGGCGTTGCCCTGGCTGGCCGACTTGCTGGGAGACATGGGCTCTTCTCAGGCCCGACTGGGGCCGGATCAGTGGACGATGTATCGCGGCGCCCCGACTCGAAACGCAACCAGCTCGGGCAGCAGTCCGTTGTTGAATCGCCGCTGGGCCGTGCCTGCCGCCAATGATCCGCAATTGGAAAAGCTCTTGGCGGAAATGCAGCAGGAGCACGTCGAGCAAGGCGGGCGGCTGACTCCGGGACTGCACCCGTTGGCGGTCAACGGTTACGTCTTCATGCGCTCGATAAGCTGCCTGGAAGCGATCGATTTCCGCACCGGCAAGCGCATTTGGAACGGTCCCGTCGAGAAGCAGGTCGACGAGTTGCTGCGTCAAGGCGCTTCGCCCGCTCTGCAGCAGCACGCCACGACCTTCACCCATTGGCTCGAGCAACGCGTCTGGGACGACGCCGCCTACGGCACGCTCAGCAGCGACGGCGAACGAATCTATTGCGTCGAAGACCTGGCGGGAAACATGCAAGAAGGCTTTCCCGGCGGCGCGCGTCCTGGGCGGCGGATGGTCGTCAACAACGGCGTGATCGTCACGCCCAACACCATCTCCTACAACCGCCTGGCCGCCTACGAGATTGAAACCGAAGGCAAACTCAAGTGGGATTTGGGGGGCGAGCCGAAAGAAGACGGCGCTCCGTTGGCGGGCGCCTTCTTTCTGGGCCCGCCGTTGCCGCTGGCCGGCCGGTTGTACGTGCTGGCTGAGATTAAAGGCGAGATTCGGCTGCTGGCGCTGGAAGCGCACTCGGGCGAAGTGCTCTGGTCGCAGCAGATCGCGATTGTCGAGCGAAACATTCTCGAAGATCCGCTGCGGCGCATCGCGGGCGCGTCTCCCTCTTATGCCGACGGCGTTTTGGTCTGTCCCACGTCGGCCGGCGCCGTCGTGGCGGTCGACTTGACGACCCGCTCGTTGCTGTGGGGATACCAGTATCCGCGGGCCGTCGATCCCAGCTACCAGAATCGGATGATGCAATTCCGTTTCGGCGGCATGCCGCTCAACGACGCAACCGAGAACGATCGCTGGGCCGACGCCAGCGTGACCGTGGCCGAAGGCCGGGTACTGCTGACGCCCGTCGAATCTCCGAATATTCATTGTTTGAATCTGCTCGACGGCAAACTCGAGTGGCAGAAGCCTCGCGACGGGGGCATTTATGTCGCCTGCGTTCACAAGGGCAACGCGCTGGTCGTCGACAACCGCGATCTGCGAGCCTTGAAACTGGCCGACGGCGAGCCGGCCTGGGACGAGGCCAGCGTGCCGCTCCCGTCAGGGAGCGTGCCCAGCGGACGCGGCTTTTTCGATGGTCAGCGGTACTATCTGCCGTTGACCTCGGCCGAAGTTGCGGCGATTGAGGTCGAGACCGGCAAGATTGTGGCTCGCAGTCGGTCTCGCACCGGCGCCGTGCCCGGCAACCTGATCTGTTATCAAGGCGCCGTGATCTCCCAGGGCGTCGACCAACTGGAGTGTTTTTATCAGCTTGACGATTTGCGAAAGCAGGTTGCCGCCACGCTCGCCGAGCGCCCCGACGATCCGGAAGCGATGGCGCGGCACGGCGAGCTGCTGCTTGACGAAGGCAAACTCGACGAGGCGGCGGCGGAACTGCGTCGCAGCCTCGAACTCGAGGCGGATCCGCGCACCCGGCACTTGCTGGTCGACGCGTTGCTGGAAGGCCTCGAGCACGATTTCGCTTCCCATCGCGGAGCCGCTGACGAGATCAAACAATGGGCCGACGAGCCCGCGCAGCGGGCGCGTTACCAGCGGCTGATGGCCTCGGGACTGCTCAAGGCGGGCGAGAGCCTCGCCGCCTTCGAGACGCTGCTGGAGATGGCGGACTTGAGCGGCTTGCCCACTGAGCCGGAGCGCATCGACCAGGCGTTGTCGATCCGCCGGGACCGCTGGGTGCGGGCCCAGTTCACCAGTCTCTGGAAGACGGCGGCGGCGGCCGATCACGAACAAATCGAGCAAGCTCTGCAAGCGAAACTCGAGCCCCTGAAAGCCACCGGGGGCGAGGATGCGCTGCGAGCCTTTATCAGCTATTTCAAAGGCAGCCCTCAGGCGGAAGTCGCCCGCGAAGTTCTGGCCGTGCGGCTGTTGAGCGGCGAGGGGTTGCTCGAAGCGGAGCAACAGTTGCGCGAACTGGAAAACTCGTCGCATCGCGAGCGCACGGTGCGGCGACGGCTCGATTGGCCCAAATGTTGCTCAAGTCGAACCGCTATGCCGATGCCGCCGTATATTGCCAGAAGTTGCAAGGGGCGTGGGCAGACGTTGCCTGTCTCGACGGCAAAACCGGACGCCAATTGGTTGAAGAGTTTTCCGTAGCGGACGAACTCAAACGCCAATTGGCCGCGGCGCCGACGTGGCCTGAGGGGGAAGTGGAACAGCATGCGGAACAATCGCCCGCGATGGCAGGTTATCGCAACGTGGCGATCGATTTCCGCGGGTCTGCGGGACCGTTTTTTGAACACATGACGTTGGAATCGGACCAACAGCAGGGCGCCTTGGTTGCACGCGACAGTCTAGGCCGCGAGGCGTGGCGAGTGGCGTTGCGCAAGCGCAACGGCATGAACAATTTCGGGTTCAACCCGGCCGTGAATTACGTTCGCACCGACGGTCACTTCATTCTGGCTTCGATGGGTTACGAGTTGGTCGCCATCGACGCCCTCGGGTCGCCCGACAAGGGCGGGCCGCGCGTATTGTGGCGTCAGCAACTCAGCGACGGGGTCGGCGCCGCACGACAAGCCGTGCAGATCCGCGCCGTCAACATGCCTTGGGGCGTGGCGCGAGTTCAAGCCGTTGATATTCACGGCCGGCCGCTGGGCAATACCGGGCCCGTGAGCAGTGATTTCGCCTGCTACCAGCGTTTGCGGAACTTGACCGTCATCGACCCGCTGACGGGCGACGTGCTCTGGGTCCGCAACGACGTGCCGGCCGGAAGCGATCTGTTCGGCGACGACGAGTTGTTGTTCGTCGTGCCGCCCAACGCGCGCGAGGCCGTCGTCTTCCGCACGATGGACGGCCTGGAACTGGGCCGTCGGCAACTCCCGCCCGTGGATCAGCGAGTCATCACGCTGGGCCGTCGCGTGTTGGCCTGGTCGCTGGGCGAGGTCAATGGCCGCGCCGTGCTGAAGCTGATCGATCCTTGGGAGCAAAAAGAGCTCTGGCGCCGCCCATTCGAGGCCGACGCCAGGTTCTCTTGCATCGGCGAAGAGGCGGTGGGCGTAATGGAGCGCAGCGGGCGCTTTGCCTTGCTGTCGCTGCCCGCAGGGCAAGCGCTGATCGAGGCGGAAGTCGATGCCGAGCCGTCGCTGAGCGAAATCTATCTCGTTCGTTCCGCGACGCACGACCTGCTGATTACCAATCGCCCTTGGCGACAGAACTTCAACGTCATGGCGGCGCCCAACACGGGCGGCGTCGTCATCGACGGCATGGTGCATGGCTTCGAGCGGGCCACCGGCAAAAAAGCGTTTTCCACTCGGCTGGAGCGTAAAGGGCTGGCGTTCAGCCAGCCTTACGATTTGCCGATCTTGACGTTTGCTTCGAACATCCCGTCGCCGATGCGGAACGTGCAAACGCCGCACGGCAATGTGATGTGTCTCGACAAGCGCAACGGCCGCGTGGTTTATGAAGAAGACTTGCCAGGCCCCATCAGCGCCGTCGATCTTACGGCGGACGTCGGTAAGCATGAAGTGCTCGTGCGCACGCTGCGTTCCTCCAAACGGCTGAAGTTTACCAATCGCCCGCTTCCGGCGCCGGAGGCCGACCCGAAGCAGGGCAAGCCGAAATCGACCGACTCGACTTCCATCAAGGCCGGCCGAGCCGTGCTGCGGGGGCTGCGAAAGTGGGCCGCGGAACTGCCTGCGGCCTTGCCGCTCGCTCGGCCCGAAGAGGCCGTCGAGCTTGCGGTCCCCAAATAGCGATGGCGGTTGAGTGCAAGCCGGATATGGTTTTTTCTTCAAATCAGCGTAACGCAGCGGAGGCCCGCTTGATGCCATCTAGGATCGCCTGGACGCTGGCTTGTTTCGCCGCCTGTCTGCTGTCGGCGGAGCCGACGCACGCCGGCTCCCGACTGCACGAGCCAAAAGTCGATCGCGCCGTCTCGCGCGGTCTCGATTGGCTGGCGAACACCCAGTCGCGGATCGGTCACTGGACCGCCAACGAAGGCCGCTATCCGACGGCCATGACGGCCCTGGCGGGCATGGCGATGTTGGCGGAAGGGTCGACGACGACCCAAGGCAAGTACGCGCCGAACCTGCGTCGCGCGGTCGATTATCTGGTCAGCCGCAGCCGGCCGAACGGCTTGATCGGCGATCCTAAAAACGACGACCGCTACACCTACGGCCACGGCTATTCGATGCTCTTCCTGTCTCAAATCCTTGGCGAAGAGGAAGACGCGGAACGTCGCGAAACGCTGATCGACGTGCTGGCCAAAGCGGTGCAATTCACCGGCGAAGCCCAGACCGAGGCCGGCGGCTGGGGATATGTCAGCGCCAAGGACGGTCACGGTTTCGACGAGGGATCGACGACGATCACCCAGGTGCAGGGGTTGCGCGGCTGCCGCAACGCCGGAATTCCCGTGCCAAAGGAAATTATCGATAAAGCGGTCAAATACATCCGCGACTGCACTTTGCCGGACGGAGGCGTGCAGTATAGTTCGAAGGGCGGCGGCGGCCGGCCGGCGATCTCGGCCGCGGCGATCGCTTGTCTGTTCAACGCCGGCGAATACGATGACCAATACGTGCCCAAGTTGCTCGTCTATTGCCGCAACAATCTGGATAACATTCAGAATGAGAGTTTCGGGCACTGGCACTACGCCCACTACTACTACTCGCAGGTCCGCTATCGCGAGGGGGACAAGGAGTGGACGACGTACCGCGACAAGGTCTATGCCAAGCTCGCCTCCGAGGCCGGTCCGAACGGCTCCTGGAACCAGGGCTACATCGGCCCCGTCTATACAACGGCGATCAACCTGACCATCCTGCAACTGGAGAACGGCACGCTGCCGATCTATCAGCGGTGAGACGCCTTCGGCAAGCGAGCACGCACGCCGCCGGCGAAACTTTCAACTTGAGTCCCCAACCACCAACCCCGATAGCGCCTTCATGACAAACGACGGACTGAGCGCCCAAGACTCCTCGGCCATACGCAAGTTGGGCGAGCGCGCGAGAAAATCCTGGAACAACTGGCCCAGGTGATCGTCGGTCAGAACCCGGTGATCGAAGAACTGCTGATCTCGCTCTTCAGCCGGGGCCACTGCCTGCTGGAAGGCGTGCCGGGACTGGCCAAAACATTGATGATCAGCACGCTGGCTCGAACGTTGAACCTGTCGTTCAGTCGCGTCCAGTTCACGCCCGACTTGATGCCCGCGGACATCACCGGAACTGAGGTGATCGAAGAGAACCGCTCCACGGGGGCACGCGAATTCCGCTTTCTAGAAGGGCCCCTCTTCGCCAACGTGGTGCTGGCCGACGAGATCAACCGTACGCCTCCTAAAACCCAGGCTGCGCTATTGGAAGCCATGCAGGAGCGGCAGGTGACGGTGGGCCGCGTGAGGCATCCGCTGGCCGATCCGTTCTTCGTGCTTGCCACGCAGAACCCCATCGAACAGGAAGGAACGTATCCGCTGCCCGAAGCGCAGCAGGACCGGTTCATGTTCAAGGTCTTCGTCAAGTACCCCAACTTCGACGAAGAGTTCGAAATCGCGCGGCGGACGACGACCACGCTCTCCGACCACATCGTGCCGGTGCTGGCGGCCGAAGAGATCGTCTCGCTGCAACAGATCGTCCGCGAGGTGCCGGTTTCCGACCACGTGGTCCGCTATGCATTGTCGCTGGTGCGGCAGACGCGAGTCGGCGAACCCGGATCGCCTGAGTTCGTGAATGACCAGTTGAACTGGGGCGCCGGGCCGCGGGCCGTGCAGAACCTGATTCTCGGCGGCAAGGCCCGAGCGCTGTTGCACGGCCGCACGCACGTTTCGACCGAAGATATCCAGACGCTGGCCAAACCCGTCCTGCGGCACCGCCTGGTCGTCAACTTCGCCGCTGAAAGCGAAGGCGTTACCACGGACCACGTCATCGATCAGCTCATCGCCGTTACGCCCACCAAAGAAGACGAATTGACCAAAGATGCCCGATTCCAAAAGATTTTTGCATCCTGAGGCGATCAAGCGGATCGCGCGGCTCGACCTGCGCGCCCGTCACATCGTCGAAGGGTTTTTGTCGGGCTCGCATCGCAGCCCGTACTTCGGGCAGTCGATCGAATTCCTGCAGCACCGCGAGTACGTCACCGGCGACGACATGCGGCATATTGATTGGAAGGTCTGGGCCAAGCAGAATCGCTATTACGTCAAGCAATACGAGGAAGACACCAACCTCCGCTGCACGTTGCTGGTCGACGTCTCGGGCAGCATGCGCTACGGCTCGGGGCCGCTGAACAAGTACGAATACGCTTCCACGGTCGCCGTCAGCCTGGCTTATCTGCTGCTGCGGCAGCAAGACGCGGTCGGCTGCGTGCCTTTTGATGACGCGGTGCGGACCACCGTTCCGCTGCGCAGCAAACGGAATCACCTGGATTCGATTATCGCGGCGCTCGACGTCAGCCAGCCGAAGCAAAAGACCGACATCTATCGCATCCTGCGGCACGTGGCCGAAAGTTATCCGAGGCGCGGCATGGTGCTGCTGGTTTCCGACCTGCTCGTCGACCGGACCGGGTTGATCAAGGGACTGCAACTGCTCCGGCGCCAGGGGCACGACGTGATGGTCTTTCACGTGATGGACGACGACGAGCTGGATTTTCCCTTCAAGGGCCCGACGCGGTTCGAAGGCCTGGAGATCCCCGAGCATCTCAGTTGCAATCCGCGCGCGCTCCGCGAGGGTTATCTGGCGGCGTTGGGCGCCTTCCTGGAGGAAGTTCGCCGCGGCTGCGCAGGAACACGGTCGATTACGCGCTGGTCCGCACCAGCGAGTCGTTGGATGCGGTTCTGGCATCCTATCTGAACCGCCGACTCGGCATGCACCATCGCAACTGAGAAGGCTGAGATTGATGCTGACGTTCGCCAATAACCCGCTATTGCTCTACGGACTGCCGCTGATCGGCGTGCCGGTGTTGATCCATTTGATCAACCTGCTGCGCCATCGCCGGGTCCAGTGGGCGGCCATGGAGTTTTTGCTGGCGAGCCAAAAGAAAAACAGCAGTTGGATTCGCTTCAAAGAATTGCTGCTGTTGCTGCTGCGCATGCTCGCCGTGGCGGCGGTCGTGCTGATCGTGGCTCAACCGCGGTTATGGGACGAACTGGGCCGCTTCTTTGGCGGCGGCAAAACGCAACACATTGTGCTTTTGGATGACAGCTTCTCAATGGCCGACCGCTGGGCAGACACCAGCGCTTTCCAGGAAGCCAGGCAAGTCGTCGAGAGGTTGGGGCAGGCCTTGGCGGATGAGCCGTTGGACCAGACGTTCACGTTGCTGCGATTCTCTCGCGCCGGCCGCGGCCAGGACGGTTCGCCGCCCGACTTGTTGCAGGCTCAGGTGAACACCGATTTCGGCCAGCGATTGAAAGACGTCCTGCGGCCAATGCGGCCCTCGCAGTTGGCTTCCGGACCGGCGCCCGCGCTCGAGGCGATCGAGCAGTTGCTGGGCGAAGCCAAGGACGAAGATCGCGTGGTGTATATTGTTTCCGACTTTCGCGCCAACGAATGGAACGACTCGGAAGAGCTGCCGAAGATTCTCGGGCGGCTCGACCAGTCCCGCGTGCATCTGCGGTTGATCAATTGCGTCGACACGGCGCACCCGAACCTGGGCATCGTGGACCTGCAGCCGGCGGGCGGGACGCAGGCGGCCGGCGTGCCGCTGTACTTCGACGTCACCGTCAAAAACTTCGGCAGTAATCCGGCGGAGGGCGTTTCCGTCTTGTTGCAGGAAGACGGCCAGCCGCGGCCGGCGATCGCCATCGAACACCTGGCGCCGGGCGAAAGCGAAACGCGACGCTTTGCAGCCTTTTTTCCTACCGCGGGCGAACACGTCGTAGCTGCCAGCCTGGGGAGCGACACGCTGGCGACGGACAACGTCCGGTTCACGCTGGTCGACCTGCCCGTCTCGGCGCCCGTGCTGCTCATCGACGGCGCGGCGGATTCGCTGAACGCTCGCTATCTGGCGGCGGCCTTGTCGCCCGGCGGGGCGGTCAAAACGGGCCTCGACCCGCAAATCGAGCCGACGAGCTACCTGAACCAGAACCAGTCGCTCGACAAGTTCGCGGCAATCTTCCTGCTCGACGTTGACCGGCTGGATCCCGCCGCCGTCAAGACGTTGGAAGAATATGTCGCCGGCGGCGGCGGTCTCGGCTTCTTCATGGGAGATCGCTGCCGGGCGCCTTTCTATAACGACCAGTTGTACCGCGACGGCCAGGGGCTCTTTCCGTTGCCGCTGATTGCCAAGACGCAGTTGCTCGTCGACCGGCTGGAACGCGGCGCCGATTTTGAAATCACCGATCACCCGATCTTTAAGGTTTTCGAGGGCGAGCGCAACAGTTACCTCAGCGCCGTGACGATCGACTGGTATTTTTCCTCTCCGAAGAACTGGTCTCCGCCGGCCGACTCATCGACCAGGGTCATCGCCCGGCTGCGCAACGGCGCGCCGCTGGCGGTCGAACGCAAGTTCGGCGACGGCCGCGTGACGGCGATTCTGACGACCGCGGCGCCTCAGTGGAACAATTGGAGCCGCAATCCGAGTTTCGTGGTAGCGACGCTGGAATTGGAATCTTACCTGGCGGTGCGGCCCGCTCTCGACGCAAACCGCGCGGTCGGAGCGCCGATCGAACTGGAGTTGGACCCGGCGAATTACCAGCCTCAAGTCCGCTTGATCGCCCCGGTCGACCGCAGAGTCGACGAACCTCGCGGCGCAAAAGACCAGGCGCCGTCGCTCGAAGGCGGAACGCTGGCCGTGACGGCGACGGCCAAGGAGGGCGAGACAAACTTGCGGGCCTCGTTCCCGGCGGCCGCCAACAGCGGCGTGTACGAGCTGCAGTTGACCAAAACCGACAATCAACCGGTGATTCGTCACCTGGCGTTCAATGTCCAGGCGGCTGAAGGCGATTTGACCACGGTCGGCGCCGCCGCGCTTGCCGAGCGGCTCAAAGGCGTCCGTTACGAGTACGCGCAGGCGAACGATTTTCAGTGGGCGGCGCACGAAATGGCCGGCTCGAACCTGAGCGAGTGGATCTTGTACCTGCTCGTCGGCCTGATGCTCGGCGAACAAGCGCTGGCCTACTCGGCCAGTTACCATCCGGGCAAGGAGGCGGTGCGGTGAACTTCTCGGACGGGTTGCTGCTGGCGGAAGGCGCCCCTCGAGCGTTGTTCGAGTTGGGCCGCATCCAGGCCGATTCGGATTGGATCGCGCCGTTGGTCGCGTCGGCCGCCGTGTTGGCTTATGTCATTTATGTTTATCGCCGCGACAGCATCGAGCTGAACCGCGCCGTCGGCGTGCTGCTGACGTTGTTGCGCCTGGCGGCATTCGCCGGACTGCTGGTCGTCTACCTGAAACCGCAGTGGCGAAACGAGGTTGACAAGGTCGAGAACTCGCGCGTGCTGTTGCTCGTCGATACCAGCTTAAGCATGGGCTTGCACGACGGCGACGTCTCCTCGACGCCGGACGAGCCGAGCAGGCTGCAAAAACTGGCGCAGGCGCTCCAGCGCAGCGACTTCATCCGCCAGTTACGGCGAAAGCACGACGTCGAGGTGCTGCGATTCGACCAGGACTCGCAGCGGCTTGTGTCGCTGACCAAGCTGGGTTCGCAGGCCGACGCCGCGCAAACCGCTGGACCGCAGGCCGAGTCCGAACAGAAGCCCGTGCTTGATTGGGAAACGGCGCTCGCCCCGCGGGGAGCGGAAACGCGGCTCGGTCAGGCGCTGGAGCAATGGCTCCAGGCCGATCCGGGGGCGCCCATTTCCGGCATTGTCGTATTTACCGATGGGCAGCAAAATGCCGGTCTTGAACCGGCGTTGGCGGTCGAACTGGCGCGCAAAGCGCGGATCCCGATCTATCCGGTGGGCCTCGGTTCATTGCGGCAACCGGTGAACGTCCGCATCAGCGACTTCGTGGCGCCGGCGGCGCTTATCCCGGCGACCGCTACGTCGCGACCGGCTACCTCCAGGCGCAAGGCCTGGCCGGCAGGAGCGTGACGGTCGAACTGTTCTCGCGCGATGCGGCATCGGGCGCCGCCGCGGCGAACGAGCAGGGCGTCAGCGAGGGAGTGCAACAGGCGACGCTGGGCGGCGACGGCGAAGTCGTGCCGGTCAAGTTCGAATTGGTTCCCAGCGAAGTCGGCCGTCGCACGCTTCGGCTGCGCGTGCGGCCGCCTGCGGAAGACCATTACGCGGGCGACGATCAGCAGGAAGTCGATATCGAGGTCGTCGATCGCAAGACCCGAGTGCTGTTATTCGCGGGCGGCCCGTCACGCGAATACCAGTTCCTTCGCAATCAGTTGCGTCGCGACAAAGACGTGATCGTCGACGTGCTGCTGCAAACGGGTGCGGAAGGAATTTCGCAGGATGCGAACGCCATTCTGGAAGCGTTCCCCGAAACGGGCGAAGCCTTGTTCGCCTATGACGCGATCGTCGCCTTTGACCCGGATTGGCGCGAGTTGACTTCGGCTCAGCAGGAACTGCTCGAACGTTGGGTCGGGGATCAAGCGGGCGGAATGGTTCTGATCGCCGGACCGATTTTTGCCGATCGCTGGTCTCAGGACCCAAGCCAGGGGCGAATCCGCGGTTTGTATCCCGTAGAGTTCAAGCGTCGCTTTTCGCTGCTGGAAGATTCGCGTTACGGCTCCAAGGATCCGTGGCCGCTGGAGTTTACCCGCGATGGCCTGGAAGCTGAATTCCTTTGGATCGAGGATTCGGGCCCCGCTTCGGCGCACGCCTGGTCGGAGTTTCCCGGCGTGTACGGCTACTACGAAGTGCGCGGGCCGAAGCCCGGAGCGACCGTCTACGCCCGCTTCTCCGATCCTCGAACGGCCGATGGCGCCGAGCAGCCCGTTTATGCCGCCGGCCAGTTCTACGGTTCGGGCCGAACGTTCTATCTCGGCAGCGGCGAGATGTGGCGGCTCCGCGCCGAAGACGACGCCTACTTCGAGCGGCTGTACACCAAGTTAATTCGCCACGTTTCGCAAGGCCGGCTGTTGCGCGGCTCGCATCGCGGCATTCTGCTCGTAGAGCGTGACCGCTATCTGCTGGGCGGCACGGTCGATGTTCGTGCACAATTGACCAACGCGCGCTTGCAGCCGCTCCAGGCGCCGCGAGTGACTTTGGAGGTTTCGCTTCCTGACAACGCGCTGGAAACCGTGACGCTGGCGGCCGACCCTGCGCGCCGGATCGTACCGCGGACAATTTGCGGTCCGCAAGGAGGGCGTTTATCGCCTGGAGCTGCCCGTGCCCGAGAGCGAAGACGAACGGCTCGCTCGCCGCATTCAGGTCAAGGTGCCTGACCTGGAACGCGAGCGACCGCAACGCAACGATCCGTTGCTGAGCGTCATCGCCGACGAGACGGGCGGAGCGTACTACGTCGGGCTGGCGCCGGCGCTGGGCATTGACGAGCCGTCGAAATCGCTCGTCAAGGTGCTGCGCGACCAGAGCCGGGTAATTACGACGGTCGCCAAGCCGACGCCCCTGTGGGCCAACATCTGGACGATGTACGCCATTTGCGGTTTGCTCTGCCTGGAATGGCTGATTCGTCGGCTCGCCAAACTGGCGTAACAAGAAATGAAACGAGACAAGTCCGAAGAGAGCAAAATCCGAACCCCTCGAAACGCACGGTGAGACCGTCAATCGGCAGTTTCCATGTCCGCTCCAACTCCACAATTTGCTTCGACGATTCGCGGTCTGCTGACGAGCCTGCGCCGACGGATTCGGCGTTACGTATGGCTGGAAGGCCTGGCGGCAACGGTGGCGGCGTTGGCGCTGGCGTTTTGGGCGGTGCTCGGAATCGACTGGTTTTTTGAGCCTTCGCCCTTGGTCCGCCAGTTCTTGCTCGGGGCGGGCCTGGCCGCCGGTCTCGCGGTGCTTTTCCGTCTAACGCTGCGACGCCTGTGGGTCGCCCTCAGCGACCGCAGCATGGCGCTGCTCTTGGAACGCCGCTTTCGCGATTTCGACGAGAGCCTGCTGACGGCCGTGGAACTCGGCGAGCGTGACGAACCGCTTGCCGTTCACGGCCGGCAGATGCTGACGCATACCTGCGAGGCGGCCGGAACGCGGGCTCTGCACGTGAACGTAAGCGACGTGCTCAATACGGCGCCCTTGTGGCGTGCAGCGGCGGCGGCCGTTGTGCTGCTCTTGTCAATCGCGGCGCTGGCCGTGGCGGCGCCTGGCGTGTTTGCCTTCGGAGTCAGGCGGTTGGCGACCATCACCAACGAGCCCTGGCCGCGCAGCACGCATTTGCGAATCGAGGGCTTTGACAACGAAGCGCGCGAACGAGTCGTGGCCCGCGGGACCGATCTGGAAATTCTGGTGCAGGCTGAAACGACGCCGCCGCTGGTCGTGCCGCAGGTGGTCGAGGTGCGTTATCGGCCCGAAGACGGCAAACGCCTGCGCAAGAACATGGTCCGCGAAGGCTTCGCCGTGCCCGGAGAAGACGAGTACCAGGATTACCGGTTCACATTTCCCAGCGTGTTGTCGAACACGACGTTTGAGATTGTAGGGGGCGACGCCCGGGTGCGAGGTCTGCGAATTCGCGTGGTCGACAGCCCCAGCATCAGTATGATGCTGCATTGCGAGTATCCTGATTACATGCATCGTGCGCCGGCGGAGATTCCCGGCGCCGGCATTGTGCCGCTGCCGATCGGCACGCGCGTCACGGTCCGTGCATGCCACCAAAGACCTGGTCCGAGTGCAGGTGGACTATCTGGCGGATAAGTCGGAGGCAGTGTCGCGGGAACTTCGCCTGGCATCGCCTCGGGAGTTCGACTTCACGCTCGACCGGCTCGACTCCGACAAGCTGCTTTCCTTCACCTTGCTGGATTCCGATCAGATCCAGAACCGCACGCCGGTGCAATTGTCTTTGGCGGCGGTGGTCGATGAACCGCCGCAGGTGCAGGCTCGGTTGGAGGGCATTGGGTCGGCGATCACGCCGCAAGCTCGCTTGCCCCTGGCCGGCGAAATGAAGGACGATTACGGCATCTCACGAGCGTGGATCGAATACGTCGTCGACGAGAATGATCCGAGCGAACGGCCATTCGCCGACAAGCCGGCCGAGCGCAGCGAACTGACGGTGGCGGAAACGTTCGAGGCGGGCGAACTGGGGCTCAAGCCCGGACAGAAGTTGCTGCTCGGCGCCAAGGCGGCCGATAATCGCCGCCTGCCTGATACGCTGGCCGATCACGAGCCGAACGTCGCGTCGGGTGAGCGCTTTTTGCTCGACGTCGTCACGCCCGAACAACTTCGTGCGATGCTCGAATCGCGAGAGTTGAACCTGCGGCAGCGGTTTGAAACGATTCTGCAGGAAGTAACGGATTCTCGCGAAATGCTGACCGAACTGGAAGCGATTGCGGCCGCCCCGGCGGAGGCCTCGCCCCAAGGCAGCAAGCAGGCCGAAGGCGAAAAGCAGGTCAAAGGCGAAAGACAGGCCGAAGGCGCCGAACCGGAAGACGAAGCCGCCGAGCCGGACTCGCCGGAGCGTCGCGTCTCTCGCAATCGGTTGCGCGTGCAGCGGGCGCGACAGAACAGCCAGAAGAACGCCGAAGAGACCCGCGGCGTGGCGGTCGCCTTCGACGGGATTCGCGCCGAATTGATTAACAACCGCGTCGACACGGAGGAATTGCGGATCCGGCTGAAAGACCAGATCGCCGAACCGCTCCAGCGGCTGGTTGACACGCGGTTCGTCGAGCTCGAGCAACGCCTCGCGGCCTTGGAGAAAGGGATTGCCGACCCGGCGTGGGGAGACATGCAGCAGTCCGCCCTGACGGAATTTGATGCGATTTTGATCGAGATGCAGCAGGTTCGCGATAAGATGTTGGAAATGGAGAGTTTCAACGAGGCCATCGAGTTGTTGGCGAAATTATTGCCGCGCAGCAGGATCTCAGCGAAAAGACCAAGCAACAGCGGCGAAAGCGAATTCGGTCGCTGCTTGAAGACGACGAGGAGTAAAAGCCATGCACCGACGGCAGAATAATGGAGTGCAGTCGCAACGGGGTTGGCTTGCTTTTGCCGGCGGAGCCGGCCTGCCGGTTGCGCTTGCCGCTGCGCTCGCGCTGTTTGCACGGTCGGAGCGTTTGGCCGCCCAGACCGTCGCCGAGGCCCGTTCCGCCTCCGAACCGTCCCAGGCTGGCGGGGAACCCGCCGCAAAGGCGGCGGCAGAAGACGAACTGGCGTTGTCGGAAGAGCAGATTCGCGCCAAGTACCAGGACTTTGAGCGGGTGCTGTTGCGGATGTCGGAATTGACGGCCGCTTCGGATCCAAAACGAGCCGCGTTATTGCGCAAAGCGGTCGGCGAAAGCAAAGACAAGCTGATCGCGCTGCAATTCGAGCGTCTGGTCGACGCATTGAAGAAGGACCGCCTGGCCAATGCCGTTACTCAGCAGACGACCTTGGAAGAAGATCTGGCTGGTTTGCTCGAGCTGTTGCTGACCGAACAGCGCGGTCAACAACTCAAGAGCGAGCGCGAACGCGTCAAGGCGCAGATTCGCGAGTTGAAGGAACTGATCAACAAGCAGCAACAACTTCAAGGCCAAACGGCCGGCCAAGGCGACACGAAGCGTTTGGGCGAGGGCCAAGACAAGCTTGCCAAGCAGACCGGCAAACTGGCCGGCGAAATGAAACAAACGGCAAACGATGCCAAGCCTGGCCAGCCCGGCGAAAACCAGGAGCAGGAGGCGGAAGGCGACAGTCCGGGTAAACAAGCAGAGCAGGGGCAAGGCAAGAAATCGAAACAGGGGAGCCCGTCCGGCGAAAAGAAAGGCGACGAGAAGTCGCCTGAGAAAGGCGAGAAATCGACGCCGGGCGACGCCGACGACAAGAACGCCGACCCCAAGAACGCGAACAAAGAAGGTAAGCCTCAGAAAGGCAAGAACGAGGAAGGCGGCTCCGAGCAGTCGGGAAAGTCGCCGCAAGACGATCAGCCAAGGGCGGGCGATTCGCCGAGCCCGGGCGGCAAGGAAAAGCAGGAACAAAACGGCCAGCCGGGCGAGAATCAGGAGCAGAAGAGTCCGCCGGGACAGGGCCAGAGCCAAGGCGAAGGCCAGCAGCAACCACAATCGCAGCAAAACCAGGCGGAGCCTTCCGCCCAGGAATCGGCGCAGCAGCGCGTCCAAGCGGCTCGGCAACGGATGGACCAGGCCAAGAAGAAGCTGGAAAACGCCGAGCGCAAAGGAGCGATGGAAGAACAGGAGCAGGCCGTCCGCGAGCTAGAGCTGGCCAAGGCAAAACTCGAAGAGATTCTGCGGCAACTGCGCGAAGAGGAGTTGCGTCGGACGTTGGCCTTGCTTGAAGCCCGCTTCCGCAAAATGCTGGAAATGCAGATCGAGGTGCATGACGGCACCAAGTTGTTGGCCGACCAGGCCGCCGGCGAACGCGATCGGAACGACGAAATTGAGGCGGGGCGATTGAGCCGCAAGGAGGGCTTGATTGTCGTGGAAGTCGACGCCGCGCTCGTGCTGCTGAAAGAGGAGGGTTCCTCCGTTGCGTTTCCTGAGGCGGTCGGCCAAATGCGCGAAGACATGGAACAGGTTGTGCAGCGACTGTCGCAGGCCAAAGCGGACGAAATCACCGTCGCGATCGAAGAGGAGATCATCGCCGCGTTGGAAGAGATGATCGCCGCGCTGCAAAAGGCGCAGAAAGATCAGGAAGAGAAACAGCAGCAGCAACAGCAACAACAGGGCGAGTCCCAGGAGCCGCCGCTGGTCGACGCCCTGGCGGAACTCAAGATGATTCGCTCCTTGCAGATGCGAGTGAATAACCGTACGGCTCGCTACGCGAAAATGGTCGAAGGAGAGGAAGGCCAGGCCGATAAGGCGGAGCTAATTGAGGCCTTGCAGAACCTGAGCGAACGCGAAACTCGGATTTTCAAAACGACCCGCGACATCGTTCTGGAGAAAAACAAATGAGTTCCGCACGCTTCCTCTGGAATCGTACGAGCAAGCCGACGGCGCTGCTCAGCGGCGCTGCTGCTTGGCGCCGCGGTCTCTGCGCGTGCGCGGCAACGACGGCATCGACCAAGACGCCTTTGAGAAACGGCCCGAAATCAAGGCGCCTGAAGCAGAGCAAGTTCGGGCGTCGATCGAGGCCTGGCTCGCAGACCGACAAGCGGACGATGAGGCCAAAGCGGCCGTCGAGGCTCTGTGGCGGCCCGGGAACGCCGTGACGGCGGCGGATCGCCTGGACCGCGCCGCCGCCAGCTTTGCCGCGGCCGATCCCCGTGCGCGGAAGTTGCTGGATTTGTGCAACCAACCTCGGCGCCGCGGTCCGCTGGCGCCCCAGGCGTGGTTGCAAAGCAATGAGACGCCGGCTTTCGAACGGAACAATTTGCGGCTGTACTATGGCCGCTGGCTCGCCCATCAAGGATTGTTCGACGAATCACTCGAGCAATTGGGCGAGTTGAAGGTCGAGGAAGTCGTCGATCCGGCGTCGCTGTTGTTCTATCAGGGCGTGGCTTATCAGCGATTGTTGAAAAAGGAAGAAGCATTGGCTGCGCTACGCCGCTTGCTGGATGGGGTGGCGGATCGGCCGTCCAGATATACCTCCGTGGCCGAATTGATGCTGAGCGATCTCGAGCAGTTGAAGGACGAATCGCTCGACCATATTTCGCGGCAGATGAGCGATATTCGCCGGCGGCTGGGCCTCGGCCGCGCCGGCAAGAAAGTCCGCAAGGTCGAAGACGATGTGATTGCTGCGCTGGACAAGCTGATCGACGAGATGGAGAAGCAGCAACAGCAATCCAGCAGCAGCAGTAGCGCCGGTTCGAGCGGTTCCATGCAGCCGACCAAGGCCATGCAAGACAGCCGGATAGCCGGGGCCAACGGAAAGGGAGACGTCAACCGCCGCAACATCGGCAAGACGGCTGGCTGGGGTGATCTGCCGGATAAGCAGCGGGAGGAAGCCTTGCAACAGATTGGGAAGGATTTCCCGTCGCACTATCGCGATGCAATCGAACAGTATTTCCGCAAGCTGGCCAGCGAGAACGACTGACGCGGAGCGCGGCCCAGACAAGTCGGCCCACACGAGAGAGTGCAACATGACGGCAACGACGTTTTCCCTGCTTCTGATTCTGGCGGGTGCAGCCGGACCGGAATTCGAACTTCGCACGACGGACGGCGAGAAGTTCGTCGGCACGCTGGCGGATTTGTCCGACGGGGAGATTGCCGTCGAAACGTCCCGCCGGTCGCCAGTCGTTCGCTAGCGACCGATTGGCCGGCCTGAAGCCGGTGAAGCCGCCAACGCCCCCGGCCAAAGAACCGGCGGCATGGATCGAACTGGTCGACGGTTCGACGCTTCCGCTCCTCTCGTACGCCGTGAAGGATGGTCAGGCTTCGCTCGAGACCGTCGGTCATGCACGGGCGACGCTTTCGACCCGCGCTATCTCCAGCGTGCGGTTCAAGAAACAAAGCGCCGGTCTTGCCGCCCAATGGACTGAGATCCGCAAAACCGACCGCGCGGGCGATTCGATTGTGATTCGCAAGAAAGAGTCGCTCGACTATCAGGGAGGCGTGGCCGGCGACGTGAGCGAAGATCGAATCCAGTTCTCGATCGACGGTGAAACGTTGTCGGTAAAGCGCTCGCGCGTCGAGGGCTTGATTTACTTTCATCCGGCCGGCAACGCGTTGCCGGAGAGCTTCTGCCGCGTGACCGATGCGGCCGGTGCACGGCTGGAAGTGGCGACCGCCGAATTGGCTGACGGTGCGCTTCAAGTCGGCACGCCGGCCGGCCTGAAGCTGCGCATCGACCTGGGCGGCATTTCCGGCGTGGACGGCAAGATACAGTTCCTCAGTGATCTGGAGCCCGAAACCGTCGCCTGGACGCCGTTTTTTGGCGAGACGGATCAGCCGCCGTTGCTCGAGGAGTTCTATCGGCCGCGTTGGAACCAGGCGCTCAACGGCGGAGCTTTAATGCTGGGGGGCGTGCGGTACAGCAAGGGAATTGCAATGTATAGCGGCTCCGAAGTGACATATCGCTTGCCGGAAGGCCGCTTTGGCAAGTTCAATGCTTTGGCCGGGATCGATGATCGCGCTCGGCCGGGCGGCAATGCGCGGCTGCTGATCTACGGAGACGACGAACTGCTGTTTGAAGCGGCGGCATGAACGGCCGAGACCAGCCGGTCCCGATGGAAGTGGATTTGACCGGCGTGAACCGGTTGAAGCTGAGGGCGGAGTTTGGCGACGATCAGGAAGTGCTCGATTACTTGGACGTTTGCGACGCAAGGATTCTGAAATGAAGCATATCGCCGCTTGTCGTGGGCTTGATGCACATCGGATCGGAAGGGCCGGCCGCCGAGTTCTTGTGCTGCTGGCCGCCGCCGTATGCGGTCTGGCTGGTGTTGCGCAAGCGGAAGTCGATCCGGCCGTGATGCAAGCCGAGGCGGAGCGGATTGCCGTCATGGCGCGAGCGCGCGAACCTGCGCTGGCGATCTTCTCCAATGGCGGGCAAGGGGGCGGCTCGGGCGTGGTGATCTCGCCAGACGGCTACGCCTTGAGCAATTTTCACGTCACGAAAGGTTGCGGCGAGGCCATGAAATGCGGCATGGCGCACGGCGGCTTGTACGACGCCGTCATCGTCGGCATCGATCCCGTCGGGGATGTGGCGTTGATCAAGCTATTCGGTCGAGACGATTTTCCCTTCGCCGAGTTCGGCGACAGCGATGCCGTCAGCGTCGGCGATTGGGCCTATTGCGTCGGCAATCCGTTCCTGCTGGCGACCGATTTTCAGCCCACCGTCACCTACGGCATCATTTCCGGCGTGCACCGCTATCAGTATCCGGCCGGCACGCTGCTGGAATACGCCGACTGCATGCAGACCGACGCCTCGATCAACCCGGGCAATTCGGGCGGACCGCTGTTCGACATGCAGGGGCGTTTGATCGGCATCAACGGTCGCGGCTCGTTCGAGAAGCGCGGGCGCGTCAACGTCGGCGTCGGCTATGCCATCTCGATCAACCAGATCAAGAATTTCCTCGGCTGTTTGAAAAGCGGGCGGATTCTCGATCATGCGACGCTGGGCGCCCGGCTTGCCAGCCAGGAAGACGGCAGCGTGATTGTGGCGGACATTCTTGAAGATTCCGACGCCTACCGCCGCGGGCTGCGTTACGGCGACGAGGTCGTCCGCTTCGGCGGGCGGCCGATCCGCACCGTCAATGCCTTCAAGAACGTGCTGGGGATTTATCCCAAGGGCTGGCAGGCGCCGCTGACGCTACCTCCGCAAAGGCAAGACGCATGAAACGCTGGTGCGGCTGAGCGGCGTGCACGCAGCGCAGGAGTTGATCGACAAGGTCAGACGGAAGAGGCGGGATGCAACCGCCCGAGACGGCCGGCCGCGGCAAACCCGGGGACGGTCCAGGACAAGAAGCCGCCGCTTCCCGCTACCTCAAGCGAAGGACTCGCCGGCGGGGCCGGAAATGCCCGAGGTCGTGAAGCAGCATTTCGAAGCTCGCCGCGGCTTCGCCAACTACTACTTCAACAAGCTGAACCGGACTCGCGTCTGGAAGCATGTTGACGTCGCGAGGCGACTTTATGCCGCTGCGCGGCGAGTGGGAGCTCAAGGGCCAATTGCTGGGAGCGGGCGAGGCCGAATTCCTGATCACCGATCAATCCGCGGCCTGCGTTTTGCCGGGCGGAGAGTTGAAGTTGGCGGTGGGCGACAGTCTGACGGCCGCTTCCGATCCGCCGGCCAGCGGCGGACTGCTGGCTGCCTTGTATCTCTGGCGCCGACTGTTGGTCATGGGACCGGAGAAGTTCGGGGCGGTCGAGTACTACGGCACGGCGCCGTTGGCCGGACATCCCGGCTTGATCGAAATGTTGACGGCTACCTACGGCGGCGTCGATTGCCAGTTTCTGGTCGAGCCGTCCTCGGGCCGGCTGCTGGCCATCGAGATGTTCCTGCGGCCGGACGATGATCCGTGCGAATTGTATCTTCGCCGACTATCGCGAAGTCGACGGTCGCGATCTTCCCGGCCGTCTGGAAGTGCACTACGGCAACAATATCTACGGGATTTTCAAGCTAACAGACATTTCCTTCCAGCCCGCCGCCGCGGACCCGTCGCGGAAAGAAAGTCAGCCCGCTACGGACAACAGTCCCGACGATGAATAGCTCGGCGTCCATCAAGAATAAACGAGGCGACGATTTCAAGCATGAATGCCAGGCCTTACACGAGCTGTCGTTTGGAGACTCGCCCAGCCGTCGCGGGAGCGTTGCTGCTGGCAGTTGTGGCGCTTTCGCCCCTGCTTGGCGCTCGCGCGGAGGCTTCTCCGTCGTTTGCCCCGATCATTCGCGACGTCCAGCCGAAGATCGTAAAGATCTACGGCGCCGGCGGCTTTCGGGGCTTGGAAGCCTTACCAGAGCGGATTCCTCATCTCGGGCGAAGGCCACGTATTGACCGCCTGGAGCTACGTGCTCGATACCGACTTCATCACGGTCACGCTTAACGATGGCCGCAAGTTCGAAGGCAAACTTCTCGGCGCCGATCCGCGTCTGGAAGTTGGCCGTGCTCAAAATCGACGCGGCCGAACTGCCGCATTTCAAACTCTCGCAGCCGGCGGATGCCCAGACGGGCATGCGCGTGCTGGCGTTCAGCAATTTATTCGGCGTGGCGACGGGCGATGAGCCGGCAAGCGTCTTGCACGGCAGCGTGGCGGCGACGACCCGGCTGGAGGCCCGGCGAGGCGTGTTTGAGACTCCCTATCGCGGACCGGTTTACGTGCTGGACGCAATGACCAACAATCCCGGCGCCGCCGGCGGCGGCGCTGACTGATTGGCAAGGGCGCCTGCTCGGCATGCTGGGCAAAGAATTGCGCAACGCATCCAACGGCGCCTGGCTGAACTATGCCATACCCGCGGCGGAATTGGCGCCGACAGTCGATCAAATTCTAACCGGGAAATTCGTGGCGAGCTCCGCTGACGAGGACGATCGCAAACCCGAGCGAGCCTTGAACGCCGGCTTGATTGGCTTGATGTTGGTGCCGGACGTGCTGGACCGGACGCCCCCGTACGTGGATCGCGTATTGCCGGGTTCGTCGGCGGACAAGGCGGGCCTGCGGCCCGACGACCTGGTGCTGTTCGTCAACAACCGATTGGTGCAGTCGTGCCAGTCTTTGGACGCGGACTTGGAACATATCGACCAGGCCGACAAAGTGAAGTTGACCGTACTTCGAGGGCAGGAGCTGATCGAAGTGGAGTTGGGCGTTTCCGATTGATTTCCTTGCCCCCGGCGTACGTCCCGCGAAGGCGCCCGGGCCTTGGAAGAAGGTACTGCGTATGGGAACGAATGAATCGAGTCGCAGGCGGCGAGAGCCGTGCGGCGCGAAGCGAGGCTTCATGGAAATGACATTTTTCAATCGGCGTTTACGGTCATTCCGACCGGCGCGGCTGAGCGCAGCCCTGGGGCTCTGCGGTTGGCTGGGCGGCGTTTCGCTCATGGCGACGTGCACCGCCGCCGATGACCTGACATTGCTTGAAGAAAAGGCGATTCGCGCCGCCGTTGAACGCGTGGCGCCTTCTGTCGTCAACATTGAGGCAGTCGGCGGCCGCGAGCAGAGCAGCGCGGCGGATGAGCCAGGCGGAACCACGACCGGCCTGGTCGTATCCGCGGACGGGTACATCGTTTCCAGTTCTTTCCGCTTCACGCAGAAGCCCGTGTCGATTGTCGTCCGATTTCCCAATGGCGTCCGTGCGCCGGCTCAGTTGGCGGCCATGGATTCCAGCCGCATGCTCGCCTTGCTCAAGGTTTCGGTCGAGCAGCCGCTGAGCGTGCCCGAAGCGGTCCCGGAATCGGAAATGCAAGTCGGCCAGTGGGGGATTGCCGTGGGACGCACGTTCGAAAGCGCGCGACCGAATGTTTCGGTGGGCATCGTCAGCGCGCTCGACCGCGTGTGGGGCAAGGCGTTGCAGACCGACGCCAAAATCTCGCCCAACAACTACGGCGGCCCCCTGGTCGATATCCGCGGCCGCGTGCTGGGCGTGCTGGCGCCGCTTTCGCAAAGCAAAAGTGCTGAGGCTACCAGCGTCGAGTGGTACGATTCCGGAATTGGCTTCGCCGTGCCTCTGACGCACGTCAACCAGATCCTGCCCCGGCTTAAGTCGGGCGAAGATCTCAAGCCGGGACTGATCGGCGTCAGTCTGGCAGGTCATGATTTGTATGCCGATGCGCCGGTCATTGCCGCCTGTCGGCCCAACTCGCCGGCCTATAAGTCGGGTTTGAAAGTCGGCGACAAAATCGTCGCGGTCGGAGACCGCAAAGTGGTCCGCCAGTCGGAGTTGATGTACGAACTCAATCGCCGTTATGCGGGCGACAAGCTCCGCGTGGCCGTGATTCGCGGCGGCAAGCGCATCGAGCAGGAATTGGAGATGGTCGACCATCTCGAACCGTACCAACGGGCATTCCTCGGCATCCTGCCGCGGCGCCAGCCATTAGAACAAGCAGACGGCGTGAGGGTGCGCTTTGTTTATCCAGACAGTCCCGCGGCCAAAGCGGAACTGCAGCCGGGCGACAAGCTGGTCTCGCTGGACGGCAAGCCCGTGACGGACCGTTACCAACTGGCGGAGTTGTGCGCTGCCATTGAAGTGGGTCAGCAGACGCCGTTGGAGGTGCAACGGGGAGAAATGCGGCTCAAACTGTCGGCCAACTGGGCGGCAGAGCCGACTGCGGTTCCCGAGCAGTTGCCCGCCGCCGCAGACGACCAAGAGCCTTTCAAGGACGAACGGCCCGCGGTCGGCTCGTTTACGTTGAAGGTTCCAGAGTTCAAGAACGACGCCCTGGCGTACGTCCCGGACGATTACGACCCGCGGCTCAAATACGGCGTGCTGACGTGGTTCCAAGCGTCGGGCAAGTTCAAAGATGAAGATCTCGTCAAACGCTGGAAGTCGCACTGCGACAGTCAACATTTAATCTTGCTCGCCCCCAAGCCGGCCGAGGCGGGTGCGTGGCAGCGAGCCGACGTGGATTTTGCCGCCAAGGCGTTAGATCAGTTGCGCTCAGTTTATCAGACGGACTCGTTGCGCCTGGTCGCGGGAGGCCGCGAAATCGGCGGCGCTTTGGCCTATGTGTTGGCATTTGCCCGCCGAGAACAGATCCGGGGCGTAGCGGCGATCGACGCGCCCTTGAGCGAATCGCCGCCCGACAACGACCCGGTTTATCGCCTCGACTTTTATCTTGCAAAGGCCGCGAAGTCGCAATTTGCCCGGTCGGTTCAAACCGCCGAAAAGCTGTTGGCCGACCGAAAGTACGCCGTGACCGTGCGAGATTTAGGCGCTGAGAGCCGCGAGCTGGACGAAGCGGAATTGGCCGAGCTGTTGCGTTGGATCGACTCGCTCGACAAGTTTTGAACGCTTCTCCTGCCAGCTTCGCGTACGAATCGCACGACGAGCAGGGCACGGCTCGCTTCGGCGAGGCGCTGGCCGCGGCGCTGCCCGAGCGGGCCGTGATTGCCCTGAACGGCACGCTCGGCGCCGGCAAGACGCGGCTGGTACAGGCCTTAGCGGAGGCGCTCGGCGTTGATCGGCGCGACGTGATCAGCCCGACCTTCATGCTGGTGCAGGAGTACTCCGGGCGCCGTCCGATCTACCATTTCGACGCCTATCGTCTGGCCGGCGAGGACGAGTTCTGGCGCTTGGACCTGACGAATACTTTACCGCGCCGGGCGTATCCATTGTCGAATGGGCTGAACGCGTGCCGGGCTGCCTTCCGCTGGAAAGGCTTGAAGTCGCCATCACTGTGCTTGGTCCTTCGGATCGCCGTTTCGAATGCCGAGCCTACGGGGCCGCCTACCAGGCTGTGCTCGGGTCGCTTTTGGCCTGGTCGGAAACGCACGCCCCCCATCATTGACGACGTTTGGCACGCCGCTGGCATAGACATTCCACCGGTCGCGTAGTGCAGCTGCGCCGTGGAGTATCTTCCTCAGCGACCTTGCACGTCTGTCGCTGCATGGCGCTTCGGCAACGCGATCTTCTGGAAACAGGAGAGGAGCGCATGGCAAAGCACTGCTTTTCAGCCGATAGAATCGTTCCCAGCCATTCAACCGGACAACGCCTGCGACGGCGGCGGCGCCGGAGGCCAGTCTTGGAAATCCTTGAAGATCGATCGTTCCTGAATGGCGGCCAGTTGGCGCCCGGGAATGCGGACCCGCCCCTGCCTTCGCCCTCATCGCCGATGGTTGCGGGCTTCAGCGGCGATTTGAGCGCCGGTGCACAGCAGCAATCGAACGACGGGGTGATCGCGCTGTTGTTTGACCCCCATCAGCCAAAATCGGCATTGCCCGCCAATGTAACTTTTGCCGGCGGACCGCCTTTGCAGCAAGGGGCTCCCCCGCGCTACAGCTATAATTTGCAGGACAATATTCTGGGCGCTGGCGCCCTTGGGCCGGAGGCAATGTTCGTCGCCTCAGAAGGCATTAATGCGCCGATTCCGTTCCCAGAGCAGGTGATTGATATTGTCGGCAAGCTTGTGAAGGAAAACTTCGAGGCCTTTGTCGTCAGCACTCCTTTTGGAATGCCGAATTTCAGCTTCGGTCCCGACACGCGGGTACTCGGTCCGCAGTTGGCGCCCTCTCACCAGCCGAAAGCGGAGAACGAGCCGAGCAGCGGCGAGAGCGGTGGAGCGGCCAACGAAGACGAGCACTCGCCCGCCGATGAGGACGCGCCGCAAGACGACGAACCACGGAGCGATTCGGCAAACGACCGAGGCGTTCGCGAATCGTCCCGCCAACGGTTTGAAGCAAGTGCGAAGGCGCCGCAGGAAGCGCGAGACGGGTCGAAAGCCGTCGCAGCAAACTTCATCGCCCCCGCGCTGAGGCGCCGCTGCCTGCAAACAATTTATCGAGGTTCCGCCGTCCGCTATTCGCCTTCCGTGCGAAACGGTCTTATCTTCGTCGCGCGATTCCCGCCGTGGTGCGCCGCACGATACTCAGCCGGACAATGCCGCGCGGCTCGTGCGGCGGCTCAATGCCCCGATCGACGAGCGCTCGGAGATCTTGTATGTCGCCGTTTGGGGACTGGCCGTGCGTGCGTCAGCGGTTCCCAGCGACGGTGCGTTTCTTCGAAATGCAGCGGACCGGCGCCGTTCTTCGCACGCGATAGCGCGGCTGAGAGTCAGGTTCACAGCCGGTGCATGGAGTATCAAAGACTGAGCTGGCGGAACTTTTCTTATCGACGAGTTGCTTCGAGCAGGCCCTCTTCGGGCAGGCCACTCTACGAACAACGTCCAATTTCGCCGTCGTTTCCATTACGCCGCGGCCACTGAGAGGTAAGGAATGCCCGCCCGATCGTATGGTTTGGATACTGCCTTCCTAATGTTTGCCTGCGTTTGGCACGCCGCTGGCACAGAGATCACTTGGGTCGCGTAAAGAAGACGCGCCTGTCAGACCCGAGTTACTCAAACTTGGCGCGAGCGGCATTTAAGGCGCCGCGCCGGTTCACCGCCGCGGAGAAAGCGCATACGTCATGCGGGCGGCGGGGAGAGACACAAATTTACCGACGGGCGGCGCAGACCCTCTGCCAACGGGGGATCATTGCATGCGTAAACGCCGTCTTTTGAACCACCGCCAGCGAATCCGAATCGATCATCCGCACTCGCACTTCGGGCGGGGCCGACGGATGGTTGTCGAACTTCTGGAGCAACGCACGCCTCTCAATGGCCATCCGTTGGTCGCCGCGGTTTCCAGTTCGTCGCCCGGTCCCCTCCTGCTCGCTACAAGCTCGCTGCACCCGGCGACGAGCGGCGGCAACGGCGCCGCGGGGGAGCCGGCTACGCCGGCTTCAGGCCCGCAAGCGGGCGCCCTGGCTGCCAGCGAACCAACCGCGTCGACCTCTGCTTCACAAGGGGCGGCGTCGCCTGGCGCTGGCGGAGATCCCGCGGGCGGGTTGCAGCCTGCAGCCGGATCGCCTCAGCAGGGCGTGATCTCATTGTTGTTCGATCCTCACCAGCCTAAGTCAGCGTTGCCGGCCGACGTGACGTTTTCCGGCGGCCCGCCCTTGCAGCAAGGCGCGCCGCCCCGTTTCAGTTACAACTTGGAAACCAATATCACGGGCGGCTCAAAGCTGGGGCCTCACGCGCTGCTTGTGGCGGAGCAGGGGACGGATTTGGCCGGCACATTTGCGGACAATAAGCATGCGTATGTCGCTAGCAGTCCGCAGGGCATGCCCAATTTCAGCTTCGGTCCTGACACCTGGGTGTTCGGCCCACAAGCGGCGCCTTCCGGCCGTCGGACGATTGAGAATCGTTCGATTCGCGGCCAAGAGGGAAATGAAAGCGGGCAGTTGCCGATCGAAGAGAGTCCGTCGCAGCGCGGAGCGGGCGGTACGAGCGAAGAACGAGGGCATGACCGCTCCTCGGAGAACCACGAGACCAACAGGACTGAATCGCCAGCTCCGCAAATTGCCGAAGCCGCATCCGACTCGCAGGCCGAGCAGGCGAACTGGTCGGTATTTGCCGACGAGGACTGGTTTAGTAACTTCGACGAACTGGACCTCGGCGAACTGGCCCTGGCCGCCGCCGGCCGATGGCGGCAGTCCGCCGCAGCGCCGCAGCACGTCGCCAAGACCGTCGCGGCGACCGAGCAACCGTTGCAGAATGCAGGTCGTCTGCCAATGACGGAGCCGCTCAACGCTCCGAGCGATGACCGTGCGGGACCTTTGATCGCCGCGGCAGCAGTCGGCAGCGCACTCGTTCCGGCGGCCCTTACCGAACGTGGCGCGCTTCATCGTCCGAACGACCGGCGGTTCTGGTCGCGTCCAACACAGCGGCTCAGGCTCGACCGCAAGCACAGCCCGCGCGTCTTCAGAGAATGAACTGGCTCAGGTCTTCATTCTTGGCAATCTTTTCCAACCGTTCGTTGACATACGCGGCGTCGATTTTCACCGTCGACTTTTTCATGTCGGGGGCCTCGAAGCTGAGTTCTTCGAGCAGCCGTTCCATGATCGTGTAGAGCCGGCGGGCGCCGATGTTCTGCGTCGACTGGTTGACCTGAAAGGCGTATTCGGCCAGCGCTTCAATGCCGTCTGCGGTGAACGATAGCTTGACGTTCTCCGTCGCCAGCAGCGCCTGGTATTGTTTGGTCAGGGCGCTTTTGGGTTCGGCCAGAATGCGAACGAAGTCTTCCTTGGCAAGATCCTGCAGTTCGACCCGGATGGGAAAGCGGCCTTGAAGCTCGGGCATCAAATCGCTGGGGCTGGCGCGATGGAAGGCGCCGGCGGCGACGAACAGGATGTGGTCGGTCTTGACGTGGCCGTAGCGCGTCTGCACCGTCGTGCCTTCGACGATGGGCAGCAGGTCCCGCTGCACGCCCTGTCGGGAGACGTCGGCGCCTTTCGTATTCTCGCTGGCTACGACCTTGTCGATCTCATCGAGAAAAACCATGCCCACGTTCTCGGCGAGTTCAATGGCGGCGGCGTTGACTTTTTCGACGTTGATCAGGGCGTCGCTTTCCTGTTCAAATAACACTCGCCGCGCCTCTTTCACGGTCATTTCGCGGCGGGTGGCGCTCTTGGGCAGAATCTTTTCGAACATGTTCTGCAAGTCGGAGTCGACTTGTTCCATGCCGATGCCCGTCAGCATCATCGGAACGGCTTTCTGCTCGATGTTCAGCTCGACTTTGCGTTCATCGAGATCGCCCTTGGCCAGCATCGTCCGCATCTTCTCACGGGTCCGTTCGTGTCGCTCGGCGGCGTCGGCTTCGCTGGATTGCGAGTCGAACACGACCGGCGGAGGCGCCAACAGATCGAGCAGCCGCTCTTCGGCGCGGCGGTCCGCCTCGGCTTGAACGTTGGCGCGCTCGGTCTCTCGCACCAGTCCGATGGCGTTTTCCACCAACTCGCGGATCATGCTCTCCACATCGCGGCCGTAGTAGCCCACCTCCGTGTATTTGGTGGCCTCCACTTTGATGAACGGCGCGCCGACAGCCGCGCCAACCGGCGTGCGATTTCCGTTTTTCCGACGCCCGTCGGGCCGATCATCAAGATGTTCTTGGGAGCGACCTCCGTCCGCATCTCTTCGCTTAATTGCTGCCGCCGCCAGCGATTTCGGACGGCAATCGCCACCGCGCGCTTCGCATCCTGCTGTCCGACGATGTGCCGATCCAATTCGGCGACGATTTCCCGCGGAGTCATGTCTCGCACGGCAGCTCCTCGACGACGATGTTCAGGTTGGTATAAATGTCAATTCCCCCGGCGATCTCCAGCGAGGCCCGCACGATCTCAGCAGCAGTCAACGACGAGTGGGCGATCAGCGCACGGGCCGCCGCCACGGCATAGTTGCCGCCCGAGCCAATCCCCAGCACGCTGTCCGTCGGCTGGATCACGTCGCCGTTGCCGGTCACCAGCAGCGTATGTTTGGAATCGACGACCACCAGCAGCGCCTCGAGCCGCCGCAACATACGATCGGTGCGCCAATCCTTGGCCAGTTCGGTGGCGGCGCGGGGAACATTCGCCGGATAATCCTTGAGTTTGGCTTCAAAGCGTTCCAATAAGGCGAAGGCGTCGGCGCTGGCGCCCGCGAAACCGGTAATCACCTTGCCTTCCATCAAGCGGCGGATCTTGTTGGCGTCGGCCTTCATGATCGAGTCGCCGAGCGTGACCTGCCCGTCGCCCCCGATCGCGACGGCGCCCCGATGGCGAACGGTGAGGATGGTTGTGGAACGACTTTTCATAAGGCTCCGGGCTTGGTTGGGATAAAAGCGGCAGGGTCGCCCGCTCAGGGGCGCCTGCTGCGCATTTTGCGTTCTACGCGGTCTGCGCAGCCTCGCAGTCGAGATCAGACGGCGCCGAGTCTGGACTTTAGACCGTATTCTGGCCGATACCGCTCAATCGTGCCAGGGGCTGAAGGCGGCCCCAGTCCCCCTCGCCGAACGATTTCCCTATAATTCAGATCTTCCGTGCCGCTTCGCTTTCCAATTTTGCTTCGATGTGGTTCCCTTGCAGCTAGCTTCCGCGACTTTTGAGGTTCCCGCTCTGGATTGTCCGGAGGAGCTCTCAGTGATCCGCAAGGGCCTGTCGCGAATTGACGGAGTCGGCGAACTCCATCCCGACTATCTGAACCGCCGGTTACGCATCGAATTCGACGCGGACCGGCTGGATGCCGGACGAATTGCCCGGCGAATCCAGGAGATTGGCTTTTCGGCCCAGTGGCTCACTTCCGAAGCCAGCTCCGTCGCCGCCGCAGCCACGGGACTTTCCACGGTCCGTTGGACGACGCTCGCCGGCGGCGCCTTGCTGCTGGCGGCGTTCGCCGTGTATTGGCTTCCCGGCGCGGCGCCAGCATCGAGCGCCGGGCTGGCCATTTTATCGGCGCTAACTGCCGGTTCCAGCGTGGCCCGGGCCGCGTGGCGGGCAGTGCGCATTGGCGCCATCGACATGAACGCCTTGATGACGTTGGCGGCGGTCGGCGCCATCGCCACCGGCGATTATTTCGAGGCGGCCACGGCCATGTTCTTGTTTGGAGTTTCGCTATGGCTGGAAAGCTTCAGCTTGGGCCGCGCGCGGAAAGCGGTGCGTTCGCTGGTCGAGCTGACGCCGCTGACCGCTCACCGCTTCGAGCAGGGCGAGGCTCGCGACGTGCCCGCCGCTGATTTGCAGCCGGGCGACCGCGTATTGATCAAGCCCGGCGAAAGGATTCCCGTCGATGGGCGGGTCGAAAGCGGCGCGTCGGCCGTCGACCAGGCGCCGATCACCGGCGAGAGCGTGCCGGCGGAGAAGTCGCCCGGCGATGCCGTCTTTGCCGGCACGATCAATGGCGAAGGGGCGCTCGAGGTCTTGGCGGAGCGGACCGGCGGCCAAAGCACGCTGGCACAGATTGCGCGGCTTGTCGACCAGGCGCAGCAATCGCGCTCGCCGACGGAACGGTTCGTCGACCGTTTTGCCCGCCGCTATACGCCCGCCGTCATCGCGCTGGCGTTGCTCATTGCCGTCTTGCCCCCGATTTTAGCCCACTGGGGCGTCTCCTGGGCGACTGCCTATACCCCCTGGCAGTGGCTACACCGCGGACTGGTGCTGCTGGTGATCGCTTGCCCGTGCGCGCTGGTGATCTCAACGCCGGTGACGATCGTTTGCGGGCTGCATTTCGGCGCCCGGCGCGGCCTGCTGATCAAAGGCGGCCAATTCCTGGAGCAGGCCGGACGGATCGACTCGATCGCGTTCGACAAGACCGGGACTGTGACCAGCGGCGAGTTGGAAGTGTTGCGCGTGATCGCCGCGCCCCACGTCGAGGGCGATGAGGTGTTGCGCGTCGCGGCGGCGCTGGAAAGTCGCAGCGAGCATCCCGCCGCGCAGGCTCTGGTCTCCGCTGCGCAGTCGGGGACTCGCCTGGGAAGAACCCGTAGCGGTTTCGGCCTTGCGCGGCGTCGGCGTCGAAGGGCGCTACGATGGTCAGACCTATTATGTAGGCAGCCCCCGACTGTTTCGCGAGCGCGGTTTGCCGGGAGCGCCGAGCGACGGCCAGATGCCGCCGGAGCTGCTTGCTCAGTGGCCAGCCGACTTGCCGCGCGACACGCCCGCCACCTTTGCTTTGGTCGGCTCGAGCGAGCGGTTGCTGGGCGGCGTATTGTTGGTCGATCGCCCGCGAGACGGCGCCGCCGAGGCGATTGCCGAACTGAAGCGGTTAGGCGTGCATCCGATCGTCATGCTCACCGGCGATCGCCAGACGGTCGCCCGGCACGTAGCCGCTGAATTGAACATTGACGAAGTGCATGCGGAGCTGTTGCCCGCGGATAAGGTGCAAGCCGTTCGCCGCCTGGCCGACGAGCACCCGCGGTTGGCCATGGTCGGAGACGGCGTGAACGACGCGCCTGCCCTGGCGGCGGCGGCGGTCGGCATTGCTTTCGGTTCGCAGGCCAGCGACGTGGCGCTGGAAACGGCCGACGTCGTCGTCATGTCTCCCCGGCTGGAAAAGGTTGGCGAACTGCTGCGGCTGGGTCGACGTTGCCGGCGTATTTTAGCGCAAAACATCGCAATTGCGCTGACCATTAAGGCGGCCGTATTACTGCTGGCAGTCGCGGGCCCCGAGGATCTGGCCAAGCTGTGGCTGGCGGTGGCAGCCGATGTCGGCGCCAGTCTCTTGGTGATTTCCAACGGCATGCGTCTGGTCAGCGGCGCCGACCGCTAGCGGCGGCGACGGCCATCATTTCTCTCACCACGTGCAATGCTTCACGTGGCGAAAAATTCCGTTATGCTTGTGCCATGAGCGAAACCATGCCGTCAGTGCCCGCTATGGAGCCTCTGCCTCGCAGCCCCGAGTTGATGTCGGCCGGTGATACGGCTTTGCTGGTTGTCGACGTGCAGGGAAAGCTGATTACGCTGCTTCCCGGTCACGAACGGATCATCTGGAACATTCGCCGCCTGCTTGATGCCGCCAAGTTGCTGGGCGTCGCCGCGGCGGCCACGGAGCAATACCCGCAGGGGCTCGGGCCGACCGTTCCGGAACTGGCGGAACGACTGGGCCCCATTCCCGCCAAGCTCCGCTTCAGCTCAGGCGAGTGCGCCGGCATTTTCGCCGATTGGGACCAGCGAGGCGTATTTCGCATTCTGGTCGTGGGCATCGAGGCTCACGTCTGCGTGCAGCAGACGGCGTTCGATTTGATGGCGGCCGGTCGTCGCGTCTACGTGGCCGTCGATGCCGTCGGCTCTCGCCACGACGTCGATTGTCAGACGGCGCTGCGCCGCATGGAGTCGGCGGGCGCCACGCTGACGACGACCGAGGCGGCGTTGTTCGAGTGGTGCGAAGTCGCCGGCACTCCGCAGTTCAAAGAAATCAGCCGGCTGGTGCGAGAGTCGCCGCCGGGCGACGCCTGAAACCGTCATTGCTCTGACCTCCTTCCGTCTACAACCTCGACGAGTGCGTGCCGTATGACCGACCTTGCTCCGCCGCTCAATCCTCCCGTTCGCGTGTTGCTGGGGCCCGGCCCCAGCGAGATTCATCCCCGCGTGCTGCAGGCCATGGCCGCCTCGACCGTCGGCCATTTGGATCCTTACTATCTGCAGCTCATGAACGACATGCAGCAGATGCTGCGAGCGACGTTTCAAACGGCGAATCCCATGACCTTGGCGATTCCCGGAACGGGCTCTGCCGGCATGGAGACCACCGTGGTCAACCTGATCGAGCCGGGCGATTCAATGGTGGTCTGCGTCAACGGCGTGTTCGGCGGTCGGATGGTCGACGTCGCCGAGCGGGCGGGCGCCAAAGTCACGCGGTTGGACCGGCCATGGGGCGAAGTTTTCGAACCGGCCGATTTGAAAGACGCGCTCGCAAAAGCCAGGCCCAAGGTCGTGGGCATCGTCATGGCGGAAACGTCGACCGGCGCCAGTCAGCCGATCCCTGAAATCGCAGAACTAGTTCACAATGCGGGCGCGCTGTTGCTCGTGGACGCAGTGACTTCGCTTGGCGGTCTGCCGGTGGAAGTCGATCGCTGGGGCATCGACGCAATCTATTCCGGCAGCCAGAAATGCTTGAGTTGTCCGCCGGGGCTGGCGCCCGTGTCGTTTGGCGCCAAAGCCATGGATGTCGTCATGGGACGCAAGACGAAGGTTCAGAGCTGGTATCTGGACGTCTCCATGCTCGCCAAATACTGGGGGCAGGAGCGCGTGTATCATCACACTGCGCCGATCAACATGACCTATGGTTTGTACGAAGCCTTGCGACTGGTGCTTGAAGAAGGCCTTGAGAATTGTTTTGCACGGCACGCCTTGAACCATCAGGCCCTCAAAGCCGGACTGTCGGCCATCGGCATCCGCTATGCTGCTCAAGAGGGACATTTGCTGCCGATGCTCAACGCCGTTCGCATCCCCGAAGGCGTCGACGACGTCGTGGTGCGAAAGGCGCTGCTCCAGCGCTACGGCATTGAGATCGGCGGCGGATTGGGCGACTTCAAAGGGAAAGCCTGGCGAATCGGCTTGATGGGCCATGGCTCGCGGCCGAACAACGTGCTGCTGGTCTTGTCCGCGCTCGAAGAACTGCTGGCCGAGCAAGGACACTCGTTTGAAGCCGGGGCCAGCATTGCGGCGGCTAACTCGGTGTACCGGGCTCACGCGAAGTAGACCAGCTTTACGTTGAATCCGTTCTGCACCCACTACCCATTGCTTTCTCCGCGCATGTCCGCGTGCGGGCGATCTCGTCGCTCATTGAGCGCGCTGAAGGATCTGCGGTCCGTAAAGCCTGGCTAGCGACTGCGCGACAACGGCGGCCAGGTATTCGTCGCCGTGGGCATTCGGATGCAAGCCGTCGTCGCTCAGATAGGGACCGCCCGTCCAGAGCCCTGGCGGACATGCCGGGCTCCAGAGCACGAGATTGCGGATGGCCGTGTCGGAAATCAGCTCCAGATCGTATTCCCGCGCCAACTCTCGCTCCAGTCCCGCGTACGGATCGGCGATAAAGCCGCGAGGGATCTCTATCAGGATCACTTCGGCGTCCTGCTTGCGGGCGGCGGTGATGAAACGCTCCAGGTTGCGTTTGACTTCCGCCCGACTGTCGGTATGCAGCCAACTGGCGTCTTTCAAGTAGTCGTGGCCGCCCAGTTCGATGACGACCGCCTGGGGACCAAGAGCGCTCAGTTCCGGCAGGCGCGCTAAAGCTTCTGCGGAGGTTACGCCCGGTTGGCCGAGATTGACGACGGGCGCCGTAACCAAGCGGGCGAGAACTTTTGGGTAGCCGCGCCGCGGCGGATACGAGGTAAGACTGTCTCCGATACAGACGACCGGCCGTTGGTCCCAAGCTGCCACGGAATGATTCGCCTCGCCGCTGCGGCGCCAATCCCAGGCGAATCCGATCCACGCCAGCCAGACAGCCGCGACCAGCCCCAGCTTCAGCTTCCGCCCAGCGGCTGCGGATAAGGAGCGTCTGCTCAACAGCCCGGCGCTGGCGGCCAGCGCCATTGCCGCCAACAAGAACGCCAGAGTCGGGAACCAAGGGACTCGCTTCACCAAGATGACGGCCAGGCAGGTCATCAACGGCAACCAACCTGGCCGGCCGCGGACGAGCTGTATGCAGTGCCACCCGACCCAAAAGGCAATCATAGCCGGGATAGCAACGGGGAATGTCAGTATTGAAGCAACCACCGCTATGCCGCCAGCCATCAGCCGTCCCACGCGGCGCGCGGCAACAAAGCCGCCGTAGCGAGCCGTCGTCGGAACGACGTCTGCACTATTAGGATCGTTCATAGCCCGACTCGAGATTTCGCGAAGAAGAGTTCCTTATCCTATCATGTTCCGATTGACGATAAATCATTTTGTGCAAGCATCGTCAGAACACGACTTTAAGTCGATTCCTGAAGAGCCGGACCACATTTTACCCATTTTGACTTGTGTTTTTTGTGTTAGCAGTGTATTTAGAAATTGTTAGCACCGGCTTGTGCGAAATCCGGCGAGCCTGATCGCCAAGAAGCCAATTGAGCCGCATTGACATTGGCTGCCGCACTTGCCCGGGACGGTCCCGAACCGAGTTGGAGGCGCCTTATGTCCCGTGGCCTCTCTCTAATGTGCCGGCGGCTTCTCGTCGCAACGCTGGCGGTCTTCGCAGTCGGCTTTTTCTGGCGATCTGAGCAGATGCGTGATCAGCGCCAGGCGGTGCGGTCGCTCAAGCAGCAGAAGAACATGGTCGTCCACTACGACTTCCAGTGGTCGCACGGGCGCAGCGGACTGATGAATTACAACCCGCGGGCCAAGCCGATGGCGCCCTCCTGGCTGCGAACGGCGCTGGGCGACGACTTTCTCTATAACGTCGCCTATTTGGAGGTCGCGCAGCCCTATCCGCCCGAGGACGCCGTCGAGGAATTCTTGGCCCGGCTTCCTGACTGCCCTGTACTCTATCGTTGAGAGTGCTATCGGATACCGGCCATCTGGGTTAGAATAAACCGGCCAGTATCTTGAAAAATGGGGCGGCGAGACGGTGCGTTGCAATCGGGGGCGGCGCGATCGTCAAGCCTTGGAGTACATGATGAGCACGGACCAGCGGCGTCTCGGTCCTTTCGTCTTGGAAGAAAAACTCGGCGCGGGAGGGATGGGCGAAGTCTATCGCGCCACCCATGTCGAAACGCGCCGCGTAGTGGCGCTAAAGGTGCTCTCGGCTAAGGCCGCCAGCAGCCGGCGAATCGTGGCTCGGTTCGCCCGCGAGTTGGAGATTCTCAAAGCGCTCAAGCATCCGAACATTGTTCGTTGCTACGGAGGCGGCCGGCACGAGACCGAAGCCTACCTGGTGATGGAATTGGTCGGCGGCGGTTCGCTCAGTTCGCTCTTGCGGCGCCGCGGTCGCCTGGCGTGGGAGACCGTCATCGACTACGCTCTCCAGGTCTGCGACGGCCTGGCTTATGCTCACGAATGGGGCATCGTGCACCGCGATCTGACGCCGGCCAACATTTTGTTGACGGAAGACGGCCAGGCCAAGATCGCCGATTTCGGCATCGCCCGCGTGCAGTATGGCAAGCGGTTGACCGCCACCCGGCACACGCTGGGGACGGTGGCCTATATGGCGCCCGAACAGATCCGCGGGGCGCCGCCGGTCTCTCATCGCACCGATATTTACACCCTCGGCTGCGTGATGTTCGAGATGCTCACCGGGCAGTTGCCGTTCACCTGCGAATCGACGGCCCAAATGCTGTATCACCATCTGGGCGAACCGCCGCCGCGAGTCTCGTCGCTGGTGCTTGACTGTCCTGTCTGGCTCGACGTGCTGGTCAACCAGATGCTGGAGAAAGACCCGCTCAAACGCCCTCACGACGCCACCGCCGTAGCGCAAGCCTTGCGCGAGGTCCAAGAGAAGGTAGCGGCCGGCGCCGGTATGGCCGGCCACGCGGCGAAAGGCGGCCCGAGCACGTTGAAAGTCCCCAAGCAGAAAGAAGAGAAAGCGGAGCTCAAAAAGCTGCTGCGCCGCAAAAAGCGGAAGAAGGGCGCCAAGGTCCCTTTCTACGAGCAAGCGTGGTTCCTGGCGGCTTGTTTGCTGCTCACCGTGGGGCTTGGCGCCTGGCTGTTGCGGCCGAAGAGCGAAGAAAAGTTGTTCGCCGAACTCGAGAAGTACATGGCTGCCGACGATCGCTTCAACGCCGAGCGCACCGCCGTGGCGTTGCTCGATCGCTCTCGCGACGGCGATCACGCAGCGCAGGCGCAACAGTATCTCGACTCGCTGGAGATGCAGAAGGCCGAACGGCGCTTACTCTCCGATCTCGAACATGGCCGCAAGCCCGAGACGGAGGGGAGCCGCTTGTACGCCGAGGCCTGGGGCTACGAGCAGTTCGGCGATCACGTGACCGCTTTGGAAAAGTACCAGAGCATCGTGAACCTGATGAAGGACAAAGACGAAGAACGCCCCTACGTGAATCTGGCGAAGCGGCAGGTCAGCTCGCTGATGTCGCAATCCAGCGGCGCCCAAAACCGCGCCAAGTTCATTGAATCGCGTCTCAAAGACGCGGAAGAGCAATACGACGAAGGCGAAACGCTGGAAGCGCACAAGATTTGGAACAGCATCGTCACGCTTTACGGCGACAACCGCGAATTGCGTCCGCTGGTAAAGCGCGCTCAAAAGCGGCTTTCCAGCGACAATCCGGAAGATTCCAAAACCGCGGCCGAAAGTAAACAGGCAGACAAAGCGTCAACTGCGGCAAAGGAGCAACCGATTGAAACGCCTCGCGCACCAGCCGTTCCGCCGCAGCGACAGGTCGTTCCCAAGACTGCCAAACAGCCGGCGCCGCTTCCCCGCGTGCCCGGCCGTCGTCGCCCGACGTTGACCAGGGAGATGGTCCAGGAGCGGTCGAATCCGCAGACGGGCAGAGAGGTCGACGAGTAGGGCAAGGCGGCTCGCACGGGCGCAAGGAGGCTCTCTTGCTACTTGGCTCGCTCGAAAGTTGACCGAGCTTGCTTTCACTTCTCTTAACTTTGGCGACTCTCTTTCTGTGCTGTGCTTCCTTTGGCAAAGTGCTCTTCGCAGCGGCGGTGCGGCGCAAAGAACATCGGCGTGCTGAAAAACTGTTTGACGTCGAGGCCCATTTCCATGTCGCAAGTCCAGGCGTTCTCATGCGATCTGGACGCTATGACCTTAAAATCACGGCATGCTTGAATGCAGTGAGATTCAATTCACGCCGCGAAGGGAACGTCTCGTTCGCAAAACTATCCGCCCCCTTCGCCTACGGCAATTTGGACGTGTACGAGACGAGCGTCTTGACATAGTTGGCTCGCTCGTACGCCTCGCGATTGGGCACGTGTTCCCGGCTCATGCTTCCTTTCAACTGCGTTACGGATTCGTATTCGCGCTTTTCCAGCCAGGCGCGAACGTCGGCAAGAATCGTGGCTAGATGGTGGGGGCCGTGCCGCAGTAGCGTCGAAGCCATCATCGCGGCGTCGGCGCCGGCCAGCAGCAGCTTCAGTACGTCGTTTGCAGAGTGGACGCCGCTGGTCGCGGCCAGCGAGGTGGATAAGGGGCCGCGCAAAATGCCGATCCACCGCAGCGGCAAGCGCATCTCGGCTGGCGTGCTCAATTCCAAGTCGAGGGCCAGTTCCAGGCTATCGAGATCGATATCGGGATGGAGATAGCGATTGAACAGCACCAGCCCATCGGCGCCCGCGTCGATCAGCCGTCGGGCCAGGTTCGGCAGCGCGGCGAAGTACGGGCCAATCTTGACGGCCAGCGGCAGACGCGTCGCACGGCGAACGGCCGCCACCAGGTCCACGTACCGCGTTTCAACGTCGGCTGAAGTCGTCTCGAAATCAGTTGTCAAGAAGTAGATATTGAGCTCGAGAGCGTCCGCCCCGGCGTCTTCCAGTTTCTTGGCGTTGGCAATCCAGCCGCCCGGCGAGGCGCCGTTCAGGCTGGCGATGACGGGAATGTTCAAGGCGCTTTTGGCCTGTTTGACGAACTCAAAGTGTTCCTTAACCCCGCGGTTGTACTCTTCGAAGGCGGGAAAATAATCATGCGCTTCGGGCGAGGCCTCGGCCCCGTATTCGCGAAGCTCGTGCAGTTCCTGGCTCTCATGATCCAGTTGCTCTTCGAATACCGAGGGCAGCACCACGGCCGCGGCGCCCACTTCTTCCAGTCGCTCGAGCGTCTGCAGGCATCCTGTGAGGGGACAGGAAGAAACGACCAGCGGATTGCGCAACGTCATGCCCAGGTATTGGGTCGTCAAGTCGACGGTCATGTAAGACTCTCCATAGCATCAGGTATCGAGATGGATCGGTCGACGCCGGCCATCTGCTCGTAGAAGTGCCATTGTTCGTCCAGATCCTGCTGGGCCTGGGCCATGAGCTGTTCGGCTTCCGCCGGATTGGTGCGCGACAGCATGGCGAACCGCGCCTCCTTGAGGGCAAAATCCCGGAACTTGAGCGTCGGCCGATGGCTATCGAGATGGAACGGGTGCTGGCCGTCGTGCGCGTGCCGCGGGTCGTATCGGAACAAGGGCCAGAAGGCGCTGCTCACCGCCTCTTTCTGGTGCGACATCGAGGTCGACATGTCGATGCCGTGGGCGATGCAGTGGCTATAGGCGATGATTAGCGAAGATCCCGGGTAAGACTCGGCTTCGCGGAAGGCCCGGACCGTCTGCAGCGGATTGGCGCCGACGGCGACCTGCGCCACGTAGACGTTGCCGTAATCGACGGCCATCATACCCAGATCTTTGCGGCGGACCGTTTTGCCTTGAGCGGCGAACTTGGCGACGGCGGCCCGCGGCGTCGCCTTCGAAGCCTGACCTCCGGTGTTGGAATAGACCTGTGTATCGAGTACCACGACGTTCACGTTGCGGCCGCTGGCCAGCACGTGATCGAGCCCGCCAAAGCCGATATCATACGCCCAGCCGTCGCCCCCGACGATCCACACGCTGGGTCGCGACAACGCGTCGACCAGCGAATCGAGCATCGCCGCCTGTTCCGATTTGAGCGAGCGCAAACGGTTGCGCAGCTCGGCGAGCGAATCGCGCTGCCGCTGGAGCTCCGCTTCGGTTTGCTGTGGATTGGTCAGAATCTCTTCCGCCAGCGATTCGCCGAGCTGCGGCGCCAGTTGCTTCAACAAGACCCGAGCGCTGGTTTCTTGCGCGTCGAGCGAGAGCCGCATGCCCAGGCCGAATTCGGCGTTGTCTTCGAACAGCGAGTTCGACCAGGCCGGGCCGCGCCCGTCGGCGTTGGTCGACCAAGGCGTGGTCGGCAAATTTCCGCCATAGATCGACGAGCACCCCGTCGCGTTCGCCACAATCATCCGATCGCCGAACAGTTGCGTCAGCAGTTTCAAATAAGGCGTTTCGCCGCAGCCGGCGCAGGCGCCGGAGAACTCGAACAGCGGCTGCAACAACTGCGAGCCCTTCACCTGCCCGTGATCGACGCGGCCTCGGTCGATTTCGGGAAGATTCAGGAAGAACTCGAAGTTCGCACGCTCTCGCTCCAGATGCTCCAGCTTGGGCGACATGTTGATCGCCTTGTGCTTGACGACTTCTTTGCTCCGGGCCGGGCAAACGTCGACGCAGACGCCGCAACCCGTGCAGTCGTCGGGCGCCACCTGGATCGTCAGTTGGTGATCTGGCAAGTCCTTGCCGGTCCAGGAGCGAGCAATGAAAGTCTCCGGCGCACCGGCCAGGGCGGACGATTCGAAGGCTTTCGAGCGGATCGCCGCGTGCGGACAGACCAGAGCGCACAGGCCGCACTGGATGCACAAATCGGCGTCCCAAATCGGAATCTCCTTCGCAATGCTCCGCTTCTCGTAGCGGGCGGTCCCTGTCGGGAACGTCCCGTCGACGGGCAGGGCACTGACCGGCAGCAACTCTCCTTGGCCGGCGATGATCATGGCCGTGACGCGGCTGACAAAGTCGGGAACGCCAACCGGTACGGGCGGCAAGCGATGGATCTCGCTGCTGGCGCGGTCGGGAACCTGGACTTGCTGCAGGGCGGCCAGCGTCTGGTCAACGGCCTCGCAGTTGCGGCGCACGACCGCTTCGCCGCGCTTGCCGTACGTCTTCTGGATCGAGGCTTTTATCCGCGACATCGCTTCGTCGCGCGGCAACAAATTGGCAAGCGCGAAAAAGCAGGTCTGCATGATCGTGTTAATGCGTCCGCCCAAGCCTGCCTCCCGGGCAATCCGGTCGGCGTCGATCACGTAGAATCTCAGCTTCAGCTCCAAGATGCGCTGCTGCACTTCGACGGGCAGATGGTCCCAGACGGCGTCGCCCGGGAAAGGGCTGTTCAGCAGAAACACGGCGCCTGGTTGGGCCGTGGCCAGCACGTCCATCCGCTCCAGGAAGTGGAACTGGTGGCAGGCCACAAAACCCGCCTGCCGGATCAGATACGTCGAATGAATCGGCCGGGGGCTGAACCGCAAATGGGAGACGGTGACCGATCCCGACTTTTTCGAGTCATAGACGAAATAACCTTGTGCGAACAGGGGCGTGTCTTCGCCCAGGATTTTGACCGAGTTCTTGTTCGCCCCCACGGTTCCGTCGCTGCCCAGGCCATAGAACATGGCGCGCGTGACGTCGTCGGCTTCCGTCGAGAAATCTGCGTCCCAGCTCAGGCTGGCATGGGTGACGTCGTCGATGATGCCGACGGTGAAATGCCGCTTCGGTTTCTCGCGATTCATTTCCTCGAACACGCCCGCAACCATTGCCGGCGTAAATTCCTTCGACGACAGGCCGTAACGCCCGCCGCTCACGCGGGGCGCCGCCTGCCCCGGATGCACGTCGTCCCAGCTCTCGGCGAGCACGGATACGACATCTTGATACAGCGGTTCGCCCGAGGCGCCCGGCTCTTTGGTGCGATCGAGCACCGCAACGCGTCTGGTCGTTGCGGGTAGCGCCTGGAGGAAAGCCTCGGCGGAAAAGGGGCGATACAGACGCACCTTCAGCAAGCCGACGCGTTCGCCGCGAGCGTTGCGCGCTTCGACGGCCTCTTCGGCGGCGCCGACGCCCGAGCCCATCATCACCAGCACGCGCTCCGCATCGGCGGCGCCGACATAGTCGAACAGCCGGTAGGTCCTTCCCGTCAGCGAGGCAAACTTGTCCATCGTCCTTTGTACGATTTCCGGCGCCGCATCGTAGTAGGGATTGACGGCCTCGCGAGCCTGAAAGAAGACGTCCGGATTCTGGGCCGATCCGCGCAGCACCGGTCGCGCAGGATTGAGACCGCGCTCGCGATGGCTGCGAACAAGTTCGGCGGGAATCATCGCCAGGATGTCCTCGTCCGAGAGCTTCTCGATCTTGCTGACTTCGTGCGAGGTGCGGAAACCGTCGAAGAAGTGTACGAACGGAATCCGTGATTCCAGCGTCGCCGCTTGCGCGATCAAGGCGAAATCGTGTACCTCTTGCACCGAGCCGGCGGCCAGCATCGCCCAACCGGTCGAGCGCACGGCCATCACGTCGCTGTGGTCGCCGAAGATCGATAAGGCGTGCGTCGCCACGCTGCGCGACGCCACGTGAAATACGGCGGGCGTCAACTCGCCGGCAATCTTGAACATATTGGGGATCATCAACAGCAGGCCTTGCGAGGCCGTGAATGTCGTGGTCAGCGCCCCGGCCTGCAATGCCCCGTGGACGGCGCCCGCGGCGCCCCCTTCGCTCTGCATCTCAATGACTTGAGGCACAACGCCGAAGATGTTCTTCCGTCCGGCCGCCGACCACGCATCGGCGAATTCGCCCATCGGCGAGGCCGGCGTAATCGGGTAGATCGCAATCACCTCGTTCGTCGCGTGCGCCACCAGCGCTGCGGCCTCGTTGCCATCAACCGTGATAAAACTCTTCTTTGCCATGACTGCTCCACTTACGAGGGACGCGGTGACTCAATAAGCGAACTCTTTAGAACGACGCCATGCGGCTCATTTTTTGTCACCAGGACGCGTCCAACGGGGTTGTAAGGCAATGCTTTCCGCACCGCAGGTTTCGGCTGCGGATTGATGATCGCTTCCGATGATTATCTCCCTGTAGCAAAGCACGTTCCGTCGCCAAATAGGCTCAGAATGGATCAGGACCGCTCACCAAGGCGCGAGTGGGTGCGCTCTTTCGCACGCTTAGCGGCGTTTGGGCGAGCATTCAGCGCACTCGCACTGCTGAATTTGATGCCAATCGACGCGATCGTTTCGTCAGCCGGCTTGCCGACGCGCGCCAAGCGGACGGCGACTGGAAGCGCATATTAGCCGGCCCGGCTGGGATGCGTCTCGCAGCAACTTCAGCGTCTGCAATGCATTATCGGCAGTCGCTGAAATCTGCGACTTCATCGCCCGTTGTGACGTCCCAACAGCGAATCGCGCCTTCCCATTGGCCCGCGGGGTCGGTGCTGCCGGCGCTTCCGGTCAGAACTCGCTGGCTGTTCGGACTGTAGGAAATCGCCAATAGTGGGTGCTGATGGCCGCCGATCAAGCGAGCGCGCTGTTGATACGTCTTGGCATCCCAAATACGCGCTTCAGAGGCCAACTCGCCGCCGCCCGTCGCCAAGGTTTGTCCGTCGGGAGAAAACGAGACCCGCGCGCCAGGCAGACGGTGGAGCGGTTTGCCTGTTGCGACGTCCCAGACGTCACAATAGTTGTGGCCGATGAGCAGCCGCTGGCCGTCGGGAGAAAAACAGAGGCTCCTCGGCATGCTGTCAAACGGGCCCCAGGTTGCCTTGGCGGCGAGAGGTTGCATCGGCTGGTCGTCCGTTTCGGGCAGTTCCCAGAGCATGACGTTCCAGTCTCCGCCCGCGGTTGCCAGGCGCTTACCGTCGGACGTGAAAGCTAAGGCCTCCACCCACGAAGGCGGATGGGCGGGCCAAATCCCCCAATTCGGGCGTTTGCCGGTCTCGACATCCCAAATCGTGACGTGGCCGTCCAGTTTGCCGGCCGCCACCCGCTTGCCGTCGGGCGAGAACCGCAGGCGATAGGCCGGCCCGCCCTTGCCCAACGACAACGTGCGGAGCAGCTTGGCCGTCGTCACGTCCCAGAGCACGACCCAGCCGGTTCGGAGCTCCTTTCCCTCTTCCATGAGTACCATGGCGAGCAGTTTGCCGTCGGGAGATATATCGACGTCGCGAATCAAACGCCCGTCGACCTTGGTCGGCAGTTCGAAGTCGAGTTGGCCGCCGTCGGTCATGTCCCAGGCTTGCAAGCCCGATCGGGCGCCAAAGCCGATCAGACGTCCGGTTTGAGAAGCAAACCGGAGCCGTTCGATATCGCCTGCGGCCCAGCGCTTGCCCGGCGGCGCGCGTTGTTCGTCCGCCAGAGCCACGCGGATCTCGCTGAGCGTGGTGTGGAACGCGGCCACGGAATGGACCGGGACGTCGTCGCCCAATTGTTCCAGCAAGCGTCTGGCTTCGTCGTCGTGTCCGGCCAGCCACGCGATGCACGCCTGGCTGGCGTCGAGTTGGCGTCGAATGGCGTCGTCTTCAATCTGGGGCCGCTTGCCCGCCAGCAGCGCAAGGTAGTCCTCGTAGACGTCCAGAGTCGCGCAAACCTCGCGCGGCTCATCGACCTCGGAAAGCACATTGCACAATGCGTGATGGAAAACCCAGGGCGCCTCCGTGTCGAAGCGCTGGGTAGCCAGGCATTCGCGGCCGAAGCGGAGCATCTCCGCGTGGCTGCCGCCCCATCTCGGTCGTATCGCCCACAAGAATCTCCGGTAGACGTCCGGCGCGTCGAAATCGGCTTCGACGGCGCGGTCGAGCCAGAAGCGGCAATCCTCGCCCGCGGCGCCGCCGATCGCCATCGTTACGGTAATCTGGTCGCGCGCCGCCTCGGGTAGGTTGGGGCGCTCTTTCCACGCCTGCAACAGCAGCGACCGGGCCTTGGTCAGGTGCGCGTCGAAGCCCTGCCAGCCTTTGTCGGTCACTTCCGACGCCCAACCGCCTCCGCGCGATTTCCAGCCGAGATTGAAATGGGCCGCGCCAGCAGCATCTGCACCAGCCAGCGATCGGCATCGGGAGCGGCCGCCAGCTTCTTGAAGAACAGCTCGAGATACCTGCCGAGCGTGCCGTCAATATCGGCAGCGAGCCGTTTCAAGTGGAAGCGCCGTTCTTGATCCGTGAGCGGAACGGAGATCATTTTCACGATCCGGTCGATCATGCGCTCGGCAATCGGCGCCACCTGACGGAACTTGGTGCGGTAACCACGGTTCCACGCCTCGACGTACCACATCTCCATCCGATAAGCGACGGGCGCCGTGTATGCCACGTCGAGTTTTTCGATCTTGGGACGGAGCAGATTGATCGCCTTGTAATGCGCCATCCCGGCGTTCAGATCGTACGAATGGGCGACGATGAAACGCAGCAGGACGTCGTCGCAGCCGGAGGCCATCAGTTTTCGGGTTCGCGCAACGATTTCGCGCGAGCCAAGCGGCGTCGCTGGAAGGATATAATCTTTCAGCAGCGCCGTTACGCGATCATCCCAGCGAGGATCGTGCTTTCCGTGGTCGCGCCAGGCGTCGAGATAGAGCGACTCGATCCAGGCATTGTAGCGCCGGGTGCGTTCTTGGGCTGCTGGCGACGTGGAATCGGCGGGCAAGGACGTATGGGGACTCTTTTGCCACAGCTCGCCCACTTCCTCGATAATCTCGGCGAGGCGGGCCGTTTCTTCCTCCGAGAGTTCCGTCGAGAGCGGTTTGGCCGAATTCGGGATCGGCTTCAACAATTGCTCGGCTTTTGCGATCGCCGGCGCAGGCTCGGCCGGAGCCGCAGGAGGTTCGTCCGCCGCCGCGCAGCGAGCCGCCAGGACCAGGACGATGCTCGCGAGAGCGCCCCGCCGCACCCTTTCGGTTAGCACGAACGATTTAGGATGACCGCGCAACAAGACGTACATCGCGTCCTCCATCGGGAAGAGTTGGCAAAAGCCCGCGAAGCCGAAGGGCCGTTCCCGAGAAACTCCGATTTTAAGCCCCCGCTGCAAATACAGCCAGCAATTGTCGCCACGATGCAGGTTAATCCTGGCTCAGGTATTCAATTGCGCGCTTTCATGCATGCCGTCTGCCCGGTCAAACAGGGACGCCCAGCGCGGCGCCAGATCAGCCTACTTCGGAACTATCCGCTGGCGCCTGGCTGCGTTCCCATTCCGGCAGTCGCGCGGCGTAGGCCTTGGCTTGGGCCACAAAATCGACGCCGACCTGGTTCTTCCAGGCCTCGGCCAGCCGGCTGAAGACCGGTCCAGGGGCGCCATCGCCGATAACGCGTCCTTCAAAGGTCTTCGCATGCACTAAGGCATAGGTGGTGGCCGTGCAAAAAATCTCGTCAGCCATCAGCGCGTCGTAACGGCCGAGGTTCATCTCGTGGGCTGGAATGCCTAGTTGCCGCGCAAATTCAAGCGTCGTCGCGCGGCTGACGCCTAACAGAATGTTGCGCGGCTCAGGCATGAGCAACTCACCGTTCTTGACGAGGAATATGTTCCAGCCCGGTCCCTCGGCCAGATAACCGTCGGGATCCAACAGCACCGGCCAGCAGCCGGCGCCCATCCGGCCGGCTTGCAAAATGGCCATCTGGTAATGCAGCCGGCTGCGCGTCTTGGCTTTCGGATCGAGCAGGTGAGCCGGCAGCGTCTGCTGGGCGGGGATGACAAGGTGTACTCCGTTGGCGTAGTTCGGCGCGAAATTGCCCATGTGCACGATGAGCGGCCAGCAGTTAATCGATACCGTCGGTCGCAGCGGCTCGGAGAACGCCGTGCGGTATAAGGCCAGCGGCCCTCGGGACACGTCGTGCATGATCTGCCAGTCCATGTCGCCCGATTCCGTCGGCAGGTTCTTGGCGAGCGTCTCCCGTGTGATCCGCTCCATCTCGTCTATCGACAGTCCGCAGTCGATTTCCAGCAGTCGCAACGAACAATACAGTCTTTCCAAGTGCTCGCGCAGTTTGAACGGCTGCTGGTTGTAGGTCCGCGTCATCTCGAACGCCATATCGCCGTACATCAGCGCAGAATCGAAGATTGAAACCCGCGCTTCCGACTCGGGGACGAACTGGCCGCCAAAATAAACCACTCGCTTTGACATTTTCTGCTGACTCCTGTCGAACAAGTTGCACCCTTTACGCACCGGACTCAGGCGCCGGGCGTTTCCTTCCCAGCGGCAGCGCACTGGCGAGCATTCCCGCTACGACGCCGGTCGCCAGCGCACAGGGCGCCGTCCAGAGAAACTCCAGTCCGAAGATCTTGAAGAACGCAATTCCCGCCGCCACGCTGACGCTCGCGACCGTTGCCACCACGCCGCCCAAGGGCGTGGACCAGGGAACAAACAGCGACAGGAAGAACAGCACGAAGAGCGGCGCGGTGAGCAGGTTGACGACCTTGATGCACAGTTCCAGCAGGTTCGATGCCAGGCTGCCGACGACGGTGCTCAAGGCGATGGCCAGCGCCTCCATCGCCGCGGCGACGATTCTCGCCGGCCCAACCTGCGCGTGCCCATCGCCTGACGACCGCCGCAACCGGCCGATAAAGTCCGTCACGACGACGGCGCTGGAGGAATTCATGCCGGAGGAAAGACTCGACATGGCCGCCGAGAGAATGGCGGCAATCACCAGGCCGGTGAGTCCTGTCGGCAATCCGACCACGACGAAGCGCGGAAAGAGCTCGTCGGCGGAATCGATCAGCGACACGCCTGCTCCAAACTCGGAGGAACGGGCCGTAAAGTAGCCCAGCACGGCCAGGCCGACCAGCGCCAACAGCAGCGTCATGACCACTTCAGCGCCCATGTGGATGAAGAACGAGCGGCGAGCGGCCTGCACGTTGCGAGTGGAAAGGTAACGCTGAATCGCCATCTGATCCGAGCCGGCGGTGCAGGTCATCCACACGAACATATTCAAAAAGGCGCCCATGAACGTCACCCGGACGTCCGTCCGAAACCAGAACACGGGCTTCTGCCAGTGGGCTTCCCAATGGTGCGGAAACCAGGCGTCGATCCCGCCGAGCGCAACGCTCACGACGGCGATGGTGATGATGGCGCCAGCGCACATGATCACCGACTGCGCCGCATCCGTGAATACCACCGCGCGCATGCCGCCGATGGAAGTGTAAATCACCGTCAAGGAGCCCATGGCCACGCACAGCCAGGGCGTCCAGCGCGTTCCAGGTGGAACAGCGGCACGATGACCTTGTCTGTCGTGGCGTACAAGATCGACGCCATCCAAACGGTGCGCAGCGCCACGAACATGCCGGAGCCAAGCAATCGCCCGGTGAGCCCAAGACGCGATTCCAGCAGCTCGTAGCCGCTGGTGACGTTGCGTTGCCGCATGATGGCCGGGATCATCCACCAGCCGATAACGACCATGATGAAAGGATAGGAGGCAAGCTGGGCGAACATCATCGGCCCGTTCTTGACCATTTCGCCCGGGTAAGCCAGATAGGAAAGCGTGCTGGTGAGCGTGGCGAACAAGGATAGACCGACCATGATCGGATTCATGGTTCGCCCGCCGAGCAGGTACTCGTCCGCGGTTTCGGTCCGGCGGGCATAGAAGGCGCCGACGGCGAGCATTCCGGCGGCGTACAGGGCGATCACAAGAAAATCTGGGAGCTGCATCAACGACTCGGGAAGGATGGTTCTTGGGGGGGCGAACTTCGGCCAGCGGCGCGCGTCGGGCTTTCGCCTGCCTGATTCACGCCTTCCACAGAGGCCCGATGCCTGTGATAACCCGTTGGGACTAGACCTGCAAGCGGCAATGCGTAAGAGCAGAAGATGCTTCGCGGTACGGTGACAGAAAGGGGGCAAGCAGCCTTGGTTTTCGCGTTCTCGCGGCCATAGAATTCCGGTAGCGGACGGCTGCTTGCTCAGGCGTCAGATCAAGCCGCAAAAGGCGCCGTTCGAAAGGAACTGCGCAGCGCATGTTCCGGCGCAAGAACGCCTCGTACAAGGTTGGTGACATGCCTCGCCCCGAGCCAAAACCCGAATCGGTGCGGAAAATTCGGGAATATGCCCAGCGGTATTGGGAAAAGTCCGGCACGACGGCGCATCCTCTGCCCGAAGTCACCGAAGCGGTCATTGCCGGCCTGGCGGCGAACTTGGACGAGGTGGGGCGGCCGCTTTGCCCTTGCAACTTCTATCCGGACAAGCAGCAAGAAATTGAAGAGCACGGCCGGAGGTGGCTGTGCGCGTGCGACGAAATGAAGAAGTGGAAATATTGCCACTGCCTGCTGTTCGTGACGCCGGAAGGGCGCCCCATCACCGAGTATCTGCCCGAAGGACACGAAGGGCGGGACATATACGGGCTCGTGCGCGATCCGACTCCGGACAAAGGCCGCGACGCGGGGCGCGGCGACGCCTGAGAAAGCGGCGCGGATGAAACCCATCGCCCCGCCAATCGCGACCTCGCGAGCGGACTCCTCTCGCCCCGCTCTGCACAAAACTCGCGTGGTGCAAGCGCAAAGGCACTGCCCCTCTCTGACGGCGCTAAGGCGAGAATGTGCCCAATGGAAACAACCCGCACTCTGGGGGAAAGTGACAATTCCTTTAGATCCGCGACGGAGCGACCGATACTCTAGTGCTCGTTAACGGTCTTTTTTTGGAATCGTCAGAGGTTTTGCGCATGACAATGCATTCGATCGAACCGGGGCAGCGGCTGAGGATGGAAGCGGGAGAAAGGTCGGGTTTTGTGGAGGTCCTCTCGGAAGCCGTCGTGCCTGCCGACTATTGGATCTGCCGTGACGAAAGCACGGGGCAGCGCAAACTCGTTCGCGCGAATCGCCTTGTTTCCGATCGCCGCCGAGGCCTCGGAATCGGATGCGCCGCCCGCCAATGCCCCAGCCGTCGAGACTTCGGCGGTCCAAAACGCTCCCGTGGTTCCAGCCGCTCAAAGCGTTCCGGTCATTGCGAACGAGGCACTGCCGAGCGCCGCTTGAAATGCGTGTGAGCTGACATTTCGGCGTTACCAATACCGAAGGCCGGGAGCGCAGCGACGTTCTGCATCTGGCAGACCGCCCTGGCCTTCGTTGTTTGATCAACCTCGTCGAGCACGCCGCCGGAGCGAAAGACGCTGTCGACACCCTCGACTAAAAAGCGCTTGGCAGGGCCGTTGATCTCTGCCGTTGCTTATTCGCCTCCTGGCGATGAAGAATCCTTCAGCGTGCAAACCACGCGGAAGCCGATGTGGTCTCCCTTGACGTTGGGATCCGCCGGATCATGGGCGACGGCCGTGCAATGGAAGCCGCCCGAACGCCACGAACCGCCGCGCATCAGCGGTTGCCAAACCTCTCCGGTCTCTTCATTCGAGCGGCGGTCGCTGCACCATTCCCAGACGTTGCCCAGCATGTCGTAGAGGCCCCAGGCGTTCGGCTTTAGCTGGGCTACGGCCTGGCGTCCGCGGCCGCCCGTTTCCTGCTTGGGATTTTGCGTATACGTGTGATTGAACCAGAAGTATTCCCGCTGGTCTTGATCCTGATCGCCCAAGTAGCGAACGGTCGCCGTTCCCGCACGAGCCGCCCACTCCCATTGGGCTTCGCTCGGCAGCCGGTAGCTGCGTCGCGCCGCTCGCTCTGCGGGCTGTTCGGACAGCCAGCGGCAGAACGCGACGGCGTCGTTCCAGGTTGCCATCGCCGCCGGCCTGTCGCCGGCATTGAATTCCGGCGCCGCCCCTTCGATTTGATGTCCCGGCTTGAAACGCCGGTACGCTGCGAGCGTGACTTCCGTGGTTCCAAGGTAAAACGGCTTGTTGATCGTCACCCGATAGGTGCTGCCGTTGGGGCCCATGCTGAAGCGTCCAGGCGGTATCAGCGTCAACTTCATATCCAGGCTGTTCGTGATCGTGGGGGCGATCTGCAAGGCGGCCGCCCATTCGGCTTGGCTGCGCTGGGCGTCATCCGCCGACAAAGGAAACTTCGCCAGCGGCGGCAAGGCCGCTTTACCCTGCGGCGGAGCGACGGGTTCGATCGCGTACGCAAACGCGCAGAGCGCGAGGACGGCGGCAAATACTTGAAACAAGCAACGAGGGCGTCGAAAGTTGCTAGTAGCGCGGGCGATCATGGCGCAGCTCCGTGTGAGGTTCGCTGGATAGCACCGCCGTTATCGCCGCCGAACGCTACGGCGTCAAATTGCTTGCGACGAGTTTGTCGCGGGCGACGTGCCGTTGGACATCCGCCGCAAGCCGAGACTTTCCCAACACACGGGCGGTACTATGCCAACAAGTCCGTCGCTCGATTGGTTCGCGGCGGCCAGCGTCCTATTCTTACGCTGACCCCATGCAGATTACCAACGACTATTCCCGCATGAACCGACGTTTCTTAGCCGCCCAGGCCCGCGGCTTCGCCGCCGCTCTTCGTCCCCATGGCGCCCCAGACGCCGTAGGGGCTGGGGCCGGTAGAGACTTCCGAAAGTCCCAGGTTGCCGGTGTTGATCGATTCGTTCACGAACCGAACCGAGCCGTCGGCCATCAAGCCGTTGACGCCGGCGGGATGGTTGCTGGTGGGTGAAATCACGCCCGAGCCGTTCGTGCTGCCGGTATTGTCCGCACTGACGCACGAAGGCGCATTGGGAGGCAGCACGGTGGTAAAGCCGCAACGGCGCACCGTTCCATCGGACCATATCGTGCCGAACAGGCCGCTGGTCGTCGAAGGCGTTGCGTAATTCGGTCCGTTGGCCACCGTCAGGCATTGGCCCGGACTGGCCTGCGGATAGGTTCCGATAATGAACGAGGCGGTCGCCGCGCCGAGCTTGACGCTCTGGCTCTGACTGCCGCCGGCGCTGTAGCTGGTTCGCAGCCGTTCGCTCATGGCGATCGTATTACTCAGTCCGTCCTTGATTTCTGAGATGCGGACGGAATTGGAGTAGGCGAACATGCCGCGGTTCGACGTCGATTGGCCGTTCGCCGAAATCGTGTCGCCCAGGCTGAAGGCGTAATTGACCTCTCCGAAGGAGCTTGCGCCGCCGAGCGTCGGGTTCGGTACAGGCGACGGCGTGCCGCGGTCATCCGAAGGGCAAAGAAATCCGGGAACCTGAATCTCCCAGCCGTACCACAGCGTGTTCGCGGGCGGCCCGTAAGGAGCGCGCCGTAGCCGCCGGCGCGAATCACGTCGTAGGCGGCTTGCTGCTCCACGAACGGGAGCAAGCCGATGAAAGCGCTTTGCGCAGGCAGTTGCCGTTGGCGGCGCAATCGGTTCCGCCCTGGCGAATGGGAAACGCCCGATTGATGTCGTGATAATTCTGCAACGCCAGCCCGAATTGCTTCAGGTTATTCACGCATTGCGAACGGCGGGCGGCTTCGCGGGCGGCCTGAACGGCCGGCAACAGCAAGGCCATCAAGATGCCGATAATGGCGATGACAACCAGCAACTCGACGAGCGTAAAGCCATGCTTTGCGCGTGGCAACCTGGACTGCGGCATGTGCGATCTCCTGAGATAGAACATCGCCTGGGTGCAAACCGAAGCGGCTGCAAAAAGCACGAGCGTTGTTCCGGGTAAGGGGGGGATATTCGGAGGGCATTGCCGACAGCTCATTGCAAGCCCTGTCGGCGCCGTCTCCTCGCGTTCCTGTAAACGCTTGAATTCCGCGGTCTTCATCTCTGCCATGTCATGCAGGGTCGAAGTTAACAGCCGGCCTCAAGGCTGTTGTTAACCGTCAGTATTCTTGCGCCAGGAATCACATTAAGTTCAACTTCAGAACTTGGCAAGCGTTCTCTGCGTCATAGTGTTAAAGAAAACGGAGCGACGACGGAGGCCGCGACTTGGCAAGCTAATGGGCGGGCAATAGAGGTCAGACTTGCTTTCCCTGCCAGGCCGTTTTCCCACGCCGCTTGCTGCGTTCGCCATTGGAAATCTTGGGTTTTCGCTGCCCGTTCGCATACGCCGCGGCGCCGTGAATGACGTCAAAACTCCGCCCGAACCGGAAGTGCATGCCGCGGGTCGCTTTAGGCGATCGCGTCTGGCCGGAAAGCGACGAACTTCAAGGCAAAACGGCGACCTGTGCAAGTATAAGCTACGCTTTCGTTAACTAACGGAACGCTCTGGCGACGTCGTCTTCCTTTGCGGCATGCTACGCCGCAAAGTCAATGCATTTGGAGTCGCGGCGCCCATTGGCTCACGAACCTCTCTCCAGTAAGGGCTCGCATGCAAACCAAACTCGCCATCTTCTCGACGACCTTGTTCGCTACGCTGACCGCAACCTGTCTGGCGAATCCGAGCGTCGTTTCGCCGGAAGACGGCGCAAGGCGTCGAGCGGGCTTCGGCTCAGTTCTATACAAGCTTGAACGCGCTTTTCACTGGCGATGCCGCTCCCATGAAACAGGTCTGGTCGCATGCCAATGACGTGACCTACATGGGCCCTGCCGGCGGATTCCTGTCGGGTTGGACACGCGTGCAAGCCGCCTGGGAAACGCAGGCTGCCATGAAGCTCGGCGGCGAGATCGTGGCGGACACGCTCCACGTCACCATCGGCGACGATCTGGCGATCGTTCACTGTCGCGAGTCGGGCAGCAATCGAGATGCTCAAGGTCGGCCGTTGCCTGTCTCGATTCGAGCCACGAACGTATTCCGCAAGGAAAATGGCGTGTGGAAAATGATCGGCCACCACACGGATTTGCTCCCGTTTTTGCAACAGGAGCCTGCCGCGACGGAGTGAGCGGCCTCGGCCGCTCGCCCGGAACAAGGTTCGCTCAACCGTCGACTTGCACGCGCGGCGAAGTGCACGCTCATGCAATCCGGAGCGCCGGCATAATAGGTCAGCAATACGCGGCGGTCTCGCAGCGCGCGGATCGCCGGATGGCCGAACGACCATTTGCCCATGTCTTCCCAATACTGGGCGAAGTCGACGTTTTCGGCGCCCTGGCTCAACGCCGCTCGTTCCTCGTGTTCGTAAACCGTCAGGCATTCCGAAACGGGCCACGACTGGCCGCCGTCTCGTGAAGTCCAAAGTTTCATTGTGCACGGCCGATTCCGGTCGACGACGAACGCCAGCAGACGTCCGTCATCCAGCCACAGCGGCGCGGCAATCTGGCCGGGAACAGCCGTCGCAAGGATCGGTTGCAGCTTCAGCTCAGAGTTGTCAAGCGTCGCGCGCCGCAGATGGACCGTCAGATCTGCGCTTGGCTTCCAGGTCGTGCGTCCAGAACAGCGCCGCCAGCTCGTTCGCGTCGCCGCGGGGCGCCAGACGCTGGTCCCAATAATAAACTTTGTGCTGCGGATCCTGAGCCGTCAGCAACGGCTGCGAAAACGTGCGGCCGCCGTCTCGCGAGACCAGGATCCATGCCGCGTGCTGCTTGGGCGCCGGATCGTCGAACTCTTTGAAGCTCTCGAACGGATAGACGATGGCGCCGTCGGCCATCTGCCACACCGGGCCCGTCCCGGCGCAGCCGGTCAGCCCGGGAGTCGGCGCCTCGCGCCAGTCGCTCCACGAGACGCCGTCGTCGCTCGACTCCGCCACAAGCTGCTTCGAACGCAGAATGCCTTCGGTAACCGGATCGAACAGCGGCCGGTCCGGCTCGCTGCGATCGAACCAGGTGGCGAACATCAGCAAGCGGCCCTGTTCGGCCTCGACCATTTCGCCGCTGGAAAGCGAGCCGGGCACGCCGCCGAAGTGCACCTTCCAAGCGACCGGAATCCGACGCCACGTTAATCCTTCGTCGTCGGAATGGCACAGGCCGATCGTGGATCGGGCCGAATTCTTCTTGGGCCCAAGCTGAAAGCCGCACAGGATCGCGCCGGAACGCAGCCTGCAGAGGCTGGTGAAGCATGCGACTCGCTCATGCGGCTCGCCGCTGCGTAGGCATCGAAAACCAGGCCGCGCTGCTCGATTACCGGGGGCATGGTGGACTCCTCTGATGCGGCAGCCCCTTGGAAACGTTGGGCAACCTCAATGGAACGTTGTCGACAGCGACGGCGCCTCTTGCTTGCTTCGGCGCAGGCAGCAGCGTGCGACGGGAGACGCGCGTAGCGGGACCGCCGGCGTGCTTGCAGGGGCGCAACTCGACGATCCAGTCTGCACGCGCGCTGCCGGACGGTTGTCGCTGCGGAACGGGCCGATCGAGCGCCAGTTGCAACATCAAGTGCAACTCGCTCGGCAGTTCCGACTCGACCGACGCGCCAGGATTCGCGCGCAGCGACGCAACCACTTCATCGATCTCCGCCCAATGCCGGTGCAGCTCGCGAGCTTCCGGCAAGTCGTGAATTAACCAGTAACCGCCGCCGACCAGCAGTTGCAGAGCGAAACAGGCGGCGAAAACGACTCGCCGCCACGCGGCCGAAGCTCGCAAGGCGAACCCGATGCAAACCAGCAGCGCCGGCAGCAGCGGCAGCAAGAGCCGCGCACCCGTGTCGATGGCATGGGCTGCGATCAAGACGAAATAAAAGGGCATGTACCAGGCCAGTGGATCTTGTTGCTCCATCGTCCATCGCCGCCAGCCGTAGCAGATGAGCGCCAAGAACGGCACGTGAATGAGCATGTTCGGATCGGCCCAGTCGCCGGGCGTGCCATGGCTCTTGAACAGCCCGGGGATGCAAACCCGGCCGATATCGCTGATGCACATTTGCACGCCGGCCGCCCAACTTGCCAGGGGAGTTTGCGCGGCCTCGTGGAATTCATCGACATAGGTCCGCCCGCCAAGTTCCGCCGCCATCAACCGCTCGTGCAGCACGAACAGCGCGACCGGCAAGGCGGCCGCCGCGCCGAGGGTGATTGATGCGACGACGCCCCGGCGCCACGGCGGCCGGCTGCAGAAGATCCACACGGCGATTGCCGGCGCCAGCATGATCCCCACCGGCCGAAGGACGCACAGCAGCGCGACCAGTGCGGCGGCGCACGACAACCGCCAGGCAAACGCCCGACGTGCGCCTTGCCAGCAGAGCCCCTTGATAACGACGACGGTCCACACGAGGACGCACAGGAAGGCGATTTCGCTCAACGGCCGGCGATAGTGCAGCCAGAGACCGTGATTCACCGCCGTCAAGCTCGCAATCCAGAGGGCCGCATCGGGAGCAATCCGCTGACACCAACGGTAGACGCCCAACAGCAGCCCTACCGCCAGCAACCACTGAAAGACGGAAATCCACAAAAACGGGCGCTGGTCCAACTGGAACAAAGGACTGATCAAGGCGGGATAGCCGGGCGAGTACCACCACAGCCGGCTGCCGAAATTCAGCGGTCCCGCCCCGCTTGCCAGGCTGCGGCCCATCGAGAGATACGATGCCGAATCGATCGACGAGTACCACCAAGGGCCGATCTGCACGGCCAACAGCGCCGCGCAGCCGATGAGCGCCGCCGAAGGGCTGCGAAGGAAATGTACGCCCTGTCCCGCGAGCATTCCGTTGCGAACGGTTTCAGCAGGCAGGTCAGGCGACAAACCGAACCAGCGGCGCGGTTCGAGCGCAGGGCGACAAACGGACTCCGGCGGCATTTTGACTCGAATCTGGATCGCGGGCGGAAAACCGCCGCAAATTATCCCGACGCGGCCTTGGCGCTGCAAGACGAATCGCCGGCGGGATCGGGCCTCGGCCTTGCCGCCACTGTCCGTGTTTCGTCTCATCGACGCCATCACCAACGACTAAAGAGAAAATGCAAAATGCAAAGTGCAAAATGCAAAAGTCAAAATGGCCCGAAACAATCTCCCGTTTTGCATTTTGCGTTTTGCATTTTGACTTTCTTCTCCCTCGGCTTGATCCGTCCGCGCGGCATCCAACTTTCCCAAGATCTCCCGCACAACTTGGCCATCTTCGCCTGGCGCCTCTATCGGCCCTCCTGCTCACTCGCCCACTGGGAGAGGGCCAGGGTGAGGGTGCGCTGCCAAGACGCCCAACATTCCCACCGAACTTGGCCATCTTGGGCCTCGACCTTCCCGTCGCCACTCAACGCACCGCAGCCGGGCACGCCGAGAACCCATGCGTCTCATGCGCTTCGCCAAGTTCCAGGCGTCGCTCCCTGTCGCCCGCCGCTCGCTCCCCGACCGCCAACTTTCCCACATCAAGTTGGCCACCTTCGCCCGCCGCGTCTTGCTCCGCTCCGCACTCCGAGTTCCGCAGTCCCCGCTCTCCCCCATTCCGACTTCCGCACCTCCGACTTCCGAATTCCCCACACCCACGGCCCATCGAACTTGCTCTTGCTCGGCTTCAGCCCCAAGGCCTTGCCGGCGCGGCGCAGCGTCTTGGCGGAAATGCCGCACGTGCGGGCCTGCCGGAACAACTCGGCCGACTCGACCGGGCCGTCGCTCAAGGCGGAGATCAACCATTCGGCGGCGCTTTCGCGATCCTGCCGTTCCGCCACGCTCCGGCGCTCGGCGGCGCGAGCATCGTGTCGGAAAGTTCCACCGCGTTCCGGCTCCCAGAGCAACGCGTCCGGCTTCGATCCGGAAGGCGGCCGGCGACTCTTGCGGCCCCAGACTGTTCTTGACCGGCAGCAGCAACCGCCGGCCGCGCTCTTCGGCATCCTTCGCCGACAGCCAGACGACCGGAGCGATGGCCGAAAACTCGGCCAGTTCGCGCGTCGCCACGCGGCCGCCCGCCGGTCCGTTCAGCCGGGCCAAAGCGACGATGGCCGTCTTCGTCCGGACCGCCAGTTCCGCCAGCTTGACCAGGAAGTAATGAATTCGTCGCGCGGCAGGGACTGGCATCGAGCCCGCCGGCCCAGGCCTCCAGGTTATCGATCACGAGCAGCTTGCAGGCCCGGCCGTCTTGCATGCCGGCGGCCAGCGTCGCCACGCGTCGATCGAGTGCGGCCAGCGAAACATCGTCGCCCGGCTGCGGCCAAGCGAGCGTGGCAACCGCGACCCGTTCGACGTTGGCGCCGGCCGCATCGAGCCGGGCCCGCAACAGCGGCGCCGGCATATCGACGGCGTGGGCAATCAGCGCCGCATCGGCGCCACCCGTCCCTTGGCTCGTTGTGGCCGCCCACTCGACGGCCAGCAGGCTTTTGCATGTCCCCGTCTCGCCCGCCACCACGCACAGCGCCCTCGCGGCAGACGCTTCCCTCGGCCAGCCACTCCACCTGGGCCGGCTCGAGGTGTTTCAGGATCGACAGCCCCACCTGCTCCGAGCCGTCCTGCAGCGCGAAGGCATCGTCCGGCAAGATCCAGCGCGGCGTTCGCGGCATTGCCGGAAGCTGTTCTTGAGCCTGGACTTGCGCTTTGGCCTGAGATTTTTTCCAGCGGCGCGACATGGCATTTCTCCTGGGCTTGCTGCTCGGCGTCTCGGCAAGCGGCGCCTCGCGTCCCTACGACGCCAGGCTCACAAACGCCGCCTCCGGCGAGAGTTCTCCGCAGAGTTTAGACCCGCGCTGGCTTGGCGCGTGTGTGAGATCTCAGCCCCTCGCGGCCGCAGTTCCGTAGCCGAATCTGAGGAGGCGCCCGGAAGTCTCACGACGTCCGCTACAACCCTGTAGCGGAATCTGTGAAGATTCCGGGCCGCGTGATGGACGTCCCGAACACCCACTGGCGCTTGAACAACCCTGCGAGGCGTCCAGCCCCCGCATTCACCTTGCTCGCCGTTTCGCGCGACTACGGCCCCACGCCCGTCAGCGGATGATTGCAGACCGTCTTCCAGGCGATTTCCTGCAGTAAGCGATTAAGCGGCTCCTTGTCGGCGTCTGCGATCGCCTTGTCGTTCTTCAGAATCCGGGGCACGGCCAATCCGACGGGACTTCGCGGATAGATCACCGCGAAATGGCAATAACCGGAGAGCGCCATCAGCGGCGCCTTGGCGTGCCCCCAATTGTCGCGAAACAGATCCCACTGCGCCTTCAAGCCCGGCGCCTCGCCCGCGACGATCTTTTCACGCAGCGCCACCGAAGCCTCGCCGACCGGGACGACGAACAGCGCATCGACGCCTATGCGCCTTGTTCAGCTCTCGAACATGCTGCTCGATGTCATGGCAGTAGGCTGCGTTGGCTTTGCTCAGCGCCGCCAGGTCCGTTGCATCGTGATTGACCTTTTTGCGCGTGTCCAGCGGATAGATGGGCTCATACGTATCGTTCGGCATCCAGAATTCCTGAACCAGCACGCGGACTTTCGGATTGTGCTCGACGGCGAGCTTCGCGAAGTTTTCGATCCCGGCGTCGGGCAGCCAGATCGGCGACAGCGTCAGCACGTCGACCTTGCCGGCGGCCAGAACTCGCTTTGCTTCGTTCTTCTCTTCCGGCACATCCCAATGCTGCACGACGCGCGAACCGCCGATTCGCGAGATGCCGACCAGTTCCTGGTCGGCGATGCCAGCCGATCTGGCCAACTCATCCAACAGCGGGTAAACGAACACGTGAAAGCTATGGCCGCAGGTAAAAATCCGTTGCCCTTGTGCAATCGGCGCCGGCTGAACGTCTTCGGCGGAACAACGGTCGCCGAGCAACAAGGCCGCCGTCAACACGCCGAAAGCCGCCAGGGCGTGCCGGCGCGACCGTTCATCATGACCTTCATTTGCGGAGCTCCTGCTAAATCAAACGCTGTTGATGCCGGCCCCGTCGTAGCGGAACGCGTGAGCGTTCCGAGTTCCGCCGCGGGCCCCGTGTCCCAAAATCGTAGTTGGCTATTGAGGAACCGAAGTTCTTAAGTCGCTGCAAGCGGCCGGACGGCCTCACACAGGCGCGAGTTGTATTTTGCTTGGGCGAGAACCTGTTCATCCCGGCGCCATTCTAACTACGCCGCCGGCCCAACGCACAGCATGCGTGAATTGCCGGGTGGCGGAACAAGACCAGGTTCGAGCCAATTCGCCAACACGTCGCGACGACTGCCGCCGGCTTGCTGGCCGTAATCGGCTAGCCCTGGGCGCTCATCGCCACGGCCGCTGGATGCGAACCAGGCGGGAGTTCATGTCGCCTTCGTCAATCCAATAGTTCGTACGGCAGTTGTATTGCCATAATTTGAAGCCGGGAAGCGGCGTGGCCGGATCGAAAGTCTCCACGTTCTTGAGAACGGGCCAGGTCAAGTAGAGAGCGACCTCATCGCATTTCGTCAGATACGTGGCCCAATCGTCGAGAACCTCCAAGATCGGCTCCTCGTACGGATAGCGTTCAATCTTGAAGTCGCTGATGGATTCGTACCACGCTCCGAAGAGCGCGTTGTCCGTGGCGTCGGGAGGCGCCCCCGCATCGCGGCCGATAACTTCGATATCGAAACCGCGGTCGATGAATGCGCGGACGTCGCTCCAGTCCGTGATGAAGGGACGTATCACGGCAATCTGTCGACCGACGAGCTCAATGAGTTCAGCGTCGGAGCAGCGATGGGACTTTTTCGGCGTCCGATAGCCCCAGCCCGGAACGATATCCGACACTGCGTCTACTTCCGCCGCACGCGCCCGAATCTCGCGGTGCGCGGGGAACTGCGACCAGGCAAGTTCCAGATCGCTGGATTCGGAAATCTGGTCAAACAAGAAGTACCGGTCCACTTCATTCTCGCGCAGATTGACATCGCACCCATTCCGTTTGAGTATCTCTTCGAGCGTCTCGATGGGATCATTCGTGGGCATCGTGCAGCGAGCAACTAGGTTAAGCGGGGCAACGATTAAAGCGTCGGGAGTCGTTCTGCACCATATTTTGCCGATTCCCTCACGCGGAGCGTGAGGTCTACTATACGCTCCGCTTCCCGCCCTGCCCGGCGCTCCCGCGGAAGTTTGCCTTCGGCCGTACAGTTGCCATCACGCTCCTGCGTGATGTAAGCGTCTGACACGCCGCCGCGCAAGCTTCGCTCATGGGCGGAATAAAGAGGTCGGGAATCGTTCGAGGGCGGCAACCAGCCGCCCACAGTCTACCGCGACTCGCCCGCCCGTGCTGCACCGAGGGCAGAGCTGGCCAATCGCCCGCAGCGGCCGTCAGCCGACGTTCGATTGTAGCTCTGTCGGTCGCCGGATCGCGTTTGCGAGTCGAAAAGGATAGGCGTCTTGAATCGCCCTCAGGCAGCAAGCTTCTCGAAAACGACAGTGAAATCGTTCTCAAGATTCACAAATGGATCCCAGGTTCCAATGCCAAGGATTTCTACCGGATCATCTGCGTCTTTCGGCCAATGGGCGACCGGGTTCTCGTACAGGGCCCGCCCTCCTTCAATATCCCGCGGCTCGAGCACTTCGATCCCGGCCACGGCCTTCACCGCATCGGTGATTTCTTGAAACGCTTCCTCGTCATCATCGTCTAACTAGTTAAGTAGAGTGGCGGTTGCGTGGCCCCCCGAGTATTGAACGGAAAGCCGATCGAAGCGGCAACCGAATGACACGAGCGCCAGGCGCCGCGTTGCATGCCATGTTAGTTTCTTCGTCATCGGCTGCGAAAAAGAACGCTGGACAACCTGTCGCTCCAGCAACCGCCAAGGCCAGGTGAACGCGCGACGCCTCTCGACCGACAGATTGGAAGCCCATGAGCTGCTGCAAACGTTCAAGAGCGCTAAGAATGTGCGCGTCGCCTCGCCAAAGCGGGCGAGATCGGTGCGAAACCCAACGGCTACGCAATCGGTGAATGGTGAATGGCCAAGCTGCAGTCTTCGCCGCGGCTTCCACAGGTCGAGCAACCAAATAGAACGCTGCTTGTGCTTGTAGGCGCGCCGACCGACCGGGGACGGCGTTCGTAGCCGACTCAAAGTCTGGCGGGGTCGTGAAGACGAAGCCGTTGGCGAAATAGCCCATGAAAATGCCCTTGAGAACAGCAAGTGAACGGATTCGCTCGCCTGCTCCATCGCCGCGGCAAGCAGTAATACGGGAACGTCTACATGCCAGCAGCGGAAGGTGCATCGCCTGATTCAGCCTCCAACGCTTCGTCACGCTCTATCGCCCGCATTTCCCGTTCGAAGTCGACGCACATCCGCTTGCGCGCTCGCCGCCACGCCGGCAACAGCTCGGTGCTGCACCGCTCGGGACGGAAGCCGGGCCAGTCGGGGCACGCTGCCTGGAGCTGCTCCCAGTTGCGGCGGTACTCCTCGATAGGTTCGCCCTTAATGAGCGACGTGCGGTACGCCATCGTGTAGAAGGTGGCCCGGCTGTCGTGGTTCCTGCACAGACGCATGGCCTGTCGCAGCCCCTCGTCCGGCCAGTAGAAGCTGCTAGACAGGGACTCAAACTCACGGCGGGCCTCCGGGTCGTACCGCATCTCGCGAAGCAGCGCGAACGCTTCTTCCGGATAAAGCATCTCTTCCATGCCAAAAAACTCCTTTGGCCGAACGCAGCAACGTTCAATCGCCGGCTCCGCACCGGTTGACTTCCAATTTCGCCCCCGATGCGCGGCATCGCCGGGGACCATATTCTTTTCGATATAATCGAATGTGTACTTCGTCTTACCCTCGGCGTCCCACCACCCCTGAGCCTGCTTGATCGCTGCGAGCCGTTCTGCGGCCGTGCCGTTGCGCCGATAACCAAAATCCTTACCGACCTGTTTCTGCAATAACTCGCACGCCTTGTCCGCATACGAGAACGATTGAGAGCCGCCGTCGATCGCGCGGCTGCCCGTGTTCTCCGTCTGGTCGAGGGCCGGCCCGAGGATCGGGATCGCGTACGGGTTGGCGTCCGCCGGCCTGCTGTTGACGACGCATGCCCAGACCGCCCCGGCCGACGGCCCCTTCCCATTGCGGAACTCCGCCAGGGAGATTGCGTGCAGCAACTCCCATTCGCGCCGTCCGCCGTACTTGCAGAGGTAAAAAGCGATCTTCGACTCGTGGATCAGACCACGCCGGCCAAGCGACGACTTCCACTCTTCGTAGAAGATGTCCACGACGGACTTGTCGCCCAGTTCCGCGAGCGCCTCCGCCGCGTAGGCGCCGACGTGATGGCGGCGGAACTGCTTCACCATCTCTCTCAAGACGTTGAGGGCAAACTCCCGATCGTCCGTTTCCTGCCCTTCTGCCAGCCGAGCGAGCGTCTTTGCCATCCACACGGTCTCGGGATAGGACCGACCATGCACGAGCTGGGCCCGTACGCCGGCCGTGACCGATTTGTCTTTCACTTCCTCCCACCATTCGGTCACGCGGTTCGCCACCTTTTCACGCTCGGCTTCGGGTAGTTGGTGCAGGTAGACGCCCTGAATCGTGTCGTGGTAAAACCGGGCTTTCGCGTGGTACTCGATCAGGCCCAGGGCCAGATCGCAGACGCGCGGCTGTTGCGTCGGCCGCCCGAAAGGATTCGAGTTATCACACCGAGTCGGCTGGCGGTCAGCGAGCAGCGGGATCAGCCGGTCAATGACGGTACGGTCCGCGGCGACGAGTTGAGCCGTCGGGTCCTCGGGCTCCTTCGCCACAAACGCCTTGAGCGGTTTATCCCAATTCTCGGCGAGCCACAGGAGATGGAGCGGCACGCGCGTTTCAGCGAGTCTCTGTTCCGGCGGATCATCCGGCTCCGCCGGCGCCTTTTTAGCGGAAGCAGCGAGGTCGCGCAGGAAGGAAGCGACGATCGAAGCGTAGTAGCTCGTCGGGTGTTTCTCAACCACTGGTTTGAGGCGGTCGGCGATACTCTGGCGGTCCTTGCCGGCATGCAACTCGGCGAGGGCGTTGTCGTACGCCTTCGAGAGTTCGTCCGGAGGGGGCGGAAGCTCCGCCCAGGCCGAGCTCGTCGAGAGAACGAGGACGACAAACGCAACGCGGGCACGCATGGTCGCTCCTTTTCGGGTTTTGGAACAACGTCTCTGACAACGCCACCGAAATCTGATTGTGACCGAGCGAAACGCGCCAGCGCGTCTAACCCAGTTCGAGTTCCTCCCCTGGCTCTGCCGCAAATCCGTCGCGGCATACGTCGCCCGTCGCGATTTCGGCACTGCGAAAACGGCGCAAGAATCCCGGCGGCGCATTCGTGCGGATCAGCTTCAAGTATGCCATGGACCGCATTTCCGGGCAATTCAGGACGGCCGTCTGGAATTCGTCCGGCGGAGCGTACTCGTGAGCGTCAATGTAGTGGATGATCGTCGACGGCGCGACATACAGGAATCCATTGCCTGGGATGTAGAGATTGTTGCCGCCCAATTGGATTTCGGCTCCCGTTGTCGTTGAAAAAGTCGCTGGCCCGCCGGAGATGCGGCAGAATGGACACGGGTGAACCCCAACGAACACGCCCGGTTGCCAGGGTGCGATCAGCAAAGTTTCTAGCGCAGATGTGAATTCAGGCGATACGGCCCCGCGGCGATACGGATGCTCCTTCTCGAGCCAGCCGACCGAGCGCAGCCCAGGCGCGTATTCGACGCCAAAATATCCGCAGGGCGTTAAGTCGGCATAGTGGGTCATGATGGCTCGTTCGGCGGCAGAGTAACGATTTGTTCGAACGGCGATTCCAAAACAGGCATACGTGCTTGTTCAACCCCACCGCCGGCTCGATTCCAGCCATGCGGCGATGTCCTGAAGCAATGGCTCGGACGCCTCAGACCTGGCTACGGCCATGAACTCCATCCAGACGTCCCAATCCAAACTGACTTCGTGATCCCCGCGCCGGAAGTCCCAGAACATCTGGTCCGGCCCGACAAGGAGCTCGCCATCCGGGGCGAGTCCCAGTGCATCTGCAATCTCGCGACAGACCGCCGGGTAGTCGATCGCCGTGACGCCCGGGTGGTCGAAGATCAGTCGCCCGCTGTAGTCACGCCAAAACGCCACCTTGACCTCCGGCGATCAAACACAATCACGTCGAGACCGAGTGAACTCCGAAAAGCCAAAAGCGCTGCCGCCGTTTGCGCAGACCTGGTTCGGCGGCGCCTTCATCCTACCAGCGGAAAGAGGAGGAAAATCCCGCTCCGCATGCGCACTTTGACTACGCGTGCGCAAGCAGTCAATCAGCGGAGTCGTACGGTTAAAGTCTTTCATTGTGCAGCGAATGCGCCAGCAATTGAGTTCGATGCCGAACTGCGGGTCAAAGCTAGCCTGCTGCAGGATCAGGAGACCGCTGCCGATTGATTTGCGAATTTCGGCACATCTAAATCACGACGACGCCTAGCTACAACCGCGGCTTCGCCCGTCGTAATCACGTAGCATTTCAAGGCTGTTTCACTCGTCTCTGCGAGTGTACGCAATGTCGAAGAGCAAACGATTCAAGCCGCCAGCTATGACAACCTATCCCTGAAGGATTTGCTCGTTCCGACTCGAAGACGCTCACCGGCCCATGGGCATCTGATTGAACTCCTGCAGTAGCTGCTGGCCCTGGGCGGGCGTGATCGGTTGGCCGTTGACCAACGCGAGGCCGGCAGCCAGATCGCTGGCGATGACGCCGTTGAGCGCGGGGCAACACTGATTGAACAGGGTGGCGTTCGGATTGGAGGTTACCGAGCGGACCGAAGAGTTGACCCTGGCAAACAGCTTGAGTTTGCCCCACAGGATCACGCTGCGCAGCGCGATCAATTCCCCCTGCCAGCGGAGCACTTCGGCGAGTTGCTCGGGCGTCAGCCGGCGATTCTGCGATTCGAGCACGGCTTGCAGGAAGGCCAGCGTAATCGTCACCCGCCGGGCATAGGCGATGGCTTGCGTTTCGCTGATCTGCGCGGTCGCCATGTTCTTGGCGATCGGGTCGTTGCGCACGCCCAGTAGTGCGTACGCAGCGAGTCGAGCAGCACCTCGGCGTACTCTTCGACGTCTGCGTTGCCGGGGGGAATCCACGCAAAGGGATCGGGGAAATCAGTAAAGCCGGCCGTCAGGGCGCCCAGTTCGACGCGCAGCAGCGCCGTCAGCCAGGAGAGCCCTCGGCGCTCGAACTCATCGCTCGAGTTGAGCGGCTGCTCGCTGAGCGTGCTCGATTCGCGTTCCAGGATTTGCGAGCGGTTCACGTAGATCGCGTACTCGTCGCGCGAGCGGACAAGCGTCTCGACCACCGCCAATTCCTCCTCGGAACAATTCTTGACGAGCTGGTCCAGCAGGTACAGGCGCGAGCGTATTCCAGATAACCCACAATCCGGTTAACCAGCTTGGGATTCAACGGCGGAATGTACGGCAGATCGACCGTGGTATTGACCGTCGTCGTCGTGGTTTTGGGGAAGCCGACCGCTCCCTTGAATACCGGGTTGTCAATTCACCAGAACGGCGTGTCTTGTTGCTGCGGGGTCAGAGCGACCAGCACGTTTTTACCGCCGCCGGCATCGCCCGCCGCGTCAACATGCGTTGACGAGTGCGAATTGCTCTGATGCAGATGCTGCAGGCGCCGGTCTTCCCAGGCCCACCAATAGTGGTGCCGGCGGTCGAACCTCGGGATGGGCAGCTCGCCCGCGTCGATGGTTTTGGGATTCGTCGGCTTGGGCATATCCGGCGGCATGTAGAGCGCGAGCTGCGCCTGGGGCCAGTCCATGGCGGCGACGCTTTTGGCCAGCCCCATGGCGTCGGGGCCCCGGCCGTACCGCCCGCGAAGCCACCAGTGCAAACCGGCCGCCAGCAAGTTGGCTTTGGTCGTCAAGTCGCCGGCCAATTCCGCGGCGCGGCGGCCGTCGTTCTCGGCGGCGTCGAAAACGCCCTGCTGATTTAACAGCTTGCGGTCATAGGAACCGCGTTTGCGTTTTTCTTGGGCCGATCGGGAGACAAACTCCTTGATCAGGCGCAAGTCCGTGTCGGCCGCATAGGCGGCCAGGAACCGTTCCGTGGAGAGCCTTGGATATGAAAGCACGTCGACCGTTTTGTGCAATCGGGCAATGCGCATCTCGATCGTACGTTCTTCGACGTCTTTCACGCGCCGCCGCACGTCGGCCAGCCACTCGGCGAAATCGGTCTCGAACGCTTGCTTGACCTCGCCTTCGAGCCGGGCAATATGCGTGCGCGAAAACGACTTCGTCAGATCGATGCCGTACTGGGCCAGCCGCTCGGCGTTCAGCAGGCGGTTTTTCAGGACGTGAATGCTCCAAAACAGCGCCTCGTAGGCTTCGATCGTCTCCGGCGTCGGCAGCGGTTCGTCCTTGATCACGTGCCCGTCGTGCTCGCGCAAAATGGCGAACAACCGCCGGTGGACTTCCGGGACGAGGATCAGCGTTTCGCGTGCTTTGGGCCGGTGCAGCTTGCTGGAGAAGCCTTGCAAAACCATGCCTAAATGAACGTCGGCGATGATCTGGTCGGCGGGCGGAGTATGCCGCTCGGCGAAGAACTCATCGAGCGCGGCCCGTTGTTTGTCGTTGAGCGGGGGCAAAAGCGGCGAGAGCAGCTCGAGCGCGGCCACGGAATTGCCGCGGGAATGAGCCGCGATGACGGCGTTGGCCTCTCGCCACTGCTTGAGAGAGAGCATGGCTCTCGCGCGGACGGCCGCCGGATTATCAGAAGCCGCCGCAGCAGCAGCCACAGCCGCCGCTCTTTCAGCCGATTTGCTTTTCGCCGCCGGCTTTCTGAACTGTGCCGGCTTTCTGAACTGTCGCCGGCTTTCTGAACTGGGCCGGCGGCTCGCCTTTCGCCAAAGCGGAAAGCACCGCCGCCAACGCCACGACCGCAACCCCCTGCCGCAACATGAGCTTCCCCTTTATGTCGGCATCCGAATCGTGCTCCGATTATAAGGCGGCTCTCGCAGCGAGAGAAGTCAGAGTGGCGGCAACTTAGCTTGCTTTTTTGCAAGCTGAGAAAGGCACGGTTATGAGGAGCGGAAATGAAAGAGGAGCGGAAATGCGACGCCCACAATTTACTCCGTCCCAGCGGTCCATGCTGTGCCGAACGCAAAGCTGGCAGGACGCCGCCAATGGGCACCAACCGAATGTCGATTGCAATGCTGTCCATGCGCGGGCCGCCTTGGCGACCTGAAAAGTATGGGGGGGCTTGAATAGTCCACATAGCTCAAGAGTTAACAGGAACTGGCTCGACACGGCGCACGCGATCCGTAAACTGACGGCGTTGAGATGCCCTTCCTCGACGAGTAGTCGAAGGCCTTGCCAAGGCACTCAAAAATCACAAAAAGGAGTGAGTCATGAAGTCGCAGTCTCTATCTGGTGCGCCGGGCAAGTTCGAATTTCCGTTCCACACCTGCCGAAACATCAGTGGTCCTGAAGACCGCAACGCTGGCCGACATGTTCTTTCCGGCTATGCCCCCGCTTCCTCATTCCTCGAATTTAAGAGGACAACGACAACGTTCGCGAATACCTCGTCAGCTGGCGAGGCAAAGCAAGAAAATCGCCGACGTTGGTCATTTGGCGATCCGCAAGACATTGGAAAATCATATCTCTCGATTTTCAATCTTGAATGGTGGAATCTGCATCGTGGCACGGAGGAGGCTGAAGAGGATGACAAAAATAAAACGTTGATGTGCTCTGCGGGAAACCAAGGCATACATAAATCGGCTCTCAAACGCAATAGCGAATCTTCGCTCGAAGTTATTTTATCGGGTGAGCAGCGTCCAGCTGACTGAGATGAAGCAGCGAGCCAATATCCGAATTGTCGTCGGTCAGAAACGCCTGACGCTGCCACCTTCCTGACACGCCAAGTCTCGACCGCTTTATACGGTAATTACCAGTCAGCAACAGATTGTACCGCTTTCAAATTGCGATGGATAGCCAGTTCGTGTAGCTCATGAAAGGCCTCGAACTAATTGTGCCGTTCGAAGGAAATGATCTGTCTATAGCGAAGTCGCCAGACTAAATCAGAGGCCGCAGGTTAGCCACCAGGAAGCCATTCCAGAACCAAGAAGCTGGTTCGGTGCTATTCGCCAGTATGGCGCCGGCAACGATATAGGGACTATCGATTCGAGGGAAGCTGGATCTCGTGAAGAACGACATCAAAACTGAAGTGCCTTTAGCCTCACAGCGATTGGAAGCAGAACCTTCATGCCATGAAACTTTTCATAGCGATGTTTTTCGCCTTGTAAAAAGTCGCAACGCCACCCTCGCCAGCTTCGGCAAGGATTGCATAGCGACCACGACTCCTTGACGATCGTCCCTTTCAATTCGACGCCCACTGCAGGCCATTGCTTAATTGGCAATAGTACTTGTTGATTGGTAAGGCTACTATCCCTAAAACCGCAGCCGCGCGGGGTGTCGCTGCGGATTGCGGGGCAGTAATAATCGTATCAATCTGTCTTTTCAATGTCACGCACAAGCTGATCGCGACATCGTAGCGTCGCGTGCGCACACCGCAGTCGTTTCGGACGGTCGGACTTTTTCGACGGCGGTTGCTTCGGAATCAATTCGCGCCTCTTACTGCGCGGCATCGCCGCGGACCATATGTGCATTCGATCTAATCGAAGCTGGACTTTCGCATATCCCAAGGCATCATTCTAGGGCCGATGCTTAATCTCAGATTGCGAGGATTGGCAGAGACTCATCCTTTTTCCGCCGACAAGGCGTCAAAAGGAGCAAAACAGACAACCATAATTCGCCACGCGCGGTTCCTGCTGCCGCAGACGATAGGCATTGCCGTGTGATCTCTCCAGCGGGCATCTATCGAGTGTCGACTGCGACTCTGCAGGTTCCCGGGACGCGTCGCAGACGTGAAAGGGGGGCGTCCGGAACTAGGCTTGGAATTGACTGAACGTAAGGTGCACAGAATTCCGGCGTTTCGCAAGCGCCGTAAGCAGGTTTTGTTCCGCCGCGGATCGGGACTTGTCCCCGTCGAGCATGATTTGCAGCTAGCAAGTTTTCGTGCCTGAATTCGCTTTCGCCTTTGAGGCCGGCGCTCTATCCGCCGCCCACGGGCATCGGATAAACGCGGTCAAATCGAAGGCCGCGATGGTTCGCGATTTCTAGACGATCAATCGTCGTTGCCGTCGGGACGAGCCCGAAGACAGCGAAGCGAACGAGCCGGGGACAAAGCCGCCGGTGTCCGCCGCGGCATTTGATCCTCGGTCTGCGCAGTCCAAGCTGCGAGCGCAGCCCCTGCTCGTTCGCTCTCCGACCTCGCTGGGGCATCTCTGACGCTCTGCCGCCAGGCACCCGGTTTGGAAGCTCCAAAGAAGGCCAAATCGCCCAAGACCATCGAAAGTCGACTGCCCAGCGCGGGTGCGTCCCCACTCTCGCCGCCTGACGAAAAATTAAGCCGCGCGGCATTAACGAACCGCCAGACGCCGACCATATAAGGCTAGGATTGGCCAACGGCGGGCGGCCCGAAAGGCGGCAGGGAATTCCGGGCCGGGCCCCCCGCTCGCAGGCAAGTCCCCCTGATGGGTTCCAGGAAATCCGCCTGAAGAGTCTGCCTGAAAAGAAAAATGTTTACGGCTCAACGACAACCAAATCGCCCCCTCTTTCCGCTGGTTTGCCTGGCTGCGCTGGTCGCCTGGACGGCCGGCGGCGGCCTGGCCCACGCGGCGGAAAAAGCGGCGTTCTTCCGCGGGCTGAATCTCAATGGGCCGGCGACGGTGATCGACGGTCATGCCTGGGAAGGCAAAGAGGCCAAGTGGTATCAGTGCCGGGATAACGCCTTTGAAAACCAGCAGGTAACGCTTGTTCCGGCGACCGATTCCGAGCGGGCCAGGATGATCCGCTCCAGTCGCTGGGGCGGGAACAAGGTCGTGCTGACGGATATTCCGGCCGGCATGTATTCGGTGTTTCTCTACGTCTGGGAAGACAACAACTCAGAGACGTTCTCCATCGCCGTCAACGGCCGCACGGTCGCCCCCAACCACCAGAGCGGCGCCACCGGGCATTGGGACAGGCTGGGCCCCTGGTTCGTCGAGCCGAACGACGGCACGATCTCGCTGACCAGCCGCGGCGGCGCCGCCAACTTCTCGGGCATCGAGATCTGGAGCGGCGAATACGACCTGCCCGGTTCGGCGGAAGCGAACGCCGAAGGCATAGCTTTTTTCGAAAAGCGCATCCGACCGCTGCTCGTGCAGCATTGCTATGAGTGCCATAGCGCAGACTCCGAAGAGATTGCCGGCGATTTGCTCGTCGATTCGCGGTTGGGCTTGCGGCGAGGCGGCTATAGCGGCCCGGCCGTCGTGCCGGGCGCGCCTGAGCAAAGCTTGCTGTTCGAGGCGGTCCGCTATAAAAATCCCGATCTGCAAATGCCGCCCAAAGGCACGCTTGCCGACGCGGAGATCGCCGATTTTGAAAAGTGGATCAAGCTCGGCGCTCCCGATCCGCGCGAGGCGACGGCCGTTCGGCCAAACAAGAAAACGATCGACGCGTCCCAGGCCGCAAGCTTCTGGTCGCTGCAGCCGCTGGCCGATCCGCCGGCGCCGAAAGCGGCCGAGTCCGTCGCCGGGCCGGGCTGGGCCTATAACGATATCGACCGTTTCATTCTGGCCCGGCTGGCCGAGCACAAGCTGAAGCCGCTGGGCGATGCCGACAAACGCACGCTGCTGCGCCGCGCGACGTTCGATCTGACCGGACTGCCGCCGACGCCGGAAGAAATGGACGCGTTTCTGGCGGATTCGTCGCCCGAGGCTTTTTCGCGCGTCGTCGATCGGTTGCTCGATTCGCCTCGCTACGGCGAGCGCTGGGGCCGTTACTGGCTCGACGTGGTGCGCTATGCCGACACGGCGGGCGACAACTCCGACTTTCCGATTCCCCAGATGTACCTGTACCGCAACTGGGTGATCGACGCCTTCAATCGCGATCTGCCGTACGATCGAGTTCATCTGCGAGCAGTTGGCCGGCGATCTGCTTCCGGCGGACGACGACCAGGCCCGCCGGACAGCAGACGATCGCCACCGGTTACATCGCCAACGCGCGGCGGTTCGGCTCGCGGGTCTCCGATTACCCGCAGCATCTGACCATCGAAGACACGATCGACAATCTCGGCCGGGCGTATCTGGGGCTGACGCTCAACTGCGCTCGTTGCCACGACCACAAGTTCGATCCGATCTCGACGGAAGATTACTACGGCCTGTACGGCTTTTTTCACAGCACTCGCTATCCGTGGCCGGGGATCGAGCTGGAACAAAAGCAGCGCGACCTGGTCAGCCTGGCATCGGCCGAAGAAACCAGGCAAGCCGTCGAGGCGCATCAGGCGAAGCAACGGCAACTCGATGCCGAGGCGAGCCGACTGGAAAAGGCGCGCAACAAGGCGACCGACAAGAAGGAAGAAGAGCGGCTGAAGAAGGAAGCCGACGCCGCCCGCAACGCGGCCAGGCGGTACGGCAAGACGCTGCCCGAGGTTCCGTGGGCGTATGCGGTGGCGGAAAGCGCCAAGATCGAAGACGCCCGGGTGCAGTACAAGGGCGATCCGGCCAAAACGGGTCCGGTCGTGCCGCGGCGGTTCCCAACGGCCTTGGGCGGGCACGCACTTGCTTCCGACGATGGCAGCAGCGGCCGATTGAGTCTGGCGCGGTGGATCGCGTCATCTGACAATCCGCTCACGGCGCGGGTGATGGCGAATCGATTGTGGCTGTATCACTTCGGCCGGGGCATCGTTCCGACGCCCAACGACTTCGGCAAGCAAGGCAAACCGCCCACGCATCCGGAGCTGCTCGACTGGCTGGCTCGGCGCTTCATCGACTCGGGTTGGTCGATCAAGGCCATGCACCGGCTGATCATGCAGTCGCACGTTTATCAACTGGCTGCCGTGCCCGACCCGGCCGCCGTGCCCGCGGACCCGGCCAACGACCTGCTCTCCGGCTTCCGCCGCCGCCGGCTCGATGCCGAAACGATCCGCGACTCGCTGCTGTTTTTGGGGCGGAATCTCGACGTTTCGCAAGGCGGCCCGCATCCGTTTCCGCCGAGTACGGACTGGGGCTTCACGCAGCACAATCCGTTCAAGGCGGTGTACGAGACCAACCGCCGCAGCGTGTACCTGATGACGCAGCGCATTCAGCGGCATCCGTACCTGGCCATTTTTGACGGCCCCGATCCGAGCGCCAGCACGCCGATGCGGCTGACCAGCACCACGCCGCTGCAATCGCTGTACCTGCTCAACGATCCGTTCGTGCATCAGCAGGCCGAACGCATTGCCGCCAGGCTGCTGGAAGAGCGGTCCGACGACGCAAGCCGGATCGAACGGGCATATCGGTTGCTGCTGGCCCGCGCTCCGCAAGACGAAGAGCGAGCGGCGGCGAGCGCGTTTTTGCAAGCCACTCGGACCAGGCTCCAACAAGCCCGCACTCCGCCCGAGCAGATCGAGTTGCTGGCCTGGCAGAGCTACGTACGAGCGATGTTTTTGTTGAACGAATTCGTATACATCGATTGAGTTGCCATGAACGCTTTCCGCCACTCTCCGACGCGCCGCGAAGTGATTCGCTCGCTTACCGCAGGTTCGCTGCTGCTGCCGGGCATGCTTTCCGAGTTAATGGCCGGCGATGCCGCGCCGGCCGCCAAGGGCAACGGTCCGCTGGCGCCCAAGGCGCCCCACTTTCCCGCCAAGGCGAAGCGCGTGATCCTGCTGTTCTCGACCGGCGGCGTTTCGCACATGGATACGTTCGATCACAAGCCCGAACTGTTCAAAGCGGACGGCAAGATGACGGGCGTGGGCGGCGGCCTGTCCAACCAGCAGCGAGTGCTGCTCAAGCCCGGCTGGGATTTCAAGCCGGGCGGCAAGTGCGGCACGCTGGTCAGCGATTTGTTCCCGCACGTTCGCGAGTTGATGGACGATATCTGCCTGATCCGCTCGATGAAGTCGGACGACAACGAGCACTACCAGGCCACGCTGGCCATGCACACCGGTTCGTTCTTCTTCTCGCGGCCCAGTATGGGTTCGTGGATCAGTTACGGACTGGGGACCGAGAACCAGAACCTGCCTTCGTTCATCGTGTTGGCGCCCCACTTGCCCTATGCGGGCACGCAGGTCTTCGCCAACGACTTTCTGCCGGCTTATCACCAGGGGACGCGCGTCGTACCAGGCGCCGAGCCGATCCCGGATTTGCGCCCCAACGCCGCTTCGGCCGGGCTGCAGCAGGGGGAACTTGCACTGGCGGCCGAACTCAACCGCCGCCACTTGCAGGACCGCGGCGCCGCTTCGGAACTGGCCGCGCGGATGCAAGCGTTCGAGACGGCGTTTCACATGCAGACCGAGGCGCCCGAGGCGTTCGACCTGTCGAAAGAGAAGGACGAAACGCTCGAGCTCTACGGCCTGAAACGCGGCCAGACCGACAGTTTCGCCTGGCAGTGCCTGATCGCCCGGCGGCTGGCGCAGCGCGGCGTGCGGTTCATCGAGCTGATCGACAGCGGCTCGTCGGGCAATTGGGATTCGCACGGCAACATGGCCGACCATGGACCGCTGGCCAAGAAGGTCGACCAGCCGATTGCGGCCTTGATCAAGGACTTGAAGCGCGAGGGGATGCTCGACGATACGCTGGTGATCTGGACGACCGAGTTCGGCCGCACGCCCGGCGTCGACGGCGCCAAGGGCCGCGGGCATCACAGCGCGTGTTTCAGCTCATGGATGGCCGGCGGAGGCGCCAAGGGAGGCGTCGCCTATGGCGAGACCGACGAGTTGGGCGCCACGGTCGCGAGAGATCGCGTTCACGTGCATGATTTCCACGCCACGATTTTGCACCTGCTCGGTTTCGATCACACGAAGCTCACCTACCGCCACGCCGGCCGCGACTTCCGGCTGACCGACGTGCATGGGCGGGTGGTGAAGGAATTGCTGGCGTGAAGGCATCGGCGCTTCGCCGACATAGGCATGCACGCGGGCCAAGCGGGAACATTTCGGCAAGGTTTCCTGTCGCCCCGTTCCGGGGCTGACGACAGACGGGGGATCGCGAATTCTCCAGGGGCTTACGCACCCTGGCTATCGCCTGCCGCCGCTCCGCGGCTGAAGCGTGCCGCAAAGCGGCAGCGGGGAGCCGATCGGCGTGTAGCAGCGAACCGCCGCTCGCAGTCCCGTAGGGACGAAAGGCTGTAGCCAGGGTGCGTAAGCCCCTGGTTCTTGGAAAGGCCGCTCGTCGGGCAGCCCCAGCGGGGCGGCAGGAATGCCTTTTTTCGCGGTTCGAATGATTCGCCAAGCACGACGCGGCGGATTGACGCCGATTGGTTAGTCTACACTACCAGGGGACTAACGTCCCCCGCTCGCCGTGGGCGAGCGGTTGGTTGCCGGGCTAGTTCTTGTAGATCTTATGCTGCGGGCGGCCGGCGAGGATTTGCTCTTTGCCCCAGTTGGTTACGTCGCGGAAGGCCTGGCTTTGGATGAACTCCATAAAGGCCTGCTCTTGCGACCATTCGCTGGTGATCAGGTAGGAAGCGTCGTCGCTGACGTCCTTCCAGAGGGTCGAAGAGCTGTGGCCTTCGGCGGCCTTCAAGGCCTCGAGCACCGCGGCGAACTTGGCTTCGAAATCTTGTTGTTTGCCCGGAATCACGCGATAGTTCATGCCGACGGTAATCATCCGCAACAGGCTCCTGGTTGAGTCGCAAGATCGAAAGAGTATGACGGTACTCGCGACAGTCTACCAGAAGTCGCCCCTATTCGGCGGCGGCCCCGGCGATTTTTCCCAGGGCAATGGCCGCGGCTTCGCGGACGTCGGCATCGGAGTCTTTCAGCGCCTGGGCAATCCGCCCGACGGCGGCCTTGGCTTCCGGCCCAATTTCTCCGAGAGCGAATATGGCGGCGCCGCGGACTTCGACATCCTTGTCGGTCACGGCCTCGGCCAGGTTTTTGACCGCGGGGGAGGAAGCCGGGCCAAAATCGGCGAGCGTCATGGCCGCCGAGGCGCGGATCTCGGCATCGTCGTCTTCGAGAGCCGCCGCCAGGGCCTCGACGGCGCCTTCGGCCTCCGGTCCGATTTCGGCCAGCGCGCCGACCACCGCAGCGCGGAATGCGACGTCCTTGTCTTTCAGCGCCGCTGCCAGCCGCTCCACGGCGCTGCCGGCTCGCGGACCGATCTCCGTCAGAGCGAGGGCCGCAGCTTCGCGAAGGGCGACGTCGGCGTCGGTCAACTGCTCGGCCAGGGCGTCGACGTGTGGGGCGGCGTCTTCATCCAGAACGCCTAATGCGCAACGCGCGTAGATCTGCAATTGCTTGTCGGGTTGTTTGGCCAGCTCCTTCAACGTCGGCACGGCCGAGCGGGCCGCCGTGCCGATCCGGGCCAAGGCCAGGCAAGCGGCGCCCTTGATGTCGTCGTCCGGATCTTTCAGCAACTCCGTCAGGTTCGAGACGGCGCCTTGGGCCTCGGGCCCGATGTGCCCCAGCGCCACGGCTGCGGTGCCGCGCACGTCGACATTAGAATCCTTCAGCAATTCCGTCAGCGCGGGGACGGCCTTAACCGCCGCCTGGCCCAGTTGCCCTAACGAGAGGGCGGCGCCTTGGCGAACGTCTGCGTCGGCGTCTTTCAAGGCGCCGATCAAAGCTTGGACCGTTTCGCGTTGCGCTTGATCTGCCGGCGTCTCTTCGTCGGCAATCGCCGACGCCGTGACGAGCCCGACCGCCGCCGCAATGGCAAGACGTGCGGCGACCCGAATCCAATCCAACTTGCAGTGTTTGGCTCGCATGAAACGGAAAGCCGCCTTGTTTGAGGCCGCCTGAGAGAGAGGATCAGCAAAGAAACAAGGTCCGACCCGCCACGAGGACGGGCCGGACCTTGTACGCAGTCAGCGATTATTGACGACGGATTTCCCGCCGCAATTCTTCCAGCTCCGAGAAGAGCCGGTCCAGCTTCGCTTCGAGGTCCGAAGCGTTTGCATTGCGCTCCGCTCGCGGACGAGCCAGCGCCGGAGCGGAGTCGGCGTCTTCCGAGGCCCGGTCAGCATCGCCGCGCGAGCCGCGGAAGTGCGTCATGAACATCCCCGGTCCTCCGGGCCGGCCCGAGAAGGGGCGGCCGGGGCCGAACGAACCAGGGCCTTGGCGACCGGGACCGGCGCCTTCATGCCCGGCGTGACCGGGATGATGCGGCATCGGCGGACGACCGTGGAACGCCATGGCGCCTCGCCAGCCGTGTCCTTCGTGTCGGGGACCGCCGTGCATGGCAAACGGTCCGGGCCCGTGGTGGGAACCAGGGCCGCGACCGGCGTGACCATGCGAAGGGCCGTGATGACGCGAGCCGTGACCGCGCCAGCCGTGGTGGCCGTGATGCGAACCGTGGCGCCCATGATGGCGACCATGGTGCGAGGCAAACGCGTGATGTCCGCGATGCCCGTGATGGCCCCCGGGGCCACGACCGGCATGACCGTGCGAACGGCCCTGATGGCACGAGCCGTGACCGCGCCAGCCGTGATGGCCGTGATGACGACCGGCATGGCCCTGATGACCGCCGCGGTGCGAGGCGAACGCGTGATGACCACGAGGTCCGTGGTGACGTCCAGGACCGCGACCGGCGAGACCGTGCGAACGGCCCTGATGACGCGAGCCGTGACCGCGCCAGCCGTGATGGCCGTGATGCCCACCGTGGTGACGACCATGATGCGAGGCAAACGCGTGATGACCGCGATGCCCGTGATGGCCCCCAGGACCGCGGCCGGCATGACCGTGCGATCGGCCCTGATGGCATGAGCCGTGACCGCGCCAGCCGTGTTTGCCGTGAGCAGGGCCGCGATGCGAGGCAAAGGCATGCGGTCCGGCATGGCCATGGCCCTTCATGGCGCCCGGCGTGCCGTGGCGCGGGGAGAAGCCGTGCATGCCGCGCGCAACCGTGGCCCCCGGCCGGACCGGCGAAGGCTCCCCGCGGACCGGGGCCTTGCTTGGCGCCGTCACGCTTGCCGTGCTCGCCCTGTTTACCGTGTTCGGCATGCTCGCCATGCTCGCCGCCAGGGCGACGCGAGAAATGTTGCCAGCGAGCCCAAGCAGGCCCGCCTGGATGACCTTCACCGCCGGGATGACGGTTGGCGTGCTGCTCGCCGTCGGATTTCCCCGGGCCGTGATCCCCGTCGGCATCCGGTCGATGGGCCCGCCCTTCAGGGCCGCGCCGATGTCCGGGATGCGCCAAAGCGGCCGCCCCATGCCCCGAAGCCCGGCCGGCCGCGATGTTGTTCGCCGGCTTCGTCCTTTTTGCCCTTGCTGTCGTCGCCTGGTCCGCCTTCGTCTCCCCGCGCCAGCGAGGTCGATAGCAGAATCGCAGACATGGCCAGCGCCATCTTGATTGGATCCATTGCTTTCATCACTTACTCCTGAGACTCCCTTGTGGAAAGCGAGCAATTCGCTTCCTGCTTCGACCCCCTGCTTGCGATGCACCACGGCATCGACCTTCCGCCTAGCCGGGGCCGACGGGACAACGCCTGTTCTCGGCCCGCCTGTCAGCTCCCGCCTTGCTCTCGCTCCCGAGAACGAGACGTGTTGTCGCCCCTCTTTTTCTGACTGCCGCCCACCCTGATTGACTAAGGTGCGCAGCCGCCTGTCAGTTGCAATACCCGTCCCTGTTGTAGCCGCTCCCGCCGGTGGCGAGGCTTTGCTTGGGACCAAGCAGGCGCAAGAAACTGGGCAAAACTGCGGCGAGAACGGACCGCCCGCCGAAATCGAGAAGGAAGACGCGGTGCAGCCCTTGCACCTTGCCGCGTCTGCCTCGTCTCCCGATTCATGCTGCTTGAGACTTGCACTTTCTCTTCCGCCACGCCCCCGTCGAACCACCCGTCGAACCAGAGGCTCGCCGGCTGATCACTTTAACAGTGCGCAGCCGACGACCTGGAGTTACACCCTTTCGGCGAACGGCGGCGTGTTCAGCGAGGCGTGCCGACGCTGTCGAGGCCGCTGGACGCTTGGGTCCGCAAGTAACCGTTGGATTCGACACGGCGGCTGGACTAAGATGGTTGCCGACGTTGATTCCGGACAGGATACGGGACGAGGCCCACTCGTTGCGTCGGCTCTTGACGCGGTTAGCGACCATGGGCGTGCACGGTTGCGCGCAGACGGCGATCTCTTGAGGGACCGCGAGACCGCCTCTTGTTGTTCAATCCTCTGGAGCCCGATTCCGATGCAACGCCACTTTTCTCGTGCCGCCGCGGCTTACGCTTTTTTAATCTTTACGGCGGCCTTAATGCCGCCGGTCCGCCCCGCAGCCGCGGATGAAATCATTCCCGCCAGGCCGACTCCGCGCTGGTGGAAAGGCAACCTCCACACGCACACGTTCTGGAGCGACGGCGACGACTTCCCCGAGATGGTCGCCGAGTGGTATCGCACGCACGACTACAATTTCCTCGCGCTGTTCCGACCACAACGTGCTGGCCCAAGGCATGCGGTGGATGAAAAAGAGCGCCATCGTCAAGCGGGGCGGCCCGGCGGTGGTCGACAATTACCTGGCCCGCTTCGGACCTGAGTGGGTCCAAACCCGCGGCGCCGATGCCGCGATGGAAATCCGCCTCAAACCGCTCGACGAATTCCGGGCGCTGGTTGAACAGCGGGGCAAGTTCCTGATGATTCCGGCGGACGAAATCAGCGATCATGCCGAGGGCGTGCCGGTCCATATCAATGCTTCGAACATCCAGGAGGTTGCCTTGCCCGTCGGCGGCCAAACCGTCCGCGAGGCGATCACCAACAACCTCCGCAGCGTCGAAGAGCAGGCCAAGCGCGCCGGCCGCGAGTATCCTGGCCCACCTGAACCATCCGAATTTCGGCTGGGCCGTAACGGCCGAAGACCTGGCTCACGTGGTGCTGGAGCGGCATTTCGAAGTCTACAACGGCCATCCGATCGTCGGGCACCTGGGCGACGAGCACCGGCCGGGCGTCGAGCGGCTGTGGGATATCGCCAACACCATTCGGCTGGTCGACCTGCACGCCGAACCGCTGTTCGGCATCGCCACGGATGACAGCCACAACTATCACGGCAAGCCGGGCGGTGCACCATCCCGGCCGCGGCTGGGTGATGGTGCGATCCACGCATCTCACTCCTGAATACATCGTGAAGGCGATCAAGGCCGGCGACTGCTATGCTTCGAGCGGCGTGTCGCTCAAAGAGGTCCGCTACGACCGCGAAGAACGATTTTTGGAGTTGGCCATCGAACCCGAAGGCGAAGCCCGCTACGTCACGCAGTTCATCGGCACGCTGCGCAACGTGGATACGACCGGCAAGCCCATCGTGGACGCCGACGGCAAAACCCCGCTCGACAAGAGCGGCAAGCCGCTCCGCGCAAGTCGCCGTTACTCGGATCAGATCGGGCAGGTTCTCAAAACGGTCGAAGGGCTGAATCCGCGTTACAAGTTCACAGGCCAGGAGCTTTACGTGCGAGCCACCGTGACCTCCACGCTGCCCCCGCGCGATCCCTCGTTTAAGGACCAGCGTCAGCAGGCCTGGACGCAACCGGTCGGTTGGGAGTGGCTGCAGAAAGCCGAAGAGAAGGCGGCGGAGTAATCACGCCGCCAATCCCAACGTTGTGATTGGGACGGGTTTCTGAGGATCGTTGTCGACCGTTTCCCGCGGCTCAGCTTCCCGCGGCTCAGCGCGGAAACGGGATTTGCAGGAGGAAAGCACACTAACCCGATGCGCGAGCGGCGGGCTTTCGATGCGACCTTTCTGCCATTGTCTCGTTTGCGCTTCGGGCCGGCATCGGCCATGCGCAATTCGGGCTGGGAGGCCTACTTTGCCCAGTCGCCGGGGATGACTTCATGGCCGGAGCGGGTGCCGAGAGCCTGGAAGATCAAGCTGTCTTGCGTGTAGGAGTCGTCAGGGTTGTCGCCTGAGACGCTGGGAAAGAAACGTGCGGAACCGTCGGCGAACAGAAAGTACGAGCCGCCGACGTGCCGGCTGGAAAAGTCATCCAAGCCGGAATCGGGGTCGGTGGTCGGGTTATTGAGGTGACTGTGCGCGATCACCAGCGTCGGCGCCGATTCGGTCGTATCGCCGCCCAGCGGGTTGGGATTGCTGGCGCCGCGCGCACAGACGCCGCCGCTGATCGCTCCCGCCCAAATGCCTTGGGCGTTCGTCCAAGCGCGCTTGCCGACCAGGATGGTCACGGTCGTTCCGTCGGTGACATCGCGCAGCCGCGTTCCGCTGTTGCGGAAGAAGATGCCGCTGCCGGTCTTGTCGGAGCCGCCCGAGTCATCGCCTCCCATACAGGCGGCGTAGCTCGAAGGGGCGGCCACCGCCAGCGCCGACGCCTGAGGCGTTGGGTACCGTAAACGTCGCAGGCAGGCTGTCTGACGGGCAAGAGAAGACGGAAATCGCCGTCTGGACCGCCTGGGCGTTCTGCGGCGCCTCAATAGGCAAGTTGAAATTGATTCTCGTTCTCAGCCGCATCTTGCTCGAGGTAGCTCAAGATGAACGCGGCCCAGCCCCAGCCGGCCTTCGTATCGTTCTCGCCGTCAACGTAGGCGACCGAGGCGCAATAGCCTGGCGGAAAGCAACGCATGATGTCGTGGTAGTTCAGAACGCCCAAGCCCATCTGCTTGAGGTTGTTGCAGCACTGCGTACGCCTTGCGGCCTCTCGCGCCGCCTGAACGGCGGGCAACAACAGGGCTACCAAGAGGCCGATGATGGCGATCACCACCAGCAACTCAACCAACGTAAATGCGGTTCGCCGACCCATAGCGATTTCTCCCGGAAAGATGCACACCCCAAAGCAATCGACGAGCGTGGCTGGCGGGGCCTTGCGGCAGGCTGGCGGGCTCGCGTCTCAAGTGAGACTTCGTTTCAGCAATAGGAGCGATTTTATTTCACTTAACGCACGGGTCAAGCGATCTGGATGAAATTGTTGACACAAAGTCTCAATAAGTGTATCCTCCTGCAAATTGACAACGGCAACCCCGCATTTTTTCCCACTTTCGCCGTGACAAACAACGATCCCGCCATGAATCCGCCGCCCCCGCCGGCTGAAATCCCAGCCGAAATCCCAGCCAAAATTGCTAATGCGCCCGTTTGCGATCTTCGCACGCTTCGCTCCGACGAATTGCTGCAAGGCCAGGTCGAGGTGCTCATTGCCCACGGCAACGACACCTACCGTTTGCGTCTCACCCGTAGCGGCAAGCTGATCCTGCAGAAGTAGCGGCATAGCGGTAAAGGGCGTCCAGAATTATCACGGATTCTGCTACAAGGCCCGGAATCGTCACCGATTCCGCTACCCAGGGCCGGCGATGTTGGCACATATCACGTATTGCCGATATATTGGCGATGCACGATGCATCTGCCCGCCCGTAATTCCCCCCGCTGAAAGCTGCCATGCTCTCCCTCTACGGACGCAAGAAACGGCTCTGTGACGGCCTAACCCGACGAGAAATGCTGACCATCGGGGCCTTGGGCTTCGGCGGGCTGGCGCTGCCGGATTTGTTGCGCGCGGAAGCTCAGCAAGGACGCGGCAACTCGCGAAAAGCGGTCATCATGATCTATCTGTGCGGCGCCCCGCCGCATCAAGACATGTACGACCTCAAGATGCAGGCGCCCGCCGAAATCCGCGGCGAGTTCCAACCCATCGATACCAATGTGCCCGGCATTCAGATTTGCGAGCACCTGCCGCGGCTGGCGCGGATCATGGACAAGTTGGTTCCGATCCGCAGCGTCTATGGCTCGCCCAACGGCGCCCACGATTCGTTCATCTGCTACACCGGGCGCACGGTCAATCAGCAGCCGCCAGGGGGCTGGCCTTCGGTCGGTTCGACCGTTTCGAAGCTGATGGGCCCGATCAGCCCGGGCATGCCGCCGTTCATCGGCCTGGCGCCGAAGACGGGTCATCCGCCTTATGGCTCGCCCGGTCATCCTGGCTTTTTGGGCCCCGCGCACAGCGCGTTCCGCCCCAACGGCGAAGGTCAGGCGGACCTGCGGCTCAACGGCATTACGACGGACCGGCTGCAGGACCGCAAGCAGTTGCTGTTGAGCGTCGACCGGCTGCGGCGCGACCTGGATGCCAGCGGAAAGATGGATGCGATTGACGCCTTCACGCAGCAGGCCCTCGGCGTGCTGACTTCCAGCAACCTGGCCGATGCATTGGACGTCAGCAAGGAAGATCCTCGGGTCCGCGAGCGATACGGCAAGGGCGACCCGCGCAATTACGGCGACGGGGCGCCGCGGAACCTGGAACACTTTCTCATCGCCCGCCGCCTGGTCGAAGCCGGGGCGCGGTGCGTCACGCTCAACTTCGGCCGCTGGGATTTCCACAGCAACAATTTCTCCGAGTTCAAAAATACGCACGGTCCGCTGTTCGACCAGGGAATCGGCGCCTTGGTCGAGGACCTGTACGAACGAGGCCTGGACAAAGACGTCTCGGTGGTGGCCTGGGGCGAATTCGGACGCACGCCGGTCATCAATAAGGACGCCGGCCGCGATCACTGGCCGCAAGTGGGCGGGGCGTTGCTGGCCGGCGGCGGCATGAAGATGGGCCAGGTGATCGGCGCAACCGACCGCCTTGGGGGGACGCCCGTCGACCGGCCCGTTCACTTCGGCGAAGTGCTGGCGACGCTCTACCGGCAGCTCGGTCTCGACGCCAACGGCACGACGCTCAGAGACCTGGCCGGCCGGCCGCAGTACCTCGTCGATCATCATCTGCCGATGCCGGAATTGATCTGACGGCGCCCGCACTAACCCGAAGCGTTAGCGAGGCGCCAAGCGGCCAGTTCCTCGCTAACGCTTCGGGTTAGTCTCTTGTCTGTGCCGCTAATTCGCTGTCTCGCTGCGCGGGTAAACTGCGCAACTTGACCACGGCCGCAGGCGGCCGGTATGGTAGTCGGGCAGGTGCTGCGCATGGGCGCACGGCTTCGAAGCTTGTTTCTCCAGACCTAGAGAGTTGATACGCATGCTTACCGTCGACGATAAATTTCCGATCTACAAAACCCAGGCCTGTTTCGGAAACAACAAAGAAGATCTGAAAGAGATCAGCAACGACTACCATGCCGGCAAATGGGCCGTGTATATTTTCTATCCCAAGGACTTCACCTTCATCTGCCCGACCGAATTGGTGGAATTCGGCAAGCAGGTCAATGAGTTCAAGGACCGCGACACGTTGCTCATCGGCGGCAGCACCGACAACGAATATTGCCACCAGGCCTGGCGACTCAGCCATAAAGATCTGAAGGATCTGCCGTACCCGTTGCTGGGTGCTCAAAAGTTGGCGCACGATTTGGGCATCATCGATCCGGTCGCCAACGTTTGCTTGCGGGCCACCTTCATCGTCGACCCGAACGGCGTGATCCAATGGGCCAGCGCCAACGCCCTGAGCGTCGGTCGCAGCGTGGCGGAGACCCTGCGGACGATCGACGCACTGCAGAGCGACGAGCTTTGCCCGTGCAACTGGAAGCCGGGCGACAACTTCCTTAAGGTTTAAGCATTGCAAGCTTGGCGACCGGCCATCGCGGCGCCGAGCAATTGCCCCTTCTCGCGCCGACGAGAAGGGGCCGTAGACGCAGGAGGCTCCTTTGTCCGAACCGAAACTTCCGAATCTCGAGACGCTGCGGCAGACGCTTCCCGACACGGCCCGCGACGCCAAGCTGAATATCGTCGCCGTGCTGAGCGGCGACGTACTGACGTCGCAGCAGATCTGGGGCGTGGCGCTTTCCTCGGCCTATTTCCTGCGAGACGGCCAGCTGCGCGATGCCGTGCTGGCCGACGCAAAAGAGAACGGCGCTGCGGCCGAACTGATTGAAGACGCGCAAGCGGCCGCGTCGTTAATGGCCATGAACACGGTCTATTACCGGTTCCGGCACATGGTCGGCAAGCCGAGCTACGAGACCAAGAAGGCCCTGCTGCGGATGCAATGGATGGCCAAGCCCAAGACGTCGCGAGTCGATTTCGAGCTCTACTCGCTGGCCTGCGCCGCACTGGCCGGCTGCCAGGCGTGCATCCAATCGCACGAAGCGGCCGTGCTCAACGGCGGGTTGAGCGAAGACCACGTTCACGACGCCGTGCGAATCGCGGCCGTCGTGCAAGGTTTCTTGACGTCGCTTTGCTTGAGCTGACGAGAGGGACGAGACATGTCCCCTCTCCCCGGCCCTCTCGCGGCGGGAGAGGGGGCAGGAAGGCCGAAGCAAGAGCCCGATGAAGCCCGACGATGATGGCCAAGTTGCACGCGAGATTCTTGGGCAAGGTGGCGCCGGGAAGGGAGAAGAAAGTCAAAACGCAAAATGCAAAACAGGAGAATGCTTCTAGCCATTTTGACTTTTTCATTTTGCGTTTTGCATTTCCCGTGTAGCCGCTCGTGGAGGAATCGACGAGGCAAAGCGCGGGCGGCGACGGGGAAGCCGAGACCCAAAGATGGTCAAGTTCGGCGGGAATGTTGGGCGTCTTGGCAGCGCCGCCCTCGGGCATGTGGTCCGAGAGGGAGAGGGAGTACTTCCTCTCACTCTCGCCGCACTCACAGGTGAATGATTCCGCGCTGCAGCGCGATCGTCACGGCGTGGGTACGGTCCGTGGCCTTGAGCTTGGAGAGGATGTTCTGCACGTGCATTTTTACGGTGCCGCTGGCGGCGCCGAGCTTGCGCGCGATCTCTTTGTTGCTCAGGCCTTGCGCCACGAGCGTCAGCACTTCCACTTCGCGCGGCGTGAGGGCGACCTGCGGAAAGTATTCCGCCAGCCGTTCGGCCACCTCTTGCGGCATCAAGCGGCGGCCGGAATGGACGTGGCGAATAGCATCGAGGATGTCCGAGTGCACCGTCTCTTTGAGCAGGTAACCGCGCACGCCCGCTTCGAGCGCCCGGTAGATGTCCTGATCGCCGTCAAAGCTGGTCAGCGCGATGATCTTGGCCTCCGGATATTCGCCGCGAATCAGTTTGACCGCGGCGATGCCGTCCAAGTCAGGCATCCGCAGGTCCATCAACGTGACGTCGGGAAGCAGGCGGCGAAACATTTCTACCGCAATGCGGCCGTCGCCCGCCTCGCCGACCAGTTGGATGTCGTCCTCGTTGGCTAGAATCGACGCAATCCCTTTGCGCACCAAAGGATGGTCGTCGGCGCACAGCACCCGAATCCGCGCCGCGTCGCTCATTCGACCGGCTCCGCGCGAGGTTCGCCAGGCGTCGACTCCGATTCGGCGGCCTGTGCAGCCGACGGCGGCGCCGTAGCCGGGGCGTCCAGCGGCAGTTCAAACGTCACCGTCGTTCCTCGCCCCGGTTCGCTGAGCAGGCGCAATTCAGCCCCGATCTGGCTGGCGCGCTCACGCATGCCGATCAGTCCGTAATGGCCGGACGGCCCCGTTTCGTCGTCCGGCGCACGCAGGCCGACGCCGTCATCGCTGATGGTCAAGCGCAAGCCGTTGGGCGTCGGTTTCAGAACGACTTCAATGACGTGGCCGTCGGAATGAGCGACGGCATTGGAGATGGCTTCTTGGGCGATGCGCAACAAATTGTATTCCACGTCGGCCGGCAGCCGCGCGGCGCTTCGGCCAGACGCAGCTTCAGCCGGATATCGTGCGTCTCGGTCAGTTGCCGCGCGGCCTGCGCGATAGCCCCTGCCAGGCCCGACTGTTCGCCGGGCGCGCTCGCAATCCGGCGACCGAACGGCGTGCCTCGCGCAAGCAGACGCCGGCGTCGCGAATGATTTCCTCCAGCGTGCCGCGATCTCGAGACGGCGCCAGCCGCGCCGCCAAAGCCTGCATCTCCATCGTCACGCCTGAAAAGCCTTGCATCAGCGTGTCGTGCAACTCGCGAGCAATGCGGCTGCGCTCGGCGAGCACCGCGTTCAACTGCGTCTTGATCCGACGGACGCGCATCCGGTAGGCGCCCCAAACGCCCAATGCGACGGCGCAGGCCGCGACCGGCAGAAACCAGCGAGTCTGATAAAAGTGAGGTTCGACGGCAAAGCGAACCGGCTCGGGCGCTTCATGCCATACGCCGTCGACGTTGCAGGCCATAACGCGAAAACAGTACTTGCCCGGCGGCAGGTTCGTGTAGAAAGCCTCGCGCCGGGCGCCGGCTTCGATCCAATCGCGATCGAAGCCTTCGAGTCGGTAGCGAAACGTGATGCGGGTGGGCGACACAAAGCTCAACGCGGTGTAACGAAAATCGAGATTCGCCGGTCCGGGCGGCAAGCGCCCGAGCGTCGTCAGCGGCTCGCGTTTGCCGTTGACCTTGACCGCTTCGACCACCACCGACGCCGCCGGCAACGCACGACGCAGATGAGCCGGGTCGATCAGCAGCAGCCCGCGAATGGTCGAGAACCAAATGCGCCCGTCGTCCATCTTCCAGACGGCCGGTTGAATGCCGTCCTGGCATTCAATGGTGCGCAGGGCGTCGGTCGGACTGAACGGCGTGCTGGCCACGTTGGGAATCGCCCCCGAAGCGAAGGCCAGCAACTCGTCGCGACGGACGGAAAAAATTCCCTTGCTGCAGGCCATCCAGAGACGCTCGTCGTTATCGGCGACAATGCCGAAAATGTCATCGTCGTACAGCCCGTCGCGAAGGGAATACGTGAACGTCTTCTCGCCGTCGAGCAGGATCAATCCGCCGCCGCGAGTGCCGAGCCAGAGCAATCCTTCGGCATCGCAGTAGACGGCCAGCACGTTGCGAGACGCGGCACCGATGCCTGTAACGGGAGTGAACTGCCCTTGGCGAGCGCGATAGGCGCCGCCGCCATCGGCCGTTACGAACAAGCCCTGTTTGCATGCGGCCAAGGCGAGGATGCGTCCCTGCAGTTGCCGGGGAGCATCTGGGAACGTAGTGAATCGCCCGTCGCGGAACTCAGCCAGCCCGGCGTCGGTTCCGGCCCACAGCACGCCTTGTTCGTCGCGGCACAGGCAAGTCACCGCTTCGCCGGGCAAGCCCTGCTGCTTGGAGAAGGCGCCGTCAACCTTTCCGCCGCGCAGGCGGGACAATCCGCGATCCGTGCCGACCCAAAGCTCATCCTCGTCGCCGCCGGCCAGGGACAGAATCGTATTGCCGGCCAGGCCTTGTTTGGCGGTCAGGGCTTTCGCAAACCGGCGCCCGTCAAACCGCGCAAGACCTGCCCCCAACGTTCCGACCCAGACGGTCCCGCGCCGGTCTTGAAGCACCGGCCCGGCGTCGTTGCTCGGTAAGCCCTCGCTGAATGTGAAAGGCACCGTGCGCCGGTCGATGAATTGATTCAGGCCATGCTTGGTGCCGACCCACAGCGTTCCTTCCCGGTCTTCGCACAGCGTGTAGACGGTGCTTTGCGACAAACCGTCGCGACTGCGAAAGCTTTCGATCTCTTCGCCGCGGATGCGGCTGAAGCCGTCTTTCGTGCCGACCCATAGAACCCCCTCGGGCGCGGCGGTCAGGCAGCAGACCCAATCGTCGGCCAGGCCGTCGGCGCGTGAAGCAGCGTTCGCGCTGCTCCTTCAGGTGCAGCAAGCCGCTGTTGGTCGTGCCAATCCACAGCCCGCCGTCCGGCATTCCGAGCAAAGCGCGCACTGAGCCATAGGCGGGAAGCGCTTCCAAGCGGTGCGAGCTGAGCTCGCCGTCGCGATAGGCTCTGAGCCGATTGCCGTCGCCGCCGATCCAGATCGTGCCGTCGGGCGTTTCCCCGAAGGCCCAGACGTCTCGCAGTTCGTCCCCCGCGGGCGCCTCTAGGTTTTCAAATTTGCCCGCTCGAAAGCGAGCCGCCCCCGTCGCCGCTCCGATCCACAAGTTGCCTTGCCGATCGTAGTAGAGACAACGGAGTGCTTCGGAAAGCAGGCCGTCGGCTTGCCCAAAGCGCGAAATCGTCCCATCGCGTTTACGTTGAATCAAGCCCGAGCCATCGGTGGCGATCCACAGATTTCCGTCGGCATCTTCGCACAGATCCTCGATCCAGGCGTCGGCCAGCACGCCATGCTCGTCGGGCGGCAGAGAGAACCGCGCGCCGTCAAAGCGGAATAATCCGGACTGAGAGCCGAGCCACAGATAGCCGTCGGCGGTCTGGCGAATCGAGAAAATCGTCGCCTGAGGCAAGCCTTGCTGCACCTGCCACTTCCGCAGCAGCGCTTGAGACAAGGTGCGATTCGGATTGATGGCTTCAGCACGGCCCGCCAAACTCGCAACCGTCGCCGCCATCAGCACGACCCGCAAACTTGCCGCGGCGCATGGCTGCATGCAGCGCGGGCTGGTACGCAGCGGAAAACGAAAGTCGAGTTTCATGCTCGCTGTCTTGTCGTGGCGCCGGGTTCGCTCGTTACGCAAGGCGGCTGGGGCTGAACGCAGTCATGCCGCCTGTTGCGTACCATGGTCGGGCCAAGGGGCGACATTTGCAACTCAAGTTCACCGCAGGGGCCCCCAGCCGGCACTATGCCTAATGGCATAGTCTCGCCCCTGCCGCGTTGCAGTCGCCGCGAAACGGCCCGACACCGATAATAGAGCAGCCCGCCCGGCGCCGGCGGCTTGCCCGACGGCGCCACCCTGCCTGCCCCGTAAACCTCATGAAAATGCTCGGCGCATGAAAGCGTAGCAGTTATGATTTCAGAGATGGCAGACCTCCCCGTGACGTCCCCGCCCGAAACGCACGCCCCAATATCCCCGCCCTCGCCCGCCGTGTTGCCTGAGACAGCCCCGCCTCGCCGCGAAACGCCCTCGCAGCGACGGACCGACAAAGTCGTTCCGCCGCCGAGCCCGCGCTGCCTGCGCCGAGCCGCGGCTGGGTGAGCTGGTTGCTGCTGCTCTCGCTGGCCGGCGGCGCCGCTTACTATCGGCATTTCTGGTGGCCTGTGGCGGTTTCGTGGATCTCGACCGCCAGGTCGGAAGCGCCGGTCAAGCCGGCGGCAAAAAGCGTAGCGATCCGGGCCGTCAAGGCCCGGCAAGGAGACCTGGATCTCTATCTCAACGGCCTGGGCGCCGTGACCGCCTTCAATACCGTAACTGTCCGCAGCCGCGTCGAAGGCGAATTGGTGCGGGTCGCCTTTACGGAGGGACAGATGGTCAAAACAGGAGACTTGCTGGCCGAGATCGACCCGCGGCCGTTCCAGGTGCAGCTCGAACAGGCCGAAGGGCAACTGGCCAAGGACGAGGCCGCGAGGAGCGTGGCGCAACTCAGCCTGGACCGGTATAACGTGCTGGCCGCATCGTGCGCGATCACGCCCCAGCAGATCGATGAGCAGGTGGCCCTGGTCAAACAAAGCGAAGGCGCGATTCAGACCGACCGCTCGGCGATCGACGACGCCAGGTTGCAACTGACCTACTGCCGCATCACGTCGCCGATTACCGGGCGAATCGGCCTGCGGCTGGTCGACCCGGGCAATATCGTGTGCGCCGATGACCTCACGGGCCTGGCGGTCGTCACGCAACTGCAACCCATCGCTTTGATCTTCACGATTCCTCAAGATGAGATTGCGCGAGTGCAGAGGAAGTTGCACGAGGGCCAAGGAATGACGGTCGAGGCCTACAATCGTGATTTCAGCGACAAGCTGGCGACCGGAGAATTACTCGCCATCGACAACCAGGTCGACTCGACGACGGGCACCGTCCGCCTCAAAGCGGTGTTTGGCAACGAAGACAACATGCTGTTCCCCAACCAGTTCGTCAACGCGCGGCTGCTGGTCGACATCAAGCGAGACGCCGTGATCGTGCCGACGGCCGCCGTACAGCGAGGCCCCGACTCGATGTTCGTGTACGTGGTCAAAGCGGACGAAACGGTGGAGATGCGAAACGTAACCACCGGGCCGGCGGAAGGCGATGAGATTTGCATCGACCTAGGGCTCGCCGCCGGCGAGGTGGTGGCAACCGACGGCATCGATAAGCTGCGGCCCGGCGCCAAGGTCGTGCTGCGAGATGACGGCCGTTCCGAACTGAGCACCGAAAAGAAACTGGCGGATAGCGGCGTTCAGGGCGCTCGATGAGTCCCTCGCGGCCTTTCATTCTGCGGCCCGTCGCAACCGTGCTGTTGATGGTTGCGATCCTGCTGGTCGGCATGGTCGCGTATCAGCAGTTGCCCGTCTCCGCCTTGCCGCAGGTCGACTATCCGACCATTCAGGTCATCACCTTTTATCCGGGAGCGGCGCCTGAGGTGATGGCGTCGTCGGTCACGGCGCCGCTCGAACGGCAATTCGGACAGGTCCCGAGCCTGACGCAGATGACTTCCAGCAGTTCGCAAGGCTGCTCGGTCATCACGCTGCGATTTGCGCTGGAACTGGACATCGACGTCGCAGAGCAGCAGGTTCAGGCGGCGATCAACGCGGCCGACACGTTTCTGCCGCCCGACCTGCCGAATCCGCCGATTTACACCAAGACCAATCCTGCCGATGCGCCGATTTTGACGCTGGCCTTGTATTCCGAATCACTGCCGCTAGTCAAGGTCGAGGATCTGGCGGACACGCGGCTGGCGCAGAAGATTTCGCAGCTTTCCGGCGTCGGCAGCGTCAGCATCAGCGGCGGCCAGAAGCCGGCCATCCGCATCCAGGCGAACCCTACCGCATTGTCGGCGATGGGCATGAATCTGGAAGATCTGCGGACGGCTTTGACGCAGGCCAGCGTCAACCAGGCCAAAGGCAGCTTCGACGGCAGCCGCCGCGCGTATTCGATCGGCGCCAATGATCAGGTGCTCACCAGCGAGCAGTACCGGCGTTTGATCATCGCATATCGCAATGGTGCGCCGGTTCAACTGGCGGACGTGGCCGACGTGATCGACGGCGCCGAAAACGTGCGCCAGGCCGCCTGGATGAACGATATCCCGGCGGTGATTCTCAATATCCAGCGGCAGCCCGGCGCCAACATTATTGAAGTCGTCGATCGCATCAAGGAGTTGCTGCCGCAACTCGAGGCGTCGCTCCCCGCGGCCGTTTCGATCTCGATTTTGACCGACCGCACCGAGACGATCCGGGCCAGCGTCGAAGACGTGCAGTTTGAGCTGATGCTGACCATCGGCCTGGTGGTGATGGTCATGTTCCTGTTCTTGCGGAACGTGGCGGCGACGATCATTCCCAGCGTCGCCGTGCCGTTGTCGTTGATCGGCACGTTCGCCGCGATGTACCTGCTCGATTACAGCTTGAACAACCTGACGCTGATGGCGCTCACGATCTCCACCGGGTTCGTCGTCGACGACGCCATCGTGATGATCGAAAACATCATGCGCTATATCGAGGAAGGCGAGCCGCCGCTGCCGGCGGCCCTGAAAGGTTCCGAGCAGATCGGCTTTACCATCGTCTCGTTGAGCGTCTCGCTGATCGCCGTGCTGATCCCGCTGCTGTTCATGGGCGATATCGTCGGCCGGCTGTTCCGCGAGTTCGCCGTGACCTTGAGCTTGACGATCCTGGTTTCGGCGATTGTTTCGTTGACGCTGACGCCGATGATGTGCGCCAAGCTTCTCAAGCACACTCCGGAGTCGCAGCACGGCCGGCTGTACCGCATGTCGGAATACGCTTTCGAGGCGGTGATCTGGCTGTACGGCAAGACGCTGACGTTCGTGCTGCGATTTCAAACGCTCACGCTGCTGGTGGCCGTCGCCACGCTGGTCGCCACCGTCTATCTGTACGTTATCGTACCGAAGGGTTTTTTTCCGGTTCAAGACACGGGCGTGATCCTGGGCATCTCGGAAGCGCCGCAGAACGTCTCCTTCACGGCCATGTCCGAGCGACAGCAGGAATTGAACCGCGCGATCCTGGAAGATCCGGCCGTCGAGAGCCTGTCCAGCTTCATCGGCATCGACGGCACGAATACGACGGTCAACAGCGGCCGCATCCAGATCAATCTCAAGCCGCTCGAAGATCGCAAAATCAGCGCGAGCGACGTGATCCGGCGCTTGCAGTCCCGGCTGGGTCAGATCTCCGGGATCACGCTGTTCATGCAGCCGGTGCAGGACCTGACGGTCGAAACGCGCGTCAGCCGCACCCAGTACCAGTACAGCCTGGAAGATCCCGACGCTGACGAATTGAACGAGTGGGCGCCGCAAGCTGGTCAACAAACTTCAAGCGCTGCCGCAACTGCGAGACGTGGCAAGCGACCAGCAGAGCGACGGCTTGCAGGCCCGGGTGGTCATCGACCGCGACACCGCATCGCGGTTGGGAATTACGCCCCAGATGATCGACGACGCCCTGTACGACGCCTACGGCCAGCGGCAGATCTCGATCATGTTCACGCAATTGAACCAGTACCGCGTGGTGCTGGAAGTCAAGCCGGACTTCAAGGACGAACGCGACGACCTGCAGGAAATCTACATTCGTTCCGCAGCCGGCGGAGAAACGCCGCTCAGCGCGATCACGCACGTCGAAGAGGTCAGAACGCCGCTGGCGGTGAATCATCAAGGACAGTTCCCGGTCGTCACGATCTCGTTCAACCTGGCGCCAGGCGTCTCGCTGGGCGAAGCCGTGCAGGCCTTCGACGCGACTGCGAAAGAGATCGGCCTGCCGCCCAGCATCCAGGCCGGCTTCCAAGGCACGGCGCGAGCTTTCCAGGCGTCGCTCAAAGACGAGCCGCTGTTGATTCTGGCGGCGTTGGTCACGGTCTATATCGTGCTCGGCGTGCTCTACGAGAGCTATATCCACCCGATCACCATTCTCTCGACGCTGCCTTCCGCCGGCGTCGGCGCGCTGTTGGCGCTGTTGTTGTGCAAAACGGATCTGAGCGTGATCGGCTTGATCGGCATCATCTTGTTGATCGGCATCGTCAAAAAGAACGCGATCATGATGATCGATTTCGCTCTGGAGGCCGAGCGCAATGAAGGCATGAGCCCGGACGAGGCGATTTACGAAGCCTGCCTGCTCCGCTTCCGCCCGATCATGATGACCACCATGGCGGCTTTGCTCGGCGGCGTGCCGCTGGCGCTGGGCAGTGGCGTCGGTTCCGAGCTGCGCCGGCCGCTGGGCATTACGATCATCGGCGGTTTGATCTTCAGCCAGATCCTCACGCTTTACACGACGCCGGTCATCTACCTGGCCTTCGATCGCCTGGCAAAACGCTTCCGTCGTGCGCCGGCGATAACCGGCGTCGGCCCGGTCGTCGGCGAGGCGGCGCCATGAGCCTCTCCGAACCGTTCATTCATCGACCGGCGGGCACCACGCTGTTGACGCTGGCCATCACGCTGGCCGGCGCCTTGGGGTACATGCTACTGCCGGTGTCGCCGCTGCCGCAGATCGATTTTCCCACGATTCAAGTCACGGCGGTGCTGCCCGGCGCCAGTCCGGAGACGATGGCTTCGGCCGTCGCCACGCCGCTGGAGCGGCAGTTCGGCCGGATTGCCGGCGTGACGGAGATGACGTCGACCAGTTACCTGGGTACGACGACCATTACGCTGCAATTCGACCTCGATCGCGACATCAATGCCGCCTCGCGCGACGTGCAGGCGGCCATCAACGCCGCCCGCGGCCGTTTGCCCCCCAACCTGCCCAGCACGCCGACCTATCGTAAGATCAATCCCGCCGATGCGCCGATCATGCTGTTGGCGCTCACGAGCGAGACTCACGACATGCCGGCGATGTACGACGCGGCCTCGACGATTATCCAACAGAAGCTGTCTCAGGTCAGCGGCGTAGGCTATGTACACATAGGCGGCGGGGCGCCGCCCGCGGTGCGAGTCGATCTCAATCCGACGGTGCTCAACCATTTCGGCATTGGTCTGGAAGAAGTCCGCAAGGCTCTGACCGAGTCGAACGCCAATCGTCCCAAGGGACAAATTTCCGATGCACGGCGAAGCTGGTCGATCAATACGACCGACCAGTTGCTCTCGGCCAAAGAATACGAACCGCTGATCGTGGCCTACCGCAACGGCGCACCGGTGCGGCTGGAAGACGTGGCGCACGTCAGCGATTCCGTCGAAGACTTGCCGCACGGCGGGTTTGTACAACGGCAAGCCGTCGGTCACCATCGTCATCTTCCGCCAGCCCGGCGCCAACATCATCGACACGGTCGAGCGCATTTACGATTTGTTGCCGCGGCTGAAAGCGCAGATTCCCGCCGGCATCGACCTGGGGCTCGCCGGAGACCGCACGCAGGTCATCCGCGCCTCGGTCGAGGAAGTGCAGTTCACGCTGATGATTTCCGTCGGCCTGGTCGTGCTGGTCGTGTTCCTGTTTCTGCGCAGCGCGGCGGCCACGTTTATCCCCAGCGTGGCCGTGCCCGTCTCGCTGATCGGCACGTTCGGCGTGATGTACCTGGCCGGCTACAGTCTCGACAATCTCTCGCTGATGGCGCTGACGATCGCCACCGGCTTCGTCGTGGACGATGCGATTGTGGTGATCGAGAACATCTCCCGCCATCTGGAACAAGGCATGTCGCCGCTGGCGGCGTCGCTGCAAGGGGCCCGCGAGATCGGCTTTACCGTGCTTTCGATCAGCGTATCGCTGGTAGCGGTGTTCATTCCGATTCTGCTGATGGGCGGGATCGTGGGCCGTTTGTTCCGCGAATTCGCCGTCACGCTCTCCGTGGCCATCGGCGTCTCGATGGTCGTCTCGCTGACCGCCACGCCCATGATGTGCGCGGCGCTGCTCAAGTCGAAGTCCGAAGAGCGGCACGGACTGCTGTACCGCGCCAGCGAACGCGTGTTCGACGGGATTCTTGCCGTTTACGAAGCGACGCTGGGCTGGGTGCTGCGGCATCCGCGGTTCACGATGCTGGTTACCATCTCGACGGTCGGCCTGACCGTGTATCTGTACGTGATCGTGCCCAAAGGATTCTTTCCGCAGCAAGACATGGGGCGTCTGGCGGGCAACGTGCTGGCCGATCAGGGCGTTTCATTCCAGGCCATGGAAACGTACGTCAAGCGTTTCGCCGCGATCGTCGGCGCCGACCCGGCCGTGGAAAGCCTGACCGCCTATACCGGCGGAAGAAACGGGGCCGCGAACGCCGCCCGAATGTTCATTAATCTGAAGCCGACTTCCGAGCGGAAGCTGACCGCCGACGAGTTGGTCGGCCGGCTCCGCAACAAGTGCTCCGCCGTGGCGGGGGCCAATCTTTATACGCAGCCGATTCAGGATCTGCGCATCGGGGGACGCAGCAGCAGCTCCCAATACCAGTACACGCTCAAGGGAGACACCCTTCGCGATCTCAACGAGTGGACGCCCCGACTGGTGGCCGAATTGCGCAAGTTGCCGATGATCGTCGACGTCAACAGCGACCAGCAAAACAAGGGTTTGGAGGCCCGGCTCGTCATCGATCGCGACGCCGCGGCCCGGTTGGGCGTCACGCTGCAAACCGTCGACGACACGTTGTACGACGCTTTCGGCCAGCGACAGGTGTCGACGATTTACAAGCCGCTCAACCAGTACCGCGTGGTGATGGGCGTGGAAGCCGACTTCTTGCAGAACCCCGACTCGCTGCGGCACATCTACGTGCAGGGCGAAAACGGTGCCCGGATTCCGCTCAACACGTTCTATCAATACGTGCCGAACAATACGCCGCTGTCGGTCAATCACTCGGGCCAGTTTCCTTCGGTTACCATTTCCTTCAATCTCACGCCCGGCTGCTCGTTGGGCGAGGCGGTCGAGGCGATCGACGCGGCGACAAACCGACTGGGCCTGCCGGAAACAATTCAAGGCAGTTTTCAAGGCACGGCCCAGGCGTTCCAGGCGTCGCTCGGCAATCAGCCGCTGCTGATCCTGGCGGCGCTGGTTACGGTCTACATCGTGTTGGGCATCTTGTATGAGAGCTATATCCACCCGCTCACCATCCTCTCCACCCTGCCTTCGGCCGGCGTCGGGGCGTTGCTGGCGCTGATGCTGTGCCGCATGGAACTCAACGTGATGGCCTTGATCGGCATCATTCTGCTGATCGGCATCGTCAAAAAGAACGCGATCATGATGATCGACTTCGCGCTCGAGGCGGAACGCACGCAGGGCAAGACCCCGGAAGCGGCCATTTTTGAGGCCTGCCTGCTTCGCTTCCGTCCGATCACCATGACCACCATGGCCGCGCTGCTGGGCGGTTTGCCGCTGGCTCTGGCAACCGGCGTCGGCGCGGAATTGCGGCGGCCGATGGGCGTTGCCATCGTCGGCGGCCTGATCTTCAGCCAGATGCTCACGCTCTACACCACGCCGGTCGTCTATCTCTACATGGATCGCTTCCGGCTGTGGTGCGCTCGCAAACGGGAGCTCTCGGCCGCGGCGCCGTGACCATTGACCTGGGAAATCTGCCAATCTTGCCTCATTAGTGAGAATTAGCGGAGATCAGCGGTCTGCTTTACTCGGCCTGCCGGTTCCCCAGCTCCGTCACGCCCCCACCTTCTCTTGTCCCCTCGGAGCTATTTTGCGAGAATCGCGCCCCGCGATTGGTCCCCTTGCGGCAACAACAACCCCGAGGTCCCGCCGTGTCTCTTCTCGCTTGCGCGCGTTGGCAAATTCCGTGTTGGCTTTTGGTGCTGTTCGGCGCGTTGCGCCTGGCGGAAAGTCGAGCCGACGAACCGCTCGTGCCCGGTACGGGCGAATTCATTGCCAAGGTCGGCGACGACTTCGAAGACCCCAACTGGTCTTATACCTATAACAATCCGAAGAACAGTTCGGAACTGGACGGCCAGGCGCGGAAGCCCGACGGATACGCCAACAACGGCCGCTGGTTCGAAGGGCCGATGCGCGGGCACCCCGACCAGTTGAAACGCGTGGCGACGCCCGATGGCGGGCTGCCCGGCAGCGAAGGCTCGTTGCTCATGCGTTCCTTTTACACCGGCACTCCCGGCCGGCCGAGCGGCCACAGCCAGCAAGACGATCTGATCGTCAACGTCCGCCAGCGAATGGGCGGCTTGATTCCGGTGCGTTGGCTGCCCAGCGTTGTGGCGCGAGTCAATCTGCCGCCGTTCGAGGAGTGGGAAAAACGGACCGGCAACACGTTCGCCTTCCGCACGGGCATGCGCGGCATGCGCCCCAACGGCAAGGAGAGCGTTGAAGAGTACTGGCCGGGCATGTTCATCACGTTTCGCAGCAAGAGCAGCCGGCGTTATCCGAATGATTCGGCGTATTTCCTCGTCCGCGGCGATCGCAGCGGCCGCGACTTCAAAGGGCCAGAAATTACCGAGACCGGCTGGTGGACTTTGGGAATGTCGTTCACCGCCGACGGCCAGGTACATTACTACGCCAGTCCGGGCATCGACGACCTGACGCCGGAAGACCGCATTGCATCGCATTTTCCCTACGGATTTCGGGCCCTGCATTTCGAGACGTTCTTTTTCGACCTGATCGGCGGCGACGACGGCCGACACTGGTCAACCGCCTGGATCATCGACGATCCTTCGCTCTACCTGGCAAATCAGGCCCGCGCCGCTCCCCAGGCCGCGCGACGAACTCGCGGACGATGATTCCCGGCCTGGGACGGAAGCAGCTCGTCTTTTCGCCATGGCGCAAGTGACGCCGCCCATGCCAGGCACACTTCGTCTGAGGACGCTCTTTCCTGCGCATTCCTCGGCGGTCGGTGCAAGAATCGCATCCAATGCGCAGAATTCTTTGCGGGCGCTAATCGAGTGCCGTCCATCTCATGAGGGGTCTAGATGATGGTCCGCCCGTTCGATGTCCGTTCGCAGGAATTCAAGCGCAACCCGTATCCCGCGCTGGCCCAAATGGTCGAGCAGGGGCCGCTGGTAAAGATCAAGTATCCGTTCATCGGGCCCATGTGGATGACGACCACCTATGAGGCTTGCAACGAACTGTTGCGAGACGGGCGGAATTTTGTCCGCGACGCCCGCTGGCGGGTTTGAAGAAAGGCGCCAATCTGCCTTGGTGGATGCCGCGGTCGTTCAAGGCCATGGCGGTCGGTATGATCAATCGCGACCCGCCCGATCATCGCCGGTTGCGGGGACTGGTCGAACAGGCGTTTTTGCGCCGCAGCGTCGACAGCCTGCGTCCGCGCTTCGAGCACATCGTCGACCGGATGATCGACGACCTGGCGGAGAAACACGAGCGCACCGGCCAGCCGATCGACCTGGTGGCCGATCTGGCCCGGCCCTTTCCGCTGGCCGTGATTTGCGAGTTGCTCGGGCTGCCGCAGGCGGATCGGCCGATGTTCGTCAGGCATGCCGAAGCGATGGCCAACAACCCCTCCTGGCTCAGTCTGTTCAAGATGCTCAGCGGACTGAGGCGTTTGACCGCTTATATTCGCGATCAAGTGCAGCGCGTGCGCCGCACGCCTCAGGAAGGATTGATTTCGGCGTTGTCCGCCGCGGAACAGGAGGGAGACCGGCTGACGGAAGAAGAGATGGTCGCCATGATCCTGCTCTTGCTGTTCGCCGGTCATATCACGACCGTACACCTGATCGGCGCCGGCGTCTTTACGCTGTTCGAACATCCGGCGCAGAAGCAGGCGTTGCTCGCCGACTGGTCGCTCGCGGAAAGCGCCATTGACGAAATGTTGCGATACATCTCGCCCGTGCAAATGACCAAGCCCATGATGCCGGTCCGCGACATGCACTGGCACGGCCAGGATCTGAAGCGGGGCGAGAACGTGGTGGCGTACATCGCAGCCGCCAATGTCGATCCGAATCAGTTCCCCGAACCGGAGCGGTTCGACATCCTGCGGCGCCCGAATGCGCACCTGGCGTTCGGCGCCGGGCCGCACATCTGTCTGGGACTGAAGCTGGCGGTCGCCGAGACGGAGATTAGCCTGCGTCGGCTGTTCACGCGATTTCCGAACCTCGAGCTTGCCGTGCCCACCGAGCAAGTTCCCTGGTCGCGTCAGTTAGGCACGCGCGGCATGGCCTCGCTGCCGGTGCGGCTGGCTTAAATACCAACTGCAAAATGCCCTCACTAGCGCGGGTGGCTGGCGGCAGAGCCTTGGCGATGCCCCAGGGAAGCGCGCCCGCGTTCTCTTTCCCTAATCCTCTCCAATCTCAGTCTTCATTTTTTTGCCATTCATCTTTTTGCCTTCCCAAGGCGCCTTCCTACGGCATACCGTCAGGACCGTCGCTCGCAGCTCATTTTCCCGCCCCACCGTCGGTAACTGCATTGAAGCGCTCAGGCCGCCGCGTTCGTCTGGTCCGGCGGTTCGCCGAGCCGCACGAGTTCCATATAGCGGCGATGGTGATGGAAGGCGAGGCCCAGGAAGGCGACGCCCAGGCCGATCAATACGGCAATCAGCAGCGTCACCAGAATCGTGGTCATGGAAGGCGCGCCGTACAGATGGTCGGTGTCGGGGTTGACGGTGATCAGCCCCTGGTAGCGCAGGCCGTAGCCGATCGACGTCAGTCCGAGGCCGATCAAGGCGCCGGCGGTAATAATTGCGCCGCAAAGTGCTCGCATGGCTGGCTTCTCCTACTAAGAGGTTTTAATGGCCGAACATCCGCAGGCAGCCGCCCATGACAAGCAGGATGCCTGCCAGCACCATGAATACGCTGCTGCAGCCGCAGCCGCCCCAGGGGCCATAAGGTCCTGAGGGCCGATAGAAACCGCCTCCGCCTCCCCACCTTGGTCCCATGCTCATTGCCGATTCTCCTTCCGGGCCGCCCGCGGCCTTGCCGTTGATTGGTCGTTCGTGAATGCTTGCGCGAATTGCGGTCACGCTGGCAGCCGATCGCACGATCGGCGTTGCGAGTCGGCGGAGTTCGTGGCCGCGTTCGCCGTTCGCGAGGGGAAAAGCAAACTGCGTGCCTAGAGGCCGGCGTTCCGCGCACGACGCCCGTCGCTGAAAGAGGAAATAGGCGTCGTCCAGACCGACCAATTCGGCTGACGAGCCACCCCGGCTCACTTTCAGAGCGGCAACCGATAAAACTCCGCCGCTGTTTTGCCGAAGATCTGCTCGCGATCGGCGGCGCTGATCGGACCGAGAGCTTCGAGCAGAGCCTGGTGCACGGCCTGGTAAGAGCCGGCCAGTTCGCATACGGGCCAGTCGGAGCCGAACATGCACCGCTGCGGGCCGAAGCATCCAGCGCGGTCTCGACGTAAGGCTTGAGGTCGGCCGGCGGTCCAGTTGTGCCAGTCGGCCTCGGTGATCATGCCCGACAGCTTGCAGTAGATGTTGGGTGATTTCGCCGCCGCCTGCAAATTCGGCATCCCAGTCGTCGCGATCCGCGGTCTTTGATCTGCGGCTTGGCCAGATGGTCGATCACCATCCGCAGGCTCCGGCAAGCATCTCGCGCCAGCGTGGCAGCGTGGCGCAGGTGCTTGACGTAAAACAGCAGATCGAACGGCACGCCGTGCCGCTCGAAGAACTTCCAGGCCGCCGAGTACGGCCTGCGCGAACGATAAAATCGTCGTCCGGCTCGTCCTGCGTCATGTGACGGATACCGCACGAACTTCGGATGCTCCTTGAACTCGAGCCAGTTGCCGTTCGCAGTCCGGACTGGCCAGATCGACCCAGCCCGACGACGCCGGCGATAAAGTCATGCGGCTCGGCGAGGTCCAACGCCCAGCGATTCTCTTCCAAACAGTGCTGCGTCTGCACGAACACTGTGCGGTCGACGCCCGCGGCGCCAAGCTGCGGCTCGCAGATCTTCCGGCAGAAAGCTCCGCAGATCGGCGCCAGCTGCGGCACGTCGAGCCACGCATAATTGAAAAGGTCGTGGCTGATCCAATCGCCAGAAATGCTGATGGGCGTCGATCGTGACGGGCATGTTCGTTCAGTCCATGCGGACGCCGACGGACAGTAATACGTTGGCGAATCGCTGCTGATCGGCGGTTTGAATGGTCAGTATGTGATCGGGCGTTTCAACGGCCTTGTAAAAGTCCCACTTCGCGATCGGCTCCAGCGAAAGCTCCAAGCCCGCGGCGCGGATCACGGAGCGATACTCATCCCAGACCGGCGGATCTTCGTTGAGCGTGTACGGATCGTCGGGCGTGTACATCATGGTGTTCACGGCGTCGACCGGCACGGCCGTCAGCAGCGTTTGCAGGACCTGCGTGCAATTCACAATGCCGGGCGCCAGGTTCAAGCAAACCAGTTCGGCGTTCGGCCCCTTCTTCGTCGAGGCCGGATAATTGCCGTCGGCGATCAAGATCTTGGCGTGGTGTCCCGCACGCGCGAGCACTTCGCTGATCTTCGGGTGGACGAGTTGGTGTTTCAGCATGCAGGTCGGCTCCTGGTCCGGCGCGATATGACTCTCGGATGCAACCCGCTCACTGCGGAAAATACTGGCGGAAGGCCTTCATCGTCTGCCGGGCGGCCGCTTCCGAATCGGGATAGGGCAGCGCTTCGGCCGAGGCGAAGCCCTGATAGCCGATGTCTTGCAGCGCGGCGGCAATGGGAGCGAATTCCAAATGTCCGCAGCCCGCCGGACGCCGGTTCGAATCGACGAAGTGCACGTGGCCGATCCGATCGCCGCCGGCGCGAATCGCCGCCGCGACGTCGACCTCTTCGATATTCATGTGAAACAAGTCGGCCAGCAAAACGACGTTGGTCGTCGAGAGCCGGCTGAGCAGCTTCTGACCCGCCTCCACGGTCGTGGCCATGTTCGTCTCATAACGGTTGAGCGGTTCGTAGATCAGCGGAACCTGGTACTGCTGAGCGTGTTGACCCAGCTCTTCCAACGCATCGGCCAGGTAGCCCAGAGCGGTCTCGTGATCCACGTCCTCGCCGCTGCGTCCCTGCATCGAGCCGATAATCGCGGGAGCGCCGAGCGGACCGCCGAAGTCGATGATCGAGCGGATGAAGTCCCGCGCCTTGCCGCGGGCCGCCGCGTCGGGCAGCGCCAGATGCAAGCGACTCTTGACCCAGCCGGCGCCGGTGCCGACGGCCGCCAATGCCAGGCCTTCGTCGTGCAGTAGTTTCTTCAGATGCTCGCTCGCTACGGCGTCGGCCGACGGAGCAAACAGTTCGACGGCGTCAAAGCCGATTTCTTTCGCTTTGCGGCAGCCGGCGTCGAGGTCGTCCCAAAAGACGAACGGGCCTCCCTTGGCTTCCGCGACAAGGCTGATCGTTACGCTGGATCGAATCACTGCATACTCCGCCAAAGAGTGTGAGCTGTTGACTGCGGACGGCTCAAAGTGGATTGGTCCCCCGCGGCCCGTGCGTTATGCTTTGGGAACCGACGCAGTCTGACTGCGGCTATCGCTTCCTTCGCCCGCATCGACAGCCCAGGCGAAGGCAAGGCAAAACGCCCCAATCCTACTTCGTCGGCAAACCAGAAGCGGCGCCGCCGCGTCCACAACGAGGGTACAGGATCTTGCCGGGGCGCCAAGACCTGCAAAGAGTAAAAAATGTCGCGAGAAAAAAGCAGTCAAGCCTTCGCCCGGGCGAAGCAGTTGATCCCCGGCGGCGTGAACAGTCCGGCCCGAGCCTTCGGCGGCGTGGGCGGAGAGCCGTTGTTCTTCGAGCGCGGCGAAGGCGCCTACTTGTTCGACGTCGACGGCAATCGGTACATCGATTACATCGGCTCGTGGGGGCCGATGATCCTGGGGCACTGCCATCCGCGGGTTACGGCGGCGCTGGAGCAAGCGGTCCGCCGCGGCACGAGTTTCGGCGCTCCCACCGAGGCCGAGAGCGAATTGGCGCAATTGATCGTCGAGGCCGTCCCCTCGGTCGAAAAGGTGCGGCTGGTCAACTCGGGCACCGAGGCGACGATGAGCGCCATCCGGCTGGCGCGCGGCTTCACCGGTCGCGACGTGATCGTCAAATTCGCCGGCAACTACCACGGCCATGTCGACAGCCTGCTGGTTGCGGCCGGCAGCGCCGCCGCGACGTTGGCCGTGCCCAATTCGCCGGGCGTGACCGCCGGCACGGCGCAAGACACGCTCGTGCTGCAATACAACGACGTCGATGGATTGGCGGCCGCCTTCGCCGCGCACGGCGCGCGGATCGCCGGCGTGATCTTTGAACCGGTCGTCGGCAACATGGGCTGCGTGCTCCCTTCGCCCGAGTTTTTACGGGCCTTGCGAGAAGAGACGCAGCGCCACGGCGCGCTGTTGATCTGCGACGAAGTGATGACCGGCTTCCGCGTGGCCTATGGCGGCGCGCAGCAGCGCTTGGGCATCTCGCCCGACTTGACGACGCTCGGCAAGATCGTCGGCGGCGGGCTGCCGGTCGGCGCCTATGGCGGAAAAGCTGAAATCATGGACCGCGTGTTGCCGGCCGGCCCCGTGTTTCAAGCCGGCACGCTATCGGGCAATCCCTTGGCCACGGCGGCGGGCATCGCCACGCTCAAGGTGTTGCGCGATGAGAATCCTTACGATCGGCTGGAACAACTCGGCGCCAGGCTCGAAGCCGGGTTGGCCGCCGCCGCGCGCGATGCAGGCATTCCGCACACGACGGCGCGCGCCGGCAGCATGTTGACCCTCTTCTTCAACTCAGAACCCGTGCGCGACTGGCCTGCGGCGAGCCGTTGCGACACCAAACGCTTTGCCCGTTATTTCTGGGATTTGATCCAGCGAGGCGTCTACATGCCTTGCAGCCAGTATGAAGCCTTGTTCGTTTCAACCGCCCACACCGAGAGCGATATCGATCAAACGATTGCGGCGGCGCAGGAGGCGTTGGCTGACTGAAGCGGAGCGTAAGCGGTTTGTCCTGCCGCGATCACGTAGCGGAAAAGCGTGAGAGTTCCGTCGGCAGTAGGTCAAGGCCCGGAATCGTCACCGATGCCGCTACAGGAAGCGGAGCCTGACCCGCTCGGTATTCCGAGCCGACAATTACTTCCGATTCCGAGTTTCCTCTGCGGCGCTGCGCCGCAGATAGAGCGGGACAAGCGTCCAGACGTCATCTCGCTGGCCGGCCAGGAAGCGAAGTTGCGCAATTTCCGCGACGCAGGCGGCGGTGGGCAGCCAAAGCGACTGGTCGACAACCGGTACGCCGGCAGGGATCCGATCGGCGAGCGACATAAGCGCGGGGCCGGTCACCGCAATCTCCGGCGAAAGTCGGGCCAGCCAGGCGTCGATCGATTCGAGCGTCGTCTCGCCGATCGCTTCCCAGTGGTTCGAAGCGTCGCGCTCGAACGCGGCGGCGAACACCTGACCGCGACCGGCATCGATCGCCGCAGCCAGCCGCGGCGTTCGCTCGACCGGCGCCCGTCGGGCAATGGCATCCAGGGTGTTCACGCCGATCACGTCCGAGCCGACTGCGTAGGCGAATGCCTTGGCCGTCGCGACGCCGATCCGCAGGCCGGTGAACGACCCCGGCCCGACTGTCACCGCCGTCAGTTCCACGTCGACCGGTCGCCAGCCGACTTCGGCCAACAATTCCTTGAGAGCCGGCGCCAGTGTCGATGCGCTGCGTCGCGATTGATCCAACTCTTTGTCCAGCAACGGCTTGTCGCCGTACGCCGCGGCCACGCTGCCGAATCGGCCGCTGGTTTCCAGGGCTAGTATTCGCAAGGTCAGGTTCTCATTGGGCGACAAGCTGCTCCTAGCAGCGGCATGGCAGGACGACCTATAATGATACAGCTTCAGAGGGCGGGGCGCCGGCCCCGCCAAGTCGCTTTTGAGGGCGTGAAACCGGCTTGACCATCCTCTGACGCTAACTTAGACTGCCCATTGGATTTGGGACGATTTTTTTGCCTGGGCGCCCAGTCCGGCGCGGGGACCGTAAAGCCGAAGGTCAGCGGTAGTGAAGCGAGCTTTAATCAGTGATATTCACAGCAACCTCGAGGGACTCGAGGCTGTACTAGCTGACATCGAGAAGCAGGGGATTACCGAAATCTACTGCTTGGGCGATATTATCGGCTATGGGCCTAATCCTCGCGAGTGCATCGATTTAGTGATGAGGATGAATGTCTGCATCCTCGGCAATCACGACCAGGGAGCGCTGTTCGATCCCGAGGGATTCAACTCGGGCGCCGAACGCGCAATCTTCTGGACGCGCGAGCAACTGGAAAGCCCCAAGGGCAGCCCGGCCGACAATGCGAAGCGTTGGGATTTCTTGGGCGAGTTGCCGCGGAACAAGCGAGAGAACGGTTTCCTGTTCGTGCATGGTTCGGCGCGAAATCCGCTCAATGAGTATGTCTTTCCTGAAGACATCTACAACCAGCGGAAAATGGAAAAGATCTTTGCCTTGGTCGAGCAACACTGCTTCCAAGGCCACACGCACGTGCCGGGCGTCTTCACGCAAGGGCTCAATTTCTTCAGTCCGGAAGAGATCAGCTATCAGTACCGGTTGACCCCCGAGAAATCGATGGTCAACGTCGGTTCGGTCGGACAGCCTCGCGACGGCGATCCCCGCGCATGTTATGTCGTGCTCGAAGACGACCTGGTGAAGTTCCGGCGAGTCGAGTATCCGTTTGAAGAGACGATCAAGAAGATTTACGCCACCCCGGAACTCGACAATTTCCTCGGCGACCGGCTTCGGGACGGACGGTGAAGCGGCGATCCAAGATCGCCCTCGCTCCTGGCGAATACATTCCATTCAATCGGTCGCCTACTTGCCCGTATCGCCGGGGCGTGAAGAAGCGGCCAGGCGACGGCCGCCGGCAAGGCGGTTTCCTGTGAAGGACATTTGGCATGGATAGGCGTTTTTATACGTTTCTCGCATTATCCGTCGCGGTAGTGCTGGTCAACATCCTGATGATGCGCTGGCTGGATCAGCGGGCGGACAATCGCCCGCCCGCTGATCGTCAAGCGGCCGCGAAGCGCGAAGCTGCCGAAGAAATGGGGCGCAAGAAGCAAGCCGTCGCCGCCAGGCAGATCAAGGACGAAGAGCAAGCGGCCGCGGAAGAGGAAAAACCGGCCGCCTCGGGAGCTAAAGACGCGGAAAAGCAGGCCAAGTCCAAGCCAGCAGCCAAACAGCAGCCGCTCGCGTGGGTCACGCTCGGCTCGGCCGACGAGAAAGATCCCTACCGCATGTTGGTGACGTTCACCAATCGCGGCGCCGCCGTGGAACGAATCGAGCTGAACAGCCGCCGCTTCCACGATCTCGACGACCGCAGCGGTTACCTCGGGCACTTGAATGCCATCCGTTCGGTCGAACCCAAGGGCTGCCTGGTGCGCGTCGTCGGGCGCGGCACGCCGGCCGATCGCGCGGGGCTGAAGCCCGACGACGTGATCGTGGCGGCGAACGGGCAATCGGTTCGCAGCGTGTTTGCGTTGAACGGCGTGCTGGCGGCGACAAAGCCGGGAGAGACGGTCAAGCTGTCCGTTTCTCGCGACGGAAAACCGGTCACCCTGACGGCGACGCTCACGCGCAAGCCGCTGCAGATCGTTCGTCCCGAATATGCCGAGACGGTCGGACGAGACAAGGGCGAACCGCGCGAAGCGCTGCCGGGCGTGACCGATCCGAAAGACATCCAGCCTCTCTCGTTCTTGATGACGCTCGAGAGAATCGGCGGCGAAAAGCTCGACAGGGACGAAGAGGAGCTGCCGGGCGTGAACTTGCGCAGCGGCAACTGGACGCTGCTGCCGGGCGATCCGAAAAAGCCCGACGAGGCGGCGTTTGAGATGGTGCTGCCCGAGCACGAGCTTCGCGTCAGGAAAATCTTCAGCCTGGCGAAACTCTCGACGGAAGATGCGGCGGACGTGAACGCCCCCGCCTATCATCTCGGCTTTCGTTTGGAAATTGAAAACCTGAGCGATGAGCCGCGTGACGTGGCTTACCGGCTCGATGGTCCGACCGGGTTGCCGACCGAGGGCTGGTGGTACGCCTATTCCTCGAAAATCGGCCGCGATTGGAGCTCGCCCGGCATGCGCGACGCCGTGGTCGGTTACGTTAATCAGAGCGCGTTCCAGCACAGCCTGGTTAGCGCTTCGACGATGGCCAGCGACGAACTTCCGGAAGCGTTCGTCCAGCCGCTGGTATACATGGGCGTTGACGCCCAGTACTTCGCCTCAGTCTTGATTCCGCAGAAGCAGGAAGCGGCCGACAAGTGGTTTGCCGAGTCGTATCCGCTGCGCGTCGGCCCGGTTCCGGACGACAAGAACAAAAAGAAGCTCGTCGACGTTTCCTGCCGCCTGATCAGCGAGAAGACGACGCTCGAGGCCGGCGGCGGCCAACGCACCGACCGCTTCCAGATCTTCGCCGGGCCGAAACGCCCCCGGTTGCTGGCCAAGTATGCCAAGCCTTATGGGCTGGGAGAGTTGGTCTACTACGGTTGGTTTGGTTGGGTGTCGCGGCCGATGCTCGGCATCCTGCACTTCTTCTACGATGTTGTGCGGAACTACGGCCTGGCGATCATTATGCTGACGGTGCTGGTGCGGAGCTGCATGTTCCCGCTCAGCCGCAAGCAGGCGCTGAACGCCCAGAAGATGCAGGAACTGCAGCCGGAAATGAAGCGGCTGGCGGAAAAGTACAAGGGCAACGTCGAGCAGCGGACCAAGGCCCAGCAGGAACTGTTCCGCAAACACAACTACAACCCGCTCAGCGGCTGTTTGCCGGCCGTTGTGCAGTTGCCGATTTTCCTCGGGCTTTACCGTTCGCTGGCGGTCGATATCGAGTTGCGGCAAGCGCCGCTATTGGGCGAAGCGATCCGCTGGTGCTCCAACCTGGCGGCGCCCGACATGCTGTGGTATTGGGAGGCGATGCTGCCCCAATTCCTGGCCGGCAAGACGGGCTGGCTCGGTCCCTATCTGAACGTGCTGCCGCTGGTCACGATCGGCCTGTTCATCTGGCAGCAGAAGATGTTCATGCCGCCGCCGGCCGACGAACAAGCCGCGCTGCAGCAGAAGATGATGCAGTACATGATGATCTTCATGGGCGTGATGTTCTTCAAGGTCCCCAGCGGGTTGTGCTTGTACTTCATCGCTTCGAGCTTGTGGGGCATTACGAGCGCAAGCTGCTGCCGAAAACGATTCCGGCCAGTCCGGCTGCCAGCGGCAAGCCGTTGCCCGCGCCCAGCGGCAACGGTAACGGCAGCGGGGGAGAAAGCCGTAAGAAGAACAAGCAACGCGGCGGAAAGTAGACGTCGCGCAGAGCGCACGCTCTTCATGGGAGCTGGCCGCCGCAACGTTGTTTTCCGCCAGCATGGAGACGGGCATCGTCGCTGACGCCCTTCGGCCTTCGACCACGTAGCACAATGCTCGCGTTTGAAAACCTTTCTAAGTCTAAAGCTCGGTGTATCGCCTCGACGACACGATTGTTGCGATTGCTTCTGCTGCAGGCGGCGCCGCGCGAGGGATTGTCCGCCTGAGCGGCCCCGACGTGGTCGCTTGTCTTGAGCCATGGTTCACGCCTGACGGGCCCATCGACCTGACAGCCGTGCGGTTGCCGCAGGCAATAAGCGGACGACTGCGGCTCGAAGGCTTTTCTTCGAAGGCGCCGTGCGATTTGTACCTGTGGCCGACCAAGGCCAGCTATACGCGGCAGCCGACGGCGGAGATTCACCTGCCCGGCTCGCCGCCCTTGTTGGCGGCAACGGTTCGCGGCGCGTGCGAGCACGGAGCCCGATTGGCGCAGCCCGGCGAGTTCACGTTGCGAGCGTTCCTGGCGGGCCGGCTGGACCTGACGCAGGCAGAAGCGGTGCTGGGCGTGATCGACGCCGCCGACCGCCGCGAACTCGATACAGCGTTGGCGCAACTGGCGGGCGGCTTGGGCGGCTCGCTGCGAGCGTTGCGAGACCGCCTGCTGGAGCTGCTCGCCCATCTGGAAGCCGGACTGGACTTCGTGGACGAAGACATCGAATTCATCGCCGCGGAAGAGACGCAGCGTCAACTGAACGAGGCGCAGGCAGTTGTGTCCGAGCTGCTTGAAAGAACAAATTCCCGCAGCGACGTCAGCGAGCGGCCGCGAATTGCGCTGTTCGGTTGGCCGAACGTCGGCAAGAGCAGCTTGTTCAATGCGCTTGCCGGCCGGGAGGAGGCGCTCGTCTCGCCGCGTCCAGGGGCGACTCGCGATTACCTCAGCGCCCGGATCGAACTGGAGGGCCTCCCGTGCGAGTTGATCGACACCGCCGGAATCGAGCCGGACGCCGCGTTGGGCATTGCACTTGAAGCGCAAGCTTCGTCGTCTCAACAGCGGTCTCAAGCCAGGTTGCTGTTGCTGTGCCTGGACCGGACTCGCCCGCTCAATGCCTGGGAGCAGGCCCGCCTTCTGGAATGGCGCGGCGGACCGCCGACGGTGATCGTGTTGACAAAAGCGGACCAGCCGCGCGCTTTGGCCGAGTTGCCTGCAGACGTCGTCGAGAAGGCGATTGAGGCGAGCAGTCTGACCGGCGCCGGCCTTCAAGCATTGCGGCGCCGACTCCGCGAGCTGCTGCTCGACGCTTCAGAATCCGCCTCGGGCGTCACACTCAACACGGCGGTCCGGTGCCGCGGCAGTTTGCTGGCGGCGGCTGAGAGTCTTCAGCGAGGCGTCGATCTTGTCCAGAGCGCCGCGGGCGAAGAACTGCTGGCGGCCGAGTTGCGAATCGCGCTCGATCAGCTAGGCCAGGTCGTCGGCGCAGTCTATAACGACGACCTTCTCGACCGCATTTTCAGCCGGTTTTGCATCGGCAAGTAAACGCGGCCGGCGGCAGCGCCGCGAGCCCTCTGGAACGAAAATCTTCGATTCGCAGCCGGAAAGCTTGCCTAACCGGAACGGCCTTCTCCCCCGCCAGGGCGCCTGCTTCAAAACGCCAAAGCTTGTCCAGGCGCCTGCCGATAAGGCCTAGTGATTGCAGATATTCCGGCGAGTTGTGTACTACCTATACGTGATCGCAGAAGGAGCGCGCGATGGCACGCTATTACCCCCTGTCTATTGTACCGCTGGCCGCCTGCGTCCTCTGGACGCTGGACGGGCCGCGTGCATTCTCCCAAGAATTGTCGCCGGCCATCGGCGAACCCAAAACCGCGCTGCTCGTCACCGAGCCCTTCAACGGACCCGAAGCGTTCGATGAAGAAGACTACGGAGACGGCGCCGCGGATGAGACGCTCGACGACAGCGTCGCGGGAAGCAAGGTCGCAAACGAGAAAAGCAAAACGCCTCCCAGCAGCGAAGCGGCCGCTGACGCAGACGCAGACGCGTCCGGCGATGCCGAGACCGGTTCGCGCGAGCTCGAGATCGTCCGCGAGCGATATCCGAATCGCAGCGTAAAAATCGAGCGTGAAGTGACCCAGGACGCGCTGGGCAACTACATCAACCATGGCAGTTGGAAGATGTGGGACGAGCGCGGCACGCTGGTGGCCGAGGGCCGCTTCAAGAACGGCGAACGCGACGGCGTGTGGAACCGCTGGTATCGCGGCAACGAAGCCGACTTGCTGACCAAGATCCCCTATCAGCAGTTCACCGCGCCGTTCATCTCGCAGGGCGTATTCAAGAACGGCAAGTTGGACGGCAAGTGGACCATCTACGACAGCAAGCAACGCAAGATCAGCGAGTGGGAATTCGCCGACGGCGAACGGAACGGCAAATCCACCTGGTGGTTCGCCAACGGCCGCAAAATGCGGGATATCGACTTCGATAAGGGCGAGATCAACGGCGAGTTCATCGAATGGAACGCCGAGGGCAAGGAAACCGCCAAGAGCACTTACCAGCATGGCCGCAAGCTGGCCGCAAAAACCGAGTACCATAAAGGCAACTCGAAGCACAAAGAGTCCGAAGGCCTGTACCTGCACGCCAAGGAAATCGTGCAGACGCCCGATGACTGGTGGGACGCCAAGATCGCCGTCTATACCAAGCAAGGCAAGGACGAGAAACACGGCCCGTGGGTTTCGTGGTACCCTTCGGGACACAAGCACATCCAGGGCGAGTACAAAAACGATCTCCAGGTCGGCAAGTTCACCTGGTGGTACGAAAACGGCCAGATCGCCCTCGAGGGAACCTACGAAAACGGCAAGCAGGTCGGACCTTGGGTCTGGTGGCATCAGAACGGCCTGAAGGCGACCCAAGGCGAATACGCCGAAGGCAGCCCGACGGGCCAATGGCGCTGGTGGGATGCCAACGGCCGCGTGAATGAAACGGCCGACCTGTCTCACAGCGAGGGTAAAGTAGTCGACAAGCCGGCGCTGCCGGCCCCCGCAGCGACGAAGAACGAAGCCCTGCTGCCCAAGCCGGTCACGCCTCGCGTGCGTTCGCAATTCAAGCGGTAACGCTCTCTCGATCGATTCGCCGCTCTCCGCGTGTAAGCAAGGCCGCTCGACCGCAAGGTCGAGCGGCCTTTTTTTATCGCCGCTGGGCCGACTCGCATTTTTCCGCGGGCGGCACGAATTCCGCGGACTGCAGGCGAGCCGTTTTCGCCGCCGTACAGGTCGCGAAGAGCGTTGCCTACGGAACCCCCTTGCCATCCGGTCAGATGCCTCGGTCCTCGGTCGGAACGACCGCTGGCATTCAGGGCGCCCATCAGGTACGCTCAGGTTTCGGCCGCAGCAGCGGGTGCGAGCGGTCGCCTCTCTTTGTTCGTGCAAGTTTGCCGATTTCGACCGCTATGCGAAGCTACCTGGTAACGGGCCTCTTGTTCTTGCTCGCTTGCGGAATTGCCGGGGGCGTGGTCGTCGCCTGGCGATACGCCCACATTCCGATCAAATATCCCAGGGAAACGCCGGAATTGCCCCCTGCGGCCCTGAAGTGGGAGAAATCGGAGATTGGTAAGACGGGCTCGCCGCGTCCTCGGATCACCAACGTTCAAATCGTCGACTTCGACCGTGACGGCGCCAACGACGTGCTGGTTTGCGATCCGCAACGCAACGCGGTCATCTGCTACCGGCAAACGGACGGGGACTGGTCGGAGCAGGTGCTGGCGAACGACCTGGTCGTGCCGGCGCACGCTACGTTGACCGACATCGACGGCGACGACGACCTGGACGTCGTCGTTTCGGAACTCGGAGACATCTGGCCTTCGGATGAGATCGTCGGCCGACTGGTGCTGCTGGAGAACCGAGGCAGCGAGGGGTTCCAGCGCCGGGTGCTGCTCGACGCCGTGCGCCGCGTGGCCGATGCCCAGCCGGGCGACTTTGACGGCGACGGCGACGTCGACCTGGCCGTCGCCGTGTTCGGCTACTCTCGAGGCGAAGTCCTGTGGCTGGAAAACCGGGGCGATTACCGTTTCCGCGAGCACCGCCTCTGGTCGCGGCCCGGCGCTATTCATGTTCCCGTCGCCGACTTTGACGGCGACGGCGATCTCGACATCGCCACCGTGATTTCGCAGGACGACGAGCAGGTGCTGGCCTTTGAAAACGACGGGAAGGGCGGCTTCCAGCGGCACGTGCTGTTTTCTTCGATCAATTATGATCTGGGCAGCGCGGGCCTGGTGCTGGCCGATCTCGATCAAGACGGCGACGCCGATCTGCTGCTCCCGGCCGGCGATAACCTGGAAGAAAACTACACCTGGCCGCAGCCGTACCATGGATGTTTCTGGCTGGAAAACAAAGGCGCGTGGAAGTTTGACTCGCATCGCATTGCGACCTTCGGCGCCACCTACGCCGCGGCGGCAGGCGATCTCGACGCCGATGGGGACCTGGACGTGGCGTTGGTCAGCTTGCTGAACGATTGGAGCAGTCCCGTCAATCCGAGCGTGGTCTGGCTGGAAAACGACGGCCGGCAGAATTTTCAACTGCGCCCCGTCGATTCCAATCCCACGCATCTGGTCACGGTTTCCTGCGGGGATTTGAACGGGGACGGGCGCGATGACATTGTGGCGGGCGGATTGCATGTGTGCCCGCCGTACGATCGCGTGGGCCGGGTCACCGCCTGGCTCAGCCAACCCTGAACGGCCCTCGAAAAGGTTAGATAGCATGTCTCGTTGGCAACGCCGCTTCGCCGTGCTGATCGTGGTCGAGTTGGCGCTGGGCCTTGGCGCAGCGGCTTACTTCGTCTCTCGACCAAAGATTCCTGCCGTCGATTTCAGCCAGATTGACATCGAAGCGGCCGCCGTCATCATGGGCCACCAGCAGGGAATGACGCTGTCACGCAGCGAGCACTGGCAGTCGCTGGCCCGGCTTTATTTGGGCTTTGGCTATTTGCCGCAAGCTGAGATTTGCGCCCGGCAGGCGGCGGAACTTGACCCGAGTTCAAAGGATGCCGTCTATCTCTGGGCCGTCACGCTCGACCGCCTGGGCCGCCTGGACGAGGCGGTGGAAAAAATCAAGCAGGCGCAAGCGCTGGGGCTTGGCGCCGCATCGGTTTCGGTCAGACTGGCGCGTTTCTGAACTGCGGCGTGAAGGCGCCGACGAGGCGGAGCAAGCGTTTCGCCAGGCGCTCGAGAAAGACGAGGACGAAATGTCGGCGGCCGTCAGCCTGGCCCGGCTGTTGCTGCTCACAAATTGCGCCGCGGAAGTCGAGCCGGTGCTGAGGCATTTCCTCGAACAGGAGCCCCGATCGCATGCGCCGTGTCAGTTGATGGCGTGGGCGGAACGGGAACAAGGGCGTCCTCAGGCGGCCGAAGATTGGCTGGTCAAGGCCGAATGGAGGCCATCGTATTCGCGATTCACCGATCCGTTGGCGGACACGGAGCGTTGGGGCGCCTCCTGCGGCGCCTTGTGGTGGGTCACGCAGGGCCGCGCCGCCGAAGCCGCCGGGCAGGAGGATGCGGCCGCTCATGCGATCCAGCATGCGTTGACCCTCGGCTGGGACGAGAAGTTCGCGATTGAAGCGGCGACGCTCTCCTTGAAGCTCGAACAGCCTCGCGATGCCTTATCCATGCTCCGCCATGTGATCGGCGAGGCCGGTCGTGCGCCGCAAACTTCGTTTCTGCGAGGCGAAGCCTATTTGATCCAGCGAAAGACGAATTCCGCCATTGACGATTGGAGCGAATCCGCCCGGCTTCAAGAGAACCCGGCGGCCGAGCGGCGGCTCGCCCAAACCTATCATCAGCAGCCGGAAGTCGAGAAAGAGCACCTGGCAAAAATGCTCTTGGCGACCGGTATCGACGCTTGTGAAGAAGGCGATCCGGAACAGGCGGCGGCGGCCATGACCGAGTCGCTCAAACTGAAGCCCCAGCAGAGCATGGCCTGGTACTTCCTGGGCGAGCGCGTCGCGTGCAAGGGAAAGACGGCCCGGCCCGAGAGGCCTACCAGCATTGCCTTGAAATCGATCCCGATCATGGCCGGGCGCGCGAAGCGTTGGCGGCGCTGGGCGCCAAGACGGAAGCAGACGGCAAGAGCGAAAAAACCGGGACCGAACCGCAATAAGTGCAGCCGTCGATCTTTTAGCTGGTCGCGTTCCGCTGGCTCGCTTCTTCCCAGTGCTCGTAGAGCGTGCCGAGGCTCTCCTGCTGCTGGGCAATCTCGCCTTGAATCTCTTTCACGCGATTGCCGTCGCGCAGCACCTCGGGGCTGGCGAGTGCGGCGTGCAGTTCTTCTACCTTTGATTCGCGTTCGAAGATCTCAGCCTCCAGATCGGCGAGTTTGCGGAACGGAAATCTCCACACGCGCTTGGCCGGCTTCTCTTCTTTTGCCTTTTTCGCCGGCGGCTTTGGGCGTTCCTCCGCTTTCGCGCTGTTCGTGGCGGCGGCGCCAGCCAATCCTTCGCGCACGAAGTGCAGGTACGTGTCGTAATTTCCTTCGATGACCCGAAAGCGTCCCGGCTCGACGACCAGCAAGTGATCGGCCACCCGGTTGAGAAAGTAGCGGTCGTGGCTGACGAACAGTACCGTGCCGTCGAACTCATTGAGCGAGCGCTCCAGCGAATCGCAGGCCCACAGATCGAGATGGTTGGTCGGTTCGTCGAGCACCAGGAAATTAGCGTCGGTCGCCGCCAGTTGCGCCAGCGATGCGCGGCTCCGCTCGCCGCCGCTGAGGCTGCCGACGCGTTGGAACACGATGTCGCCCGTCAGCCCGAATCTCGCCAGCATGCCGCGGCGTTGCGGTTCGTTGTATTCTTTGCCCGGCGGGCGCATGGCCTCGACGACCGGCAGGTCGTCGTCCAGGCTTGAGAGCAACTGGTCGTAGTAGCCGATTCGCACGCCTGTGCCCGGGCTGATCCGGCCCGAGTCGGCTTGCTGTTGGCCCACCAGGCAGCGCAACAACGTGGTTTTTCCCGTGCCGTTGGGACCGATGATGCCCCACCGCTGGCCGCGCAGGACGTCGAACGATAGCTCGGCGAACAGCGGACGATCATAGCCCTTGGAAACCTGCTCGACGCGCAGCACGATGTCGCCGGTGCGGTCGGCGGGCGGAAAGCCCATCGCCGGAGCGTCGATTTGTCGCGGCGGATTGACTCGCTCGATCCGAGCCAGCTTCTTTTCGCGATCTTTCGCCTGGGCGCTTTTCTGTCCGTAGTGATTGCGGCGGATGAAGTCCTCCGTCTTGGCGATCTGTTCCTGCTGCTTTTCGTAGGTCCGGACCTGAACCTTCAGTCGCTCGGCCTTTTGACGCCAATAGGCGGTGAAATTGCCCGTAAAGTCGTCGACGGAGCCGTGAAACAGTTCCAGCGTGCGGTTGGTCACCTTGTCGAGGAAGTAGCGGTCGTGACTGACGACAATCACGGCTTGTTTCGTCTCGGCGAGGAACGACTCGAGCCACTGGGTGGCCTCGATGTCGAGATGGTTCGACGGTTCGTCGAGCAGCATCAAGTCGGGATCTCGCAGCAGCAGCTTGGCCAACATCAGCCGATTCTGCTGGCCGCCGCTGAGTTGCTCGATCGGCCGATGAAAGCTTGCTTCGTCAAAGCCCAGGCCGTGCAACACCCGCTCGATCTTATGATCCAGGTGATACGCGTCTCGCTGTTGCAATTCGTGCTGCAGGCGGTCGTAGCGCTGACCGAGCCGGGCCCGTTCACGGTGGTCGGTCGTCTCGCTCAGCGCGTCGGCCGCCTGTTCGGCTTCCTTAGCCAGTGCGACCAGGTGCGCAGCGCAGACTCGGCCTCTTGCCACAACGTGCGGCCTGCCGCCCATTCGGGCTGCTGCTCGAGGTACTCCATGCGGGCGGATGCGTGCAGCTCGACCTGACCGGCGTCGGCCTCCTCGCGGCCGGCAAGGATCTTCATCAACGTCGTCTTGCCCGCGCCGTTGGGGCCGACCAGCCCGATCTTCTCTCCAGGCCGGACTTCGAAAGTCACGCCGTCCAGAACCGGGTCGGGACCGAAATGTTTGACGACTTCGTTGACGGAGAGCAGGATCATGCGTGGAGTGGGCGGCGGAGCGGATGCGATTCAGCGAAGGCTATCAAGGTTATAAAGCAGCCGGCCCAAGCGCGCGAAGGGCCCGCGCGGTTTGCCTGAGCTTGTCCATCGTCGACGATCGATCGACGCGATGCGGTTCGTCTTCATCGCCGCTCCCAAGGCGCGTATCGGGCGACGATCGTCTTGGCGGCCCGCAGCCCGTCAAGCGCCGCGCTCACGATGCCGCCGGCGTAGCCGGCCCCCTCGCCGATCGGATACAGTCCCGCCACGCCCGTGCTTTCCAGGCTGCTCGCGTCTCGCGGAAAGCGGACCGGCGCACTGCCGCGGGCTTCCGGGCCAACCAGCACCGCTTGGGCCAGGAATTTGCCCCGCCAGCGGCGATCCAGCAGCGGCAAGCCGTGCCGCAATGCAGCAACGACCTGCGGCGGCACGCATTGCTCCAACTCGACAGAGACCAGCTCGCGCGGGTAGCTGGCAACCAGCTCGCCTTGGCTGCGGCGCCGGGCCAAAAAATCCGAGGCGCGTTGGATGGGGCACGCGTAACGGCCGCCGCCCGCCTCGTACGCCAGGGCTTCGTATTTGCGCTGCAAATGCATGCCCGCCAGCACGTGGCCGGAGCCGAACTGGTCGGGCTCGAGCGTGATCATCAGGCCGCTGTTGGCAAACGGGGAGTCGCGTCGCGAGAGGCTCATGCCGTTCGTGCAAAAGTAGCCAGGCTCGGAAACGCTGGGAATAATTTGTCCGCCGGCGCACATGCAAAAGCTGAACAAGTTGATTCGCCCGCGAGCAACCAAGGTGTAATCCGCGGCGCCCAGTCTTTCTTCCAGGCGTTGCGGGCCATACTGCACGCGATTGACCTGCTCCTGAGGGTGCTCGATGCGCACGCCGATCTGAAACGGCTTGGGCGCCATCGGCACTCCGCGGGCCAGCAGCATTTCATAGGTATCGCGAGCACTGTGGCCGATCGCCAGCACGACGACGTGCGCGGGCGTGTGCCCTGATGAAGTGGCCAGACCGCGTATCCGCCCGTCCGCCAGAACAATGTCCTCCACCCGGCAGGAAAAGCGAAATTCGCCGCCGAGCCCTTCGATTCGTTGCCGGATCGCCTTGACGACGGCCGGCAATCGGTTGCTGCCCAAGTGCGGACGATGGTCGTAGAGAATGGACGGCTTGCCCTTGCAGGCCGCAAACAATTCCAGCACGCGGCGGACGTCCGGGCCGGAACTGCGGCAGGTGAGCTTGCCGTCGCTGAACGTGCCGGCCCCCCCTCCCCGAACAAATAGTTGCTTTCCGGATCGAGCGGTCCGCCCGAATCAAAGGCATGCACGTCGCGAATCCGGTCGCGCACCGCGCGGCCCCGCTCGAGCACCAGCGGCTGATAACCTTGTTCGGCCAGGAAGTAGGCCGCCACCAGTCCGGCCGGTCCGGAGCCAATCACCACCGGGCGTTCGTCCAGCGGCCTTTCGCCAGGGCTCGGCATTTCGAAAGGCGGCTCTTCGTAAGCCTCGACTCGTTCCGGACCTTTGTGGCGAGCGGCGCGTGAGACGATCTCCGCTTCGTCGGTCGGCACGACCACTTCGGCCGTGTAGACGAAGTGCACGTCAGACTTGTCCCGGGTGTCGAGGCTCTTGCGCAGGATCCGCCACCGCTCAATGTCGGTTGGGCGGACATCCATCGCCCGCGCCAACCGCTCGGGCAGGCTCTGTTCCGGCTCTTCGACGCCGAGGCGAATATTGGATAGGCGAATGGGCATACACGGACTGACGGATGGGCGCGCGGCGGCTTGTTCCACGGCGAACGTACCGAGAACTTGCCGATTCTGCGGGCGCAAGAAAGGGCGGCCCTTGCGGGCCGCCCTTCGTGATCGACTGGCGCCGCTCCCGGCGATTGGGGCGCTGCCAATGCCGCCGATGACTCTTACGATATCATTCCGGCCGGCCCACGAACAGTGCCCGAGCCGCCCACGAACAGTACCGCCGCCCGCGGACAGTGCGCCGCCGGATCACCGCCGCCTGGACATAAGACAGCCGGAATACGCAGGCCGCCGCGTTCCATGCGGTGCGATGCGTTTGCGGCCGAATCGATTCTGGCAGGAGAGAACGGGGAGACTAGAATCCCCGGCCCCCGCGACCGCCGCCATAACCGCCGCGACCGCCGCCGCCTCCGCCGCCCGGAGCCCGCTCGCGGGCTTCGTTGACCGTCAGGTTGCGGCCTTGGAATTCCGATTCATGCAGCGTGCTGATCGCCTGATCGGCGGCTTCGTCGGATTCCATCTGGACAAACCCAAAACCGCGCGATCGACCGGTCTCGCGATCCGAAACGACTTCGGCCGACTGCACGGCGCCATAGGGGCTGAACAATGCCTCCAAGTCCGCCGACGTCACCGACCAAGGGAGGTTGCCCACGTACAATTTCTTCGCCATCGAGATCACCCTTTTCGAGCAAACACAAACCTTGAACCTGTGCGCACCGCTTGTCGGAACAAGGCGCCGACGGATTTCTGGCCGCGGTCACGCGCGAGGCTCGACTAATCAACCCGACTGCCGCCTACTTCAACGAACGAGAACGGCGAAGTTCCCTGATCCCGACGGATGCCAAGAACCAACATCAACCAACTCGAAACACTCCGCTCGGCAGTCCAGGCTGAATCAGTCAGGGCTTGAGGCGAAAAGGGTGAGGATTGAGCGGCGAGGCCAATCAGGAACGCTGTTTAGGTGCTTTCGGTCTCCAAGGAACAAACCTGGACGGTCCGAATCATACATCTCCGGGCCCTTGAATGTCTAGAAAAATCTCGTTGAGAAACTTGTTAGGGACGATGTGAGACGCAGAAGACGCAAACGGAGAGAGCGAATTTCGGAGCGGTGTGATCCGGGCGAAGACAAGACCTTGTTGCCGGAAATGCGCCAAATTCCGCAGGCGGAAATCGTTGGGGGCGACGCACGTCGGTCGCCCCGCCTGAGAATCTCGGCGAGACGTCTTGTCCGCCTATGAACTCGTGACGTTGTCAAAGAATTCCTGCGAACTCAGCAACGCGGCCAGCAGGAGTTCGTCCCGTACGCCGTGTGCCAGTTGATCGGCCCAGTACGCCAGGCCTGTCGGGTCGGCGTCTCGGTCGAGCGCCTGCTGGTAGAGGCTTTGTACCTCGTCGCGTCTGTATTCCTGGCTCGCAAACAGATGGTCGGCAATTTGCGCACGCGTGGCGCCGTGGGACAGCGCTTGTTCGAACGCGGCCTTGGCGGAATCGTCGATCCCGCGATGCAAGGCATCCTGGAACAAGGCCGCCAGAAAGCCGTCATTCGTGCCGCCGCTTTGCTGAAAATACTCGTCGGAACTGACGATGACGGAGGCCAATTGTTCCAAGGTCGCTCCTTGAAGGAGCAGTTTGTCGTCAGCCGCCAGAGCGGCCGCGTCGGCGTCGCGACGCAAGTAGCCCTGGAATAGCGAGTCGATCTCGTCGTGACGGTACTCGCCGCTGTTTTGAATGCCCGCAATAATTTCTTGCCGCTGACGCCGGCGTCGAGTTTCGCCGACCAGTAGTTGAGACCGCTGGGATCGATCTGTCGAGCGAGCAAATTGTTGAATACTGCGGCGACGAAGCGCTGATTCGGCGTTCCTTCAACCCCCGGCGGCAGAAATGCATCGCCGATTTTGGCGGTGGACGTAAACACCGTTTGCGTTCCGTCGTCGTTTACCGTGATCGTGATGACGTATTGGCCTGACGCGCTGTAGGTGTGATCGCCCGAGACGCTGAATTCTCCAGGGTACAGACCGTAAGGCGGATACCATCCAATCGATCCGGTCGTCGTCGTGCCGTCGCCCCAATCGATCTTCGCAGGGTTTGCCGGATCGCCGTCGGCATAGTTGATAAAACCTTCTTGACTCCCGCCATGCGTGAACCTCGCTACCACGACCCTCTGGTCGAACGCAGGCGACAGCGGAACGCCCGCAGTACCAGTGACAGTGAGGCTGATCCCCTGAATCGGAGGCTCCGCAACCACGGCACTGGCCATCATCGCCAAATCATCGTAACCCGCGCGATGCACGGTCACGACGAGAGTATATTTTCCATCCTCCGCGTAGGTGTGACTACCGCTCACGGAGAACAAGTGGGTCGTTGGATTAAAGCTGATGACCCCGCTGGTCGCCGTCGTGCCATCGCCCCAAGAGATCGTGGCGGAATAATCCGATAAACTACCAGCGATGTTCGGGTCCGCAAAACGCGCCACCTCCTGGTTGCCGGTGTTGACGCTCTCTGTGGCGTTAATTGTCATGCCCTGATTGGCGACATTCGCTGGAGATAGTGTTTCGATATTCTTGAACAAGACCGGCTGGCGGTTCGAGAACGTCCAGGAACCAAACGCTCCCGAGGAGTCCCTCGCAACAGCGAAATCCGCTCCCGTTGTGTTCGCCAATTCGACGTTCAGAGAATCTCCAGGGTCTGTCGGCGGGCTAGGGTCGCCGCCATCCACGGTAATCGTCGTGGCAGGAAGCGGAGTAATATCGAAACGGTCGGCGCCGTCCGCCGTCGTCAGCGAGACTCGATTGACGCCCTTGATCGCGATCTTGTCGCTTCCATCGACGAAGTCGATGTCCGCTGCACCGAGCGACGACTGAGGCCCGACATACACGTGCCGGGAAGAATCTGAGGTTGTTTTGAGATTCAATTCATCGACGTTCGAGACCCTCGACGCTGGACCACTTACCGGCGCCCCGGCAGGAAAGTAGGAGTAGTCAGGGACGCTATTCAGCGTCATATCGCTCAACGTCAACGTTCCGCAACCATCGCAGGATAGACTCGTCGTAAAGCCCTCGATGTCGAGATTGGATAACGTCACAGAAGTGGGATCGCCAGTAATAGTTATTCCCACATAGTCTGGAAAGGTTGCCGCCGATCGGAGCGCTCAGCGGCCGTACCGGATAGCTGAGGACTACGTCTCCCAGCCCTTGCAAAGTGATGCTTTTGCTGATGCGAACGTTGCCGTCAGCATACGCTCCGCCCGCTACGTCAATCGTATCCCCATCTTGAACAAGCGGCGAATTCACGGCTTGGCTAATGGAACTGAAAGCCGTACCGGTATCGCCGCCGGTCGGTTCGGCGTCGAACGTTAAGGTTGCCTGCTCGTAAGCCTGCCCCTGGCCGAACGTCACCTGATCGCCTGCCGTAATGCCGCCGCTGGAGTCTCGGTCGGCAGTCAGCGCCAGGTTTGCATCGACATAGAACGTCGTGAGCACCGTTCGCGCTTCGAGCGATTCAATCAGGCTGCGGCGGCCCGCCAACTTGACTACCGCTGCTCGGCGCGTCCGGTCACGAGTCGCAAGGCGCGACATCGAGCCAGGGCGGAAACGCTGAAATATCGGACGCACTCGCATGATCGTGCTCCCCAGAAAAAGGACGTCCTTGCGGTTGCAACGCTCGCTTGCCGTCAACTTATGTGCGGCGCGAGGCCTTGGCAATCGCTTTAACTCGTATGGTCCTGATAGTACTCGTCCGAAGCGGCAAAGGCCGCGATCACATCCTCGTTGTGCTTGCCGTCGGCAAGTTGTTTCAGCCAGTACGACTTTCCGTCCGCGTCCGGCTCGCGGCCCAGGAAGCGCATGTAGTCGTCGCTGATCGTGAGCGTCTCCGCTTCCGATCCGCTGGCGATCGACAAGGCAATTTGCGCGCGGGCTTCGCCGTTCGATAATTGCGCGAGCCAATATTTTACTCCGTTCGGATCGGCTCCGCGGTTCAAGAGCGACTGGTAGATGCCGTCCATCCAGTGGGCATTGTCGCCGCCGGCGTGCTCGAAGTACTCGTCGGAAGCCAGTAAGTCGGTCTCGAGTCGCTGGTCCGTCAGGCCGCCGTGGATCTTGCCGAGCCAATAGGCGACTCCCGCGTCGTCCGCCTCGCGCCCAAGATACTTCAGGTAGTCGGGCTTGATCACAAAGTTGGAATAGTACTCGTCGCTGTGCGACAAGAACGACGTAAAGACGCCTTTCTTTGTTCCTGCGGTAAGTTGTTGCTCCCAGTAGGCGAGCCCTTCGGCATCCGGGGCCCGCCCCAGGATGTCCTGGTATACGGCCGTGATATAGCTCTGCTGCGGCGTCGACGGGGTCACATGTTCGGCAAAGTCAACGCCCGCGCTCGTGACATCGGCAGAGACGGTCGCCGTTTTAAGCGGCTCGGAAACCGTTACATTGTCCGGCGAGACCTCGCGGACGTGATACGTTCCCGCCGCGAGGCCAGTGAATGTGTAATTCCCGTTCGCATCGGTGACCGTCGACGGATTGTTCGCATCAGGAACGCCGGTCCCGTCATTGTCGATGAACACCGTCCTTCCGGCGACCCCCGCTTCGCCAGCATCGAGCTTGCCGTTGCCGTTTGTATCCGTGAAGACCGTGCCGTCAATGCTGTCGACGGTCATCGAGCTGATGCGGACCAACTGGTTGCTTTGGCCGAGCGGAAGCTGGCTGAAGGCTCCGCCGTTGTCCTCGTTGTGCACGTCGAGCGACGCAATCTTGTTAAGCACGTCCATCCCGTTGCCGAGAATTTTGCCGAACACGGCGTATCCGTCGGTCGAACTGCCTCCGGCGCCGAGCGTGGAGCTGTTGTCGATCAGGTTGACGAACCACTGGTCGGTTGCGCTGTTCGGATCGATCGTCCTCGCCATGGCCACTGAACCTACCACGTTCGGCAGGTTGTATTCCAGCGGAATGGCGGCGGTGGTCGGAATGGTCGTGAATTGCGATGTGCTGCTAAACGTCGGGCTTGCGGACGTATAACCGCCGGACTGCTCCACAAAGCCCGGTACAGAGCGGTGAAAGATAGAATCTGTGTACGCGCCGCTATCCACGTAGCTCAGAAAGTTGGCGACCGTCTGCGGCGCCGCGTCAGGAAGCAATTCGATCTGAAAGCTGCCATAGTTCGTATTGACCGTCACGATCGGGTCCGCAGCCAGCATTTCTCGTGATTCAAGCCGCTCCGCGTGAAAAGAGCGACGGCGCGGCGAATGCCGCTGGTGGTGACGAACGCGCGAAAGCAAGGCGTCAAAACGCATGGTCAATCTCCCCAAGAACCTGAAGCAAAGACATCGAGACCGGCGGGACGATGCGCACGGAGAAGCCGGAAGAGGCGAATAGCTTCACGAACGTCGTGAAAAAGACAAGCGATTCCTGCCCTATCGTTCGCTACGGAAACTGCCACCTTGTCCTGCCGCCCGAATGCCCTGTTAGCCCCGCACTACGACGACATTCTTAGTCTGGCACGCGCCGGGGCGGATAAGTTGCCGCCGGTCCCGATCGGCGACAATCAATGAGTTCCTGCCAAAATAACTACGGGCCGAATTGCAGTCAACGATTTGGCAGACAAAAACTGGCCACAACCAGCCCATTTTCGCCGCTTCGGCTGCCTTTCACGCCCTGGAGCGGCGCAATCAGGCCCGCCATGGTTTACAGGGAATCAATAGCAGACGGAATTCGACCGAATCCCGTCCGTGCAAGGCGAATCAAAGCCAGCTTCTTTCGCCCGCCGCTTCCTGGCTTGGAAATGCGAACCGCGACCGCCGCCCCAGCCCGCTCCGCATTCCGCGTTTGCCGCTCACTCCCAGCGAATTACCAGGTCGCCCGTCTCGACGTTGCTGCCAGGCTCGACCAGGACCTCGCCGATCCGGCCGTCTCGCTCGGCGTAGAGCGTGGTTTCCATTTTCATGGCTTCCATCGTCAGCAGTTTGTGGCCTTGCGAAATGCGGTCGCCGGCCTTGACGGCCACGTTGACAATCATGCCGGGCATGGGGCGCCCACCTGGTTCGGGTCGCCGGTTTCGGCCTTCGGGCGGCGTTCGATCGCGGCGTCGAGCGATGTGTCGGTCACGGTCACGTCGCGCGGCTGACCGTTAAGTTCGAAGAACACGGTCCGCGTGCCGTCCGGATGCGGATCGCCAATCGTCAGGAACTTGATGATCAACGTCTTGCCCGGTTCGATCTCGACGGCCAGCTCTTCATTCGTCTGCGGGCCATAAAAGAAAACCGGCGTCGGCAGCACGCTGGTGTCGCCGTAAGTCTCCTGGTGCGTGATGAAGTCGCTCACCACGCGGGGATAGATGATGTGCGAGACGATCTCGCGGCGCGTCGGCTGCCGGCCCAGCCGGGGTTCCAATTCCTTCGCCGTGGCGCTGAAAGTCGGCCGGAGGCAGACTGGTCGCCCGGCCGCTCGGTGAGCGGCTTCTCGCCGCGCAGGATTCGCTCTTGCACCTTGGGCGGAAAACCGCCGGGCGGCTGCCCCATGCGGCCTGAGACCAGGTCGACAACCGATTCCGGGAAGCGTCAACTCGCGGTTGAAGTCGAGCACGTCATCCACCGTAAGGTTGTTGGCGATCAGGTACAGCGCCATATCGCCCACGGCCTTCGACGAAGGCGTCACCTTCACGATGTCGCCGAACAATTGGTTCACGTCGGCGTACATCCGGCAGATGTCGTACCACCGCGAGCCCAGGCCGATCGCCTTGGCTTGCTCGAAGAGATTGGTGTATTGGCCGCCGGGCATTTCGTTGTGGTATACGCTGGCCGTGCTTGCCTTCATGCCGGTTTCGAATGAAGCATAGAAGTCCCGCGCGGCTTCCCAGTATTCGGCCGTGCGCTCCAATCGCTCAGGATTGAGACCGGTATCTCGCGGCGTAAAGCGCAAGGCCTCAACCACCGAGTTCAGATTCGGCTGCGAGGTCAAGCCGGAGAGGGGCGAAAACGCCGCGTCGGCAATGTCCAAATCGACTTCGGCCCCTTTCAAAATGGCCGCCGCCTGCACGCCGCTGGTGTCGTGGGTGTGAAAGTGGATGGGAATGCCGATTTCCTGCTTGAGCGTGCGCACCAGCAGTTCGGCAGCGTACGGCTTGCACAGTCCGGCCATATCCTTGATGGCCAGGATGTGGGCGCCCATCTTCTCCAACTCCTTGGCCAGCGCAACGTAGTATTTCAGGTTGTACTTCGTGCGTTTCTTGTCGAGCACGTCGCCGGTGTAGCAGATGGCGGCTTCGCAAATGGCGCCGCTCTTCTGCACGGCCTCCATCGCCACTCGCATGTTCGGCGCCCAGTTGAGCGAATCGAATACGCGGAACACGTCAATGCCGGCCGACGCGGCCTCTTCGACAAACGCCTGCACCAGGTTGTCGGGATAGTTCGAATAGCCCAGCGCGTTGGACGCCCGCAGCAGCATCTGGAACAGGATGTTCGGGAATCTTCTCGCGCAAGTCGGCCAGCCGCTGCCAGGGGCACTCTTTGAGGAACCGCATGGCCGTATCGAACGTGGCGCCGCCCCACATCTCGAGCGAGAACAAGCCCGGGTGCAGCCGGGCGTAGGCTTCGGCGATCTGCAGCATGTCGTGCGTGCGCAACCGCGTCGCCAGCAGCGACTGGTGGGCGTCGCGCATCGTGGTGTCGGTCAGCAGCAGCGGCTTCTGTTCGAGGATCCACTGGCTGAACTTTTCCGGCCCCAATTGCTGCAGCCGTTGGCGCGTGCCCGGCGGAACGGCGGCCTGCGCATCGAAGGCGGGCAGCGGCGCGGCCTCGCGACGGACCTGTTCCGAACGTTTCTTGACCAGCGAGTTGCCGTTGACCAGCACGTCGGCCAGGTACATGAACAGCCTGGTAGCGCGGTCGCGCCGGGCCACGAACTGAAACAGCTCGGGCGTTTCGTCCAAAAACCGCGTGGTGCAGCCGCCGGAGATGAATTGCGGGTGCGAGACCAGGTTGATCAGGAAGGGAATGTTGGTCTTGACGCCGCGGATGCGGAATTCCTGCAAGCAGCGTTCCATGCGCCGAGCCGCATCGGCAAACGTGCGTCCCGAGGTGATGACCTTCACCAGCAGCGAGTCATAGTACGGCGTGACCATCGCCCCGGAGAAGGCGGTGCCGGTATCGAGCCGCACGCCGGGGCCGCCCGTGGAGCGATAATGCGCCACGCGGCCGTAGTCCGGTCGGAAATGGTTGAGCGGATCCTCGGTGGTAATCCGGCATTGGATGGCATAGCCTTCCGTGCGCACGCTGGCTTGCGAACCCAGCCCGATCTCCGGATCGTCGAGACGGCGGCCTTGCGCCACCAACAACTGGCACTTGACCAGGTCCACGCCGGTGATCTGCTCGGTGCAGGTATGCTCCACCTGAATGCGCGGATTGACCTCGATGAAATAGAACTTGCCGGTTTCCGTGTCGAGGAGGAACTCAACCGTGCCGGCGCTTTCATAGCCCACGGCGCGACCAATGCCGATCGCCGCCTGGCATATCTGCTCGCGCAACTCGGCGGCAAGGTTGATGGCCGGCGCAATCTCCACCACCTTTTGATGACGCCGCTGCACGGAGCAGTCGCGTTCGTAGAGGTGGACGAGGTTGCCGTGCTTATCGCCCATCAACTGCACTTCGATGTGCCGCGGACGGGCAATGAACTTTTCCAGGAATACGTCGGGGCTGCCAAAGGCGGTTTGCGCCTCGCGCTGCGCTTGTTCTAATTGCCCTGCCAGCTCCTCTTCGCGATGGACGACGCGCATGCCTCGCCCGCCGCCCCCCTTGGCGGCCTTGAGCAAGACGGGAAATCCCAGCCTGCCAGCTAGTTCGGCCGCTTGTTCACTGCCGGCAAGCGGCTCGCTGCTGCCGGCCAGCACCGGCACGCCCGCCTGTTCGGCGATCTTGCGGGCCACGATTTTGTCGCCCAACTGTTCGAGCATCCGGGGCGAGGGGCCGCAAAAGACGATGCCCGCTGCTTCGCAAGCCCGGGCCAGGTCGGGGTTTTCCGACAGGAAGCCGTAGCCGGGATGGATGGCGTCGACTTCGCACTCTTGCGCCAGCTTGATGATGCCTTCGATATCCAGGTAGGCCCGGATCGGCTCGCCGATGCGGCCCACCTGGTACGCTTCGTCCGCCTTGAAGCGGTGCAGCGCGAAGCGATCTTCGTAGGAATAAATCGCCACTGTGCGGATGCCCAGTTCGTGGGCCGTGCGGAATACTCGGGTCGCAATTTCGCTGCGATTGGCGACAAGCAGCTTTTTGATCGATTTCATCAGCAGCTAGGGGGCGCAGAGGCGCCTATCGACTAGGAAGGAAAAACTCAAAACGGTCGAACCGGATAGTTTAATCGCCGAACCCGCGGACCGGCTAGGGGCGAAGCCAAAGCTCGGCGGCCGGAGATGTGCGCGGGGGCGCCACTCATTCGGCAAGCCGGACGCGTGAGTTTCCGCTTTCGAACGGATAATAAAGAGCTAAATCGCCGGGCCGTAGCCGCGCCGCGGCGCAGGAAGCCGCCGGAACCTACAACAGGAATACTGGCGGATTATTCGGCACGGGCCAGTTCTTCCAGCGTGAACCACTGGCGACGGATTTTCTGACGTTTCCACGTGTAGGTGATCTGCACGCTGCCGTCCGAGGCCTGGATGACGGCGGGATAGGAGTATTCGCCCGGTTCTGATTCCAGCGTGCGCACCGTTTTGAATTCGCGGCCGTCGGGATCTCCCAGGGCGAAGCGCCAGCGGCGAGCGCCCGATGTGCGTGGGATTGTAAACCAACGCCTGGCGGCCATCGGCCAATGTGACGGCGTCGATGCCCGAATTCGGATTCGGCAGCGACTCGACGGCTTCCGCCGCGCTCCAGGTCAAACCACCGTCGCGGCTGTGCGCTCGGCAGATCTGCCCGATCCGGCGCGTGCTGCGGGCCAACAGAAAAAGCGAACCGTCGGAGGCGCGCAAGATGGACGGTTGAATAATCCCGTCGGCGTGCTCGGGATGAAAGATCGGACCGTACTTCGTCCAACTCTTGCCGCCGTCTGCGCTGCGTTCAACCCAGCAAGCCCAGTTGCGATACGACTCGACGGAAGTGGGCGCTAGAATGACGCCGTCTTCGAACTGCACCGGCTTGTTCTTGATGGGCCCCAGCAGGCCCGCCGGGAGGATGCGGGTTTCGCCAAACGTCTTGCCGCCGTCGGCGCTGGTGCGGCAGAAGCCCGACCAGGTCTGCGGACTCGGTCCAGCCTTGTAGTAAAGCTGGATTTCGCCGCTCTTGCGTTCGCGGAACAAGACCGGGTTCCAGCACGGCTTGCCTCGCTCCTCGGCAATCTTTTCAGGTTCGGACCAGCGGCCGTCATAATGCGCGAGCCAGATGGCCACGTCGTCGGCGCCTTCGCGAGAACCGCCGAACCAGGCCGCCAAAAACTTGCCCGGCTGCGTCTCGACGATGGTCGAAGCGTGGCAACTGGGATACGGCGCTCGTTCGTAAATAAATTCAGCAGCCATGATGCACCTCAACCTACTTGCGGTTCGGGGCCTTCGCCGGCCCCCAGGACCGATTCGTCGACCATCTCGGCCGTTTCCTCGGGAGTAACTCGTTCCCGGAAGCCGAACCAGAAGAAGATCAAGGTCAGCGCCGCGCCGGCCATGGGCCACATCCAGATCTGCTTCCAGTCATAACTCTGCCCGTGGCGCCACTCGGCATACGTTACTTTGCCGTTGTGGTCCTTGTCCATGTGGGCGAGCGTGCCTTCGAAGCCTTCTTGCGAGTAGGTGATGCCGGCGTCAGGATCGACAAACGGGTCGGGCGGGTCGCTCAAAGCGAGGGTCTTGTCTTGATCGAGCCCGTACTTCTTGGCGAATCCCGTCTTGCCGGTCGGATCCCAATTCGGCAGCGGCGTCGTGACCAGTTGTCCGTCTTTGTCGATCTTCGGCTCGCCTTCTTCGTCAACCGCCAAGAGCTTGTAGACCGGCGGATACTGGTCGCGCACGTAACCGGCCGCGTAGGCGCCGACGAACATCCCCAGGCCGAGCGTCACAAACGCGATAAAGCTCTGGGCGCTGGCCCGTTGCGACGCGGCCGCCTTGGCGTCCACGTAAATCTGGCTGGCCACAAAGAAGAAGTCATAGCAAATGCCGTGCAGCACCAGCCCGAGCACCACCAGCGGCAGGTTCAACGTGCCAAAGCAGTAATACCTTGCCACCCAGGCCAGCATGCCGAGCGCGAGCATGCGTTTGACGCCGAGGGCCGAAATGAACAGCGGCATCGCCGCCATGAAGAAGACCTCGGAAATCTGGCCGACGGTCTGCGGCGCCGTCGGCGAGGGAGCGTCGATCTCATTGAGAAACACGTTGGCTAGGTTGTAATAGAAGGCCAGTGGAATGCAGACCAGAAACGACGCCAAGGTGAACACCAAAAACGACGGATTCGCCAGCAGCCGCAAAATGCTCTGGCGATTGCCGGAGGTCGCCGAGTCGGCGGCGCCTCCTTTCTTCGGCGGGGTATGCGGCAGCGTAAAGCAGAACAGGCCCAGCACGATCGATGAGAACGAGGCCATCACCATGAAGTTATTCTTGGAAAACAGCACGCTGTCGGCGGGAATAACGCTGGTGATCGGTCCATAGAGGAAACTGTCGGGCTTGACCTTCAGCAGCAAACCGACGACCCAACCCGCCACGATCCAGCCGAGCGTGCCGAACACGCGAATGATCGGAAATTCCTTCTCCGGATCGCTGATGTTCTCGAAGCTGATCGAGTTGGTCAGCGCCAGCGTAGGCATATAGCACAGCGCGTAGCCGATCATGACCGGATACAGGACGTGGAACTGACTTTCCAGGTTAGGAAACTTCGCCAGAATCTGCTCGGAGAAAGCCGCGCAGCCGAGCAGCACCGCGCCCAGCAGGTGCAATACGGCCAGAATCTTTTCGGTCGCGAACAAGCGGTCCGCGATGTAGCCCATGAACAGCGGCGTGATCATCGCCGCGATGGCGGTCGAGGAATAGACCGAGCCGATCTGTACGCCCGAGAATCCTAACGTGCCCGCCATGTAGCTGCCGATCTCGACGCCCCACAACCCCCAAACGAAATATTGGAGGAACATCATGATTGACAGCCGGGTGCGAACCGAACCCATCGCTAACTCCCGCTTGGAAAGAATGAAACGGTACGGCAGCGGCGCGTTCTTCGTGCAGCCGACCGCCGCCGTCCAGGAAAAGGCCCATCATAAAGGGCGGCCGGGCCGGAAGAAAGACGCAGGGCGAAGTTTGGCGGCAAACAGCCAGACGATCGTGCGCGTGCTGACCCGCTTACGAGGGCGATCATTGGCTGAAGGAGGCATGATCGGCGTTTTTGAACGTGGCTCGAAACTGCAAAACCGTTTGGAGGAAATCATGAATTTCGAATTGACCGAGCGCCAGTTCGGCTGGAAATCACGGCTCGTCGTGGCGGCGTTGGCGATTGTGCTGCTGCCGATGGCGCCCGGCGCCGATTCGCAAACGGCGGCGCTCGCCCAGGCCCCGGCCGCCGCTCCCGAGCAAGGCGCCAGAACGGACCCTCCGCAGATCGTCAAAACGGTTCCCAAACGAGGCGCCACCGGGGTCGATCCCAAGCTCGACGAAATCACCGTCAAGTTCGATCGCGATATGTCCGGCGGCATGAGTTGGACCGGCGGACCGCCGCTGTTTCCGCCGATCGACGAGTCCCGCAAGGCCCGCTGGACCGATCGCCGAACCTGCATTCTTCCAGTCAAGTTGGAGCCGGGGGCATACTATCGCCTCGGAATCAACTCCTCGAGCTACCAGAACTTTCGCAGCCGCCAGGGCGTCGCCGCTCCCGCGACGGCGCTCTACTTCACGACGGCGGGAGCAAACGAAGAAATCGAAGACCGCGTCAAAGTCCCCGCGATCGTTTCCATCGAGCCGGCCAATGGCGCCAAGGGCGTCTCGCCCGATACGAAGTCGCTGCGCGTGACCTTCGACCGGCCGATGGGCGAAGGCATGTCGTGGACCGGCGGCGGCGACTTATTTCCGAAGTCGCCCGCCGGAGAAACGGCTCATTGGTCCGACGACGGCCTGACTTGCACCTTGCCAGTGTCGCTGGAGCCGGATCACGATTACCGTATCGGGCTCAACAACGAGCGCTACAACAACTTCCAGAGCAAGTGGGGCGTGCCGCTCAAACCAGTTGTTTACAAGTTCCACACGAAAAATTTGGAATAACGACGCGGTCGGCGCGGTGCGGCTAAGGGGAATGCCCGTTTCCCCAGATGCGTTCATCTGTGTCTTCCGTGACATCCGTGGTTTTTCGCGGTAGTGCAGATTTGCCGCGGCCGGCATCGGGGAAGTCGAACAACAAGACCTGGGCGCCGACTTGCAGCAGGAGCTTGTTTTCGACGCTACAATGCCGTTGGCCGGATCACGCGGTCCGACTGCGGCACAAATACGTTTGAACGGGGAGGAAAGCATGTCTGCTGGCAAACGTGGCGTTCCATTCGCTCCGCAGCGCTTGACGGCGCTCGCCCTGGCAGTCGGGCTGGCGGCGTCGAGCGCGGCCCAGGCCCAAGTCGCGCCTAAATCCTTCTATGCACTCAACGCCGATGGGACCGGTTGGCGGAAGATCTTTCAATTGGAAGGCTATCCGGCCTGCGGTTCTCCAGCCGTTTCACCCGATGGCAAAGAGTTCGCCTTCGATGGCTGGCAAGTCGCAGGCAATCAGCAGCAGGGGCCGGCGTTGGTGTTCATTGTGGGCATGGACGGTACGAACGCGCGACAGCTCTGCCCGGGGCAGATGCCGACCTGGTCGCCGGACGGAAAGTTCCTGGTCTGCTCGCGAGGCGTGCAGCCGTACGGCCTGTGGATCATAACGCCGGACGGCAAAGACCATAAGCAAGTGGCCCAGGCCTGGGGCGCCCAGTGGTCGCCCGACGGCAAGCGGATCGCCTACTACAGCGGCCTGAAGCTGATGGTCTACGATGTCGAAACGGGCGGAACCCGACAGGTTTTTTCGGGCGACTCGCAGGGCTATCGGCAGATTTTCTGGAACATGACCTGGTCGCCTGACAGCACGCAGGTTTGTCTCAAAGGCGACAAGCCCGACGGGACTGAAGAAATGGCGCTGGTTGACGCGAGCGGGTCGGAAAACGGCTTGAAAGTGCGTTGGTCCGGCAAGGGACTGCTCGCCGATTTTGCCTGGCATCCTCGCGGCGATCGGCTTGTGATGGGCATCCGGCGTCCCGAGACGAAACGCATGCAATTGTTCGAAGTCGATCCCGATACCGAGGATCCGCCGACGCTCGTGCCCGGCCAGGACGAAAACCTGAATCATCTCGGCATGTGCTGGACGCCCGACGGCGAGCAACTGGTTGTGGTGAGCGCCGAGCGCTGATACGCCCGGCAACCAGGCGACGCCAGCGACGTTTGGTTTGGGTTCAGCGATACAGCCGCGTCCGTGGCGTTGAGGCCCAGCGTCCCGCATTTCACTTGAAGCGATCTGGAAGTCGCTGAGAGGCGCCTCCGGCAACGGTCGCTGGCTTAATGACATGGCTCGGCCGAGCGGCGGTGCGGTGCAATGGCGCCCAACCGCCGTTTGGGTCTCGCAGGGCTGCGTGGCATTCCCCAGGTCCGGGAAGAACGACCGTCCATTCTGCCATGAGTGCTTGGACGCACTAGGCCAAAATGCCCGTGCTTGCGGTGCGCTATGCAGACACACCGTGCGCGCTTATACGCACGCAGGCTTAAAGATATCGCTGATGTTCTGCCTGCGAGCGCCGTGCACTCGCCTCGAATCGCCAAATATTATTCAAACGTTACGCTCTGCGCCTTCGGCACATCAGTTGCTTTAGTCGCGTGCAGCCTATGCACGAACTGCTTCAGCAACCTGACCAACAACAAAGAATCGGCTTACCGGACGGGCGGCAGCAACACGCGCCCGCAAGGCACGATCGACAAACGCGAGATGCGAAGGTTTGCAGCAGGCGGCACGAGGCGCTGCGTTGTTTTCTACCCGTGGACGTTTTGTGAAAGGATGTGGTTATGAATCGTGCGCTTGGATTGGCCCTGGCTCTGTTCCTCGCTGTCGTCGGCATCTCACTGATCTCAACGGACAATGCCGCTCAGGCAGGCCATGGTCGCTGTAGCTGCACTTGTTCCGGCTGCTATGGGTGCGACTGCTCAGGGTGCTCAGGTTGCTACGGCTGCCGCGGCTGTCATGGCCGTCGCGCACGGCGCTGCCATGGCTGCTACGGCTACTCAAATTGCTGCGGCTGCCACGGGTATCACGGCTGCAATGGCGCGGAACCCGCCTCGACCGAGGCGCCGGCGACTGAGCCGACTCCTCCGCCTGCCCCGGAACCGACCGCCGCTGCGCAGTCGTTCGAACGCTAAAGCGGTTGCCGTACGATAGTCCGCCTCAAGGCGCATTCCGCTGCGTTCCATTCAGGGACCGTCCGTCAGTTCTTCATGACGGGCGGTCCTGGTCGTTTTGGCGCCTGGCGGTGCGTGATCACGCCGTCGCGAGCGTCGCTTCCGGCTCGTCGCGAACCACCAGCGAATACAGGGCCGGCACCACGACGAGCGTCGTGACCAGACCGGCAAGCAGGCCGCCGATCACCGCTCGTCCCAGCGGAGCATTCGCCTCGCTGCCCCTTTCCAGGGCCATGGCCATCGGCAGCAAGGCCAGCAATGCGGCGATGGCGGTCATGGCGACCGGCCGGGCGCGAATGCCGGCGGCCTTGCGGATGGCTTCCGTGGGGCTGAGCTTTTCCTCGCGCCGGATATGCTGGGCGAAGTCGGTCAGCAGCACCGTGTTTGAGACCACGATGCCGACCATGAAGATCATTCCCAGCAGCGATTGCACGTTCACCGCCGTGCCCGTGACCCACAGCATCAGCACCACGCCGACCAGGCCGAATGGTACAGCCGACAGAACCACCAGCGGGATCAGGTACGAGTCCAGCAGCATGACCATCAAGAAATAGACGAAGATCACCGCCAGCGGCAGTCCGATGCCGAAATTGAAGAACGTCTCTTGCATGTGGCCGTATTCGCCGCTGAGCACCATCTTCGTTCCGGAGATCGGCTGCTTGTCCTTGGCCGACGGGTCGTACGGCTGCCACGTGGAGTCGCCCTTGGAGACTCCGAAGCCGTCCAGGACTTGCACGATGTCGTCGGCGACGTGCCCGAGATCGCGCCCTTCGACGTTCATCGTCAGGTCGATCGTGGCCATCAGGTTCGTGTGCGTCACTTCGGCTGCCATGGTTGCAGCCCGCAGCGAAACCAGGTCGCTGAGCGGGATCGGCTGTCGCTGCAAGGGACTGGTGATCGAAACGTTCAACAGCGTCTGCACGGACTTGATGTCCCGTTCCGGGTACTGCACGCCGACGTAATACTGGTTGTGCGAAATCGGGTCGAACCAGAAGTTCTTCTTGTTGAACTGAATGCTCGACTTGAGCGCCGCCACCACGTTTTCCATCACCTCTCGCGTGGTCAGGCCCAGCCGCCGGCTCTTGGCGCGGTCGATTTCGACGATGTACTCGGGATAGTCGAGCCGCTGCAGAATTCGCGCATCAACCACGCCGTCGATCTGGGTCACTTCTTGCATCACGCGGCTGGCCACTTCGCGCGACTTCCGCAGGTTTCTTCCCTCGATGCGGATATCGATCGGCGTGGCGCCGCCTTCGTTCATGGCGCTGCGGATGGTGCCGCCCGTATTGAACGAAACCTCCAAGGCGGCGAAACGGTCGTCTTCGGCCATGGCGCTGCGCAGGGCGGCGGCGTAATGCTGAGCGGAGTGCTCCCGCTCCGTTTTGAGTTGCACCGAGAGCACGGCGTCCATCGGCCCGGAGTTGGGAGTGTAAGCACAGGACCAGTCGGCCCAGACGCCCAACTGGCTGATTGTCAGCTCCAGATCTTTGCCGATCACGCGCCGGATGAGATTTTCGACTTCGGCGACTTCTTTCTCCGTTTCCTCGATCCGAGTTCCGGTGTTAAGACGCACGTAGATCTCGAAGGCGCCGGCGTCGACTTCCGGAAAGAAGTCTCGGCGCAGGTGGGGCAGCAGGCCGCCCAGCACCGCCGCCAGCAGCCCGGCTGCGCCCAGGACGACGAACCAGCGCAGGCGCAGCACGTGATTCAGTCCGCGGACGTACCATTGAATCACGAATTCGATCCCGTCCTGGATCCGATCGAAGCCGCGGCGTACGAGGCCCGGCCGCCGCTGCGGCGTTTCGGTAGCATGTTCTTCTCCGTGCGTCTGCTGGTATCCTTTGAGCCACAGCGCGGCTCGGCTGGGCACGAACGACCGGGAAAGGAGATAGGCCGAGCCCATGGCAAAGGCCACCGCCATGGCCAACGGGCGAAACAGGAATTGCCCCATGCCCGGCATCAGCGCCAGCGGCGCCAGCACCAGCAGCGTGCACAAGCTGGCCACCAGTTCCGGCATGGCCACCTCGCTGGCGCCGTGCAGCGCGGCATCGGCGGGGGAAGAACCGGACTCCATGTATCGGTGCGTATTTTCCAGGCAGATGATGGCGCTATCGACCATCGGGCCGATGGCCAACGCCAACCCGGCGAGCGTCATGACGTTGATCGTGTTGCCGGTGAAGTACAGGCCCATCACGCCCGACATCACGGCGATCGGGATGGTCAGCACGGCAATGGCCGTCATGCGCCATTCGCCCAGAAACAGCAGGATCACCAACGAACAGAGCACGGCGCCCAGCACGCCTTCGGTAATCAGGCTGCGGATCGATTGGCGGACGTAAACCGACTGGTCCATGACCATCTTGAGCTCGATGCCGGGCCGGGTCAGCTTGGGCTCCATCTCCGGCAACGCCTTCTTCAGGCTGTCGACGACTTCGAGCGTGCTCGCGCCGGCCTGACGAAAGACGGGAATGTAGACTTCCGGCCGGCCGTTGACCCGCACCTTGCACATCTGAATCAAGTGCGTGTCGCGCACCGTGGCGACGTCGCCCAGAAAGCTGGTGTCGCCGAGCGTGGTGCGCAAGGGGATGTCCTGCATGCGCTCCGGAACTTTGTACATCGCATTGGAATCGATGGCATAGTCGAGCCGGCCGAATTTGGCGTCGCCGGTGGGCAAAAACAGGTTGAATTCGGCGAGCTGGTCCAGCACGTTGCGCAACGAAAGGTTGCGGCTTTCGAGCTTGATCGGATCCACCTCCGCCAGAATGGCGCGGATCTTGCCGCCGAACACCACCGGCGCGTTCGCCCCGGGAGAGTTCATGATAAAGTTGCGGACTTCAAAGCGGCCGACGTCATATAACGTCGATTCGCCGTACTCCTTGCTGTCCACCGCCACCAGGCACGCCGGCACGGTTGCGGTCGGGTCGTAGGGCAGCACCACCGGCGGCAACGTGCCCGGCGGCAGGTTCGGGATTTCGCTCAACGCCAGCGAGTTGACCTGCGTCAACGCGCCGTTGGGATCGACGTCCTCGCGAAAGTAATTACGGACGATGCTGGCGCCCAGGATCGACCGCGACTCCTGCCGCTTCATGCCGGCCGACTGGCCGGTCATGCGTTCCATCGGGTTCGTGATGCCGTTGGCGATGCTCTCGGCGGGCATGCCCGAGTAATACGTCAGCACCTGTACGGCCGGACTGTTGAACACCGGCAGAATGTCGACGGGGATCCGGGCGACGCACATCACGCCCAGCACTAATACGCTGAGGATGCCGACGGTCACGGCCCGCGGGCGATTGAGGGCTAACTCGATGAGCTTCTGCATGGGTTGCGTTCCAGTGTTTCGAGATGGTCGCGCTGGCGACCTCGCCGACTCTCTTCAGGAAGGGATGAAGAACATCTTCGTCCCTCTTTTTTTTCTCGCTCAGGGCGGGGCCGAACGCGGACGACCTGAGACGAGCGCGTCGTTGCCGCTCGTTCCTGCGTGCCCGCGGTTCGGCGGCAAGCGCGGCGTTAGTCCTTGTCGTGTTTGCCCGATTCCTGCGGTTTGGCGGTCTCCTCGCCGGCGGCGACGTCCTCCTTCACGGCCTGCGATTCGCTCTTGGTCGAAACGACGTGAACCTGCACGTCATCATCGAGGCCGGGCCCGTGTTCTCCGATGACCCGGTCATCCGTAGTGAGACCGGAGAGCACTTCCGCCTGAATGCCGTCGTCGCGCCCGACGCGCACATCCACCCGGCGTGCGCGACCATCTCGGACCAGGTAGACGGCTCGTTCCTCCTTGCCCTCGCCCACCAGACACGCCGAAGGAATGCTGACGGCGTCCTGCTTTCGGCCTAACTGGATGGTGGCGGCGCCGAACATCCCGTCCTTTAGCAGTCCATCCGAATTGTCCAGATCGATTTCCGTGCGCATCGTGCGGGTTTCGTAATCCTCGGACATCGCGGTGCGGGCCACCACGCCTTTGAATATGCGGCCGTCCAGAGCGTCCACGTGCAACGAGGCCTCGATGCCGCGATGCGTGAAAGGGACGTCTTCGTCAGGCACCCAGACGATCACGCGCATCACGTCCGTCTCGGCAACGCCGAAGACCGGCTGCGTGGCTCCGCTGGCGGCATCGCGAATGAAGTCGCCATCGTGGAAGTTGCGTTCGGTGATGACGCCTTTGTAAGGAGAACGAATGTGCGTGTACTGTTCGAGCGCCGACGCTTCCGCCAGCGCCGCCTTAGCGACCTGAACTTCGGCCTCGGCGCTGGACAGATCAGCCTTGGACCGAGCGAGCCGAGCGTCAGACGTCGCGACGGCGGCCTCGGCCGTCGCGACGGCCTTTTCGGCCGCCAGCTTGCCGGCCTGGGCGGCGTCTCGCGCCTCGAATTTTTCGTCGACGAGCTCTTCTTGAATGGCCTTTTCTTTTGCCAGGCGGGCGATGCGGTCATACTGCTCTTGCCGCAACTTGAGCAAAGCCGCTGCGTTGATCAATTGCGCCTTGGTCTGCTCCAAGGCGGCGCGTGATTCGGCCAATTCGGAGTTGGCTTCTGAGATGTGCGCTTGGGCGACATTCACCATGGCTTCGGCCTTCGCCTCATCGGCTTTGGCCTTTTGCACCGCGGCGACGATTTCCGGCGCGTACACCTCGGCCAGCAACGCGCCCTTCTCGACGGCGTCTCCGATGTCGACGACCTGATTCTGCAGATATCCCGACGCCTTGGCGTAAAGGGCCGCACGATGGAAAGCGTGGATCGAAGCGGGGCGAGTGACGCTCCAGGCCAATCCTCCTTTTTCCGGGCGCACGACTCGCACTTTGACTTGCAATCCGCCTTTTCGCTCCGCTTGCCTGGCCGGCGCCGCCGTGGCATCTCGACCGTGCAGCGCCAGCCAAGAGGCGGCCGCTGCAACGGGCGCCAAGGCGACGAACGCCCAAACCATACTCGTTTGAATTCGCATGCTTCTATCCACGGGGGAGGTCGAGGGTGTGCGAGCGTTCTGTGAATAAATCGCACGACCCGGCGGGGGTGCGTGGCAAAACGGCCACGCCACGTTGACCAAGCTTAGGTCGCGTTCCGCCGCGCGGGGGCAAATTCCGCGCCGCTTGACAGACGGAGCTCGCGGGCCGCATATTCGCGCCAGCCGGAAACGCCGTGACAAACGGCTATCCGGACGATCATGCCGAGGACGCCCTTTTCACTCGCCGCTGCGCATCGCCTGACGCGTTTTGCTACCCACGGCGTTCTGCACCTTTCACGGACGTCCGTAGTCAACAAGTGTTTACCGCGTCGACTCCCTGCGCAGAGACTATCCAGGGGAAACGCTCCCTCCGAGCCTCGAGGTCTGCCGTGCTTGCAGGGGGGCGCCGCTTGCGGTGACCGGTTATAATCAACGTCTTTCCTCGACGACTTGCCGACCCGAAGTTGTTATGCGACTCACTGCCTTAGTTTGGCTCGCCTCCGCTTTGCCGTCCGCGACGGCCCTTCCGTTGCAAGCCGCGGAGATTGATTTCGCTCACGACGTGGCGCCCGTGCTCAAGCAGTATTGCGGCAAGTGCCACGCCGGAGATCAGAAGAAGGGCGGGTTCTCCCTCAACACGCGCGAGTCGCTGCTCGCAGGCGGCGAGTCGGGCGGCGTTGTCGCGCCCGGCAAAAGCGGCGAAAGCGAGCTGCTGGCCCGACTCGTCTCCAAGGAAGACGACTTGAAAATGCCGCCGGAAGGCCCTCGCGTGCCGAATGAAGACGTGGCGCGGTTGCGGACCTGGATCGACGCCGGCTTGCCCTGGGAAGAAGGTTTCACTTTCGGGAAGCGCACGTACGAGCCGCCGCTCACGCCGCGGCGCCCCGACTTGCCCCCGGTCGCCGACGGCCGTCAGAACCCGATCGATCGGATCATCGACGCCTACCTGGCCGAACGTCAGCGGCCTCGTCCGCAGGCGATCGACGATGCCGCGTTTGCTCGTCGAGCCTATCTCGACCTCATCGGCCTGCTGCCGACGCCCGACGAGTTGCAAGCATTTCTGGCTGACCGCGGCGCCGACCGGCGCGACCGCCTGGTGCAAGCGCTCTTAAGCCGCGACGTCGATTACGCCGAACATTGGCTGACGTTCTGGAACGATCTGCTGCGCAACGATTATGCGGGCACCGGGTTCATTACCGGCGGGCGCAAGCAGATCTCTGAGTGGCTCTACGAAGCGCTGGCGACCAACAAGCCGTACGACCAGTTCGCCCGCGAACTGATCGCCCCGCCGACGGCGGACAGCGCCGGCTTTGGCGAAGGCATTCGCTGGCGCGGCAACGTCAGTGCGGGGCAGACGGTGGAGATTCAATTCGCCCAAAGCATGGGGCAGGCGTTTCTGGGCATCAACCTGAAATGCGCCTCCTGCCACGACAGCTTCATTGACCGTTGGACGCTGGAAGAATCGTACGGGCTGGCCGCAATCTTTGCGACTCGACCGCTGGAGATACACCGCTGCGACAAACCGATCGGCAAGACCGCCGCGGCCGGCTGGCTGTTTCCCGAGCTCGGACAGATCGATCCCGCGGCGCCGCAGCCTGAGCGGCTCAAGCAGTTGGCGGCATTGATGACGCACCCGGAAAACGGACGCTTTACGCGCACGATCGTCAATCGCATCTGGCAACGGTTGATGGGCCGCGGCATTGTGCATCCGGTCGACGCCATGCAGAGCGAGCCCTGGAACGCGGACTTGCTCGATTACCTGGCCGTAAATCTCTCGGACCGTGACTATGATCTGAAACAGACGATCGCGTTGATCGCGACGTCGCAGGCCTATCAGGCTCGCGTGGAAGCGGCTCCGCAAGCCGCCGATGAACAGCGTTACGCGTATGCGGGACCACGCGCCAAACGAATGACGGCTGAACAATTCGTCGACGCGGTCTGGCAGATCACCGAGGCGGGTCCCGCGCGGTACGACGCGCCGGTTCTGCGCGGCAAGCCCGAACCGAACGCCGCCGCGCAAGCGTCCTTGCAAGGCAAATGGATCTGGTCGCGAGCCGATTCTTCGCAGGCCGCCGCCGGCGAGACGGTCGCGTTCCGCAAACAGTTCGCGCTGCAGGGGGCGCCCGCTCAGGCGGTGGCGGTAATTTCCTGCGACAACAGCTACCAATTGTTCGTTAATGGCCAACGAGCCCAGGCGGGCGACGACTGGCAACGCCCGGATTCGGTGCTGCTCGCCGGTCGGCTCAAGCCGGGCGAGAACGAATTCCTGATTGTCGCCAAGAACGGCGGCGCCAGCCCCAATCCGGCAGGGCTGTTCTTTGAAGCCCGGCTGTTTGCTGCAGACGGTTCTCTGGAAGCCGCAATCGCCAGCGACGATACATGGCAATGGACCCGCCAGCAGCCCGAGCGGAACGGCCGCTACAAAACAGCGCCGACCGATTGGCAGCCGGCGGCGCCCGTCGCTCGTCCGAAAGTATGGGCCGCAAGCTTGCAGGGGACGCTGAGCCAGACGCTCTCCCAGGCCGGGCAATCAGTCGGGTTGATGGTCCGCGCCTCGCTGGTAAAAAGCGATTTTCTGATGCGTTCGCTCGGCCGGCCCAATCGCGACCAGATTGTCAGCGTGCGCCCCAATGAGCTGACGACGCTCGAAGCCATCTCGCTGTCGAACGGGCAAATCCTGGCCGATACGTTGGCGAGGGGGTCGAAGAAACTGCTCGCCCGGCCATGGCAATCGCCGCAAGAATTTATCGGCTGGCTGTACCGGTTTGCACTCAGCCGGCAGCCGACGCCTGAAGAGCTTGAATTGCTGGTCGAAACGTTGGGCAAGCCGTTGAACGAGCAAGGGGTTCAGGATGTGTTGTGGGCGGTGATCATGCTGCCGGAATTCCATTTAGTAAGGTGACAACTTAGTACGGTGACAACGCCACGGTCAGGAAACCGCAATTCGCACGCCTGGGGCTGCGGGTCAGTAAAGCATCGGGAGACGAGTTGATGCAGCATTTACCAAACGACGAGCGACAGGCGCGGCGAGACTTCTTACGGCAACTTGCCGCGTCAGGCGCTGCGGCGCTGATGGCGGGCGAGCCGCGACTGCTGTCCGCGGCGCCAGGCGGCGAGACGGTCGTGCATCCCAGGGCCAAGGCCGATTCGTGCATTCTGCTCTGGATGGCCGGCGGCATGGCGGCGCCCGATACGTTCGATCCCAAGAAGTACGTCCCCTTCGCAGCCGGCGTCCGCGTGGCCGACGTCGAGAGCACGTTTCCGGCGATCGATACGGCGGTCGACGGCGTCAAGATCACCCAAGGACTGGAGCACGTCGCGCAAGTGATGGACCGTGCGACGCTGATCCGCTCGCATGTACTGCCGGACCTGGGCAGCATCTTGCATTCGCGCCATCAATACCACTGGCACACCGGCTACGTGCCGCCGCAAACCGTGGCCTGTCCGCACCTGGGCGCCTGGATGGCGCGCGTGCTGGGCCCGAACAACCCGGTGATTCCGCCGTTCATCAATATTGGCCAGCGTTTAGAGGGCGTCGGCGAGCAGGAGGAGCTCAAGGCCTTTACCACGGCGGGCTTTTTTGGCAGCGAGTTCGGGCCGATGAACTTGCCCTTTCCGGAACAGGCCGCTGAGTCGGTGCGCCCGCCGAAAGGGATGGATGCCGGCCGATTCCAAAACCGCGACAGGCTCTACCGAAAACTGATCGACCGATCGCCGCAGCGCGAATTCCTCAGCGACTACCAGCAGCAGTCGCTGCTGCGCAGCATGGACAACGCCTACCGGCTACTGAGTTCCAAAGAACGGGCCGCCTTCGACATTTCGCTCGAGCCGAAGAAGAGTTACGAGAAATATGACACGGGGCGTTTCGGCCGCGGCTGCCTGTTGGCGCGGCGGCTGGTCGAGTCGGGCGCCCGGTTCGTCGAGGTGACCACCGAATACGTGCCGTTTCTGAACTGGGACACGCACGCCAACGGCCACACGACGCTGGCCAAGATGAAACAGGAAATCGATCGGCCCATCGCGCAGTTGATCCTGGATCTGGAAGCGCGCGGCCTGCTCGATCGCACCCTGGTGATCCTGGCCAGCGAGTTCAGCCGGGACATGCTGATCGAAGGCAAGCCCGGCTCGAACGCCAACGACCAGGCGACGGAAAGAGTCGACGTGATGCAAGAGCTGAAACACTACGGCCAGCATCGCCACTTTACCGGCTCGTCGTCGGTGGTGATGTGGGGCGGCGGCATGAAACGCGGTTGCTTGTATGGCGAGTCGGCGCCCGAACGCCCCTTCATGGCCGTGAAGAATCCGATCGACGTCACCGACCTGCACGCCACCATCCTGACCGCCATGGGCATCAGCCCGAACACGGTTTTCGAGATCGAAAAACGTCCCTTCTACGTCACGCCCGACGGAACCGGCGCCCCGGTGACGGGTTTGTTTGCCTGATCCGCCTCGGCATGGCGCCGTCTCATGGGTCAGGCTCAGGAAAGAAAGCCGAAACGCAACGTCGCGAGCTTGCAATCGCGTTTTGCGTTCGGCTCGCGGTTCCGGCGGTCTTACTCGGGCTGGCCGCCCGCATGGATCCAGTTCCAGCCTCCGCCGAACCTCAGTTCAAAGCCGGCGGTAATGGAGACGTTGTTCAGCAGCGAGGGCGGCCGGCTGTCCGTGAAGAGGAGATTGTTGTTGACGTCGATGCGGAAGGCGTGCACGCCGTAGATCTGGCGTTTGATGCCGAACCCGATCGGAATGTGAAACAGCCACTCGTGAAGCGAGCGGCCGACCTGATCGATGTATTGAACGTCGGTCATGCCGGCGCCGGCGAACACGAACGGCCGCCACATCGTGTCGGGAAACGGATAGTAACAGAAGGCGGCATCCAGGAACCAGAAGTTCTCGTGACTCACTAACTGGTCCGGAGACGGAGTTCCGAGCGACGTTCGCGCAAACGCAAGCCGGCTCTCGACGCCCCACCGCGGAGCGAAGTCCCAGCCGAAGCGAATGGCGGTGATCAGGCCGATACCGTTGTGCAATTGGCGTTCGATCGGTTCATCAGAGCCGAATCCGCCAGCGGACTTGGAGAGGCTCAAGGGCTCCGCGAGCCATGCTAGGGGGGCCGGGGCGCGAAGCGACTCGCAAACCGTGGGAGTACGTTTGCCAAGCATCGGCGTGCAGCTAGGCATGACGTCGTCGAACGTCATCTCGGGCATCGCCGGTTCGACGACTTCAAGGACGGCCGGCGACCAACGGCTCATGCGAGGCTGGATGTCGGGCGGAGGTTCGGCGTCTAACGTCGGAACCGCGGGAGCGGCATAGGCGGAACCCGGGCGGCTGGCGATGACCGGCGGCAAGCGCTCGGGCGGCGGTGCGCGCATGGGAGTCCAGACGCCTCGTGCAAGCCCCAGGTTCGACGTCGACTGTGCGAGAGCGTCCTCCGCCGGGCGCAAGCAAGTGCAACGGCCGCGCAGCAAGCTTGCGCGGCGAAGCGGATCGTGCAGTTGCGCGCGGCCATTCCCATGGAACAGGCTCAGCCTTCCAATACTGCCAGAGTTTCAGAATGATAATCTCGTCGGATTGCGTCTTCCGTCAGTCCCATCCCCCGCAGCGCGAACCATGCCGCCTGCCGGATGAGTTGTTCTCGCGGCATGCCGTAATCGATCACGGCCTTGGTCGGCAGTTGATAGAGCATCAACGCGACGGCCAGATGGTGGACGAACCAGGCGCTGAGCTTCTCCGTGACCGGTCCTGCGACGGCATCGCCCGCCTCGACGGCCGCTCGGAGCGACTCCTCGACCTTCGGGAACCAGCCCGCCGTGACGCGCTGCAAGAGCAAGGTGGCGAATTCGCCGTCTTCCATCAAGCTGCGCAGTACCAAACGCACCTGTATGGCATCATCGTCATTGGCGGGCGAAAGCTTATCGGCCAGTTTCGAGACCAGCAGATGAACCATCACAACCAAGGTTGCGGTGGAAGGTTCGAGCGCTTTCAGGCGTTCGATCTTTCCTGATTCGCGTTCGCCGCAGCAGGCGTGCTGCATGGCCGAGTAGAGCGCCTCTTTGTTGGGAAAGTGCTTGAACAGCAGCGCTTCGGAGACATTGGCGGCGAGGGCCAGCTCTCGCGTCGTCGTACCGTGAAACCCCTTTTCGGCAAACACTCGCCGGACCGCCTGGATAATCGCGGCGCGTCTTTCCTCACTGGATAGCTTCAGCGTTGCTTTCATAGACGCTCCCTGGGCTCATCGAAAGGGCGTGAGTGTATGCTCACTTACTATCGACAGCCAGGGCAGTTTCTACTTAACGATTCCGTAATCTAACCGTCACTTGTCGCAGATCGGGGCTTCGACGTGGAGGGCAGGCAAGATAGGCGAAATGAATGCTTTGGGTTTGACGGCCAACACGTCGCACGCGAGCGAATCGACGACCTGCTCGGCCGTGTTGCCGATCAGCAGCCCGGGCAAACCGCTGCGTCCTACGGTGCTCAACACCGTCAGATCGGCGCTGAGCTGCGCGGCGGCTTCCACGATTGCCATGGCCGGTTGACCGTGAACCACGTGCAGTTGCACCGGCGTCTCGTTGCAATGCAGTGCCGCGAATTCCTGCAAGTGCTGTTGTACCTCTTGGTCGATCTGCATCGACGAGACATCTTCCAGATAGCCTTGTGCTTGGGCCGATTTCAGCAGACCGGCAGTTTGGACCGCGTGCAGCAGGTGCAGTTCGGCGCCCAGGCGCGAGGCGAGCCCCGCGGCCAGCTTCAGAGCTTCGCCGCTGGCGTCGGAAAAGTCGGTCGTCGCCAGGATCGTCTTCAACGGCGAGACGCGCTCGGCTTTGACCACCCAGACCGGCGCCGGGCAATTGCGCAACAATCGCTGCGCCGTACTGCCAAGCACCAACCGCTTCAGCCCCGTCACGCCGCGCGTGCCGACGAACACCAGTTCGTATTCATGGTCCTGCACGGCGTGGATCAATTGGATGTAGGTTGCGCCGACCCGCGTTTCGTGCCGCAGCGTGACTGAGCCGTCTTGGAGGGGATGCAGCAACTCGTCGAGTCGGGTTTCTGATTCCTCGCAAAGCGCCTGCTCGTACTTGTGAATGTCGCCGGCCACCAATTCCCAGCGAGCCTCGCGCCGCATGACAGCCATCGCCTCGCGAACGTCATGCAGGACGTGGCAGACCGTAATCTCGGCGGCAAAGTTGCGAGCGACGGATACGGCCCGGTGCAGGGCGGCCTCGGCCGGGGGCGAAAAGTCTGCAGCGACGAGCAGCTTGCGGAGTTGCAACGAATTTTCTGGCATGGCGGATATTTGCAAAAAGACGAAGGCGCCGACAAAAAGAGGTTCGCGTAGCCAAGCGGACGATCCGCGCCCTTACGATCTACAGGCGCGGCCGCGCTGGCCGCTGAACCGGCGCGAAATCAGACTGCCGGCCGCCACGGCGAGCATCGGCATCGGCCGAAGCAATGAGCAAGGTCAGCCACGGCGGACGCTCGGTCGCAGCTTATTCTAAAGAACGTGCGGGCCGTTGCAACTCAGAGCAAAAGTCTGGAGAGCCAAAGCCAGGCGCCCGGGCTACCTGCGTCTGGTCCCTTTCTGGGGCGTTGGCTGAATGGAGCGAGCGGCGTTTGCCCGGAAGCTGTGCCGCTGGCGCGCCGTTTCGCTCACGCGCCTGGCACTCTCTCCGCAGATCGCGAGGCGAGGGAACGTTTAAGTGCAACGATTCAGGGCGATATGCGATTATTTACCAAAGTAGCGGCAATTTCCCCGCTCGGCATTCGCTTTGCTCCTATTGCTTCCGGAGGGATTCAGAAAGTCTCAGCGAGAGTTTGGCAGCGCAAGCCGAACGCCGATCTTGCGAGCCCCAGACGACGTTCGCAAGCCAGGAGACCGTGGGCAGGGCGGCATCGCACAAGCCGTCGTCGCCGGAAGAAGGGAGTACGGTCATGTTTCTTGAAATTGAACGAGCGGAAGAGCACCTGTTAACTGAGTTGGTCGCGGCCGAAATCCGGAAACTCGAAAGCGATCGCCCGGAGAAGGAAGCCGTCCCCGAGGGCGTTTGCTGTGACCGGGAAGAGCGGCTCGAGATCCTCGAACGGCTGCTGCGACGTTTGCACGAGTCGGAATTCGACGTGACGTGCTAGCGGGGTCCGGCATGCCAGGCGAGCCCGGTGCGAGATGCGGCGCGAGAGCGTCGGCGTCCGTAGCGAGCTTCTGTCTGGCCCGTGCCGAAATGTTGCCAGAGTTGAAAGGAGATGGAACCATGGCCGTCAAACTATCTGCAGAATTATTGGGAGAAGCGTTCGAACGAGCGCGCGCCGACTGGCGTCGTCGTCGTGCGGGCGAAACTTTTGAAGCAGCGCCCCCCCGCCCGATGGCGGCCGCCTTTACGATTGCGATTAGCCGCGAACGCGGCGCCGGCGGTTCTGAAATCGCCCGCGAAATCGGCAAACAACTGGGTTGGGCCGTCTACGATCGCGAATTGCTGGAACGCATTGCCGAAGAGGCGGGGTTGAGGACCGAGTTGCTGCGAAGCATCGACGAGAAACGCTCGCACTGGCTGGTGGAATTGCTGGAAACTTTCGGCGGCGCCTCCACGATGAGCGGCTGCGCGTATGTGCGGCACGTCGCCGAGACGATGCTGGCGTTGGCGCTGCGGGGCGAATGCGTGATCGTGGGCCGCGGCGGCACGGCAATCCTACCCCCTGAGACGACGTTGCGAATCCGGGTGGTGGCGCCGGTCGGAGACCGAGTCAAACGCATGGTGCGTGAGTTGGGAGTCTCGGAAGCGAAGGCTGCCCACGACATCCAGAAGACCGATGCCGATCGCGCCGCCTTCGTCAAAGGCTACTTCCACGAGGATCTCACCGACGAACACCACTACGATCTGACGATCAACACGTCGAGAATTGCGGTGGAAGAGGCCGCAGGGATTGTGATCGATGCCCTTCGCCGCCGTCAAGGAGCCAGTCGTGCGGCCAGCAACCGCCAGCAGCCGGCGACCGCCGGCTCGGCCGCGCGGTAGAGCCGCGCGACATGACGTGCAGCGGGGGCGGGCATTTTAATCGCGAAGGCCGGGTTGCGGCTGCACTGCCCGTTCGACGGGGTTCCGGACAGCCAGTGGAGACCGCCCGGCCGTCGCATCATTCCTGATTCGGATTCGGGCCGCCGGGTGCGCAGAGGCGATTGCTCGGAAACCGGGGCGGCGGCAACTCGCGCCGCGTGAGTTCCTCGTACTCGTTCGTTTTCGCCCGCAAGCGGGCGTCATAATCGAGGAACCCAATCAAGGCGCAGAGATCGGATTCAGAGAGCGCTTCCACTTGGGCAGGTTCAAGCTCCAGCGATCTGAGCCCGGAAGTCGTCTTGCTTTCTTCCATGACCATTCTCCTCGCGATTTCTCGCCTCCAACGGCATTGACCCGCCCTGGGACGTGCATTGCGTGGTGATTTTACAGCCCGCGCGAGGCCAATGCTAGCACCCCGCCCATCGCAAGTGAGATTTGCGCATGTTCGCCGGGAAAAAAACGTCGCAGCTCCTATAACCATAAAAAGTTAGAACTCAATTTCGAAAATTGTTACACTGGGGGGCAAGTATCTGTTTGCTGCGATGATTGACGGGCACGAAAAGCAAGGAATCCCGATGTCTGAGGCTTGGTACTGCAAAGCCTTTGGCCAAGAGCTCGGTCCGATGTCAGTTGCCGATCTGCTCGAATTGGTCGAGCGCTCCGACGTGCTGCCCACCGATGAGGTGAAATGCGGAGATCACGGCGCATGGCGCGCCGCGGGCCAGGACCCGAGATTATTTCCCCAGTCCGCAAATGTCCAAGTTCGAGCGTCCGCCGCGGCGGGGCGTGCTGAATCCGAGGCGCTCGTCGGCGCCTCGCCGGCTGCGGAGACCCGCACCGGCCCGATTGCCGCAGCCACCGTCGCTGCGCCCGGCGCCGATCTTCCGGAAGCAATCGAGGCCCAACACGGTTCGCCGGAACAACCGGCGGCGGCCGATGCCAGCAGGGCGAGGAAGCCGTCGATTGGGCCGCTTAATCGGAAGCGAATACTGGCCTGCGCGGCGGTATTGGCGATCTGTGGAGCTGCGGCAGGCGCGGGCGCCCGGATTCTGTTCGGCGCCGGCCGCGCCTCTCCCCGTGCGGCGCCTTCCGGCGGCATTGCCGTCGAACAGCAGAAAATTGCGGCGCTGAAGCAGCAGATCGACGATCTGATGCGGCAGCGGGAGGAATTGGCGTCTACTGGCGGAGCCAGCGCGCCGGAACAACCCCCGTCCACGCCGCCTCAACCGGCCGCGCCGTCCGGCCCAGAGTCGCCATCCAAGTCGGAACAATCGTCCCCAGCCGACGCATCTTCCAACAGTCCAGCGCCGGCAGACGCCGTCCCCCCCGCGCCGGCGGCGCCTTCGTCGAAGCAGGCGCCGGAAGCGACGACTCCCCAGCGGCAGCCGCCCGCGGCTGACTCGCCAAAAACTCCTACGTCGGTCGAACAACAAGGCGACGCGAACGATAAGGATCCGCGGACGATGTCCGCCGCCGCCCAATCCAGCAATCAGGCGGCCAATAAGCAGCCTGCGAATTACCCGCCGGCAGCAAAACCGGTAGGCGGCGCTGTCTCTTCGGCGGGCCCCGCCAAGACCACGCAAAATGGCGCCAGCCCCACGTCGCTGATTTTGCAGACTCAAAAGCGACGTCAACAGCGGCTCGAGTTATTGCGTGAAATCTATGAACAGGCGCGGGACTGCTGGTCGAATATGCCAAACTCCAAGCTCAGGTCGAAAGCCTGGAGTCCGCCATCGCTGCGACGGAAACCGCCTATGCGGAAGTCAATGCCGCCGGCGCCGCCGTGTTGGCGCAAATCGGCATCGCGCAAACCGGGGTCGTACGCGATGCCGCGCTGATCCAAAGCTTGATGCAGCAATACGCGACCTTGGACGGCGAGGCTTCACAATTGAAAATCAAGCGTAAGCAACAGGCGACCGACCACGCCGAGCTGATGGCCAAGGTCAAGCAAGTCGACGAACAGGCGGCGGAACTCCGCAGCAGTTGGCTGGCGGTGGTGGATCCGTTCGGCCAGCTCGAGCACGGCGAGGAAGATTCGGCGTTGGCCTCGTTTACCGAGTGGACCGTGTTGGAACCTGAACGCCCCGGCCCCTGGTTGGCGAGGGGTTTTGCTTACTGGCAACTGCGCCAATTCGACAACGCCCTGGCGGATTTCAATACGGCAGTCAAATTGGCCGGGCCGATGCTGACCAATTCGCTCGCGGCGCGGGGCGGTTTGTTGCACGCCATGCAACGGTCGAAAGAGGCCATGTCCGACTTCGGCGAGGCGTTGAAGCTCAACAAGGCCGATGGCATGATCTATCTGTTCCGCGGCCGATCGTTGTGCGCTGATGACAAATACCAAGCGGGCGTCAAGGATTTCAAGACGGCCATCCAGTTGAATGCCAAGGACGCCGAAGCCCATCGCAACCTGGCTCTGGTGCTGGCGGCCTGCCCGCAAAGCCGCTTCCGCAACGGCAAGCGGGCGGTGCAAAGCGCTACCGATGCCTGCGAGTTGACCGAGTGGAACAACTGGACGGCGCTGGATACCTTGGCGGCGGCCTGCGCGGAGGCGGGCGACTTCGATGAAGCGTGCCGCTGGATCCAAAAGGCCGCCGACTTGACCGACGGCGCTAACCGGACGCAGTGCCTGGCCCGGCTCAAACGGTATCAGGCCCACCAGCCGTTGCGGCTCGATTGGAATTCGCTCTACGGCAGCCCATCGGCCGCGGCGGATGCGCCCATTTCGAAATAGGCCGGCATGATCGCCGGCGGCGTCGCTCGGGCATCATTTCTTCCCTCGCGGCACGAAAGCCAGCGAGGTACGATTGACGGTTCCTTACGGTTGGCTGCTCGCGGTCCGACTCGCCCGACAGAACTCAGCAGGATCTTTTTTGCGTGCGCGATGCGCTTCCATTTCGTCAGAAGCTCAGCCTGGCGGTGATCGTCACCGTGGGCGCTGTGTTGCGTTTCGAAAGCCTGTGGCAGACGTCGTTGGCTCACTTTGACGAAGGGGTGCTGGCTTCCGGCGCCTTCGGCGTCTGGCTGCACGGTCCCTATCTATTTTCAACTCGCTCAGCCATTGCAGGCCCCGCCGTTGTTTCCCTGGCTGGTGGCGGCGGCGCACGAACTGACGCAGACCGACTGGGTCATCATGGGCAAAATGGTTTCTGCCGCGATGGCCACGGCAACCATTCCCGCCGCGTTCCTGCTGGGCAGGCGGCTGCAAGGGCCCGGTTGGGGCCTGGCCGCGGCCGCCATTCTGGCCGTCAGCGACTTGCACGTCGCCTTTGCCAGAATGGCGTTGACGGATGCGCCGCTGACTTTCTGGTTTACCTGGGCCATGTACGGCTGCGTGCGGCTGATCGATGCGGCCGTTTCGGAAGCCGGGCCCGGGGCAAATTCTCGCCACGCGACCGCCCGTCTGATCGGCTGGTCACTGTTTACCGGACTGGCTGTCGGAGCGGCCTGGAACACCAAATATAACGGCTGGATGCCGCTGGCAATCGCCTTCACGGCCCTGTCTCTGGCAATGTTGCGAGACCGGCTGTTGCCCGGTTTGCCTCGCGCCTTGCCGCTGCCGGCGGGCGCCCGGCGAAGGCTGCTGGCCGCGGGCGCCGCCGCAACCGTCCTGGCCGGCCTTTGCTATTGGCCCTGGTACCGCTTCGTCGATCGCTCGTTCGCCGGCGGATATCAGGCGGTGATGGAAAACCATCGGGCCTACTTTGGCGGTCCCGCCGCGTGGCCCGGCCGCGCAGCGCGTTTGTGGGTTTCGCTCACGGCCTTTCGCCATTATGGCTGGCTGCTCGCATTAGCCGCCGGCGCGTTGCTGCTGCTCTACGTCAGCGCTCGCTTCGCACGCAAGAGCGGTCGCGACCGCCTTGGCGCCAGGGGCGTTTACGGCGCCGCAACGTCCGTGGCTGCGTTAGCGGCCGTCGCTCCCTTGGGGAGCGATGTCATGCTCATGCTGTTCGCCGTAGCCGCAATGGTTCCGGCACTCGCCTATGGCCGCTGGGAGCAAATGCTGTTGGCCGTCTGGATGGGGGCGTTCGTGGTGCTCGTTCCCTTCTATCATCCGTACGCACGGCTCATGCTGCCCGCACTGCCCGCCGCAACTTATCTTTCGCTTTGGTTGTGCGATTCAAGCTGGGGACGGTCGGCCATCGTCCCTGCAGGCGATGCCGGCTTGGCGCCCTCGGGCCATGCCACGCGAGGCAGACTTGCTCGCGCTGTGGCGGCGGCCGCGGCCGTCGCCGGTCTGGCGCTGGCTAGCCTCGCGCATCCCTTCGGCCTCGTTCCTTCGCGGGCGTTGTGGCAGCGCTGGTCGACGCGAGATTCTTACCGGGCGCTGGGGCGTCTGGTGGATGAACACACGCCCGCCGACGCGATGGTGCTGTGCCAGGGGTTGCCGCCGATGCCTCTCTACTGCCCTCGGCGTTGGCTGTCGCTGGATCAAAAGCCGTTTACCGAGTTCCTGCCGCGCGTTCCCGGCAACGTGCCCTGCTATCTGGCGGTCGACGAGTGGGGCGTCTACGGCGCCGGCCACCAGGACACGTTGCATGTCCTCCGCAGCGAGAGAGGCTGCCTGGAAACGGAGGCCTGGACGCGAAACGATTTGAACATCGTGACGCTGCTCGATAACTTGTCTCCCTGGGCGGCGGCGCACAAGCTTGAATCAAAGACCCCCGCGGCCGAACTCGACCGCCGCGTCCGGCAGGCTGATTTCTTGCCATCCGCCTTGCAGGAAATGGCTGACGATGTCATCGTGCTTTACCGCGTCGATCGCGTCTGCCTCGGCGAACAACCTTCCCGCTAGATTGGTCCCGCTAGTTTTGGTTATGCACGACAGCCCCGAACCGGAAAATGAGCACGCCGCACTGCTGCGCGCCGAGCACGTCAGCCGGCGTTATCGCGACGGAGACGTCAACGCGTTGGCAGACGTTTCTCTGGAGATCCGCCCGGGCGAGTACGTGGCGATTATCGGCCCCAGCGGCAGCGGCAAGTCGACCTTGCTGAACATGCTGGGCGCGCTGGACGAACCGACCAGCGGCGAAGTCTATTTCGAAGGGCGTCCGCTTTCGCAGTGGGGCAGCCTGGACGACTTCCGCTCGCAGAAAATCGGGTTTGTGTTTCAGTCGTTTTATCTGCTGCCCACGTTGACGGCCGTTGAAAACGTGCAGATCCCGATGTTCGAAGGCTCCTTGCCGCTGGCCGAACGGGTGCGCAAGGCGACGGAATTGCTCGAATCGGTCGGGCTCGGTCACCGTGCCGACCATCGCCCCAACCAGCTTTCCGTCGGGGAACGGCAGCGCGTGGCGATCGCCCGCGCGCTTGCCAACGGGCCGCCCTTGTTGCTGGCCGACGAACCGACCGGCAATCTCGACTCGCACTCCGGCGCCGAGATCCTGAACCTCTTCGACCGGCTGCATCGCGAGCAAGGTATGACGTCTGATCGTCATCACCCACAGCGGCGAGGTGGCGGACCGAGCCCAGCGCGTGATCGAAATTCGCGACGGCCGGATCGTCGGTGACAAAATCAATTCCCCCTCGGCAAGCCAGAATTGAATGCCTGGTTCGCTTCCGTGACGGACGACATGCGAAGGTCGACTGAGTGCGAAGCGGTTCCGCCCCATCCGATGAGGGCGGACCGCAGCGCAGGTTTTCAAAGCTTTACTGGCCTCGAGGCGTCGCAATGCCCCCAACTCCGGACAAGGTGAAGATTCGCGGCGCGGAAGCGGCCGATGCGCCGACGATTGTCGAATTCAACCGCCGCCTGGCGCTGGAATCGGAAGCCAAGCAACTCGATGCCGCCGTGCTGACAAGCGGCGTGCGGATAGCGCTCGAGCGGCCGGAACTGTGTCGCTATTTTCTGGCGGAAACGAACGGCCAAATCGTCGGGCAGACGATGCTGACCTACGAATGGAGCGACTGGCGTGCCGGCGTCTTCTGGTGGATCCAAAGCGTCTACGTCCAAGCCGGACATCGCGGCCGCGGAGTGTTTCGCGCCTCTGTTCGAGCACATCGCCGACTTGGCCAAGGCGGAACCGGAGGTTTGCGGGCTGCGACTCTACGTCGAACAGCATAACGCGACGGCCGTCTCTACGTATGAGCGGCTAGGCATGGTCCCCAGCGGCCATCTGCTTTACGAACTCGACTGGTCAGGGGCGATCGCCGACGCGCGCCCGAAAGACTGATGCGATCGTCACGAGCGGCCCAGCGGCCAATGCGCAAAAAAAACGACACGGCCGATTTTTTAGATTGCCGCTTCGGAAAAGTTTACCATTGAAGGTTCCGCTTTTCTCAGCTTCAATCCTTGCTGATTCAGCAGACTTTCGTCTTTTGTCTCAGCCTTATCGGTCGTGTCTACTAGCATATTACCGCTGTCCACCAGGCGAGAATAGCTGGACGCGCGTTCCTCACTTTCTAGGAGGGAACATCCGCCCGACAAGATCGCATGGGCGATCCTCAGACCCTATCCTGGCCTGCCCAAAACGGGAGAATTTGCACCTGGGATGGTCTGTGCCTTTGTGCCCGTTTTTGTTTCGCTCCGCCACCGCCGGGCTTGCCCCGGTGGAGCGATGATTGATCAGCTAGAAACCGCCCCCGCCGCAGCCCTCCTTCCCTTCTCCGCGTTCGTCCGCCGCCGACGGCGGCGGACGAACGCGGAGAAGGAAATCGAAAATTTTAGCGAGGCAAGCCAGCTAGCTACAAATCATCGCTCGACGGGGGCGAGCCCCGTCGTGGCGGAAAAAAACGCCGCAACGCCGATTCGCCGAACGGGTGCAATTTTCTGCAACCTGTCCTTACCCTCAGACGAATTGCGTGGCGCAAAGCCCTGCAGCATAAGCGACCTCGGTTCTGCAGCTTCGCATTGCAACATGCGAAACGCCTTCATCCGTCTCAAGCAAGCGAGCACGCTTGGTCTACGGCGGGCGTTTCCTCTTCTCAAAGCTTGACTCTCGCTCCTCAGTCGGCATGATGATCCGCAAGGAAACCCGCTGCTGCGCGGTTCGCCGGCTGCCCCCACGAAAACAAAGGAACGACGTGCAACAAGTTTCGGCACTGCCGCTGGTTTATGAATTCAGTCGCCACTTGCCGCCCCGCTGCACGGCGCAGACCGGGTGAAACGTTGCGAGTGGAGTCGGAAGATGCTCTCTCCGGCCAGATTCGCGCAGCCGGCGACCGGCGAGACAAGAGCAAAGCCCCATACAGCAATCCGGTGGCAGGGCCGATTTACGTGGAAGGCGCGGAGCCAGGCCAGCAACTGGCCGTGACCATCCGCGAAATCGATTCCCGCGACGGTCAATGCGCCACCTACACCGGCGCCCCGAAACAACTCAGCGAGTGGCTCGGCGCCGACGTGGCGCATGGCGCCCATGTTTGCCCGATCCGCGACGGCCGTATCTTCTGGAGCGATGAGATTGCGATTCCCTTCCAGCCGATGCTGGGCTGCATTGGCACGGCGCCCGATTGGGGAGTACCTTCCACGTCCCCCGCCGGACCGCATGGCGGCAATCTCGATCTGGTGGAAGTCGCTCCGGGCAGTACGATCTACTTGCCGGTTTCGGTTCCCGGAGCATATCTCTACCTGGGCGACGCCCACGCGGCGATGGGGCACGGCGAACTTTCCGCCACCGGCCTGGAGATGGCCGCGCAGACGACGATCACCGTCGAAATCGTCCGTGAGTCGCCGCTGGTCGGCGTGCGCGTCGAATCGGCCGAGTTTCTTATGGCCGTGGCAACGCACGGCTCGTTGGAACGGGCCATCGCCGAAGCCTATGCCCGGCTGATCCTGTGGATGGAAGCTGAGTATGGCTGGAACCGCTGGCGCGCCTACGACCTGCTGACGCACGTCGGGCGCATCTCGGTCGGCTATTACGGCAGCGGCACCGTAGGCGCCAAGATCGAAAAACGCTACGTGCAAACGCCCGGCTAAAGCATAACCGCAGTGCCGTTTTACGGAGCCCCCAGGAGTTGCGCCATGCTGTTCGACACGCACACGAACTTGATGTGGTATCCCGACCACCTCTCCGACGAGTTCGTCGAGTTCGCCTGGGAGGCCAAGCGGGCCAAGATGAAACTGTCGGCCGACGTCTACTTCGCCGGCAGCGAGGTCGACGCGAAGAACGCCTTCGACTCGAAGCCGCGAGCAGTTGCTGGAAGCGACGGCCGACGCCGACAAGGTGATCGTGTTCGGCATCAAGGCGCCGTTCTGCGGCATCAACGCCGACCAGGAACTGATCGCCGAAGTTCGTCGAGCGAGCATTCCGACAAGTTCATCGGCTGGTGCTCGGTCGATCCGAACGATGCCGACTGCGTCGAGCAGCTGGTATACTACGTCAACGATCTGGGGCTGCGCGGGCTGAAGTGCTCGCCGATCTATCAGAACTGGAATCCGCAGGACCGCAAGCATCTGCCGCTGTTCAAGAAGGCCGAGTCGCTCGGCATTCCGGTCAACATTCATCAGGGGACGTCGTTCGTCCGGCCGGGGCCGCTGAAGTACGCCAACCCGATTCTGCTGGAAGACATCGCCATCGCCTGTCCCGACCTGCGGATCGTCATCGCCCACATGGGGCATCCGTGGGAGGACGAATGCGTCGTGCTGATCCGCAAGCATCCCAACCTGTACACGAACATCTCCGCGCTGCACTACCGGCCGCTGCGGCACTATCAGGCGTTCATGACGGCGATCGAATACGGCGTCGAGCACAAGCTGATCTTCGGCTCCGATTTTCCCTCGGCGACGCCGGCCCAGGTGATCGCCGGCCAGCAGAAAGTCAACGACATCGTCGCCGGCACCCAGCTTCCCGACGGTGCCCGACGAGATGATTCACAATATCATCTACGAAAACTGGAAACGGTTTCTGCCGGAGTACGCGTGAGACGCGGCATGCTGCAAGCGGATGGCGCGGCATGGCCCCGCGCCGACGAGAGCGGGGATTCTGCATCCTACGGCTCCTGCCGTGAACTATGCTTGAGCATGTTCGCATTGCTCCTTTCAGCCTGCCTTTCGGGGCAGATCGTCGAGGATTCCGGCGCTGTCGTCGTCGTTTTTCTGGGCGTCGAATGCCCGCTGTCCCGGCTCTACGCCAATCGGCTGAACGCGTGGCAAGAAAAATACCCTGACGCTCGCTTTGTGGCCGTCGACGCCAACCAGCACGATACGGCGGAAGAAGTGGCGGCGTTCGCCAAGGATTTCGGACTCCGCGTGCCGTTCGTTAAGGACTTCAAGTTGGCGCAGCGATAGGGCGCCACGAAGAAATCCGGAAGCTTTTGTGCTGTTGAACGGCGAGCTCAGGTATCGCGGCCGGATCGATGATCGCTACGCTCCGGGCCGCTCGCCGCGAGCCCAGCCATCGCGGCGCGACTTAGAAATCGCGATTGAGGAAATCTTGGCGGTCGGAAAGGCGTCTGTGTCGCGCACCGAACCGGTCGGATGTTTCATTGATCTGCCGGACGACGATCCGGAGACTGCGCGGCGTTGCGTACCCCCAAGTCGCCGGCATCCTCCACCGACGCTGCGCTGGATGTCATCGGCCCGGGCAGGTCGCCCCCTTTTCCTTGCTAACCCACGCCGATGCGGCAGGCTGGACGGAAACCATTCGCGAGGTGCTGGTGCAAGGACGCATGCCGCCGTGGGGGGCCGATGCGCCGCACGGGCATTTCGTCAATGATCGCCGCCTGACCGAACAGGAAAAAGCGTTGCTTCTCGCCTGGCTTGATGCAGGCGCTTTCCGAGGGACGGCCCGCCGATGCGCCGCTCCCGCCGCAGTTTACGGACGGCTGGGAAATCGGCCAGCCCGACGTCGTGCTGACCATGCCGAGGCCATTTACCATTCCGGCCGAAGGCCTGATCGAGTACCAGGAATTCACCCTCGACCCGCAGTTCAGCGAGGACGCCTGGATTCAGGCAATCGAAGTGCAGCCAGGCAACCGTTCGGTCGTGCACCATATCAACGTCTTTCAACGGCCGAAGAATGCGGCGCCCAACACGCTGTACATGAGCGATGCCGGCGACTTTTATCTGGGCGTTTTCTTGCCGGGCAATTCGGTGACTTCGTTTGGGCCCGGCATTGGCAAGCTCGTTCCAGCAGGCTGGGATATTGTGCTCGAGATTCACTACGTAGCGACCGGCGCCGTCGAGCACGATCAAAGCCGGATCGGCTTGAAACTCATGGACGCGGCCGACGTTCGCTATCAGGCCGCTTCCCGGCAATTGATCACCGCCGACTACGAAATCCCGCCTCACTCGCTTGCGACCGTTCGCGCCGAGACGAAGCTCGAAGACGACTACATGCTTGCCGCCCTATATCCGCACATGCACTTGCGCGGCAAATCGATGCGCTTTGAGGCGATCTATCCCCGAGGCGAAACGGATACGTTACTCAATGTCCCCCGCTACGATTTCGGCTGGCAATTCCGCTACGAATTGGCCGAGCCGAAACGGTTGCCCAAGGGGACGGTCTTGCGCTGCACCGCGGTCTACGACAACACGTCCGCTAATCCCAACAATCCGGATCCCGCCGTCGCCGTACGGCATGGCACGCGATCGACGGACGAAATGTTTCAAGCGATGTTCGACGTCTATCGGCCGGTGACGCGAACCACAGCCGTCAACCGCTTCCCGCTACTGGCTGGTTTTCTAATCGCGGGCCTGTTTTTACTTCGATGCCGGGGCCGCTCTCGGCGACTGCCTCCTTGAACTCCTGAGCTTGCAGTAGCGTCGCGAAACCAGGCTCCGCCATTCGTCTTTCTGATGCGCACTGTAAGCTCGTTTGAGCGCTCCCGGTGCGTGCGGCGCAGTAGCGCGCTTCTCTTATCGACCTGGGCGCCTTTTGTTGCTGCTGCGCCCCTGCCGGGCCGTTATTGTCGCTTGTCTCCGTCGCATCCAACCTCTGGCGTCCTAATGACTTGGGTGAATCGCGGCGGCTTGACAGAGCGATTTTAGGCCATTAGGATGCAGGCGTTGGCGGCAATTTCTTCTTTCCCTTTTCCAGCAGGCCGGATTCAAGCGGCTTGGCGGCGACGCTCCGCTTAATGTCAGCCCGGGCGGTAATGACGGGATCAGAGTGACAACGGTAGCCCGACACCCACGTTCTCCGCGACGTACGCCGCACTTGCCTGCCCAAGTCATGCAGGTCTCGGCCTACGAACGCGTGGCCAGCATGCTGCTGGCGCTGCTGATTTTGATCGGCATCGTGGTGTTCTGCCTGTTCATGGCGTGGCTGGGCAGCCGGGTGTTCTTTCCGCCGCTCAAATCGGTGCCGGTCCGCCTGGAGCAGGTTGGCGGCGGCATTGAGAGCGGCATGGTCGGCGAGAGCATGCAGTTGGACTCGCCGACTCCGCAGGACGTGGCTCAGGAGAGCGACCTGGTCGAGCCGGAATTTCAAGACACGCTGAAGACCGTCTTGGATGCCGTGGCGATCCGCGAAGCCGATCTGGACGATCCCGCGGAGACGGACCAGGAAACGAGCGACAAAGGGGGCGGGCAGCAGGAAGGCACGGGCAACGTGGCAGGCTACGGATCGGGACCAGGGAAGCCTGGCGTTCCGCCCCACATGCGCTGGCAAATCCGCTTCGACGCGGGCAATACGATTGACGCCTATGCCAGGCAGCTCGATTTTTTCCACATCGAACTCGGCATTTTGAACAACAATCAGGTGATCTACGCCAAGAACCTCAGCAAGCCCAAGCCCGACACGTACACGGGCAAGGGGGGCGGAAGGAGAATCGGCTTTATTTCTCGTGGCGTCAGGGCAAGCTGCGCGACGCTGATCGCGAACTGATGCAGCGCGCCGGCGTTCCCACGGCGAACAAGATCGTGTTGCAGTTCTATCCTGACGAGACCGAGCAGCTCTTGCTTCGCTTGGAGCAGGATTACAAGGGCGTCGATGCATCGAAGATCCGCAAGACGACCTTCGCCGTGCGGCAAAAGGGCCGCGGCTATGAATTTTACGTGGTCGATCAGTTGAGCTTTTAACTCTTAGTCATATCGCGGTTGAGCAACGACGTATGGGCGACTTAAGCGGTTTGGTGGGGTTTGCGGGCAACAGCATTTATGCGTTTCAGGCCTGCGTCGCGCTGTGGGGCGCGTTCTGCATTATCGTGGCCTGGCGCCGTTTGGCGCAGATTCGCTTTAAAAGCGAAGACGCGCAAAACGAATTCTCCGAACAGTTGGATGAATGCCTGGCGGCGGGCGATCTGGAGGCGGCCGAAGAGCTCTGCGAGACCGACTCCCGCATCGTGCCGCAATTGGTCCTGCTGGGCATTCAGAACCGGGATCTCGGATACTCCAAGGTCAAGCAACTCCTGGCTGATCGCTTTCAGCGCGACGTGCTGGCGGACCTTGAGTTTCGCATCACCTGGATTGTCACCATGATCAAGAGCGCCCCGATGCTGGGCCTGCTTGGCACGGTACTGGGCATGATGGCCGCGTTCGGCAAGCTGGCCGGCCAGCAGAAAGTCGACGCCACGCACCTGGCCGGCGACATTTCGGTGGCGTTGCTGACCACGTTCGTCGGATTGTCAATCGCCATTCCGCTCAGCATGATGCTGGCCAGCGTGCAGATCCGGCAGCGCCACATGGAGGACCTGACCGGCGAAGGGCTGGCGCGCTTCCTGGAGTCGTTCCGTCCTCTGGTCGAGCCCGCGGCCGAAGGCGTTCACTAAGGCGCCTCGGCGACAGGCATTCGCAACGCAGGAGTTGACTGGCAGATGGCGACGAGCGACGCACTACGAGAAGACGGCGAGCAGGAGTTCCAGTTGCTTCGTCGCAAGCGGCCTCAAGAAGATACCGAGATGGACATCACGCCCATGATCGATTGTACCTTCCTGCTCCTGATCTTCTTTACCGTCACGTCGACACCCGACGCACAAACGGCGCTGAACCTGGCGCCGGCCAAGCACGGCATCGGCGTCAGTCAGCGAGACTCGATTATCATTTCGATTTCGGACAATGGCGAATCGGAACCGGTCTCTATCTACCTGGCCGACGGCAAGGTGGGAGAGCCGCTCAAAGGCGCCAACGAAGACCAGGAGGCGGCGATCCGCCAGGCCATCGAAGAAGGCATGGGCGAGGGAAAGCGAAGCGTGCTGATCAAAGCCGAACAGGGGGTGCTGCACCGAGATGTCTCGCGGATTGCAGCCGCCGCGGGCGGCGTCAGCGAAGAGGTCACCTTGAACCTGGCCGTGATGGAAGCCGAATAGCACCAAAGTTCGCTCGCTCCGCACCCATGATCAATTTCCAATGCTATCAATGTGGAAAGAGGCTGAAAGCGCCCGAAAAGTATGCGGGGCGCTCGGTGCAGTGTACCGGCTGCGACGCCGTGCAGGCCGTTCCGGAATCGCTGGCAACGACTCGCGCGATGGACGTCCCCGCCGACCTGGCGCCGCGGCAGGCGGAGTCGCTCGCCTCCACCGCAGGCGACGAGCGGCGGCTGCTCAAGCCGAAACAGGAACCGACGGAAGACGGCTTGGACATGACGCCGATGGTCGACGTGACCTTCCTGCTGCTGATCTTCTTCATGGTCACGGCCGCCTTCGCGTTGCAGAAATCGATCCAGATTCCCACACCCGATCCGAGCGAGGCCGCCTCGGAAAGCCGCACGGTGGAGGAGTTGGAACAGGACGACGACTACATCATCGTCCGCATCGACAAAGACAATACGATCTGGGTCAACGACTCCGAAGCGCCCAGCGAGCAAGAGCTGTTGGCCCAGCTCAAGGAAGCTCGCGAGGGCCCGCCAGGCACGACCGGCGAGGGCCCGAGCAAGCTGCTCGTGATGGCCAGCGGCGACGCGCGGCACGAAAAGGTCGTGATGGCCCTGGACGCCGGCACCGCCGCCGGAATCGACGACGTGCGCCTGGCCAACGGCGATGACGAATTCTAACTTTTAACGACTCGCTCGCTTGGATCTGCTGCATGTCGAATCTCGAAGGCATTCTCGCCGTCATCGGTAATAGTCAACTGGTCTCAGACGACGTGCTGACGGAGTTGCGGAAAAAGCTCGAGCAGTCACCGAGTCCGCCCGATCTCAGGGCCGCGGTTCGCTGGCTCGTGCAAAAGGAACACGTCACGTCCGACCAAGGCCGTCGGCTGATCGCATCAAAGTCAGCTTCCGCGGCGGCGCCGACGCCACAGCCAGGGTCTGCGGCCGAAGCGGAAGAAGAGCTCGAGCTGTTTCCGCTGGATAATCCGCCGCCAGCTCCAGCTCCGGGGGCGCAGGCGCCCGCGTCTGGCGCCGAGGAAGTCGACGAAGATTTGGAACTGTTTCCCATCGATGAACCGCAAGCGGCGCCGCCGTCCGCCAAGCCGGCGCCGCCGGCTCGTCCCGTCGCCGGGGGAAATGCGTCGCGTTGGGCGGGCTCGCCGCCGCGCGCGGCCCCTGCTCCGACTGCTTCGACTGCTCCACCGCGGGCCAAGCCGGCCGCGCCGAAGACTGCGCAAGGCCGCGCCCGTTCAGAATGCGCTCGACGAGCAATCGTTGATGCAAGCCGATGCCTGGGGCTCGGGCGACGACGGCTTCGGCCAGGCGGATCCCAAGCAGAAAGGGCGTCGGCGCGGCGGCAAAGGCTGGGATACGCCGCTGATACTGATCGGCGGCGGCGGGCTGCTGGCAATGGTGCTGCTGGGCGGACTTTTGTATTGGAGACTGAGCCGCGGCAACGCCGACCAGGCTTTCACCATGGCGGAGCAAGACTATCAGTCCGGCTCGTACACTCAGGCCGTACAGAAGTTCGACGATTTTCTGGAGAATTTTCCCGACGACTCGAAGGCCAGCACCGCGAGGGTCCATCGCGGCATGGCCAAGATGCGGCAGGCCGTTGACGGCGCCCGCAATTGGTCGAACACGCTGGATACGGCCGAGTCGCTGATCAGCGAGATCTCCACGGAGAAAGACTTCGGCGAAGCTCGCAAGGAACTGGCGGCGCTGCTGCCCAAGATTGCCGCGGGACTCGCCGACCAGGCTCGAGAGCAACGAGACGGGTCGCTGGTCGACAAAGCCAAAGCAACGCTCAAGCTCATCGACAAGTACGTTCCCAAGACGCTGATGCCGACGCAGAAGGTGGCCGATGTCACTGCGTCGCTCGGACTCACGGAGCGCATGCTGGGCGCGACGCCGCATTGGCGGCCACGCTCAAGGCCATCGAGCAGGCGATCGCGGAAAACCAGCCGCAAAATGCCTATGCGGAGCGCAAGCAATTATTGAAAAACTATCCGGACTTGTTGAGCAACGAGCAGTTGCAAAAGGCGGTCTTATCGCTCTCCGAGGCCGAGCAAGAGGAAGTGAAATACGTGGCTGAGGCGAAACCGGCCGCCGCGGCCGCTGACGCGTCGCCGGTCGAAGCCGAAGTGGTGCTGGCCAATCGGCGCGGAAGCGATGCGCCGGGCATGGCCGGGCGCATGACCTACGCCCTGGCCGGAGGCGCCGCCTTCGCCTTGCAAGCGGGCGACGGCAAGGTGCTTTGGCGCCGCTTCGTAGGGTACGACTCGGATTTCGCGCCCCAGCCGATTGCGCCCGACCCGGCCAGCGACGTTTTGATCTCCGACGCCGCTCGCAACGAGATTGCGCGAGTGGAAGCCGTCAGCGGCCAGGTGCGCTGGCGGCACGTCGTGGGCGAACCGTTCAACGCGCATCCGGTGCTGTCTCGCAATCAGGTCTGGGTCGCTACGCGGTCCGGCCGGCTGGTCATCGTCGACCTGGAATCGGGCGATTCTCCCGGCTACGTGAAGTTGCCGCAGGGCATGCGCGTCGGGCCGGCCTTTGATTCTCGCGGCCAGGCGTGTTACCAGTTGGGCGAGAACTCCAACCTGTTCGTCATCTCGCCGCAAAGCCACGAGTGCCGCGAAGTGCTGTACCTGGGGCACGAGCCCGAGAGCGTTCGCGTGCCTCCACTGGTCGTCAGCCCCTACGTATTCGTTTGCGAGAATCGCGGCGCCGACGATGCCGTGATGCACGTGCTGCTGACCGACGAGCAAGGCTTATCGCTCCGTCCGGCGCAAGCCTCGGTGACGCTGAGCGGACACGTCCAATCGCCGCCGGTTGTCGCGGGCAGAACGCTGGTGGTGACGACCGACCGCGGCGCCATTTATTCGTTCGAAATCAACGCGCCGGATCCGGGCCCGCCGCTGACCAAGGTTGCGGAAAAACCAGCGGACGACTCGGCGCCGCTAGCGCGGTATGCGCTGTTGCGGAATTCACAGCTCTGGGTCGCCGGCTTGGGGCTGACCCGCTTCGATATCCAGCAGGCCCGCGGACGGCTGGAACCCAAGTGGATCCACGATGAAGGAGACACATTTCTCGCCCCGCCGACGGTTCAGGGCGACGTGGTGTTCTTGACGCGGCGGAAGAAGAACCAGAGCGAAGTGCTGATCTCGGCCACCAAGGCGGGCGACGGCTCGCGCTACTGGGAAGCCCAACTCGCCGCGCCGCCGGCTGGAACGCCTATGACCGGAAAGGCGGGTGGCGTGATGACGGTGCTGAATACGGCCGGTTCGCTGTTTGAAGTGCCTATGACGGATCTTTCCGGCCGGGTCATTCAAGACCGTGCCCTCGCTTCGACGGACGTGGAGCAGTCGTTTTCTGAACGCGCCTCGCCCGCCGTGCTGGCAGACGGCAGCCTGGCCCTGGCGGGCAACGGCCAGCCCAAGGCGCTGATCGCCGACGACTCCGAAAAGCGAGGGTTGCGATGGCTGCCATTGCCCGATCCGCTAGGAACGCTGCCGATCGGTTTCGGCGGCGGATTGCTGGCGCCGGGGCGGTTGGGACAGGTGTTCGTCGTCGATCCGGCAACCGGGCGCCAGTTGATCGCGCCGTTCCAGCCTCGCTTGAGCGGCGATGAACCTTACGCTTGGGGACCGCCTGCCCGATTGGGCGAGAAGGAAATGCTTATAGCCGACGGGCGCAAGACGCTATTCCGGCTGGGAACAGCCCCCCAGCCGCAGCCCCATCTCGTCGCTCTGGCGACGGCGGAACTGCCGGGGCCCATTACGGCGCCGCTTGCGGTACTCGAAAAAACGGCCTACGCCGTCGACGGAGCGGGCGAACTGCGTTCCTACGCGCTGCCGGGGCTGAAAGCCGGGCCAAGCTGGCCGCTGGGCGGCGTCGAATGGGGGCCCGTGCGCCTCGGCGATCGCGCACTGGCGCTCACGTTCGGGGGCGAACTCGTCTGCTTTGACGACCAGCGTCAGCAAGTCTGGAAGGTCGCCTGGCCGCACGGCCCGGTGGCCGGCGCTGCGGCGGACAAGGACGGTTACCTGCTGGCTTCCGTCTCGGGCTCGGTATTCCGCATTGCTTCCGACTCAGGCGCCGAGCAAAGCAAGGTCGACGTGGGCGAACCGCTCGGGGCGGGGCCCGTCGCGGTCGGAAACCGGCTATGGCTCGCCGGCCACGGCGGCACGCTGTTGCTCGTCGCCGCCCCCTGAAAGCGCTTGACTTGAACTTCCGTTGCCGCATGTTCTCTACCGCTTACTTTCCCGTTCCTCCGCCGATCGCCGCCCGTCGCTGGGCCTTGGCGCTCGCCGTCCTTGGCGCCTTGTCGGCATGGCACATCGCGGCGCAGCCCGGCGTCTGCCAGGACGGAGGGCTTGCCTTTGCCGGGGAAGACGCCGGCGTGCCGTTGTATGAGCAGGAGCCCTACGACGAGATCATCCTGGACGACGAAGACAAAACCGTCGTTCAGGTCATGCCGCTCGATTTGCCGGACCGTCGCGTGCCCGACAAAGACGCCCTCAAACGAAACGCCAAGCTGATTGCGAAGAAACTCGACGATCCGACGGAAGAATACGAGATTCTTTGGAAGGACATCGCCGAAGTCCGCCTGTTCGAACAGATGGTGCTGAAGCAGGCCGTCGAACTGACGGAAGCCGGCAAGACGGACCCTCGCAAATTCGACGAGGCCTTCGCCTACTTCGATTTTCTCAAGCACCAGTATCCCACGACGAAGGATCTCGACGCCGCGCTGGAAGAATACCTTTACGAAGACGCCGGGCATTGGCACCAGCAAGGCACGTATGAAAACGCCCTGGTATTGCTCGACGAGTTGTACCGGCTCAATCCCAAACACCCCAAGCTGGAAACGGCCCTCGGCGCCACGATGCAGAAGATCGCTGAAGGGATGGTCTCGCAGGACGACTATCCCGGCGCCCGCCAGATGATGGCCCGCTTGAAAAAGAAATTCCCCAAGCACCCCGCCATCGCCCAACTCGAGGGACAATGGGCGGAAGAGGCGAGCAAGCTGTTGGCTTCCGCACGCGAGCAGGCGGAAGCGGGCAAACTTCGCGAAGCCTGGGAAACCAGTCTGCGGGTCCTCTATGTATATCCCAAGGTGCGGGATCTCAAGCCGTTCATGAACGACTTGTACTCGAAGTATCCGCGGGTGGCCGTGGGCGTGTCACTGCCCGCGGGCAAGTCGCCCGCCGACCGCCTCTTCGATTGGGCTGCGCGGCGCAGCGGCCGCCTGCTCAACCGCCGCCTTGTCGAATTCAAAAACCCGGGCGCAAACGGGGGCGTGTACGTCTGCCCCTTCGGTCCGGTAGCGCTGACGGACATCGGCCGGCGCCTGGAGTTTCAGTTACGGCAAGGGATTCGCTGGTCGGGCGGCGAGCAACTGACGGGCTTCGACATTGCGCGGCGGTTATTGTCGCTGGCGGATCGCGGCCTTCCCGGTTCCGATCCAGATTGGTCGGAACTATTCGGAGGCGTCGAGGTGCTGGACGTCTTTAACGTCAGCGTCGACTTGCGTTGGACGCACGTTCAGCCGCTGGCGTTGCTGGACACGCCGTTGTCTTCCGGCTCAGACGGCGCGTTGGCCGCGACGGTCGGCCCCTACGCCTTGCTGGAACGCGTCGACGGCCGGACCAGTTACACGGCCAACGACGGCTATTTCGACGCGCAGCCTGGCGAGCCTCAGGAAATCATCGAGCGCCATTTTGAAGAGTCCGGCGAGGCATTGCAGGCCTTGCGTGCGGGCGACATACAAGCGATCGACCGCCTGCGTCCCTGGGAGGTAGAGAAGTTTCACAACCAACCCGACGTCGTCGTTGAACAATACTCCTTGCCCACCGTTCACTGCCTGCTGCCGAACCGAGCCGCATCCGTTTACCGGCCATCGCTCTTTCCGTCGGGCGCTGGCCTATGGAATCGATCGCGAGAAGATTCTCAACGAACTCTTGTTGCGCGGCGCCGAGCGTAAAGGCTGCCAATTGGTCAGTGGCCCGTTTCCCATCGGAACGGGCTTGGATGACCCATTGCGATACGCCTACAACACGGAGGTCGCGGTGCGGCCGTGGAATTTCCGCTTGTCGCTGGCGCTTTCCGGCATTGCTCTGCACGACGTCGCGGAGGCCGCCAAAAAGAAAAAGGAGCCGGAGATCACGGCCATTCCGCCTCTCGTGTTGGCCTACCCGGCGCACGAGCCGGCTCGCATCGCCTGTACTGCCATTCAACGGCATCTGAAGGCGGTGCAGATTCCCATCACGCTGCGTGAATTGGAACCCGGCCAGGCCTTTCCCCCGGATGACAAGTACGATCTGGTCTATGCCGAATTGACGATGCAGGAACCGTTGGTCGACGCCGCTCGGCTGTTGGGCCCCGAGGGAATCGCCGGCGGGGCGACCCCGTATATGGTCTTGGCGCTGCGGCAGCTCAGCGCGGCGGCGGGATGGTCGGCGGCGCGTAAGAAGCTGCAGCAGATCCACCAGCTTTGCGACGATGACACGGCCGTCATTCCGTTGTGGCAACTGACCGAATTCTTCGCCTATCATCGCAGTCTGGAGGGAATTGGCTCGCGTCCGGTCGCACTCTACCAGAACGTCGAGCAATGGCGAGGCAAGTTCCAGTTTCCCCGGGAGACGCCATGAGAGCCGCAGGGATACCAGCAGCGAAGCGCCGCCGGGCGCCCGCCCCATTCGCCTGGCTGGCGGCCATGTATGCGGCGAGTTTCTGCGTGCCCGCGCCGGCCTGCGCACAGGCGACGCAATCCGTTTGGGAGCTGACGCCGTATCGAATTTGCGTGCTGGTCGCGGCGGCGCGAAAGCCGGAGATCACGCCGCGGCTGGTCGAGCAAGTCCGGGCCGTGATTGCCGAGCGGGCGGAAACGGCGGTCGGGGGCTGTTGGGACTTGCGCGCGAAGCGGCGCCGGCGTCTCTGCAACCCGCGATGCTCGCCTCATTAGGGACGCTGCCTTTCGAACAATTGCCGCAGGAATTGCTCGATGGCGACGACGATAAGGCGATCCTCGCGGCCGTCGACTATCGCGACGGCTCGTTCGTGGTCGAGGCGCGCGACTTCGACTTACGGAGTCGTCTCCAAGCGCCGCCTGTTTCTCGGTCGGCGCACGGTCGGGCGACGCTCGGCGACGACGCGTTTCGCGCGGTCGCCGCGGCTTTTGCGCCGCTGGCGCAAATCGAGAAAGTCGAAGACAAACAGGCGACGCTGCGGTTACGCGCCGCGGCCTTGCCCGTCATTGACCCGTCGCTGACGGCCGTCCAGCCAGGCGATATGTTCCGCGGCGTGATTCGCTTCAATGACCGCGATGGCAAGCTCCGCAAGCTGATGCCGCTGGACTGGACGTTTCTCGGCGTCGAGCAAGTAAGCGGTTCCGAGTTGACTTGCACGTTGTACAGCGGGCTGCGCAGCCCGTTGAGCGGGCGCCGGCGCGGCGCATAGAACAGCTTGCGCTGCTGACGCGCCCGCCGGGCGGCACGACTCGTTTGCAACTCGCTTCTCGGCCGGCGGCCAACGCTGCCGATTCCGGCCGGCCGCTGGCAGGCTACGCCATTTACGCTCACCCGGCCGGGTCGCCAACCACGGAGTTGCTCGGTCGCACGGACGGGTTCGGAGAATTGCCAATTCCGGCGACGAACAGCCCCGTGCGGATCTTACTGATCAAGCATGGCGGCGAACCGCTGGCTCGGCTGCCAATTATGCCCGGGCTGGAACCTTCGGCGCAAGTGATCGTCGCCGACGACGATCAGCGGCTGGCCGCCGAGGGCATGGTGACCGGATTGCAGGAAAACTTCGTTGAGTTGGTGGCCAACCGCGCCGTGCTGATGTCGCGGATTCGCGCCCGCATTCGCGAAGGCAAGCTGGATGACGCCAAAAAGCTGATGGAAGAGCTGCGCAAATTGGGCCGCCAGGACGATCTTTCGCTGATGATCGATCTTCGCAAGCGAACCGCAGCCTCGCCCGATGCGCGCATGCAACGCAAGATCGACCGGCTGTTTGAAGACACGCGTGAAATCGTCAACCACTTTCTCAACCAGTCGGAAATCAACCGTCTTGAGAGCGAGTTAGCCGCGGCCTTGCGCGGCGAACCGCTGCCGCCTGCGGAGAAGGCCGAGTCGGGCGGCTGACGCGAATTCAAGGCGCTACGGCGCCGATGTCAGCGCGGCGTAGATCAGGCTGATAAGAATGGCCGCCAGCGTACCTAAGGCGGTCATGATGCCGACGAAGATCAGCGCTTTGACAGAATTCGGCAGGTCGCGGATGTTTGCATTCCACCGAATCGGCTGCAGTTCCGGAGCGAACAGCGGCAGGGTTTCTTCGCTGGCGCCTGCCATCGGCTGCGTCCCCAAAGAAAGCTGGCTGGGACTGTCCCCCTGGCCGGGCTCGTCCAGAGGCTGAATCGAGAAATTGGGTTCGGTATCGCTCACGCTCTGCGGCGCCACGGCACGTCGTGACCCGGTGGGAATCGGAATGGGCGCCGCCACTCGCACGTCGTGACTGAGCGCAAGCGATTCGCTGTTAGCCCACGGAGCCAGCCGAGTGATGACCTCGCCCGCCGACGGAATGCGCTCTTCCGGCTTCTTGGCCATCATGTCCGCGATGACTTCCACAAACTCGTCGCTCAGTTCGGCGTTCAAACGCCTCGGATCGAGCGGCATCGTCTGGCAATGATTGCGAGCCTTATCGCGCACCGTTCCGCCGGGAAACGGCACCTTGCCGGTCACCGCGTAGTAGAGCGTGCAGCCCAACGAGTAGATGTCCTAGGCGGGGGTCGGTTCCCGGGGCGATCGATCTGGTCGGGCGAGAGGTAATCGGCCGTGCCGACGATCTTGCCGCAAGCGAGGATCCTTCTCGCGCGGCGTCGTTGAAGCGGCCCGGCCAACCCCAGGTCGGAGACCTTGGCGACGCCGTCGGGCGTGACCAGCACATTGCCCGGCTTCACGTCGCGATGGATCAGACCGCTGGTCGTGGGCATAGTGCGAGTCCCTTCGGCCGCCTGGGAGATGATCTTGGCGGCAGCCTGCCATGCTCTGCGGCCCGACGCGCGAACCAGCTTGTCGCAGGTCGGTGCCGGGGACGTACTCCGTCACCAGGAAGTGGACGTTGCCGTCCTCGCCGGCGTCGAACGCCCGCACGAGATTCTGGTGGTCCAGCTTGGCCTGGGCGCGGATTTCGCGGTTGAAGTTCGCGATCGCCTCGGGGGTCGATTTGCTGCTCGCGGCAGCACCTTCACGGCCACCACGCGGCCCAGCACGTAGTGCTCGGCCTTGAAGACCTGGCCCATGCCGCCTTGGCCGATGAATCGACGATACGATAGGGACCGAGGCTGAACTTCGTGCGGCCTTCTCAGCAACTGCTTCGCCTGCCAGCGGTTCAACCGCCCTAGCGCAACAAGCTTCTTAGACAACCGTTCGTCGCTGATCGGCCGGTCGTGCTTGCGGTCGCTGGAGCGTATGAGTTCAATCGCCTCGTCCAACTCTTCCTGGGTGACCAGGCCGCTGGCTAAGGCAGATTGTTGAAAGACCGACTTATTCAACGATTTATCCCGGACTTCGAACACAGGTCGGCTGCCCGCGGCAGCCGTGGCGCCTCTTCGCAGTCCCTTCTCTTCCATCCACCTTACCGCGCTCTCAGCAGGCCGCGCCAGCGGCGGGCGCATGCGCGGCGGCTTTTCACGGCTACCTGACGGAATCCTAAGCTTTGGAGACGCAAACGGGCCGAATGGTTCCCGGAAAAACGCCTGAACTCGGAAAAATCGATTTATTCAGTCGCGGCACTTGTTTCACCCAGGCTGTGCCGCCTGGGCATCTGCCGCAAACGGTGCAATATCAATGACTTATTGCTCCGCGCTGCAGCTTCGGGCGGTCTTTTTCCGCGGGCGGCGCCACAGAACTTGCCCGCTCGCCTTATCCGACGGGACTCCGGGATTCGTCAATCCCGAACTTGCGCCATGCGGCGGGCAGCGGCGCAACGAGTTCGAGCGGTTCGCCGAGCGTCGGGTGCGTGAATTTCAACCGCCGGGCGTGCAGTGCAATTCCCGCGGGAAACAGTTCCCGGCTGCCGTATTTTCGATCCCCGATGATCGGGGTTCCGCGAGCCGAAAGCTGCACGCGAATCTGGTGCTTGCGCCCGTCTCCAAACTCACCTCCAACAGCCAACTCTGCCGAATCTGGTGCAAGCGGCGATAGCTCAACCGAGCTTCCTCGATCGCCAGGGCGACCTTCCGCCGTGCGGTGCATCTTTCGATGCCGTTCGTCCTTGATCAACCAATCAACGCAGTATTGTTCGGCGGGCGGCTGTCCGGAAACGACGGCCCAGTAGGTCTTGTCGACCGACCGCGTGCGGAACTGCTCCGTCAGCCGTGCGGCGGCCTTGGAGGTGCGGGCGAACAGCACCAGACCGGAAACAGGAGCGTCCAACCGGCTCATGGCGCCGAGATAGACGTTGCCCGGCTTTTGGTAGCGGCGTTTGATGTATTCCTTCGCCGCCGAAAGGAGACTCGGCTCCCCTTCCGCCACTCCCATGGTCGGCAGTCCCGCGGGTTTGAGCACGGCCAGCAGATGATTGTCTTCGTAAAGAATTTGAAACGGAGGCGGATGCATGTGGTCCGGTCTGAGATCAAAAAGTCGGCAGCAAGCAGGCGACCTGTTCGGCATCCGGCACGCTACTTACAATGCGGCAAGCGACCGCGAGGCTGACGGCGCTCGCGACAACTGCCCGACAACGAAGCTGGCATCCGACGCCAGGGGGCCTTGGCCGCCAGCTCCTATCGGCCCGCTCCAGCGGTTTCCCCGCTTCTGCCAACGTCGCCGGCGGTCAAGCCTTCGAGGTTGATTGATCATAGCACCCCTTGGCGCCGCGAACGAGTTGCCCTCGCCTGGAATGTCCTGCCCCATGACTGAAGCGATCGAACTGATTCTCGCCAGCGGTTCTCCGCGTCGAAGTGAGTTGCTGACGGAAGCGGGGTATCGCTTTCGCATCGTGCCGCCGCATCCCGAAGCAGAGTGCGGCATGTGCAGCGGCGAGACTCCGCCGGAATTGGTGGCCCGCCTGGCGTACCAAAAGGCGGCCGACGTGAAACAGCGGGGTGAACACGGCTTGATCCTCGCTTGCGACACCGTGGCGGAATGCGCAGGCCAGATTCTGGGAAAACCGGGCGACGAACGGCACGCTCGACAGATGCTCGAACTGCTGCGCGGCCGCGAACACCGCGTGTACAGCGGCATTTGTCTGTGGCGGACGCCCGCAGGCGAACCGCGAGTCGAAGTCGATCGCACGGTTTTGCGCATGCACCCGTTGTCGGCAGAGCAAATCGAAGAGTATCTGGCCAGCGGACTCTGGGAAGGGAAAGGCCGGCGCCTTCGGCTACCAGGATCGTCTCGGCTGGCTCGAGATCGTTTCAGGGAGCGAGTCCAACGTTGTCGGTCTGCCTCTGGAACGCCTTCAGCGCATGCTCGCTGAGCTGCCGGAAAGTTGAACGCATCAGCCGGATGTTGCAACAATCGAGTGACGACGTGCTTGATCGCAGTAGTGCGAAAAGCCGACGTTGCGTTCCAAAATCAATCGCGACCGCTGATTCAGTCGGCCTGGAATACGTGGCCGCATTTGCCGCAGCGGACTTTCAGTCCCGCCGCACCCGCGGCGGGAGCCATCAACGCGGCGCCACACTGCGGGCACGCGTATCGACGCTTAGGCGGGGAGGCAAGGTTACGGCGGCATTGGGCGGCGCGGCCATCGAGACCGTCGGCGGCTCGCCCGGCTTGGAGCGACTGACCTGGATCGGCTGTTTACATAGCAGGCACGCAACCGTTTCGCCGCGCACCGCAGTCCTCAAGCAGCAGATACTTTCGGCAACTCGAGTAGGGACATTGGGCGATGAACGGCATACTTCAGCCAGCGGCTTGCTTTGCGAACGCGGGAAGCGAATAACCTAGCGAATCTTGAGCCGATTGACAAACTCGGCCTCGCGCTCGATGTCGTCATCGGTCAGGCCGTATTCACGCTGAATCTCGGCATGGGCAAACGCGCCGCCGGTCATGTCCAGGGCCACCACGCTGATGCGGCCGTTTTCGCCGTAGCTCAGCCGCACCTGCACCGGCGAGCCGGCCGGCAGCCGGGGCGGAAGCTGGCTCACCAGGCACTCGCCGATCTGGATGTTATCGGCGGCGACGGGCGATTCCCCCTCGAGCACCTTGACGCGGACGCGCGTGGCGCCGGCCTGGGTCAAATGGAACACGCGGCTGGCCGCGTACGGCAACTGGGTATTCTTGGGAATCAGAACCGCGTTGACGTAGCGGTCCCCTTTGAACTTGCTCTCGACCCCCAGGCTATGCGCGTTGACGTTCAGCACGACGACGTCTTTCAAGTCGTCTCCGCCCGATTCCTCGAGGCCCAGGTCCGACTCGCGCCCCTTGGCCGCGACGATCCCGGCGTGCAGCGCGGCGCCGCGGGCTACGACCTGGTCGGCATCGAGCCCGTCATCCGCCTCCTTGCCGGCTACGCGGCAAAGCATTTCCCTGATCATCGGCATTCGCGTCGAGCCTCCGACCAGCAACACCCGATCAATCTGGTTCCACGTCAGCCTGGCTTGCTGCACCACCAGTTCCGAGACGATTTGCGTCTGAGCGACCAACTCCCTAGAAAGTTCCTCGAACTGCTCGCGAGTCAGCACGAGATTCAACGCGTGTTCCCGGTGAAAGCATTCGATCGGCGTTTGAGGCAAATCGCTCAGCAGGATCTTGCTGCGTTCGGCCACCGCCGCCAGCGAGTCTCGGCGCTGCTCGTCGGCCAGCGGATCGATGCCGTGGCGTCGGCGGAACTCTTCGGCAACGTACTGCACGATCTTTTCGTCCCAGTCCTTGCCGCCCAATTGCACGGCGCCATCGGTCGCCAGCGTTTCAAATCGCTTGGCGGCCAGCCGTACGACGGTGACGTCGAAAGTGCCGCCGCCAAGATCATAAACCAACGCCGTGAGCGAGCCCCCGGGCACATCGAGCGCCGCGGCGGGGCCGCTGCCGGACCGTTGCCCCTCAATGGCATACGCCAGCGCCGCCGCGGTCGGCTCATTGATAATGTCGATCACGTCCAGCCCGGCAATGCGGCCGGCGTCTTCCGTAGCCTTGCGGCGCGTATCGTCAAAAAAGGCCGGGACGGTGATCACGGCTTTAGAGATCGGCCCGATCCGTCGTTCGGCGTCTTGCTTGAGCTTGCGGAGAATGATCGCCGACAAGGTCTCCGGCCGGAACAAGCGTCCCGCCACGCGACGGCTGTAAACCGGCTGCCCCATGTCGCGCTTGATGAACAGGGCCACTTTGCCGGCATCGACCGCGGCCGCTTGCTTGGCGGCCTTGCCAACCACGGCCGTATCGCCGTCGAGGTAGATGGCGCTGGCCGTCAGCGGATCGCCGTCCTTGTTCGGGATTGTCGTGGCATTGGCCTTCGAATCAAGATGGGCGATAACGGAAAAAGTCGTCCCTAGATCGATGCCAACCAGATTGTCCTTTCCGCCGACTGCCACGCGCGCCGCTTTCTTGAAACAATGCCGGAACCGCCGGCCGACTGATCTCGTTCGCCCGGTTCCGCAGCCTTAGGGGCCGCCGCGAATGCGGTCACGAACCGGAATTCTCTAGACTGCCTTTGCTTGTAGCACAGGCGCCGGTTAAGTGCAACGACGCCTGCCCCGCTGCCTGCGCGACGCTGCAGATTTCGACGCCCGTCTCGCACCTGCCGGGCGGCGCGGGCAGGACCAACTTCAAGCTGCGGTCGCCATTTTGCGCCGTCGCCGCCCAGCCGGCGCCGGCGGGGCAGACCTTGGTGATGCGCCAACAATTGGCTTCCGACGCCGTCGCCCATTGCAGTTGTTGCGGGCGGACCGTAATGCATTCCTCGCTTTGCAGAATGGACGCGCTGGCCGGGTTTTCCGATTGGCAGGCGATGGCGCCGGCTTGGAACCAGGCCCGCGGCAACTCGATGAGCGGTCCCGCCAGCAAAGCCGTCTGGCGGTTGACCGGCGCAAAGAACAGTTCCGCCGGCGCGGCCGCCTGTGCCATGCGGCCGCGGTCGAGCACGGCAATCTGCGAGCAAAGCTGCGCCGCCTCCGCCCAGGCGTGCGTGACGTAGATCAGCGTAATTCCGTGGGCTTCCGCCAGACGCAGCATCAATCTCAGCAATTCGTCCTTCAACGCGGCGTCGAGATGCGCGAGCGGCTCGTCCAACAGCAAGATGGAGGGCTCGGCGGCCAAGGCCCGCGCCAAGGCCAGTCGCTGGGCCTCTCCCCCGCTGAGCTGGTCGGGACGACGGTTCCAGGTCGTCGGCGGCAGCCGGACTTCCTCCAGCATTGCTTCGGCCTGCCGGCGGCGCTCGGAGCGCGGGCGGCGCGAAAGGACGCACGTCAAATGCCGCAGCGCCGTCAAATGGGGCCACAATGCCAGGTTCTGAAACACCATGCCGACGCGCGGCACGCTGCCGCCCAGAGGGTCCGAGAACTCGACCTTGCCCGAGGTGCATCTGCTCAACCCGGCGATAATCCGCAACAAAGTCGTCTTGCCGGCGCCGGACGAACCCATCAGGCCCACCACCTGGCCGTGCAGGTACGGACCATTCACTCCATCAAGCGCCGCAAACTCGCCGAACCGCTTGACGACGTCCACGCATCGAAGAGCGGCGTTCATGGAGCATGACTCCTCGGCCGCCGATGCGCCCAATCGTAGCGGAATCTGTGAAGATTCCGGAAGGCGGCATGGGCGCCGCAAACGGCGTAAGCGTATCGCGAGCCATGCGAAGCACCGGAATTTCGCGAACTCCGCTACGGCGTCGGTCGCCGCACCGTGCTTGGAGCTTTAAACGACATGTAGATGACGATTCGTAAACAGCCAATACGCAAACACTGGCAGCGTCGCCAGGGCCAATTGCAGCAATGCCAGACTCGCCGCGACGTGGGTCGGACCAAAATGCAGGAAAGTGAACAGCCGCAACGCCAACGTGCCTTCGCCCGGCGCATAACATCTGGCTGATTTCGACCTCGCCGGTCGCCAGCACAAACGTCAGCACCGTCGCGGCTGCGGCCTGATCCGAGAGCAGCGGACCGCGGAGCCAACGCCAGCGGGCGAATCGTCCAAGCCGCGCTAGCTGCGCCGCTTCCTCCCATTCCGGCGCAATGCGGCGCCGCCCTGCGGTCAACAATCGCGTGGCGAAAGGCCAACCGCGCGCCGCCAACCCCAAGGCCAACAGCGCAGACGAGTCTCCCAACACGGCCAGGTCGACGGGCCACGTCCGGTTGTAAAACTGCGAGTAGGCCATGCCCAGCACCAGCGCGGGAACGCCCAGCGGCAAGATCGCCAGCGCTTCCATCCAAAACCTCGGACGCCGAGCGAGACATCGCTGACGATCATGCCGCCCAGCACTGCCAGCGCAGCCGCCGCCAATGCCGTACGCAGCGTGTTTTCCGTTTCCGGCCAGGCGTTTCGCAGTGCGGCGACGAAATCGCCGGCGGAGCGGCATTGCTGGATCATCGCCGCCACCGGCAGCCCGGCCGTCAGGGCGACGTACGCCGCAAGCGCCGCCGCGAGCAACCACCTGTGCGCCAAGTTCGATCTTCGGCAAAGCCGGCGCAGCAGCCGCGCTGGCATACCGCCGCCGCCGCTGGGCGACGGCGAACAACATCGTCGCCGCGAGACTCGGCAGGGCGAGCGCCGTCGCGGCGCAGATGGCGCCGTCGCTGTCCAAATAGTTGGTCAACCGCAAGTAGACTTCGATCGGGTACAAGCGACACTGCAACACGTGAGGCACGGTAAAGTTGCCCAGGATGAGCGCAAACGTCAGCAGCAAGGCGGCCGCCAGCTCTTGCCGCACGGCGCCAACCGTCCAACGCGCCAAGCCGGCTGCGGAAAAGTGCAGCCTTGCCGATTCGAAGCCCGACTGCTGCAGACCGTGCATGCCGCGAGACACAATCAGCATCGCCAACGGGGCATGGATTTCGGCCAGCACCAGCGTGGCGCCTGCGTATCCGCCGCGGTCCAGCCATGCCAGCCACGGCCGGGCGCCATCCCCGATCCATTGTTCCAGCAGTCCGCCTGCGCCATAGCAATAAGTTTGGCCAAGCGTCCAGACAACGCCCGGCGCCAAGAACGGCAACAGCAGCAACGTAGCCCAAAAGCTCCGCCCCGGCAGATCGGTCAGCGACAACGCCGCGGCCAGGCTCGCTCCCACGCCGACGGCCAGCAGCGCCGCCGCCGTCGCCACGGCCAGACTGGCCGCCAACTTCTGCGAGGGAAGTTGACGGGGCAATTGCGCGTTCGGCGCCCATCCGCTCGGCGCCATAACGCCCGTTCCGCCTGTCGGCGCCGCGCCCGCCGGAGCGGCCGGCGGCGCCAGGTAGATGCTCTCCCCGGCGCCGGGCAGCCACAATGCGGCGATCGGCGCCAGGACAACGATCAACGTTATCGCGACGAGCAACGATCGGAGCCAGGAAGCCGTCATGCCAGAACCGTCAGGGATGAAAATGCTCGTTCGTCCAGCGGCTGCTAGGCTCTAACTGCTCCAGCCAGGCCTGCCGTGCAATCTGCATTGTCTTCTTCGGCGGCTTGGCGTCCAAACCGGGACGTACCGGAAGGTAGCCGCTGTCGGAATCCGTAAGAGCCGCTTGAGCTTCGCGGCCGGCCAGGTAGTCGATCAGCTTGCGAGCGCTGTCAGGATGCGGGGCGCCGCGGATCATGGCGACCGCGCTGGGCATGCTCAGCGTTCCCAGTCCGTCCTGGTCGGGGTAGATCATGGCAATCGGCTTTCCTTCCGCCAGCCCGGACATCACGTCGTCCGTATCGGTCAAGCCGACATACACGGGCGAAGCATTCGGGCGAGCGCGTGCGACGAGGTTCTTGACCGTCGCATTGCCGTCCACGATGCGAATTTCGTTTTCGACTAACCCTTCAAGCCATTGCCTGGCCCGCTCGGGCCCCAGCGCAGCGAACAAAGCCGCAACATGAGCGCGCGTGGTGCCGAATTGCGGATTGGCGATCGCCGCCTTGCTGCGCCACTCGGGACGCGTCAAATCGAAAATACTGCGCGGGGCCTCTTCGGCGGTGACGTATTTCGTGTTGTAGACGATCACTCGCGATCGCTGCGCGACCGCGGTCCACAGGCCTGAAGGATCTCTGAACGCCTCGGGCAGCTCGCCGGCGCCGGGCGGAACGTAGCGGTCCAAAGCCGCTTGCTGGGCGAGCAGCAACGTCTGGACGAGCTCATTGTTCCAGAACACGTCGCAACGCGGATGGCGGCGCTCGGCGAGCAGACGGGCGACCAGCCCGGTCGTCTTGGCGCTCTCGGCGTCGTAGACGGCTCGGACGCGGATGTTCGACTGCCGCTCGAAACGCTTGAGGATCGGTTCGGCGTCTCCCCGATCGACGGCCACGTAGACGACCACCTGCGGCTCGGCGCCCGTCTGGCCGCACCCGGCAAGCGCCATCAACAGCACTATGCCGGCCAGCCTGCCGGCGATGAAGGAAAGCGCGACGGGCAAGCACCGCCTGCGCCACGCGAATTAAACAGCGAAATCATGGCAGTGCGGCATTCCGCCCCGGTCCCCCTGAATCAACGCAGCCCGCCGCTGGCGCGAATGGGCTGGCTTTCTGAACTCCGCCTCATATCGCAAACGCGGCGCATCGCCTGCCGCCCCGCCCCGTGCATGTTTGGGCATGTTAGCCCGGATTATTCCGTAGCCCATACCAACCCGAAGCGTCAGCGAGGTGGAGAAGTACGCTTACCTCGCTGACGCTTCGGGTTATTGTCGAACGCTTTGCCAAACGATCTCTTGGCTACGGAAAAATCCGGGCTAGCGCACCGCCTTGGCTCGACTTTTGGCCCGCGGCGTGGCGCCGTTCTTTTCGCACCGCGGGAGCGGCTTGAGTTCGATGAGCTCCGCCAGCCCGGCATCCGCAAATTCGCGGCCGGAGACGTACCGGCCCGGCGTCATCCAGAGGTCGATTTGGTCTTGGCTGGCGCCGAATAATTCGGCCAGGAGCCGGTCCATGTCCGTTTCGAGCTGGCCGAAATGCCGAGCCCATTCCGCCGCCTCGGCCAGGCCGACGTTTTCTTCGCTCTGCCATTTCATCGGATGGAACAACAGCACGCTGAAGGGCGTGACCAGGCGACGCCCGCAGGCCGCCAAAGGCCACAGCGCAGCCGACGAGCACTCGCCCGTCACCAGGCCCGTTGCGCGAAGACCGCGCACCAACATCGTCGTCATCAGCGCCATGCCCGAGTAGGGGCTGCCGCCCGGCGAGTCGAAATACAGCGTACACTCGCCGCCGAGCGGAACCTCCAGCAACTGCCGCGTGAGGTCCGCTTCGCTATCGGTCAAATCGCCCACGAAGGCGATCTCCGGCGTCTCCTGGGAATCGTCGCACTCCATCAATCGCCGCCTTCCGAGGGCTTCGGACCATGGGTTCCCGCTTCTTCCGACAACCGCAGGCGAATGCGAATCGGTCCTTGGCAACATTCGCATTCTTTCAACTCATACATGGGAATCGAACAGATGTCGCACCAGTAGTCAAGCTCGTACTTGCCGTCCGGCTTGAGAGCGTAGACGCGAACGACCTGGATCACCGGCGAGCCTTCGAACGTGCCGCGCGAATAATTCCAGATCCATTTCGCGCAGTCGCGGGTCGATAAAAAACCCTCGGCCGCGGAAATCCTTAACGATCGGCAGCAAGCGTCCGTCGCGCGTTTCCAAAGCCACGTTGGCATGCAATGCGTCGCGATCGGTTTCGATGCCGTAGTTCTTCTTCAGCGCTTCGGCCAACCACACGACGCGCCCCTGCAGCGATTGCGTACGATACGCCGGCTTGCTTGCCGCGTGCGATTCATCGCCCGGCGCGGCGCGGCGCGCGCGGCATTGCACAGCGCCGCGCTGGCCAGCCATCCGGCAATCAGTAGCGCAATCATCTTCGCTCGAGAGCACATGTACCGGCGAGCCAAACGCGGCCCCTAAAAAAACGAATTGCAGCGGACCGCGGAGCCGTTATTCGGGGGCTCGGCCTACAAGCACCAACTGCAAGATCAGTTGCCCCTGCTTTCCGCCCGCCGAGGTCGGATTGGAAAACTTCAAGCTCCACAGCTCGCGCGATTCGTCATGCACCATTTCGGGCGCATCGCCTTCACCCGGAAAAAGCAGGCTCAGCATGGTCGGGTGGGTTCCGCCCGCGACTTCAGGGCTCTGCGCGAACATCTTTTCTTTGCTCATCGGCGCCGGTTCCTGATCTTCGGTCGCGGGAACGAGCAAGATAAAGTCTCGCGTATCCGAAGTGCCGATATGGTTGCCGTCTTGCGGCTGCAATGCATAACGCAGCGTATAGGTCCCCTTGGGGATGTCCTGTCCGCGGAAGTCGCCCGCCTTGCGAGCGAAATGCACGGCGCCGATCAGCTCGCCGAACTCCAGCGGGTAGATCAGCGAACTCGATCGCTTGAAGTCGGCCTTGACCGGCCATGTCTTGCACGGCCAGATCTCGCACAACGAGCGTTTGCCTTTTTTCACCGTGAAGCCCTTGGGGGCGAGCTGAGCTGCAACGGCCTCGCTCAATTCGCCGGAAGGCGCGGGCTGGTCCAGAGGTTCAACGCTGTAGTCGACGGCGCCGGCAAGCTCATTCCGGAGAAAATCAGGGTCAAGCACGTGATACCGGCTAATCGCATCGGCAAAAATCTCCTCAACAAGAACACGAACCCGGCCGGCTGCCAATCGCTATTGTCCGGCCACCGACATTATAGGTCGATGACGGCGTCGAACGCAAAACCCAAACCGCAACGGCCCGCAATGCGGCCGTTTGCCCGCCACAGCCGACTCGCGCCTTGTCAAGCCTGAGCGCTGCCGCTTGTCAATTTGAACCGGCTCTGGGCGCCTGGCGGCGGAGCGAAGCGCTGCCCCAGTGCGGCCGCTTCAGCGTCCATAGCCCGAGTTATTCGCCGGCCCCAAGTTTTTGAGCGCACACCACCAACCCGAAGCGTCAGCGAGGCCAACGCCTCTAGACGCCTCGCTCACGCTTCGGGTTGATAAGGTCTGAAAAAAAATCTGAGTTAAACGTGAATCAATTGGTTTGCAGCGAGCGCTTCTTGGTTCAAGCGCGGATCGAGACGCGCGGCCAAGGTCAGCATTCGCCGAATCATGGGCGATTGCGCAGGATCGAGCGTTTCCAACAATTCGACTCCCAGTTGCCAGAAGCCGCCGCCGAGCGGAACGTTCTGCCGAACTTGCGCCAGCACGAAGTGCGCTTGGTCGCCAAACCAGAAGCCCACGGCCAGCCGCTCCGCACGAAACGGCTGCGGCAACACCAGAGCCAGTCCGCTGTCGGACAGATTCTTCGTCAGCGCGTAAGAGGCCTCGCCGAGAGAAAGTTCGTCATCATAGGGGGCCAACAACACGGGCGCCGTGCGGTGCAAACGGTACTCCCAACGAGCTTCTCGTTCGGAAGGCCCCAGCTCGGGATGCACCGCCGAGAGAAACTTCCGAATGACCTTATGGATACTGGGGTTTTTAGGTCGTCGCCTGAAAGAAAACATCTACCGCCTCGCAATCGCTGCCGGACTCGCGCATTTCTGAAGCATAGCTTCATTTTTTCCCGGCGCAGACGCGCCGCCAAAATCGACCCAAGCGCTACAGGTCGGCGCCCGGCTGTTGCCTGCCGCCGCCCGTTGGCACACGAACCCCAAACGCGAGCGAGGGCTTTGACGCGCGCCCTTTGACGCTCCCTCGCTTGCGCTTCGGGTTCATATCGTCCGCCGACGGGCTTGTCTCGCCGGTTCGCTGACCGATCAACCGGGCCGGCGCCCCTCACCGCGCCCGTTTCCTTCCCCACCCTCGATTGGGCGGCAAAAACCTTCACGCACCTCTAGCGCCGTTTGCTGACAACCCTTGCCACTCCCTCCGTCGCGCATCGCTTTTCCTGCCGGCCGCCGTGCGAGCTCGTTGCGGCAGATCGCCGCTCGACCCGCCAGCAAGTGCGCCTTGCTGCGATCCTATCACCGCCCCTCCGCTGGGCGCCTAAAACCTTAGCGCACCTTAGCGCCATTCGAAAGCAAACGCACTTTCCACAGTGTTTTCCATCCTGGCGCCCCGGGCGCCGGCGCCAGCCTCCCCATAGTCGCCTTTCATCGCCATTCGGGCGAGCCGGACGCGTCAGCCTCCGCATAGTCGGCTTTCGCTCCCGCGAAAGCACGTCCTTTCACCCAGCAAAAGTCCACAATCGGCGCGAACCTCGATTGGGAACCGGCTTCGAACTGAACACACGTCACGTTGGACGTCATCTGTCCCTCCTGCTCGCCAGGCTTGAGCTTGTCAATTTCGAACGTTCCCAGGCCGCGCAAAACCAGACTCACGCACTGCTGCGAAAATAGTTGCACTTCGCGCCGAGTCCCTTATCTCCGGGCGATTGCTGTTTGGCAGTGCAGAACAGGGGTACTCAAACGCCCGCTTGCTCCGGCCCTCGTGCGGCCATGGCGGCTAATCAAGATTCTATCCGGCAAGTGGCTTGGCGCCGCGCGGGACCTGGCCACGGAGCTGCACGTCGCCGCGCGGGAGGGTGGATTGAAACAAGTCCTCGCGGAGCTTCTCATGCTGGGAGATGATGTGCCTCCTGGTTGCCCAGCAGTTCGAACACGATGAAGGTCTTGTTAGGCGCCGCCCTCGCGTTGCGGGCGCAAACTTCCTTCAAGCAAATCCCGCACGAGAGTTGCGCGGCGGCGGAGAGGACCGACCGCTCTCGGAAGCCAAAGCGGCCCGGCGCGAACGGAGCGTTGCGCCGCCCGCGGGGATTCGGAATCGACGATCCGCACTCGCGGCAGGCCGCCATACGGGATGCGTGTCTAACCGGCGCCGGCCAACGCGGATTGCGCACCGAAAGGTCGAGAGCAAGCGCAAACATAAAGGCGGCAACCAGTTGCAGGAAAGCACACTAAGGCGAAGCGCGAGCGAGGGCTTTCGACACGACCTCGTTGCCATTCCCTCGCTCGCGCTTCGCCTTAGCGTCGGCCGTGCGCAATTCGGGCTAACCGTGCTTTGCTTCTGCAGAAAGGCAAAAGCGCCGCACGTCGTAGCACGGAACTTGTTCCGTAGGCGCCCGTGCGAAAGGTGCAAGCGGGACCAGAAGAAGGCGCGGATGCGGGGCACGGAACAAGTTACGTGCGACGCGGAATGACGGGCACGGAACAAGTTCCGTGCGACGCGTCGTTACGCCAACTCGGGAATCGGGCGGCCGCCTTCGGTGACGATGGGAATCGGGCGGCCGGAGCCGTTGACCCACTGGTTGTTCAGATCGATGCCCAGGTGGCGGAAGACGGTGGCGGCCAGGTCAGAGGGTCGGACAATGCCGTCCTTGACGCCGTAGCCCTTGCTGTCGGTGCTGCCGATCACCTGCCCGCACGGCATCCCGCCGCCGGCGACGAGCATCGACATGCAGTTGGTCCAGTGGCCGCGGCCGCCGTCGCTGCTCAGCATCGGCGTGCGGCCGAACTCGCCAAGCATCAGAACCAGCGTCGAGTCGAGCAGCCCGCGCTGGTCCAGGTCGGTGATCAACGCGCTCAGGCGCGGTCGATGGTCGGCAGGATCGGCGTGAGGCCTTTCTGAATACCGCCCCACGGCGGCACGTTGTCGCCGTGATGATCGAAATAGCCCCAGCGGCCGCTGACCGTGACGAACGTCACGCCGGCTTCTACGAGCCGCCGCGCGAGCAAGGCTTTTTCGCCTACGCTGATGCGGCCGTAGGCGTCGCGAGTGGCGTCGCTCTCACGCGAGATATCAAAGGCTGCTTTCACCTCGCTCGAAGTGACCATATCGAACGCCATTTGATGGTAGCGGTCGACCTGGTGCATCACGCCGCTGCGATCCATCGTGCGGCGGACGCGGTCGAACTGCTCTCGCAACTCGCGGCGCTGCGTCAAGCGAGGCGCTGATGCCCTCGGGCAACGCGAGGCGACCGCCCAACTCGCCGCCTTTGACCGGCTCGTATTCTTGTCCCATCTGCCCTGCGCCCCAGACGTCGGCCTTCCAGGAATCGGCCAGGCCGACGAAGGCGGGCATGTTCGGATGGTTGGCGCCGCGGAAGCGGGCGGCCACCGAGCCCATCGATGGATAGCCGCCGCCGTCGTTGCCGTCGTCGGTGCGCCGCGCCAGCGGATTGCCCGCCTGCATGGTGATCGGCGTATGGTTGCTGGCCGAGCAGTCGACGGAGCGAATAATCGACAACTTGTGCATCAGCTTCGCTTGCAGCGGCAGATGCTCGCAGACTTGGATGCCGGGCACGCTGGTCGCCATCGTCTGGTACGGTCCGCGAATCTCCTTCGGCGCCAGCGGTTTCGGATCCCACATGTCGATGTGACTGGGTCCGCCGGAGAGCCAGATCAGTATCACGGATCGCTTGTCGGCCGTCGGCGAGCCGGAGGCTGCGGCGGCGGATTGCAGCGCCTGGTGGAAGGGAATGCCGGCCAGTCCGGCCGCCCCAAGCCGCAAGAACCAGCGACGCGAACCGATCCGCACCATGTCCCGGTCGCCAGGCAGAAGTGCCGCAGCCACCGGGCTTTGCACGTGGTTGACGGCGTGCGAATTCGCTGCCTTGGACTCAAGCATTATTGCGCTCTCCGAAACGGCCCCGACATGAGTTGCAAAACCGTTGAATCCGCCACGCATCAACGCCCATTAATAGATCGTCTCTCAAGAATAAAATCAAGAGAATTGCCTGTGCCGGCTTGCCCACGGCCGACGCCCACCCGAAGCGCCAGTTTTGATGTTGCGCATTCGACCCCAGCGAGCTTGCCTCGCTGGTGAGGCAGATGGAGAGCTAGCAGACGCACTGAGGAATCTTCGTCGTCGCCCCCGTCCAGCTTGCCTGGACGAGGAAGGAGATCATGGCGCCGCAAGCTGTTAACATCTTATTCACCATCCAGACAAGCTGGACGGGGCCTTTTAATAGGTTTGGGGCGGTCACGTCGAGCTCGCCATCTTGTTCACCATCCGCACAAGGCGGACGGGGTCCGACTCGCACAACGTCACTGGTTCGTGTGTTTTCCTGCAACGGATTGCGGCGGTTATACTTGCGCTTTGTGTCGACCGTTCCGTGTGCAATCCACGCGCGAGCGACGGGGAAACAACCGGAGGAGCGCTGATGGTCGCTTCGGGTTGGTCTGTTTCCGCCTCGCTAACGCTTCGGGTTGGTCTGTTTCCGCCTCGCTAACGCTTCGGGTTGGTCTGTCGCAGCCAAGTTCTTTGCATGCGCGGCAATCGCAACATATTGTTAGGAGGTTGCTGAGCTAGCCCGATTGAGGTTCCAGGCGTTTTTCAGTCGCCTCGGCCCCCGCTTATTCCAAGAGCATTTGCATTCTGAGACGCACATCCAGCGCGGAGCCGCGGCGGAGCGGAGTTTGCCGTCGGAGCGGAGGCGCGTTCATTCTCCCGCCCGATACGGCGTTTTCACAAGCACCGGCAAGGGCGTTCGCATCGCAGGCGCCTCAGAGGCGCGTCAGGCGAAGCGGGCCCCGCTTAGCGAGGAGAGTTAGCGACCCATGGCCAAACGCAAACCCCAGGCATCTGCCACCAGGAGCGACCTGGTGCGTCAATACATTGCCAAACACCCGGACCATTCGATCACGGCTATTCAGCAGGGCATGCATAAGCAAGGCGTCGAAATCTCACGCGCCCTGGCAAGCAAGATCAAGTATTCGCGCGGCGCTCCGCCGGGGGCGAAGCGGCGCGGCCCCAAGCGGCGCAAGCCCGCCGCGGCGTCGGCCGGCGGCACGACGACGAAGGCCGATCTGATTCGAGCCGAAATCAAGCGGCTGGGCGCTCGCTTCCGTCCCCGCGACGTGGTCGCGGCACTGGACCAGCAAGGGGTGGCGGTGATGAGCAGTCATGTGATTGCCGTCGCCAAATCGCTCGGCATGAAACGAAGCCGCCGCGGACGGCCCGCGGGCGCCATGGCACGATCGAGCGCGATGCGGACGGATCGAGTCTCTCTGGACGACCTGATCGCCGCCAAGCGACTGGTGGAAAAACTCGGCGGAATCGAAGCGGCATCGAAGGCCCTGGCCGCACTGGCCCGGCTGAGTTGAGCTGCTACTTCTTCCTTCGCCGGCGCGTTGCCCAGCGAATGCGGCAGCCGCGCGCCACCGTTTCGGCAACCTCAGGCTGCTCGCCGGCCAGCGCCGCTTCGATGGCGGGCTCCAGATAGCGGACCTTTACGCGGTTGACGTCGCTGTTGTCATCCAGGCCGCCCATGTACGTCACGCGGCGGGCCTTGTCGAGGACGAAGAACTCGGGCGTAAAGGCGGCGCCGTAGGCTTTGGCGATGCCCTGCGTTTCGTCGAACAGATAGGGAAACGGAAACTTCTTCTCCTCGGCTCGTTGCTTCATCTCCGGCAGGCTGTCGTCGGGGATCAGGTTGACGTTGATCGCTACGAAAGCGGCGGTCCCGGACGGACCGCCATATTTCTTGGCCAGCGAGATGATGCGATCCTCATAGTCCGTTGCGATCGGGCAACTGTTACACGTGAACACGACGACGACGATCGGGGCCTTCACGTCAGCCAGCGAATGCTTCTTCCCGTCGACGCCCGGCAGCTCCTTCCAGGCGGGCGCCGCATCGCCGATGCTCAACGTTTCGTTATATTCGCCGGCGACGGCTCGACCGTCCCAGCACGTAACGGCCACGAGGGCAACGGCAACCCAAGAACGAAGCATCGGCGGCTCCTCAAGAAACAGCGATCGGCTGCAGCGCCGCAGCCGGCGCACCCCTGCCAACTTACAACAGCCCGGGCGTTTCGCAAGCCGCTGACGGGAGTGGGGCAGGACCGGCTGGGGCAAAAAAAAGACCCCGGCAAGGCGGGGCAGGTACCTTACCGAGGTCCGTCGGCGCGAGGCCGACTACAGAAGTTTATCCGAAGCTTCGCTTGGTGCAAGGCGTTTGAAACAAAAAAATCAAGAAGACTTTTTTGATGAACAAAGCGTGCTATTTTGGGTCAAAGACGACTCAAAAAGAGTGCGAGATCGCACGCGCCCAGGACGGCGCCGGGCTGCTCCTTCAACGTGCATTTCCCGGCGTTATCCGCGGGCCCATTGCTTCCCAGCGGAACCGATGGACAGTTTCTTTCCTGCGTCGCACGCGTGCCGAATTGCCGGCGTGCAAACGCCCCTTTGCCCGCTCAGCGTCAACCGCGCCAACCCGGCGGAACGGCAGGCCGACCCTTGCGCCGCAAGCGGGGGCACGGCACGCCAGGCCCGCACGATCGCGCGGCGCGCTCCTTTCAGCCCCTGGTCCAAGCGAGCGTCGCGGCGCCAGGCCCTCGAAAAAAAAACCGTCCGTTCAGGGAACCGCCTGCAGGGAGCGCAGATGGATCGACGCTGGGAGCTTACAATTCTCTAGTCGTTTCCCGGAACGACGCTACGCCGGCGAGACTGCGTCGGGGGCCCTTCGCAATCGATTTCCTTCAAGAGCATGCGATTTTACGAGCTGATTTTTCACAATCTCGCCCATCGGAAGTTGCGTTCCCTTTTAACGGCCGGAGGCGTGGCTGTAGCGATTGCCACGGTCGTAACGCTGGTGGGGATTGCCTACGGATTGACCCGCTCGGCCGTTGACGCGTTTCGCAGTCACGGCGTCGACCTGGTCGTGGTCCGGGCGGGCGCCGTGCAGCGAACGGCCAGCAGCATGGACGAAAGCTTCGCGCCGCGGTTGGCCAGCCTGCCGGGCGTGGTTGACGCCATCCCTGCCTTGACCGACATGGTCTCGCTGGGCGGCGGCGGGCCCGTCGGCGTGGCCGTCCACGGCTGGCCTGCCGACTCGCGCGTCTGGAACACGCTGCGCCTGAGCCGCGGTCGCTTGCTGCGCGCCGGAGACCGTCATTGCGTCGTACTTGGCGAGCAGTTGGCCAAGAATCTTCACAAGGACGTCGGAGACACGGTCAAAATCGAGCTGCAACCATTCCGCGTGGTCGGCGTTTACGAGAGTTCCAACGTCTACGAAAGCGGCGCCGCCGCGGCGCCGCTGAAGGATCTGCAGGAGTTGATGGATCGCGCCGGTCAGGTCTCGGAATTCATGCTCGTTTTATCGTCGGACCTGCCCGATCCGGAAACGGCGACCGCAGAGTTGCGCCGCGAGATTGCCGCGCTGCGCGACGACGCGGGAAATCTGGCGGGACTGGTCGCCATGCCGACCGAACAATATGTGAGCGGCAACATGGAACTGCGTCTGGCGCACGATATGTCCTGGGCCATATCGTGCATCGCGCTGTTGATCGGCTCGGTGAGCGTTCTGAACACGATGTTGATGTCGGTGATGGAGCGCACGCAGGAAATCGGAGTGCTGCGAGCGCTAGGCTGGCGTAAGCGGCGGATCGTCGAAATGATCGTCTGCGAGTCGTGCGCAATCAGCCTGGCCGGGGCGCTGTTGGGAACCGTCGTCGGCATGTCATTGACCGCGGGTTTGAGCCGCTTGCCTGCGGCCCGCGGTTTGATCCGAGCGGAAACCTCTCCGGGCGTGATTGCGGCGGGCCTGGCAGTGGCCGCCGCCGTGGGGCTGATCGGCGCAGATCTATCCGGCCTATCGCGGCGCACGCATGCTGCCGACGGAGGCCTTGCGCTATGAGTAACCCCCGATTCACTCGCTCTGCGGCCCGCGCCTCGCGGAACGCCTGCAGCAGCGCCACGGCGTGCGCCGGCGCCGCGCCGGCCGGCAAATGCCTTCGCAATGCGGGAGCGCCTGTATGCGGTTTTTGACGGTCGTGGCGAAAAACCTGTTGCGTCGTCCGGCTCGCTCGGCCCTCACGGTGTTCGGCGTGGGCCTGGCCGTCGCCGCCGTCGTATCGCTGTTGGGAATCTCCGAAGGGTTCGAACGCTCGTACAACGATCTTTACACGAGCCGAGGCATCGATCTGGTCGTGCAGCGCTCGGGCCGGAGCCAACAACTGGCCAGCGGGCTGGACGAAAAGTGGGGCCAGCGCATCCGGCGCTTGCCGGGGGTTCGCGAGGTGATTGGCGGGTTGGTCGACGTGGTGTCGTTCGAAGAGGCCGGGTTGTTCGTCGTGATCGTCGACGGCTGGCCCGCCGGCAGTCCGCTGTTCGCAGACTTGACGATTCTCTCCGGCCGCGTGCCGACCGATCCGGAGCGTCATGAAGTGCTGCTCGGCAAAGTGCTCGCCGCCAATCTGGGCAAACGCGTCGGAGACGTCCTCGAACTCTACGGCCAGGAGTTCAAAGTCGCCGGCGTGTTCGAAAGCTACAATGTCTACGACAACGGCGCCGTTGTCATGCTGCTCAGCGAAATGCAGCAACTGACCGACCGGCCGCACGAGGTCAGCGGCTTCACCGTCGAGGCCGACCCCGCCGCAGGCGACAAGGCCATCAAGGCGCTGAAGCATCGCATCGAGAGCCTTTCGCCGCACTTGTCCGTGTTATCGACCGCCGATTTCATCAGTAGCGTCGCGCAGATCCGCATGGCGCGGGCCATGGCCTGGCTGACGTCGACCGTGGCGATGATTCTGGGCGGCATCGGAGTGCTGAATACCATGGTCATGTCCGTGTTCGAGCGGATGCGCGAAATGGGCGTACTGCGCGCTTGGCTGGTCGCGAGCGCGGATTGTGCGGATGGTGCTTTCCGAATCGTTGCTGCTGACGGTCGTTGGCGCCGTGGCCGGCTCGGCGGGCGGGGCCCTCTTGGCGCCTGCTAGGCAACTTCCGCACGACCGCCGGGCTGATTGAAGGCCGGGTATCGCCGGCCGTGATTGCCCAGGGCTTCGCGATCGCGCTCGCCATCGGCCTGCTCGGCGCCGTCTACCCGGCTTACTGGAGCGCCAACCTTCGGCCCGTGGACGCCATGCGACACCGGTAACGTGCGCCGCATGGGGCGTGGATTATTCAACGGCCCAGCGATCGTTCGGCAAAGCGCTCGACACGAACTCGAAGCGCCAGCGAGGGAAATGCGACGCTCCGCCTCGCTGGCGCTTCGGGTTCGTGTGGGCTGATGAATCATCCGCGTTAAACGGAATTCCCGCACGGCGCCATCCGGGGCCGGGGCGTCCCGCCGTTCGCCCATCGCTTCCCAGGCGCCTCTGCCCGATGCGTGCCGGAATACCGGGCCGGTTTCCGCACAGAAACGCGACAACCGGCGCCGCCCGCCGCACGGCGAGGGCGGGCAGCGTTGCAAATTCGCCCGGCAGCCGAGTCGCGCCGGTACGGTACATGGCTTGCATGGCCTGAACCAATGCCTCGTGCTCGACCTGTTTTTGGCGAACCGATGAACGGAAGAGTTTGGTCGCGGCGCAGCAGGCAAGGAAGCACGCCGAGACGGCGCTTGCGGCGATGGTTTGCAACGGGCGGCAGGAGATGCGACGTCGTTTCCGCTTTCAAGTTTCTTTTGCGAAAGGGTGTTTCCATGAACCGGATGTTTGCTATGGCGGTGGCTCTGTTCTTGGCGGTCGCCGGGATCTCGCTGATGTCGGGCGAAAACGCCGCTCAAGCAGGGCACGGTTGCCGCGGCTGTTCGTGTCGCGGCTGCTACGGCTGCGACTGTTACGGCTACTGCTACGGCCGCCACCACCGCGCTTGCCTGCGCGGACGATTGTTGCGATACGTGCGATGGCTGCACGGTAACGCCCGAGGCCAGCTCGCCTGGCGACGAGCCGCCTGCCGCTCCGGCTGCGCCGGCGCCCAGTGCCGCCGCAGGCCGAGTCAAGGCGCATGTCGTCTCCGCGCGGATCCGCAGCCGCTGATTCGCGTCGGGAAGATAACGGCCTTGAGCTGCAGTGAATGAGCCGACCGCCTCCGCAGGGCGCCGATGGCGCCATGGGCGCTGCGGAGCGAATCGGATCACGATCTGCGTCAAGGCCGACGACGCCGGGGCCGTCCCTGCTGCAAAATCTGCGTTGCAGGGGGCGGTCCCGGCCGCTTTAGGTTCCGCTTGGAAGAGCGAGCCGCTTAGAACTTGACCTCGATGTGCTTGGGTTGCGCTGCTTCGGTCTTGGGAAGCACGACCTTGAGAACGCCGTCTTCGTAGCGAGCCTCGATCTTGTTCTCATCGACGGCGCCAGGCAACGGAATGACGCGCCGGAACTCGCCGGTGCAGTGTTCCACTCGATGATAGGTCTTGCCGGCTTCCTCTTGCTCTTCCTTTTTCTCGCCCGAAATCCACAAATCGCCGTGACGCAATTCGACGCGCACGTCGTCGCGCGTAAGGCCCGGCAATTCCACGTCGACCTCGAAAACGTACTCCGTCTCAATCAGATTGACGGCGGGGACAAAACCCGCCCGGCCGGCGTAGCGGTCCTCTTCTCCGCCGAAGAAGCGCTCCATCAACTGTTCGAAGTCCCGTTCCAACCGCGCCAGCGGGCGCGGCAGCCGATCGAGCCAGGGATCGCGGCGATACCAAGGCCGAGATTGCGTTTCCTTTTCCTGCGTGGCAGTAGCCATGATTCGAACTCCTTCCGCAAAACGCGGTCTTTCTTTTCAAGCCCTGAATGGCGCTCGCGCCAGAGCGACAGCACGCTACACCATGCAGGCAAACGCCGTGCCGGATGTGCGGATGGCGACGGCGTCGAGGATCGTTCGATGGCCATGGCTCGTGCTTAGCTTGCCGTTTCAAGGCAATTCCGCACGGTTCTGCAAGCGACGCGACGCTCGCAACTCTCTGAACGGTGCTTTCAGGCGGCGCTGCAGAACGTCACGGCTAAGGACCGCGGGAGCGCGCAGCGTGCGGCTCCGCGCAGTACGGCGCGGATTGGCGTTGAACCGTCCTGCCTGTGAGGTCGAACTGCCGCAGGGCGTGCGACGCGGCAAACGTCGGCGATTCAGGGCGCCTTTCTGAGCAAGCCCGGCCTGGACGTGCACAAAGCGAGCAACTCGCGGGATTGGCACATTACGTGCATCACGCATAGTTGCCGGCGGGGCCAAGATGCCGATCGCGGCAAGACGGGCCGTCTAAAAAAATAGGGTATTTCGAACAGGAGCGAGATCATGAACCTCGGTGAAATTTTTCGCAGTAATGTCATTACGGTTGATCCCGACGACACGATGATCGATGCCATGCGGCTGATGCAACAGCATGGCGTCGGCGCGGTTGTCGCCGTGCGCGAAGGCCAGGTCGTCGGCATGCTGACCGACCGCGACGTCGCATTGGCCGTGGTCTTAGGAACGGCCACGCCCGACAGCGCGGTGAGCGAGACGATGACTCGCAACGTCGCCACCATTTGGGAAGACCAGGGCATTTTCGACGCCACCCAGGCGATGCAAGGCCGCCACGTTCGTCGGCTGCCGATCGTGTCGCGTCAGAATGAACTGACCGGGATGGTCGCCTTCGACGACATCGTCGCCCTGCTGGCCAAGGAGTTCCACAACATCAGCGAGGCCATCTCGCCGGCGCTGGCGGAAAAGGCGTATTGAGGCCGGCTTCGCGCGGCGCGGGAACGTCAATCGGCGCGGTCGGAGACGGCCGCGCCATCGGCGACGCGATCGCTGGGATGCACGATCACGACGTCGTGTTCGCGCAGGCCGTCCAGAACTTGCGCTTCGAGGTCGTTCTGCCGGCCGATCTTGACGCTGCGCAGGACCGCGCGGCCGTCGGCGACGGCGAACACGGCCCACTCGCGTCCCCGACGGAACAGGGCGCTAGCCGGGACTTTGAGCACGTCATCTGCTTTCCAGATGATGACCCTCGCTTCGACGCGAAACGCGTCGCCCAGCGTCGCACGGCCATCGGAGGTTTCGGTCAGATCGATGACCACGTTGACCCGTTGCTCTTCCACGCCTAAGGCCGAAACCTTCGTAAATCCGGAAGGTTCGACCAGCCGCGCGCGACCGACCAGCGGCCGCTGGCCGCCCCAGTGCTCCAACAAGACTTCGTCGCCTGGAGAGATCTTGACGGCGTCGCTCGACAGGACGTCGACCACGGCTTCCAGGTTTTTCGGGTCGCCGAGTTCCATAATCTGCGTGCCGGGCTGCACCACGGCGGCGCTCTCTTGAAACACTCGCAGCACGCGGCCGTCGATCGGCGAATGGATGTCGAGCCGCCAGCTCTCCTCGCTCGACTCCTTGCGCGGAAACGAACGAATCAGCGCGGCTCGGGCCTGTTCCCATTCGAAATCAGCGACCTGCAAGGCGAATTGGGCCGCCCGCAAGTCCTCCCGTCGCGCGCGCTGATCGACGCCGGCCTGTTCGAACTGGTCGACCGTAATGCTCCCCTTTTTGACCAGCTCTTTGAAACGCCGGTAGTCGGCGTCGGCATGTTCGGCGGCCGCTTCGGCCTGTTCAATTTGCGTCTCGGCCCGGCGCCGCGAGGCCTCGGCCGCTTTGACTCGGGCTTGCGCTTCCGCCTGCTGACGCACGTTCAACAGCGATGGATCCGACGGTTCCAGCGTAGCAAGCAGCGTTTTGCCTGCGCAGACGGCGTCGCCGGCGCGCAAATCAACGCGCAGCAGTTCTCCAGCCGCCGGAGAAGACACGGTATAGCGGTCTTTGATGCGAGTCTTGCCGTCTTCGTCCACCGTGACTTGCAGCGGACCGCGCGTCACGCGGCCCAGGTCGACCGGGACGGGTTGAGGCAGAAAGGCGTAAACGATTGCGGCGCACGCCGCCGCGACCGCTAACACGACGAATCCGCGTTTGAACCATCTGGCCACGACCGGTCACTCCCTGGTTTTCAAGACCGCGACCAGATCGAGACGATCAAGCTGGCGGCGCACGATCAGGCCGGAAACGATTGCGGCGACGATCACGATCGTCGCCGCCAGGGCGTAGGTGGCGGGCTTAATCACGAGCGGAATACGGAACAATTCGGTGTCGTAGCCCCAGGATGCGAACCAGGCCAGGCCGTAGCCCAAGCGCCAGGCCCGGCCCAATGGCCGTGAGCGTCAGGATCGCCAATTCGCCCAACAAGATGTACGAGATTTCGGCTCGCGTAAAGCCCAACACGCGCAAGCTCGCCAGTTCCCGGCTGCGCTGCGCGACGGAAATGCGGGCGTTATTGTAAACCACGCCGAAAGCGATAATCGCCGCGAACAGCACGTTGACGGCTTTCATCCGCAGCAAGGTATCTGAAAGCGTCGCCTCCAGGCTGCGGCGAGCGGCGTCTTTCACCGTCGCCGTGGCGACCTGCGGGGTCGTCTTGAGCCTGGCGTACAGCGCCGGCAAGGCCTGCGAATCGACGCGCAGAAAGGCCCCGGAAATGCAATTCCCTTCGCGCATCAAACCGTGCAGCGCCTGCAGGTCCATATACGCGCCGATGCCCACGAAGTCGGAAATGAAGGCCGTCGCCTGAACTCGCCGCACGGTGCGCTCGCCTTCCAGCACTTCCGCCGTCAGCCAGTCCCCTTCGTTGACCTCCAGCAGCTCCGCCAACTTGGCGCTGAGCACAATGCCGCCGGGCGGCAACGGAACGGTCGAGCGGGCGTCGTCGAGCAGTAGCAGCATTTGCGATTTCTGGCCGATGCCGAAGATTTCCGTCCTTCGCCAGCGATGTCCGTTGCGCAAACGGACGGGAACGACCCGAAACGGCTCGCTGCGCAGCACGCCCGGCAGGCGAGCAATCTCGTGCAGCGCACGGTGCGAGGTCGGCTCCACGAGCGCCACCATCACGTCCTGGCGGTGCGTGATCTCGAACTCCAACTCGATCAGGTCGTCCAACGCGTCGCCAATGAAGTTGCCCAGCACCAGGATGGCCGCCGCCATGGCAATCCCCAGCACCGCCAACGCCGCGTGGCCGCGACTGCGTTCCAGATTGCGCAGGACGATGCGCAGGGAATGAGAAAACCATTGCCCCAGGCCCCAGCGTTCCAGCAGCGTCGGCCGGTATTCCGCGGGGGGCTCGGGGCGCATCGCTTCGGCAGGCGGCAGCCGTACTGCGCGGCGCACGGCGCCGAGCGTGCCCGCCATGGCGGCGGCGATGCTGACGCCGAGCGCCGCCATCACGACCGACAGGGCCAGGTGATACTCGAGCAGGGGAAAATGAAAGAACTGCGTGTACATGTGCGTCAAGCCGCTGCCCAGCCAGGCGCCCAAAGCGGTCCCCAGCAGGGCGCCGGCGACGACCGCCGTCAGCACCATTTTCACATAATGCAGGCCTATTTCGCGGCGCGTATAACCAAACGCTTTCAACGCGGCGATCAGCTCGCGCTGCGAGCCGACGATCCGCGACAGCACCACGTTCAGCAGGAAGGCCGCTACCAGCAAGAAGATAATCGGCGCAAACAAGCCCATGTTGCGCAATTCGCGGATTTCGTTGGTCAGGTAACGATGCGACTCCTGGTCTTCTCGGGCGTAAGCGCCAGTCCGCCGTAGGGATCAATCAAGCGGTCGATGCTGGCCAGGGTCTCCGGAAGGGAGGCGCCGGGCGACAAGTAGCACGAGAGGTCGTTGAACGCGCTTGTCATGTCGAATGCGGCGGCCAGCTCCTTTTCGGCGACCCAGAACACGCCAAACGATCGCTCGTTGGGGAAAACCTCGCCGCCGCGAATCTGGTAGACAAATTCCGGCGAGAGCACGACGCCCACAATCGAGAGCATTTCGCGGCGCCCGTTAATGACGGCCGAGAGTTTGTCGCCCGGCACAAAGCCGTGCGCTGAGGCAAAGGCCTCGCTCACGAGCGCTTCCCCGCGCGACCCGGTTCCAGAAACCGACCGCTGCGCAGATACAGCGCGTTCATTTTCGGCGCCCCGCTTTCCGGGACCGAGATCAGGCGGCCCACGGCCGGTTCTTCAACTCCCGGAACGTCAATCACGACGTCGGCGACCACTCGCGTCTGCACTTCGGCAACGCCGGGAATCGCCTCCAGTTGCGACCGCAGCGAGTCGCGGCGCCCGCTTCAAGTGGGCGAAAACATGGCCGAAACGGTAGCGCTCATAATACCGGGCTTGCGTGAGCTCCAGCGAATCGAGCGTGCTCAGCGACATCACGAACGTGCCGATCCCGCAGGCGATGACGGCGCCAATGGCGGAAAACTGGCCTCGCAGCGACCAGACGTCTCGCAGCACTTTGCGGTCGAGCGAAGTCATTGCTTCTCACCACTGCAATTGGTTTGCGGGCGCTCGCTGCATGTTTCGCCGTACGCCCGCAATTCGGCCGTCGGACAGCGAAATTACGCGATCGGCCATCCCGGCGATCACGGCGTTGTGCGTTATCACGGCCGTCGTGGCGCCCAGTTCTCGGTTCACGCGGTCGATGGCTTCCAGCACTCTGACGCCCGTCTTGACGTCGAGCGCCCCGGTCGGCTCATCGCAGAGCAGCACCTCAGGCCGCTTGGCAATGGCCCGCGCAATCGCCACTCGTTGCTGTTCGCCCCCGGAGAGCTGCGCGGGAAAGTGGTCGCTGCGATCGGTCAGCCCGACCAGTTCCAAAGCTTCTTCCGCCTGCATCGGATTTCGGGCGATATCGGTCACCAGGGCGACGTTCTCTCGCGCCGTGAGACTGGGAATCAGGTTGTAGAATTGAAATACGAAGCCGACATGTTGACGGCGATAGCGCGTCAATTGCCGGTCGTCTTCCACCGTCAAATCATGGTCGCGGAAGTTGACGTGGCCGCTCGTCGGCACGTCGAGGCCCCCCAGGATATTGAGCAGCGTGCTCTTGCCGCTGCCAGAAGGTCCTAACAGGACGACGAATTCGCCCGCGTACAATTCCATGTCGACGCCGCGCAGCGCCTGCACCTCGACCTCGCCCATGTGATAGACCTTGGTCAGGCCGCGCGCGACGAACACCGCCTGCTCGGGCGGCGGATCGGAGCGTGTAGCGGTTTCGTCGGGGGAAGACATGCAGGCAACGCGTGAGTAGAACGGCGCCGCCAGGTCGGGCGGGCCGGTCGATCGGCCGGGGCGGCAATTTCGTTGATTGTGACGCGTTTCTCGCTAGTCGTCCAACGGGGCTTGCCAAATCGCCGCGAGCGGTCTCGGCCTGTTTAGACGCCGGTCGAGGTGGCGGCAAGCGGGGCTTGCAGGCCCGGAGCGACGATCAAGCGATCGATCACGTTCAGCACGCCGGCCACGTGGCGGCAGCCTTCGCAAATTCGCCATTTCGTCGTCGGCGAGGAAACCACGCCGCGCAACAGCACGTTGCCGTTGACGACCGTGAAACGGATTGACTCCAAACCGTCAATGTGGCGCAGCAACAGATAGTTGCGCACTCTTCGCTCGAGGTTCTGGTCCGAAGAGCCGGGCTTATTGTCCGCCGAAGGTTCGACGCGGCGGTTTCGAAAAATCGGACTAGGGGCGGTTCCGTACGCGACCATGAAAGATTCGTCTCCCAACGAGCAAGCAATAGGCAGTCAATGTAACAAAACGTTCGCCGCAGAGGGCGAGGTACTCAGGCAAACAGAAGGCGGGGCGCTCCGCTAAACGAGGATGTTCTTCAATCAGCACGGCGTCTTGGCGAGCAGTCGATGACAGGGGGCATAAAAACGCCGAAGCAGTCGCCTTTATCTGCTTCGGCGGCGATTCGCTCCTTAATAGACGCGCCATCCAGCTTCGGTTCGGCGCCCGTGAACGGCAGCCGCACTTGTTCTTCGCACGCGCCAGGAACGAACCGCTAAAAGCTAATGCAAATTGCATGCCCAGAACCATTCTCCTGTACGCCGCCGCCTTCAAACGTGCGTTCAGGGCGAATGCGGCGGGAATGTGCGAAGTGGCGCACCGCGGCGCCGTGAAGCGCGTTCGGTCACCGCTCCCGGCGGGCGCCGTTTTGGCAGCCGCATGGCGCGCTTTGCGCGCCGCGAGCGCTCCTGAGGACCGCTCAGGCGCCATGAATTCACGGCGGGAAGGAATTGTCGGGCTTGGCGAGCCCGTTGGTCTCGCATTTGCGGCAGTGTAAACATCATGGCCGGTCGATCCTGCCGTACCGGTCAACTTGAATCCATCGGCAACGTCGTACCTTGAGTTCCGCTGTCGTGGGCGTTGTCTTTTCGTCGGGTCAGCAGGGAGCGAGCGAGGTTCGTCATGGACAGCCCCAGTTGGATCCGTGCGCTGCTGAGGGAGCGGCAGGTTCCCTTTCAGGAGTTCCGCCATCTGCAAGCGTTTTCAGCGCGTGAGCTGGCGCGGCGCGGCCATATCAGCCCGCACCGAGTGGCGAAAGTCGTGATTGTGATTGCCGACGGCTGCCCCGTCGAACTCGTGCTGCCGGCAAACCGGCACATCGTGTTCGACGCTCTGCGTTGGGCGTTACACGCGTCGGACGTCAGACTGGCCACGGAGAACGAGATCGGCCGATATTTCACCGACGTGGAAGTGGGCGCCGTGCCGCCGCTGCGACATTGGAAAGAAGTCGACGTGGTGATGGACGAATCGCTCGACGTGGAAGGCGAGATCCTGTTTCAGGCGGGCACGCATACGGATGCCGTGCGGCTGGAATTCGACGACTGGTACAAGGCCGTGCGTCCGCGCGTGAAGCGATTCACTGCCGCTGACTCCCAAATTCGGCGTTTCCCGCTGCCGGAACCGCAGCCCGTAAGGACCGAGTCCGAGTCGCTCCCTGCGTCCACATTTTCGTTGAGAGCCTCGCTGCTGGAGCTGGTGGACGTGCTTGAAGTGCAGGCCCAGGAGATCGAACGCCTTGCAAACCGCGTCGAGCCGCGCGGCCTGGCCCTCGAGCCGAGCCAGATGCCCCACGTGATTGCGAAACTGTCCGAGCTGCGCTCCCGCCTGGAACAACGTCCGCGCGCGGCCCTGGCCCATTGAATTGCAGACGCAAAGCCCCCTTCGCCCGAAGACGCCTCATGAAAGCCATGCTGCTCGATCCCTCGTTTCCCTACGAGATCTTGTGGGGCGAGCGAGTCATACGTTCGGTCGCCAAGCGGACGCGGCAAGACGGCGAGGAATTCATGGACTTGCTGGACAGGACGCCGCTGCGCACCGAAGTTCGGACCTATCCGCTGGAGCAAGCGAACCAGGCGTTGGGCGATTTGCGCACCGGCAAAATCCACGGCGCCGCGGTCCTTGCACCTGGCGCCCACTGAGGATACCGGCCCCATCGGCCGCCAGGCCGTTCAATAATGCCGCAGCCAGGCCGTCGCGATCTCGATGGCGATCAATACGATCACGGTAACTTCCAATAACTCCGTCCGATACCGGGCCGCCTGATCCGAGAGCACCTGGTAGACGCTCTCGGCGACCTGCAAAGAACGATGAATGCTCTGGGCCCACTGCTCCAAATGGAATTTTTCCGCCAGCAGGCGGTAGGTTCTTGCCAGGTACTGGTCTCCCATCAGCTTCAAAACGTTGCTCGTCCGCTCGACCACGGAATTCGCGTCGATCTTGAGATCGCCCAAGTCCCGCAGCGGCTGCACGTGGGTCCGCCAAAACGGCGACCAGATTCCTTTCGGCGAATGCACCAGCGAATAGGCCGAGGCCAACTGATCGTCAATCCGGGTATCCGTATGGCGGAATTCCAGCAACTGGAGATTGGCGAACTCAATGGTCTGCAACGTCTCCTCGCAATCGCGATCGATCAGCAGCGCCGCCGACCATTCCAGGATCAGCAAATCCTTGGGGCTGTAGCTCAATCGTAATCGCAGCGACTCGGCGATTTCCTCGTCGCTGAGCGCGTCGGGTTCCAAACGGACCAGGCTCGCCAGCCAGCCGCCCGACTCGCGGACCAACTCGGCCGGAGTGGGGAGCGAATCGTCCGGCGGCAGGACAAACACGAAGTATTCTTCGCTGAGTTCGCTCCAGGCGGGGGTCTGAATCGCCGGCAGCAAGTGCCGGTAGAGCGAATCGCAAGCGCGGCGCGCCGCCTGGACGATCGGCTCCGCTTCGCTGAGAGAGCCAGCCAGCCGGGTCAGTTCTTCGGCGCTGAGGCGAAAGGGGATGTGCAGCGCCACGCTCACCGCGGCAAAATCGAAGACCGTCGCTTCCGCATCGACTTCGATTTCGCCCAGCGACGCCAGCGAGAGCGTCGCCTTGGACAAATGAAAACGCAACGGCGCCGGACGGTAGGCGATGGACGAAGGCGTCCTTGGTCGGTGCGCAGCGAATAGAATTGCGATGGCGCCAATTGCCGAGCGTGCTCAAGATTGATTTCATCTCCCCAATCAAAAGCTACGGCCGCACGCACGGTTCCGTTCAACGGCGTCGAAAGGTCAATCATGCTCGGAGTATTCCCACTGTGTCTGCTCGCGGACAAGCTGCATCACGCGGCGTTTTGTCTGCGTGAAGGTTGAACCAATGCCCTTAGAATATCCCTCCTGACGCTCTGCTCAAACCGGACCGCGGACCTTCCCGGTCCGGCGACAGTCTGGCGCCGCACGGAGCGATTGAAGTGTGCGGATGGGGGCGAACGTGCTTTTTCGCACGCGCGAGCGTCTCCTGATGCGCGCCCGGGGGCGACGCGTCCGGCGCCGGAAAGGCGACCCATCTGGGGACGCCCGTCTCGCACGCGTTCATTGATGGATCGCGGCGCACGAGTTGCTCTTTGGGCTCACAGAGGTCAGAGAAGGCAAAATCGAGCGCCCGCTTGACGGGCGTTATCTCTTACGCACGAGCATGAACCATGTCGCAACTCCGGTTTGACCTTACCACGGGCGACTGGGTGGTTTTCGCCCCGTCGCGTGCGTTGCGGCCGCATTACTTTGCCCGGGATCCTAAGCTGCCGCCGCCGCCCAGCAAGAGCCCTTGTCCGTTTTGTCCCGGCAACGAAGCTTTCACTCCGCCGGAAATCTATGCGGTTCGCTCGCCTGACGGAAGCGGTCCGTCTCACTGGCGGGTACGCGTGATCCCGAACAAGTTTCCCGCGCTGCAGATCGAGGCGGACACGCGTCGAATTGTTGAGGGGCCGTCGTTCCACTGCATGGGCGGCTGCGGCGCACACGAGGTGATTGTCGAGTCGCCCGATCACGCGGCGTTTCTGCCCCAGCAACCGGTCGAACAGATCGAATTGGTGCTGCGTACGGTGCAGTTCCGCCAACAGGATCTGATGCGAGATCGGCGGTTCCAGGCCATGATCGCCTTCAAGAATCATGGCGCCACGGCCGGCACGTCGCTGGAGCACCCGCACTGGCAGATGATCGCCACCCCCGTCGTGCCGCGATTGCTGCGAGAGAAGCACGCGGTGGCGACGGAATACTTCGACCGCACGGGCGAATGCCTGTATTGCGCGGCGTTGCAGGAAGAATTGGCCGCAGGCCAACGCATTCTGGCTCAGAATCCCGCCTATGTGGCGTTGCTCCCTTACGCTTCGCACGTGCCGTTCGAGACCTGGATCATGCCGCGGCGGCACCGCGCGGCTTTTTCGGACGTACCCGCGGACGAATTCCGCCCGCTGGCGGAGTTGCTGCGGCTGGTGCTGTTGAAACTGCACACGGCGTTGGAGAACCCAAGTTACAACCTCACGATCGACACCGTCTCTCGCGGCGACGAAGACAAGGAGTACTTCCTCTGGCACATGCGGATCCTGCCGCGTTTGACCACGCCCGCCGGTTTCGAGCTGGGCAGCGGCATGTCGATCAATACGGTGTTGCCGGAAGAGGCTCGCGACTTCCTCAGCGAAGTGGCCACCACCAGCAATCACGTTTTGGCTGCGCCCGGCGCCGCCTCGACTTCAGCTCACTAGGAGTCAGCCATGGACAAGTCATCTCACGTTTTCCGAAACATCGTGGCGGCCACTGATTTTTCTCGACCGGCGAGAAAGGCCCTGCAAGCGGCCGTCTGGACGGCTCAGCGCTGCCAGGCAAGTCTGACCGTGGTGCATGCCGTCCGCGACGTGGCTGGTTCGCTGGCCGTGATCGGCTATGGCGACAGTTGGCAGCCGACGCTGGAAGAAATGATGAATCTGCAGGACGAATATCGCAGCGAGGGCGAGCGACGCTTGAAAGCTCTGCTCGCTTCCCAACGATCCCAGGGAATGCAAATCAAAAGCGAGGTGTTGACCGGCGCCCCGTACGAAGAGATTATCCGCGCCGCAGACAGGCTGAGCGCGGATCTCGTGATCGTCGGCACGCGCGGGCATTCGGCCTTGAAGCGGCTGCTGGTCGGCAGCACGGCCACGCGATTGGCGGCGCTTGCCCCTGCCCGGTTTGGATCGTCCGTCCCCAGCAGTCGATTGAACTGCGGTCGATCCTTGTGCCGCTCGATTTTTCTCCGGTCAGCGAGAAGGCGCTCTCTCTCGCGGCCTCGCTGTCGCTAGCCGTCGGCGCCGAGTTGCACCTGCTGCACGTTTGCGATGTCGACGACCTGCACATGGTTCCTCCGCTCTTCGATCAAGCGGCGGCGGATCTCGAACACGAGCGGCAGCACGACCGCCAAAGCGCCGTAGAAAGACTAGAGCGTTCGTTGCAGTGCTGCGCTGCAACGCATCCCTCCGCGTCGCTTCACGTCGCTCAGGGAACGCCGTGGCAAGTCATCGGCTCGATGGCCGACAAGTTCCATGCGGACCTGGTCGTGATGGGCAGCGTGGGACGCGGCGGTCTGTCCGGCATGTTGATCGGCAACACGGCCGAAAAGACGTTGCATGCCTCGCAGCATTCGATGTTGATCGTCAAACCCGACGGGTTTACCGCGCCGTCGATGTTGTCGGAGGCGCGGTGCGCACTGCACGCCCGCGGCAATTCCCACGGCGACTCGCCGCGAGTCGAAGGAGTTCAGCCTGCCGAGGCCGACCAGACGGAACTCTCCGGCGCCCGCTAAGCCGGTGGTTCGTCCTTGTGAGCACAGGACGGAAAGCGAAATGACGCGAATTGCACTGACACTACCATTCGGAGTTCGAGCAGATTACGGCCGCACTGGCCGAAGCGGCTCAGCGCCGGAACGCCGAAGCAGCATCGCTCGAGTACGTGCGTCTGGCTCTGAATTGCGTCCTCTGCCATCAGTGCGTACGTGACGTAACGGACATGAAGGATCGCTGAAGGCGGCTACTTTCCGCTGATCCGCCACTCTTCTTCTTCGGGACAGGTAAGTTTTCCCCAGTCCCAATTTTCCGGTCCGACCCAACCCTGCCAGAAATCGACGTTCAACAGCGAATTGACGACGGCGCGTCCATCACGAATCCCAAAAAAACGCTGACATCCGGCGCAATTGACAAAAGTCGACGAACCCTCGCAGCCGATAAATGGGCCACGCGGAAATCCGGTCCCGTACCTCCGTCGAGGAAACGACCTATGTCTCAACGCCAGCCACAGCCGGTCAAGCCGGCCGATGTGAACTATCTGGTTCGCGAGTTGCGACGCCTGTCAACGGAATCGCAGGAAAAGAGCGGCGCCGCCTTTTGGAGGGTGATGAGGTGGCATTTGCGAGGCCGCCGCAATAGCGACGCCTGCTGAGCCAGCTCCTCGCAGCGAAAAAGTGACGCAACGCGGGGCTGTCACTTGCTCATGCGGCAAGCCTTTCGGCCCCTGCCGTCACGTCGCACGGCGGTCAGTCCGCGGGGCGCAGCGTGCGGCCGATCCGCGCGACGGCCTTCCGTGGAATTCCATTGGGATGGCAATTTCGCGGCTAACCGGCGCTATCTTCGGCTGCTGCGAGTCTGCGAGGCAGTGGCCGGGGCGCTGCTGCGAGCGAGCCGGTCGAGGAACTCTTGAGGCGGCAAATAGCCTTTGATGCGTTCCAGCGTGACGGCGTCCGGCGAAATAATCAACGTCGTGGGGAACGACGCGATTTTCAGTTCCTTGATCAGAGCCGCGTCGGTCTTCGGGTCGATCGCCAGTGGTACAAAGCTGGAGTTGATCTGCTCCGAAACCTCCGGGTCCGCGAAGGTGACGCTCTTCATTTTCATGCAGAACCGGCACTTGGAACGGGTGATGAACAGCACCAGAGGCCGGTCCGCTTTGACCGCCTCGGCCCATGCTTCGTCGGCGTCGCGCAGCCAGATAATCTCTTCGCCGACTGCCGGAGCGGCGCCGAGAGAACACAAACACAATAGGCCGAGGATGAAAACCTTACGCATCGCATCTCCCTCCCCTGAATGCCTTGTTGCCGATAACTTGCCTGCACTAGGTATCGGCAGCATCGCAGGATCGGGCTATGTCGATTCTGCCGCAGGGTGCAGAGAACCGTCGCCTTTCGTCCAACATGCTGACTACGAAAGACGCCGCGAAGGGCGAAAACTTTCCCCGCAGGCAAACTTTGCCGTGCGTGCTCTCGGATTCGCGCCGCTCGCATTCCGCAGCTTGCTCAGCGGGCTAACTGACCGGCCGGACGCACGTTTTTTCCCTCGCGAGCGGTCGCCGAATCGCCCAAGTCTTCGCGGGCCTGGTCGGCGAGTCGTTGCAATTGCTCCACGATTTCGGGATGCCCGGCCGCCACATTCTTCGTTTCGCCTACGTCGCTTTCCAGGTCAAATAACGACAGCTCCACGCGTTTCTGCACGTATTTCGCCGGGCGCCGCCATGTCCGCCCGGTCCGGCTAACGAGCGGTAGGCATGCGGAAAATGGAGTTTCCAGCGACCGCTGCGAACGGCCTGCAGCTCCGGTCCCCAGTAAAAGTAGAACGCCTCGTGCGGGCTTTTGGCGCCGGGCGCGCCGGAAATCAGCGGCCAGATGTCCAAGCCGTCGATGATGCGGTCGGAAGGCGCCTGCGCGCCGATCAGTTGGGCCAGCGTGGGCAACAAGTCGATTGTCATAGCGGGTTCGCGGCAGACGGTTCCCGGTGGAATGTGTCCGGGCCAGCGCATCACGCACGGCTCGCGCACGCCGCCGTCGAAACTGGTCCCTTTGCCTTCGCGCAGCGGCTCTGCGGACCCGGCATGGTCGCCATAGCTGAGCCAGGGGCCGTTGTCGGAGGTAAAGATCACCAAGGTTTGTTCGTCCAGCTTCAGTTTTTTCAACGTCGCCAAGATCTGGCCTACCGACCAATCCACCTCTTCAATGACGTCGCCGAACAGTCCTCGCTCGGTTTTGCCTTGATACTTCTCCGACACGAACAACGGCACGTGCGGCATGCTGTGGGCCAGGTAAACGAAGAACGGCTGATCGCGATGACGTTCGATGAAACTGACGGCGTGTTCGGCGTACTGCGTGGTCAATTGCGACTGATCGGGATTCAAAGCGATCGTCTTCTCGCCTTCGATCAACGGCAGATCGGGAAAAGCGTTCTTCCGCTCCGGATGCTTGGGCCACATGTCATTCGAATAGGGCAGCCCGAAGTACTCGTCGAAACCGTGGCGCGGCGGCAGGAATTGCGGATGGTGACCCAAATGCCATTTGCCGTAAATCGCCGTCGCGTAGCCGCGGCTCTTGAAGACTTCGCCCAGCGTCGTTTCGTCGTCGTTGATGCCGTGGCGGTTCTTCGGACCCAGCGCGCCGAGAATGCCCACGCGGTTCGGATAGCAGCCCGTCAAGAGCGCCGAGCGCGAAGCCGAGCAGACGGCTTGAGGCACATAAAAGTCCGTGAACTTCACGCCTTCAGCCGCCAGGCGATCGAGGTTAGGCGTCTGGTAGCCTTTTGCTCCGTAGCAGCTCAGATCGGCATAACCCAGGTCATCGGCAAACACCAGGACCACGTTCGGAGTTTTGGAAGTTTCAGCAGAGCAGGCTGCGTTGAGCGGCGACATCAATTCCAGCGCAACGGTCAGCATGGCCAGCCGAACGAGGGCTCCGCGCGGTAACATGCCGCAGGCCGAAGAGGAGCAGCCAACCCGAGCACCTTCGATTTGCATAATCATCCAATACCTCGACATTCAGGACAGGAGCAAAGCCGCGGTCAGACCGCAAACTTCGACGCCATAGGAGCTCTCCGCGAGCGCGGGTCGACTTGCCGGCGCTCTTATGTACTTGCCGATCGACGCCGCAGACGAATAAGGATCTTACCGCTCGCGAGCCACCTCGTTGATGGTCTCGCCGGAGCCGGCGTAGACCGGCGTGCCGTAGGGAACCGGCGGCTGCAGCCTCCGCACCGCGCCGAGGGTTTCAATCCGCCAGGCCCCGCCTTCGCGCCGGAAGCCGTACGTCTGCCGCTCGTTATACTGCGGGTAGATCCGTTCGGACTCGAGCTGAGCGCGCTCGCCGTCAACCGGTTCGGTGCTGAGATCGTTAACGGCGCGGCCTTTGAGAGTTTGGAACGATTCGGCGATCGCCGCGGCAAACGCTTCCCGCGACTCGGTCCGCAATTCCACCTCCAGCCGCTGGCGCTGCACGCCGGTAAAGCAATCGAGATAGGCGTCTACGTCGCCGCGCTCCGCGGCAAGGTACATCTGTTCGAGGCAGTCGGCAGGCGAAGCCGCGGTAAAGTCCGATTTCTCAGGCGCGCCTCGCCCCAGATACAATGCCCCGGCAATCAGGGCCAGCGTAAGCGTAGTTGCAACGGCTTGTTTCATTTTTGCGGCTCCTTCGGCAAAATGCTCAAGTCGACGTCGCTGTCTGAGTCGACGATCAGTTTAGAACGCAGTTTCGGCAACGTTTCCGCCATCGTTTCCAGGTAAAGCCGCTCGGCGGTCAGCTCGGGCGACCGTTCGTATTCCGCCAGCAGGCTCAGGAATCGATCGGTCTCGCCCTGGGCGCGGCGGATTGCACGATCGCGGTCCGCGGCGCCGAGATCGACGAGGCGTTGGGCGCCCCCTTTTGCTTCCGCGAGCGTCTTGTTGGCAAAGCTGTGCGCCTGATGCACGGTCTGCTCGCGCTGACGCAACGCGCTGACGACTCGATCGAAAGCATCCGCCACTTCGGCCGGCGGCGCGATGGCGCCGATATCGACCGAACGAATCGTGATGCCCAGCGCATAACGATCGACGAGCGTCTGCAGTTGTTCCGCCACCCGCACGCCCAGGTCGTGCTTGCCCAGCGTCAGCACGCGGTCGACCGGCTCCGCCGCCAACGTTTTCGACAAGGCGGCCGCTCCGGCCGCCGCCGCCAGACGATCGACGTCGAGCGTCTGAAACAGGAAATCTTGCGGTCGCTTGATCGTGTACTGCACCGTGGCGCGGACCCCGACCAGGTTGCGGTCGCCGGTGAGAAACTGTGGAAGTTGCGCCCCCGTTGCTTGGCCGGCCGCCGCCACGGCGCCGATCGTCACGCGTTTGACCTCGCGCGGTTTGATGCGTTCGACGCGGTCCAGGCCCCAGGGCAATCCGAGATGGGCGCCCGGCTCGCGCAACGGGCCGACGATCGCTCCGAAACGCCGCACCACCGCTTGTTCATCGGGCTGAACGAAGTAGATCCCGGTGGCCAGCCACGCCAGCAGCACCAACAGGCCGAAGGCCGCAAGTCGCTTCATGGGGCGCCTCCTCCGGCGGGAGTGGCCGGCGCCGCGTTGGCCTGAGGCGCGCGGACTTCGTCGCCGGCTTTCGCCATCGGCGCGGGACTGATCTTGCTGCGCGGCGTATCCTTCAACGCGGGCAAGCCTCGCGTCAGCAGCTTCAATAAGGGGCTGTCGGCTGACAATACCACGGTCGTCTGGTCGTCAAGTATGTTGCGATACGTCTCCAGCGTCTTGAGCAACTGGTAGAAGCCGGGATCCTTGCTGTGAGCAACGTTGAAGATTTCCATCGCCTTCGCCTCGCCTTCGCCGCGCAATCGCGTCGCCTCGCGCTGCGCCTGGGCCAGCAAGCGGTCGCGCTCGAGCGTCGCCTGACTTTCAACCCGGATCTTCTCGCTCTCGCCCTCGGCGCGGTACTGCACGGCGACCCGCTCGCGCTCGCTGCGGATTTCCGCGAACACGGCCGGCTTGACTGCTTCCGGATAGTTGAAGCGTTTGAGCCGCACGTCAACCACCTCGATGCCGAACTGCTCCAGCGCGCTGGAGCGGAGGGAATCGGTCACGCGTTGCATGATCGGCTCCAACTGGAGCGAATCGGCTTCCAGACTGGCCAATTCAGAGAGCCGCGCGCGGCCAATCTCCGCGGCGATGGCCGCCTGCACGCGTTCTTCCAGGCGACTTTCGGCCGTCTGAACGCCGCCTACCGATTGCAGAAAGCGGCGCACATAGAACTCAATCGGCTCAATGGTACGCGTCGGCGCGTCATCCGGAACGTCCTCGATGTCGGAACGCTTCGTTTGCTCCGCGGCAAATTCCGGACTGGGCAGCCGCCAGCAGACGTACCACTGGAAGTTCAAGTTCTCTTTATCCTCGGTCAACATCTCACGCGCGGGCGGCTCATACATTTGCAGCCGGCGGTCGAAACGCCAGAGGCTCTGGTAAGGCCGCTTTAGGTGCAAACCCGGTTCGACATATAACCGCAACGGCTCGCCGAATTGAGTGACATAGACGTATTCGGTCTCGTCGACGAAGAACACGCTCGACCAGAGCAGCCAGCATGCCGCGGCCGCCAGCAGCAACTGCGTCAGCCGCAGCCAGGTCGGACCGGAAAAGGATCCGCTGAATGTGAACTCGTCGTCGTGCGAGTGCTGGTAGCCTAGGAAGTGCATGGGGAGCTCGGTCAGTCAGTCAGTAGTCGCGGCTTTGTTGTCTCTTGGCATCTCGTGCCCGCGTCAGTCTTCCTCGGGCGGTCCTTCGAGCGGCGCCAGCATGGCGGGTTCGGACGGCAGTCCGAACGACCGCCCGAAGAACAAATGCCGGCGTCCGCGCGCACGGGCGTCGAGAATAAGCTTGTTTTTGCCGGGTAGCGCGGCCGACAAGGCGTCGGAAACCATCCGCCACTCTGACAATTCCGGCGCCGTGGCATGTGCGGCCTGTAAGGCGGCGAATCCCGCGGCTTCGCCGCTTGCCCGCTCCTGGGCGGCCACGGCAAAGGCCTCGGCCGCGAACAGTTCGGCGGCGGCTTCGCCCTCCAGTTTGGGCCGCAAACGTTGCCAGCGCTCGTCGGTCAACTCGGCGCCTTCGGCGGCCAGTTCTCGCCAGGCGGCGCGGCCGCCCGCTTTGATCACGCGATCGCGTCGAAAAGCATCGGCCTCGTTCTTCATTCGTTCGCGTTGCTTGAAGGCGCTCGATACGTCATGGAAGGCGTCGACCACTTCCAGCGGCGGATGGACGTCGGCCAGGCAAACGCCCTGTTCGAGAATCTCTACGCCCAGGCCTAGCGCTTTGGACCGGGTGCGCAACCGCTCGCCAATGCTTTGCTCCAGTCCGCCGCGGCCGGTCGTCAGGATCTCCGACTGCGCACTTCCCGCAGCGCGCTCATCCGCCAACAGCGGTCGCGCGGCCAATGTCTCGCGAACGGCGCTTTCCGCGACGGCTCGCAAGACTCGCTCTGGATCGCGGACGGAGAAATGATAGGCGCGCACGTCGCTGATGCGGTACTGCACCGTCAGGCCCAGTTCCACGAGGCTCTGATCGCCCGTAAGCGCGATCGCTTCGTCGGCGCGACGTTCTACTTCGCCGCCGTGCGGCGTGTTCCATTCAATCGCCTGCGCGGCATTGTCCGCATCGCCGCCAACGCTGCGCAGACCGATTTCCACAGTTCGCACGCGCGCCGGCTGCTCCTTGACGATCGTGTCCCAAGGCGGCGGCAATCTCAGGTGAGGGCCGGGGCCCAGCGCCGCATGAAAGCGGCCGAAGCGCCGTACGACGGCCACTTCGTCCGGCTGCACGATCACGACAACCTGCGTGAGGTAGGCGGCAAACAGCAGCACGGCGAATGCTTTAACCAGCGGCCAGCGCAACAGCCAGGCGCCCCGCGCCAACCGCACGAGCGGAACCAGCGGCGCGGCCGCCTGATAAGAGAGTCTGGACCAGCGTCGTCTCCAAGCGGCCGAGCAGGCTGCGTTGCCAACGCTCAAACCACAGCAACCGCAGGGCATTGAGCAGCACCAGCACGGAACCGCACTGGTGAAAGATGGCCGCCGCCACGGGCGAGCGGCGCATCCATGCTTCCGACCAGGCGGGCATAATCCAAGCCGTCAACGCCACGCCGGCAAAGTTGACCAGGAAGGCGAACAGGATGATGTTCTGACGAATGACTCGGACCGCTTCCCGGGACATTCGCAGCACGTCGGCCAGCGGCGCAAGCGGCTCGCCCATCAGCAACACGTCGCCCGCTTCGGCCGCCAGATCGCTGCCGATGCCCGCCAGCGCAATCCCGACGTCGGCCGCGGCCAGTGCGGGCGCATCGTTGATGCCGTCGCCGATCATCGCCACGCCCGTCTCCGACCACTGGCCGGCCCGAGCGGAAGCATGCCGCTCTTCGGCTCGCCACTCGGCGAGCCACAATGCTTTTTCCCGCGGCCGCAACTCCGCCTGCCAGCGATCAACGCCGACCTGCCGCGCAACCTCGGAGGCGGCCGCCGCGCGATCGCCCGTGAGCATGGCGACTTCCTCGATCCCCAACGCGCGCAACTCGCGCACAACGGCGGCTGCCTCCGCGCGCACCGTATCGCGCACGCCAATCGCCCCGGCGATCCGGCCATCGACGGCGACCAGCAACGGCGTCTGACCGGCGGTCTCCAAGCGGGGTAACAGCGCATCGGCTTCGGCCGGCAGTGGAATTTCGCGCTCGACCATCAACCGGCGGTTGCCGATCACGACATCCGCCGTGCCGTCGCCATCGGTCGCCAATCTGGCCGCCACGCCGGCGCCGGGCAAAGCCTGAAATTCAATGGCTGCCGGCAGCGATAACTCGCGCGCCTGCGCCGCCTGCAGCAGTGTGCGGGCGATCGGGTGTTCGCTGGACTGCTCGGCCGCGGCCGCGGTCCTCAGCAGTTCCTGCTCGGCAACGTCTCCCAGCGCCAGACAGTCGCCCAGTTCCAACCGTCCGGTGGTCAAGGTGCCGGTCTTGTCAAAGGCGATCCGGCGCACGGTAGCCAGCCGTTCGAGCGCCGCGCCCCCTTTAATCAGCACGCCTCGACGCGCCAACCACGCCGAGGCGGCCAGCATCGCCGCGGGCGTCGCCAATACCAGCGCACAAGGACAGGTCACCACCAGCACGGCCAGCGTCGGCATCCAGACGAACGGACCGGGCGCCGACCAGCCTTCGCCGAGCAGCGAAGAATTCGTAAACAGGAAGGTCAGCGCGGCGCAGGCCAGCACCAGCGGTAAAAAGTAACGAGCCAGGCGATCGGCGACGCGCTCCACCTGCGCCTTGTCGCGACGGGCCTGGATGACCAGCCGGATGACCTGGCCCAGCGTCGTCGCTTCGCCGAGGGCGTCAATGCGGATTTCCAAGGCGCCGAACTGATTGAGCGTGCCGGCAAACGCCGAGTCGTCGACTCCTTTGTCCACCGGCAGACTCTCGCCGGTCAGCATGCTCTGGTCCACGGCCGATCGCCCGGAGACGATCACGCCGTCGACCGGAATCCGTTCGCCTGGCCGGACCACGGCAATCTCTCCGAGCGCAGCTTCGGCGATCAGGATTTCCTCTTCCGACTCGCCGCGGCGCACGCGCACCAACTGCGGTCGCAAGTCGAGCACGCGCTTGATCTCGCAATGCGTACGGGCGAAGGTGATCGCCTCGAGCGATTCGCCGATCATGGCGATCAGCACCACTTCGGCGCCGACCCAATATTCCTTAAGCGCCAGCGAGGCCAACAGTGCGACGGCCAACGCCAAATCGGCGCCGATGCGCAACTGCGTCAGCGCGCTGACGGCGGCGTAAACGATTCTCGCTCCGCCCAACAAGGAGGCGAGCAGCGACAGGTTCCATCCCCAAAGCGTGCGCCAGCTTTCTGCGCCGAGCGCTGCAAACGCCAGATCGGCCGCGACCAGCGCCCCTACCGCAGCGGTCAACGCGTAGAGCCTGCCGAAGGACGGCAAAGCAAACTCAGCTTCGGCGTCCGATGGGTACTGCGTTTGCATGAAGAAGACCGCCCGAGAAATGCACCGCCGCGTACACGCCTGCCGGTTGCATCCCGGGCGGCCGAACCAATGCCGCAGTCCGCCCGGGCGCCGGCGTCGATTCAGGCTACGCAAGCCCTAACGTGTTGTCAAGAAAAAGGATGCGGACGGAAGGGCGGAGATTAAGAACTCGTCAGGAACCGCGGACTCAGCGGCGGCACGAGAGAACCAGACGATAAAATCAGAACCCGGCCGCGACGCAAAGCGCCTGGTAGGAATAATTCAGAATTCATGCTACGCTGCCAGGGCCGCGAGGTCGAAGGCGCCGCGCGGCTTTTCTTCCAAGGATGAGAATGTTGCTATGAACGCGGATTTGGGCGCCCTGTGCATCGCGGCGGTGAGCATCGCCTTTTTTCACACGCTGTACGGCCCCGATCACTACCTGCCGTTCGTCGCCATGTCGCGAGTCGGCGGTTGGAGCTTAAGGAAGACGGTCACGGTCACGCTGCTGTGCGGCGTCGGGCACGTGGCCAGTTCCGTAGTCTTGGGCTTCATCGGCATCGCCTTCGGCGTCGTCGTGCTGCAGTTGGAAACGCTGGAGAGCTTACGCGGCGATCTGGCCGGCTGGTTGCTGCTGGCTTTCGGCCTGACGTACTTTACCTGGGGCGTCGTCCGGGCAATCCGCAATCAGCCCCATACGCATCTGCACCTGCATCTCGATGGTACGGTGCACGCCCACCAGCACGTGCATAGCGAGAGCCACTTGCATCTGCATTCGACCGCGCCGGTTGAAGGGGCTGCGGCTCAACCCGTCGATGGCGCCGCCGCTGCGGTAGCAGCCCCGCGTAAGACTTCGCTCACGCCGTGGGTGCTGCTGACCATTTTCGTCTTCGGACCGTGCGAGCCGCTGATTCCGCTGCTGATGTATCCGGCCGCCAAAGCCAATACGCTGGGCGTGGTCTGCGTCACGGCCTTGTTCGGGCTGACCACGCTGGCCACCATGACCGGCATGGTCGTGTTGATGTGCGCCGGAGCGGGCGCAATGCGCTTCGAACGATTACATCGCTACAGTCACGCGATGGCCGGGTTAGTCGTCATGTCGTGCGGCGCGGCCATCAAACTCGGCTTGTAAGTGCAGCGAATCTGCTTGCAATCTTTTGCCGCAAACGCTTGAATAGCGGCGCGTCTACAGCTTGCCGGAAACGGTTTCCTGTCTGATGAGGATGCGCCATGAAACGGTTGCACGCGGCATCGGGGGCGTTGGCATCGCTGGTCGCCGGGTTCCTCCTGCTTGTCATCCTGAAGCCGCAGGCCGGCATCGGGCACGACGACGCGGCCGCGCCTGCTGCGGCGATCGAGCTGCCTGAGCACCCCATCGAGTTGATGATCGAACTCGGAATCGAGGACGAACAACAGCTCCGCTGGAAGGGAGAATTAAAGCTCTCGGAAGGACGCGTCTTGAGTCTCGAACTGGTGCAGGCCAGCCGCGACTCGAAGCTTGATGGGGCTAGCTTCGACGTTCGCACGGCCCGGCGCCCGGGCAAGGCGCCTGCCCGCCGCCGCCAGGCCGGCAAAGCCCGAACGAACGCGGCCGCCAAACAGCCGAAAGCCCGCGCCCAAGCGAAAAAACGGCAGGCGACTCAGCCTAAGAAAGCAGCCCAACAGGCCGCGCAGGCCAAAAAGCAAGCGGCCCGCGCGGCAGCGGCCCCAAAGCCGTTCCATCTTGTGCCGGCGCGATCCGGGCAACGCTCGATGCGCCGCTCTCGGCCAAGGCCGAAGTCGTCACTTCGCACGGCTCGTTCTCGTTCGCGCTCGATGACGTGACCCAGGGCAAGCCGCAATCGTTTCTCGACGGTCAGGCTTCCGTCAGCGGCGAGTTGGCCGCCGTGCGGCTGACCGGCGCCAAGACCGAAGACGATTTTCCCGTCATGGCCCAAGGCCCGGACGGCACGGTCTGGCTGGCTTACGTGGCTTATACCGCGGGGACGCCGATCTTGATGGACCGCATTCTGCAAGGCGGGTTCGAAGCGCTTGAGCCGAAAGGCAACGGCGACCAGATTCGCTTGATGCGGTTCGACGGTAAGCAATGGCACGCCCCGATCAACGCCACCGAAGGCAAGCTCGATCTCTGGCGACCGACGATTTCCGTCGACGGGCAAGGCGTTGTCTGGCTCGTCTGGCGCAACCGGTCGACGGCAACTGGGAGATTTTCTCGCGCCGCTACACGCCGGGCAATGGCTCCGCGGCAGGCGAGTGGTCCAAGATTGTCCGCGTGACCGAAGCGGGCGGCAGCGATTTTGGCGCCGTGGCCGTGACCGATTCTGAAGGCCGCGTCTGGGCCGCCTGGCAGGCCTTTCGCGACGGCAACTACGACATCCTCCTGCGCGGGCCAATGCCGATGGCTCCTGGAACGAGCCACAGACCGTCTCCAACAGCAAGGCCAACGACTGGAGCCCGGCGATTGCCGCGGATTCGAAGGGCCGCGTCTACGTCGCCTGGGACACCTACGACCGCGGCAATTACGACGTGCAATTGTACGCCGCCGGCGAGAAGCCGGAGCGGCTAACGCTTGCCTCTTCCGATCGCTTCGAAGGCCGGCCCGCGCTGGCCTGCGACCAGAATGATCGACTCTGGGCGGCGTATGAAGAAGGAGACGAGCAGTGGGGCAAGGATTACGCATCGACCGACGGTTTCCGCAAGGTCGGGTTGAAGAGCAACCCCGGCTTTGCCTTGTACGTCAACCGGACCCTGCGCGTGAAGTGCCTCGTCGACGGCCAGTGGAAGGAACCGGCCGGCTCGCTCGAAGAGGCGTTTGGCGACAAGCTGACTCGCGGCAAGAGCGTGCCCCGCCTGGCCGTCGATCGGAAAGGCGGCGTCTGGCTGCTGCTGCGTCACCATCCGCTGGCAGGAGGCGCCGGAGAGGTCTGGCACAGTTACGCCCTACGCTACGACGGCCGCGAGTGGAGCGACCCGTTGCACCTGAACAACTCCTCGAACCTGATGGACAACCGCCCGGCACTTTGTCCGCTCGAGGCGGGTCTGCTGGCCGTCTATTCCAGCGATCGCCGCACAACGACGGCAAGCCGCCATGAGGACGACTTGTACGTCACACTGCTGGAAACGCCGGACGCCGCCGAAACGGAACTGAAAGACGCCGTTGAACCGCCGCGGGCCAGTTTGCCTGCGGTCCATCCGAACGAAGCAGAAGACATGGCCCGGCTGCGCGGTTATCGGCTGACGTACGGCGGCAAGGAGCTGCGGCTGCTCCGCGGCGAGTTCCACCGGCACACCGAATTCACCGCCCACCGCGACCAGGACGGCCTGCTGGAAGACACCTGGCGCTACGCCCTCGACGCCGGCGACCACGACTGGATGGGCAACGGCGACCACCACAACGGCATTCGGCTACGAGTACATGTGGTGGCAGATCCAGAAGATGACCGACCTGCACTACCATCCGCCCCACGGTTCGTCGTCGGCCATGACCTACGAGCGGAGCGCTCGTCTATCCCAACGGCCACCGCAACGTGATGATGCCCCGGCGCGGCATCCGGCCCTTGCCTTTCGGCGACATGAAAGGGACGCCCGAGGAAGGGACCCCCGACACCAAGCTGCTGTACGCCTACCTCAAGCACTTCGGCGGCATGTGCGCCTCGCACACCAGCGCCACCAACATGGGCACCGACTGGCGCGACAACGACCCCGAGGTCGAGCCGGTCGTGGAGATCTACCAGGGGCACCGCCACAACTACGAGCACTTCGGCGCGCCGCGTTCGCCGACGAGCCGAGACGCAGATCGGCGGCTATCGAGCCGGCGGGGTTCGTCTGGAACGCGCTGGAGAAGGGCTACCGGCTCGGCTTCCAGAGCTCCAGCGACCACGTCAGCACCCACTGGAGCTACGCCGTCGTGCTCGCCGACGAGACCTCGCGGCCGGCGATCATCGACGCCTTCAAGCAGCGGCACAGCTACGCCGCCACCGACAACATCATGCTCGACGTCCGCTGCGGCGATCACCTGATGGGCGACGAGTTCGAGACCAGCCAGAAGCCGACCCTCTCGATCGAGGCCCACGGCACCACGCCGATCGCCCGCGTGCAAGTCATCCGCGACAACAAGTATCTCGACATGACCGAGCCCAAGACTCGCGAGGTCGCGCCGCACCTTCACCGACGACGACGCTCAGCCCGGCAAGTCCAGCTACTACTACGTCCGCATCGAGCAGGAGGACGGCAACCTCGCCTGGGCCTCGCCGATGTGGATCACTTATAAGCCGTGAGGGAACGCGGGACGTCGGCTTTGCTACTTCGGTCTTTAAACGATGAATCTTGTGCCGCGGTCAAGGCGGCGAATAGGAACCTATAATTTCCGCTAATCTTCGCTGATCGGCGTACGATTATTTGGCCACGGTCAGAATCCGCGACGACGGCGTCCATGTCGGAATGGCGGTGCTGCATACGGACGCCCGAAAAGGACTGGAAACGGCCCGAGCGCCCGTCGAACACGTTGCGAAGCATAACAAGTTGTAACCGTAGCCTGCGCTTTGCGTTGCTTCGCAGGCCGCTTCGATTTTGCTTTGCAACGCCGATTCACGGCATGCGATCAAAAATCGTATCGTTCGACTCTTCGGAGAAGCCGCAGTACAGGCAACGGTTGGCGTTGGTGTTGTAGCGGCGACTGCACTGCGGACAGATCGTCGGCGCAGACGAAACCTTGCCGTCTTGAATGCCGTCTCGCAGGTCGATCTCTTTGACTTTTTCGATCAACTCGCTTTCTGTGACGCCGAGTTTCTCTACCAACAACTCCGCCAGGGCGACGTTGATCAGCTTGAGTTGCTCAATAGATCGTTCGAGCCGTTCGATGCGCCGCTCGAACCGTTCGACGCCGCGCAAGGCCTGATCTGACTTGCGATCGGCTTCGCGGATGCGCCCCTGCTGATAGAACTCCCAGAAAAATTGCATAACGGCTCCTGTGCCTTAAGTTCCAATTTGTCAGAACGCAGTCGCTCGCCTCGGCCGAGAAGCTCAGGAAAACCCGTCATTGCTGATGGCCACTTCCCATTTGATTATCCCGGTTCCGGTCGAGACGTGCAATGTCCGGTCGATGAATTCGCTGTTCTTCGGCTCAAAGATGTGAGTCCGGCCCGAAGGAAGGCGCCGTGTGTCCCGTTGCAATTCTTACGACATTTGGCTACCGCAAAGGAGCAGGCATCTACCGGATGCCGTCCGCGAGTCCCGCCGGAGGCGACGTCGTTTTGGTCGGGCTTGTTGCGCGAGAGGCAATACGTCCGCGAGTTACCCGCTTTCGGTCGCTGCGTCTGGAATGCTGCCTGCTCTTCTGACCATATCGCCCGCGCGTCACGCGGGCAATTCGAAGCCGGTTCTGCGGGGTCGGTTCAGCAGGGCGTTGGCCTCGGGGTCGGAAAGAAACGTTTCCCGCTGGGCGTCCCAGTGCAGTTTGCGCCCGAGCGCAGGGCAATGTTGGCCAGGTGACAGACGCTCGCCGAGCGATGCTGGCTCTCGACGTCGGCAAGCGGCGCGACGCCTTCGTGGATGCAATCGAGAAAGTGAAGCAAGTGAGCGTAGGTGTCGGGCCCCCAATGGCTTTTCGCCGGTCCCAGCCGAACGGCATCGGGCGGCAAGGGGCGCGAGGCAAGCTCTTCGACCGGCGTGCCGTTCAGCCGGCCGCGATTGACGAAGATCCGCCCCTGCTCGCCTTCAAAGCGGATGCCGTTGGCCGAGTCGCTCAGTTCGACGTGGACCTGGACTTCGCCCGGGTAGTGCAAGTCGAAGGCGAAGCGGCGCGGGGTGTTGTAGCCGTTTTCGATCTGCGGCAACTCGGCCTGGCCTTCGACCGACAGCGGGCCGCTATGTTCGAGATCCATCGCCCAGTGCACGATGTCCAGGTGGTGCGCGCCCCAGTCGGTCACAAAGCCGCCGCTGTACTCGTACCACCAGCGGAACGGGTCGTAACGCTGCTTGCAGAACTCCGCCCAGGGCGCCTGGCCCAACCACTCGTTCCAGTCCAGATGCGCCGGCGGCGGCGAGACGGCGAACGGTCCCCCGGATGCTTCGGGCGGAAGCGATCCGCTGGGCAGCCAGACCTCGACGCGCCGCAAGCGGCCCAAGCGACCGCTACGCACCAGTTCGCAGGCCTGTTGGAAGCGGCGCGAGCTGCGCTGTTGCGTGCCGACCAGCAGCACGCCTCGCGTCTCGCCGCACGGCATCGACCAGTCGCTGCCCTTCTTCGACCGTGAGCGTGAGCGGTTTCTCGCAATAGACGGCCTTGCCCGCATTCAAAGCGGCTAGCGCCAGGGCGGCATGCCAATGGTCGGGCGTTGCAATCAGCACGCCCTGCACGTCGTCTCGCTCGAGCACGCGTCGATACGACGAGTAGACTTCCGCCGCCGGGCAGCTCTCCGCTTGCACTTGTTCAGCTCGCTGGCGGTTGACGTCGCAAACGGCGACGATTTCACCGTACACCGGCTGGACGGCCGTCCAACGCATTGCTCGGGCTAGCTGCCTGCCGCGCCCGCCTGCGCCGAATCAGCGCCATGCGGATCGGCTTGCGAAGTTTGACATAGCCGCCCCCCGCTACCGCGGCCGCCACGGGCGCGGCGGACCACTTCAAAAAACGGCGTCGATTCCATCGGCCGCGTTTCGATGAGTTGTCTGGTCGGTAATCCGCGTTCATTCGAGCGTGATAGCGTGACGCGTGGTTTCCTTTCCAACGGCTCGCCGGACGAGTGCAGCGGGCTTATATAACACGTGCCGGCGCAACGAACAATCGCGGTCTGAACCGCCCGGCAGATGCGGTTTTTGCGAGCGCGGCATTCGACGCCAAACTCGCCTTGATTCAGAACTTACAGCCGGGTTATCATGCCGCGCCCATTTCATGGAGTCGCCTCACGTATGGACCTGCCCTATCGCCTCGCCGATCTGGCGCCCCAGAAGAATTCGACCTTTGCCGGCTTGATGCTGGTCGGGTTGCTGGCGGTTGCGGGCTTGGAGGGGCTCTACGCCTGGATGCCGAGCCTGGCCGCCATGACAACCGACGGCCGAGTCGCGGCATTCGACCTGGAAGGCGAGGGGAGCCTGTGCGTCTGGTTCTCGACCGGCACGCTGGAACTCGCGTCGCTGACCGCGCTGCTGATCTACGTTGTGCGACGGCAGACGCCCGGCGCCGACCGCTCGCGAATCTGGTTATTCGCCGCCGCAGTCTGGCTGGTGATGAGCATTGACGAATGCGCCAGCCTGCACGAGGCCTTCAAGGAGTTGCTTTCGCACGCCACCGGCAGCCGGCTGTGGGGCGATGGCACGATCTGGTGGGTCGGCGCCTACGGACTGGTCTTGTCGGCTTTGGGCCTGGGATTGCTCAAAGCCATGTGGCCGTGCCGCTCGGCCATTCTCGCCTTGTTTTCCACGGCCGCCTTCTACGCAACGGCCGTTGCCGCTGAGATGGCCCTGCTGCTGGCGTGCAAAGATGCGACCGAAGTGATGATCGAAGAAGGCTGCGAAATGATCGGAAACCTCTGCTTGCTGCTGTCAATGGGCCTCTCTGCCCGGCACGCCGTCTCGGCTTGCGATGGCGCATGGGAAGCAGGTGCTGGGGGAACTGACGCTGCAGGCCAGGCGGCGTCGTCCGCCGACGACGCCGGGAGACGTGCGGAGCGAGCCGCCCGACGCCCGCGGCGCCGAAGTGCCGTTGGGGTTTGAGTCTCTGGCAGCGCCCTGCATTGAGTGCGCGCGATAGCAGCGCGGAGTGCGCCCGGCATATGCCCTTTCCGGCATCATCCGCTCGCTTGTTCAATTATCGCGAGTTTCGGCGACATCCTATCGCGCAGCGCGCGGGCTGTGACCGCTCGGCGAGCGCCCTGGTCAACGACCGCGCATTCGAGACGCGAGTTGCCCGCGCGCGAAGCGAAAGTGCGCCGCAATTCCCATCCGATGGCGCCGGGCATGGCAATTGCGAACGTGTGAATCGCAACGCGACTTCGAACGATCGAACCGGACGCGGGGACGCGTGCTCGCGACGAGAATCGTTGCGTTTGCCAAGTGCGGCGGGGCGGCAGCGTCGCTCCGCCGGCGTTTGATCTGCGTCGAGTATGTCTCGCATCTCCGTCTGTCCGTTCGCCAATGACAGGGTGCGGAGCCCGCATGAGCCGTTCGCGTTGCGCTCCCGGCGTGTGGCCGGGAGAACGAAGCAAATCTCAGTTTTTAAGGTGAAGGAGTATTCTATGATGCGCCTATCAATGCTTTCCCTGGCAGTTCTGGCAGTCCTCACGGTCGGCTTCGCAAATGCGAAGGACTCCGACAAAGACAAACAGGACCAGAACCAGTGCCAGTTCCAAGCGACCGTTTCCAAGGTCGACGAACAGAAACATTCCATCACCGTGAAGTCGATGGACGACAACGACAAGGAGCAGAAGCAGACGTTGCTGCTGGCGGACGACGCCCGGATTCTGGACAGCCAAGGCAAGCAGACCGAACTCGACTCGTTCGAGTCGGGCGACGACGTTTGCATCACCGAGGAAGGCGACAAGGTGACGGAGCTCAGAAAGCATGCTGAGGCCACGATCACCAACGTCAATCCTCAGGCCGGTACGATTACCGTCAAGATGCAAGGCAAGAACGGCAAGCAGACCGAAAAGACGTTTCGGCTGATCGAAGACGCCGAGTACCTTGACAGCGAGGGACACGTCGCCGTCCTGGACGTCTTCCGCTCGGGCGATCAAATCCTGATCATCGAGAGCGAAGGCACGGTAAAGGCCATGAAGAAGGGCGAGCACGCCTCGAAGAAATCTCAGAAAAACCGCGACAAGAAGTCCAACGATAAAGCCTGAGACTGGTAGCCTTGCCCTCATAGCGGTTCGCCGCCGCCCCGGCTCGCTCAGGGCGGGGCGGCCCCGCGCCGCCGCAGCTTGTGGTTCTGTTCGGCGCCTTCTCTTCCCGCGAATCTCTCCCATCGCGGCGCGTCGGATACGCCTGCTGCGAGCTAGCCAGGTCGATTGCCCCGGCAAAAGCTTGCATTGTCGGCGAAATTTTGAAATGCTTTCCAACGCACGCTGAGCTGGCCGTGAAGCAGGCTTTCCCTCGCGGCCGGTCTGTTCCGCATCCGAATTCGCATTCCGCTTTGCAAGGAGCCGACAACATGCCACTCGGTCGCAAGCAACTTGTCAGACAACGCCTGTGCGCGACGCTTTGCGTGTTGGGGCTCGCAATTGCGGCCAGCGGCCTTCCAACGGCGGCTGACGAGGAAAGCGGTCAAGAGTCTCCCAAGCGACTTGCCGGCAAGCGGGTCTATGAAAACCGTCTGGAACGGATCGAGCATCCCGAGCCGCTGCTGGCGGACAATCCGGAGTTCGTCTTGCCAATCCGCGACGGCCATCGCTTCAAAAGCCCGCCGCTGGTCAACGACGCCGACGCCGATCTCGAAGTCCGCGCGTGGCGATATTCTTACAATGCACGCAGCTATATTGAGATCCCGAATTACTTGTCGCTGAACCAAACGGCCGTGATCGTCGTGCATCCGTGGGGCTTGGAAGACGGCCAGGGATGGCGAATGCCGCAACCGGCCGGTTTCGTCTTCGGTTCGCCCGAGATGCTGAAATCAGCCGGCAAACAACTGCGAACGGCGATTGCGCCGTTCGTGAATTCGCTCCGCGGCAAAGCGTCGCTGGTAATGTACAGCCTGCCGGGCAAGGCCGATCCGATGCGAAAACAGATGTATCGATCGTTCGACCACCGGCCCGGCGCTGAGGAGCGGCGCCGCGGGTCCGCCGCCTTGGACGCGCTGCTCAAATCATTTCAGTATCACGACCGCCGCGAAATCCCCCGGGAATTGACCGTCTCGACCGAAACTCCGGTGGTCGATTATTTCGCCCAGTTTCCCGGCGGAGATCCGGGCGATGGCTACAACGGTCCCGGCTATTGGTCGTTGCCGATTCCGGTGCATAAATCGCTCGATGCTCAGCCCGACGACGTAGTGATCTTCGACGGCGAAGGTTACAAGCCGCTGCGCGAGTTCTTGAAACGCAACGGCATTCGCCACGTGTTGCTGCTGGGCTTCGCGACCGACATGTGCGTCTGCAGCACGACGGCCGGCTACGAAAACCTGCGGAACGATTTCAACGTATTTCTCGTCGGCGACCTGACCCAGGCCACCAGCCAGGGCAACGAGTCGCCTGCCTGCAACACCACCGCGGCGCTCTCCTTCGCTTCGCTGAAAGTGCTGATCACGCAGGTTTCGTGGATCAAGCAGCTCGGCAAGAACCGTCCGTAACGCAGCGGCGGGAGTAGGGAGTCGGGAATAGGGAGATGGCAAGGCGTGATCCAGCCTCGCGGAATCGGGACTCCTCCCACCTCTCCCCCTACTCCCTCCTCACTCTTCCCTCTCACTCCGCCAACGCACGCTCCAGCAAGTTGCGGGTAATCTTCTGCACCCGCTCGTCGGGGCCGTGCGGACGCGACCAGTGCGACCAGGGGAGCGTGTGGCCGGGCGGAGAGGATAAGCCCTGGCACCAGAAGATCGTCGAGGCGTTGAAGACGAAGTTCCCCTTGGGGCCGGGGTAGATCGTGGCCGTCCAGTGCTGCGGATTCTCGCCGCCTTGCCATGCCGTGCCGGCGGCCACGACTTCCAGCCGGGAATGTCCGCCGGCGGATCGCCGTGATATTCCCAGCCGATCAGGCCGGGCATGCGGTCGCCTTGTCTTCATGCCGGTGCCGGCGAAGATCCAGTGGTCGGGCTTGGTGCAGACCCAGTCGCCGCCGCCGTTGACCGGGTCGATATTGCGCGCGCCCGATCAGGTAGCCCTTCGTCGGGGCCGCGCTCGGGGAAGGGGCCGTGTCTTCTCGATGCCTTCTCACGGCATAGTTGTTATCGGCCGCCGTAAGGACCGCCGCGAAAGATGATCCGGTTCGGCCGTCCGTCGCTGCTGGCGCGGAAGGGGCTGACCCAGCAGACGGCGTTGCCGGAGAGGAACAGCAGGTTCACGCCCGCGTCGCGCATCTTCGCCACGCTGCGATACTGGCGGATGTCCCAGTACTCGTCGTGGCCGACGCTGATGAACGCCTTGCACTTCAGCCCGCGCTCGGGCGTGAGCATGTCGCTGTTGGAGCAATAGGTCACGTCGTAGCCGTGCTGTTCCAGCCAGTAGGCCAAGGGGAACTCAAGCGGCAGGAACTCGCCGGAGCCGACGCGAAAGCGGATCGTTGACGACGCCCGTGTACTGCGCCTCGCGGCCGTAAGGCCGGTCGAAGCTGACGTCGGCCCAGGGCCCCTGGCCGCCCTTGGGATGCGTGTAGACCGAGTACTTGCTCGGCCAGCGGTTGTAGGCCTGCCAGGTGTTGTCGCGAGCACTGGAAGAGGATGTCGGCCGGGCGGTCGTCGCGAACGATGAAGACCACGTAGCTCTGCCAGTAGGGGCGCACTCGTCCTCGGGCAAGCGTGGTCAGCCGGCCCAGATAGACGCCGCTGGGCCAGTCGGCCGGGAATCGTCAGCTTCGGTCGGCCGGCTCCCAGCGGCATTCGTGCAGGTTCTTCTCGCCCGGCTTCGGGCGTCGGGCTGCGGCTTGCCCTGGAAGGGGCCGAGCGTTGTCATCAGCCGGGCGCCGCGCCCGCCGTAGTAGCCCGTGCGGAAGATCTCGATCTGGAACCGCTGCAGCCGGATCGGTGGAGACCATGATGTCGATGGTTTCGCCCGCCTCCACGCTCTGCTTGGAGCAGTAGCCTTCGATCCACGGCGAACGAAACCCGCTGCCGTCGGCCCGCACACGAGTCAATTGCCAGTCGGTGCTGCCACGCTTGCTGTTTTCTTCGACAATGGGGTTCGATTTCCCTTCGGCGGCCCGGGCCGGTACGACAGATAACTGCCAACTGCAGACCAAGGCGACGACGGCGACGAGCGTCCGCCAGATGCCGGGCACGCCGGACACATGCCGCAGCACGTTGGGGAGCAAAGGAAATGGAATGGCGGCCCCGAGAAGATGGGATCGTAGGTGCATCTCAAACGTCCATAGGTGGGTAATCGTAGGCGGATGATACGGTTGTCGCACACCCAGAGCCGGCCGTCAATCTTTGCCCGTTTCAACCAGCTTTTCCAACTCGGGAATGCGAGAGTGCGCCTCCTTGCCTGCGGGCGTGTCGGGACCGTCGGCCAAGACTTGTCGCCACAGCTCGATCGCTCGCCGGGCCATCGGCTGCCTTTCTTTGGCATATTGGGGCGGCAATGGGCCGGAAGCATAGCGGTCGGTTGCTCGGGCTTCGGCGATCAGAGTGCGTCGCTGCTCGGCGACGTCGTCTGCTTCCCAAGGGCGTTGCGTCCGGCTGTCATACTCGAGCAGGATTTCTCGGTGCGCTTGGCCGCAGGCAAATCGGACCAACGGACGCTGAGACCTTGCAACTGCATCAGCCCGGAGAACAGCGTGGCAGGATTTTTCAGCCGCTGCTGAGCTTCTTTGAGCAATGCATCGGACCATTGTGCTCGCGTCAGCGGGGCGCCATCGGCCAAACGCATGGCCGGCCATTGTGCGCCGCCCTTCGCCGCTCGGCCGCCGACTCTTCGAGCCACGAATAGATTTGCCCTAGCTGTTTGCCGTCGGGGATGCCGTGGCCGAGCTTCGGCGCGACCCAGACTTTGGTCCGCACGCCCAACTCGGTGAAGAACGGACCGCGATACCTCTCGAGCTCCGCACGGTTGAAGTCCTGTTCCCCGGTCGCCAGGGCCACGCTCAGGCGATCCGCCTCGCGCTGCCGGAGCCATGATTCCTGCCGCAAGTTCTCCGATCCGCAGATCGCAATCACGCCGCCGAAATACTCGGGCAGAGCGAAAGCCGCGGCGCAAGCAATACGTGCGCCGCCGGAAAAACCGGCCAGGTAAGTCCGATCGGGATCGATCGACTGCCGTCTGCGTATGTCGTCGAGTACGTCGAACACGATTCGCACGCGGCGCGGCGTTGGGCATGCGTTGCCCGCATTGAACGGGCTGGCAAAGATCACGCCCTCTCGTTTGCAGACCGCCTCCCACTGCTTCCAACCGGCCGGCAGGTCGCTGGGCGAGATGAACAGCACCAGCGGCGCCGGTTTGCGCGGTTTGATTTGCGGCGGTACGAACAGTTCATACCGCTGCTGCGTTGAATCGTAGTCCTTCCAGCCAGTCGGGCGGAGCCGTCTCGCGGCTCTGGTTTGCCAGGGCGAATATCCAATCAAGCCGGGTCGGCGCCGTCACGGCGACTTCGGCATGGTAGCCTCGCAGGGCTTCGTCCGCGAAGGCGCGGCTGCAGCTAAAGACGACAAGCAGAAGAAGCATGAATCGCATAGGCGGATGCTCCAAGCCGTGAGCGGAAAGCGTTGTCGGTCACCGGCTGTTGGCGGATTTACCCTTGCCAATGCAATACAGCCATTCCTGACGGACGTTGCCTTCTTGTTTCGCCACTCGCAGATAGATGCGGCCGCCGCAAATCACGGGAGTGGCGTAGACCTCGTCGCCGAGTTGGTTCACGCCGACCTGCTCATACCCGTCGGGCTTGGCTTTGAAGATAAAAGTCTTCCCTTCCTGGTTGGCGGCGAAGAGCAAATCCCCCAGCAGCACCAGCGACGTGTTGAACGTGCCGCCGAGTCGCGATTTCCACATTTCCTTGCCGGTGCTCGAGTCGAAGCACATGGCGATGCCCGGATCGGTGACGGTGTATAAGTAGCCGTCGCGGACCAGCATCGAGGGGACATACGTTTGCACGCCGTTCTCCCAGACGACTTTGCCCGAGCCGTCGGCGCGCACCGCTTGCGTCAGCTTTTTCGGGTATCCGCCGCTGGCGAACACCAGCCGGCCGTCCGTCACGATCGAACCGACGCATTCGGTGGTCGAACCTTCAATCTCCCACAGCAGCCGGCCCGAGAGCGGATCGAAGCTAGCCACATGATCGCAGCCGGCCAGCACGGTCTGATCGCGTCCGCCGATCGAGAGGATTGCCGGCGACGTGTAGTTGGGCTGCATGGGCCGCTCCTGCTTCCAGACGATCTTGCCGCTGCGTCGATCGAGCGCGGCGACCAGACCGCCCGCTTTGTTGTCGGTGGAGACCAGCACCAGCGACTTGTAAACGGCCGGCGACGAACCAAAGCCCTGGTGGGTAATGAAGTCCGAGATGCGCGTCTGCCAGACTTGCTTGCCGTCGAGATCCAAGGCCGTCGTATAAACCGCCTCATCGTTCAGGAAGTTGACGAAGATTCGTTCGCCGTCGCAAGCGATCGTGGCCGAGGCCTGCGAGCTCTTCGCATGACCACGATTTCCGAAGCTGCCTGAATGAAGGTCCGTTTTCCAGAGTTGCTTTCCGCTGCGGCGGTCGTAGCACAGCACCGACTTCACTTCCCGACTTTCATCCGCCGTCGGCAGAAAGATTCGGTTACCGACGACGGTCGGCGAGGCATGGCCGCGACCCGGAACCTTCGCTTTCCAGAGTACGTTTTTCTTCTCGCTCCATTCGAGCGGCGGTTGCTGGTCAGGCGCAGCGACGCCGTCTCGCGTCGGACCTCGCCACCAGGGCCAGTCGCTGCTGGATACGGCGACTTCGTCCGATTTGAGCTCGGCGGCTTGCGAGAAGTTGGACTCGTTATGAGCTTTCGAGCAGGCCAGCGTTGACAGAAATGCGGTGAACAGGAAGCAGCGGCGGTGAAGCATCAGCGAGATCCTGGGGGGCGGGGTCGTGAGGCGGATAAGGCGATTGTCATGAGTGCAGAGTGTAATGCCAGACCAATCTAGGCGCCAAGGCAGGATGTCGCCCAATGTCTTGCTGAGATCGAGACGCACTGGCGCTCGTCGGCGGCTTTTGTTGACGTTACGCTCTTACACCGCCTAAACTCTATCCGCGCTGCCGGACGATGCCGATTCCCGATCGTCGCGGCGAGCGCCATCGAGCGGGGCGGTTTGCTCAAGGAGTGCTGAGATGTCATCGCCACCAAGCCGTTCGCGTCGTTGCGACGGCACGCTTCCGCGGTGCGCCTTCTTGCAAGCGGGCCTGGCGGGCTGGGGCGCCTTGGGCCTGGCCGACCTGCTGCGTTTGGAAGCCCAGGCCTGCGCCGCAAGTCACGCGTCAAGCAGCCGCAAGTCGATGATCGTGCTCTGGCTCTGGGGCGGCCCAAGCCACATGGAAACGTTCGATCTCAAACCTGAGGCGCCGCTGGAGTTTCGCGGTGACTTCCGTCCGATCTCCACGAACGTGCCGGGCATCGAGATTTGCGAGCACTTGCCCAAGCTGGCGCGCCAGGCCGACAAGTTCTCGCTGGTTCGCTCTTGCAGCCACGCTAGCACCGGCCACGTGAACAGCACGCACACCATGCTGACCGGCTATCCGGGCCAGCCCGCGGAGATGCCGCCGTTCCGGCCGAAGTATCCCGATTTCTGGGCGGTCGCTCATAAGCGTCTGGCCCGAGACGCCCAGAGCATGCCGCTGCACGTGGTGCTGCCCAACACGCGGTACGAGGGTGCGGCCTACCTGGGCTCAGGGCTGGAGCCGATGAAAGTCGCCGGCGATCCGAACACGGCCGACTTTAAGGTGCCCAACCTCTCCCTGGCCGAGGCGCTGCAGCCGCGATTTTCTGAGCGGCTCGATCTGCTCAAGCAGTTCGACCGCTTCGGGCACGACGTCGATTCCTCGGGCGTGATGGATTCGCTCGATACGTTCAACCGCAAAGCCGTTTCGATTCTTTCCAGCAACGACGCCCGAAACGCCTTTGATCTGGAACGCGAAGATCCGCAGACTCGCGATCGTTATGGCCGAACCGTGGTCGGCCAGCGCCGTCTGCTGGCCAGGCGCCTGGTGGAAGCGGGCGTACGGATCGTGACCGTCGATTTTCCGACCGTCCCGGGCCAGAAAGCGTTCAGTTGGGACGACCATGCCAGCGTCTGGAATATCTTCGAGCAGATGAAAATCCGGCTGCCGGTGCTCGACCAGGTCGTCTCGGCGCTGATTGAGGATCTCGATCAGCGCAATTTACTCGACGACGTGATGCTCGTCGTGATGGGCGAAATGTCGCACACGCCGCGGTTGAGCAACTTCAAGGGCCAGCCCGGCCGCGAGCACTGGGCCCGTTCGATGTCGATCTTCATGGCGGGCGGCGGAATGCGAATGGGGCAAGTCGTTGGCGCGACGACCTCCAAGGGCGACGAGCCGGCCGAGCGGCCTCTCTCGCCTAACGACATTCTGGCGACCTGGTACAAGTACCTGGGCATTCCGCTCGATTCGCACTTCCGCGACCACTTCGGCCGCCCCATCCCGATCCTGCCGCATCGCGCGCCGCTTCACGAACTGATTTGAAGCGGCAGGATGACGTCGCGGCAGCGAAGGTTGCCGGCAGGAAAATCAAGGTAAGTGCTTGTGGACTGCTGGCGTTATGCCGGCACGAACAACGGCTTCAGATGCCGGTCGTAAAGGTTCTCCGTCACGTTCTTGGCGATGGTCGGTTCGCACTCCTGCAAGAGTTGCAGGTAGCGATCGCCCATTTGAGCCGCCACCTTATAACCGACGTGAATTAATTGCCGCAGCGACGGATTAAAGGCCGGGCAGCTCTGGTCGTGACGCAACGCGGAGACGAATTGCTCGGACGACCAGCCTGCGACCTCGCCCGGCGACGGCAGTTTCGCCGCATCGATGTCGATCACCGCAGCATACGGCGCGCATAACGCTTCGCGTTTTTCAAACGCCTTGGCATAAATCTCCTGGGCCGCTTTCAGTCCGGCGCCGCCGGCTTCGGCCAGGCCGATGACTTCTTCAAGCCACGTGGTGCCCGCCGTCTTGATGTGCAGCCCGGCGCCAAAGCTGGCTATCGCTCGGCGTATGGGAGCGTAAATGGAGAACTTGTCGCTGCCCGAGTGGACGCTCAATTTCAAACTCGCCGGCAAGCCGAACTTCTTCACGGCGAAAGCGATCACGGCCAGGTCTTCGCGAAACTCTTTTTCGAATTGGGCCAGGTCGCCGACATAGTCAACGCCCTTGTTGAACCGCCCCGTGAATTTTGGCGCGATCGTCTGTAGCGGGATCTGCTCATCAGCAAGGGCCGCCAGAATCACGAGTAACTCCGGCGGCGTCTGGGGGCTGTCGGTTTCGTCCATCGAAACTTCGGTGACGAACTGGTCCGCGCCTTTGGCCTTGGCGATATGGCGATAGATGGCGCCGGCGTCTTGCACGGCTTGCAGATACTTGGCGGCGGTGGCCTCGATATCGCCGCGCGCGATGTCAAACGGCGCGTCGATGCCTGGGATCTCGATGCGGCCCGCCAGATCGGCGTGGCGATCGACGAACGCCTTGACCGCGTCGCCCGCCGCCGGGCGGCCGATCGAGTCGGCCACGTCAATCGTGTAAAAATCGCTCGACGAGACGAAGCCGTCGACCGTTTCCAGGCGGATATGATCGGCGTCGACGAAGTACGCCTTGTTCCAACCGAGTTCCTTGACGGCGGCGTCGGCTGCCGCGCGCACGCTGGGCGGCTGCGAACCGACCGTCGTGTGTTCTCGATGCGATTTGTTCCAGACCGGTACGACTTCGGCGCCTTGCTCGGCGGCAAGCCTGCAAGCGCGGAGTTGCGCTTTCGCCTGATGGGCAAACCGGTCGCCGACGCCGAAGGAATACTTGGGCAGTGTCAACATGAAGTTACTCGGCTCGTGCTGCGATGGTTCAGTCGCCGACTTCGACGACGGCTTTAATCACGCCCGTTTCAGGACGCGTGTACGAAGGGAAAATGTCGATCAGTTCGTCAAAGGCGGTGCGATGCGTGATCCAGGGGCCCGTATCGATGCGGCCGGCTTCGATCAGTTCAATGATCCGGGCGAAATCTTTCGACAACGCATTGCGCGAGCAAAGCAATGTGCCCTCGGGCCGGTGGAAGACCGGGTGCCGGAAGTGTACTTCGTCGGTCGTGATGCCGACGAACACCAACCGTCCGGCTTGTGCAATCAAGCCGAAAGCGTTGGACATCGAGCCGCTGTTGCCCGTGGCGTCGATCACGACGTCCGGCAGGTGGCCGTCGGTCAACTCTCGCAATTCGTCCTCAAGACGGTCGGAAGGCCGGAGCGTGTGCTGCACGCCCATCACGCGGCGGCAGAACTCCAGACGTTGCTCGTTCACGTCGAGCATGATAATCTTCGCCCCCGTCAGCTTCGCAAATTCGAGCGTTGATAACCCGATCGGACCGGCGCCGATGATCAAGCACGCCTCATCCGGCTTGGGCGCCGCGCGATCGATGGCGTGACAGCCAATGGCCAGGGTTTCAACCAGAGCCAACTGCTCAAAGGTCATTTTGCGGGAAATATGCAGCTTGCGAGCCGGCACGAGAAACAAAGGCTGCAGGCCGCCGTCGCAATGGACGCCGAGCGTCTGGTGCGTTTCGCAGCAGTTGGTATGTCCGCGGACGCAGGCATGACACTTCTGGCAGTTGATGTAGGGTTCAACCGAGCAGCGGTCGCCCGGCGCAACATTGCTCACGTCCGACGCGACGTCGAGCACTTCGACGCCCAACTCATGCCCTGGAATGCGGGTAGCTGAAGAACGGCATCTTGCCGAGATAGCCGCCGATGTCGGTGCCGCAAATGCCGACGTTGTGCACGCGCACCAACGCCTCGCCGGGGCCCGGCCTTTCCGGCCCGGGAATCTCCACGCGTTTAAACTGCTTCGGCGCTTCGAGCGATATCGCTTTCATAGGGGCGGTCTCTGTTGCTGAGCAAGAACGGCCGGCGCGAGCTAAGGCGTCGGCAGCGGATCATTGTTTTCCGGGCGTCCTTCGACATAAAACCAGTTATGCACCGGGCGCAGCATGTCTTCTATTTCTCCAAGTAACTGCTGGTCCAGCGGCAGATCGGCCCATGCGAGCCATTTTTTCACGTTTTCCGGGTTTGCCGAACCGACCACGCAGGTGCTCATATCAGGGTGAGACATCGAGAACTGCAGCGCCAATTGCGCAATGTCGACGCCGCGAGCCGAACAGTGTTCGGCCGCCTTGCGGCACACGGCGCGGACTTGGTCGGTTGCCTTGTGCCACGGCGGCAAGGCGGAATTCGTGAGCAAACGCGCCGAGAAGGGCGCCGCGTTCATGATCCCCACCCCCTTCTCCTTGAGGTACGGAACCAGGTCGGCCAGCATCGTGTTCTGCAGCGTGTAATGGTTGTACGAAAGCATGACGTCCAGTTCCGCACGGTCGAGGATGTAGCGGAACATCTTCATCGGATAGCCGCTGACGCCGATGAACCGCACCTTCCCCTGTTGCTGGACCTTGCGCAAGGCCGGCAGCGTTTCTTCGACGATCTGCGTCATATCGACGAATTCAATGTCGTGGCAGAGCATGATGTCGAGATGCTCGACGCCGAGCCGCTCCAGGCTGACGTCGACGCTCTCCATCACGCGTCGCGCCGAAAAGTCGAAATGCTTAGGGGCGTATCGTCCCAGCTTCGTGCCCAAGTAATAGCGATCTCGCGGTACGCCGCGCAAAGCAACGCCCAGCAGGCACTCGCTCAATCCTCGGCCGTAATAGGGGGACGTGTCGATGAAGTTCATCCCCGCGTCGAGAGCCGTGTGCACCGAACGTATCGCTTCGTTCAAATCGACCGCGCGGAACTCCTGGCCCAGCGACGAGGCGCCGAAACTGAGCGACGAGAGTTGCAGGCCGGTCTGGCCGAGAGGTCGGTATTGCACGCAGCGTTTCCTTATTTCCAACTCGCGAGCCGCAGATCGGGTTAATAATGCTCTATCGTAGCGTTAACAGGGCCAGTCGTCTTTGCCGACGCCCGCCTTCGCGCAAAAAAAATTTCCGCGCATCGTCCTGGCAGCTTCCGCTCACGGCGCCTTGCGCAGTTCGTACAAATCGACGGTGTGCGTCACCGAGCCGTTGAACTTGGGAGCTTGAGAGAGCCGCGTTACCGTAAGGCCGCGAGCTTCGCACTCCTTCAGGAACGGGCAGCCGCCTCGGCGGCCGGGATCCGCCAGCCAACCGACTCCGCCCGGCGCCAATGTCTTTTGGTAGGCAGATGCAACCAGCGCCGGATAATCGCGTTCGTAGAGCACGTCGGCGGCGGCGACCACCTCGAATTGCCCCAGATCGTCGGGGAAGTCCCGCCAATCGACCACGCGAGTAGCGGGCGCGGTCAAGCCGTTGCGGCACGCGTTCACCCAGGTGAATTCCAGCGCCTCGGCATAGTAATCGGTCGCCATGACTTCAAAGCCCGCCTGGGCGGCCGCTGCGCAGACAAAGCCGGCGCCGCAGCCAAGTTCCAGAAACCGCCGGCCGGCGCCGTGCTCGGCGACGACTCGCTCGGCCAGCGTGATGGCCGAGGGCCAGACGTCGGCCCAATACGGCAAGCGCTCGTCGCGATTGAAGTCGTCTTCGTCAATCAATTCGTCAGGGCTGCGCGGCTTCAGCCACTGATACGGCTTGTCGGCCAGGACGAATTCCTGCTCGACGACGATGAAACGGCCGCGCAACGATTCCGCTACAGCTTGCCAGTCGGTTGTCACAATTTTTCGTTCACGGCTCACAGGGACCAAGAGGGCGGCCGAGCGCTTGAAGAGCGCGGCGGAAGCTGAACGGCACGCCAGGCGCACCTTGCGTCCAGACGCTCAGCCGACCGCCCATTCGTCGGCGTAGGCCGCGGATGCGCCCAACGCCTCGCTTCAGCAGGGTTGTAGTGTAACGCGAAGGGGTCGGCTCGCGGAGGGGCGCCAGGCGATGGCCGGGAACCTCGATCGGCCGGTTCTGCACGTTCCGAACGGCAACATTGGCTGGTCGGCAAAGTTTGCCGCAGTTCGCACAGCGCGTCGCCCGGCCGGGTCGCACGCGCCGTAAGTCTTGTCGCCATCGTGCTTTGGCAAGCCCGATCCGGGCGGGGCAATCGCCATCGCCGACGCTTGGCATGCGGCTTGCTTAAGAGATCGCCGCCAAATGCCCGGGGGGGCGAGAGGCTCGATCACGAACCGAGATTCATGCCCTACGGACTCTACATTTCCGCCGAAGGCGCCCTGGTGCAAAGCACGCGCATGGCGGCCATTTCCAACAACCTCGCCAACGTCGATACGCCCGGCTTCAAACGCGATCTGGCCGTCTTTCAGGCGAGATACGCCGAAGAGACTACAGCGCGGGCGAGACACGCCGGGTTCCGGCTCCATCAACGATCTTGGAGGCGGCGTCGACGTGCTGGGCACGTTCACGGATTTTTCTCCCGGCATGCGCAAGAACACCAATCAGCCGACGGATCTTCGCCATCGACGGTCCGGGGTTCTTCGTCGTGCGTCATGAAGGGCAGGACCTGGTGACGCGTGCCGGCAATTTCATGATCACGGCCGAAGGCGCCCTGGTCACCCAGGACGGCGACCCGGTCATGGCGGCCGACGGGACTCCCGTGGGAACGAATCCTCAGGAAGGTCCCTGGCACATCAATCAGAGCGGCATGCTGGTGCAAGGCGGGCGGCAAACGCCGTTGGCGCTGGTTTTGCCGCAGTCGCTGGGGGACCTGGTCAAGGTGGGCGACAACCTGTTTTCCTCACTGGGACCTTTGCGTCCCCTCGAGGCGGAACAGCGCCGCGTGTACAGCGGCTCCTTGGAAGGTTCGACCGTCAATGCCATGACGGAAATGACGGGCATGGTTGAAACGTCGCGCGTGTTCGAGGCGAACGTCAACATGGTTCGCCATCAGGACCAGATTCTCGGCGAACTTGTCAGCCGCGTGCTGCACACGTCCTGATCCGTACGGCGCGGCAAAAGGCGAACAGGCTACTTCAACAAGAGAGCGACTATGAGTATTCAGACGTTGTACACCGGCGCAGACCGGCATGGAGTCCATGCAAATGAAGATGGACGTCATTGCCAACAACCTGGCGAACGTGAATACCATTGCGTACAAACGCGCCCGGGCCAACACCGAAGATTTTTTCTACCAGCAGATCAAGCTGCCCGGCGCCCAGGACGCGTTCAATAATTACGCCCCCACCGGACTCGCCATCGGTCTTGGCTCCCGCGTGCAGGGAACTCAAACGATCTTCCAGCAGGGCGCCTTCGACATTACCAATCGCCAACTCGACGTGGCGATCGAAGGCGACGGTTTCTTTCAAGTCATCGATCCGTCGACGAACAACTTCCTCTATACCGCGCCGGAAATCTCGCGGTCAACTCCAACGGGCTGCTGGTGGTCGGTTCTTCGAATACCGGCCGGCTGCTTCAGCCGCAGATCTCGATTCCGATCGATACCACGGGCATCTTGATCAGCGCCGAAGGGAACGTTTCGATCCAGCAATTCGGCCAGCAGCAATTCTCTCAGGTCGGGCAGATCCAGTTAGCCAAGTTCATGAACCCGGAAGGCTTGCTGAAGCTCGGCGAGAATCTCTACCAGGAAACGCTGTCTTCGGGCGCCGCGATTTTCGGTCAGCCGGGTCTCAACGGATTGGGCACGTTGCAGCAAAACGCCTTGGAACGCTCCAACGTCGAGCCCGTCAATGAATTGATCGACTTGATTACGACGCAACGTTCATTCGAGCTGAATTCCCAAAGCGTGCAGGCGGGCGATCAAATGCTGCAACTCGTAGCGAATTTGCGGAGGTTTTAGTGCGACAGTTCTCGGGACGACATCCTAACGGCCTGCCCCGGGCCAACGGCCCCTTGCGGCGGCTTGCAGCGTGCGCGGCGCTCTTGCTGGCCTGCGCCGCCGGGCAGATGCAAGCGGCCGAGTTGCGTTTGCGCCGAATGCCGCTGCACGCAATCGCTCGTGCGGCTAGGCGACGTCGCGGACATCCACGCCGCCGACGCCGATCAGGCGCGTGAACTGGAAGCCATCGAACTGTTTCCCACACCCTCGTCCGGCCAGCAGCGATACGTTCGCGCACGCGAGATCCAGGATCTCCTGGCGCTGCGGGGCTTGAATCTTTCGCAGCACCGCCTCTCGGGCGCCAGCCGGGTGCAGGTCAGCGCGGCGGAAACGGTCGCCGCGCCGCCTCCCGCGACGCCGCAGCCGCTGTCGAGTTCAGCGGTCACCCGAGCGAACGAGCAGGTGGAAACGGCCATCATCGCCTATCTCCGCCAGGAGGTATCCGAGAACGAGCCATGGCAGGTCGAAGTGATGCTGGATAACGACCAGGCCAGAGTCGTGAGCGGAGCCCGGCAAGCGCTCGGAATCGCGGGCGGCGAAGCGCCTGGAAAGGCTGTCAGCGGCTGAACGTCATTGTTCCCGCGGCCGAAGGCGAGCAGCAGTTCGAGATTGAAACGGTGATCAGCACGCCGCCCATGGTCGTGGTGGCGGTTCGCGGATTGGTGCCCGGAGACACCGTGCAGGTGACGGACGTCAAGTTCGCTCAGCGTTCGGCCGTGCAGGCTGACAACCCGTTTTACCGGTTGGAGGACGTCGTCGGGCTGCAAACCGTCGGAGCGATCGTCGAAGGGCAGGTGCTCGATCGTGCCGACGTCCGCTCTCCGGTGCTCGTCCGCCGCGGCGACGCCGTCACGGTCTTTTCCCGCAGCGCCGGCATTCAGGTGCGCACCACGGGCCGGGCTCAAGAAGAGGGCGGCCGGGGCGATCTGATTACGGTCGAATCGATGCTTAATCGGCAACGCTTCTTTGCACGCGTCACCGGCATCCATGAGGTGGAGGTGTTCGCCCACGCGATCGAGACCCGTTCGGCCGTTCGCGATCCCATGGCCGGCGGACGCAGTTCGCCGGAGCCGCGGGCGGAACGCCGGTCTCTCGCTGACGTTCCGCCGGGCGGATCGGGCATTCGCCCGGGCGGAGCCGCCGCCATGCAGGATCGTAACGTCCGCGGAGCCGGCTATCAGTACGGTTCCCGTGACGGAAACACGAGGAGGAAACGATGAAAAGGCTTCGACGCGCCGCCCTGATCACCGTCGCCGGCCTGGCTTTGTCGCGCAGTCCGGAAGCCCGAGCCCAGAGCGCCAGCTTATACGGCATGCCCAGCGCTCGCCGACCGCTGACGCTGGCTGACAGTTCCTGGATGTACATCAAAGTCGAACCGCCCCGCGAGATTCAACTGAATGACGTCGTCACGATCATCATCGACGAAAAGTCGCAGTTGATCACGCAGGCCATGCTGATGCGACGTCAACGCACGAACGTCGACGCCGACCTGGCGAGCTGGCTGAGGTTCAACGGGTTTGGCCTTTCTCCGGCCCCCATGGTGAACGGCGATCCGAGAATCCAGGGACTGTACAACCTGCAGAACCAGGTGCAGGCCAACTTGCGGGCGGCGGACGGGTTGCAGTTCCGCCTGGCGGCCACGGTGGTCGACGTGCGTCCCAACGGCAACCTCGTGGTCGAAGCCCATCGCCACGTTCGCGACAACAACGAGATCTGGGACGCCTCGCTATCGGGCGTGGTGCGGCGCGAGGACGTGCTGCCCAACAATACCGTGCTGAGCGAAGATATCGCCGAACTCAGCGTCGACAAACGCGAGGAAGGCCATTTGCGGGACTCCTGGCGCCGCGGCTGGCTGTGGAAAACGCTCGACCGCGTTAAGCCGTTTTAACGCCGATGCAAGGTCAAATGCGAGATCGGCATGGGCTGGCGCCGCCGACTCGCTCCAGGGCGAGGCGCTCGTTTAACCAGGGGAACACGACGCGATGAAGCAACCAACGATCAAAGCCGCCTGCCTGGCGGCGCTGGCCGTGCTGACGCTGTCTGGCGCCACGGAAGCGCTCGGACAGATTCGATTGAAAAGCATCTGTCGCGTGAAGGGGCAGGAAAAGAACACGTTGCAAGGCTTGGGCCTGGTCGTGGGCCTGAAAGGGACGGGCGACGGCAAAGGCTTCGTGCCGACCATTCGCAGCCTGGCCATGACGATGGAATTGCTGGGCAACCAGGTGGGAAAAGGAGGCGCCGAAGAACTGCGAGACGCCGCCAACGTGGCATTGGTCAGCGTAAGCGCCACCGTGCCGGCCAGCGGCGCCCGGCAAGGCGACGAAGTTGACTGCGTGGTCAGCTCGGTCGGGGCGGCGAAGTCGCTGGCGGGCGGCCGTTTGTTTATGACGCCGCTGTTGGGGCCGCAGGTCGAGAGCACGCGGGTTTACGCCTTTGCCGAAGGAGCGATTCACGTCGAGGACTCGAACACGCCGACCACGGGCCGCATTCACGGCGGTTGCCGCCTGGAAGAAGACTTTATCAACCCGTTCACCATGAACGGCAAGATCACGCTCGTGCTCGACGAGCACCATGCGGACTTTGAGGTCGCGCAGGAAATCGCCGAACTGATCAACAGCAACTGGTATCGGAGCGAAAACGACCGCTTTTCGCGGCGCGGAGTCGGAAACATCCGGCAAACGGCTTATTCGTCGACGCACAACTACCTGGCCCAAGCCGCCAACCAGCAGTTTATCGAGGTCGCCATTCCCGCCGCATATCGGGACGAGCCCGTGCTGTTCGTCTCCGAGGTCCTGGGATTGACGATCGCCGAGCCCCAAACGGCGGCGCAGCGTGGTCATCAACGAACGCTCCGGCAGCGTCGTGATCGGCGCCGACGTCGAGATCGGAGCGGTGGCCATTACGCACAAGAACATCGTAATTGAAACGGCGCCGCAAGGCGCCGAGCAGCGCTTCGTGTCGCTCGATCCGGGCGAAACGCAGACCGCCAAGTTGAAGTCGCTGGTCGAGGCGTTGAACGCCGTCAAAGTGCCGACCGAGGACATTATTGAAATCATCAAGGGGCTCGAGCAGCAACGGCAAGTTGCACGGCCAATTGATCGTCGAATAACCCGCCGAGACCGAGCCCCATGTCCGCCCCCGTTTCTGCCAGCTATCCCCTCGCCAATCCGACGCCGTTGCTCGCGCAGCAGGTCACTGCCCCTGCCCAGCCGCAGGGCGACCCGAAAGTTCGCGAGACGTTCGACGATTTCGTGGGCCAGACCTTCTACGGTCAGATGCTCAGCGCCATGCGGAAGACGCTGGGCAAGCCGGCGTACTTTCACGGCGGACGCGGCGAGGAAGTCTTTCAGGGACAGCTTGATCAAATCCTGGCGGAGCGGCTGTCGGAAGCCAGCGCCGATCAGTTTACGGGACCGATGTTCGAACTCTTCTCACTCCAACAACGCTGAACTGATGGAAAATCAAAACTGGGAAACCGACGTCGCCGGGCTGCTGAACGAACTCTCGGCGACGCAAGACGACTTGTTCGAGATTCTGGCGCAGAAACGCCGCTTGTTGGCGGCGTCAGACGTCGCTGGCATTCAGGCCTTGGAGCCGCGCGAACGCGAATTGATCGCTCGGCTGGAAGCCTGCCACAGCCGGCGCAGCGAATTGCTGACCCGGGCTTCCGAGCAAGACCTGCCGAGCGATAGCATACGATCGCTGGCAAAGTCCTTGTCCTCGCCGGCGCGGCAGCAACTGCAGAAGCAGGTGGCCGACGCCGAGCATCGGGCCCGACTGCTGAGTCACCACAGCTTGACCAACTGGGTCGTCATCCAGAGGACGCTGATTCACCTCTCGCAATTGTTGGAGATAATCGCCACCGGCGGCCGAGGCAAGCCGACATATGGTAAGGGAGGGTATGCCGCAGCAGGCGGCTCTTTGGTAGACCAGGCGGGGTAAGAGTCGTTGGAAAAATAGCCACTCTAGGCGAGACCGGCGAATGTCACTCTTCGGCTCATTGCAACTGGCCAGCAACTCGATGCAAGCCCAGCAGATCGGCTTGCAGGTCGTCGGCCAGAATATGGCCAACGCCAACACGCCGGGCTACAGCGTCGAGCAGGCGATTCTGACGCCTGCGCCCGTCCAGCGGCAAGGCAATCTCACGCTGGGGTTGGGCGTTCAGGTCAGCGCCATCGTTCAGAAAGTCGACGACTTCCTGAATGAGCGTCTGCGCGGGACCAATAGCGACGTGGGCAACAGCCAGACGCAGTCCCAGGTTTACCAGAACCTGGAAAGCATCGTCGGAGCGCTGAACGACAACAATTTGCAGTCGTCGCTGAATTCCTTCTTTTCCAGCATCTCCGGCGTGTTGAATCAGCCCGAGAGCGTTTCGGTCCGCAACCTGGCGGTGTTGCAAGGCCAAACGCTGGCCGGAGACGTAAATCAGATGTCGCAGCGCATGACCAACGCACGAGCTGACGTGAATACGCAGGTCGAAGGCATGAGCTCCGACATCAATCGCCTGGTCGGCGATATCGCCCATCTCAACACGCAAATTACCACGACCGAAGGGGGCACGCTTTCCCACAGCCAGGCGGTCGGGTTGCGCGACAAGCGGAATCAGGATCTCTCCGACCTCTCCAAGCTGGTCGGCATCCGCGTCGAGGAACAACCCAGCGGCGCCGCCAACGTCTACGTGGGTGGAGACTACCTGGTTTTCGAGGGAACCTCGCGCCAGGTCGAGACGGTCTATTCGACCGACCAGGGATTCTCGGCGGCACACATCAACCTGGTCGACACGAAGGCTCCGCTGGATACGCAAACCGGGCAACTGACCGGACTGTTGACGGCCCGCGACAAGATCCTCGGCGGTTTCCTCGACAAACTGAATGGGTTCGCGTCGAAGCTGAACTTCGAGTTCAACAAGATCTATTCCTCGGGCCAAGGCCTGACCGGCTACCAGTCCATGACCAGCACGTATTCAGCGACGTCGAAGTCGAATCCGCTGGACAATGCGGGCTTGCCGTTTACTCCCGTCAACGGCTCATTCCAGGTGCAGGTGCTCAACAAGCAGACCGGGTTGACCCAGACCACGAACATCACCGTCGACCTGAACGGTCTGGACCAGAACGAGACGAGCCTGGAAGGTTTGGCGTCGCAATTGAACGCCGTCAGCGGCTTGAACGCCACGATTACCAACAGCGGCAATCTTTCTCTGAGTACGACCTCGCCCGACTTGGCGTTTACGTTCGCCAACGATAACAGCGGCGCGCTCGCCGCGCTGGGCCTGAACACGTTTTTCACGGGCACGACCGCCGCGGATATCGGAGTCAACCAGGCGGTCGTCAACGATCCCGGCAAGTTTGCCGCCAGCTCCGCCGGCATCGGCATCGATACGGGCAACGCGACGCAACTGTCCAACTTCATGAACCAGCCGCTCAGCTCGGCCGGCGGCACCACGCTGACCGACGTCTACAACCAGATGGTCGGAGGCGTCACGCAAGGTTCTTCCGTCGCGCAATCGGTATCTCAAGGTTACCAGACTTTCCAGCAGACTTTGCAGGGACAGCAGTCCTCGATCAGCGGCGTTAGTATCGATGAGGAAGCGGTCAAGATGATTACCTATCAGCGCGCCTATCAGGCTTCGGCCAGGCTGATCTCCACGATTAACGATCTGTTGAACACGCTAATGCAGATATGAGCATCATTCCCGTTCCCAGCACGCGCGTCAGCGACGTCTTCGTTCGCCAGCAGCTTCTCGGCCAGGTCGAGCAGGACCAGCTCGATCTGTTCAAGCTGCAGAACCAGATCAGTTCGGGCAACCGGCTCAATCTTCCCAGCGACGACGCAGCGGCCGCCATGCGCGCCGTGAGCCTGCAAGGGCAACTGGGTCAGAACGCGCAGTTTCAGACGAACGTGCAGACCAGCCAGTCGTATCTCAGCGCCTCCGATGCCGCGCTGAGCCAGGTCGTCCAGGCGCTCGATCAGCGCGAAGGCCATCGCCAGCGGAGCGGTTGGAGCGACGGCGACCGATGCGCAGCGGGCCGCGGCCGTGACGCAAATCCAGGACATCATCACGCAGTTGGTCAACTCCGGCAACCAGATCTTCCGCGGGCGATACCTGTTTGCCGGCTCGAACACGATCGCCCAGCCCTTCGTCCAAACCCAAGCGGGGATCGTCTACCAGGGCGATCAGAAGACGCTTTCCAGTTATTCGGCCGTCAACGCCTTGTTCAGCACCAACGTGACGGGCGACGCCGCGTTCGGCGGTTTTTCCCAGCAAGTGCAGGGTTCCGCGGATCTGAACCCCGTGCTAACGGCCAGCACGCCGCTGTCCGATCTCAACGGCGGCCAGGGCATTACGCCCGGCAGCATCTCCATCTCGGACGGCACGAACACGAGCGTCGTGGATCTCAGTTCCGCCAAAACCGTCGGCGACGTGGTCAAGCTTCTGGATGCGCATCCTCCGGCGGGCAGAACGCTGACCACGGAGATCACGAACACCGGCTTGACCCTCCAACTGGATGCGAGCGGAGGCGGCAATCTGGTGGTCAGCGAAGTCGGCGGCGGCACGACCGCGGCACAGCTAGGCATCGCCGGCCAACTGATCAACACCGGGCCGCTCGTAGGCCAGGATCTCAACCCGCAACTGACGTTAACGACTTCTCTGTCGGACATGCTGGGCACGCGCGCCTCCGCCCAAATTACATCCCCAGGCGTGAACAATGACATCCTCGTCCAGGCCAATTCGAATGGACCGGCTTCCAACGGCGTGACGGTCGCGTATGTCGACGACTCGCACTTTCAAACCGGGCCGGGCCTTGCGGCGGGAAACGAATTTGCCACGTATAGCGCGACCGCTACGCCTGCCAAAGCAGTGCTGCAACTCACCGGGCCAAGCAACGACCTGCTGCTGACGGCCGCCACGCCCGGAGCGGCGATGAACGGGGTGACGGTCAACATGGTCGATGCGGGCGCCATCGGAAACAACGCGACCGCCAGCTACAACCCGGCCACGAAGACATTGACGTTGGGCGTCGACGGCAGCGGCGCCACCTCCACGGACGCCTTGATCTCGGCCATTAACACGGACGGCACGTTCACGGCGGCGCGCGAAGCCACCACCGAACCTAATACCTCGGGCGGTTTTATCCTGCCCGCCAATATCCATCCGGCCGTCGGCAATACCTATAACACCGGCGCCGATCCCAACACGCTGCAGGTCCATATCAAAAGCGGCGCCTCGACCGCCAACGACGTGGTCAACGCCATCAACGCGACGGGTCTGTTTAACGCCAGCCTCGATATCGGCGAATCGGGAAACACCGGCAAGGGAACCGTCGTCGACTCGTACACGGATCCCCAGGTAGGCGGAGTGCTGGCGGGCGGAACGGGAACCAATTTCGACCAGAGCTCCGGCATTCAGATCGTCAATGGCGGCAAGACCTATACCATGAGTTTCTCCGGCGCGAAGACGATCCAGGACGTACTCAACACGATTAACGGTTCGGGCGCCAACGTCCGGCGCAGATCAACAGTGCGGGCAACGGCATCGACATCCAATCGCGACTGAGCGGCAGCGATTTCTCCGTCGGCGAAAACGGCGGAGCTACGGCCACGCAACTTGGGATCCGGAGCTTCAACGTCAATACGCCGCTTTCGGAACTCAATTACGGGCAGGGCGTGACGCCGCTGTCTTCAGGGCCGGATTTCACAATCACGCGCAAAGACGGCGTTTCCTTCGGCATCAGCGTCGCGGGCGCCACCACCATCGGCGACGTGCTCAACCTGATCAACAACGACGCCACGAATACCGGGGGCGGCGTTCCCGTCGTGGCGAAGCTGAACGCGTTCGGCAACGGCATCGAGTTGAGCGACGACGACCCGGCGGCGGCCGGATCCCTGTCGATTTCGGCCAACGCGCCGAGCGCCGTCGCCAGCCAATTAGGGCTGCTGCCGGCAGACGCTACGAGCAGCGCTCCGCCGACGTCCGGAATTTCAGCGAGCGCCGCCGTCAACAGCTCGGGGGCGAACAATGACCTGGTCTTCACGGCCGTGCAGAGCGGCGAGGCCTTCAACGGCGTGCAGGTGAAGTTCGTCGACAGCGGCGCGGGGCCCGGCAACGAGTCGGTCAGCTATAACGCCGGCACGAAGACGTTAACGTTCGACATGGATACGGCGACGGCAACGGCCAACCAGGTGATCAGCGTACTCAACGGCAATCCCAGCGTCAGCTCCCAGTTTTCCGCGAGCCTGGCGCCTACGGATGGCGGCAGTCCGAATAATGGAACCGGCCTGGTCGATTTATCCGCTACGGGCTCGCTTGCCGGGGCGCCCCGGAGATGATCAACGGGGGCGATACCAACCCTCAGGAAGTGACCGGCGTATTTACGGCCCTGGAGCGCCTGAAAACCGCCTTGCAGAACAATGACGTGACGGCCATCAACCGCGCCGCGTCGCTGCTGGATACGGCGGAGACGAATACGAACTATGCCCGGGCGGAACTGGAGCGCCCACGAGCAAACGTTGACAACCGTGCTGGGCAGTCTGCAAACCCAAGCAACGGAGCTGAAAAGCGCACATTCCCAGGAGGTCGACGTCGATTTGCCCAGCGCCATTTCCGGTTTTCTTGGAAAGCAGGCCGCCTATCAGGCGGCGCTGCAGGCTAGCGGCATGATCAGCAAACTTTCCCTGCTCAATTATCTCTGACGTCGCGGGCTCGCCCGGCGTTTCCGGAACCGAACGCCGCCGGGGGAAATGCCGAGTTTTTTCTCGTTTTGGCCGCGTGCCGCGGCCGATGTAGCGAATGTGCGCTGCTCAGATGAAAGCGCAAGTTTGTCCGAGTACCTCCACGGAAGGTAGCGTGTCGCATGCAAATCAGGACGACTCGGTTCGGCGCCCTGCACATCGAAGCGGAAGATATCATCAGTTTTCCGACGGGATTGTTGGGGCTGGAAGACTGTCGGCACTGGGTGCTGCTGGCTGACGCGCAGAACAACGCGCTCGGCTGGCTGCAAAGCGCCTCTCGACCCGAAGTGGCCCTGGCAGTCGTCAGTCCGCGCCGATTTGTGCCGCACTACCAATTCCGCGTATTTCGCAGCGAATTGGCCCCGTTGGATTTGGCCGACGTGAGGGACGCGCAGGTCCTGACGATTGTCGGCAAGAACGAGCAATCGATTACCCTGAACCTCAAGGCCCCGGTGGTCATTAATCTCGAACGGCGTTTGGGCCGTCAGGTCGTGGCCAACGGCGACCAACCCGTTCAACACGAACTCACCAGCCAGCCCGCCCCCCTCAAGAAAAGCGCCTGATCCCCCATCGGGCGCGCCGAAGGAGCCATCGATGCTTGTTTTGTCGAGACAGCGCGACGAAAGCATCATGATCGGTGACAATATCGTCATCACGATTGTGGATATCCGCGGAGATAAAGTCCGCTTGGGCATCAACGCGCCTCCGAGATTCCTGTCCACCGGCAGGAAGTCTACGAAGCGATTCAGCGCGAAAACCTGCGGGCCAGCCGGTTGGAGCCCAAGGACGCCCGCGGGCTAGGCAAACCGACGGGGCCGGCCTCAGGCGCCGACGCCTGAACCTCTGCTGCGGCGGTCGCTCGCGCCGCCGGCGCGAGCGCTGCAATTCGCCCTCTGCTTCGGCCGCCGCGCCGTGGCGCCGGCCGTGCGGATTGTGCTGCGCTGCCCCCCGCCTACGTGCAAAAAATGTCCGACGTCAGCCTATTTTCTCCAAGATGCGCAACTGGGGCTGCCGATGAAGCCCAGAGAGATGCCACGATGAAGGACGCCTTCTCGAGGTCGTCTGTCCGGTCTTGACAGACCGGAATAGAGAATTGGGTAGTGCGTAATTAACAACCGTGAAGCGTGATCCGCATGGGCGAAGAGTTCCGCGGCGCGCAGGCAAGCTGGTCCGGGATGAGCGACTCCCCACCATCCGGTAGGCTTGGACTCAGTCCTTTTTTATCTGGGGTGTCTTAGATGACCCGCATCAATACGAACATCGTTTCTCTGCAAGCCCAGTCCAACTTGTACAACAACCAGATTGCCGAGCAAACGGCTCTCCAGAGGTTGTCAACCGGTTTGCGAATCAACTCCGGCAAGGATGATCCGAGCGGTTTGATCGCCTCTTCGGTGCTCGGCAGCGAAGTGACCTCAATTGGCCAGGCGATCACGAACAGCCAACGCGCCAACAACATCGTCGCGACCGCCGACGCCGCCTTGTCGCAAGTCAGCACCCTGCTCAACAACGTCCGCGGACTCGTGCAGGCCTCGGCGAATAAAGGCGCCATCTCGGCCGCGGAAATCGCGGCCAATCAGGTGCAGGTCGATTCGGCCATCGACAGCATCGACCGCATCGGACAAACCACCGTGTTCGGCGGCGATCAGTTGCTCAACGGCAACAAGGCCTTCAACATCAGCGGCAGCCTGGGCTCGGTGTTCCAGTCGACCGCCGATATTCAGGTGACGTCGTTCACGCAGGGCACGAACGGAAACAACAGCAACGTCATTTCGCTCAATCAGCAAGCCACGCAGGCCAGCACGCAATTGCTCGGCTTGTCGCAATCGGCCGGCGCCGGCTTGAACAACCTGTCGCTCGGCACGTCAACGCACGCCTCCACGACGATCCAGGGCTTCGGCGCCGTCGGCGCCGATGCCGCCGGCGCTGCCGCGGGCAGCGAACTCAACGGCCTGAGCTTGACGACGGGCGGCGAAGCCACGGCGACCATCAATGCCGCGGCCATTACCGGCGCCCTCACGGCGGGCACGACCACCACGCTGACGCTGACCAACCAGGACAGCGCGATCACCGCTCTGAATAACACGACGAACGCCACCACGACGACCATCACGCTGGATAACGGCATTAACGGCGGCGTCAATGGTTTGACCGCAGACGGGGCCGGCGCCAGCTACCTGGCGACGCAGATCAATGGCGTCTCGAAGCAAACGGGCATCTACGCCACCGTTGCGGGCGCGAACGTCACCCTGCATTCGCTGCAGCAAAACGGCACCGCGAAGCTCTACGTCGATAGCAGTAACACCTCGCTTCAGAACGGCGGCGCCGCCTTGGCGGGCGACCAGACCGCCAGCGGCACCGCGGTCGGCGCCGGGGCCGACTTGACGACGCTGCAAATCGCCGGCAGCAAAAACTCGAGTTCCCCGGTCAACGTGACCTTCGACAACGCCAGCGCCGTCAATGACAGCCAGGCCATCGTCGATGCGATCAATGCACGCACCAGTACCACCGGCCTGGTCGCTACGCTTGGAACGGACGGCATCGCCGGAACCAGCCTTGGCGCCAGCGTGGTGCTGACCGACAGCAAGGTCGGTTCCGGTTCGTACCTGTTGGCCAATGCCTTGGCCAACGGCGCCACGGGCTCGAATACCACGACCACCGGTGACGCGACGCTGCTCAACGGCTCCGAGACGAACCAGGCCGCCCTGACGGGCGCCGCGGGCGTGTCCGGCACGTCGAACACCACCACCTACCAGATCAGCGGCGACAAGGGAAATGCAATCATCACCGTCAATAACGACGCCGTGTTGAATGACACTTCCGCACTCGCGAATGCCATCAATGCCGTGAAGGACCAGACGGGCGTGACTGCCACGGGCAGCGGAGCGGGCTCGAGCCTGGTCCTTAAAAGCCAGAACTATGGCTCAAACGCGAAGCTCAGCTTCCAGGCAATCGCCGCAACCAACAGCTCTGATATCACGCTGATTAACAGCACCGGCACGACGGGAACGCAGGAAGCGACGGCGGGTCTGGACGCCCAAGGCACGGTGACCACCGCCCAAGGCGGCGGCCAGTTCACGGGCGATGGCTCGTCGATCAGCTACACCGACAGCTCGATTTCCTTCAACGCCAGCGTCACGCCCAGCCTCGCCGCCCCGACGAGCACCGCCAACACCATCAAGGGTTCGGTATTGGCGGGCTTCAGCAAGGCCGCCGGCGCCGCCGGCGCCGTCGACATCAGCGCCTTTAAGATCACGGGCAACTTGGGTACGGTGGAGGTCAAGGTCAACACGAACGACCTGATTGGCAACAGCCAGGTCCTGACGGACGCCATCAACAACGTGGCCGCCCAAACGGGCGTCACGGCCTCCGGTACCGGCGCCGGCGGGGATGTTACGTTGACCGCAGCCAACGCGGGATCGACCGGCGTCGCCCAGTTGTCTTATGTGACGGCTGATTCGACGACCGACAACTCCACTGCCTTCAATGCGGCCGGAACGTCGACGCTCGTCACGGGCAAGAACGTCGGAGCGAACGCCACCTCCACGTTCAATGTGACGGGCGGCGCCCTGTTCCAGATCGGAGCGTCGGTTAATTCGCAAAACCAGGTGACCGTGAGCATCGCCGCACTCGACGCACATCTGTTGGGCCGCAACTCGAGCACGACGGGCAATGCGTCGCTTTACGACCTGCGGACGGGCGGTTCGCAGGTGCTGAGCAATGCCGACCTGACCAACGCCGCGTCGCTCGTAGATCAGGCCATCAGCCAGATCGCCACGCTTCGCGGTCAGTTGGGCGCCTTGCAGTCCAACGTGCTGGAAAGCAACATTTCCAGCCAACAAACGGCCTTGGAACAGGTGACCACGGCTCAAAGCAGCATCCAGGATACTGACTTTGCCAAGGAAACGGCCGCCTTGACCCGAGCCCAAGTGCTCGTCCAGGCCGGCACGAGCGTGTTGTCGATCGCCAACAGCGCGCCGCAGCAACTGCTGGCCTTGCTGCCGCGAGGCTAAGCTTTCGTGAACGTTTGAGCTCCCGATCGGCCGGGCCCGCACCCGGCCGATCGGGACGTTTTCTTCTCCGCAGCCCCCGCATTGCGACCGCAGCAACCCGACCCAGACTACCTTTTCCAACAAGCGTCTAAGCAGTAGACGCTATCCGAAATCGATTGCATTGCACCGTTGTTCAACGTGCGACCGACGTATCGGGTCGTGAGGGAAGCTATTTATGGGACGCATTACGGCTGGCGTCGGCCTGATCAGCGGCCTGCCGACCGCCGATCTCGTCAATAAACTGCTGGCGTTCGAGGCCCAGCCGGTTACAGATCTGCAAAATCAGATCACGACCGAAAAGAACAAGCAGGCGGCGCTGCTCGACCTGTCGACCAAGCTGCTGGCTTTGCAGAACGACACGCAGTCGCTGTCGAGCGCCAGCGTGCTCTCCGCGAGGCAAGTCTCCAGCTCGAACCCGTCAGTCGTGACGGGGACCGCCGGTTCCAAGACCCCGCTGGCCAGCTATCTGGTGACGCCGATTGCCCAGGCGCAGACGCAACAACTGCTTTCCAATGGGTTCAGCGATCCGAGCGCGCTGGTAGGCGCCGGGACCATCACCATTAAACGCGGCGGCTTTGTGAATCCCGCTACGCAACTCTCCCAGCTCAACGGCGGCGACGGAATTGCGCGGGGAGCGATCACGATCACGGATCGCAGTGGAGCTTCCCAGACGATTGATCTGACGGCCTCCCAGACGATCGACGACGTCGTCAACGCAATCAATCAGGCGACGGGCGTCCGCGTGCAGGCCTCAATTAGCGGCGACGCCCTGGTGCTGACGGACAAGACGGGGCAAACGGGCGGCAACCTGACGGTCTCGGACGTTGGAAATGGCACGACCGCCGCCGACTTGGGGCTGGCGGGATCGGTTGCCTCCAGCACGCTCACCGGAACGGGCATCGTCAGCCTCTCAGGAGACACTCAGCTTAGTTCGCTCAATGACGGCAATGGCGTACGAAAGGCCTCGGGCGTTCCCGATTTCCAGATCACTCTCAAAAACGGCACGACTTTGGCCGTTGATCTGGGCTCGTCAACCACGCTGCAAAACGTGATCGACGCCATCAATAACGCGTCGGGCAACAACGGAAATCTCGCCGCTTCGATTTCGGGTACGCATCTGGTGCTCACCGACAATTCGGGCGGGGCCGGAACCCTTTCGGTCTCGGCCATCAACGGCAGCAACGCGGCCGCGGACCTGGGCATCCTGGGCAGCGAGCAAGGCGGCGGCGTGCTGACCGGCAAACGGATTATTTCCGGTTTGGATACCGTTTTGCTGCAGGACGTCAATGGCGGTTCGGGCGTGGGAACTCTGGGCCAGGTGCAGTTGACGGACCGCAGCGGCGCCAGCGCCTCGATCGATCTCTCGGGCGCCTCCACGCTGAACGACGTGATTACGGCGATCAACGGAGCCGGATTGGGCGTCAAAGCCGCCGTCAACTCCGCGGGAGACGGGATACAGCTTACGGATACGACCGGCAGCACCGCCTCGAACTTGATTGTCGCCGACGTGGGCGGCGGCACAACCGCTGCAGACTTGCACATTGCCGCCGACACGGCGTCTAACGGCGTGAACAGCGGCGATTTGAACGTGAGATACATCAGCGAGAACACCAAGCTGAGCACGCTTGACGGCGGCGCCGGCTTTCAGCCGGGAAAGTTTCAGATTACCGATAGCAAGGGCAAGTCGGCGACTGTCAACTTGACCGGGTCGACAATCACGACCATCGGCGACGTGATCCAGGCGATCAACACTTCCGGCGTGGGCGTTACCGCTTCCATCAATTCCACCGGCGACGGCATCTTGCTGAAAGACACCGCCGGAGGCGACGGCACGATGCAGGTGACCGACCAGGGCGGCGGCAGCGCGGCCGCCAGCCTGAACCTGGCAGGCAGCGCAACCGGCGATCAGATCGACGGCGCATTCCGCTATAAAGTCACGGTCACCTCCGACGACACGCTCTCCACGCTCCAGCAAGAGTTTGTCAACGCGAAAGCGCCGGTCTACATGAACCTTCTGAACAATGGTGGAACCTCCAAGCCGTATCAATTCATGTTGGGCAGCACCAGTTCGGGAACTGCTGGAAGGTTGTTGATTGATACCGGCTCAACCGGACTGTCGTTTTCCACGCTGACGCCGCCGGCGGATGCCGTTCTGCAGATCGGCTCCGCGGCGCGGGCAACCTGGTTTTTACTTCGGCTACGAACACGTTCAGCAATATCCTTCCGGGTCTGACCGTCAACGTGTCGGGAGTCAGTTCGACTCCCGTATCGCTGACAGTCGGCCAGGATACGCAGCCGTTAGTCTCCGCCGTGCAGCAATTCGTGAAAGACTTCAACACGGTAAGCAGTACGATCTCGCAGGTCGATTCGTTTGACCCGACGACGCAAAAGGGCGGAGCGCTGCAATCGGATCTGACCGTCGAACAGATTCACGACACGATCTTCAACGCCGTCACCGACCTGGCGGGCAGCGCATCCGACAAGACTCGCAGCCTGCTGCAGATGGGCGTCACGTTGACGGGCGGACAGTTGAGCGTGAACACGGACGTTCTGCAAGCGGCGATTACCGGCGATCCGTCGGGAGTTCAGGACTTCCTTGGCAATGCCGCAACCGGCATGGCCACCAAACTTGCGAACAGTTTGAAGGGCTTCACCGATCAATACACGGGCAGCATCCAAACCCGCGTCAGTCTGTTCAACCAGCAGATTAGCGACCAGCAGGACCGCGTCAATTTTCTGAACGCGCAACTTTCCGCCAAGAAGACGCTACTGCTCAATCAGTTCAACCAGATGGAAAGCGCGCTGGCCGTGCTGCAGGCTCAGAGTTCGCAAGTCGCCCAATTGGCGAACCTGGCGGGCCTGTCGAGCAGTTCGAGTAGTTCCAGCAATTCGAGTAGTTCCAGCAGCTCCAGCAGTTCTGGCGGCTAACCGCCGCGAGTCGGCGCCTGCTTGTGGTTCTCCGCCCGCGCTCCCGCTTCGCATTTTCCTACCGCACGGATTCGACCAGCTCCCAGATTACCAGCTCTCAGATTACGCCCCGCGAGAAAGGCTCCTCAATGGCCCATCGTCCCGCTCACGATGCTTATTTCGAAAGCCAGGTGCTGACTGCCACGCCGCAAAAACTGCGGTTGATGGCCATCGACGGCGCTATTCGGTTCGCCCGACAAGCCGCCGAGCATTGGCGACAGGAGAAGATCTACGAAGGGGGCGAAGCCGTGATCGGCTGCCAGAAGCTGCTCATCGAGTTGATGTCGGGACTCAAACCGGAACTGGCGCCCGAGCTTGTGAGCCGCGTGGCCAGTCTGTATGCCTATGTTTCAAGGTTGTTGAACGACGCATGTCGTACGAGAGATCAGCAAAAGCTGGCCGAGATGCTCGAGATTCTTGCGATCGAGCGTGAAACCTGGCGTTTGGTCTGCGAACAACTGGGGGCCGAGACGCCGTCCCCGTCGACCTCGTCTCATGCACCGCACGCGCTTCCGCCGCTGAATCATGCCGCCGACGATGGCGCCGTATCGGACGGGGCCCTTCGACGCGGGCGAGCCGGCGTCGGGATTCACGGCCAGCGTCTGACAACGAAGAGCGCCGGTTCAGAAACCCAAGCCGGGACCGTTCAAGACGCCGGTTCCCAGGGTTCCGTCGGTAACGACGAACATGCTGGGAAAGCGGTCGGCCCAACCGGCGTTGCCGGCCGGGCAATACTGGCGGGCGTTGCTTTCGATGGCCGCTACGGTAGGCACCCGGGCGGCCAGGCTGGCCGAGTGCAGCAACGAAGCGCCGGGGCAGGTCAAGTCCTGCACGCAGAGAAACATGCCGTATTTCTGCGCGGCGGCGCCCATCAGCAACGCGTCGGTGTGTCCCTTGCACGCTTTGAGCGCCACGCCGGAGTACCCCATCTCTCGGCACAGCAGCAGGCTCTCCAGGTCGATCAGCGATTCGTCGATGACGACCGGCTTGATCTTGGCGGCCTCGTGCATTCGATTCTCGGGATTGGCTTTCAAATCGCGGTGCGTCGGCTGCTCGATGTACTGCACGCGCTCGAGCGCCTGCGGAGAACGCTCTCGCATGCGCGCGAAAAACTCGAGCACGTACGCGACGTTCGCGCAGTGCTCGTTGAAATCGAGCGAATAGTGCCAGCTTCCGCAACCTCGCGCTTGCTGGGCTTGGGCCGCCGTTTGCTCGACGGCGACCACCCTTTCGACGTCCCAGTTCAAATCATCGCCGTTGAGCTTAATCTTGAGATGCGTCAAGCCGTCGGCGACGATCCACTCGGGTAGCGTTTCCGGCAGTCCGTCGTTCAAACGGGACGTAATATCGGCGTCGGTCAGTGGATCGACGGCGCCCACCAGATGGTACAGAGGCATCCGGGGCTTGGGCTCGCGGAGGGTATAGCGGTCGAGATACTCGCCGGCAAACTCCGGGGTCAGATAAGCGGCCAGATCCCGATTGGCGAACTCAGGACCGAGTACGTTATAGGAATTCAGCCCGAGCGTTTTTCCGTAGCCGTCGTGGATGGCCGCTTCCAAAGGACTGGCGGCCACTCGTTGCGCCAACTCGGGCATGCTCTCGGACAGTCCCAGGCTCTGCGTCGCGGCCGCCGCCGACGACGAGTAGGATTCCGCCAGATCGTGCGTTACGTCCAAAGGATGGCCGTAGTCCGCGTATTCGTTTGCCGTGCGGACAAGACGTTGGCCAAGATCCACCATGGCGGCCAAAGTCGATTCACCCGGCGCATCGTTGCTCGGCCAGGCCCAAGCATTGCTCAGCGGCATGGAGCCGAAGCCTTGGCCGCGCCGGCCGTCGCGCGTTTCTACGTCTGCCGTGACGTGCAACAGCGTAGCGGCGGTCACCACGCGGCCGCCGAATTTGATCGGGGCGCGATATACGATCTCTTCGATTTCGCTCGCGACGTTCAGCAAGCGAATGTCCGTGGGCTTTGGCAAAGGGGCTCTCCGCGGTTCGGGGCACGCGCTGCTCGACGCATTAACGTAAACGCATTAGGCATTAACGTAGACGCATTGGCAAGCAGCATACCACGAATCGGTGCGAATTAAACCAGCCCTTTGCGAACCGCCCACACGGCAGCCTGCGTGCGGTCGGAAACGCCCACCTTTCGCAGCACGTGTTGCACGTGTTCCTTAACTGTTTCGTAGCTGATGCCGAGCGCCTGGGCAATTTCCTTGTTGGTCAGCCCGAAGGCCAATTGACGCAGGACTTCGCTTTCGCGTTGGGTCAGCGGCACTTCCACGTCGGCGGCCACTCGAGGAGTGGCCAAAGCGCCGGTCACGCGTCTCAACTCTTCACGCGTCCAGGCATCGCCGCCGCTGGCTACGCGGCGGATGGCCGACAGCAGATCGTCGCGGCTGAGCCCCTTAAGCAGGTAGCCTGAGGCGCCCAATGCCACGGCTCGAGCAACATAAGTCGGATTGTCGTACGTCGAAAGCATCAGCACGGGCAAATCCGACTTGGAGAGCTTGATGCGGCTGAGCGCGTTCAAGCCGTCGCTGTCCGGCATGCGAATGTCGAGCAGTACGACGTCTGGACGCTGTTCTTCGGCGAGGCGAACGACTTCGTCCGCCGTCGCCGCCTCAGCGATCACTTCGATTTCGGTGCCCGCGACAAGGCTCTTAAGCCCCGAACGAACGACTTCATGGTCGTCAGCAATCAGCAAGCGTATCGGTTTGGTCTGGTTAGGTTGGTCCATCGATTACGGCCCTCGGTGAGAAAAATGAACGGAACAAATGGGTAACAAACATCGACGTGCAGTCGCCCATTCGCTGGGCCTCTTCCAGCGCAATGCGTTTTGCCTGGTCCAGGCAGCACAGCGCCTTCCCGGTGAGAGATCGTCGCACTCGAAAACTATGCGGTTTGCGGGGAAGCCAAGGCCTGTCGTAGGTCTGTGAAATGGGCAAAGGAAGCGAGCATCAGAGTTGCTGGTCCTTCACGCGGTGATCAGGCACTGCCCATCGCTTACTAACCCCCCATTTAAGATAACCACTCTCCCGCTGCAGGCCGATCCCCCTGATGGGGAGTCCCGACTTTTTAATCGCGATAGGCGCCTGCCTCGAAGTCCGAGACGCGCGCCCGCCGCTCACTATAACCATCGCCCAATTGAATGCTTACAGCTCCCATTCTCACGGGGATCGTGACGTGCAGCCCCATTTCATTCGCTCAAGCGAGCCTCAACTGACCCATGAAAATGTAGGGCGCGGTTGACCTTAAAGGGGGGCGGAGCATGCCCCCTTTTACTGCGTCAGGCCGGAAGTTTCACTTCGTTGCTGTCCGTTCGCTCTGGGCTCGATATACTCGGCGAGACGGGAACGAGCCTTTCCGCGCAGGCTCTCCAACTTCGAAGCCCCAAGGGAGCTATCCTGTGTCACGAACTCGACGAGGCTTGGGCTTGCCGGCGGTTCTGCTGGCGGCCCTGGCGACCTCTGACATGCGGGCACAGGCCGAGGAGCCCACGCCGGCACAAGCAACTCAGCAAACCAACGCGCCGGCTCAAACGGCCGACGAGCAGCCGACGGCGAGCGTTTCCGTCGAAGAACTTGTCGATGCCGTTCGCAAAAGCATCGTCGTGATCACTTACAGCGGTCGCGATGGAAAACGCGAAGGACTCGGGACCGGATTCGTGGTGGCGCCGGACGGGCTCATTGCTACGAATCTGCACGTCATCGGCGAGGCAAGGCCGATCTCCGTCGAAACCAACGACGGCCGGCGGCATGAGGTCGCCGCGATTCACGCTTCCGACCGGATGGCCGATCTGGCTTTGTTGCGAATCGCCGCCGAGGGTTTGACGCCCTTGGAACTGGCCGACTCGGACTCGCTGAAGCAAGGCCAGCCCGTCGTCGCCGTAGGAAACCCGCATGGCTTGACGCACAGCGTCGTTACGGGAGTGGTCTCCGGCGAGCGCGAGATCGACGGGCGAAAAATGATCCAACTGGCGATTCCCATCGAGCCCGGTAACAGCGGCGGGCCCTTGATGGACATGCAGGGGCGCGTATATGGCTTATTGACCATGAAGTCCGCAGTGACGGCCAACCTCGGCTTCGCGGTGCCAAGCAACCGGCTGAAGCCGCTCCTGGAGAAGCCCAATCCCATTTCCATGGAACGCTGGTTGTTGATCGGCGGCGCTTGATCCGAGGGAATGGAAGCCGCTGTTCGGCGCACGTTGGAGACAACGAGGCGGTCGCGTGACCGTTGACGGCGCCGGGGCCGGTTTTGGCGGCCGATCGCTTTGTCTCTCGCAAGCGCAACCCCCGGAACTGCCCTACGAAGTCGCCGTGGTCGTGAAACTGGACGACGAGTCGGGCGCAGCGGGGATCGCATTCGGCAGCGACGGCGCCGACCGGCATTTCGGCTTCTATCCGACTGCCGGGGCCCTGCGGCTCAGCCGCTTTGACGGCCCAGACGTGACCAGCTGGCAGGTGCTCGAAGAGAAGCCGAGCGCTCATTATCGGCCGGGAGATTGGAACCGGCTCAAGGTCCGGGTCGAGGCGGAAAGGGTGCAATGCTTCGTGAACGATCATTTGGTGATCGAGTCGACGCAAATCAAAGGCCCTAAGGGGCTGGCGGGCCTGGCCAAGTTTCGCACGACGCAAGCGGAGTTCAAGCAGTATCGCCAGGCGAAACAGCTTGACCCGCCGCAACCCTCCGACGAATTGCTCGGCGACGCTCAGGGTTTGCTCAAGGAACTCCCGCCGTCAGGCGCCCTGGGCGGAGAACTCGTGGACAGACTTGCGACCAATGCCGACGCCAACATCGTGGCGCTGCGCGAACTTGCCCAACGTCTCGAACGTCAATCGGCCCAACTGAAAAAGATGGCCCTGGCCGTGCATCACCAGCGAGTGCTCGACCAGTTAGCCCGGCTGCTCGAAGTCAAGCATGATCGCGAGATCGACTTGTTTCACGCCGCGTTGTTAATTGCTCGTTTGGACCAGGACGAATTAGACGTCGATGCCTATCGAGACGACTTTCAACGGATGGCCGACGAATTGAAGTCGCAACTGCCCAAACAGGCGGGCGAGCCGGACAAGCTCAACAGCTTGAATGAGTTCCTGTTTAAAGCAAACGGCTTTCATGGCAGCCGCGCCGACTACTACAACCGAGCGAACAGCTATGTGAACCAGGTGCTCGACGACCGCGAAGGCCTGCCGATTACCTTGTCGTTGATCTATATGGAACTGGCCCGCGGGATCGGCTTGAACGTCGTCGGGGTGGGCTTGCCGGGGCACTTCATCGTCAAGTTCATTGCGGCGGACGGGAAAGAGTCGTTGATCGACGTGTTTGAGGCGGGGCGTACGCTTTCGCGCGAACAAGCCAATCAGCGCGTTCAGGCGGCGACCGGGCGAGCGCCGAATGACGACGACCTGAAACCCGCCAGCTCCAAAGCGATCCTGGTGGCGCATGCTCCACAACCTGCGAGGTCTTGCCGGCCGAGGGGAGGATCCCCAGGCGATGCTCCGCTATCTCGATGCCATCCTGACGATTTCACCCGATTCGCCCGAGGACCGCATGTATCGCGCCTTCTTTCGCTATCGAAGCGGAATGGGCCCCGAGGCGTTGGAAGACATCGCCTGGCTGCTGGAGCACGAACCGGAAAGCATCAACCTGGACCGGGTCAGAGAACTGCGGCAGGCCATTGAGAACGGCGCCAGGTAGGCTGTTTTCTGACGCGACGCTTCCGATCATGCGAAGCATTGTTTGATCAGCGAAATGATCGATCAGCGGCCCACGACGATCGATCGACGAAGCGATCTCTGGCTTTCGCTCGCCGCGGCCGACGAGCAGACGCCGCGGCGAAACCGACGGCCAATTCGAGTCGATGATCGGCGCCACGCGATTCTGCGGACTGCGCCGAGCCGAGACATGCGTCGAACTGCGCGGCATCCAACGGAGCGCCCTGACTCAGGAGTTGGCGGGCTCTTCTTCGACGGTCGGCTTTGCGCCTGGCGCCTGGTCGGACTGGGGCGGCAGATCTCGATCCTGCTGCTGATGTCGCTGAAAGCTCTGCCCAGGCCCGAAATGCGACTTTCCATCGCGGCCGTCGTCTGAGTGCGGCTTTGAGTGATGCCTGCCCGAACGGCTTGGCGACGACCAGAACCGGCGACGGCGCTGCTCGAGCCAGGCGTGCCACTTCTCTTGCTGTTCCGTGGTCAGTACGCCGTTGACCTGATTTTCCAGTTGCTTCAACTGCTCGCGGAACTTCGGACGCATTTCGGTCCAGAGATTGCCGACGGCCTTGTCGTGCTCCGTCAAGATCGTCTTCACTTCGGCAGATTGTTCGTCCGACAGTTGCAGCTCTCGCTGCATGACCGGCAATACATGGTCGCACGAGGCGGAGGGATTCCTCATCCGTGCGTCATATTTGTCGTTCACGGCGATCATCGTCAACCCGCTGCCAATGACCGTACCCGAGCCGAAGATCAGGACCATCATGGCCAGCGAAAGCCAACGGCGCTGCCGCATGGCAGACGCGACTTCAGGCTCCATGGCCCACTGCACGGCAGAATCGCTCATTGCACGCCTTTAGTTTATTCGAGAGCCAGGCTCAACGGTTTGAACAACGCCACCAAGGGATCTTGCACGGATTCCCACGCGGGAACGGCCCAAATGGCCACCAGCGCCGCGGCCGCCAGGGCCACGCCGGCGAAGACCAGGGCAGGCGAATCAACGCGAGAAACGCGATACCGAGAGCGATGAATGGCCGCCATGACCTGACCGGCGACATTGACGCTCGGCGCCCGCTCTCGCCGCGCCGACAGCGCGTAAGCGTTCGAAATCGGTTAGGGATGGCATTAGGAGGTCTCGTCCAATAGTTTCTTGAGTTTTTTTCTCGCCCGGTGGGCCTGCACCTTGACCATGGTCTGGCTCCATCCAGACATCTCGGCCGCTTCGGCGACGGAACACCCCTCCAAGTAAATCAGCGTCAGCACCAGTCGATCGCGCGGCGGCAATTTGGCCAGCAGGGAGTGAACCAGCGATGCTGCTTCTTCCGATGTCTGGCCCGCCGGTGCGGCCTCGGTGCACTTATGCCAGTCTTGCAAGGGCGTCGCGGACTGTTGCCGCTGCTTCGCCTGCTGTTTCCAGTATCGATAACCGACGCGAGTCGCAATTTTTCGCAGCCAGTGCAGGAAGGGCGCCCGGCCCTGGTATTTCCTCAAGCTCAGGTAGGCTTCGACAAACACATCGTGAACCAGTTGTTCACAATCGGCATGCTGCCGGCTGAGCCGCCACATCTGAGCCGCAATCTGATCCTGATAACGGTGTACTAACCTTGCAAACGCCTGACCGTCTCCGCCCAAGGAACTCTGAATGTCCGCCCAATCCGCAGGCAGGGCCGCTCCGCCTTCGGCGACCTTCGGCGTCCATGCCAGCTCGCGATGGGCGTCAGCCGTCATAGCTCGACCGATCGCCAACGTCACAACTTCTTGACAGGCTTCGGCTAGCGTCGGACGCTGGCCCCCTATTTCAGCAGCGAAGTGCACGGCGGCATTCCAACTAAAGGGCGTTCCAATAAACTGTGCTGCGGTCAACGCTCGTCACACCGCCACTCCAGACCGCCGAAACATCCCAGCGTCCCGCAGTCGAGCGACCGGCAACGACTGCTAGCGTGAAAGCAGCCGTCAACCGAATAGTGTAACGCCCGCGATAAACAGTTACAGCCGTGAAATTTATACTATCGCTTCCTGGCGGCACGCCATGACTACCGGGAATAGACGGCCATGTGCGCCAGGAAGCGTAGGTTCAAGCTCGGTCACAATCCGCTGCCGCAATAGTTGCCGCCAGCGGGCAATCTGAAGAACGGCCGCCAGCGAATGCCAATGCAGCCGCGGGCCTCGATTGCACTGATAGTGGCGCCAAATGCCAGGCGGTTACAGCGAAACTGCCGTGGGCCGGCTGGTCGCGGCACGCTTGCCAACTGCGCCGCTTTCTTTAGCTCCCCCTCGGTTGGCGGGATTCGCCACACGGGGGAGACGGCTTTTTGCATTGGATAACCTGTGCGGCCGGTTAAATCGTTAAAGGCGGCACATTTTACCAGCCGAACACCATTGCATGGGCCTGTTCCCGTCCGGGACCACGGGACGCCGCGAAGCCGGAGCATTTTTCCGCGCCGGCCAATAAGTCTAGTGAGTGCTACACCTTCCGATCACGCTGAGAGGCAACCCGGTGTCTGAAACGTCGCCACCGCGAGTTCAACTTCCATTGCTCGCGATTCTGATGATCGCCGCCGTAGCGGCGCTGACCGGCTGCACCCGCACGTTCTGGCGCGGTTGCGCGGATCGAGAGGTGGCATACCTGGTGGCAGAAAAGTCAAACAATCCGCGTTGGTGCTGCCGCCGGGTTTCAATTTGAACATGGACCCTCGCAGCCGCTACTACGATCCGACCAATCCGGACCGCCCCCCTCTGCCGCCGGACGATCCGTATTCGCACGTCTATATGCACCACGTCGACGGCAAACGTCACGCCCCCTGGTGGCATCGAAACGGCGAACTTCCGGGCCTGGCCAATCCCGGCTGGAGACAGCGTTTAGGAGAGTACTGCGAGACGACGCCGGAGGGCGTAGTCAAGCTTGATCTGCCCGGCGCAGTGGCGTTGTCGTATATCCATTCTCCGCTCCACAGGACGCAGTTGGAAACGCTCTATCTTTCGGCGCTCGACGTCAGCACGGAGCGTTTCCGTTTCAATACTCAGTTATTCGCCGGCAGCGGCGTGACGTGGCTTCGCGCTGGCGCAAAGCAGCAATGCCCGGACCGTCGGCGGAACGCCGATCAGCCGCAGCCAGCTCACGGTCCTCAACAGCGGACCGGTAGGGACGAGCACCGTCTTGTCTCGCCAGTTCGCTACAGGCGCCGATCTGCTCGTCGGTTTCGCCAACTCGTTCGTTTGGCAGTTGGCAGGCCCGGAGACCAACAATGCGAACTCGCTCGTGAACATGAGCCTGGTGCAGCCCTTGTTGTGTGCCGGCGGCCGGATCGTTACGCTCGAGCAACTCACGATCGTCGAGCGGACACTGCTGGCCAACCTGCGCGTATGAACGCTGGCGTCATGGTTGGTTTTCCAACGTGGCGGTCGGTTCGACGCAAGGCGTCCAAAGCCTTTCGCGACGCGGCGGCGGCTTCGGCGGCACCGGTTTGACCGGCTTTAGCGGTCAAGGCATCGGCGGTTTGGGCGGCGTGGCGGCGGCGATCAACTTCGGCGGCGCCCAGGTCGGCGGCAGCGGCCAGGTCGGCGGCACTTCGGCCGCGGGCGTGGCCGGACTGGCGACCGGCGGCGCCGGCACCGTCGGCGGCTTTATCGGGCTGTTGCAGCAGAAACAGCAGATTGCCAATGCCGAAAACACGTTGAATCTCCAGACCCGCACGTTGCAATTGCTCGAAGCCAACCTGGAAGCGGGATTGATCGATATCGCCCAAGTGGACATTTTCCGCCAAAGCATCGAGAGCGCCCGGGCCAATTTGCTCAACGCCAAGATTGGATTTGCAAATGCCCAAGACGGCTTCAAAGCGGGACAGCTTGGCCTGCCGCCCGATTTGCCGATGGATATTGACGACTCGATGATCCGGCCGTTCCAGCTTGTCGATCCGGCGCTCAATGAACTGCAAACCCGCTTCGCCGAGTTCATCGATCGGCTCAGCAAGGTCGAAGGCGATCCGACCGAGCAGCAGTTGGCCGAAGCGATCGCACAACTGTCGGAGCTTCATCGCCAGATCGGCGCAGCAATCGCGGGTGCGCGAGAGGATCTGGAAACCCTCGGGGGACGTTCCGATACGCGGATGCGGCGGATGACGCCCGAAGAACGAACGCTGTTTGTCTCGGAGAAGCAGCGTCTGGCTGACAATCTCAATGAGTTCGAGATCCGTTTCGAACAAGATCAACCCAGGCTGGAAGCCGTGCGCGCCGATTTGGGCCCGGAAACCCGGGGCGAAACGGCCAACGCCCTCGTCGCCTTGGCCACGTCCTTTTCCGGCTTGACCCAGGAAATCTCGCTGGTCAAGGCGTTGGCGCGGCTGGAGTCGGTGACGCTCGAACCGCTTGAACTTTCCACGGTCGACGCTTTGCAGATCGCGAGAGTCCATCGTCTCGACTGGATGAACGCCCGCGCTTTGCTGGTGGACCAGTGGCGGTTGATTGCCTTCAACGCCAACGCATTGCGGTCGAATTTGACGGTCACCATCAACGGCAATATGAGCACGCTCGGCAATAACCCCTTGCGGTTCGAATCGGCCACCGGCAACTTCACGGCGGGCTTGAGGTTCGACGCCCCCATCACCCGGCTGCTGGAACGCAACAACTACCGCCAGGCGCTGATTCAATATCAGCAGCAACGCCGTGCGCTGATTCAGTTCGAAGACCTGCAGAACCAGGGCCTACGCCAGGACATGCGTATCCTGAAGCAGTTGGAGATTAACCTGGAAATTCAGCGCCGGGCGGTCGCCATCGCTATTCGGCGCGTCGATCAGACCCGCGAAGCTCTGAACCAACCCCCGGCGCCGATGCAGCCCGGCCAGCCGGCCTCGACGCTCGGTCCGACCTCGGCCCAGAACCTGCTTTCGGCATTGCAGGCCCTCAGCGACTCGCAGAACAATTTCATGAGCGTCTGGCTGCAGTATTACGCCAACCGCCTGGAAACCTACATCGATCTGGGTATCATGCGGCTCGACGACCGCGGGATGTGGATCGACGAGCCTCTGGACAAGAACCTGACCGAATTGGATGCCATGTACCCGCTGCCGCCGGAACTTCCGGTCGACTGGTTGCGCGACGTGGGGCTTGATCCCAATGCACCGCCGGTCGGCGTTCCGAACGAAGGCGTTCCCACGCTCGGCGATCGCGTGCCGCCGGAGAATCCCGAAGCCGTCGAGCCGAGCATGGAGCTGCCGAATCCGGGGGACGGCCCTGCGCCGGAACTGAACGAAACGTCGGCGCCCTTGTTCGCGCCTCCCGGACAGCAGGAAGCCGCCGATGAAAGTGCGCTGAAACGGACGCTGCGAAAACTGCTGTTCCGCAAGACGAAGTCGTCGGCTGAAGAACGAGCGGCAGGCGAACCGCTGGAGGCAGGCGCCCGGTCATAATCCGCCAACCCAACAGGGGGCAAGTTCTGGCCTTGGCAAGCCGGCGTGCGCTCCTGTCGCGAGTCTGCGGGCCTCGGAATGCCTCGCGTCGGCAGCAGGCTGAGTTGGCCCCGCGTCGCTGATGGCGGCGCTCCGCATTGGTTTCCCTCGGCTAACACTTGGGCAGGGATTGCACCACAGAGGTTGAGCCCGAACGCGGTCCCCGGCCTTGTGCACCGCAGCCGGCGGACGCCGGGGAGCACGGCGGCAGGCGTATCTCGGGTCAACGTATGGCATTCCGGAGCCTGAAATATCAACCAAATTCTATCAGCGTCTGTTGATTTACGACTTGCTGGGGGAGTAAACTGACTCGGGGCCGAGTGTTTGCTCTTCCGTCAAGCTTGGCATGATTAGCCGGCGATTGATTCAGGGAGGCCGTATGGGCGAGAAGTTGGCTGCGGACGGCGAATCGGGATTGAACATTTCCCCCTTGCCTCGGCGCGATAGCGCACAAACTCCCCCTAAAAAAACCAAACCGGTTGCGCAAACCGCCGCCAAAGCAGCGCCGCGCAAGGCGCCGCCAATGGCGCAGCGTGCGGCCAAGGCGAAGCCATCCGGCGGTGCGGAGGCCACGGCTGTTCGGACCGACAAACCGGCCGCCGAAAAGGCCGCCGAAAAGGCCGCCGACGGCAAGGCTGCGAAGACGACGCCCGCCAAGTCAACCCCAACCAAGGGCGCCAAGGTGATCGTGGCGCTCCCGCTGAATCTCCGGAAGAGGAGGCCTTGAGCAAACCGGCGGCGCTGCGGCGTTGGCTGCGGGCTTCCGTGGCGGTGTGCTGCTCGACCTTCGTGCACCTGGCGCTGATCGTTGCCTTGGGGCTGTGGGTTTTGCCGAGAATCGTCAAACCGGAGTTCGCCGATCTTGAGGCCGCCGTGACGACTCGTCCGGATGAACTGCTCAACCAGGTGCTGGAAACAAAAATCGACCCGTCGCAAACGCTCTCGGAGACCAGCGCGGCGCCTGCATCGGGCGGTGCGGCTGGCGGTTCCGGTTTCGAGGGCATCTCACAGCCGAGTTATGATCCCGCCGTGGCGGCAACGGGCGACATGCCGGCCGTCAGCGTCGGCGATCTGAGCGACTTCTCGACGCCGGGCAATCACTTTGCCATGGGCTTGCCCGAAGGCACGCTGGGCGAGCCGCAGGCCGTGGTCGGCAATCTCCAAGAGGCCATGGACCGCATCACGCAGGAAATCCTGCAGATGCTCTCTAAAGGCAAGGTCATCGTGGTCTGGTGTTTCGACCAGTCGGAAAGCATGAAGGACGACCAGAAGGAGATTCGCGATCGCATCGATCGCGTCTATTCCGAACTGGGAATCGCCGAATCCGCCCAAGGCGACGCGCTGGTGACGGCCGTCACCAGCTACGGCGAGAACTTCGCCGTTCACACATCCAAGCCCACGCCCAATCTTGAAGAGATTCGCGCCGCCATCTCGGACGTGCCGATCGATCCCTCGGGCAAGGAAATGATGTGCAGCGCGGTCGGCCAATCGATTCAGACGTTCCACAAATACGCCACGTCGGGACGTCGGCAAATGGCGCTGATTCTGGTCACCGACGAGAGTGGCGACGAGCAGGATAATTACCAGAATCTTGAACCTGCCATTCAGGAAGCCAAAAAAGCCCGCTGTGCGGTCTACGCCCTGGGTCGCGAAGCCGTGTTTGGCTATCCCTACGTCCACATGCATTGGACCGACCCGTCGACCAAGATTCCCTTCTGGCTCAGGATTGATCGCGGTCCGGAAACTCCGATGCCCGAGCAATTGCAGATCGACGGGTTTCACCGGCGTTGGGACGCGCATCCCAGCGGTTTTGGACCTTACGAACAGGTGCGAATGGCACAGCAGACGGGCGGGGTGTTCTTCATGCTGCCCAGTCCGGAAGTCAACCTGGTGCAGCGCGACAATCGCAAGTACGAACTGGAGGCGATGCGGCCGTATCTGCCCGACTTGAGCCCGCGGATGTCGTACGTCAAGGAGCGGGAAAAGAGCGAAATGCGGACGATGTTGTGGAAGGTGATCACCGACCTCAACCCGTACCACAAGGAATCGGCCAAGTACTGCACGGTCCAGATCACGTTTCCGATTGATCCGCCCACCTTCGCCAAGGCGGCAATGGAAAACCAGCAGAAAGCGGTGACCTTGCTGCAGTACTTTACGCAGGCGCAGAAGGCGCTGGAAAAGGTCAAGTCGAAGCGCAGCCACGAATCCAGCCAACGGTGGCGCGCTAATTTTGATCTCATGTACGCACAGATCCTCGCCTACAAGGTGCGAATCCAGGAGTATGGAGTGTACCTCGGCGAGTTCATGAAGCAGCCGAAGGTCATCAAGAACCCGCAGGGTCCCAAGAAGAAAACCACGCATTGGGACATCCGCACCCGCAAGGAGATGCTGATCCCCGACAAGACCAAGGATGATCGCGAGCAAGCCACGATATTGCTCAAGGAGATTATCAAGGAGCATCCCGGCACGCCTTGGGCCGCTCGGGCCCAGTGGGAACTGAACCGCGGTTTCGGCGTTGAATTGATCGAGGCGTTTTACGATCCGCGTCGCAGCACCATCAAGACGCCGAATCTGTAGGGCGTCTTTCGCCGTCGGTTGCAAGACAGGGCTGCGGCGCCTCCGATGCGCTGCAGCCTGAGCGACGCGACGCCATGTTCACCGGCATGACGGGCAGCGTTACGCAGGGGCTGGTTGCTTCTGATACTCCAGTTGAAAGGTCCGAGCTTTGTACCCTTCCGCCTCGCGAGCCGCCTCGGTCTCTCGCCGCGAAGTCCTGCGCACAGCCGCGGTAGCCGCCGCGGCGTATGCGGCGCCCGCTCTCCTGGTCCAGGCGGCGGATGAGAAGTCAGCCAGCGAGCAAAAACGAACCAAGGACCAATCCGGGCCGCTGGCCGATCCGAAAGCCGGCCCGATCGACGCTCACGTGCACGTTTGGACTCCGGACACCCAGCAGTATCCGCTTGCTCCCGGCTTTCGGCGGGATGAGATGAAGCCGCCAAGCTTCACGCCGGAAGAGCTTTTCTCGCATGCTAAGCCTTGCGGCGTGGCTCGCGTCGTGCTGATTCAGATGAGCTTCTACGGCTTCGACAACTCGTACATGCTCGACACGATGCGCCGTTTTCCGGGCGTTTTCTCCGGCGTGGCGGTGATCGATGACAACGCAAAGGAGCCGCAAACAGCGATGCGGCGGCTGGCGAAGTCGGGCGTGCGGGGCTTTCGGATATATCCTCGCAACATGCCGGTGGATCGCTGGTTGGATGGCGACGGCATGAAGGCCATGTGGAAGTGCGGCGGCGAAGAGGGCCTGGCCATGTGTCACCTGGTCAATCCAGAGGCCTTGCCGGCCATTGCGCAGATGGGACGCAAATACTCGGACACGCCGATTGTCATCGATCATTTCGCCCGCATCGGCGTCGACGGCCAGATCCACGAAACGGACCTGGAAAACCTCTGCCAACTAGCCAAGAACCCTCGCGCCCATGTCAAGCTTTCTGCGTTTTACGCTTTAGGCAAGAAGCAAGCTCCCTATGTGGATCTGATTCCCATGATCCGCCGGCTTCTCGACGCTTACGGTCCGGAGCGGCTGATGTGGGCCACCGATTGTCCCTACCAGGTTCAGCAGGGACATACCTACGCGGATTCCATTGCCCTGATCCGCGACCGGCTGGACTTCCTCTCGGCAGGGGACCGGGCGTGGTTGCTGCGGAAAACCGCAGAACAGGTTTTTTTCTCGTAAATCATTTGACCGTCGCAACTTCGCCGTTTTTTGTTTGCCTTTTCAGCGCTTTTGGCGTGTAATGAAGGCATTCCGCCTGTTTTGGAACGAGGATGGCGACGTGTCAAATCCGATGCCTCAGGCGTCTCTAGAATTGACGCCGACGGCCGCATCTTTCAAATCCCGTTGGGCAATCTGCCTGGGGCCGGCAGCCCGAGCGTGCCTTTGTTCGCTCTTTGGGCACGGCGCCCTGCTGGTCGTGCTCGCGATGAGCTTTGCCGCGGTGACCGGCGGTGAGTCAAACGGGGTTTCGCTCGTCGCCGGAGTTTCTGACTCGGCGGAAATGGATGACTTCGCCGAACTGGAATTACAGACGGAAGAACTGCCGCCGACTCCTGCTTGTCTTGCCGCCGGAGCGTTTGACGCCGAATCAATGACGGTGACCGTGGCCGATTTCGGGCGACCCGTGCAGGGCGTCGCCGAGGGGGCGCCGTTGACCAGCGGCGACTTGCTCGATTCGCTTCCTGCCGACCTGGCCGCCGGCGCGGAAAGCGCCAAGCGGCTGAAAAAATCGGCGAACTTTTACGGTATCGAAGCCAACGGCAACGACTTTGTATTCGTCGTCGACTTGTCCGGCAGCATGCACGGGGCTCGCTTTCGCCGAGCTCGCGGCGAGGTGCACCGGTCGATCGGATCGCTGGAGGCGCCCCAGCGATACTTTGTGATTTTCTTCAGCGACGAAGAATGGCCGATGCCCGCTCGAGATTTGCTTGAGGCAACGGAAGAGAACCTCAACGCGACACGGCATTGGCTCAAGAAGGCGCAATGCCAAGGCGGCACCAACCCTTTGCCCGCCTTGTTGCACGCCTTGGATCTGCGCCCTGACGCGATCTTTTTGCTTTCCGATGGCCGCTTCGATCCTGAAGCGGCGCTGGAGATTCAGCAGGCGCAGCTCAGCCCCCCGATTCCGATTCATACCATCGGCTTCGCCAGCCGCGCCGGCGAACCGATGCTGCGGGCCATCTCGGAAGCCTGCGGCGGCACATACCGTTTCGTGCGGTAGCCCGTTTCGCGCTCTGGCTTCGCCGACCGCGCAACCACGTTCTGCCGCCCGGTCGACTCGCTCCGCGCAAGCAACTTGTCGCTGAGCAAGCTGCCTGATAGTCTTACGATTTACGATCCGCGCACTGGACGAACATCTTACCGATAGCGAGCATGAGCGATCCTTACTTCCAGTCGTTGTTTGCCGACCGCATTGGCGGGGCCAACTACGGCAAAGGCACCGAAATCTACAAGTTCGAGAAGATCAAGCGGGCCAAGCGAAAAGCCTTGGCTGAGCATCCCGAGCGAAAGCTGGTCGATTTCGGCATTGGCGAAAACGACGAACCGGCCGACGAATCGGTGCGCGCCGTGATGGCCGCCGAGATCCACAAGCCGGAAAACCGCGGTTACGCCGACAACGGGATCGCGGAGTTCAAGGAGGCGGCCGCCCGTTTCATGCAGCGAGAATTCGGCGTTCAGCTCGATCCGACGAAGGAAGTCAACCATTCGATCGGCTCCAAGCCCGCGCTGGCCATGCTGCCCGCCGCTTTCATCAATCCGGGCGACGTCACGTTAATGACCGTGCCGGGTTACCCCGTTGCGGGAACGCACACCCGGTATTATGGCGGCGAGGTTCACCGCCTGCCGCTGCTCGCCGAGAACGACTTTTTCCCGGATTTGGACGGCATTCCCGCCGAGGTTTCCCAGCGAGCGAAGCTGCTGGTAATCAACTATCCGAACAGTCCGACGGGCCGCGTCGCGACTCGCGATTTCTACGAGCGCGTTGTCGAGTTTGCCCAACGGCACAAGGTCGTGGTGGTCCAGGATGCGGCTCATATCCTGCTTTCGTACGATGATAAGCCGCTGAGTTTTCTATCCGTGCCTGGCGCCAAGGAAGTCGGCGTCGAAGTGCATTCGCTTTCCAAGGGCTTCCACATGATTGGTTGGCGGATGGGCTTCGTCTGCGGTCACGAACGCATCGTGCAGGCTTTTGCCGATGTGAAGGATAACAGCGATTCGGGCCAGTTCATCGCCATCCAGAAAGCCGCGGCGGCGGCCCTGGATAACCCGTCGATCCCGCCCCGCGTGCGCGAAAAGTACCGTCGCCGGCTGCAAAAACTGGTGAACTTGCTTTCGCGCTGCGGTTTCGAGTGCCGCATGCCCGGCGGCACCTATTTCTTGTACACGCCGAGTCCGAAGGGACTGGCTGGCGGTCAGAAGTTCGCAAACGCCGAGGCGGCCAGCCAGTACCTGATTACCGAGCACTCGATCTGCACCGTTCCCTGGGACGATGCCGGTTCGTTCTTGCGGTTCAGCGTGACCTACGAGGCGGCGGACGAAGCAGCCGAAGACGCCTTGATGGCCGAGACCGAAGCCCGGCTGAAGCAGATCCAACCGGTCTTTTGAGCATTGCCGCAAGACGGCAACTTGTCGGACTCCACGGCCGGCTATTCGCCGGTCGTCGGACCGGGTTCGCCTGATGAAACCGGGGCGAAGCCTCGCCGCATGGTGTTTTCGGTAATGGTGCGCGGCAGGACGAACTGCAGCAGGTAGTCGTGTCCGCCTGCCTTGCTGCCGATGCCCGACATCTTGAAGCCGCCGAAGGGCTGTCGATTGACCAGCGCACCGGTAATGCCGCGGTTCAGATACAGGTTTCCCACCAGGAGTTCGCGACGAGCGCGGTCCAAATTCGCCGGGCTGCGCGAGAAAAAGCCGCCGGTCAGCGCGTAATCCGTGCCGTTGAAGATTTCGATGGCCTGGTCCAGGCTGGCGGCGCGGATCACCGCCAGCACCGGTCCGAAGACCTCCTCCTGGGCCAAGCGAGAATCGGGTGCGATCTCGGCGAAAACGTGCGGTCCGATGAAGAAGCCTTGCCCAGCCAGGTCGCCGACTTCGACGGCCAGAACTTCTCGCCCTTCGCGCCGGCCGAGTTCGATGTATTGATGCACGCGTTCGAACGCCTCGGAATCGATCACCGGGCCGACGCTCGTGGCCGGATCTTCAGCAGGACCGACTTGCAGGCTGCGACTGGCCTCGACCAGCCGATTCAAGAAGACGTCATAGACGCTATCGAGCACGATCACGCGCGAGCAGGCTGAGCATTTTTGCCCCTGAAATCCGAAAGCGCTTTTGACAACCGCCAGCACCGCTTCGTCCAGGTCGGCGTCATCATCGATGATGATGGCGTTTTTGCCGCCCATTTCGGCAATCACGCGTTTCACGCAGCCGATGCCGGTCGCCGAGACCTCGGCCGCCTGGCGATTAATGGCCAAGCCCACGCCGCGCGAGCCGGTGAACGCGATCACCGCCGTATCCGGGTGCTTGACCAGTCTGGCGCCGACCGTCTCGCCGTCGCCCGGCAGGTAGTTGAGCACGCCGGGCGGAAGCCCCAACCCGGCGAAAATCTCCATCAGCTTGGCGCCGATCACCGACGATTGTTCGGCCGGCTTCATCACCACCGTGTTGCCCGTGGCCAGTGCGGCCGTGGTCATCCCCGTTAGTATTGCCAACGGGAAATTCCAAGGGGCGATTACGGCGGCGACTCCGCGCGGCAGATAAAGAAACCGGTTTTCTTCGCCCGGCGCGTCAACCCCATGCGAAGCCTGCAAAGCCACGGCGTCGCGCGCGTAGAACTCACAAAAGTCGATGGCTTCGCACACGTCCGCGTCGGATTCGCGCCACCCCTTGCCGCATTCGAAGATTTCCCAGGCCGCCAGTTCGAACCGTCGCTGCCGCATGGCTGCCGCAGCCCGAGACAGAAATTCGGCGCGGGCTTCGGCGCCCGAAGCGCTCCAGCCTGGCAACGCCGAGCGGGCGGCGGCGACCGCTTGCTCCACGTGCTCTCCTTGAGCGGCGGCAGTCGTCCCTACGATTCGGTCGCGATGCGATGGATCGATGGAGGTCAGCCGCTGCGGCGAATCGACTGCCCGCCCCGCGATGGAAAGCGAATAATGCCGCCCGAGCTGTTGCCTGGCTTCTTGCAGCGCCTGGGCCATCGACTGACGGTTTGCTTCGACGGCGAAGTCGGCGGTTGGCTCATTTTGGAATGAAGAAACGAGTTGCGGCGGCGACATCGCTCCGACGGAAGTCCGCCCATCCGGACGCGGGCCGTCGCCAGCGTGATCGAGAGGATTCATCAGCAGTTTCTCCGGCGAGACAAGATCGGTGAAGCCGGCCTTGAGGAACGAGTCGTTCGACGTGTTTTCCAGCAGACGCCGCACAAGGTACGCCATGCCTGGGATCAATTCGCCGTAAGGCATGTAAATCCGCATCCGGTAGCCGCGGTCGACCAGCGTTTGCTTCTCCGCGTCGCCCATGCCGTAGAGCATCTGCAGCTCGAAGGCGGTTTGCGGCAACCCCAGATAACTGCGCCGCGGCGATGCCGTGCGACAACGATCGGATGTTGTGGCTGCCGAGCGCCGGGCGCAAGATTCTGATGGTTGAGCATCAGGAACCGGGCCAGCCGTTCGAAACAGGCGTCGGACTGCCACTTTTGCTGAAACACCGGCACGGGCCAGTCGAGTTGCTGCGCGTGGACCGTTTCGTAGTCCCAATAGGCGCCTTTGACCAGCCGCACCCAAACCGGCGTGCCGCGACGCTGCGCCCAGCGGGCCAAGGCCTGCAGATCACGCTCTGCATCCTTCAAGTAGGCCTGGATCACGATGCCCACGTCCGGCCAATCGCGAAACTCGTCCTCCATCAGGATTTGCTGGAAGATGGCCAGCGTCAAATCCTTGGCCTGGTATGATTCCATGTCGACGTGGACGTACGCTCGCAGTTCTCTGCGCGGCGCAGCAGCGGCCGGAGCCGTGCTCCTACTCGCCGCGCGGCGCCTTGCGGGTCAATGGGATCGAACTGGCTATCGAGCGCCGAGAGCTTGATTGAGACGTTGACTCGCGGCAGAGCGTGGATCCCGTCCCGGTCGATTTGCGGAATCTCGGGCCAGGAGTTGACCGTCGGCGCCAACTGCTCGAGTAACTCCAAGTAATGCTGCTGATAGCGATCGGCTTCGGCTTCGCTCGTCACCGCTTCGCCAAGAATGTCGAGCGTAAAGGCCCGCTTGAGCTTCCGCTCCCGCATTGCCGCGGCCAGCACTTCCGCTGAATTCGTGCCGGCAATAAAGCGGCGAGCGTGCCCCATGGCCTGGCGCCTCGCGGCGAGGGCCAGCGCGCGCCGGCGATGGAGTGGGGAGCGGCCACGGCCAGGCCCAGCCGGACGGCGCCGGGCAAATGCCGGTCAACCTCGTGGAAATATTCCTGCAGATGGCGAACCGTGGCTTCGCTCGAGTCCAGCATCGGCAAGACGTCGATGAACCGGAACATCTGCACCTTCACCGACTCATCCTGCATGGCCCACGCCATGACGCGGTCGTCCCACCAGCGCCGTTCCAGAATGCTTGGCTGGCGGTGTGCAATGCGGTCGAGAATCTCTATGCCCAGCTCGCGGGCGCCCGCTTCGATCTTTTCGAGCGCCTGCGGGCTGAAGTCCTCGAGTTGCCTGATCTCTGCCTTCACGTCCGGTCAACCTGGCTGACGGTCAAGGGCGATGCACTTCTGACGGGCCGAGAGGCAAGCCGCCGGTCCGCTTTACTGATTTGCAGACGCCGACCGCCCACTGGAATCCTAAGGTCCTGCGAGGGGAGGTCAAGCAAAGAACTGCGGCGCAGGCGACGCCCGGGTGTCAAAAGCTTGCGAATCAGTCCGCCCGCGACGGTAAATCCGTTGCCGACGCAATCCCAAAGCCGAACATGCGACCGCGGGGAACGGGCGTCCCCATGGTTCCCATGAACGTCCGTCAAAAAAAAACACGGGCCGCCATCGGATAAACCGACGCGACCCGCGCGAGGACGATCAGGCTTGGATTGTTTAGCTGAGGCTATCGGGCGCCCTTGCCAGGCGCCGCTTCCGCCGACTTGCCCTTCAGAGCGGTTTCCGATTCTGACTGCTCGTTTTCAAGCGCGGCCTGCGCTTCCTTCTCACCAGGACTGGAGACAGGCTGCTCTTTCGAATTGAGTTGTTTGCGATTCTTCCACTCGGTCAACGAGTGGCTGGCCACAGCCATGCCCGTGCGAAGTTCTTCCGCCGTAAAGTAAGGTTCTGTCGAACCGTCAGCGTGCTTGATGCGCTTGGCGTACAGTTCTTCCCAGCTCATGTCGTTGTTCAAGTGCCAGGCGGCTACCTGAGCGGCGCGCTGACTGATCTTGCCGTAGCCGAGCAACCGGCACAACTCCGCCACGCCAGGCTTGTCGGTGAACGATTCAATCGGCTGAATTTTGTAGGTCATCGACGCTCGCGGTTCCGCCTTGCCGTGTTCGAGGCACATGCACGGAACTTTGAAGTTTTCCTCTTTTTCGGGCGGCACGTTGAAGAACCCGCCGCCGGCGCCGCCCGGGCCATTGATGAAGCCGCCGCCCATGTTCATGCCACCGCCCATATTCATGCCGCCGCCCATGTTTCCCATGCCCGGCACGTTAAAGAAGCCGCCGCCCATGCCGCCGCCCCCCATGCCGCCGCCCCCCATACCGCCGCCCATGCCTTGTCCGCCGGCTTGTGCCAGAATGGGCGCCGCCGCGAAGGCCTCGGGGAGTTTCACGTTCAACGGCCGTTTGGTCTTGTTCTTGACGAAGACCCGGCCTTGCGTCGAGTCCTTGGGAATCAGCTTGACTTCGATCTGTCCGGCGTTCATCGCGTCGAACATTTCGACCGTCTCGTCCTCAGGGTTGTACTCTCCGACTTTCCGCAGTCGCCCTTTGCGCGGCGACTGCGACTTGGCGTCGGCCGAGGACTTCTTGTTCTTGTCAGAGGATTTCGACGGCCGCGCCGCCGTCGAGGTGGAGAGCGAGCCCAACACGACCGCTGCCATCAACGCAAGCGGAACGAGACCCGCCAACGCCGAACGCCCTACGTGTTTGTTTTTCTTGAGCGACGACATGCTCCTAACTCCTCTCAAACCCTGGACAGAAGTGTTCCGTGCGAAATGAGAATATTGCAGTCAACCTGGGCTCTAGATTAATCGAAGAGCATCGGAAGTCCAAGGAAAATCCAGGTAATTTGGGGCCCCTGGGGCAGTCTCGTTGGGTTTTCCTGATGAGGCGGCCACCGGCAAGCGGCGCCGCTTGCAGCCGATGGCGATTGGCAATTTTGTCTCGTCGCCAGCAACTCTGCTCGTCAAAATTGTCTGCCTCGGACCGCGCAACCGGGACAGAACCCGTCAGAAGGGGCGGAAAACGTGCCAGACTCAACGACGGGCAACGGGGAGCTCGACGCAAACTATTTCGTGATCGTCTCTTGCGTAAACAGAGGAGCCCGCGTAGGCGGGATGGGCCCAGGTCGGCCTGATGATCTTGGTGCGAGAGAGTTCCCGATAGCCCTGCGGACTCAGGCTTGCCTGAACCAGTTCCCCTTCCGAGTTGAGCGCCAAAATGCGGTCTCCATCGCCTAGCCACACCAGGGTTACCTGCGGGTTGCGGTCGCGGGGCGTCAGCCGGTTGCCGTCGTCCCACAGTTTCCGGCCCGTCTGCAACTCGAAGCACGTCAGCCCGAACCGCTTGTCGAGCAGGTAGCCGTAACCGTCGCGGTACAGCGGCTGTGACATCAGGCCGCGCAACATCTTGTCATCCTCCCAGGCCAATTCCGCCTGCCCGGGCAGCTCGCCCAGCCGGATCGCCTTCGAACCTTCCCAGTACCCGGAAACGAACACCAGCCCCTGCTGGAAGATTGGCGTGGCGATGGAGACGCCGTAGGTGACCTTATAGGGAACCGTCCACTGGATGCGCCCCGTTTCGAGTGACACGCCCATGACGTGCTCGGGCGTCCAGCCAACGAGTTGCGGCTGGCCGCCATGTTCCACGACGATGGGCGTGGCATAGCCCGCCGGATCGCCGGAGCAGCGCCAAACCTCGCGGCCGTCGCGGCGATCGTATGCGATAAAGCAGCCATCGGGCCGGGCGGCCGCGTGGATCACGACCAGCTCCTTCCAGACGAGCGGCGAGGCGGCGAACCCCCACTCGGGAATCTTCGCTTCGTATTCCGCCGCGCCGTCGTGCGACCAGATGATTTTGCCCGTCGCCGCCGACAAGCAAAACACGTGGCCGACGGCGCCCAGCGTGTACACGCGGCCGTCGAAGACGGTCGGCGCAGGCGCGCGGCCCGGAACCGTAATCGAGCGTGCCATACTTGACGGGATACGAATGCGACCAGAGCGGCTTGCCGGTTTCAGCCTCGAAGCACAGCAGCCGCTCGACTTCCGCCGGTTCCTGTTGGCGGTCCATCACGTAAGCCCTGCCATCGGCGACGATCACGCCCGCATAGCCGCCGCCGATTGGTTGCTTCCATCGCACTGGCAAACCGTCGGGCGGAAAGGTCGAGGCCAGCTTCGGACCGCGCCACGTGCCATCGCCCCGCGGACCGCGCCAGCAAGGCCAATCTTCTCCCTGAGCAGAAGCGGAAGTTGTGGAAACCAGCATCCAAGCCGAGACGAAAGACAACGCCAGCGCAGACGGGCAAATGCGGTGCAGCATGGTTTGTGGGGGGAATGGCGGGGCGGGACTTTGGCGGGGCAAACGCGTCCCAGGTCAGGGCGCCCGGTGCGTCAACTCGATCGCATCGGAGGCGGCGCCGGTCGTCAACTCGACAGGCGCCGTCCAAACGACGCTGCCGATCTTGCACAGCCCGGAGCCGGCTTGCTCACAATAATAGTAGATCAGGGAAACTTTCAACATCTCCTTGCCCTGTTCGCCGCTCACGGGCAATGAAATCTCGAAGTCGGCGGCCGGTTTGGCCCGTCTCGTCGGACGGTCAAGCGCCGAGCGAGCAATGGGCCCGTCTGGCGACGCGGCTTCGATCCAATATTGGGTCGGCGCCATGTCGTTGATCTTGTAGCCGTCCGGCAACCGCAGGGCGACATGCAGCCGAATAGCGCCGCCGGCCGGCTTTACCGCAACCGGCTCCATGCGGATGAACTTGGGATCAGGCAACGTCGGCTTGGGCGCCGGCATCGCGGGCTCGGGCGGCGACAAGCCGGAAATCTTCAGCGTGCGTACCTGGGCGCCGGCATCTAACGCAATCACGCGAATGGCGTGATTGTTCGTATCCGCAACGTACAACTTATCCCGCCGCCACGCTGATTCCGCCCGGCTCGTCGAACTCGGCCGGTTCGTCCGAAAGCACTTCCTCACCGCTGCCGGCCACGGTGGAAACTTGTTGCGAGGCAAGATCGATCGCGCGGATCTTGTTGTTGTAGGTATCGGCGACATACAATCGGCCGTCGGCAAATGCCACGCCGAGCGGATGCTGGAAGCGGGCTCTCTCGGCGGGGCCGTCATCGTCGCCAAAGGTGAACAAACGGTCGTTGGGCATTTTCGCCGTGCCGACTACCGTAGTTACGTTCTGGCTCAAGTTGAACGGAACGGCGCGGATCGAGCTGCCTTCGCTGTCCGCCACGTAGAGCCATCGCCCGTCGGTCGCCAGACCGCTGGGCTGCGCGAAGCTGGGGCCGCCGAAGACGTGCGAGGTGCGCGGAAGCGGGCCGTCGACAATGTCTTCGACTCCGTTGCCGGCATGCACGCCGATATGTTTCTCGTCCACGGACATCTGCCAGATCTGATGGGGCCCCGCCATGGCGATGTACAGCGAATCTTCGTGCAGGCACAAATCCCAAGGACTGCTCAGCTCCGTTCGCAAAGGATCGCCGAGGCGCCGCCTGGTTACGGCGCGGCTCTCGCGGCGTTGCTGCCCCGTGCCGGCGATGGTCGTGACGCGTTTCGCTTTCAGATCGATCTTGCGCAGCAGATGGTTCTCGGTATCGGCTATGTAAAGCATGCTCTCCTTGATCGCCATCCCCTGCGGCTGCTGAAAACGAGCCTCGGCATAGTCGCCGTCTTCGCGGCCGGCCGCGCCGCTGCCGACCGCGTCGATCAGCCGTCCGTCGAGGTCGCAGATCACAATCCGGTTGTGATTGCTGTCGGCGATGAACAGCCGCTGACTCGCCTGATCGGCCAGCACCTTGCCGGGAAAGAGCAAAGGCGTCTCCTTCCTCTGCGCAGCTTCGCGATTGAAGACCAGCGGCTTTTCGTTAAGCAGGCCCCGATGCCGATACGACGGCAGGCGGCTCTTGATCTCGCGTTCGAGCGTGGCGAAATCGACTTCGCCGCTTATGCCCCAGACCAGTTTGCCCTCGGGATCGATCAGCCGCAGGCTGGGCCAGGTGTCGATGCCCCAACGGTCCCAGACGGCGTAGTTCGGGTCGTTCAGGATGGGGTGCTCGATGTTGTAACGTCTCACCGCCTGGCGAATGTTTTCTGCATCCTTTTCGTTATCGAATTTACCGGAATGGACGCCGATCACGACGAGGTTATCGGGAAACGCATGTTCGAGCTTTTTGAGTTCCGGCAGAATGTGCATGCAGTTGATGCAGCAATAGGTCCAGAAATCGAGCAGCACGAACTTGCCTCGCAGGCTTGCCGGATCGAGCGGGCCGTCCGTGTTGATCCATTGCGTTCCGCCCGCGAGCGAAGGCGCGGGACGGTTGGCCCGAAAGCCTGCCTGCTGAGCGAACGTCGTTTGTGCCGGGACCAGGACGAGGATGAGGCGCGAGAGTCAATAAGCCTTCAGCGACTGACCGAGAGCGGGGGCAGCTTGCGTCGTACATGTGTTTGAGCCCTCCCGGGGATTTCTGGCGTTGCCTTCCATGGTAAATGCATGCGCGTGGAGTGGCAACGCGAACGTCATGGGAGGGGAAGGAGGCTCGCCGCACTTTACTCGAGCCAGCCGGTACGCGTCCCGCCCTGTTCGTTGGCCTGCCAGTATTTTCCCGAGGCGACGTCGAGACAGGTTAGCCAGCCATTTCCGCAAGCCCAGGTATCGAGACAGACGGCATGCCCCACGCTGCGCGGCACTCCGGACCTTTGCGGCGTGTGGCCGCAGATCATGGTCTTTCCCGAACAGTGTGGCGGCTGATTGCCGAATGCCTCCCAGAACAGCATGTAATCCGGCTGCTCATCCAACAAGCAATTGGCGTAGGCGTTGGCGTGGACGAAGAAGTGAGTTTGAGTCTCGTAAAAACGGTGCGTATCGCGTTCCAGGAATTCCCAATGTGCAGCCGGAATGTCAACGAGGCGGCCCTGATCGTCAAGAGGCGAATAGGAAGCCAGCGTTTGCCGGCCGCCGCATTCCAGCCAGCGGTCGAATGCGTTTCGATCGTCGCGTGCGTTCAACATCATGATTTCATGATTGCCTCGCACGGCGACCAGCCGACCTCGTCGCTGACGTTCGATGAGCCAGTCGACGACGGCATGTGAGTTTGGCCCGCGATTGACGTAGTCGCCGAGCGTGATGATCAAATCGTCCGCTCGAAAAGGCACGAACGTTTCCAGCGTGATAAGCGCCTGGAAGCAGCCGTGAATATCGCCGATTGCAAGTTGCCGCATATTACGTCGCCGCAGAGGAATCGCGGCGGCTCGTCAAAGTGAACCTTTAGCTGCATTTTCACTGCATGGGCGTTCGAATCAACTCTCCGCGGATGGGATGCGTAAACCGCGGCGATGCAGACGCCGACGGTCGAAATCAAAACTCTCCGCCAATTTGCTCTTTTCCCGCTCGCGTGTTCAGGCTGGCCCACACTTGATAGTCGATGTTCTGCTGAATCGTCTGCGTGTGTCCGTCAGCAAAAACGACGATGATGGCGCCCGGGTGTGCGCTGTCGGGCCCGGGCCAGTCGGAGTTGGGCGGGTAAAGGGCGTTGTAGGTCGGGGCAACTCCGTACAGGGGCGGAGAAACGCCAGCCGCCGTGTGCAACTCGAAGCCATCGGCGCCTCCGCACGGGCCGCCGAGCGCCCCGAGATAGTAATCGCCGCCCGCGCAAGGCGCGCCGCCGGTGACGGAACTCGTCAGGGCGACCCACAACGAGCGAAAGACCATCGGCGCTCGCGTTTGTTGGCTGGTGAATAACGACGCCCGCGGCCGGCCCGTGCCGCCTTGCAGCGGAAGGCCGGGCGGTTTGCCTGCTTCGCCGAGCAACCAATCGGGCGGAGCGGGCATGGCGCCTGTAAAGCTGACGATCGGCGCGGTCTGCGCCAGAATTTCATCGTCATTGGCATCGAGCTGATTCGTGACGCTGCCGGCCGTGACTTCGGCCACGGCAATCGTCATCGACGTACCGTCGGAAACGTCGGCGAACGCGGTCCAATCGGCAAACGGAAACAGCCCCTTTCGGTCGTTGGGAGCGGAGCTTTCAGGCCGCGTTCCCTCATCGGACTCCACAAGCTTGGCTGGGAAATAACCGACGCCCTCCGACGCCGCATAATTACTCCACATCATCTGCATCGGCAAATCGCCGGGGCCGCTGAACGTGTGATCGGAAGGGCAGCGGAAAGCCGGGATCTGCTGCGAGTGAAGGCGAGGGAATCCGTTGGCGCCGTAGGCCGGCGGAGTTGTGTTCGAGGTTTGACCGGTGAACCGCTGGGGGTTCCCTTGATCGGCCATGATCGGAATTCTCTTGTTGATGGCATCGTAGTTCGGTTTTCCTTCGATGAACGGCAAAATCGCCACGGTCCACGGGTAGTGGTAAGGCGGCTGCGGAAGTGCGCCCGAACCATCGCCCCAAACGGCCGCGGTCGGAAGGCACTTATAGACGTCGCCATAGTTTTGCAGGCCCAGCCCGATCTGCTTCAGGTTGTTGGTGCATTGCGAGCGGCGCGCAGCCTCGCGAGCCGTGCGCTGGGCTGGAAGCAGCATGGCAAGCAAGAGGCAGATAATGCCGATCACCACAAAAAGCTCGAGGAGCGTGAACGCGCGGCCGATTTCTCGCCGGGACGCATTCTGGGAAATATCGATGGAGAACATGGCGAACACCTCGAATAAAAAGGAGCAGATAAAAACACGCTAAGCGCACTAAAACTCTCCGCCAATCGATTCCGAACCCGCCCGAGTGTTGATGCTGGCCCAGATCTGGTAGTCGATGTTTTGCTGAATCGTTTGCGTATGCCCATCGGCGAAGACAGCGATGACGGCGCCCGGGTGCGCCGCTGTCCGGGCCGGGCCAATCGGAGTTGGGCGGGTAGAGCGCGTTGTAGGTCGGCGGCACGATTCCGTAGACAGGCGGCGACGCGCCATCGGGCGTATGCAGTTCAAAGCCATCGTCGCCGCCGCAAGGGCCGCCGAGCGCTCCGCGATAGAAATCGCCGCCCCCGCACGGCGCCCCGCCGGTCACAGAGTTGGTCAAAGCCACCCACAAGGCGCGAAACACCAATGGCGCTGGCGCTTTGCGCTGACGATCGTGCCACAGCGTCGAGCGCGGTTTTCCCGTACCGCCTTGCAGCAGAAAGCCTGTCGGCTCGTTCTCTTCGCTAAATTTCCAATCGGGCGGAGCAGGAATTAAGCCCTGGTAACTGATTTTCGGAACCTTCTGGAGCACGACGCCGGGATCGGTCAGTTTCAACTGGTTGCAGACGCTGGCGGCGGTAACTTCGGCGGTTGCAATCGTGTACGAAGCGCCGTCTCGGATCTTGTCGGGGGTAGTGAACTCGGCGAAAGGAAATAGGCCTTGATGGTCTTCGGGAGCGGAACCTTGCGGCCGGCTGCCTTCCTCGGTTTCCACGAGCGTTGCCGGATAATAGCCCACGCCTTCCGAGGCCGCATAATTGCTCCACATCATGGTCATGGGAAGTTCGCCAGCGCCTTGGAACGTCGTATCCGCGGCACAACGGAAGGCAGGGTTCAACTGCGCTTGAATTCGCAAGAGTCCGTCGGCGCCATAGGCGGGCGGCGTCGTAGTGGAAACCTGCCCCTGAAAATCGCCCCCCATGATTGGAATGCGCTTGTTGATCGCATCGAAAAGCGGCTTGGGGGTGTAGAAAGGATAGACCGCTACAGGCCAGGGATAGTGGTAGGGCGCCTGAGGCGTTGGACCTGTTCCATCTCCCCAAACCGCGTCGGCGGGGAAGCACTTGTACACATCGCCGTAATTCTGCAGGCCCATGCCGATGGCCATCAGATTGTTCGTGCAGTACGAGCGACGCGCCGCCTCGCGTGCAGATTTCACGGCAGGGATCAAGAGCGCAACGAAAACGACAATCACTCCGAGCACAACACACAACTCCGTCACTGTGAAGCCATCCCGACGCCTCATCGGTCGGCATTGGTTCGAAAGCATCTTCGCAAAGTACGTCATCTTTTCAGCCCTCTGCCGGTCCGTGCCGACGCATCAGCAATAGCGTTTCGACTTGTGTTACATACTCGGAACTGCATGTGGGGAGCGCAGCAAGCGATTGACTTCCTCGCAGCCCTTGCTTTCAGGGAGATGGTTCGTCATTGCCGGCTCGCGTATTCAAGCTGGCCCAGATCTTGTAGTCGATATCCTGCGCGATCGTCTGGGTATGACCGTCGGCAAAGACGGCGATGATGGCGCCCGGGTGTGCGCTGTCCGGTCCGGGCCAGTCGGAGTTGGGCGGATACAAGCCGTTGTAGGTCGGCGCAATGCCATACAGCGGAGCGGAGCCGCCGCCTACGCTCTTCAGTTCAAAGCCATCGTCGCCGCCGCAGGGGCCGCCCAAGGCGCCGCTGAAGAAGTTTCCGCCGGCGCACGGCGCGCCGCCGGTGACCGAAGTCGTCGCCGCCGTCCAAAACGCACGAAACACCCATGGCGCCGGGTCGCCCGTCGTCGTGCGGAGCGACGAACGGGGCCGCCCCGTGCCGCTAACGAGCGGGAAGCCGGGCGCACCGCGAGTCTCGCCCGCAAGCCAATCGGGCGGAGCGGGAACATCGCCTTGATAGCTGACGAGAGGCGTCGCTTGTGGCGTAACGTAAGCGTCTGCCGTCGTCAGTTGATTGCAGACGCTGGCCGCGGTGACTTCCGCCACGGCGATCGTCATCGACGTGCCGTCTCGAATGCTCGCGAACGCGCTCCCCTCGGCAAAGGGAAAAATCCCCTTCTGGTCTTTCGGGGCGGAGCCTCGCGGCCGGCTGCCTTCCTCGGTTTCCACGAGCGTCGCGCGATAGTAACCCACGCCTTCCGCAGCCGCATAGTTGCTCCACATCATGTTCAGCGGCATTTCATCAGGCCCCGAGAAGAGCGTGTCGGAAGGACAGCGGGCAAACGGACGCTGCTGGGCTTGAAGCAGTTTCTCCGAGGGCTTTGCGTTTGATCTCTCGTCTCGTTCGCTCCGCGATTGGAAACTGACATACTGGCCGGTGAATTCCCCGGGCGCCGTCGGATCCGCCATGATAGGGATTGCCTTATTGATCGAGTCGTAGAGCGGGTACGGCTCGGCAAACGGCAAAATGGCGACGGTCCAGGGATAGTGATAGGGCGGCGCCGGTTTAGAAGGATCGTTTCGCGCGAGCCGTCGCCCCAGGTTGCGTCTGCGGGGAAGCACTTATAGACGTCGCCGTAGTTTTGCAGCCCCAGGCCGATCTGTTTCAGGTTGTTGATACAATGCGACCGACGCGCTCGTTCGCGAGAGGCCTGGACCGCAGGCAACAGCAAGGCGACCGCCAGCACGATGACTCCCAACACAACCAGCAGTTCGGCGGCCTTCGGCGCCCGGCGCCGATTCACCGTTTGCGGCATGCCGCCCTCAGAACCAAAGCCGCTTGCCATGGCTCGGCCCCCATGAATGAGTTGCAAGATATACTGCGACCGGACACGGTCATGTTGATCGACGTGCGAGCGCGAGAACGTGCCTCGCAGACACTCTGGCGATTGAGGCGAGTTCTCGTCTCCATCGGGCATTGTAGCCATCGCCGCGAAAGAAAGCAGCATCGTCCGCCTCGTGCTTGCAGTTTTCGCTAATCCGATGGAACCCGTCTTCGTATTGGCGGATCGCTTGAAGGACGCCACTCATGGCGCCGGAAGGATGGGCTCCGCGATGCTGGCCTCGCCCGGTTGCGGTTGCGAGGCGTTAGTGATATCACCAGATGTCGTGCTGGCCCGCGAGCCGAACGGCTTGGCAAGTGTCGGACAGGTCATCGTTCCAGCCATCGAAGAAGAAATATGGAAAAACCCCGACCAAACCATCGCGAATACATCGAGGTGCTGCGGCGAATGACGCCGGCGCAGCGATTGGCCAAGGCGTTTGAGCTGTCGGAAATGTCGAAACGGCTGTTTAAGCAAGGCCTGCGGGAGCGGTTTCCCGAGATGTCTGAGGAGGACTTTCATCGGCTCTACCTGGAGCGGCTCGACAAGTGTCACAATCGGAACTACTAAAAAAAGTCGTCGGCGTGCTGACCGAGGCCGGAATTCCTTACATGTTGACTGGCTCGCTCGTCTCCAGCTTGCAGGGCGAACCCAGATCGACCCACGATGTCGATCTGGTGGTCGGCATGAGCGATGCCGATGCCGACCGTTTAATGGCTGCCTTTCCGGCGCCCGATTTTTACGTGCCTGCCGCGGCGGTGCGCGACGCCATTCGCGATCGCCGGATGTTCAATTTGCTGGACATCCGAGAAGGCGACAAAGTTGACTTTTGGCTCTTGACGGATGACTCGTTCGATCGTTCTCGCTTTGCTCGCAAAAAAATGGCCAATTTCGACAGACTCAAGGTTTGGGTTTCCGCTCCGGAAGATACGATTCTCGCGAAATTGAGATGGGCAGAGATGTCGGGAGGCAGCGAGAAGCAGTTTGGCGACGCGTTGCGGGTCTACGAAGTGCAGCGATGCGATTTAGATTTGGCGTATTTGTCACACTGGATCGAACAGCTCGGCCTGACAGCCATCTGGGCAAGACTGCAAGCCAGTGCAGAAACAATGGACTAAAGCCGGGGGACTGCCATGCAAACGCTTCGCTACGGAATCATCGGCGGCGGGTTCATAACCGCCTTTCACTTGAGGGCGCTCGAACAGGTCCGCGGCGTCGAGGTCGCGGGGTTCGTCTCCCGCCGACCGCCGGAAGAACTGGCGGCCACGTGCGCGAGCGCGGGCTGGGCGAAGGTCGCGTGTTCGCGAGCGTCAAGGAGATGATTCCGCACGTCGACGTGCTGGCGATCTTCTCGCCCAACTTCTCGCGGATCGAGACGGTCAAGGAGATCGTCGAAGCCGTCAAGGCCGGCGCCCGGCTGAAGGGCTTGATCTGCGAAAAGCCGCTGGCCCGCAACCTGGCCGAAGCCCGGCAGATGATCGAGCTGGTCAAGCAGAGTCAATCTGCCGACCGCCTACTTCGAGAACCAGATCCACATGAAGTGCGTCACGTCGCAGCGAATGCAGTTGCGCCGCGTGATGGAAGCGATGGGGCCGCCCGCTGCTGACCCGCTCGGGCGAGGAGCACGCCGGGCCGCACAATGCCTGGTTCTGGGATCCGACGCAGCAAGGCGGCGGGGTGATGAGCGACATGGGCTGCCATTGCCTGGCCGTCGGCTGGTACGCGCTGACTCCGCCCGGCAAGCGCCGTGCGGTTCCTCGAGCCGCAATCGGTCATGGCCGATCTGTCGCTGCTGAAATGGGGCCTGCCGCGATGGCGGAAGGAACTGCTGGACAAGCACGGCGTCGACTACGGCAAAACGCCCGCCGAAGATTTCGCCACCGGCATGGTCACCTATCGCAATCCGGAGACGGGCCAACTGGTCAAAGGCCAGTTCACCGTCTCCTGGATGTACGACAAGCAGGGCCTGCGGCTGGCGCTCGACGGGCTCGGGCCCGGGCTATGCCTTCGAGATGAACACGCTGCGCTCGCCGCTGGAAGTCTTCATCGGCGACGCGGCCGCCGCCAGCCTGGCCGACACGGAGCTGGCCCTGGAAAAATCGCAGGCCAGCCGCGGGCTGCTTGACCGTGCAGCCCAACGAGGCCGACCTGTACGGCTACACCGACGAAAACGTCGACGCCGCCGCCGCCTTCCGCACGGGCCGCGCGCCGCTGTTGGACTGGGACTACGGCGTGGAGATCGTCCGACTGACGATGGCCGCGTACTTGTCGGCCGAGCGCCGGGCCACGGTCGACCTGACCGATCCGGCGACGCAACGAGTTCCTGGAGACCTACATCCCGCTGATCCAGCAAGGCCGCGGCCGCGAGACGCTGGAGATGCCCGTCGGCGGGTAAGCCGCAAGATCGATGTCTGGAGAGCAAACGATGGTCAAAGTCTACGTGTTCAATTCCTCAGGGCAGCTTGTCGGGCCGGTCGATTCGCCGAAGGTCGAGCTGAGCGACGACGAGTGGCGCAAGAAACTGACGGCGGAGCAGTTTCAGATTGCCCGCGGCAAAGGGACCGAGCGGGCCTTTTGCGGCACGCTGCTCGACAATAAGCTCGAGGGCGTCTACTCGTGCATCTGTTGCGGCTTGCCCTTGTTCTCATCGGCGGCCAAGTTCAACTCCGGCACCGGCTGGCCCAGCTTCTTTCAGCCGGTCGCGGCCGAAAACGTCGCCACAGAGAGAGACATCAGTCACGGCATGATTCGCTCGGAGATACTCTGCGCCCGTTGCGACGGCCACTTGGGCCACGTGTTCGACGACGGGCCGAAGCCGACCGGTCTGCGATACTGCTTGAACTCCGCTTCGCTTACCTTTACGCCCGCCGATCAGTTGGCCTCGCTGGCTGAGGAGTGAGGCTACGAAGCGCCTAGCCGCTTCCGGCACTCGTCAAGCATTTCCGCAGTGCGGCTGGCGCCGACGCGCGAGACGCCCAACGCCCGGACTTCCAGGAGCTTGTCGAACGTGCGGACTCCGCCGGCGGCCTTGACCTGCACGTGAGCGGGCGAGTGCTCGCGCATCAGCTTCAGATCGTCCATCGTGGCGCCGCTCTCGCCATAGCCGGTCGAGGTCTTGACCCAATCGGCGTTCAACTCGCCGCAAATCTCGCACAGGCGGATCTTGTGTTCATCTTGCAGAAAGCAGTTCTCGAAGATCACTTTCACGATCTGCCCTCGGGCGTGGGCGGCGTCGACCACGGCTTTGATGTCGGCGCGCACAAAGTCCCAGTCGCCGGAGAGGACCTTGCCGATGTTGACGACCATGTCGAGTTCTTCGCCGCCGTCGGTCGAGCGCCTGCTTCCGCTTCCGGCACTTTGACGTGCGTGGTGTGGCCGCCGTGCGGAAAGCCGATCGTCGTGCTCGGCTTGACCGTGCTGCCGGCGAGCAGCTCGGCGCAGCGTTTCAGGTAATACGGCTTGATGCAGACGCTGGCCACGTCGTATTGCCAGCGCCAATTGGCAACCCGCTTCCAGCTCTGCATCGGTCAACGTCGGGCTGCAATAACGAGTGATCGATCATCTTGGCGATGTCGAGATAGGTGAAATTCATCGAAACGGTGCTCTGTGGCTTCAACAAGGGTTCAGAAGATGCGCAGGTCGCCCAATCATGCTAACAAATTCGCCAAACTAGAAGAGCCCCCAGGGCCATGATTCCGTAGCGACTATCTCCCGTAGCGGAATCTGTGAAGATTCCGGGCTTTGCCGATGACGTACGCCGCTGCGATGGCAGTGGGCGACGGATTGGATAACGTTCGGAATTCTCACGCTCTTCCGCTACCTGTTCAGCGGCTCAGTTGAAGCTTCGGCAACTGTTTTTGCAGCCGCCGTATGCCGTCGTCGCTGACTTCCGTGCCTTGGATGCCAAGTTGTTCGAGTTGTTTCAGACCGGCCAACTTGGCCAAGCCGTCGTCGCTGACATCCGTTCCCGCGAGCTGCAAGACGCGGAGCTGTTTCAATGCGGCGAGCCTGGCCAGCCCGTCATCCGTGACATGCGTGCGGCTCACATCAAGCGACGCCAGATTCTTCAGCGTTTTCAGATGGGCCAGGCCGTCGTCCGTGATTTCCGTTCCCGCAAGGCCCAACTCGGCCAGGTCGGCAAACTCAGCAAGCACCGCCAAACCTGAGTCGGTGACGGCGGTCTGGCCGAGATCGAGACGAGCCAACAGGCGCAAATAGCGGAGTTGCGCAGTCCATCGTCGGTGATGGCAGTGCTCCAAAGCGAGAGTGACTCGAGCTTCGCCAGTTTCTGCAGGCGGCGAAGTCCCGAATCGCTGATCCGGGTTTGGGCGAGCCCCAAGGAACGAAGATTCGTCAGTTCTTCCAGTTGCTTGAGCCCGAGATCGGAAATGGCGGTGCGCTCCAGTTGAAGCGCCGTCAGATGCTTGAGCTCGCCAAGGTGCTTGAGCCCTGAGTCGCCGAGTTGAGTGAACGTCAGGTCGAGACTCTCCAACTGCTGTAAACCGGCCAGATGTTCGAGACCAAAGCCGGTAATCCGGGTCTCGGCCAGGTTCAAGTGTCGGAGCCGCCTCAGCCCGGTGAGGCGTTTGAGCCCATAATCGCTCAGGCTGGTCTCTTGCAGCGAGAGCGCTTCCAGACTGGCGAGTGATTCGAGGCGGCGCAGCCCGTCGTCGTCTACGGGCGTGAAGTCAAGCGAGAGCGAGCGGAGGTTCTTCAACGGAGCAAGATGCTTGAGGCCATCGCCGGTCACGTTGGTTGCGGTCAGATCGAGCGATTCCAGACTCGCGAGGGTTTGCAGATGGCTCAAACCCTCGTCGGTGATGCGGTCGCGCCACAGGCTCAGCGACTTGAGTTGCGTCAACCCTGCCAGCTGTTTGAGTCCGCCGTCGGTGACGTTCGTATAACTGAGATCGAGATGTTCCAGCGATTTCAACGCATCGAGATATCGCAGCCCGCCGTCCGTGATCGGGGCGTCGCCCAACTCAAGGACTTTTAATTCGGGCCAGCTTTTCAGGAACCTCAGGCCGCCGTCCGTAACTTCCGTTTCCTGCAAGCTGAGTTCTCGCAGATGCTTCAGCGGCATGAGCGTTTGCAGTGCCGTATCGTCGACGTGCGGCCCGTTGAGAAACACCTTGACGATCGGCTGATCGCCGCGGTGCGAATCGGTTTCATAAGTGCCGTCGAGCCGCTTGATGGTTTCGATCGCGCGTTGGCGGTCTTTTTCGCCGGCAGCCGCCCGCGGCGGTGTGAACGCCGCTTGGGTCGCGCACAGGAAAGCCAGCAGGGCGCCGCCGCGGAAGATGCCCGAGAGAACGCTTTCAAACTTGGCCGATACAACTTCTTTCGCCATCACAACTGCACTCCGGTTTTCGGTGTCGTGCCTTCCGCCGCTTCGGATGCGAGGGCCTGTCTGCTCACGGTCGCTCTCGCTCGCTGGTTGGAAAAGCTCGTGCGAATGCGGCGCCGCAAGCTCCTCGACGCCCGTCCTAAACCGCGAACCGCAGCCTCACTTCTTCGGCCAATTCAACTGCCGATGTAAGAATTCAAACGTCCCTTGGCCGTTAATCGTATGCGGCCCGTTGAAGAACTCAATCGCCGTGCGCTCGCCGATGCCGAGTTGATCGTACAACCGGCGGACTTTGGCGTACTCGCTGGCGACCCATTCGTCGGGCGCCACGCCGTCCTGGTGGCCGCGTTCGACCATGAAGGGGCGGGGCGCCATCAAGCCGACGAGTTCCGCATAGCTGAACGTGCGGCCCATATCAAAATAGCTCATTTCCCATTCGATCGTGTGCATGAAGCTGTAAGGGCTGTGCGTCGAGGCGACCTTGCGCGTCCAATCGTTGAAATCGGCCGAACAGATCGACAGGCAGTAACGCTCCAGTAGCGGCGGCACGCGGACCGCCGTTTCGCCGCCGTAACTCAAGCCGTAAAAGGCGATCCGCTGGGAATCGACCATCGGCAGCGTTTCCAGCCAGTTCAGAATTTGCGAGTGCTGGGCCAGGATGAACGAAAACAGCGACCCCTTCACGGCGTTCGCCTTGCGAGACAACATGCGGTAACGGTCTTCGCCCCGATACGGGTTGTGCGGCGCAAAGACGATAAATCCACGCTCGGCCAGCTTCGCAGCATAGTCGTGATACGCACGATGGTCGCCTTCGATCGTATCTCGCGGCACGCCGTTGCGGCCGTGTTGACAAACCACCAGCGGCCTGCGCTCGCCGGGCTTCAAATCCTTGGGCAACAGCAGCACGCCCCAGGCGAACACGTCGGGCAGCACGTCCAGCACCACTTCGTAACCCGTCCACTGCGGCCGGTCGTAGATCTTCCGCGAGCGAGGATGCACGTCTTTGACGGGATCTTCGAACTTGCCGAACAGCTCTTCCCAAGCGTATTGACGGAAAGGCTTGGCGCTGGCGACAAGTTTTTCGACAGACGAGCCGTCGACCTTGAAGAACTGCTCGCGGAAGACGTGCGAGTCGTTGACGAGCGCCTGAATATGATCTTCGAGTTGCTTGACCTGCCGGCGCTGCCGCTCGGCTGGAGCAAACGATTTGCGGTTGTCGGTCAGGCCTTGTTCGAGCTGTGCACTCGTCGTTGCTTTCGTGACCGACGCCGGATGCAAACCCAAGCTGCGAGCGAAAGCGTCGATCGCCTGGGACGACATCGGGCCGACCGGCTCTCCGGCGTCTCCCTGTATCAGTTGTCGCGGTTGGAAGCTCGGCTCGACGAGCTTGTCGATGCGCTGAAATTCAGCCGCGACGTTTTTCGCTTGAGGCGTGATCAGCCGCCCGTGGATTCCGCTCAGTGGAAAGCCGTTCACTTCCTTCGGCGTGGTCGACTGGCGGCTTTCAACTTCCGGTTCGCGACTGTATTCGACAACCAGCGCGCGAGGTGCAATCAGGCTGGCAATCTCGGCGTCGCCGAACTCGTGGAGCAGAGCCCAGACGTTGCGCTCCAGCGGTTCGTCGGCAACATTTTGCCGCGAGCGAAAGTAGCCGCTGACCAGCACCGCGTCGACCCGCGGATCGACGGCCGCTGCATAGAAGGCGAGCAAGCCGCCTTCGCCATGCCCGGCCGCGCCGACCTTGGCGTTTGGGGCCCGACGCTTGAACCAGTCGACCGCGGCCAGGGCTTTCTTGCACTTCGTAGCCGATCACGTGCCGGCCCATCTGAAAAGCCTGGCGATAGATCCACTCGCGGTGCGAATAGCCCGGGTTCGGCCGGCCGCTGATGGGGTTGCCCGTGAAGCGCGCGGAGCGGTCAATCAACATTGGTACGACCACCAGGCAGCCCTGCTCGGCAAGCCGGCGGGCGAATTGGCTCTCGGGCGGCAAACCGGGCGCCAGGCCGGCAACTTGTTCGGGCGTTTGATCGGCGTCGGGCAGGGCGACGATGCAAGCTTGCGGCTTGCCTTTCGGTTCCAGCAACAGGCCTTCGCCGGCGACGCCTTCGAGCACCGGCCAGCGAACCTGGTAGATGGAGAAGACGCGAGTTTCTGCTACAAGCGCCGGTTGATCGTCGTCGCCGAAACGCTCCATCCTGGCTGGCAGGCGCTCATCTACGGCGCCGATCTGCCGCTGGAAGCGCTGACGGTTGCCGGCCACCGACTTTTCGTAGGCCTCGCGAGACGATGGGTCTCGGCGCCAATATTGCTGACGCGTCTCGATCGATTCGGCGATCTTTCGCTCGATATAGCGATGGCAGCCGTCAAGCATTCGGCCCGACAGATCACCCTGCCAGGTCAACGGCTCGGTCTCGGGAAGCTGTTCCTCAGGAGCGGAATGCGCCGATGACAGAATAAAAAAGGAAAGCAGCAGCGCGAGCGAGACCGGACGGAACATGCCAAACACTCCAGGAGGATCGAGGCTCCGATTATCGTTGGGCCATTCTCGCCTCGCAACCAGCCGAGGTTGGCACGCGCGCTTGTCGGGCTGTTCAGCCTGCGACTGCTGGAGCGTTAAACAATGCGGATCGCGCAAGAGTCTTGTCTCCGATGCGTGGCAGCTCGCGCCTCGTGAGATCTTTGTCGTACACCGCGATGTCTGGTTGGCGCGCTTCTGAAGTCGTGCAGAAGCGCTTTGCTCGTTCACCACTGCCGCGAACATAAACCCCTTTACCTTGCAATGATGCGCGTTCGCGCCCACAATAGAAAGCATGCCGCGGCGCGGGCTATTCGTCCGCCTCGGCCCCGCCGCCCGAGCACTGGGCAAACCGTTCCTTCCAAGGATCTCGCCATGCCGCAGATGATCAGCCAGGGATGTTGCTTGTTCTTGTTTGCTGCATTGCTCGCCTTTGCATCGCACACGAACGCAATCGCTGCGGAGAACTCGCCCGCAGACGCGGCGGCGAAGCCCAATTTTGAAACAGACGTGCGGCCGCTGCTCAAGGCGCACTGTTTTCATTGTCATGGCGAAGGGGAGCAAACCGAAGGCAACCTTGATCTGCGGTTGCGGCGCCTGATTGCTCAAGGAGGCGACTCGGGGGCGGCATTGCTCGAAGGCAAGCCGGACGAGAGCCTGATTTACCAGCGCATCAAGTCGGGGGAAATGCCGCCCGGCGACAAGAAGATGTCGGCCGCCGAGGCGGAGAAGATTCGCGTCTGGATCGCAGCCGGCGCCAAGACCGCTCGAGCGGAACCGGAGAAAATCACCGCCGATACGATCATGCCGGAGGAGCGCGAGTTCTGGTGCTTTCAACCGGTAGTGCGCACCGATCCGCCAACGGTCCGACAGACCGAACAAGTTCGTACGCCGATCGATGCCTTCATCGCCAGCCGGCTCGAAGCCAACGGGATGACCTTCTCTCCGGAAGCGGACAAGCAGACGCTGATCCGTCGCGCCACGTTCGACCTGCTCGGACTGCCCCCCACGCCCGAAGAGATCGCCGCGTTCGTCGCCGACGACTCGCCTGATGCTTACGAAAAGCTGATTGACCGCTTGCTCGATTCGCCCCGCTATGGCGAGCGCTGGGGCCGGCACTGGCTGGACCTGGCGGGCTACGCTGATTCCGACGGCTATACGAGCCAGGATCCGGTGCGCAAATACGCCTACAAGTACCGCGATTACGTGATCCGGGCGTTCAATGAAGACCAGCCGTTCGATGCGTTCATTCAAGAGCAGCTCGCCGGCGACGAGATGCTGCAGCCTCCCTACAAGGAGTTGCAGCCCGAGCAGATCGAAAAGCTGGTCGCCACCGGGTTCCTGCGGATGGCGCCCGACGGCACGGGCACCGGAGGCGTCGACCAGAACGAAGCGCGTAACCAGGTGATGGCCGAAACGCTCAAGATCGTATCGACTTCGCTGATGGGGCTGACGGTCGGTTGCGCAGTGCCACAATCACCGTTACGATCCGATTCCCCAGTCAGACTACTACCGGCTTCGCGCCATCTTCGAGCCGGCTTACGACTGGAAAAAGTGGCGTGCGCCGCAGGCGCGGCTGGTTTCGCTCTATACTGACGCCAATCGTCAGCAGGCGGCGGCCATTGAAGCCGAGGCTGCCAAGCTCGACGCAGAGCGGTTGGAGAAGCAGAAAGAGTACATCGCCCAGACCTATGAAAAGGAACTGGCGAAGCTGCCTGAGGAAATTCGCGAAGCGGTCCGGGCGGCGCATGACGCGCCGCAAGACAAACGCACGCCGGAGCAGAGCCAATTGCTCAAGGCTCGTCCGAGCGTCAACGTCACGGCGGGCTCGCTTTATCTGTACGACCGCAAAGCGGCCGACGATCTCAAGGAACGGGTAAAAAAGGCCGCGGACATCCGCGCGACCAAGCCGGTCGAGGATTTCATCCACGCCCTGACTGAACCGCCGGGGCACGTTCCGGCGACGCACGTGTTCTATCGCGGCGATATCGGCCAGCCCAAGCAGGTCGTGCAGCCAGGCGAACTGTCCGTCCTGTCCGCGGCGCGATCGACGGAGATTGCGCCGAACAATGCAGAACTGCCGACGACCGGTCGCCGTCTGGCCCTGGCCAAACGCCTGACCGACGGAGAGCATCCGCTCACGGCGCGGGTGCTGGTCAACCAGTTCTGGCTGCACCATTTCGGCCGCGGCATCGTGGGCTCGCCTGGAGACTTCGGCTTCCTGGGGGAACGGCCCACGCATCCCGAACTGCTCGACTGGCTGGCCAGCGAGTTCGTAGCGGGCGGTTGGCAATTGAAGCGACTGCACAAGCTGATGATGACGTCGACGACGTATCGGCAGATTTCGCTGCGGGATCGTGAGCGAGACGCCGTCGATCCGGACAATCGCCTGCTGTGGCGGATGCCGGTAGTGCGTTTGGAAGCCGAAGTAGTTCGCGACGCGATCATCGCCGTCAGCGGCAAGCTGAACGACAAGATGTTCGGCGAACCGGTTCCGGTGATCGAAGACGAAGTCGGCCAGTTCGTGGTGGGCATTGAGAACCTCAATGGCGAGAACCGCCCCGGCCAGGCGATTCCGCTCAACGGCGAGGAGTTCCGGCGCAGCGTTTACGTGCAAGTTCGCCGCAGCCGGCCCCTGGCGATGCTCGACGCGTTCGATCTGCCCGCCATGGAGCCGAATTGTGATCGGCGCAGTACGTCGACCGTGGCGCCGCAGTCGCTGATGCTGATGAACAGCGAATTCGTCGTGACGCACGCCTCGTATTTTGCCGAACGGCTGCTGAGCGAAGCCGGCCAGGAGCCGCAAGCTCAGATCACGCGCGCCTGGCGGCTGGCCTTTGCCGCCGATCCAAGTCCAGAAGAACTGGCTGCGGCGGTTGCATTTGTCACGGCGCAGGCGGAATACTTTCAAAACAATCCGCCCGCTGAAAACAAGAACGACCCCAAGCAGTTGGCGCTGGCCAGTTGGTGCCAGGCGTTGTTGAGCGCAATCGATTCCTGTATATCGACTGATAAGCGGCTCGGGCGCCGAGAAGCAACTCTTTGAACGAACTTCTATAAACCAGAGCAGCCAGCCATGGACCATTTTTCAAATGCCGCCGGACGTAGCGGATCAACGCGTCGCCAATTCCTGGCGGCAGGCGGTTTGGGCGTCGGCTCGGTGGCGTTGGCGTGGATGTTGAATGAAGAGAAGCTGCTTGCCGCGCCCGCTCGACCGGAGTTGGAGCCGCAAACGTTCGATTTGCTCCCGAAGCAACCGCCGCGCGAACCCCGCGCTAAGGCGATGATTTCGCTGTTCATGCAGGGCGGCCCCAGTCATCTTGATCTGCTCGACCCGAAGCCCGCGCTGAACAAACTCGACGGCGCGAACTTTCCCGGCGAGATCAAATACGACAACGCCGCGCAGGCCAGCGCCAAGGTGCTCGGCTGTCCCTGGAAGTTTGCCAAACACGGCCAGTGCGGCACGGATGTTTCCGAATTGCTGCCGCACCTGGCGGAGATCGTCGACGACATTACCGTCATTCGCTCGATGCACACGGGCGTGAACAATCACGGCCAATCGATTTTCGCCATGAACACCGGCCGTGCGACCGGCGGCCGACCGACGCTTGGGAGTTGGATGGCCTATGGGTTGGGCTGCGAGAGCCAGGAATTGCCGGCGTTCGTCGCATTGACCGATCCCGACGGGTTGCCGGTCGAAGGCGTTCGGAACTGGACCAACGGCTGGCTGCCGTCGCTGTATCAGGGAACGGTGATTCGTCCGCGCGAACCACGGATTCTGAATCTCGATCCCCCGCCGCACATCAAGGGCGAGGCCCAACGGCGTTACCTCGCATATCTCGAAGGGCTTAACCGCCGCGACCTGCAGCGGCATCCCGGCGAGCTCGACCTCGAGGCGCGCATCGCCAGCTATGAACTGGCCGCCAAGATGCAGACGGCGGCCAAGGAAGCCGTCGACATCTCCAGCGAGACCGAAGCGACGCGAAAGCTTTACGGGCTGGACGATCCGGCGACGCAGGAATATGGCACGCGCTGCTTGATTGCCCGACGCCTGGTGGAACGCGGCGTGCGCTTCGTGCAGATCTTCACGCGCAACCAGTTCTGGGACCACCACGGCAGCATCCGCACGGCTTTGCCGGCTTCGTGCAAGAAGACCGACAAACCGGCCGCTGCTCTGGTCAAGGATCTCAAGAACCGGGGGCTGTTGGACAGCACTCTGGTCCACTGGGGTGGCGAGATGGGTCGGTTGCCGGTGATTCAGAACGACGCCGGCCCGGAGAAGGTCGGCCGCGACCACAATACCTACGGCTTCAGCATGTGGCTGGCCGGCGGCGGCGTGCGCGGCGGCTGCACCTACGGCCAAACCGACGAATTCGGCCATAAAGCGGTGGAAAACGTCGTCACGCACAGCGATTATCACGCGACGCTGTTGCATCTCTTCGGCCTGGACCACGAGGGGCTCGTCTATCTCCGCAACAATCAGGCGCAATCGCTCGTCGACAAGCAGGAATGCCGGATCGTCAGGGAAATCCTCGCCTGAACTGGGCCGCTTGCACGCAATCCAAGCGTCGGGTGCAGAGCGTTTGCCACGCGCCGGCGGACGCAAGAAAGCCTTCCGCCCGGTTCGACAGGCGTCGTTTCTGGTTCTCCTTAAAGGGGCGAATCGGTAGCATTTTGGGTAAACGCACGCTCGTTTGCTTCCCTTAAGAAAGAAAGGAGTCTCTGCAATGCGATCTTCGCACGCGTTGTCGCTTTTGCTGGTCCCCTGGTTCGCGGCAGGATGCGTCTCGACCATCAATCCATTGTTTTCTCCGAATATCGTGAGGCAAAATGCTTCGATCGAAGGCGTCTGGTTCCGCGTTGATGACGTGATGGCAGGCGCCGGCCCAAAGAAGGAGGCGCTTTCGATTCGGCCAGACCATGATGGCGATGGAGAGCCGGCAGACGGATCAACGGCCGGGTACCTTATGACCTTGGACACGCCTCAGACGAGCGAGACGACGCAAGCGAAACTCGTCGAATTGGGCGGCTGCCAGTTTTTAGACGTCTTCTCGATTGCAGAGACGCTTAGACCAGACGTAATCCCGGTGCACAACATCCTTCGGATTGCCGTTGCGGAAGACGAACTCTTGGTCGCTCAGGTCGATCGCGCGAAGCTCGAGAAAGTCATTAAAACGGAAAACGTGGAACTTGCGGTTGCGCGGGTGGGAAGGCGGCTGGTATTGACCGGTTCGACCGCCGAATTGCAGGAGTTCTTCGCCACGCATTCGGAACGAGTGTTCGGTGCGGAACGCCGCTACCGCAAGGCGCTTCCGCCTAAGCGGAACTAACCCGTCCTCTGTTTTTCCCAGGTGCGAGCCAGTCGGCTCCCGTTGGCTGGACACACGTGCGGAATTGGCCAAGAATGGGGAATGGCCGCGACGTCGCGGCGCGTATCTGCGCCACCGCAAGCCGCTGGGAAATCTTGTACCGGAGGGGTTATGAACGTTCGCTGGGAAAGGGCGCGCACAGTGCGGGCCGGTATCGTTTATGCGCTGGCGGCGGTAGTTCTGGTCGCGGTCTGGTCGTCTGGCGGATTGCTCCAGGCCCGGGCCCAGCAACCGGCGCCCCAGGCGGATCCGCAAGACTTCGGTCTGATGATTCCTGACGCGCCGCCCAAGCCGGGCGACGACCGGCGGGTGCTGATCAAGAACACGACAAATGAATTAGTCGTCGGCAAGGTGCTCGTCGAAGTCGGCGATCATTTCATCGTGATTCTCCCCAATGGGCGCTTGGCCAGCGTCGCCCAATCGGACGCGACGCCGACCGACCGCCGCTTCGAGCCCGCCAAGATGTCGGATTTGGCCAAGGAGCTGACCGACGAAAAGTTCAAAGGCTTCAAGACGCGGATGACCAAGCGTTATCTGTACGTCTACAACACCAGCGAACCGTTCTTCCAGGCGACCAGCCGCATTCTGGAAACGATGTACCCGGCTCTGTTCGCCTACTGCCGGCGGCAGAAGATCAAGGTGCACGATCCGGACGCGCCGCTGGTGGCCATCATGTTTCGCACGCAGGACGAGTTCGAAAAATACCGCGAGGTGCCGGAAGGAGTCGTCGCCTACTACAACGGCGTATCGAACTACGTCGTGATGTACGAGCAGTCAAAGCTGCTGGAGGTGGCGCCCGACCTGGCCGTCAAGCAGTCGATTTCGACGATCGCTCACGAAGGCGTGCATCAGATTCTGCACAACATTGGCGTGCAGCAGCGGCTGTCGAACTGGCCGATGTGGATCAGCGAAGGATTGCCTGAGTTTTTCGCCCCGACGTCGTTCGACAAACGGGTGCGCTGGAAAGGGGTCGGCTTTCCCAACGACTTGCGAATGAAAGAACTGGAAACGTTCTTGAAGCAAAATGGACGATCCGCCGAGTTGTCCAAGCCCACGAGCGAAGCCAAGAGCCTGACCTCGACCGGTTATGCCGCAGCTTGGGCGATGACGCACACTTTGGCGGAGCGGCGCAAGAAGGACTTTTTCGCGTACTTGGGCGACGTCAGTCGACGAGGCCCGCTTGAAACGTTTTCTGAATCAGACGATGCAAAGTTGTTCGCCAGACATTTCGGCGACGACTTCAAACAGCTTGATGACGAGATCGGCAAAAGCCTGAGGAAGCTGCCGTACGTCGATCCGGTGGCCAATCAGACGCACTATGTGGCCATGCTGGAAGTGCCGGTGGGCGTCGCCTTGCAGCGCAGCTACGCCATTACCACTTCGCCGAAGGCCGTCAAGGACTGGCAGAAGGAACAACTGGACGAATTGCTCCCAGCCGTTCGCGCCGCCACAAAGTTCACCATCCAGGCCTTCCCCAACGAAACGGCGGCGAGCAATTTCGCCAAGCTTTGGCTGGGCAGATAGGAATGGATTTGCCGGCCGCGGCAATGTTGCATTGCTGCGGAAAAACCGAGCCCAAGGGGGCTCCGCTTGATCGCGCCTGATGGCCGGCAAGGAGCTGCCGCTGATGAAGACCTGCCCAAGTTGCCATCGTCCGGTCGATAAGGATGCACGCACTTGTCCGCATCCCGGTTGCGGCAAACCCATCTCGCGCGGAGCGGCTCGAAAGTCCCCGTCCATTCGCCCCCCTCCGCCGCCGCGAAAAGTCCAGCTCGCTCCGGCGGATGCTTCACATGCCGGGGGCCAGTCGCCGGCGCGGCCCGGCGAACAAACCTCAACAACTGCGGTCCCGCGGAAGCGGCGCGGACTGCGGGAGCTATTCGTGATCGCGTGCCTAATAGGCGCATTGTTGGGCGGCGGATATTTCGCGTTGCGAGACAGCGAGATCGGAAAACTCGTCGCCGGGCTTGTCGCCTTGGGCGGCGGCGAGCAAACTGCCGGACCGGAATCGCAGCGATCCGGCAAATCGCAGGCGTCCCCAGACTCGTCGCTTCAAAAACGGGGCGGCGCCGATAAGCAACGCGCGGGCGACGGCGCTGCCGACAATAATCTGATGGGAGGCGAAGTTGCGAAAGGCGAACACCCGACCGTCGCAACGTCGAACCGGGTTTCCGACGACGAAGCGCCGCGCGAGCCTGAGGTGTTGGGACTGTACTCGCAGCGAACGGCGGCTCGACGCGAGGATTGGATTGGTCAAGCGGGAGGCACGCCCGCCTCCGAAACCGCCGTGGCGGCTGGACTGCAGTGGTTAGCAAGGCACCAGGCGGACGACGGTCACTGGGGCCCCGACTGTCTGGGCCGCGGGCCTGGCGCCCAATGTGAACCCGATCACGCCTGCTCCGGCCCCGGCAATCGCTACGAGGCGGCGCTCACCGGACTGGCGGTGCTGGCTTTTCAGGCAGGCGGGCATTACGACTTCAACCAACATGCTTATTCCGAAAACGTTGCTCGCGGATTGCACTGGCTGACCGAGCAACAAGGATACGAGGGAGAGCTCGTCGGATCGCGCTGCCGCGCAAGCAAGGGATCGGATCAGCCGGCGACGCACTTCGATCGCTGTTACATGTACGAACACTCAATGGCCACGTTCGCCTTGGCGGAAGCCTGCGCGCTGGCCAAGGCAGAGCGCCGAACGCCCGATCCCGCGCTCTGGCGAGCTGCCGTCAAGGGCGTGCGGTTTATCGAATCGCAGCAACATGACGACGGCGGCTGGAGGTACGACGGCAACAAACAACAGCTCAGCGACGCCTCGGTGTCAGGCTGGGCCATGCTGGCCCTGAAAACCGCGCTCGAAGCGGAGATTGAGGTCCATCCGATAACGATTTCCCGACTACTCGAGTTTTTTGACGGCGAGCAAGAGCCGCTCACCGGACGCACGCATTACCAACTCGCCCGGTTCGGCACCGACGCCTTGACGGGCGTGGGAATGATGGTCGACGAGTTCGTGCGTCACGACCTCGGCTCGCAGCGGATTCAGCGAGCGGCGCCTTACCTGGCCGATCAGGCCGAGGCGAACTGGGGGCCGAAGATCGGCTCGCCAAGTCCGGACTACTATCTCTGGTACAATTGCACCTTGGCCATGTTTCAAGCCGGCGGCGAACCGTGGAAGCGCTGGAACGACGCTACGCGCGAGCGAGTGATCGGGCTGCAGGAACACGGAGATGGCTGCACGCGCGGCAGTTGGCCGCCCATCGACCGTTGGTCCGGCGACGGCGGGCGGATCTATGCAACCGCCTTGGCGGTGCTGACGCTGGAAGTCTACTATCGCTTTGCCAAAGCAGCAGTGATCAGCGAACGACCGGCGAAGTGAGGCCCGGCTTCGCGGCCGGCGACTTGGCGACTTCCGGCGCGATCGACGAGGCGGGCGATACAATCTCGAGCGGAAAGTAGGCCAGTTCCTCGTCACGGCTGACCATCGGCGCCGAGCCTGTGAGGCGCTGGAGTTCTCTTTCCAGCTCCTGGCCGGAATCTGCGAAGCCCCGGCGATTGACGAGCAGCCCTTGGAAGCCGGCGTTTTCAATCGTTGTGAGCCGTTCGGACAACGGCAGCGTTTGAAGCGACCGACGCCAAAGATCGGTCTTGCGGCCGCGCATGCAACCAAAGCTCCAGCGCAACTGCTGCGAATGTAAGTACGGCCGCAAGTGATCGTACGCCGCCGCGCAATGCGCCGGCTCCGCCTCGGGAAAGACCATATAGGGCATCTGAAAGATCATCGCGCCCGGCGGCGCCGCGGCTTCGACGCGGGCGATGAATTCGGCGTCGCTACGAAACTGTTCCGCAACGATCTTCCGTTCCGGAGCGACCCAAGCAGGCGCCGGCGTCAATGCAGGCGGCGCCTGATCCAGGATGCCCAACACGAGCACCAGACCAAGCAAACCGCAGCCCAAACATTGCATCGCCGGCCCCTTGCGCCAGCCGGTCGCCCAAGGCTGCATGAAGCTTGCGGCGGCCGTGAGGGCGAAGAAGCCCAGGAACACGCCGATGCGGTTATAGCAGCGTATGTGCGGATCAACTACTAAGTTAAAAATGACGCCGAAGCCGCCGATCGTCGCCAGCAGCACGCCCGCCAGGTTCAACTTGCTCAGGATGTCCAGCAGCTCGCCCGCACGGCGGCGACTCATGAACAGCGCTCGCAGCAGCAGTCCGGCAAATCCGAGAGCGCCGACGGCGCCCAGCGTTACCGAGTCGTTTTCATTCGGGGCCAGCGAAGAGTGGTGATAACGGTCTCGCACATTCGCCAACCATTGCCAACGATGTTCCGTAACGGGCAGGACGAGTTGGGCCAGCTTCAACCCGAACAGTTCAGCATGCAAGACGGGCCGGTGCAGCGGTTCCGGATTGCGGCCGTGCTTCGACCAATAGATCAGCGTCGGTGAAACATTTGCGACGACCCCGGCGGCAGTTGCAAAGATGAGCAGAACGGCCGTCGCTAAGGGGCGAAGCTTGCGACGCTCCAAGCTGCCGGAAATGCCGGCAACCAGCAGCGAAAAACAGGCAAAGGCGGCATAGTACACGCCGGCGCTGGCTTGCAGCAGGCAAATTGCGCTCAGAGTCAGTCGGCGCCGCCAAGGCCAGCCGGCGCGTTGCTCTTGGCCTTCGCCGACGTGCTCCTCGCCTCGGTAAACCCAAACCGCGGCCAGCACCGACAGCGGCACGACATAATAGGCCGCCAGCAACAAATGCCCTTGGCTGCGAATCAAATGATAAGGCAAGAAGGCGAACAGCAAGCTGCTGACGATTGCCGGCAACGTCGACAAGCCGAGCCGGCGCATGGCGTAGAGCGACGTCAGCGCGGTCAATGGGAACGTGAGCAAAAAGTAAAGATTGACGACTCCCGCCCAGTCAGACCGGACGAACGAGAGCAACTTGAGCCACAGGAAGTGCAGCCCGTCGGCCATGGGGAAATCGTACATCTCCATGGCGCCCGGGGCGCCCAAGGCCCGGTTGGTCAGATGCCACGGCTGCTCCGTCAACGCCTTGGCAAGCGCATGCGTGAGCAGGGCATCGTTGCCATACACCAAAGGAATTGACAGATCGAACGACGGAAGGTCGAACAACAAGCTCAGAATCAATAAGCAAAGTGCGACTGCCGCCAGGTACGCGCCGCCCGCCCGAACATGCGCTGCCATCGATAAAAGCCCAATTGGTTGCTGCTGTCGGAAAGGATCTCCGCTGCCACACGCGCGAAGCCGTCCCAAGATTTGGCGGGGATCATAAGTCAACGCGACCGACTGGACAATGGCGATTTGCCTTGCATTTGGGGGCGTGGGCAACGCCGACTGAAGCATATCAGCAGATTCCGGGCGGGCTGCTCAGCGGGCAGGAACATCGTGGGCGAACGGTATGCCGCCGCAACATTCGCAAAAACTCAGCTCGATGCCCTTGTGACGCCTTCAAGCGTAGCGGGTAAGATAGACATCGCGTTTCGGGCCGCGGATCGAAGCCCGCGAACTCTCTCCCTTCCAGCGAGATTACAGAAGATGCATCGCTTTTTACGCCTGGCCGTTGCGTTGGCAGTCGTTGGTTGGCTTTCCGCAACGCGGGAACACGCGGCGAGTCGGGCAAGCGAGCCGTTGCGTTTGCACCTGCGCAGCCGCGTCGAGACGGGCGACACAGCGGACGGATTGGAAGTCGTCGCCAGCGAAGCCCAATGGAATCCTGCTAAGACGGCCATCGTGGTTTGCGACATGTGGAATGAGCACTGGTGTCGTGGCGCGACGGAGCGCGTTGCGGAAATGGCGCCGCGCATGAATGAGGTGCTCAAAACGGCTCGTCGTCAGGGCGTGCTCATCATCCATTGTCCCAGCGATACGATGGAGTTCTATGAGGGGACGCCGCAACGTAAGCTGGCACAACAGGCGCCGGCCGTCCCGCTCAAGCCGCTAGCGGCCGGCTGGTGCCCGCTGGCCGATGGCAAAGAGCCGCCGTTGCCATTCGACAACGCGAAAGATTGCTGCGATTGCACGCCCCAATGTCCGCATGGACATCCGTGGCGACGGCAGATCGCCACGCTGGAAATTGCCGATAAAGATGCGATTACCGACAACGCCGAGGCAATCTACCTGATGCGGCAACGCGGTATCGACCACGTGATCGTGATGGGCGTGCACGCAAACATCTGCGTCTTGCGACGCCCGTTCGCCGTGCGACAACTCCTCGCTCAAGGGGTCACGGTCGCGGTGATGCGCGACATGACCGACAGCATGCACGACTCCGCCTCGCCGCCCGCCGGATTAAACCATTTTCGCGCAACCGAACGCGTGATCGAACACATCGAAAAGTACTGGTGCCCGACGCTCACCAGCCAGGATTTTCTCGGCGGGGCGGCCTTCTCATTCGCCGGAGACAAGCGGCCGCACGCGGTGATGCTGATTGGTGAAGCCGAGTATGAGACGGCTCGTACGTTGCCCACGTTCGCCGAGGCGGAACTGGCCGACCGAGGATTGCGGTTGACGACGATCCATGCGAATCCGCATGATCCGAACGACTTCCCGGGATTGGAAGCTCTCGATGCGGCCGATCTTTTGCTGGTCAGCGTGCGTCGGCGTACTCCGCCCGAAGGGCAGCTCGGGCGGATCAGAGCGTTCATCCAAGCAGGCAAGCCGGTGGTTGGCATTCGCACGGCGAGTCATGCCTTTTCGCTCCGCAACAATCAGCCGCCGCCCGCGGGGCACGCGGCGTGGCCGGAGTTCGACGCGGAGGTACTGGGCGGACACTACACCGGCCATCATGCTCCGCCCGGCAACGGCGCGCGCGCACGCTGGTTTCCATTGTGCCCCAGCAGCGGCGGCATCCCATCCTGTTGCAGATGGGCGAGGGCGAAGTCGCCGCCGGGTCTTCGCTCTACAAGACGAGCCCGCTGGCCAACTCGGCAACGGCGTTGCTGACGGGGCGAGTCGAAGGGCAAACGTCGAGCGAGCCAGCGGCGTGGACCAATACGGACTTTGCCGGCGGCCGCGTGTTTTATACATCGCTCGGTCACAAGGAAGACTTTCGCCTACCGCTGTTTCATCGGCTGCTCGTCAACGGCGTGTTCTGGGCCCTCGACAAGCCGACGCCTGAACCGACGGCGGTCCAAGAACCATTGTCGTCGCGAGATTAGCGAAGGCAAAGAGCCTGTGCGTCGCGGTCTCAGGCCGCCGTCCGTTTCTTGACTTCCTTGGCGTTCTTCCGGACCCAGCCGCGAATCTGCAGCAAGTCCGCGTCCCACGCTTTCGCGGTCCTCCGCTTGCAGAAGGCGGCAAACAACAGGTCGATCGTCTCGGCCAGATGCCGCAGCCCCTCGACGCGGTCTTCCGCCGCGCCGCTGCCCGCCTTGTCGCCGCTTTCGGAGAGCTGAATCCTGGCCCCGCTGACGGCAAAGGTTTCGGCCTGCAGGACAAATTCGTGCTGCACGCCGTCGCGGACCAGCAATACTCCGGTCTTCCGCGGCAGCTTGCCGCTACGGATGGCATGCAATGCCTCAGGCAGGGCGACCGGCGACTTCGGCGGTGATGGTTTCCTTACCCGACTCGCCTTGCGGACATTCCAGGCTCAGCGTCCGGTTCAACATGCCGGCCGCTTCCGTGCCGTCGGGCAGGGCGATCGTTCCGGCTTGCGCTTCAAGCGACCACCAAAGCCACATCAGGAACTCGTTGCCCATGAAATCGAAGTTTGCGGCGGCCTTGTTAAGCCACGCGATTTGGGCTTCCGGCTCGTCGGCATGAAACACGCTGGGAGCGAGATCCTCCAGCTTGTCTTGTTTCTTGGCGGCAGCGGCCCATTGTTCGGCCAGCCGCCCTGAGGTGATCCGCTCGAGGGAGATATCAAAGGCTCGCTCGAAAAGCCCCGCACAGTTTTCGAGAGCCGCGGCGCTCGAACCGCCCAGGTACAACATGCTGTGGCTAGCGTCCCATAACACGGGGAAGTGCTGCATGCGACGGAATCTGCCGTCGCGAGCTTCTTCTTCGCAGCGCGCCTCGAGCGCCTCTTTGGCCTGCTGGCGCTGAACTTTGGTCGGCCGGCCGCTCGGGTTCTCGGCGCCCATCGCTTCCAGATCCATCTCCAGCCAGGCCTTGCGCAGCGCCGCGGGAACTTTGTTCGTGTCGATCCGCACACCGCAGTGCAGCACGTCGTTGAGGATGTTCTTTTCGAGACGGAAGTCGAGATCCAACAGGTGTCGCCCGGCGGCAAAGCCGACTTGGGCCTCATCCAACGAGGAGGATTCGACCTGACCGATGGCAAACCGCTGCAAAATCTCGAGATGCTCGGGACCGAATTGGCGGACCTTCGGTCCTTCCACGCGAAACCGCTCGAAGCTGATGCTTCCGGTCAGAAATCCCATCGTTGTTCCTGCTACAGAAGAGACGGTTTGCCGCCAGAGGAGCGGCAAAAGGGGAGGTCATTGCGGCTTAGCATACCGCCTTACGGCGAGCGGAAACCAAGCTTGTCCCTTATCGTCGCGCCGCAGGCCGCCGCTCGCCTGCGAGCCGCCAGGCCCGCAAACTTCGCCCGATCCGTCGCGCTTTGCCGCCCGGCAGAGACGCGTTTATTGGTCTTGCGAGGGCGGGTGTTGCCGCTCCTGCCGCTGCGATTGCCGCTCCGTTTCGGCGTGCTGAAAGTCCCGGGCGAGGTTCCGGGTTTGAGCGAAGTCAGACGGCAGGTCGCAAAGCTCCTCGCGGTACTCAAAGTGCGAGCGGCGAGTCGCGGCTTGCTTCGTTCTATTTCCGAGCGGACTCGTAGTTGACCCAGACCGGACTGGCCCAGGCCACTTGTCCATCGTCCTGCAGCACGCGGAAGTAGTAATAGTTCAACCCTTCCTTGGGCTCCATATCGACGTACTTGACCACGGCGCTGGGCTTCAACGGAGACGTGGTGTAGACGTAGGCGTTGTTACGAACCAGGTCGATCCGCGCAATGGCCCCCGTGCCGGTGACCCGCAGTTCCAGCGAAGGCCGCTCGGATGAGTCGAACTCTTCGCCCATGAACCGCTGGTTGGCGCGGGCCTCGACAATCAAATTGTCGGTCGCGCCGTACGTGTGGCGCCGACGTATCGAGTCAATGATGCTCTGGCGGTCGTTTTCCGGCGTGTAGACCATGCTGTAAGAGATGTGCGTCGATCCGTGATCGCTCGACGAGGTCATGCCCAGGCGATAACCTTTGGCCAGCGCGTTCCAGACCATGCCGGCTTCTTGATAACCGCCGGGCGCCTTGCCGGGCGGCGCCTTGGTCACATCGTGAACGCGAGGCCCGCCGACCACTTCGTAACTGTTGCGGGCGCCTTGATAAATCTCCACGACCGGCTCGATCTCGGGATCGTTGTCTCGCCAGTCGGTCCCCATGGTATCGGTGCCGGACGTGTGCGGAATGGAAATGCCGCGACTGCGGTGCAGGTATTCGTAGAGCAGTTTGGTGTCGTTCGTGGCCAGCGCCCCGAGCCAACGCCGGGGAAGACGCCCGTCTGATCCAGGCGGAGTTGGAAGGGAAAGACCGGCACGCCGCGGTAACTGTGGAACACATTGCGGTGACCGTCGGGGAATTTCGCACTGCGCTCGTAGGCGTACAACGGCACGAATCGCGGCGGCAGGTAGTAGAGATCCGCCGATTTTTCGATCAACCACCAGTGATACGGATACTGTCCGCCCCCCTGGTGATCCGTCAAGCCGCCGAAATCCATCGAGGCCGCGTCGATCATGTAGCGATAGAAGTCAAGGAATGAACCGTCATTGCCGGGGCCCACGTCCCAGCTCAGTTCGCTGTGGCGGTGCAGGTCGCCGCGCACGATTCCGCATTGATTGCCCGTCGATTTCGACACGGTGGGCGCGGATCGCCGCCACCTGCTTGCGTTCCCGTTCAATATCGAATTCGCCCGCGCCCTCGGGCGGCGGCGGCGGCTCGTAGTTTTCCAAATCAGGGCAGCCGGCCGGCTCTTCCGGGCATTCGACAAATTGGGCCAGGGCCCGATCATGAACCGGTTGATGGTAATTCGCCGGCACCGCGCTGATCGCCCGAGTAGGCCGCCAGAATGCCGCCTTCAGCCAAAGGAATCACGCGACTGAACACGCTTATTCGGCCTTCGCTGGCCGCCAACATCTGAGCGGGTTTCCAACCCTCGCGACTCAGGTGCGTGACATTTTCGGTCCAGTAGCGCGTGACGCGATTTCCCCGTCCTCTCACGCCGCGCTGCTGCCGCCGGAAGCGAAGCCAGACCCTGCCGTCGGCATCGACCGTCAAGCCCGGCATGGCCGTCACCGGAGGTTCGCGCGGCGGCAAGGCGGCCGTCAGCGGCGGCGCGGCGAACAGCTTGCCGTTTGCCAGGCCGCCACTCGCACGTGACGCGTGCTGCCCAGCGCAGCTGCCGACGTTCTTGCCGTCCAGGTTTAGCCAATGTCCTTGATCTTTGCCCCAGTAGTATCCGCCCTGTTCCCAGGCAACCCAGACGCGACCGTCAGGCGCATGCCACGCTGGGATGCGCCTCGTAGTACTTGCTGTCGGCAATCGGGATTGGCTCGCCAACCTGGTCGCCTTTCACGCGGACCAGAAAGACGTCGTAATCGCCGTTCCGATAGCTATCGAATACGATCCAGACCGCGCCTTCGGAGTCGATTGAGGCTTGTGGAAACCAGTCGCTCGCAGAGCCCGAGGTGACGGCCAGCGCCTGGGACCACTGCTTGCCGTCAAAGCGGCAGAGCTGAATGTCGCCGGTGTTTTCCGGGTGCGCCTGCCAAACGACGTAGATGTTGTGCGCCGCATCGACCGAGACGTGGGGGTTGATGTCGGGCTTGGGATCGTTGGTCAGCCGCACGATCTCGCCCCACGTTTCACCATCGAGCGAACGGGCGTACAGATCCCAGTTCTTCTCGGCATCTTCCGTGGCTGGCGACTGCTCGCACCAGATGACCCACAGGCGGTTGGCGGCGTCGACGGCCAGTTGCGGCATCCAGATATCGGCGCGGGCGTTGACCAACGGCACGTGGGTGCGCGTCGACCAATTCCCGCCCGGCAACCGCTTGTGCAGGCGGATTTGATCGTGGCCGTCGAAGTAGGCTGCATAAGCCGCGTACAATGCGCCGTCAGGGGCTTGGGCGGCTGAGGCGAAATCATCATACGAATCGCCGAAGGAAAGTACCGCGGCGTTGGCGTCCGCGAGTTGCGGCGGCGGCGAAGAAGCCTCAATTTGGGCTCGCTGCTGCTGCTGTCGAGCACGGCGGCGCGCCGCGTTGGGGCGCTGCGTTTCCTGCGCGACCGCCGCCTGCGGCGCAACGGGCGGCGCAGAATCGAGAGCGTACCAGATCGCTAGCAACAACCCGGCGGCGGTGGCCGTAGCGGGCAATACAAGCATGCGACGCGACACGGCACAATCCTCCTCGTGCAGATAGCGAAATGCTGAACGCGAGCCTGACCGATTGGCGAGACGGGCGAACGGCGCCTGGCAACCGCCGGGCATTCTAATGGTTGGCCGAGGGCTTTTCATCCGAAAATGGAAAGATCATGGAAATGCCGGTGACGCGAGCCGGCGGCGCTTTGGCATGCTTTGTGCTTTCCCATCGCAGCTTGAGGCGGCATCGGCCAAATTGTTCAGATCTTGTGCAATGCGAGATAAACGCGTGCAGACGCTTGTCCGGATACGGCGAGTTTCAATAATGTCGGTGAGCACGGGTATCCTGACCGTGGAAGCGAAACCGAAGTCGGTGCACATTGCGGCGCCGAGGCGATGCGGAACGATTTAGCCTGGCAGGACAGGACGGGGCGCACGAGGACAAAATGAAAACGGAAGCTCGTAAACGGAGTACAGACATGGCTCAAGCCACAGCAGCGCGACGAGACGCACAGTCTGTTGCGGAACCGCACGCCCAAGAACGACTCACGCCGGAGTTGTTGAAAAAAATCGACGCCTATTGGCGCACGGCCAATTACCTGTCGGTCGGGCAGATTTACCTGTTCGATAATCCACTGCTCAAAGAGCCATTGCGACTGGAACACGTCAAGCCGCGCCTGCTCGGGCATTGGGGCACCACGCCCGGGCAGAATTTCATCTACGCGCACCTCAATCGCGTAATCAACGAGTACGACCTGAACATGATCTATATCTCGGGGCCCGGCCACGGCGGTCCGGCGCTGGTGGCCAATACCTACCTCGAAGGCACGTACAGCGAGCTTTACCCGAGCGTCTCGCAAGACGCCGCGGGGATGCGTTACCTGTTCAAGCAGTTCTCGTTTCCCGGCGGCATCCCCAGCCACGTCGCGCCCGAAACTCCCGGTTCAATTCACGAGGGAGGCGAACTCGGCTACAGCCTGAGCCATGCGTACGGCGCCGTCTTCGATAATCCCGAGTTGATCGTGGCCTGCGTGGTGGGCGACGGCGAAGCCGAGACCGGGCCGCTGGCCACCGGCTGGCACGGCAACAAGTTCCTTGATGCGGCGACCGACGGCGCGGTGCTGCCGATCTTGCACCTGAACGGCTACAAGATCGCCAATCCCACCGTCCTGGCGCGCATCGGACGTGAAGAATTGGAGTCGCTGATGCGCGGCTACGGCTATGCGCCGTATTTCGTCGAAGGGGACGATCCCGCCGTCATGCACCCGCTGATGGCCGAAACGCTTGACAAGGCCATCGCCGAGATCAAGCGTATTCAGACCGCGGCGCGCGAGCAGGGCGAAACGCAGCGTCCGCACTGGCCGATGATCGTGCTGACTTCGCCCAAGGGCTGGACCGGGCCCAAAATGGTGGACGGCAAGCAAGTGGAAGGGACGTTCCGCGCGCATCAGGTGCCGCTCTCAGAGCCAAGGCAAAACCCTCAGCACCTTACGCAGTTGGAACAGTGGATGCGCAGTTACCATCCTGAAGAACTGTTCGACGAACAAGGCAAGCTCATGCCGGAACTGGCGGCCCTGGCGCCCAAGGGAGAGCGCCGCATGGGCGCCAATCCGCACGCCAACGGCGGGTTGCTGTTGCGCGACCTGCGCTTGCCCAACTTCCGCGAGTATGCCGTCAATCTACCCGGGCCCGGCGCCGTCCAGGCGGAAGATACTCGCGAACTGGGCAAATACCTGCGCGACGTCATCAAGTTCAACGAGGATTCCAAGAACTTCCGCATTTTCGGTCCCGATGAAACGGCGTCGAATCGGTTGACGGCGGCGTTTGAGGTCACCAACCGTCAATGGGACGCCGAGACGCTCAAGAACGACGACCACCTGGCGCCGACGGGCCGCGTCGTCGAGATGCTCTCCGAGCATCAGTGCGAGGGCTGGCTGGAAGGCTATCTGCTTACCGGCCGGCACGGGCTATTCAATTCGTATGAAGCTTTCATTCACATCATCGACTCGATGTTCAATCAGCATGCCAAGTGGTTGAAAGTCACGCGAGACATTCGCTGGCGCCGGCCGATCGCGTCGTTGAACATCCTGCTGGCCTCGCACGTCTGGCGCCAGGACCACAACGGCTTTACGCACCAGGATCCGGGTTTCATCGACCACGTGGTGAACAAGAAGGCCGAGATTATCCGCGTCTATCTGCCGCCCGACGCCAATTGCCTGTTATCGGTTGCGGATCACTGTCTCAAGAGCCGGCACTATGTCAACGTGGTGGTGGCGGGCAAGCATGCGGCCCCGCAATGGCTCGACATGGAGCAAGCGGTCAAGCACTGCACCAAGGGCGTCGGCATCTGGGAGTGGGCCAGCAACGACCGCGGCAGCGAGCCCGACGTGGTGATGGCCGCCGCCGGCGACGTGCCGACGTTGGAAACCCTGGCCGCCATCAAGATCCTGAGGCAGCAAGTCCCGGACTTGAAGATCCGCATGGTCAACGTGGTCGACCTGATGAAGTTGCAACCCGCCAGCGAGCACCCGCACGGTCTGAACGACCGCGATTTCGACGCCCTGTTCACCAAGGATAAGCCGATCATCTTTGCTTTCCATGGCTATCCCTGGCTGATCCATCGCTTGACCTACCGCCGCACAAATCACGCCAACCTGCACGTGCGCGGCTACAAGGAAGAAGGGACGATCACCACGGCGTTCGATATGCCCGTGCTCAACGAGATGGACCGCTTCCACCTGGTGATGGATGCCGTCGACCGGCTGCCGCAGCTAGGCGGCAAGGCGGGTTACATCAAGCAGGCCTGCCTCGACAAGTTGATCGAGCACCGCGAGTATATCTACAGCCACGGCGAAGATATGCCCGAAATCCGCAACTGGAAGTGGAACGGGTGAGAAAGCCGCGCTGACGCGGAGCTGGGAGCGGCAGGCCGTTCCCAGCTCCGCGGCTTCGGACTTCGATGCGATGCCTCGCCGGGCTAATTCTTAACAGGCGTCTTCTTAACGGGCGTCAACTTGACCTGCCGAAGATCCATCACGGCGACGCCCGGTTTAGTCTTGGGTTTGACGGAAAGCGTGTAGCGGCCCGGCTCCTCAAGCCGGAACTGGCCGATATCGCGGGGCACGAAGTTCTGGAACCCACCGGTGTCTTTGACGGTGGCCTTCAGCGTTTGTCGGCCGACGGAGAACTCCACCTCGGCGCCGCCGCTGCCTTTGCCGCAGCCTTGCAGAATTTCCACGTGGAAGGCGCCCGGACGACTCAGTTCAAAGTCCCAGCTCACCCAATCTTCGACCTTGGTCCAGTAGCCGACCGTGTTCTTGTGCGGCTGCGGTTCGTAGCGGACGGTCGTCCCGTGGATCGTGACGTCACGCGCGTGCAATAGCAGTTCGCCGTCTGCGGCCTGGCGAACGACCTTGGGCGGCTTCTCTTCGATCTGTTTCGCCTTGGGGCTTTCGGCGGCGGCGGTCGCTGCAGCCAATAGCGAAAAGACCGTTAGCCAAGTCGAGTTGCGCTTCATTCCGTTTGCCTCAGGTCAGTGCTTCGCACCGCAAGTTGCCGCGCTATCGACGCAGCACCTGCTCGAGCGGGAACGCCAACACCTTAACCGACGTTCGCCCTGGCCTCAACTCCCGAGGCGATTGAGTTTTAGCCCCAGTCGTCGTGCGGCGCGGCGCATCGAAATTCAGCCGGCCGCGGTCCCAAGCCGCCGACGCACAACAAAAAACCAGAAACTTTTTTCGATTTTTAGCGACTCGGCGTTGAGAGACGCAAAACAGGCCCTGATATCTCAGTCCGATGGCGCCATGAGGCTCACCTCGCTCGCGTTTTCTTACTGCTTTTTGAGCTTCAAGGAGATTGCGTCGCGGCCGCGGGCATAAGCCGGTGCGGCTCGCGATCGCGGCGTCGGAAATCAGTCTGACGCCATTTTCTCAATTTCCCCAAACCATTCTGTTGCGTTCGTTGTAGCGCCGGATCACAATCGTCAACGTTCGCCTCATTGTCCAATTAGGCGCATACACAGCGCCGGGCCAGGACAATTTTTTACGATTTCAGGGGGATCGAAGGACATGGGTCTTTGGCAGTCATTCCAACGGTGGGAATCTGCGCGCGTACGTCAGCGCCTCGCGGCGTTCCAATAATCGCTTGGGCAAAAAAGGCAAACTAGGCAAGCAATCCGAGCGACGCCTAGAATCCCTTGAAGGTCGGCTATTGCTGACCAGCGGCCCGCAGTTGATCTCCATCATTCCCAATGATGGCAACTTGCTGCTCCCGAACGACACCCTGCATTCGGCGCCGACGCAGTTCACGTTCCGCTTCTTGCTAGGCGCGGGAGAAAAGCTCGACCCGAATACGCTCAGCGGTATCGAACTGACTCGCAGCGGCGGCGATGGAACCTTCGGCAACGGCAATGACGTGCAGATCGTGCCGGGTTACGAGGGGATCGATCCAGGGCAACCGAACCAGGTGGTGATGCGCTTCAGCGCACCGCTGGCCGACGACTTGTACCAGATCGAAGTCGTGGGCTCGGGCAACGGCGACTTTGCAAGATACGGCTGGCGTGGCCTTCGACAGCGGGAATACAAACAACCCGAACTACCTGCAAGACTTCCGCTTGCAACTCGGCCCGCAGGTGGTCTCGGTCGTGCCTCAGCCGACGACGCGCGACGCGTCAGGAAATCTGGTTGCTCAAAACAACGAGATCGACGTCTACTTCAACGAGCCGGTGCAGACCCTGCCGGGCGACGCCACGCATCTCGACCCTGCGCAGTTTCAGCTCATCGCCACGAACAACACGGCCTCGACGAGCGACGACAAGGTATTCGTGGCCGATCCAAACGCTACTTCGATCGTCACTAAGCCCGACGGGACGATCCACGTGCCCGGCTCGGTGATTTACAATCCGGCCAACAACAAAGCGCGGATTGTGTTCCAGCAGCCTGGCAGCCTGGCGCCGATCAGCGTCAACGATCTGGCGGCAATGGCCGGCGCCTCGGGCAGCGACGCCTTCCGACTTCGCGTCGGCAACGATACGTTGCCGCTCCCGGCTCCGGTTCCGCCGGCCGCCACGGGCATTCTCAGCCAATACACCGCGCTGGCCGGCAACACGCCGTCAACCGGAGACGTTCCGCCCGACACGCAAGGCGCCGCCGGTCCGAACAGTTACGTGGAGACCGTGAACCAGGCGATTGCCATTTACAGTTCGAAGGACTCGCCCGCCAGCGTCCTCACGTCATCGCTGGGTAATTTCTTCTTCACGCAAGGCGGCCTGTCGCGCGCAGGGCGTCTACGACTTCCAGAGCGACAGCTTCGTCATTTATGACCCGCTTATCCAGCGTTTTATCGTCGGCGACCTGGAAGTACAGACCGACAGCTTTGGGAATTTGATCAACAACGGAAATAACGCTCTCCTGCTGGCCGTTTCAACAACTGCCGATCCCAAGTCGCTGACCGGCGCCGATTGGAACTTCTTCAAGCTGCCCACCACGGAATCCGGCGTTGCGCTTCAAGACTACCCGGGCGACGTCGGCTACAACGCCGATGCTCTGGTGATCACGCAAAACAGCTTCGACGCGAGCGGCAACGCATTGCATACGCTGGTCAACTCGATTTCCATGGCTGCGCTGACGAGCGGCACGCCTCTCAGCCTGGGCGTGAATGCGTTCCAGAAGGATTTCAGCGGCTTCAGCCTGCGGCCGGCGGCCATGCAAGACTCGCATCCGGGCGACCCGATGTGGTTTATCCAGGAAGGCGGAGACAACGCCTCGATCAACGTCGTCAAGATGACCGGCGTGCTCACCAGCAACCCGGTCTTCAGCACCACCAACTTGTCTGTGACTCCTTATTCACAGGCTGTGCCGATCTTGCAGCCAAACGGGTCCGCGATCACCACGGAAACCGATTCGCGGATCATCAACGCGTCGATGATGAACGGCAAGCTCGTCGCCGCGCATGCGGTATCTAATGCCGACGGCAACCTCGACAAAATCCAGTGGTACGAGATCGACGCCAGCAGCGGCACGCCGGCGCTGGTGCAGCAGGGAGAAGTCAACGGCGGACCGGGCGCGTATTATGCCTACCCCGCAATCGCCATCAATGCGCAAGGCGATATCGGCATGACCTACGCGGCCTCAGGCACGGCTCCCGCCGCGTATCTGTCGACCTATATCACCGGCTGGCGCCACACCGACGCCGCCGGCACCGGACCTAGCGGCACGACCAATATGGAACCGCCGGTGCTCGTTCAAGCCGGCCAGGCCAATAGCATCGACGGCCGCGAAGGCGACATGAGCGGCATCAACGTCGACAGCGACGGCAGCTTCTGGATCGCCAACGAATATGCCACCCCAGCCTTATGGGGAACGGTCGTCGCCCACTTTACGTTGCCTCTGCCGCAGGCCACGAACGGTACGTTCGGCGAGTCCGATCAGGTCGGAACGCTGGGAACGCCGACCACGCAGGCGACGCAGTTTTTCAACGGCAATCTGCAGCCCCAGCAGATTGATCCCAACCTGGTTTTCCCCGGCGGGCTGCTCGATCCGGGAAACCGCAACAGCCCGCTGCCCGAGGAAAACCATAGCGTCAGTACGACCCCCGGCGGGGCGACGATCGTTACCTACAGTTTCCCGGACGTCTACGGTAACGATCCCACGACAGGGCAACCGCTCCATAACCAGATCACGGCCAACGAAGAGCAAACGGTTCGCGAACTGTTCAAGCTTTACAGCTATTACACGGGCTTGACGTTCATCGAGAAGCCCGGCAACAGCGGCGACGATTGGATCGTGGTGGGCGACCCCCGCGTGCTCAACCCCGCCGTGATTGCGAATACGGTCGACGGGATTTCCACGGGCAGCCTCCACGATTACTACTTCGGCGGCCGGATCGTGGGCCTGTCGGTCATCAACGGCAATATTGACTGGGGCAGCGCCCTGTTGGGGCAGTCGACGGCAAGCGGAAATTACTTCTCGGGAGTGGCCATGCACGGCATTGGCCTCAATCTGGGACTGGAGTACAACAACGACGGCCCGCCGGGAACCATCATGGGGGACGGCGTAAACATCATTGGGGCGTCCAACGGCCTCGTCCCCGCAGAGACGTTCCCCGCACTAAACGATATCACGAATGCTCTGTTTGGCTACGAGACCAACAGCAACCAGATCGATCTGTATCAATTCAACGTCGACGCCAGCGGCACGCTGAGCGCCGAGACCTTGGCTCAGCGGCTGGGGGCCGCGGCGGGCAACTCCGTCGGCAGCACGCTGAACACGCTGCTGACGCTGTATGAACAATTCACCCAGCTCTCGCTGCCCAGCAGCGGCGCCTCGGTCGCGAATGGCCATACGTTCACGATTACCGATGATTCGAGCAATACCGTCACCTTCGAGTTCACCAACGATAAGAATTTAATCGATGCCAGCACGGGCAAACTGTCGAACGGCCATTTCGGCGTTTTGTTCAGCTCGAGCAGCACCCAGCAAGATCTGGCCGTCAGCATCGTGTCGGCCGTTGTCAACGCGGCGCGCGAGGCCGGCTTAAATGCCGCCGCCACGCTCGGCGCCGGCAACGTGCAACTCGCCGGGCCGATCACCGTCAATACGTCGGGCGCGCCGGAAATCTCCCCATCCGCCACTCGCCAGGTGATTGCACGCAACGACGATTATTTCGGCAAAGACTCGTTCATCAATACGAGCTTGAGTCCGGGCATTTACTACGTGGCCGTCACCAGCACAGGCAACGACCAGTTCAATCCGACCGTGGCCGACAGCGGTTGGGGCGGGCGGACGTTTGGTCGATACCAGCTCAAACTGGGCTTCCAGCCCGATGCGGCCCAGACGCTGACGGATCCCGGTCAGTCGCTGTTCGTTCCCTCGGGCGGCGCCAGCGGTTTCCCGACCTCGGGGCAGAACGGCTATCCTTACAGCATCACCGTCACGGACAACGCGGCTTCGACGGGCCAGCCCTCGCTCACATCGCTCACGGCCAATACGTCAAGCGGCGCCTTGGCGGCGGGCACGTATTACTACGTGGTGACCGCCGTCGACAAGAGCGGACATGAGACGATCGCCAGCAACGAGATGTCGAGCGCGCTGGGCGCCAGCGGCATGTTGTCCCTGTCATGGACGGCCGGCGGGCTGGGCGCGAACCTGGCGCATTACAACGTCTACCGAGGTACGGCGCAAGGCGGCGAAACGCTGTTGGCCGCCGTGCCCGCCGGTCATACCAGCTTTGTTGACGACGGCCACTTTACGCGGCCGACGTTGAGCGCGGCGACAGCGATGGGCGCGGGGCAGTTGCCTGCGGGCGCCTATTACTACGTGGTCACGGCGGTCGATGCCAACGGCGATCAAACGTTGGCCAGCAACGAAGTGAACGTGACGGTCGGCGCCAACGGCAGCGTGCAATTGAGTTGGAATGCCAGCAGCGTCACCGGATTGACCGGCTACCGCGTTTACCGCGGACAGGCCGCAGGCGCCGAAAGGGTGCTTGTCGCCACGGTCGCCGGCACGGGCTATACCGACGGCCTCTCCAGCAACCAGATACTATCGGCCGGACAGCCCACGCTCGGTCTGATCACTCCTTCGGCCGGCGGCAACCTGGCGCCGGGCGCCTACTTCTATGTGGTCACGGCGGTCGACGCCAACGGCAACCAGACCATCGTCAGCAACGAACAATCCGCTTCCACGACGGCCCTCAATGGCACGCTCACGCTGCACTGGCAAGGCGGCGCTTTAGCGGGCATTGACCACTACAACGTCTACCGGGGCACAGCGCCGGGCGGCGAAGCGTTACTGACAAGCGTCAGCTCCGGCGCTACTCGGTTTGTCGACAATGGAACCGTGCCTCTCATCGGTACGCTGCCGCCGACGAGCGCAGTGCCGCCCGTCAGTATCGCCTCTCCGGGGACGAGCACGCTCCGCACCGAAACCATTATCTTCTACAACGGTTCGACCGCGCCCAACCCCACGCGCGGTCATATCCCGGTGCAGTTGTCGCCCGGCGACAACCAGGAGCAGGTCGTCCAAAAGCTGATCGCAGCCCTGCAAGCCGCCGTGGCGGATGGCGGCTTCCAGCGCGCCAATTTCACGCTCAGCGACCTGGGCGATGGTCGCATCGAGATTGGCGGCGGAACGGCGAAAATCGTGGTCGATCCGTCGGGCCAGGGCGCTCTTACCGGGACTCCCTTGGTGCTTTGGGGAGATACGCAAAAGGACTCGCTCGTCAGCGACGCCGCCTCGGGCCGCGCGGGAGCGTACAACTTCTGGTTCAACGTCGGCCCAACCGTCTACGTCGACAAATCGGCCTCGCCCAGCGGCGCCAAGGGGACTGCGGCGCATCCATACACGAGCATTCAGGCGGCGCTCGCCCAACCGACGCTCAATCAAATCGTCGCGGTCAATAGCGGTTCCTTGGCGGCTAATACGACCTACTACTACGTGGTGACCGCCGTCGACAATAACGGCGGGGAGACGCTGGCCAGCAACGAGCAATCGGCTTCCACGACGGGAACGAAGCTGAGCTTGTCCTTGAGCTGGAGTCCCAGCACATTGGCGGGCCTGGTGAACTACCGAGTTTATCGAGCGACGGCATCCGGCGCCGAGACGCTGCTGGTCACCCTGCCCGCGGGCGTTACCAGTCTCCTCGATAACGGCAGTTCGATTCCCGGCTCCGCCGTTCCCACAGCAGGCTTTTTGCCAGCCGGCCAGGAGCTCAATCTCCGCGTCGTTGGCAACGCCAATGCGACGCTCGCCGTTTCGCGCAGCCAGTCGGGGACGAACAAGATTGTGGCCGGCGACATGTTCAAGGTGACGGCCGGCACATTCAGCGGGACTTTCGAGTTCACGACCCTGGCGCTGAACCCGGTCGACGCCAACGGCAATCCGACGACTCCCGGCGCGCAGTTGCTGGACGGCCATTTCGCCGTGCTTCCCAATTTTTCGCTGCCTACGACCGGCGGCGCGCTGGCGCAAAACATCGTCCTGTCCGTGCAGGCCGCGCTCAATGCCGCAGTGCTTTCACTTCCCAACGGCGGTACGGCTACGCTCGCCGGCAACGACGTCGAGGTCGCGACGGCGCAGACGCAGCCGACGTCAACGACTACGACAACTACTATTACTACGTCCGACTGTATCAGGGCCAGAATCCGATCACGGTCGACTACCAGAACGTCGCCACGCCGACGCCGTTCAACCCGCAGTTGACCGGCGTCACGCAACCCGTGCTGTACAACAACCTGCCGTACCTGATTGGCAAGGATCAGTTCGGCAATCCGCTGCCCGACAACTCGCCTAACAGCTCGCTCCTTCAGCTTCCTAAGAACACCGTGATGATGGTCGACGCCGGCGCACTGTTCCGGCTCAACCAGGCCAACATTGAAGTGGGCAGTTCGGCGGTCAACGTCGATAACAGCCAGAGCGCCTTGCAAGTGCTGGGCATTCCCGGCCAGCAGGTCACGTTCACGTCTTACAACCAGGATTCGACCGGCGGCAATTCACTGGCGCTTGGCAAGAACCAGGTCCATCCGGGCGTCAGCGTCAAGTCGGGCGACTGGGGCGGGTTGGTGTTCAACAACAATTCCGACCTGGAAACGTTGGGCATCTTCTTCAATAACGTCAACCAGGCCAAGCTCAATTACGGCGGCGGCCAGGTCTTCGTCAACGGCGTACCGCAGTTTTACGACGCCTTGTATCTCGATACCGCGCGGCCCGCGCTAACGAACAACCTGATTATCAATAGTGCCAGCGCGGCGATTTCCGCCAACCCGAACAGCTTTGAAGTCTCGCGCTTCGGCGACGATTTGACGATCACCGTCAACGGCATGCCCACGCTCAGCGGCGGAGCGTATCCGACGTTCACGATCGACGGCAAGACGTTCCAATTCACGAAGAACACGCCGATCGGCCAGGGGAACGTGGCGGTTTCGCTGATTAACGCAAATACGCCGGCCCAGGTCGCCGCGGCGATCGAAGCCGCTATCAACGGATCGCTGCTGGCTGGTTCGGTCGACAAAGCGCAGACGCTGGCCAATCAGGTGACGCTGCCCGGCATCCACGCGGGCGTTTCCGGAACTCCGTCGCTGACGTTCCATGTCGACGCGTTCTCGCCCGATTACCAGCGTTCCGGCCCCGACGTACACGGCAACATGCTCGCGCAAGGCGCACTGACTTCGGCGCCTGCCTATGACCCGAACAAGACCAGCCAGCAAGTCGGCCTGACCTGGTACGCGGCGCAGCAGAACACGACCAACGGCCTGTTCATCCGCATCAACACCAATGCCGGCTCGTCGCTCGACACGCTTGACGTGGCGGCTGAGTTGTCCGCCACGGACATCCCCTACGTGTTGCAGGAAAACCTCGTCATTCACGACGACCTGGGTACGGCCAGCGGACCGGGCGTCGCCGGGCAATTGCAGGTCGATCCCGGCGTGGTAGTCAAACTGGGCGGCGCCCGCATCGAGGCCGGCTTCGGCGCCAACGTGATCGCCGAAGGCACGGCCGCCAAGCCGGTGGTGTTCACATCCATCGATGATACGCGCTACGGAGGCGGCGGCGTCTTCGATACGGCCGACAACAACGGAACGACGCTTGCGCAGCCGGGCGACTGGGGCGGGTTCTACTTCTCGCCGACCTCGAGCGGCAGCATCGATCATGCCTTAGTCACCTTCGGCGGCGGCCAGACCGCCATCGAAGGCGGCTTCGACTACTTCGACGCGATCGAAATTCACCAGGCCAAGGTGCGGATCGCCGATAGCAGGCTGGAAGACAATGCAGTCGGTTCGGCGGAAACGACGGATCGCAACGGGCGCCAGCTCTACTCGCCCGCCACGATCTTCGTGGTCGGCGCCCAGCCGGTGATTGTCAATAACGTGATTCAGAACAACCAGGGCGCGGCAATCTCCGTCAACGCCAACTCGTTTACCGCGGACGTCGTTCCCGATTGGGGCCGAAGCACCACGCCGCCCGGAGGCTATGCTGCGATCAACACTGACTTGACGGCGCCGCAGGCCGGCATCGGCGGTCCGCTCGTGATGCGTTTCGGCCAGTACGATAACAACTATGGCCCGCTGGTGCGGCTCAATCGTCTCGACAACAACGGCGTCAACGGCATGGTCGTACGCGGCGCCACGCTGCAGGGCGCTAGCGTCTGGGACGACACCGATATCGTTCACCTGCTCGAAGGCACGGTCATCGTCCCGAATTTTGTCGGCGACGGCGGATTGCGGTTGCAGTCGAGCTCCACGCAAAGCCTGGTGGTCAAGTCGACTCCGGGCTCAGGCATCATTGCCAGCGGCACTCCGCTGGACATCAGCAACCGGATCGGCGGCGAAGTGCAGGTGCTTGGCACGCCGCAGCATCCTGTCGTGATGACGTCGTATCGCGATAATTCCGTCGGCGCCGGTCTGACGCCGACGGATCAGCCCGACAACGAAACGTGGCCGGACGCGGGCGTCGGGATCACCGTGGGCGGCGTCGCGGTGGCGTCGAACAGCATCTTCATTTCGCCCCCCGCCGCGGACTCAGCCGGCATTTCCGCGCCGGTGCAGAACTCGCCCAGCGGCAGTTCGTTGGGCGGCACGCTGACCGGCGGCACGTACTATTACGTCGTCACGGCCCTCACGGCCAGCGGCGAGACGACGGCAAGCAACGAACAGTCGATCGCGGTCACCGGACCGACGGGCCAGGCGATCGTCACTTGGAACGCGGCGGCCGGCGCCACCGGGTACAAGATTTACCGCGGCTCCGCGGCCGGCGGCGAAAACGTGCTCGTCGGCACGGTCGGCGCGGCCACGACGAGTTACGCCGACCTGGGCGGCGGCGCGGCGCCGGGAGATTGGGGGACGATCGACGTCAACGATCCGACCACGACCGGCGGCGGCATCATCCTCGACCAGTACAGCAACGACCGCAATGTGGCCATGGTCAATCAGTCGATGCACGGCTCGACTCCCTCTACGGCGCAATTGCTCGGCACGCTCGCGCCAAACGAACAGAGCGGCGATGACAAGTCGCGGCTCGGCTTCCAGGTAAACGGCTTCCTGGGGCCGCAAGACGTCAATACTTACGGCTTCAAGGGCACCGCCGGCTCGCAAGTCTGGATCAATGTCACCAACACCGCGACGGCGCTCGATGCCGTGCTGGAGTTGGTCGACGCCAACGGCAATGTGCTGGCTCGCAGCGACAACGCCGGCGCCGAACAGCGCGCGGCCGCGGCAGCGGGCGATCCTTTGCAGGCGGACTCTGCGCAGCCCTACAGCCTCGGCAGCTTGTTGCCGAACAACCTCGCCCAGCCGCTGCAGGACGGCGTCAGCGGCACGGACGGCATGAATTTCTGGTCGACGAACCCTTACGATCCCGGCTTCCGCGTCGTTTTGCCGGGTTCCGCCGGCAGCCTGAACAACTACTACGTCCGCATCTATGCCAAAGGTCAGAATTCCGGCAATGCCTTCGCGCCCGGACACGGCGGCGCAGGGGGCCAATACCAACTTCAGGTGCGGTTGCGGAACCAGGTCGAAGTTCCCGGCTCGATGGTGACCAACGCCGATATTCGCTACGCCACCAGCGGCATCGACGTAGCCGGCTTGCCCGCGCACTCGCCGCTGATCTCCAACACCACGGCCACCGGCACGAATACGACCGGGCTCGGCGGCGGAACCGGCGCCGCTCAGGATTTGGGCAACCTGTTGACGAGCGACACCAGTTCGTTGAACGTCAGCGGCAACCTGACGACGAGCACCACGGTGCAGTGGTACAAATTCGAGCTCACCTACCAGGAGATATTCGCCCTGGCGCATGGCACGTGGTCGACCGTGTTCGATATCGGCTATGCCGACGGCCTGACGCGGCCCGACACGGAAATTGACGTTTATGACTCCAACGGCACGTTGATCTACATCGGCCGCAACTCCAACGTCGCCGACCAGCAGCCGCAGCCGGGCATGGGGCAAAACGCGAGTAACCTGAGCCACAGCAGCTTTGGCACGCTCGACCCCTACATCGGACCGGTGCAGTTGCCCGCGGGCACGCCGGTCAGCGGCGTCACCACGTACTACGTGGCGATCCATTCCAATGGCGTGATTCCGACGGCGCTCTACGCCACCTTCAATGGCGGTTCGTCAAGCAACTACCTGACCCGGCTCGAACCGGCCGATTCCGTCAACCGCATCGTGGAAGATCACGTCGGCACGCAGGGGGGCCAGACGGCGCAGGATCCTTCGAGCGCCACGCCGCTGTGGGGTTCCAACGGCTACCCGACCGGGCCCTATACCAGTTCGACCGGCACGATCGCCCAGTTGAACACGTACGCTGCGCCGTTCACTCTCTCCGACGTCCCCCTGTACGTGACCACCGCCGGTTCCGGCGGCCATTTGGAAACCGTCAATCCGTTCAGCGGCATTTACCAAACCGACCAGGGCCAAGATACGGTCGGCGGCACGCAGGGCTACAACACGCTGGCCATGCGCAACGACGGCCAATTGTACTCCTTCACGCGCGGCACAAACGACGCGAATTCCGGCCAGTACACGCAGATCGATACGGGCACGGCGGCGCCCTCGGTCAAAGGCGACGATGGCATCACGACCTACGACTTCAACACGGCCAACCCGCCCGCGGTGCGGGCGATGCCGAACGGAGGCATCGGCATCCAGATGAACGCCATGGCGTTCGTGCAGTCCGACGCTTATCCCGGGGAAAAGACCAGCGATGTCTTGAATTACAACCGCCGGCTTTACGCGATCGGCAGCTACGCCGGGGGCAATCTTGTGCAGCCGTATGCGAATTTGCTGTACGAGCTCAACCCCAACACTGGCGCGGTGCTCACTCAGAAAACGAACCCAAACCCGTATGGCTGGATCAACTTCCAGCCAAACAATGCCCTCCCGCCCACCCAGCCGGAGGCAGTGCCCGTCAAGTTGAACGGTCAGCCGCTGACCGAGGAACTTACCGGCATGGCATACATCAACGGCACGATGTACGCCATTGGCCAGCAAGGCGACCTGTACACCGTCGATATCTTCAGCGGCGACGCCACGTTCGTGGCACACGTCGGCAACATCACGTTCCAGGGATTAACTGCCGGACCGCCGAACGTCGAGAACGGCAAATATGCCGACCTACTCTTCTCGACGGGCTATTCTCCCTTCACCGGCCAGGAGTCATTGTACGCTTTCGACACCACGGGCGCTCTGCAGCCGATCTTCAGCAACAACAACGGCGCCACATTCGCCAGCAGCGTGCCGTTGCAGGGCGTGTATAACGTGACGGGGTTAGCCTTCTCGACGCTCGACTACAATCTCTGGCACGTCACGGACAACCGGAATACCGACGCCGGGCACGGCGTCAATACGGCGCCCGACGACAGCCGCAATATCTTCAGTCCGAACTATCCGGCGCCGGCACAAAGCAACCAGAGCTTCTACTTCGGCCTGGAAGACCCAGCCAACAATAAGACCCTTTCGAATCAACCCGGCGCCGCCAACTACATCACGAACACGGAAATCGCCCAGGGGTGGAAAAACGAAGGCGACGGCCAGTCCTATCAGCCGAATTACAATCTGCCCGGCGGGGCCTATGGCGTGTTGACCACCAACAGCTTCAGCCTGGCCAACTACGCCTCGGCCGACCAGCCGACCCTGTATTTCAACTATTACTTGAATACGCAGGGCAAAACGAGCACTTTGCAGAACTTGTACCAGATGCTCGATAGCGCCCGGTTGGAGATTTCCTTGGATGGCGGGCAGACCTGGGATCTGCTGGCCAGCAACAACACCTACAGGCCGACGCCCTTCAATCCCGAGGCGGAGCAGCCCTGGTATCAAAGCACGCAGGCCAACACGGGTTCGTACAATTCCGGCTTGGGCGGTCTGCAGGTGGTCCAGCCCTTATTCGACAGCGCCGGCGCCGGCTGGCGTCAAGCTCGCGTCGACTTGAGCAACTACGCAGGACAAAACAGCCTGCAGTTGCGTTTCGATTTCAGCACGGCCGGAACCACCTTCAACCCGTCCGACCTGTCTTTCTACGCCGACACCGGGGCGGCGAATCCGTACGCCAATCCCAACGTCTACGGCAATCAATTCGGCAATTTGACGGGCGGCCAGACCGGTTCGTTCGCGGGCGCGCAGCGCGCCGAGAATAATCAGCATGAGGGCTGGTACATCGACGACGTGGTCATCGGCCTCGCCGAGCGCGGCGAGATGGTGACCAGTGCGCCCACGGGCAACGCAACCTTCACCGCCATGCCCACGCCGGATGCCACCACCCCGGCGCAAGTGCTCACGGGACAGTACCAGCTTGAGATCCGCCGCGGCTCCGAGTACGGGACGATCGCCAATACCGTCACTACGGATATCGCCCTTTATCAATCGTTCGACGCCAATGCCCGCTTTGCCGACGAGTACTCGTTGATCGCCACGTCGGGCTCCGGCCTGACGGTCGGAGAGACCTTCACGCTCAACGACGGCGTCCATTCGGTTACCTTCCAATTCGTCAACAACGCCAACCAGTTGACGGATCCCTCCTATGTGGCCGTCGTCTTCAGTCCGACCGACACGGCGCAGCAAGTGGCCGACGCCATGGTGGCGGCCATCAACAACAATCCGACGTTGGTCAATGTGAGCGCCGCCGACGCCCAGAACGGCATACAAGGCGTCAGCGATCCGAAGACCAATGTCGTCAACTTGTTCAACGTGAAGGAGGTCACCACCAGCACGGCCGCCTATCGTCGCCTCACCGTCACCGCAGGCGCGCCTTATATCACGGAAAGCGGCTCGACGACGATTACCATTACGCGCGAGGGCGACGTCTCTAATCCGTTGACCGTCAATCTCTCGGCGATCGACGTCGAGACCGGGCTGGCCAGCACGAACGTGACCTTGCAGTCGACTGCGACCTTTGCCGCCAATCAGGCGTCGCTGACCATCCCGATTTCCGGCGTAAGGAAGCCGCTTCTAGGCAGCGAGTACGCCGACGGCACGCACACGGTCGTGATCAAAGCGTCAGCCGTTGGGTATCAAAGCGTCAGCGGTAGGCTTGACGTCACCGACGATCCCAACGTGCTTCCGCAGTTCACGGTCAGCTTGAACGCCGCGACGGCGCCCGAAGACTCCACGACGCCCGTTCAGGGCACGGTAACCGTCAACACCGGGCCAGTCGATGGCGTGCGCTATCCGGCGGGGCTGACGGTCAGCCTGAGCAGTTTGTGGTCGGCCGCAGCCTTGGTTTCGGCGAACGCCGTCGGTCCCGGCGGGGCGCAAACGACCGTTACCATTCCCGTCGGTCAGACTTCGGTCAACTTTTGGGTCTTCCCGCAAGACGACAACGTCACCGGGCGCCCGGTCAACCATCGCGATGCACAGATCGTGGCCACGGCCGCCGGTTTCATCAGCGGCAGCGCCACGCTGAGCGTCACCGACGATACGGACGGCACGTTGACCTACGGCGTGGCCTCCTGGCAACCCATCGGCCCCGCGCCCATCAACAACGGCCAGGTCGCCGGAAACCTTCCGGTCAGCGGCCGCATTACGGGCATCGCTACGGATCCGACGGACGCTGACACCGTGTATATCGCCGCCGCCGGCGGCGGCGTGTGGAAGACGACCGACGCCACTTCCGCCACGCCCAGTTGGACCCCGCTGACCGATCACCTCGTCGACTCCAACGGCAACCCCGTGCCGATGTTCATGGGCGCCATCGCCGTCGCGCCAAGCGACCGCAATGTGATTTACGCCGGCACGGGCGAAGCGAACAACTCTGCCGACTCCTATTATGGCACTGGCATTCTTGTGTCGACCGACGGCGGGGCGACTTGGACGCTGAACGACGCGAACGGCGCCCTTTTCGGACGCACGGTATCGAAGATTGCCGTCGACCCGACCGACGCCAACATTGCCTACGCCGCCGTTGCCGATTTTGGCTCCAACGGCCAACTCGGAAACACGGGCATCTGGAAAACCACCGATGGCGGCGCCACGTGGGTTAATACCACCACGAGCCTTCCCAGCCTCAACTTCTATGACACCTTTGCCGACGTCGTCATCGACCCGAACAACCCGTCCACCGTTTATGCGACGGTGGGAAGCTACTTCGGCGACACGGCCAACGGCGTTTATAAATCCACCGATAGCGGCGCCACGTGGAATTTGCTGAACGGTTCGGGCTCGTTTAACGGTCCGCAAGACGGCCGCATCACACTGGCATTTTACAATGACGGCGCTACCAGCGAACTCTTCGTCTCCATTGCCAATCCCGGCACCGGCGCGCTTTACAAGATGCTCAAGAGCACCGACGGCGGCGCCACCTTCACCGATCTGACTTCTAATATCACCAACTACCTGGGCGGCCAGGGGTGGTACGACACCACGCTGGCCATCGATCCGCAGAATCCGAATTACATCTATGCGGCCGGCGATATGAGCAGCCAAGGGCCCGCCTTCAGCGGCAGTCCGCTGGAAAGCTTCGACGGCGGGAACACCTGGACCGATATCGCCACCGATGCCGTCGGCAACGGACCTCACACGGACGCGCACGCCGTCGCTTTCGGCGTCGACGGATCCCTTTACGACGGCGACGACGGCGGGATCTTCCGGCTAAGCGAACCCACGAGCATCGCCAACCAGCGTTGGACCAGCCTCAACACCAACCTGCAAATCACGCAGTTTACCGGCATAGCGCTCGATCCGACCGACCCTAACGTCGTCTATGGCGGAAGCCAGGACAACGGCACGGAGAAATACACCGGCGCTGCGGGCTGGAATCGGATCGCGTTTGGCGACGGCGGCGTGACGCGCGTTGACCCAACCAACAGCCAGATCGTCTACCAGGAATACACGGGCGTCAGCCTTCGTGTTTCCACCGACGGCGGCAGCAGTTTTACTTCGATCGCGAGCGGCATCGTCGCTAACGCCGCGAGATTCTACGCTCCGTACGCACTCGATGCTTCGGGCGGTATCTATTTCGGCGCGGACTACTTGAATTTCTCGTCGAATCATGGTGCTTCGTGGACTCAGATCGGCTCCCCCGGAACCAATAATTTCAACCCCAGCGATTACGCGATCGACGCCGTCGCCGTGTCTTCGACCAACAATAACGTCGTCTACGTTTCGGCAGGCGGACACATGTTCGTCACTCAGAACGCCCAGGCCGGCGGAAGCAACGTTAGCTGGGCGCAAATCGACCTGCCCGGCGGGCGGGCTGCGCGTACTTTGGACAGCCTTGCGGTCGACCCGACCGATGCCAGCGGCGGGACGGCCTATGCCGTGGTAAACTCCTTTACGGGGGTTGGCGATCACGTTTTCATGACGACCAACTTCGGCGCTGCCTGGACGGACATCAGCGGCAACCTGCCCGATCAGCCGACCAACGCCGTCGTCGTCAACAGCTTGACGGGGGCGATCTATGTGGGCAACGATACGGGCGTTTATGTCTCGACCAATCAGGGCGTCACTTGGGCGCCGGTGGCCTCGGACCTGCCTAACGCCCAAGTCATCGACCTGGAATACAACCCGGCGTTCAATTTGCTGGGGGCGGGCACGCACGGACGAGGGGCCTTCCTCGTGTCTCCCACGACGGCTGGCGCCACGATCACGGCCGCCATCAACGGCGCGACGCAAGTCAGCGACGACGCGGGCTTGCTGACGGACAAGCTGACCATAACGCGCGTCGACAACGTTGGCGGCCTGACAATCTTCCTCTCCAGCAGCGACCCGTCGGCGGCCAGCCTGCCGGCCAGCATTACCATCCCCGACGGACAGTACTCGGTCAGCGTCGACGTAACGATCCACGATTCGGCACTCGCCCAATTTCCCGAGTCGATCATCTTTACCGCAGTCGCCGGTGGCGCCCAAGCCGTAGGAACAGTGCTTGACGTGCTGCCCGACGATCAGGCAACGGAGCCGAACACGCCTGCCGACAACGACACGCCTGCGCTTGCCGTGAACATCGGCGCAGGTGCGGTCATAACCGGCGGCGGCAATCAGGCGACCTACACGGCCACCGTCAGCCGCAACACGCCGACGACCTCCGACCTTACGGTTACGCTCATCAACACCGATCCGCTGGCGGTTTCGATTCCCGCCACGGTGACGATTCCCGCCGGACAGTCTTCGGCGACGTTCACGATCACGGCGTTGGACCATTTCATCCCCGACATCACGCGCTTCGTGACGGTCGCGGCGGCGACGCCAGGGTTCGCCAGCGGCAGTGGAACGATCGAAGTCGACGCGCTCAACCACGTGATCAACTATGGCCAGTTCGACGTCGCCGCCAACTACGGGCCGTATGTTCCGGCGCCGGGCGTGTTGGGCGACCTGACCGTGCCGCGTCCCCAAGGACAAGTCATTCTGGCGGGCAACCAGATCAGCAATGCTGCGAAAAACGGCATCACGGTCGAAGGCGTGCCTTTCGCTAACGGCGGAAGCGTACTGCCGTTCGCGGGCGGACCCTACCCTGGCGGCGTCGTGAACACGCCCACCTTGAACAGCAGCAACCTGACTGCGCGGCGTGGTGATCGAGAACAACCTGATCTACGGCATCTCCACCAACGGCGCCGGCATCAGCTACTCCGGCACGCCCGCGGCCGCCGCCCCCGGCGCCGCGCCGTTCGGCAAGATCGTCAATAACACGATCTACGGTTCGGACATCTCTGGCAGCGGCGCCGGTCAAGGCGTCGGCATTCAGGTCGCCAACAACGCCAGCCCGACCATCTTGAACAACCTGTTGGTCAACTTGAGCGCGGGCATCAACGTCGACACGTCCAGCCAGAACTTGCCCTCGCCGCCTGTGGTGGGAGAGAACCTCTACCAGAACGTCGGAACCACCAGCAACATCGGAACCGGCGCGTTCGCGGAAACGCCCGCCCAGTTCACGCAATTGCAAGGCGCCGCTTCAAACACGTTTATCAATCCGAGCACCAACCCCAGCACCGCCAATTTCTACTTGCAATCCAGCTCGGTGGCGATCGACAGCTCGATCAACAGCTTGCAAGACCGCACGAGCATCACCTCGGTGGGCGCTCCGCTGGGCCTGGCGCCGTCTCCGATCATCGCCCCGTCGTACGATTTGTACGGCCAGTTGCGCGTGGCCGATCCCAGCGCGCCGCAAGTGTTCCCCGGTTTAGGCAACAACGTCTATATCGACCGCGGCGCCGTCGAACGCGCTACGACCGCAGGGCCGACCGCGGCGCTGCTGGCGCCCGTCGATAACGACGTCAGCGATCTCAACTCGACGCGCAACATCGTCTTCCTGCGCGGGCAGAATCTCAACGAGTTCACCATCCAGCTTAGCGACGGCACGGGACCGGGCGTGTACGACGCCAGCGTGCTGTCGAGCGAACTCCACGTGGTGCGCGACGGCATTCTGCTGACTCCGGGCGTCGATTACTACTTCAATTACGACAACAACAACCACGCCATCCATCTGGTCGCCGCCTCGGGCGTCTGGCTCAACGGGCACAAATACGACATCTATCTGGACAACGGCACGCAGTTCGATCCGACCGACCCGGGCACGTCCCCCGTGGGCATCCAGGACCGGGCGGGCAACTTCCTGCAAGCCAATGGACCGGATGGGCTGACTCATTTCAGCCTGCTGCTGGCGAACACGAATAACTCGGCCCCGGTCGTGCAACTCCGGTCTTCGACCACGAACGCGCCCGCCTTGTCGATGAACGAAAACGACAACCCCGCTTCTCCGAGCATCGGGACGTTCAGTTGGACCAACCCCTTCAGCTCAACCGATAACTCAAACGCCGCAATCTCGGTATTTGACGTCGATGCGAACGGCGGCAGCGAAACCATCACCTTGAAGGCGACGCACGGCACGCTGTCACTCGGCGCCGCCGCGCTGACGGAACTGGCGGGGCTCGGCATCGACACGTTGACGATCGGCGACGGCACCGACACGATCACCATCACGGCGCCGTTGGGCGATTCCAGTGCGACGGGATCGACGCCCGGCATCGATGCCGCGCTCGACGGGTTGATGTTCACGCCCGAATTGCACTTCGACAGCCACCTGGGCGAACTGGCGATGATTACGGTCACGGTGAACGACAACGGCAATTCGCCGGCGCCGGCGCTTTCGACCACGTACGTCATTCCCATCAATGTGCTGCCGGTCAACGATCCGCCCGTCGACACCGTGCCGACCGGTCCGTTCTCGACCAACGAAGACATTCCGCTGGACTTCAGCGGGGCCAACGCGGTAACGGTCAGCGACCTGGATATCGCCCCGGCCGATGCGACCAACTCTGCCCTGGCGCCGTTCGAAGAGCGGATCACGCTCGACACGCCGTCGCTCGGCACGCTGCACTTGGGAACCACGACCGGAATTACGTTCGTAAGCGGCGCCGGCAACGATCAGAACACGCTCGACTTCCAAGGCACGCTGCAGGCCATCAACAACGCGCTGGCCAGCCTGACGTTTATGCCTGCATTGCGGCGCTCCGGCACGGTGACGTTGCAGTTCACGACGAACGACCATGGCAATATCGGCTCCGGCCCAGCGCTTGGACTGACCTCGACGCAAGCCGATATTCTCGTCAACATCGTGCCTCAGAATTACGCACCGACGCTGGATCCCAGCGCAACGTTGCACTTCGACGCGATCGACGAGAACGAGTCCATCGCCGGCAATGGCGGCAGCACAGTGCTTGCCATGCTGCAGACGGATCCGGTTTTCGGCTTAGCGACGCCCATTACGCTCAACGCTCCCGCGTTCGAAAATCCGCAAGACGGCATCGCCGTGGTCGGCGCGACGCAAACGAGCAACGGCGTCTGGCAGTATCAGAAACCGGGCGATACAAGCTGGACGACGTTCCCGGCCGGCGTCTCTTCCAGTTCAGCGCTGCTGCTCGGCCCGAACGATCTGGTGCGGTTCTTGCCGAATCAGAAGTTCGACGACACGCGCGGAGGAGCTCCCAGTCTGAGCTTCGTAGCTTGGGACGGCACGTACGATCTGGCTACGGGCGGTCCGGACGCCGAAGGCGCCGTGCTGGATTTGACGCAGACCGGAACCGGCGGCAGCTTGCCGTTCAGCGATCTCGGTTTGCCGGCCACGGCGGTGTTGCACGTCAACCCGTTGCCGCTGGCGCCGACGCTCGCTTCGACCACGGCGCTGCACTTCAACCAGATCCCGGAAGACTTGCCCGTCGCCAACAACCTCGGCACGACGATCAACGTCATGCTGGCTTCCGACCCGGCCAACCAGCCTTCGGCGATTACGCTCAACAACCCGCCGGGCGCCCAGCAGGGCATTGCGATCGTCGGCGTTACGCAATCCTCGAACGGTACGTGGCAGTATCAAATTGGCGGCGGCGGCTGGATCAATTTCCCGGCGGTCACCGCGAGCAACGCCTTGCTGTTGGACGGCAATGACGCGATTCGCTTCCTGCCGAATCCCAAGTTCGACGACACTCGCGTCCCGGGCGTCCCAAACGCCCCGACGCTGACTTTCGCCGCCTGGGACGAAACGTTCGACTTTGTGAACGGCCGCGTCGACACCGACGGTTCGCAGGTGGACCTGCTTGCCGCTGGCACGGGCGGCAGCACGCCCTTCAGCAACACGGTCGCGACCGCAACGCTTTCGGTCGCCCCGCAGCCGGAAGCCCCGACGCTGGCATCCGGCGCCAACCTGGTTTTCAGTCCGATCCTGGAAGATGTCTCGACGAGCGCCAATTCCGGCGCTACCGTCCTGACGATGCTGCAATCCGACACGAACCTGGTCAATGCGATTACGCTTCACGCCACCGCGAATCCGAAGTTCGGCATCGCCGTGACGGACCTGGGGCAAACCGCCAACGGCACGTGGCAGTATCAATTGGCGGGCAGCGCATGGTCAGCCTTCCCGACGGTTTCGGCCACTGATCCGTTCTTGCTCGACGGCAGCGACCTGGTGCGCTTCGTGCCGGACGCAAACTTCAACGACTTCTACGGCGGCGCCCCCAGCCTGACGTTCATCGCCTGGGACGAAACCTTCGATTACGTCAACGGCGGCCCGGACGTGCATGGCACGAGCGTCGACCTGACGTCCACGGGCGTCGGCGGCAGCACGCCGTTCAGCACCAACTCGGCGACGGCTGCGCTGTCGGTCAAGGCCGTCAACGACGCTCCAGTCGTCACGGCGCCGGCGGGTCCGATTACGCTCGTTCCCAGCTCGGCCTTCAGCTTGTCGACGCCCCCCTTGCCGGCCGTTTCCGTGTCGGATGTCGACCAGGCGGAAGGCTCCGGGCTGATCCAGGTAACCCTTACGACCTCAGAAAACGGAGTGTCGGGGGGCGGGATTCAAATCGCTCCGAGCTTGCTCACGCCGAATACGAGCGTACAGGTCGTCGGCGGCGGCAACGGCGCTGCGGCGATGACGATCAAGGGGACGTTCGCCGACGTCAACGCCGCCATGGCCGCTCTGGAGTACGTGCAAGATATCAACTTCAACGGCACGGCGACCGTGACGTTCGTGGCCAACGACTTGGGCAATTCCGGGCTCGGTCCGCAAGGTCAGGCGTCGCCGTTCCCACTGAACTCGCAGCCGGTTTCCATGCAATTGACCGGTCTGCCGATCCACCGGGCGCCGGTTTTGGGCAGCGGAACGCCGACCTTGCCGTCGATCTTGGAAAATGTTCCGCCGGCCAACACGGCGCCCGCCGGCACGAGCGTCAGCAGCATGCTGAACGGCGCCGGCGCCAATTTCCTCACGATCGACGCCTACGCAGGCGGGCAACCCGGTATTGCCGTCAGCAGCGTGACGCAGACCTCCTCGGGTCGCTGGCAGTATTCAGCCAACGGCAGCACGTGGACTGACTTTGGCCCCGTCGCGCTGAACCACGCCTTAATGCTGCCTGGCAGTTACCTGGTGCGTTTCTGGCCCGACTCCGGTTTCGCCGGTTCGGCGAGCATGACCTTCTATGCTTGGGACCAGGTTACCGGATCGGCGGGCACGACGGTCGATCTTCTTCTCCACGGGCGCTGGGGGGATTCTCATCGTTCAGCACCGCCAGCGCTAACGACCACGGAGACCGTCCAACTGGTCAACCAGCCGCCGACATTCGTTCTGGCTTCCGGAATGAGCGTGCTGGAAAACAACACGGTATCGGCCAGCGGCGGGTCGCCCGGCGGCAGCAATGCCTCGCCGATCAGCCTGGCGAGTTTTGCGACGAGCATTTCCCCCGGCCAGCCAATTGAGTCGCAAGCGCCGTTCAACCAGACGGTCACGTTCAGCGTGACGACCGACCGGCCGGATCTGTTCCTCGTGCAACCTTTCCTCGATTCGGCAGCCGCCGGGGTGACGGCTTCGAGCCTGCACTTCACGCTTGCCCCCAACGTGTTCGGCACGGCGCACATCACGGTCACCGCCAAGGACAACGGCGGCACGGCCAACGGAGGCGTTGATACGTCGGCTTCGCAAATTACGACCTTGACGGTCACAGAGATCAACGATCCGCCGACGCTCGCCACAATTCCGACGCTCAACCTGCTGGAAAACGCCGGTCAGCAACAGGTCGCTTTGTCGGGCATAACCGCCGGGTTGAACGAATCGCAGAACCTGATCGTTACCGCCGTTTCCAACAATCCGGGTCTGATCCCCAATCCGGCGGTTTCCTACGCCAGTCCGAATTCCACGGGCCAACTGACGTTCACTCCGAACGCTTTCACCTCGGGCACGGCCACTATCACGGTGACGGTGACGGACGACGGCGGCACGGCCAACGGGGGCGTCGACACGTTCACGCAAACGTTCACCGTGAACGTCCAGTTCATCAACGACGTCCCCACCTTCACCAAGGGGAATGACGTCGTCGTCAACGAAGACGAAACGCCGCCGCCCTTTGTGGGCTGGGCCACGAACATCAGCCCGGGACGCGGCAACGGCGACGCGAGTCAAACGCTGAATTTTATCATCACGCCGGACAACCCCAGCGTGTTCGCCACGCAGCCGATGATCGATCCGGCGACGGGCAATCTGAACGTTCCAGTTCGTACAGAACTTCAGCGGCTCATCGAACGTGACCGTCAAGCTGCACGACAACGGCGGCACGGCGAGCGGCGGCATAGACACCTCGCCGCCGCAGACCTTCAAGATCACCGCCAATTTCGTCAACGATGTTCCCAGCTTCACCCTTGGTCCGGATCAGACGATCAATGAAAACGCCCTGCCGCAGACGATTGCGAACTGGGCCACGCAGATCAGTCCGGGCGTCGGCAACAACGAGGTCGGCCAGACGCTGACCTTCCAGGTCACGGCCGACGATCCCAGCCTGTTCGCCTCGGGACCGACCATCGACGGCCGCACGGGCACGCTGACGTATACTCCGGCGCTGAACGCCAGCGGAGATACGGACGTGCACGTGGTGCTGTATGATAACGGCGGCACGGCCAACGGCGGCATCAACCACACCGCGGAACAGACGTTCCATATCCACATCAATCTGGTCAACCACGCGCCGACCTTTACGGCCGGCCCGAACCAGACGCTCGACGAGGACGCGCCGGCGCAGTCGATCCCCAATTGGGCGACCAACATCAATCCGGGCCCCGGTCCGGTGGAAGCGACGCAGCAGCTCACTTTCATCGTCACGACGGACAACCCAGGTTTGTTCACCGTTCCGCCGGCGATCAATTCTTCCGGAACGCTGACCTACACCTTGGCGCCCAATATGAGCGGAGTCGCCAACGTCTCGGTCACGTTGCACGACAACGGAGGCACGGCCTTCGGCGGCGCCGACACCTCGGCCGCTCAGACGTTCAAGGTCAACGTGCGGCCGGTCAACGACGCTCCCAGCTTCACGGTCGGACCGGATATTGCACTGAACGAGAACTCCCCGCCGCAACCCGTGACGAATTGGGCGACGAATATCAGCGCCGGCCCGAACGAAGCGGTGCAGGCTGTGAACTTTATTATCACCGACGACAATCCCGCGTTGTTCGCCGTGCAGCCCAGCATCGATCCGAACAACGGCAATCTCAGTTTCACGCTGGCTACCGACGCCGTCGGCACGGCGCACTTGAACGTGCAACTGCACGACAACGGCGGCACGGCCAACGGCGGCGTCGACACCTCGCCGGCGCAATCGTTCACGATCACTTCGCGGCTGGTCAACCACGCTCCCAGCTTCTCGCTCCAGGCCGGCGACGTGTACGTCAATGAGAACAGCGGCGCCCAAATCGTCTCCAACTGGGCCGCTCAATTAAGCCCGGGACCGGCCAATGAGGCCGGCCAGACGCTCGATTTCACCGTTCAGGCCGACAATTCCGCGTTGTTCTCCGTGCAGCCCTCGATCAATCCAACGACGGGCGCACTGAGCTTCACGCCGGCGCCGGGACAATACGGCGTGGCGAACGTGACCGTCACGTTGAAAGATAACGGCGGCACGCTGTATGGCGGGACTGACACCTCGCCGTCGCAGATCTTCGAAATCCATATTAACGCCGCGCCGACGGCGCAGCCGGACGCCATCGAAATCAGCTACGCCCAAAGCAGTTCGGCGACGGCCGCCCTGGGCGTGTTGAGCAACGACACCGATCCGGACGGCAACTCGCTGACCGCCGTGCTCGTCTCAGGGCCCAGTCACGGCACGCTGCTGCTGCACGCCGACGGCTCCTTCAACTACACCCCGAACGCCAGCTTCCACGGGCTCGACGAGTTCACCTATCGAGCCAGCGACGGTCATGCCAGCAGCAATGCGGTGACGGTGCGTATCTTGTCGCACGACGCAAGCAACGTTCGCAAACTCTACGAGCAGGTGCTGCATCGCGACCCGGACGACGCCGGCTTGCAATACTGGGTAAGCAAACTCCAGGCCGGTTCCTCGCTGGCGGTGGTCGCGCAAGGCATCATCGAGAGCGACGAACGGCTCAATCCGATCATCACCAATTACTACCAGCAGTTCTTGCTCCGCTCGCCGGATGCACAAGGACTGGCCTACTGGCGAGACAACGTATGGAAAGCCTTCGGCGGTCCGGAACCGGTGATCGCCGGCATGATCGCGTCGCCGGAGTTCTACCAGTCGGCCGGCGGCACCGATTCCGGCTGGGTCACGGCGCTGTACAAGCGACTGCTCGAACGCAGTCCCAACGCGCAAGGCTTGCAGTACTGGGACCAGGCCCTGGAGACGCATGCCAAGACGGAACACGAGGTCGTTACGGGGTTCCTCAGCAGCGACGAATACTACACGAATCTGATCGATGGGTTCTTCGAGGAATATCTCAACCGGCAGCCGACGAACGACGAGTTGCAAAGCGACCTGATTCAGATGCGCGGCGGCGTCAGCGATCGCGAGATCCAGTTGGAGATCATCGTGACCGACGAGTACAAGAACACGCCGCCGCCGCCGCCGTTGGGTTCCGTCAAGCGACTGACGAACTAAAATTGGAAGCCGGGCGCAAGCCGTCCGGCCCCAGCCGGCAGTCGTGTCGCTGCAATCAGGGGTTTGCAGCGGCCGCGCCGGTTCGGCGGAGGAGTTCGGGCTGTCGGCTAAAATGAGCCGATACCAAAGCCAAGTGGCAAACGCTGCGCAGTACGGCGCCCATGCGCGCGCAAAGCTAGTTTATCGCCCGACCGGCGCGCCGACGGATCTATTCAGTCTCGCCGGCTTAAGGCTGACGGACTATTCGAACCCGCGTTCCAGCAGCAGCACGGACGTGTCGTCGTGCCGTCCTTGGCCGGCGGTGAAATCTTGCGACTCTCGGAAGAGTTCTTCCAGCGTCTCGGCCAGCGGGATTCCGCGGCAGCGATGCAAGGTTCGTTTCAGTCCTTCAACTCCGAACTGCTGCAAGTCGTCGCCGCTGGGCATGGCTTCGATAATGCCGTCCGTATAGACGATCAAACGATGGCCGGGCGGCAAAGGGCTGACGATGGTTTCATACTCGGCGTCTTCGGAAACAGCCAGCGGCAAGCCGCCGTCTTGATAGGCGTCTCCCAACTCCGTCACTTCGCCCGTCTCCAGGTTCTGCAACAGCGGCGGACAGTGACCGGCTGAGGTCCACCGCAACATGCCGTCCTCGATCACGCCGTAGATCAGCGTGATGAACCCTTCCTGGTGATGGGTCACGCTCTGTTCGCAAAGCCTGCGGTTGACTTTAGCCACGAATTCGTCGGGGGCGCCTGCCAGGTTGTCTTGAAGTTGGTTGATCAAGGTATGCATGCTCATAATTGACATGCAGGCCTTGATGCCATGGCCCGAGGCGTCGCCGACCAGAAATACCAGCCGCGTGCGGCTCACCTGGAAGGCATAGTAATAGTCGCCGCCGGCCAGTACGACCGGCTGGCCGCCGCTAACGTGAATCTGGGCCGGCTCGTACCGGGCCACGATCTGGTAGCCGTTCGGAGCGGGCATATCGCGAGGAATCATCGATTCCTGCAGTTGTCGCACCGAGTCGATTTCGCTGCGCAGCTTTTCAGCCAGCAACCGCGACTGCGCGCGCGCTTGGCCGTTAACGCCGATTCCAGCAGCGTTTGCAGCAGGAACAAATACTCCTTGTCCGGATCGCGATAGACGTGGGCTTGCACTCCAAGGCTGATGAACCGAGACAGGGGATAGATTTCGCCGGGCCGCGCCGCGACCATCACGGGCATGTCGGGATCCACGCGGCGAATCTCTTCAAATACCTGAAACGCTTGCTCGCTGTCCGGGAACGTCAGCGGCAGCAGAACTGCATCGAAAGGGGCGGCCCGAAACGCTTCCAACAGCGCTTCGGGCGTGCGGGTCATCTCGACCTCGGTTTCGCCAGCCTCCAAGTACATCGTGAGCAGTTCGATTTCATCCGAATTGTCCCAACCAACCAGGACGCGCATTGCAGAACTCCCGCCTCTCTCTGTTCATGAGGGGTCTGCTCTTGAAACGAAGCATCTCAAGCGTAGCCATACTGGGGTCGCCACGCAAATATTTCTCTAACATTTTTCAGCGCACCGGCAGCGCCCGAATCAAGCCCAGGCGCCTTGCCCAACAACCGCCAGGAACGGAGGTTACGTCGAACGCGGCTGCAGTTCCCAGCGTGCCGATTGCGCAGTCTTGGCGCGGCCGTTGCCGCCGTTTACCAAAAGCAGAGCTCGCCGCCAGCGGGCCCTTGCCGTCGTGACGCCGCGTGCGGCATACTGCAAGGTCAGGCCCTTTGCAGGACGCCCATCGCAGCCTGGCGAGTCTGAGACGCATACAGACCGCCTTCTCTACCGGAGTTTCGCCTTAAGCATGGATTGGGATACCGTGGTCGTGGGCGCCGGCGCGGCCGGGCTATTGGCGGCCGCCCGCGCCGCAGAACGCGGCAAACGCGCGCTGCTGTTGGAAAAAAACCGTCATCCGGGCGCCAAAATCCTCATGTCGGGCGGGACTCGCTGCAACCTGACTCACGCGACCGATGCACGCGGCATCGTGGCGGAATTCGGTCCGGCCGGCCGCTTTCTCCACTCGGCGCTGGCCGCGCTTTCGCCGCAGGATCTGGTGGAACTGTTCGAGCGGGAAGGCGTGCAGGTCAAGGTCGAGCAGGAGACGGGCAAGATCTTCCCGGCTAGCGATAAGGCCGCCGACGTACTCGACGCGTTGCTGCGCCGCTTGCAGCGCAGCGGCGCCACGCTGGCCCTGGAAGAGCCGCTCTGCGAGTTGGAGCGACCGGATGCCGAGCAAGGCGGGTTCCGGCTGCAGACCGCGAAACGATCGCTTCTGACGCCGAGCGTGGTGATCACGACCGGCGGCCAGTCGTATCCAGGCAGCGGGACATCAGGAGACGGTTACCGCTGGGCTGCGGCTTTGGGGCACACGATCGTTCCGCCGCGCCCCGCACTCACGCCCGTCACGACCGACGCCGCCTGGGTGAGAGAACTAAAGGGCATTACCATTGCTGACGTGCTCGTGCGGGTTGTCGATCAGCCTCCCAACGGAGAACCGCAAAACGCGGCGGCGCAGCAGCCGCCGAAGAAGGGGAGGCGCCAAGGGGTTCTGGCGGAGCGCCGCGGCTCCTTTCTGTTCACGCATTTCGGGCTCTCCGGGCCGGTGGTACTGGACGTCAGCCGCGTGATCAGCGGCCACGCGACCCGCGCAGCCTCGTTCTGCTGTGCGACTTTCTCCCTGCCGTCAGCGAAAGTGCATTGGACGAACAACTAAAACAAGAAGCCGCCGCCGCGGGCAAGAAGCAACTGGCCGGTTTACTCGCTACGCCATTGCCGCGACGTCTGACCGAGATACTCTTGGAGCGTGCCGGCTTGGATTTGCAGCGTCGCGCGGGCGAGCTCAGCCGCGCCGATCGTGCTCGCTGGGTCGCTGCGATTAAACGCTGCGAGATCGCCGTCAGCGGCGTTCGAGGTTTCAAGAAGGCCGAAGTCACCGCGGGCGGCGTGGCCTTGGATGAAGTCGATTCACGCAGCATGGAAAGCCGCAAAGCGCCGGGCTTGTTCCTGGCCGGCGAAGTGCTCGATCTGGACGGCCCGATCGGCGGCTACAATTTTCAAGCCGCCTTCAGTACAGGCTGGTTGGCGGCCGAGCATGTCTGAACTCTGGCCGTTGTTCGCTCGGCGGCCCTGGCGGCTTGACGGAGATCAGCCGCAGGAACCACCCCAACCGCCGAGATCAGGCGTCCTCATGCAGCCTGGCAACAACTTCTACCAGCAACTCGACCATGCGTTGCAAGTCGCTAGTCTTCGCCCGTTCGTGCGACGTGTGCGGAGATTTCTCTGGGGCGCCAATGAACACCCAGTCCATAGGAACCGAGGAGCGCAGGATGTGAGCGCCGTCGGACGAGCCGGCCGATTGAATTTCGTGCTGATGTGCCACGCCGCTCGCCTCGGCGTGTTTCAGCACGCGGTCGAGAAAGGCTTGCCGGGGGGAGAACGCGTCGCGCAGCGAGATCGCCGGGCCTTTCCCGCAAGGCGTATCTGCGGTGTGCCAGGTCAGGTCCGAGATAATCGCCTGGGCGATGCCGCGTTGGCGATACAGCCATTCGGCGCAGACCGGCCGCGCCGTGTCCGTGCCGCTCTTCTCCGGTCGTGAACGCCGCCGCGGCATTCTCGCATCGCCGCAGCGCCTCCAACGCGGCCCAGCAGCCGGCTCGATTGTCGAGATACGGCGCCGTGATCACGCCGCCTTTAATCTTCGGCTTGCGGGCATAAACCCAGCGCGTGCCCGGCGCCGGCTTCGCCTTGGCGCCTTCGCCGTCGCGAACGCGGCGCAACTGCGCGTGTCGATGGTCGCCGGCAGTCGCTCGCAGCCGGCCGCGCAGACCGTCGGCCGAGATCAACTCGTCCCTGTCTTGGGGATCCGGAGCGCCGATCGGAATCAACTGGCGTCGATAGCCAAGCGTAAATCCGGTCGTATCAAGATGGGCGAAAATGGCCGTCCGCGGCGAACCTCGCACAGCGAGCAGGTTATCGCCGAGACGTTGCAGAGCGACGCCCGGGATTTCGCGCAGTTGGTTCGCCATCCAATCGGCGACGGCCTGCTCATCGCCGCTTGGACCGGGAATCGTCAGCAAAGTCAGCAGTTTTTCCATGAAATCTATCGCTTGGCGATATGGCGGGCCGTAACGGAACGCCCCGACGGGTCGGGATGTATGGCGCAACCTCGGGCGTGGCGAGATCTGACGCTAAGACTCGCAGCAGTAATAGCATAGCTCGCAGCTCGACGGCCAGCGCCGCTTCTGCCGGCCCAAAGCGGGCTGCCGCCGCGCTGCCTGGAATGCCGGAAAACCCCCTACTGGCGTTGACCTGATCTTGTGGATTCCGATACTTTTCGCTTCGCGGTGCGGGGACCGTCGCAACGTGGCCGGAAACTTCGAGGAAACCGTCTGTGGAACAAGGAGCTTGCAAGCCCGCCAAACCTGCATGGCCTGAATGGCTGCTCGGCTGCCTGACCGCGGCGGCGCTTGCCGTGCTGCTGCGCGGCGGCAGCAGCAATCTTTGGACGCCGCTGGTCGTCGGCGTCTGGACCGCGGCATTTGCTCTGCTGCCGGACTTTCGCAGCCGGGTGCAACGCGGAGTGCAGCGCTCGTGGCAGGCCGTTTGTGCGTTCCCGGCTGACGGCCAGGGAATTCCCTGGCGGGCTGTGCTCGTGTTGGTCGTCTTGCCCGACGCCTTATTCTTGATGCTGCGAGATCAAGGCATTCAATCCGGCGATTCCCGGCCGGTCGTGATGACGGCCGCAAGCCTGGTCAGGCGCCAGGCGCGGAGCTGACTCCGTTTGCCGAGAGTTACACGCAACGGCGACTGTTCACGGCGGGCGACGAGCCGCCGTACTTCTTTTTGCCGCGGCCTGACGGGATTTACTCCAATTATCCTTCGGGCATGGTTCCATTCGCCTTGCCGGTCGTGGCGACAAGTTACCTGTTGGGCGCCGATCTCGATTCGCCCCTGGTGCACGACCGGCTGGAAAAGCTAACCGCGGCAGGCGTTTCCGCGGCGTGCCTGGCGATGTTCTTCGTGGCGGCGTTGCACCTTGCCAAAGCGCGCACGGCGTATGCAACCGCCTGGCTGATGGCTGCAGGCTCCGTAATGTTCTCCACCATCGGGCAAGCACTGTGGCAGCATGGCGGCGTGATCTTCTGGACCGAAGTCTTGCTGCTGGTCGAGTTCCGCTGTTGGAGATCGGCGAGTTGGAAGACGATCTTGCTGCAAGGCGCGGCTTGCGCCATGATGCTGGCCTGCCGCCTGTCGGCAGGGTTGATCGTCGTGAGCTTCGGCGTCTGGGTGTTCCTGCGAGCTCCGCTCAGGGCACTCGCCATCGCCGGCTGCGCCGCGGCCGCCGTCGCGCCGTGGGCGGTGATGAACTGGTCCGTTTACGGCACGCCGCTGGGGCCCTCGAGCGTGCAAACAAGCGCCGGGCTGTGGTCGGCGGGCGATGTGCGCGCCTGGTTGGGCGTGCTCGCCAGTCCAACGCACGGGTTGGCCGTTTATCAGCCGTGGTTGCTGCTGGCCTTGCTGACGTTGCTGCCTGCGTTCCGCCGGCGCTTGCCGGCGCCGCGAGTTTCTCTGCCGCCAGGCTGGCAGGCGTGGGCGCTGGCGGTGATCGGCATGCATCTGACTTTGGTGAGCAGTTGGCGCTGCTGGTGGGGCGGCTGGTGCTGGGGGTCGCGTCTTGGCCTCCGAAGTCATTCCGTTGGCGGCGCTGTTCGCGCTGGCGCCGCTGGGAGTGTTGCTGAAGAGCTCGCGAGGAAGAGCGTTGGTCGCGTCGCTCGCAATCGCCAGTGCACTGCTGCACCTTCCGTCCGTCTATTTGCGACAAGGGCGCTGGTACGGGGCCGAAGGCCGGAACCGCGAGCCGGCGCAATGGCTGTGGAGCGCTCCGCCGTTTCTATTTCCCTTGCGGCGCTGAGGCGCTCCGCCAGGTCGGTTTCTAGCTCGGCTCGACCTCGTAGTACTCGAGCGCCCATTCCTGCATGTATCGCACCCGGTTCGGCTCAATGCGATACACGATCAACTCGGGGTTGTCGAGCGAGCCAAGGTACTGGCGGAGCAGCGGATTGGCATTCCAGATTTCCTCCAGCAGCGGCTTGCTCCGTCACGACAACCGCCGTGCCGGTGATCCGCACCTGGTTGTGTCCCGGCGTCGATATAGCACAATTCGACTTTCGGATTGGCGGCAATCTCCGCCGTCTTATGGTAGCTGCGCAAGTTGGCCACGTAGACCGTGAAGCCATCGGTCTTGACGGGCGACACGGGCCGCACGCGGGGTTGGTCGCCGTCGATGGTGGCCAACTGCGGAAAGCGATCTTCTTGCACGACGGCCCGGGCTCGCTTGCGCGCCTCGGCGGCGTCAATCGGCGGGGGAGAGGGTTTGGTCATCGCAGTCCTCGACGAAAAGGAAATGAGGGAAGAGCTGCTCGACGCCTGACGCGAGTTTTCGCGGCATGTTTGCCTTGATACGTCGCGCGAGCAGACGACGCAAGAGGCCTGTTGCGAATTCGCTTCGGCCCCGGTTGCCTGAGGGCCTACGGCGTCGGCAGGATTCTGTTTGTCGAACGCGATGCGCTGCGCTATGCTAGCGCCAGCCAACATTGTCGCATATCGCACCAGACCCTTGGAGACGCAGCCATGACGTATCGCTCCACCCGCCGCGAGTTCTTCCAGCAGACCGCGCTGCCGGCGCCGCGCTGGCGGCGGGCGGTTATTTCACCTCGCAAGCCGCGGCCGAGAGCAAGTCGCCGAACGAGAAACTCAACGTCGGCATGATCGGCGTGAACAACCAGGCCCGCTTCAGCCTCGGCAACTTGCGAGGCGAGAACATCGTGGCGCTGTGCGACATCAACGACGAGTATCTCGCCGGCGTGGCCAAGGACTTCCCGCCGCCGAGAAGTTCAACGACTTCCGCAAGCTGCTCGAACTGCCCGGCCTCGATGCCGTGGCCGTCAGCACGCCCGACCATACCCACGCGCCGGCCACGGCGATGGCGCATGCGGCCGGGCAAGCACGTCTATTGCGAAAAGCCGCTCACGCACAACGTGTACGAAGCCCGCTCGATGGCCAAGCTGGCCGCAGAGACGAAGCTGGCCACGCAGATGGGCACGCAGATCCACGCCGGCGACAACTATCGCCGCGTGGTCGAGATCATTCGCTCCGGCGCGATCGGCCCGGTGCGCGAAGTGCACGTCTGGGCCGGCAAGGGCTGGGGCGGCGGAGATCGACCGACAGACACGCCGCCCGTGCCGCCGTACCTGCACTGGGATCTGTGGCTGGGCCCGCGCCCGAGCGGCCGTACATCCGACTCTACTTGCCGGCCAACTGGCGGCGCTGGTGGGACTTTGGCGGCGGCACGATGGGCGACATGGCCTGCCACCACATGGACTTGCCGTTCTGGGCCCTGGAGCTGCGGCATCCGACGACGGTCGGCCGCGGAAGGCCCGCCCGTGCATCCGGAAACCTGCCCGCTCGGTCTGATCGTGCGTTATGAGTTCCCTGCCGCGGCGAGCGGCCGCCGGTGAAGCTCACCTGGTACGACGGCGACAAGATTCCGCCGAAGATTTACGGCATTGCCACCGGCGGGCGGCGGCATCCTGTTCGTCGGCGACAAGGGGCAGCTCTGCGCCGACTACGGCAGCTACAAGCTCTACCCGGAGGAGGACTTTGCCGGCTTCAAGCCGCCGGCGCCGACGATTCCCAATTCGATCGGCCATCACGCCGAATGGATCCAGGCCTGCAAGACCGGCAGCCCGACGACCTGCAACTTCGACTACTCCGGCGCGCTGACCGAAGCCGTGCTGCTGGGCAACGTCGCCTACCGCACGGGCGAGCAGCTGGAGTGGGACGCGGCGGCGCTGAAAGCGACGAACTGCCCGCAGGCCGATCAGTTCTTGCATCGCGAATATCGCAAGGGCTGGGAGTTGTAGTCGGGCAGGGCCTGCGCAAAGAATTGCAGCACGTTACTCGTAGCATAAGCGTCCCGCTTGTGCCGTATTTGTTTATGAGCAAGTGAGGACGCTTGCTCTACGGTTACGGCTTCGCGCCGCAGCGCTCCGCCCAATGCTGCCACTGCGGCCGCCAGGTCCTTCACGAGGTCGGGATGGCTTGCCGCCAGGTTCGTCGTTTCAGTCCCGTCGGCGGCCAGGTCGTACAGTTCCCACGCTTTCGTCGCGGGCGATTCGACCAGCTTCCAGTTGCCGGAGCGAAGGGCCCGGTTCTGCGGTGCCCGCCAGGCGAGCACCTCATGGCCCGGTTGCGATTCGCCCCGGAACGCCGGCAGCAGACTCTTGCCTTCCAGCGGCAGTGGTTTGCGGCCCTGGAATTCGGCCGGGTAGCTGACGCCGGCAATGTCCAAAAACGTCGGCATGAAGTCCATCACGTGTCCGACGGTATGCGTGATGCTTCCGCCCTTGCGAATCACGGCCGGCCAACTGGCAATGCAAGGCGTGCGAATGCCCCCTTCATAAGCCGTCATCTTCGTGCTGCGCAGCGGCGTGTCGCTCATGTTCGCCCAGCCAAGTCCATAAGCGGCGAAGGTATCGGGCGGGCCCGGCATGTTCTTAGGTCCGCTCCCCGGACGCATCGCCTGGCCGTCCAGTCGCCAGGGGCCGTTGGGCTTGATGCCAAAGCCGCTTGTCGTCGGCTTCAGGCCGCCGTCGGGCGCGGCGCCGTTGTCAGAGAGGAACAACACGAGCGTATTCTCCGCGACGCCCGCCTTGCGCACCACATCCATCACGCGGCCGAGGCTCGCATCGAGCGAAGCGACTTGCGCGGCGTAAGCCGCCATCCGCTCCGCTTGCCAGTCGGCCAGGTCGTCCTTCTGCCACTCAGGAACCCCGCCGGAGTCGCGGGCCCAACTTCCACTCAGACGGCACAAGGCCAAGCTCGCGCTGGCGGGCGAAACGTTTCGTTCGCCACTCGTCCCAACCGGCGTTGCGATATCGCTCGCGGTGCGGCGCCATATCGGCCTCGCGCGCGTGCAGCGGCCAGTGGGGAGCAATGTGCGCCAAATACAAGAAAAACGGCGCAACAGCGTCGCCCTCTTTGTTCGTCAGCGCTTCTTCGACAAACTCCACCGCATAATCGGTCAGCGCGTTCGGTGAGATAGAAGTCGGGCGGAAACTTCCAACGCGTCTCGTCCAGATAGAACGGGTTCAACTGCACTTCGTTGAAGTAGCTGATCTTGCCCGCACACATCGGCCCGAAGAAGCGATCGAAGCCGTGTCGCGCCGGCAGTTGTCGCTCCTGCCACTTGCCGACCATCAACGTCCGGTAGCCGGCCGAGTTAAGCATTTCGCCCAGGCCGACGCACTTGGAAAAGTCCGTTGCGTCGTTCCAGCCTCGGCCGCTGTGGCCGACCTGTTGCGGGTAGAGCCCCGTCAGCAGTGCGGCGCGTGAAGGACCGCAAACCGCATGATTGTAGAATTGCGTGAACCGCAGTCCGCCGGCCGCCAACGCGTCGATGTTCGGCGTCGGGATCTCGCCGCCGTAGCAGCCAATATCCGACCAGCCGAGGTCATCGCAGAAAAACACGATAATGTTCGGACGCTCCGCGCGCGGCGACGGCCGGTGCGGCGGGAGGCAATGCTGCAACCAACAATGCGAGCAACAGCGGTTTGATGTTCATCGGTTCTCTGCGGGAATGAACTTCTGAGATGCCAACCACACGAGCGCCTTCGCTTTCCACTCCTCCCAGAGCGGCCCTTGGCAGCCGTTGAGTCCATGGCCGCCGGAAGGAAGCTCGAGATATTCAACTGGCGCACCGTGTTTCTTCATCGCCGCCACAAAGTTGCGGCTGTTTTCGGGCGGCACGCTCTTGTCGTCCCGGGCGTGAGCCAGGAAGGCGGGCGGAGTCTGCTGGGTAACCTGCGTTTCGTTGGAGAACCACTGCACCAGTTCCGGTTTGGGATCGGCGCCGAGCAGCTTGGTTTTCGACAGCGCGTGGGTCTTGTCGCCCATCGTCACGACGGGATAGACGAGCAGCATGAAGTCAGGCCGGCAACTCACGCGCTCGACCGGGTCGGCGTCGTTGGGCCGTCCGCCGTCGAAGTGCGTGCCGGCGGTCGAAGCCACGTGACCGCCGGCGGAAAAGCCCAGGATGCCGATCCTCTCGGGATCAATCTTCCACTCGCTTGCATTGGCCCGCGTCAGGCGGATCGTCCGCTGCGCATCGAGAAGAGGAACATACGAGCGGCCTTCGGGCAGCCGGTACTCGAGCAGCACGGCGGCAATGCCGTGCGCGTTGAGCCAGTCCGCAATCGGATAGCCTTCGCGGTCGGTCACGTGCCGGATATATCCGCCGCCAGGGAAGATCACTACGGCGGCGCCCGTGGCCTTGTCCGGCGGCGGCAGAAAGACCTGCACTTTGGCGGAACTGGCTTCGAATTCGCCGCCGCCCACTGGCGCCTGGACGGGCCAAAGGGGCGCCTTGAGAGCCGCGGCCTGAGAGTCGCCGTCTGCGGCGCCGGTCAAGAACGCCAGCAGATCGCGTAACTCCATGTCGGTCAGCGAGGCCGCCAGGCCGGTCGGCATCACCGAAGTTTTCAACTCGACTCGTTGTTCGTAGTCGGCCTTCTTGAAAGATCGCTCCTTGCCGTTCAGGTCGCGGAACACGTCGACGCTCGACGAACGCAGCAGGATGCCGGTGAACATCGTGCCGTCGTTCAACTCCAGCATGGTCGGATAGAACTGCCGGCGCCACCTCGCGATTCGGCTCCAGGATGGACTGCAGGATCGCCTTGCGATCCCCCTGCCGGGAGACGAAGCTCAAATCGGGTCCGACGACGTTGCCGCGGCCGCTGTGGCGGTGGCAGTTAGTGCACAGGGCCACGCGAGGATGGAAGAAGATCCGCCGGCCGGCCGCAATACTTGCCTTGCCGGGCAACGTCTCCAGTCGCTTCAGCCACGCCGCCGTGTCTTCCAAGGCGGGGCGGCCCGCGTTGATCGAGTCCGGATTGAGCAGCACGCCAACCAACGCAGCCGAATCGGGATGACGCTCGGCCACGCTCGGCAGGGCTTTTCTCGCGGCCGCGTCGAGAGGCGACAAACGCAATGCGCGCAAGGCTTCGTTTCGAATCGAGGCCTGGTCGTGCGATGCAAGCTTCAACAACAGTGCGCGATGCGCCGCGTGTTCCGACAAGGCCAGACCGGCGATCGCATCGGCCCGCAACTCGGCGTCGCGGCTTTCGTCTGCGGCGATTTCGGCCAGCGCCGCGCGGGCGTCGTCGGCGTTGCGGGCGGCCAGCGTACGGACGACTTCAAGCGCCAGCAACGGATCGTTCTCCGCCAGCAGGCGCCGCAGCAGCTTGACGGCCAGCTTGGGGTGATCCGGCGGGGCCAGCCGCAGGGCGTAACCCTTCAGACGAGTTGGCGTGGCCGCATCATTGATCCGCTCTACGAGAACGTCGGCGTCGGTGACGCCTGCTTCCGGCTTGCCGCGCAGCGTGTTCCAGGCCGCCAGCGCCGCTTCGAACAATCGATAGTCCAGATCGGGCCGCGTCAGCATTCGCTCGACGTCGGGTTTGAAGTCGACCAGCACCGCATCGGCGATCCAGCGCAAGCACTCGAAGCGAATTTCGGGATCAGGGTCGTCAAATAGCAGCCGCACCCATTTTTTCTCGTTGAGCTCCACACGGCGCAGCGCCACCAGCGCCCGACACTCGGTCTTGGGCGCCAAGGCCCCGAACATATTCCGGCGTCCATGCGGCGCTGCCGCGCGCCAGGGCAGTCAGCGCGGCGTCGGAGAGATAGGCGTCTCCGCCGCGGGCAAGCTTGAAGAGCTCCGCGTCGGATAGCTTCGTCTTTCCTTCGCGCAAGCTTCTGGCCAGTTTCGCGGCGGCATTGGGCGGCTCCGGCGCAGGCTTCAGCCAGTTCGACTTTGCCTTGTCGATCTCCAGCTTCCACAATCGGCCGCAACCATGCAGCGAATAGGAACTGAACACCCAATCGTTCAGATAGAAGGCGCCGTCCGGTCCCGGCGCCATGCACGTGGGCCGGAAGAAATCGCCGCCGCGAAGCAGGGCGATCTGCTCAGACGCATAGCCGGCGCCTTTGCGGGTCAAGGGAAAGTAGTCAATGCGATGGTTGCTCCATGAGGTCGCTAGCACGCCGCCGCCCAGTTCCACCAGCGCACACGGCCCTTCGCCCGAGGGATGAATCATGCCCAGCGTACCGCGCAGCTCGCCATTCCAGGCGACGAACGGATGCACCGGCGCGCTGCCGTACACCCACTGAAAGCCATAGTCGGCGCCCTCGACAATGCTCAACAGCCGGCACGGCGGGCGGCTGCCCGGATCATTTTCTACGGCGAACATCTCGCCGTCCTTCCGCGCAGCAGCCCGAACGGATTCCAGAAGCCGCGCAGCAATGCGGTGCAGTCCGGCGCCGTCCGCTCGGCAGCGGAACGCGCCCCCTTCGCCCCGGCCGGTCAGACGGGCGCCGTCGCGGCCCGAGAGCGTCCAGTCCTTGCCGAAGTTTTCGCCGAGCGAGAACATCAACTCGCCGCTGGGAAGCCACGCCAGGCCCGACAAACCGTTGTGCGGATAATCCGTCAACGTGTCGAGTACCGCGACATTCTCCTCGACATCGCCTTTGCCGTCCCCATCGGTATCTTTGACGCGCAGAATGCGGCTCCGCTCGGCGAGATAAACCCAGCCGTCAGGGCCGAGCTTGATGTTCATCGTCATGTCGGTGTTGTTGTAGAACACCCGGCGGTGCTTGCCGTCGCGGTCGAAAACCAGAATCTCGTCGTGCTCCGGCCCTTCGTATTCTTCAGGGCGGAAGTGCGTGTGGCACGATACGACCCAGATGCGGCCTTGTTGATCCACATCGATGCCCGTCGGCGTGACGAGCGCCGGATGCTCCGCGAGTAACGTGAGCTTGACGCCCGGCTGCAGCAGTTCCACGTTCGGGGGAAGTTCCGCAGGGACGTCGGGAGCTTTCGGCGGCGGAGCGGCAGCGAGTTGGGCGGTCGGCGCCGCCATGGCGGCAATGATAAAAAACGTTCCGGCGACGGACTTCGATTTCATGATGCAGTTTTCGTTTCGAGGCGGGGGCTACAGGGGAAGGAAAGGTTCCAGCCAGCTTGCGGCTCAGCTTTGCTTCGCACCCTTCTGTCAGGTGGGAAAAACCTTAGCAAGTCTTAGCGCGAGTAACTGATCGGGCGCTCCGGAGTTGGGATCACAGCGACAGCTCAGGCTGAAGCTGACACGAGGAATTATGGGGTTTGCCGACGCTCGACAGGAGCGGGCATCGTCTTGCCACGGCCATGGCCTCCCCCCTCTATTGGTTTCGCAAAGTCTCAGCGCACAAGGCGACGACGTAGCGAGCGGGCGCCTTTCGCCGCCGGCTCCGTGCGTGGCAGCCGTCCACGCGCGTGCGATGCAGCGAGAGCGGACGCAGACATGGTTTTTGCGTGGGGATCTCATATTCAGCCATTGTCCCCAGATGTTTGGCTTGCCGTCAAATCAAGCCCGAATCGGGTTGCGCTCTGCGGCGCTCGAAACAAGGTGATACCGCGGGTCGTAGAGCGGAACTTGTTCCGTTCACCCGCCTCACGCCCGGCGCCGGCCAGAGCAGCCGATCCGGCGACACGGAACAAGTTCCGCCCTACCGCGGCGAAAGCCCGCGGGATAAACGCGAAAAAGCCGCGCCCGTCTCAGCCGAAAATCCGTCGATTTGTTACGTAGCCCTGCGCCGGCATCCGCCATTTGCCCCAACCTACGCGCAAACTGGCTTGGCGCCGCGATGCAAACGACGCCCTTGCGCAGGCGGGAAAGTGGAGACAGCGAGCCTTTCGCGTCGTCTCACGGCACGGGGACGAACATCAAACAAATCTCTGGCGGATCAGGCGCGACTACGTGCGGTCTGACGGTTTCAAGTTAGACGATTGGGCTTTGGACGAGCCCTCACGCCTCCAATCGTACGCGCGGGGCGATTCACGTAGATCAGAGATTCCCTCGGCGCCAGCACCTTCTGCCATGCGCCGATCGGAACCGCGCCAAGGCAGGATGCCAGGTTCCTCCTTGCAAGGCATTGAGCAGATCGAGAACGCCTCGACCGATGCATGGCTGGCCGGCCCGTCGATCCTTCGCCGCTGCCGCTGCTGGACGACCCAACCGCAAGGCGTCCGCGAAAGCACTCGTTCGGTATCAGGGGGGGCACAACGTCCGGCGCCGAAAAGCCATAGACTGCCTGGAGGTTGGATCGCCGGTGGACAGACTGCCCGCTGGCTAACGTGCAGTTTCCTGCGGAGGTGCGCCGGACCCCGGCAGGTTAGACGTGTCAAGATTTCGGTGGAGTTGGCTTCAAAAAAGGCGTTGCCATGGAAAAAGTGGTAATGCGGCGAAACCCCTTAATCGTCCGGGCTTCTGGACACGCCGACGAGTTCTTCCATGATCTCTAGAGCCATGCCTGTGATATCTCCGCAAACCCCATTTTTGCCAGATCAATTGTCAGCACCGTGGATTTCCAATCAAACGAGCGATTACAATCGATGCGGATCGCTCGATTCGTCATGGCCATGAACAACCGTAAAGACCGTCTTGATTTTCAGGAGATCAACATGCGTTCGATGCAATCGGCGCTGCTTGCGGCAATCGGGATCTACGGTCTCGTCTTTGCGCTTCACTCTCGGCGGCGGCCGAAGTCTGCGAAATGACGGGAGTCATTACGCTCGACGGCCAGCCACTGGCGAGCGGCAAGATCACTCTCCATCGAGAGAACGGTCAGTTCGTCGGGTCTAAAATCAAGGACGGCAAATACGCCATCAATCTCGCCCCGCCGAAACACTGCGAGTGACATTCGAAGGAGAGGGAGTCCCCGCCAGATATGCGTCCGATGAAACGACCGAGCTCGTCGTGATGCTCGTTTCAGGCAACAAGAACGCCATGAACTTCAACCTAAAGAAGTAGCTTTTCCGCAGAGTCTGTGGGTAGCCTCACTTTCCATGGCGGGACGCGTCGAACTCCACGGTCACAAGCCGCACCGCCTTCCACCGCGTCACACCGTAAAAACTTGCGTGACCTCCCTTTTTCAAAGTCTGCCAGTTCCTGCGGAGGCATCGACCGCCGCGCAAGGCTCGCGATGGCCAAGCCAGTGGTGGGCGCCAGTTCCCGTCCGCGAAGATGCCCACGCTGGCCAGCCGCCGGAACGCCTTTCCGAAGTGCTCTTGAGCAGCAGGGATAGATCCCCTCATGGGCGAAATAGAGCTTTGCGATGCCGCATGACAAGCCACGTGCGGAGGCGTGAAATGCCCGCGACGTGTCGCGCCGGATCGTCGTGTCAATGTTCGCGGGCTAAGAGCCGAGCTTCGCAAACAACGAGTCCTTGGCGGCGACGGCGGTTTGTTGCTGGTTACCGCTGGAAGCGGTCTGCGGGAAATAATCGGGCAGGCGAACGCCCTCGCCGGTCGGCGACGCGGGAGGATTCTGGCCGTATTCGGGCAGGTTGGTGATCTCCTGCTCGATGTCGCGATCGGTCTTGCCGGCTCGCATCTCGCTGGCGTAATGGTTCAGTTCGTCGGTCGCGGCCTCGCTGCAGGTATTCCTGGAACCAGCCGGTCACGTCGCCTTTGTAGGCCTCCAGCGAGGTGAAGAAACCCAGGGCGATGTGCTTCCTTGCTTCCGCCGTGTTTCCATGGCTGGTAAGGTAATTCAGCCAATACTGCTTGCCTTGCGGATCGGGCTGTCGGTCGAGAATTCGCAGGTAGAGTTGGGTGATCCAGGCCTCGGGCGTGCCGCCGGCCGAAGCGTAGAACTCGGGCGAGTCGGCAAACCCGGCTTTGATGATCTCGGGACCGCCCGTGGCATGCCAGACTTGTCTCCAGTGAGCCAGGCCGCTGGCGTCGGGCGTGCGATGCAGATATTGCTGGTAGTAGCCGGTGATGATCTCGTTGAGCAGTTCATCGCTCTCGAAGAAGCCGGCGGCGATATCGCCCGTCTTGCCGCCATTGACGAAATCGTTGATCCAGTATTTCAGTCCGCCCGGATCCGGATCGCGGTTGAGCACTGACTCGTAGAATTTCCACACGACGCCGCCCGTCTGCGACAGCACGTTGACCGTCGCAGTGGCCGTGTCGCCTTGGGCGTCGCTGGCCGTATACTGCGCGGAATCAAAGCCCGGGAAGTTTGCGGCGGCGTATAGGTGAACGAACCGTCGGCATGGAATTCGAACGTGCCGCCGTTGGCGCCGGCGACCGTGCCGCCGTCACAGTCAATTGCTCCGGACTGGTGCGGTAGTCGTTGTAGCAAGACGCCGTTCGTCGGCGGACACGTGACGACGCCCGAGCCGATGGTATAAACGGCGTTGTTCACGACGAGCGGCTGGGTCACGTTGACCACAACGCCGTTCGACATCTCGCGGACTCGATTGTTGTCGGTGTCGGCGATGAACAGGTCGCCCGACGAATCGACCGCGAGGTCGCCCGAGAGAAAAAGCGATGCCCATGGGCACGAAGAATTCCGCCGCCGAGCCGGGCCGCCGTCGCCGCTGAAGCCGGGTGTTCCATTTCCCGCGACGGTGGTAATGATGCCCGTCGCGAGGTTTACCTCGCGGACGCGATGGTTGCCGGTGTCGGCGATGAACAGGTTGCCCGACGAATCGACAGCGATGCCCGCGGGGTAGTTGAGTTCCGCCGCGGTGGCCGGGCCGCCGTCGCCGCTGAAGCCGTTCGGTTCCGTTTCCCGCCACGGTGGTGATGATGCCCGTCGCATGGTTTACCTCGCGGACGCGATTGTTACCGTCGGCGATGAACAGGTCGCCCGACGAATCGACCGCGATCCCCTCGGGGTGCTGAGTTCCGCCGCGGTGGCCGGGCCGCCGTCGCCGCTGAAGCCGGACGTCCGTTTCCGGCCACGGTGGTGATAATGCCCGTCGCATGGTTGACCTCGCGGACGCGATTGTTGAAGTGTCGGCGATGAACAGGTCGCCCGACGAATCGACCGCGATGCCGCGGGGGTAGCTGAGTTCCGCGGCGGTGGCCGGTCCGCCGTCGCCGCTGAAGCCGAATGCTCCATTTCCCGCCACGGTGGTGATGACGCCCGTCGGCAGGTTTACCTCGCGGATGCGATTGTTGCACTTGTCGGCGATGAACAGGTCGCCCGACGAATCGACCGCAACGCCCTGCGGGTCATTGAGTTCCGCGGCGGTGGCCGGTCCGCCGTCGCCGACAAAGCCCGCCGTTCCGTTTCCCGCGACCGTGGTGATGACGCCCGTCGCGTGGTTCACCTCGCGGACGCGATTGTTCGAAGCGTCGGCGATGAACAGGTCGCCCGACGGATCGACCGCGATGTTCCGCGGCGAATCGACTTCCGCGTCGGTTGCCGGTCCGCCGTCGCCGCTGAATGCTCGAGTTCCATTTCCCGCCACGGTGGTGATGACGCCCGTCGCGTGGTTCACCTCGCGAACGCGATTGTTGTCCGTGTCGGCGATGAACAGATCGCCCGACGAATCGACCGCGATATCCTCGGGGCCGTTGAGTTCCGCGGCGGTGGCCGGTCCGCCGTCGCCGCTGAAACCGGCAGATCCGTCTCCCGCCACGGTGGTGATGACGCCCGTCGCATGGTTTACCTCGCGGATGCGATCGCACCGTCGGCGATGAAGAGGTCGCCCGACGAATCGACCGCGATGCCCCGGGGAAGTCCAGTTCCGCGGCGGTGGCCGGGCCGCCGTCGCCGCTGAAGCCTTGCGTTCCATTTCCCGCCACGGTGGTGATGACGCCCGTCGCGTGGTTCACCTCGCGGATTCGATTGTTGCTGCTGTCAGCGATGAACAGGTCACCCGACGAATCGACCGCGATGCCCCAGGGATGTTCAGTTCTGCGGCGGTGGCCGGGCCGCCGTCGCCGCTAAAGCCGGCCGTTCCATTTCCCGCGACAGTGGTGATGATGCCGGTCGCATGGTCCACCTCGCGGATGCGACCGTTTGTCGGCGATGAACAGGTCGCCCGACGAATCGACCGCAACGCTCGGGGCCCGTCGAGTTCCGCGGCGGTGGCCGGGCCGCCGTCGCCGCTGACGCCGAATGTTCCATTTCCCGCCACGGTGCTGATGACGCCCGTCGCCAAGTCGACTTTGCGGACGCGATTGTTGTACGTGTCGGCGATGAACAACTCGCCCGATGAATCAACCGCGACGCCCTCCGGATCGCTGAGTTCCGCCTCGGCGGCGAGTCCGCCGTCGCCGCTGAAGCCGGCCGTTCCATTTCCCGCCACGATCGTGGCGACTCCCGTCGCGTGATGCACTTCGAATACGACGTTGAGTGCATTATCGGCGACGAACAGGTCGCCCGACAAATCGACGGCGACGGCCTTCGGCGAGATCGAGGCGTCGAGAGCCGGCAGACCGCTCTGCAGGCCGCCGCCGGCGACCGTTTCGATGGTTGAATTGGGCCCGATGGTCGTGGAGCTGGAGGCGAAGGCGCCGCCGGGGTCGACGTAAGAAGCGGTGATCAGATCGGCGCCGGCAGGCAGCCGTACGTTGTCGAGCGTCGCGACGCCCGAACTCACCGGCGCCGTCCCCAGCGACGAGCCGCCATCGAAGAAGACGACGGTTCCTTCCGAAGGGGCGCTCGGAGACGCTGAGACGGCACCCGTCAGATTCACCGACTGACCGTAGACGACCGAGCTGGACGAGGCGCTAACGGCGATGCTGGTGGGCGTCGCCGACAACAAGACTCGCTGCTCGAGCCATTCGGCCACGTATCGTTTGCGGAACGCAGAACTCTGCACGCCTCGCGCCCTGCGGATCCCGCGACGCTCGCGCAAGATGCTAGAATCCCGGCCAGTGCGACGCCTCATGACTGCCTCCCAAGAAGTGCGCCTGGCGATCGCAACAAATTCTCAAAGCGCCGCCGGCTCAAGTTACGTTTGCAATTCTAATTTCCGAAGTGGCCGAGATACAAGCGCAAGAGAATTCTTTTTTCCTGCACTGAATTTCACGATCTGCGGGTCCGACAGGACAATCGCTGTTCCCTACTGCGCAGTCGTTAACTCCTTGCCACCACCTTTGCCACTACCTGGAAGTTTATTCGTGGAGTGGTTCACCGCTGTGGGGCGTTGGCTCTCGTACGCCAGTGGCACCTGAGAACGCACCGCTCTGCGAACGGTCGCTCGTGCCGAATCGTTGGTTAGCGGCGGCTTACTTACGCTCGCCACAATCTCGGGGCCCAGATGGTTGGCGGCCCCGAGCACGAACTCAAGCGGTAAAAAGTGCATGCCTTAACTGTAGAATTCCTCGCCCGCTGTTACTTTGGTCGTTCTCTTTGGCGAACGCAGCGTGCATTTTCGTCACTGGGCGACATCGACCTCCGCGCGCTAGGCTCGCGACGGCCAAGCTGCGCGGGGGCGCGGGACCTCGCGACGCGGAAGCATCCCAGGACGCCTTGCGGCAAGTTCAGGCGTGGGTCGCCGATTATGCGATCGACGCCGCAGGCACCGACGCGCAGTTGAAGGCGTATTTCTTCGCCTGCCGCGACGAGGAGGCGTCGCCGTAAAGCAAATCCGGCCGTTACGGCGTTGCCCTGGCGGCCGCACATCGCACACCAGGCCCCACGGGGGCCTCGTGCCTGCTGGGACAAGTCGTCGTCAAATGTAGCGCAAGAGGTGTTGGCGGTCCTCTTGCAAAAGCGACCGGAATTCTCCTACGACCGCGATCAGGTTTTCGCGCAGGGCCAGCGCACACTAAGTTGCTTGCGGCGTAAGGACTTCGATGAGGAAGTCGTCGTCCCATCCACAGCCTCTCCGCTTCATAGCGATGCTATCCTTGCCCGGATGTTGTTTCAGAAGGGATAGTGTGAATCGTCGAAGCCAGGCGAAGTTATTGCGCGCGTTGTCGTTTCGAATGCGTGATTCGTCCTCTCGGTAGGTGACGTCGAGACACCAATGGCAGGTATTTTCGATACCCCAATGCCCTCGCACGGCGCGGGCGAACAGTTTCACGCCGACGTCAAGGCTGCTGATGTAGTACCGAATCTCGGTGGTCTCTATGCCCTGGCAAAGACGCGTGAGCATCACGATGCCGATCGACTTCAGGTTTTTCCAGCGGTCGTATCCCGGCAGCGTCTTGGGAGCGGGCATCTGAACGTAAGTTCGCGTCTCTTCACGCCCGTGTCCTTTTTCTGTCGTGGTCATTTGACGGGCATCGACGTTGGCGAAGTCATTCTCGAACTGCTCTTCGATGTACTTGATGGCGCCCTGATGCAGCGTCCCTTGGTTGCCTTTCAAGGCCAGCAAGTAGTCGCCTCCTCCATCGACGATCTGCTCGGCGATCTCGGTTTGCGTGCCCATGGCGTCGATGGTGATGATCGCGCCTGCCAGGCTCACCAGCTTCAAAACCTCGGGAATCGCCGTGATTTCGTTCGATTTCTGGTCGCAAGCCACCTGGGCCAACGTCAAGCCGAAGTCCGACGCCCACACGCTGACCGAATGCAGGGCGCCCAGGCCTTTGCCACGATTGTGGCTTCGCCGCAAGGTCTTGCCGTCCACGGACAAAATCGGTTGTTCGACGGGGCTCGCCTGGGCAGCCTGCGTTTGCAATGCTTGGAGCCAGCTTGCAAAACAGGCTTGAAATCCGGCGGGATGAAGCGCGAGAGGAACGCGCCGAAAGACGTCTTTCCTCGGAATGCCGTTGGGCAAATCCAGATGCTCTCGCAAGAGATCGCACTTACACCGGGCCCATTTGGCAATCGCGGTCGGCCCATCGGCTCCCGCGAGTACCGCCATGATCGAAATGACCACGACGCTGACCAATGGATGACGCAAGTTAATATGCGATCTGGGATCCTCCAAGCTTTCAAAATGCTGTGCCACCGCCTTCAAACTGACCCGTACGTTTCCTTCCATGTCCATCCTCCGTGTCACACACAACGTGAAGTCCACAGAGCATGATTTACTGTTTTATTGGCCCGGCGCAACTGCCTGCCTATATTGCCGAGACTACGCAGAATGCGCGCTGGCCGTGGGACTTGCAAGCAGATAAAAACGGTAACCACCGCAACTCCGTCACCATCGCATCATTATCCGCCGTTTTCGTTGAGTGAAGATTTCATGCGTACGGATGCCGGGAACAGCGGCCAAGCAATCCATCCGATCATCAAACCAATTGCCGGAACGAAAGTGGTCCAGCATAAACACACAACGGGATTTGGCGTTGAAAAACCCCAGTTTGTAAACACGAGCGTCGCAATAAACAAGGCCGCTGACAAAAACGCCGTGGCGCCAAATCGTGGACCAGCAGCAAATGCAAGAATCAAGGAGGAAAATCCATTCAGCACAGTAAACGCGAGAACGGTCGCCAGCAAGTTTGGTTTCAGTGGAACGAGGCAACCGATCAAGGCAATCGCTGCGATGCTAGGTATACGCAACGGATGACGCTCGTGAGCGTTCACTCGTCCATCAGCGGTCTTGGGTGAGGAGTATGGATTGGAAGCATTCATTGCATGGATCGCGTTTCCGATTTCAAGTCAGTCGGTTCTGGGACGAAAGCCACCGGCAGTGACGCGGAATCCACCGAAGCAGCAGCCGACTGCCGACCAGGAGACTCGCAACACCAAGGACAAACCAATCCATACAGCATCCAGACCGCCCCATTATCGGCTTGCGGGCCGGCGTTCAATTGCTGGCGCCGCACCGACCGGCTTGACCGGCTTTCAGTATACCCGGATGGGCGACGCGGAGCCGGTCCGTTGTAGGGCTATTGCTTTGTCACGAAGCCTTTTCGCGAGACAGGCCCTTTCCACCTAGCACTCGTCGGGCCCAAGCAGCGAACCCGACCGCGGAGCCATGGACGTGCGTTTATTGCAGTTTTGTCGCTCGCCTTTCATGCACGGGTCGATGCCGCCCCGTGACGAAAATGCTCGCTGCGTTCGCGCCAAAGGGACGGCCAGTGTGAATCCATAGTCAAGGCATGCACTTTTCGCCGCTGGAGCTTTTGCTCCGGGCCGCCAACCGTCTGGCGGCGGAGATTGCAGCGCGGTTAAAATGCAGCTAAACCACGATACGACGCTGGCGGCCAGCCGCGGAGTGGCAGGCTCTCAGGTGCTACTGGCGTGCGAGAGCCCACGTCGATCCGAGGAGGTCTATTGCTCCACCAATAAACTTCACGTGAGCGGCAAGAATTAGCGACTGGGCACAGCGTTCGCAGCCCGGCGGATGGGCTGGCTCGCGATCCCAACGAGCGCTAGGCGGAAACAGCCTATTACGCAGAAAAAATCGCGAAAGTCGAGCAACCCATGACTACAATTGGATTTATATCGTTTCGCTGCCTGCGCGTTAGGCTGACAACTGTGCAGCCTACAGGTAATACGATGGTCATTGTATAAACAAGTTATCTGGCAATACCCCAAGCCGTGCCCGACGAGGTCGGCCCGTCGACATGAAGTTCGGCAGTCTTAGACAACAAATCGGTCTCACCTTCTTCATTGTGTCGGCAACCGTGTCGCTGCTCTGTGATTACATCTGGGCGTACCACTTTGCGCCGTATGACGCCAAGTTTCCGACCCCGTGGAGCGTCTTTGAGTTCAGCGCAAACATAATCGCCGTGATCGTCTGCATCACCACTGCTCTGTTTGCCGTGCCGTTAATCATCGTGAAAGCATTCGCAACTCAGTTGCCCACAGCTTCGGACCATGCGGTTGCGACATGCCTCGCCATGAGCGTGCAGCCACTCATATTCGCGTCTCCACACGTCACAGATCGATTCAACCCATTTCTTGGTATACTCTTTATTGCGCCACTGGTGGCCGGCCTCGTTTTCGCTGCGATCCGACGACGAAAACGACAGCCAAACGGGGAGGCTAACGCAAGTCTGCCGCAAGCCCCACCATTGGTCAGATGACAAAGCCGTCAACCGGAGCACTCAATCACGCGGCAACTGAGTTCACAGTCTTCCGTTCGTGCCCGGTTACGGCTGTCGTTCGCCGCTCAAGGAGATTCAACAGGAGGTTACTTGCTAGTGGACCCGTTTGAACAGATATGGGAGTCCTCGCGGACGAATTCTCTGTCATGGATGTATTCGACCGTACTATATAGTGGCGTAGCAGTCATTGTTGCGCTTTCCTTTATCAAGAACCAGTGGTTGCGGCTCATCGGCACACTTGCAGTGATTGCTGTATTTCCGGCATTGGCAACTGGATTCGCCTCGCAAGAAATTCAAGAGAAGTGGCGAATTCGCCGCGACTGGGCTGATTCACACCCCGGACAAATGACGCAAGATGGACTCGAAGCATTGACCGTTGATGGTGCGAACCTAACTCTGGGGCCGTTGATTTACGGCGTCCAAGCATTCCTGCTGTTCGCTGCCGTCGCGGTCGCACTTATGATCTTTCGAGCATTGCTTTCGAAACGCCACAGAGCGACAATAACCTTGGACAGTGATGAAAAGGTGGATTTGACTGCCATCGTTACGTCGGACAACCCGTATCATCCACCCAGCGTTACTCCGTAACCCAATGCGGCGAACAAAGGGATGAACGGAAGGGCTTGACGCGGTCCGGCTTGAACTCAAAGCCACTTCCTCGCCCTCCGTTATCCCTGACGTTAGGCGGAGATCGAGATGTCGCAATATCCCGACGATGAGAACGGAGCCGTTCTTCGAGGCATGGCCGAGCAGGGGATCGACTGTGTGGTTTCGGCAAGCCTGCGCCACGCAGGTTTTTTTTGCGAGCAGGGGCGGGCGACGGCCGGCAGAGTGGCGGAATGGGGAAGCCACGCGGAGGCTTTTCATTGGCGTGCGGGCGGAGTCCGCTCCGCCAATGCGCGAAGGACGCCGGTGGCGGCAAGGCGCATGCGGGAGATGGGATGCGGCGATGCTAGCTGGCGTGAGGAGCGGCTAAACGCTCGCCAGTTGCCGCAGATAGTTCCACGGCATCCAGTCGGTCGGCGATGCGGCCACGCGTTCGTGATGACGCTGCAACTGCGTCAGGTAATCGAACGGATCAACTTGAGAATGCTGGCAGGTGTGGATCAGGCTCATGTACGCGTCGCCCACCTTCGCCCCGCGTTCCGTCTTATAAAAAAGTGAGTTGCGCCGATGGCGAATCGCCATCTTCAACGCGCGCTCACAGATGTTGTTGTCCAGCGGGGCGCCGGCGACTCGCAGGAACAGCGTCAGCTTCTCCCAGTGCTTCTGCATGTACGTGATCGCCTTGCCTAACGACGAGTTCGGCTCGACCTTCCGCTCGTCGAATTGCTCGTCCAGCCAGCGGCGCAACTCGTCCATCAGCGGCCCGCTTTCTTGCTGGTGAAGCTGTAGACGGTCGTCGGGCGAAAGCTCTTGCAGCTTGGCCTTGGCGTCGATCTTGTACGCCTGCTTGAAGATCTCCAGCACATGCCGGACCTCGGACGGGAAGACGTCCTTCAACTCGTGGAAGTTGCGCCGCGCGTGGCTCAGGCAGTTCGCCACGATCGTCTTCAGGCCGCCGGGCATGTTGCGCGACAGGGCGTCGCACATCTGGATGGGCGGCGGCAGATCGGCCCTGCGCTTCGCCAGCAACTCGTAAAGGTTTTCGCCCGAATGCCGCGGCCCGGTGATGAACAGGGCGATCGTCGGGCGGTCCACGGACGTCGAGAGGAGATTTGTGGTGAATACGCCGCGCCGGTCGGGTTGGTCGTCCCGCAACGGTTGGCCGTTGTTGAGCTTGGCCGTCAAGTCCAGGATCTGCATGTACGTATCGTCGTTGTGCACCAGCGAGCCTTGCGCCGCGTCGTCCAACAACTGCCGGTACGCCGCGCCCACGCCGCGGTCGATGGCATCATACACTCGCTCCCATTGAACGGACGCGGGCAGCGGAATTCCAGCCGCCTGCTGCAACTCCTCGATGCGGTTCCAGGGCAGGCCCTGCCCATAGCGCAGCGCGGCGATCATGGCGGCCACCGTCGGGTCGTACTTGCTTGGGCCCGACTCCTCCGGCAACGGCGCCGTTTCCGTTTTCCCGCACAGACCGCAGCGCAGCCGCTCGAGTTCATACCGCCGGCCTCCCACGGGCGGCTGGCCGATCAGCCGCACCACCTGCGACCAATCTTTCTGGCGATAGAGGGTTCCCGCCTGGCAGTGCGGGCAGGGCCCGCCGGGAGACAGCGCTTCGTGGGTCACCACGACGCGTTCGCAGCCCGTGTACGCTTGAGCGGGAATTCGACCGTGATTGGGCCGCTCCCGGCGGCCCTTGGCGTCGCTCGCCGGCTCTTGCGAGCCGGCATCGCCATCGCCGGGCAGTCACTCGTCGGGCGGCGTCGTTTCATTCGTCGAGGGACGCGACGATTCGCTCCGATCGCCCGCCGCGTCGCGCGTTCGTTCGGTCTTCGAGCCGAAGAGAAGCTTCCGCAGACGAGCGATGCTGATGTTCTTCTCCTGGATCAATTGAGTCAGCGTCTGGTGGGATCGCAGTAGCTTACGCAGCGGCTCGGAATCCTCCGCACCCAGTTTGTGTTCGACCTTGTCCAGGATGGTTTCCAACTGATCGAGATGCAGTTCCACAATCGCTGGTTGCGACTTGACCGCCATGCGCAGGCCTCCTGATTGCCTTGCTGAGAAAACGTGTGAAACATCCGCAGGTGCTTCGCTTCCGTTGCGATTGCGTGACGCGGCCGCTTCAGACGGCCGGTTTGACGGGACGCCACTGGGGAGCGCCGCGGGCCGCCTCTGCGTCTCCGCCCGCGAGCAGAACCTGGAGCTGATGCGCTTCAAGTGCGCGAGTGGGCGCGTCGCCGGTTGGCCAGTGCGTGAACCGACCTTGCGAGAGCCGCTTTTGACAAAGCCAAAATCCTTGGCCGTCGTAAAGGAGAATCTTGATCGCGGTCCCTCTCCGATTGCGGAAGACGAACGCGCAACCGCTCATCGGATCGTGCTCGAGCCGCTGTCGGCACAAGGCGGCCAGGCCGTCGATGCCTCGTCGAAAATCGGCCGGCTCGGTCGCCACGAAGATCCGCATCGTGGGGCTGGTGGGAATCACGGCGAGGCTCTCCAAAGCACTCGCCCGAGTTCCAGGGCCTGCGCTGTCGCCGGCCCCTTCAGCGAGATACGCAGCCTGCGGCCGCAAGGTTCTTCAAATTCGAGCGTGCATTCGGATGCACCCGTGCCGGCATCCGCCATGCCTGCCGCGCCCGGCAGCGCCGGCAGCTCGACGAACGTCGCCGGCGCCGCCTCGGGCGCGCCGCCGTCTACGATTTGCATCCAGTGCCGCAATCGACCGAGATCCACGTCCAGGTCGGCCGCCACGGTTTCGGCGCCGTGCGCCGCCGCGGCCTTAACGGCCGCCATCCACAGCTCATGCGGGATTCGCCCGCCGCCCCCACGGACCTTCCGCCACCGTTCAAACCGCTGCCGGGCTTCTGCCAGGCTGTCCACGTGAGTGCGTCGTCGCATCGGCCATCCTCGTCCAAAGTCGAAGTAGAGACCAATGCATTCTTACCAGCCGCGCCGAAAGATTCATGCACGCTTGCCGAAACCACACGTGAAGCCGTCGTCGACGCGAACACTTCGAGTTGCCGACTCGCAACCGCAGGCGGCCGCCGGCCCAGCAGATTACGCAGGACGTCGGCAAATTCCTGGATGGGGGGCGCCGAGCGTACAGCGTAACCTCGCATGGGCCTGCGCGACCGTGCGGGGTGATTTTCATTGTGTGAGGGGCGACGCCCTCAAGGAACAGAACGGGTTGCTGGTGCTGCTGCGGCGCGGAAAACGGATGATCCGGCCAGATTCTTCTTGCCAGGCAATCGTTCGTTTTTTTGTCGGCCCGCTTGCCGAGCGGCGACTCGCAATTGGCAGGCGATGGTGACGCTTGCGAAAACATTCCTATTGCCCTGCACGCCGCGATCGAATAAAAGCATCCCAATGGGTCGCGATTCCCCCCACAGCTACGGAATTGCCGACTCGCTTGGGGGCGGCGCCGTCCCGAGGCGGAACTGGAACCCGTTTTCCTCTCGCGAACGAGGGGAAACCGGCTTAAGTTCCGTTGGCGGCAAGTTTGCGCGTCAATCCGCTTGCGGATCGGAAATAGAAGCAGGGTCGGTGCAGGTACCTACGAAATCCTCGGCAGCAGTTTTGGCTCTGCCGAGGATTTTTGTTGACCGGAATGAAACGCCCGCTATGATGAAAAGTGCTGGGGCAACCCAGCAACACCCGGTCCAGGTACCTGCCCCGCCTGTGATCGGGTTTTTTTATTGGCTGCACGCCCGCAGTCCGAGCTTTCGGTTATCTGCAGCCCGAACGGCTTAGCCCCTTTCTCCGACGGCAGGCCGACAGATTTGTCCAGCGGCAGAATCCCATGCCGTCAGACTTTTTGTTCAACTAGGCCCGGTGTGATTCGAACACACGACCAAGGGATTATGAGTCCCCTGCTCTAACCGCTGAGCTACGGGCCCTAAACGCCGCGCTAGGCGACGTTTTTTCAAATGCTTCCGCTGCCGTCAGGCTGTCGCGATATTCGACAGGATCGCTCTTGGCAGTTCGGCGGCTCTGTGTGGAACCAAATTACCCGAAAAACGGTCGCCGGAAAACCAGCATCGCCTGGTCTCGGACTTTTCCATGTTCGCGTCCCGCGTTCGCGAGCACTGAGGCCGGGCGCCAGGAGGAGCCGCGGCAGACTTGGCCACACTGAGCATCGGGGCGAACGGCACGGCTGCCTGCGCCGCGCAGTCATAACGCTTGGACTGCCAATGTCCCTTCGCCTCATTCATTCTCGGCGGGCGGCGCTGGCGGCGAGTGCCTGCCGGTAATCGCCATTTGTGGCGCCTGGGTTGCAGCACAACAGAGCAGATCGCTTACCTGGCAGGCGGCCGGGATTTGCGGCGCCAGGATGTGCCGCATGCCGCCTGCGGCAATGGTTTTCGAAAGGAGCGGCAGATGCAATACCATGAAGAGCGGAAAGGCCTGCACTTCGAAATCGACGAGGGGAACTATCGCATATCGCCCGGCGAATCGGAAAAAATGCAAGCCGATCTGGGGACCTTGAAAAAGGCCGTGGCGAATTTTCCAGTTGCGGGTTTGAAAGTCCGGATCGCGGTCCTCAATCCAGGGAAGATCCGGGCCGAACTCAGCCTGCATTTGCCGGGCGCACGCTACACGCGGCGGACGATCATCGGCAGTTTCACCCAGCCTGGGAGCGTTGCATTCACCGTCTGCTCCACGAGGTAGGCCAATACAAGGAAAAACTGTCGAACAAGCCTGCTTATGCGAACGAGGCGGAAGGTACGCTGCACGACGTCCAGCCTGTGCAGGTTCCCAATGGCGAGGCGATTGAGGCCGCGGTCCGTGACGGCGATTATCCCCAGTTCCGCAAAGCCCTGTCGGTCTACGAAGAACCCATGCAAGGCCGAGTCGGACGCTGGGTAGAGCGATATCCCGATGCGGCGTCGGCGCTGGGGGATGGGCTCACCATCTCGCAAATCGTCGAAGAGACGTTCTTGAACGCCTTCGAGGGCTACGCCGACAGGCCGCCGCTACGACTGGGCCAATGGCTGGAAATCCTCATCGATCCATCGCTTCGACAACTTCTGCAGCATCGTGATCAGGAGCAGGAAAACTTGAGCTATATCGAGTCGGCCAAGGCCGCCGAAAGCGAGCGGCCCGACTAGCAAGACGAGCGGGGCGATCCCCGCCAGGAAGTAAGGAAACTCCCGTCCAGCTTTCCGGTTCTGGCGGACGGCAATTATATAGCCTACGGACGCGACCGACCATGCTGAACTGAAGGCATGCGCCTTCCAACTCAGCAGGATCGAAGTCGAGAAAGCGACGCCTTCAAGGGCAGATCTTCCACGGCGACGAACCATCATCGGCCGCGTCCATTTTCATTTTCTTTGCTATTTCGCTCGCCAGGATGCCCCACATGGCGGCGGTCGGCGACATTGAATTGACCGGCAGGGAGTAGGCCGGCAGGCGGTCGGCCGCACTCACGAGCTCGACGAGGCGTTAGCTTCGCTCGAGCTGAATCTCTTCCCCCGACGCGGCTTGTCGCGGAACGCGACGCGCTTCGACAACGCGAATTTCGCCCGACCTGGCGACAAACCACTCGCCCTTGTCGATCCGCTTGGCCTGGACCGAATTGAACTGAAAGCGCATCGAGCATCCGGGCGGCAAGCCTTCCGTCGGCAGGTCGATATAATGGATGTCCTCGCCCGCTTTCGCGGTCGACGCCCGGCCCCCCGAACCGCGCCAGTCGCCCTTCCATTCGAGCGTGGCCGGAGCATCCAGCATGATTCTCAGGATCTTGCCCTGCGGCAGCGTCGGTCGTTGGTGGTCGATGCGCCAGATCACGTGCCGCCCTTCGGCCTGCTGGACGACGTATCGCTGCCAGGTCTGCGGCGGCAGATCGAACGCTCGTCCTTCGGCGAGCGAGCGTCGCAACTTGATGTATTCGGCGTGGGCCCAGGCCAGCGGCATGGCCGATCCGCTCGGGCGGCCGAAGAAGAGATCTCGCGACGGAATGTCCTCCGCGTCCCAAACCTGCTCCGGCAGCATTTTGCCGTCGCCCGCGAAGTGCTCCATGGCGGCCAAGAGCCGTTCCGCTTCGCGCGGCCTACCGGCCAGCAGTTCATAATGTGCTCGCTCCCCGGTCAGCAGCGGCCAGGATCTTCCAATGCCGCTTTCTCCGTCGAACGGCGAGCCGTCTCGTTTTTCGCCATAGCCATCGCGATTGTAGCGTCGCCACACGGGTCCAAAGGGCGTGTCGGTCTTCAGCAGGGCGTCGATCACTCGCACCGTGTTGACAATTCGCGGGTCGTCAGGCGCCCGCAGTCCAAAGCGCACGAAAGCCAGGGCATCAACGCTGACCACGTCTTCAGGCGGTTGCTCGTTTTGCGGCCAACGCCGATACCACAGTTCGAGTTTGCCTCGATACTTCTTCGGCGAGCCATGACGATCCGGCGGTGCAACCCGCAAGTAATAGCCGGGAACGCCGACACGGCGAGCCAGCGGCGTGTCTTCGACATACGTCCAGTAATCAAGGGAGTCATGCCAGGCGTCGGCCGTCTCGAGAAAGATGCGACCTAACGCGTCGTCGCCCTGTTCCTCGCCAGTTGCGCCCCGACTACTAAGGCGGCGATCATGTCGGAAAGCGAAAACGGCGTGAAGCCTCGGGCGTCTTCCCAGCGGTCTTCCTGAGCCGAAGGCCCCTGCCGGACGATGTGCCCGAGCGCCCGTCGCACCATCAGCCAGTAGCGGCGGCGGTCGCCGGCCGACAGCAAGCCGGAACGATTCGCCAGGTCGAACAACATGACGGGCAGCGAGGTCTCGCCCAGTTGTCCCCCGGTCCAGCGCCGCTCCATTGACGGCCTGGTTTTGCGTCCAGCCCCCGTTGGCCTTTTGCGTGGCCTGAAAGTATTCCAAGGCGTGCAGGGCCGAATCGCCGTCGCCGGCCGCCAGCAAGCCTCCGGCAATCATGTACAGATCTCGCGGCCAGACGACGTGGTACCCGACCGGTCCGAAGCCGCCGTTCGTTTTACGCGCCTCGCCCCAGGGAATGGAAAGGCTGGCGACAAAGGCGCCTGAGATGGTCTTGTCCTCGTGCGTTTTCAGCACCATCGTGCTGGCGCGGTACAAATCGCTCGCGCCGCCGGCCGGCGACTCGAAGTCCTGCAATCGGGCTTGCCATGCCTTCCACTGTTCGGCGACGCGTGCTTCCAGGACGTCAACGTCCGCGAAAAGCGTCTGGCGCGTGCGCGTGGCAGCTTCTTCCGGCGCATTGCCGAATCCGAGCGCCAAAACGAACTCGCCGCCGTCGGCCAGGTCAAGTTCTGCCGCCAGCCCGACGTTGCCGCGCGGTGCGTAATGATAGGTCTGTACAAGCCTGCCGTATTGTCGAAGTTGCCGTCTGCCATCCGAGACGCCCGCGTAGCCCGCCGAAAGCTTATTCCATTTCACGGAAGCGCCGAGGGCCGCGCAATGATCGTCTTCTTGAGCAAATAGCAGCGGCTGACCGCCAAAGTCGTCCGTCCAGCCATGGTTCCGCCAGCCGTGATTTCCCAGGTGCGTAGAGAGCAGCACATGCAGCCGGTAGTCTTTCAGGCTGCCCGCCAAGGGTACAAAACGAACGCGCTGAATCAGCGCGGCGGCGTCGGGATGCGCAAACACCGTCTTTTCGATCCGGTAGCGTCCCTGCAGGCAACGGTTCGTGAGGCGGTAGACCGCTATGCCGTCATCCACCCACTCGAGAGCATGCTCGGCATCGCGGCTCTCTTCCGAGTAAAAGCCCTGACGGTCGCTGACGCTCAACTCCATGCGGGCGACGGCCGGTTGGTCGGCGCGAGGAAAGAAGACTTCGGTCACAATGCCTTGGTGCAGGGTGAACCAGACGGGGGACTGGGGGCCAAGCGACGCGCCTACCGCCTGCTTCGCGCTGGAAGTCCAGTAGGGCGTTTTGCCTGGATATCCGGGCGCCAGAGCGAGATTGGGACTGAGCTTGCGCCAGGACCAGAGCCCCGCGACGCCGGCAGCCAGGGCGCCTGCCCCGGCTGCCAGCAAGCACTGCGTTAGGGATCGAGGTCCAAGGCGCCTGTCAAAGTCGGTCATCGAGTTATCGCCGGTTAGCACAGCAGGCTCGACCTAGGAAGGCCCTCCGTCGCCCGCGATCGCTTCCTTCAACTCGGCGGCCTTGCCTTTGATCGATTTCTTGATCACGCCCCAACGTTCCGGCTCGTCGCCCAACATGGCCGACGCCATGTGCCTGGCCTGCTTGAACGAGATATGCGGCGGCAGCGGCGGGATCTCCTGATCGACTTTGACCTCTAACAGAACGGGACGGTCCGTCGTCGAAAAGGCTTCGTCCCAGGCAGCCCCGATCCGGTCCGCGCTATCGCAGTAAACGCCCTTGAAGCCAAGCAATTCCGCGTACTTCGCATACGGCACGTCGGGGATGTACTGCGAGCCCATGAACTTGGGATCGCCTGCCAGCACGCGCTGCTCCCAGGTCACCTGGTTGAGATCCTGGTTGTTGAACACGCAGAACACCAACGGCTGGCGCTTTTCCATCAGCCGATCCATATATCGCTTAACGGTGATCATCTCGTTCATGCCGTTCATCTGGAAGGCGCCGTCGCCGATGGTCGCGATGACGGGCCGGTCGGGGAAGGCGAACCGCCCGGCAATGGCATACGGTGCCCGGGCCCCATGCTGGCCAGCGTGCCGGACAAGGACGCGTCCATGCCCTTGCGCATCTTCAGGTGCCGGGCCCACCAGTTGGTCGACGAGCCCGAGTCGGCGGTCAGGATGGCGCGTTCCGGCAGACGCTTGCTCAATTCCCAGACGACGCGCTGCGGATTCATCGGATCGCCCGATTGCATCGCCCGCTCCTCGACAAGATCCCACCACTCGCGTACGTTCTGTTCAATTTCCTCGCGCCATGACCGGTCCTGCTTGCGCTCGAGCAACGGCAGCAGTTCGCGGAGCGTGACCTTCGCATCGCCGATCAGCGGAACGTCGGCCGGATAGCGATTGGCGATGTAACGCCCGTCGATATCGATTTGCACGCACCTGGCCTGGCCTTCCTCGGGAAGCCATTCGGCATACGGAAAGCTCGTGCCGATCATGAACAGCACGTCGCAGCCCATCATCATTTCGTAGCTCGGCCGCGTGCCCAGCAGACCGATCGATCCGGTGACGAACGGCAGATCGTCGGGCGGATGCGCCCGGCCGAGCAGCGCCTTGGCAATGCCGGCGCCGAGCAGTTCCGCAGCTTGAACGACTTCGTCTTCGGCCTTGGCCGCCCCCTGGCCGACCAGCATGGCCACCTTCTGCCCCTCGTTGAGGATGGCCGCCCCTCGCTCCAGGTGCGGCCTAGGAGGCATGATCTCCGGCGAGATATAGCCCAGCGACGAGTACACGGCCCCGTGCGTCCTCGGCGGAGCCTCCATGGCTTTCGTTTCCTGGATGTCAGCCGGGAAGATCAACGTCGAGACGGAGCGGTTCGACAAGGCAATTCGTATGGCTCGGTCGATGGCGTGACGAGCCGAGGCCGGGTGAGTCACGGTCGTAACGTACGCGGAGACGTCTTTGAACAGCGTCGTCAGGTCGATCTCTTGTTGGAAATCGGCGCCGATCGAGAACTGCTTCTGCTGCCCGACGATGGCCAGCACCGGCTGATGGTCGAGCTTCGCGTCGTACAGTCCGTTGAGCAAATGGACGGCGCCCGGCCCTGAGGTGGCGATACACGCGCCCAATTCGCCCGTGAACTTTGCATGCGCGCAGGCCATAAAGGCGGCCATTTCCTCGTGCCGCACCTGGATCAGCTCGGGTTTGCCTTCCCGCGATCGAACGCCCCAGGAAACCATTGATGCCGTCTCCGGGGTAGCCAAAGATGCGCTGGATTCCCCATTCGTCCAAACGATTCAGGACATAATCCGACACCAAACCGCCAGGCCCTGTACCCGTCTTTCCCTTGCCAACCGTGGTGATGGCCATGAACTCCTCCTTCTACTACTGCTGCTGCTGGTTGCCTGGCTCGAGGGTCGAATTTCGCTTCCTTCGACGCGGCAATCGGCCCGAGCGTTGTTGCGCTGAAATGCTTGCAAAGGTCCCCAGGGCGAGTGCGCGCAAAGCGAGGTCGCAAATCGCATTCCTCCGGTTCCCGAGATACAGAGGATGGCGGCAGCCACTCTGCAAGTCAGGCGTTGGCGATTGGAAAACGCCGCCCCCGTGGTCGCGCGGCTTCCAGCGCGGTCGTCGACGTCTCATCGAATAACCCGCGTTCATCTTGCCGTCATCGCGCGCCTCGAACCGGCATAACGGCCTAAGCCAAGCCTCGGACCGGCAGCCGCGTCTCCTGGATCGCGAAGCACGGTATCCGGTTTGCATGAGCGGACAGTCTGAACTCCGTTTTAATCCGGACTGAATCATCCTTCCCCGATCGCGTTCTCGAGACCGTCCAGGCGCAGGCGGAGCGTCAACGCGCGAGGGCGTTGCTGTGCCATAGCGGCGCGACCGCATCGGGAGGCAGTCTCAATCCGAGCGGTCTGAAGGAGGCATCATGGGCGTCCAGGCATCTTCGTACAATTCTCTCAATCTTGGTGACGTCAGCATCGACAACTTTGAGACGAGCGCCTTCCGCATACCCACCGATGGCCCGGATAGCCGGGAAGCCGACGGCACGCTCGAATGGAATTCGACAACCCTCGTGCTCGTCGAACTGCAGGCAGCCGGCAAAACGGGCATCGGCTTCACCTATGCCGACGTCGGCGCTGCGGAGTTGATCGATGCAAAATTAAAGAACCTCGTTGACGGCAAGAATCCGCTCCTTGTCTCGTCCCTCTGGCGAGATATGAGATCGGAGCTGCGGAATTCAGGGCAACGCGGCGCCGGAGCGATGGCCATTTCCGCGGTGGACATCGCCCTGTGGGACCTTAAGGCCGCGTTGCTGGAACTCCCGCTTTTTCTGGCGCTGAACCCTTTCCACGATCATGTGCCGGTCTATGGCTCAGGGGGGTTCTGTAACTACTCTCTCGACCGGCTCGTCGCCCAGGTTTCCGGGTGGGCGGAACAGGGAATCCCTCGGATGAAAATCAAGACCTCTCGCTGGCCGGACCAGGACTCCGAGCGGCTCGAAGCCTGCCGTCGTGCCGTCGGCGATGAGACCGTGCTGATGACCGACTCCAACGGCGCCCTGACTCGCAAAGAAGTCGCTCTACTGGGCCTGCCGGTTCCGCGAAGAATTCAGCGTCGCATGGATGGAAGAGCCGGTCTCTTCCGACGATCGCGAAGGATTGCGGCTGCTCCGCGACCAAGGGCCGCCGGGCCTGGACATTGCGGCCGGCGAATATGGATACGTGCTAAGAGACTTCGCCGACCTGCTCCAGGCCGGGGCCGTCGATTGCCTGCAAGCCGACGTGACGCGCTGCAGCGGAATCACGGGCTTGCTGCAAGTCTCAGGCCTGTGCTCGCGCACTCCGTAGATTTTGTCGGCGCACTGCGCACCGGCGATTTCCGCGCATGCGTTTTGCGCGGTGGAGAGACTGCGCCACCTGGAGTATTTCCACGATCACGTGCGAATCGAGCAAATGCTATTTGACTGCGCCCTTTCGCCGCAAGACGGCGTCTTGCGACCTGATCCTGAACGACCGGGGCTGGGTCTGGACTTCAAGCATCAAGACGCCGAGCGCTACCGCGTCTATCCGAACGCACACTGACCCGACGCCGAATATTAAAGAGAAGCTTCGCAATTGCCATCAAAGAAACGGAGTCGCCTCTATGGCCGTTGAGACTACCAGCACCCGAAAGACCCTGCCGATCCTCGACGAACTTACGCACGACCGGCCCGTGCAGACGAATTCCGCTTCGATCGCCGGCGTAGATGCCAGTGCGCTGCGCATGAACTGAGTGCGCGATCCAGGGTGAAGTTCGCTTCGATCGCGCCAGCATCGGCCTGTATGCCACCGATTCCTCAAATTACCGTCAGATCCCGATCGGCGTAGTGATCCCCAAGTTGATCGACGACGTCGTGATTGCGCACCGTCTGGCCAGCCGGCATGCGCTCGATCCTGAACCGCGGCGCCGGGACCAGTCTCTCCGGAGAGACGGTGAACTTCGCCGTGGTCATCGACCACTCGAAGTATCTGCGCGACATCGGCGAACCGGATGCCGAGCGGCGGCTGATCACGGTCGAGGCGGGCGCCATCAATGCCGAGGTCAACAAGGTCGCCGGCAAAGCCAACCTGATTTTCGGGCCCGATCCCTCGACGCACGCCTATTGCACGATCGGCGGCAACATCGGCAAAACTCCTGCGGCATTCACTCCGTGCAGTCGCAGATTTATGGCCCGGGGCCGCGAACGTCGGACAACGTTCACTCGCTGGAAATCGTCACCTACGACGGCGCTTGGTTCGAAGTCGGCGTCAATGAAGAAGCCGACCTGGATCGAATCATTCGTGAAGGCGGGCGCAAGGGCGAGATCTACGCCCAGCTCCGCGACTTCCGCGACCGCTATGCAGACCTAATTCGCGAGCGGTTCCCGTCGGTCGACAAGCTGCCGCGACGCGTTTCCGGCTATAACCTTGACGAATTGTTGCCCGAGCGCGGCTTTAACGTCGCCCGGGCCTTGGTCGGCACCGAGAGCACTTGCGTCACGGTGCTCAAGATCACGCTGATGCTCACTCCGGCGATGCTTAAGCGGGTGATGGTGATCGTCACCTACGACGACATCGCCGATGCCTGCACGCATGTCCCTGAGATCATCAACTGGAAGCTGATCGCGCTGGAAGGCATCGACCGCCGGTTGTTCAAAGACGAACAAATGAAGGCGATGCACCCCGAGTCGCCAGCATGCTTCCCGAGGGCGGCGAACATGCCTGGCTGCTGGTGCAGTTCGGCGGGGATGACGCCGACGAAGTGCGTGAACAAGCAGAGCGATTTCGCGATTGGCTCGTCGACGAGAAGGGTTATGCCCCGGAACGAATCGCGGTACACGGTATGCGCAACTGGGCGGCGATACGAGGGCGATCTGGAAGGTGGCGCGAAGGCGGGCTGGGCGCCACGGCCTTTCCCCCGGGCGACAAAAACCACTGGCCCGGCTGGGAAGACTCCGCCGTACCGCCGGAGAGGGTCGGCGACTATATTCGAGATCTGAAGAAGCTGTATGCCAGGTACGACTATGAAGGGGCCATGTACGGACATTTCGGCCAGGGTTGCGTCCACTCGCGAGTTTCTTTCGACCTGCGCCATCCCGACGGCATCAAGAAGTATCGCGAGTTTCTGAACGAGGCGGCGGATCTGGTCGTTTCCTACGGCGGCTCGCTTTCCGGCGAGCACGGCGACGGTCAGCAACGGGCCGAGTTCTTATACAAACAATACGGACCGGAACTGGTCGAGGCGATGCGCGAGTTCAACGCATCCGGGATCCGCTCGACAAGATGAACCCCGGCAAGGTGTTTCCCCGTATCGGGTCGATCAGCACCTCAAGCTGGGCGCCGACTACAACCCGCACCGCCCGAAAGTGAAATTCGCCTACAAGCAGGATGGCGGCGACTTCGCCCACGCAATGCTGCGCCGCGTCGGGGTGGGCAAGTGCCGGCAGCCGGAAAGCGTCGACGTGATGTGCCCGAGCTATATCGTCAATGGCGAGGAGAAGCACGCCACTCGCGGGCGGGCCCGACTGCTGTTCGAAATGCTGCAAGGCGACGTGATCAAGGATGGTTGGCAGAGCCAGGAAGTTTACGACGCGCTCGAACTGTGCCTGGGCTGCAAGGGCTGCACCAGCGATTGCCCGGTGCACGTCGATATGCCGACCTACAAGGCGGAGTTCCTCTACCATCACTATAAGAGCTTCCGCCGCAAT
>CAWAYY010000026.1:0-415892 GCA_963786255.1 Pirellulales bacterium
GGTGTGCGGGGCCCACTCGGGCGGGTGCGTCCGCCTGTTCATCCAGATCGTACGCGTCTGCTCGTAGGTGCTGATGTAATGTTTGATTGCGATGACTTCCTGCGTGCGCGGGTCCTTCTCCTCCCAGATCCGCAGATTGAGCGGACCGCGATAAATGTAGTGCGCGACGTGAACGCGGCATTGCTGCTGGGGCATGCTCAGGAGACGCGCGGCATCCCAGCTTTCGGCCCACTGCCGGGCCGCGTCGGTGAGCGGAATACCGGTGTAGTCGCCGAGCCCGACACCGGGCCCGCGATCGGGCAGGTCCTCATGGCGAATGCTGCGCCAGGTCCCTGAAAAATCGACCTGGGCCGACGCTGGCGCGCCCGTCAGCAACAGCAACGCGGACAAGACTGCGATATGGCTCCGCAACGCTCCCCCCTCGCCTACGGATGTGTGTTGTTCTTATTCGCCCACAAGTACTCTACCCGCGGATGTCCGGTCACGGCAAGCGTCACGAAACCTACGGGTATTTCGTGCCCAAGGGCTACACCGAAATCAAGGAAGGCCTCGCGGCACTTCTGTTCCTCGTCGTCGCGGTCGATTTCTGGCGCCGGGGCCGGCGCATTCGAACGGCCGGTGCGGCGCGGCACCTGGCTGACGTTTTAGTAATAGTCCAGAGCAGCCGCGCTTGGTAGCATCGACTTGGCTCGCTCAACGAAAACGAATCCAGGAGGCGCGGTGTGTCCGCTGCCGACCAGCGCTCGGCGCTGCTCCAGCCGAGGCGATCTCTAGCACTGATCCTTTCAGTCGCCCTGCACGGTGCCGCGCTGTACGCCCTGGGCCTGGCGCCATGGCGACCCACTCCTCCCGAGACTCGCCCCCGGCTCGAGGTCGTATGGCTCGGACTTTCCGCCCCAACGGCGCCGCCGCGCCGGCGCCTGTGCCGGTGCCGTGCCGGTGCCGGTGCCGGACACGAATCGGCCCGTCAAGCGAGACGAAGCCGCCGACCGTCGCGTCACCGGCAGAGCCTGCGCACGCGGAGTCCCCGCGCCAACGCGCACGCCCACCGAGCTTACGCTACGAACGCCCGCGGACGAGCCCGAGCCGTCCGACCCGGCCCGCGCCGCGCCGGAGACGGCACCGCCCGGCAACGAGGACCGCCCCGCGCGTCGCTACCTGCGCCCGCAAATCGACTTCGACGAGGAACGCCGTCGTGCCGTTGCGAAGGTCGTCGAGCAGCGCGAGCGCGCGCAGGCCCAAGTCACGTTCTCGACCGATGATCTCGTCGAAGCGGCCCCGCCGGTGCCCGAACCCATCGTGCCGCCAGCGGACGTGCCGCGCGACAACTGCGTCATCGCCAAAGGCAAGCTGCAGCAACTGGTGATGATGATGACGCTCCGCTGCATACGGCCACCGCGCGACGACATGTTTGCCGGCATCAAGCCCGCCTACTTGAACAAACGGCCCCTCTGCCGAGAGGTCCGGGTCACTCCGCCGCCGCGCATCCCCGGCGTACCAGAGAACGAGATCGTCGCGACGAAGTGCCGGCTCGTCGACGCGGACGAGATCCTCGCGGCTCGCGAGGATCTCGATACGGCCCGCTAGGAGTCGAGACATGGCACGCGAATCCGTGCAACTGACCGCGGCGAGACGTCATCTTCGTCACGCCGAAGCCGCCTTCGATGCGGCCAATGCCGAGCGCGACCTCGAGGCAGGGCTCGGCTTGCTCGAGTCGATCGTCGCTGCCGACGATCCGTCGGGTAGACGGTCGTCGAGCGCGTCGAAACGAACGTGCAGCCCGAGCACGAAACGGCCGCGAGCCTCGGCGTCACCTACATCGACCGATTCGCCGCCCGGATTGGCGCGGCGCTCGAGGCACGTGACGTGCCGGAGCCGCAGCTCAAGCACCTCTTGCGGCTTTGCCAACCAATGGCACGGAGCGAGTTCGCCGATCGTGCGGCAACCGATCTCGCCGCGCTCACGGCCGCGGTCGCCGAGCGCCTTCTCGACGCGCTCTTCGAAGGTTACTCGCTCGAAGAGAAGGAGCGCGAGCTACGGCGCCTCACGACCCAGCTAAGCAGCAGTTGACGGCACGCGCTCGCACCTTATAGGCTTCCCGCCGGCTATTTCAAAACTACCGCCGTGCGCCATTTTTCAATCTCGCAGGGCTTCTCTGCTTCGCTGCGGTCGCGACCGCGCAGGCACAGCGCGACGACGAAGCCGAGCTACACCTGCTGCCTGTCCAAGGCAACGTTTACATGCTCTACGGCGGCTCCGAGGGCAACATCGCCGTGCAGTCCGGCAAAGACGGCGTCATGCTCGTCAATGCGATGCGCGCCGGGCTCGCCGAACGCATCACCGCCAAGGTCAAGGAGCTCACACCCGAGCCGATCCGCTACATCGTCAGCACGAGCGCAGATCTGCACAACACGGGCGGCAACGCCGAGCTCGCGGCGCTCGGCATGTTCGGCGCAACGAACGCGGCGCAGCGTCCAGGGGCGACGCTCGTCGCTCACGAGAACCTCATGTTCCGGCTGACCCAAGCGACGCGGGATCAGCGCAATCCGTTCCCCGAAGCGGGCGTGCCGCAGGACGTCTACTACCTGCCGCAGAAGGACATCTACTTCAATGGCGAGCCGGTCTTCGTGATCCACGAGCCGAACGCCCATTCCGACGGCGATAGCATCGTGCTGTTCCGCAAATCCGACACGATCGCAGTCGGCGACCTGTTCACTCCGGACGAGTACCCCGTCATCGATATCGACGACGGCGGCAGCGTCCAAGGACTCATCGCCGCGCTCAATCACGTGCTCGATCTCGCCGTGCCCGCCAAGCTCCAGGATGGCGGCACGCGCGTCATCCCGGGCCGCGGCCGGCTCTGCAACGAGGCGGACGTCGTCGAGTACCGGGACATGGTCGTGATCGTTCGCGACCGCATCCGCAGCATGCTCGAGAATGGTATGTCCCTGGCGCAGATCCAGGCGGACCGTCCTACACGCGATTTCGACACCGAGTTCGCGGCTCGCCGGAAGCCTTCGTCGCGTCGATCCACGCGAGCCTGACGGCGTCGAGGTAACCGTATGAGACTCCGCCATTGGGTTTTCTTCTGCTCTTTGCTGTGCTCCGCCGCGGCCAGCGCGCAGCCGCCGCGTCCGCAAACGCCGCCACCGACGCCGCGCGCGGGCGCCCCTATCGACCTCACGGGTTATTGGGTTTCCGTCATCAGCGAAGATTGGCGCTGGCGCATGGTCACGCCGTTGCTCGGCGACTTCGCGAGCATCCCGCTCAACGCAGAGGGACGGCGCGTCGGGGAAGCGTGGGATCCGGCCGCCGACGAGGCCGCGGGCCTCGAATGCAAATCGTACGGCGCGCCCGCGATCATGCGCGTACCGGGCCGCGTGCATATCACCTGGCAGGACGAGGACACATTGAAGATCGAGACGGATGCGGGCAACCAGACGCGGCTACTGCACTTCAACGCGCCGCCTACGACGACGGCAGCTCCGAGCTGGCAGGGCTACTCGGTCGCGAATTGGGAGCAGCCGGCGGTCGGTGCCGAGCAACCGGGAGCCTTCGCGATTTTCTCGCGCCGTATCGCAAACAAGGGCCGTTCCCTCGAGGTAAGCACGTCGAATCTGCGCGCAGGATACTCTGCGCAAGAACGGTGTGCCTTACAGCGAGCGCGCGACCGTACAGGAATATTTCGACTACCACAAAGAGCCGAATGGCGACGAGTGGTTCACCGTCACGACGATCGTCGACGATCCCGTTTATCTGCGCAATGTCTTCATCACGAGCAGCGATTTCAAGAAGGAGCCCGATGCGAGCGGTTGGAACCCGATGCCCTGCTCGGCGAGGTGACGCATGAAACAACTGATCCTTTTCTCCGCACTCAGCCTCGCGAGCTTCGCCGTTGCCGCGCAGGTCGATTTCACGGGCCAATGGGCCCCCGCTTATCACGAGGACGGCCCCGAGCGGCTGCCGGGACCGGAGATCGGCGACTACATGGGCCTGCCCGTCAACGACGCTGCACGCCTACGGGCCGACACCTACGACGGCGACCGCATTTCGATGATTCCGCAATACCAGTGCCGACCGCATTCGGCGGACTATGGCATGCGCGGGCTCGGAACCTGCGCGTCACGCCCGTTTACGAATCCGAGCATCAACGCCTCATCGCCTTTCATACGTACATGCCGGCCTGGGGCAGCGAGCGCACGATCTGGCTCGACGGACGCGAGCACCCACCCGAATATGCCGAGCACACTTTCCAGGGCTTTTCGACCGGCGTCTGGGAAGGCAACATGCTCACGATCACGACCACGCATCTGAAGGCCAATTACCATCGCCGCAACGGCGTCCCGAGCAGCGATCAGCGCACCGTGACGGAGCATTGGATGAAACACGGCGAGTTTCTGACCGTGGTCACCGTCGTCGATGATCCGGCGTTCTTTACCGAACCGCTCGTGCGTAGCGAAAACTGGTATCTCGACTCCGGGCCAGCAGTTGCCGCAGTTCTACTGCGAGCACGTGACCGAAGTGCCGCCCCTGTCCGAGGACACGGTGCCTAATTACCTCCCCGGAGAGAACCCGTACCTCACCGAGTTCGCCGAGTGGTACGGCCTCCCGTTCGAGGCCACGCGCGGCGGCGCCGAGAAGATGTATCCGGAGTATCGCGAGAAGCTCGGCGCGCCCTATGCGACACCGCCCGAGCATTGCGAGCGCTATTGCGTGTGCACCGGCCTCCTCGACTGTCGATAGCTCACCGCGCCCTGTCGTAGTCGTACCAGACGGCCTCGATGTTGTGGCCGTCGCGGTCGTGCACGAACGCAGCGAAGTAGCCCGGCCAATAATCGCGATAGCCGGGGCCTCCATTGTCGGTCGCGCCGGCGGCGAGCGCAGCTTGGTGGAATGCCTCGACCTCGTCGCGGCTCTTGGCCTCGAACGCGAGATGCAGCGGCACGACCCGGCCGGTCTTGGCGATCCAAAAATCGGTGTTCTTGCCGTCGTTGAAGCCGGCGGCTTCGCCGTACTCCATATTGTTCTCGTAACCGAGCGGCGCTAGTGCTGCGATGAAGAACGCCTTCGACTTCTCGTAGTTGCTGACGGGCAGCGACGTGTGCGCAATCATTGCCGAGCCTCCTGCGCGGTGCGCGGGCCGCCGGCCAGCAGACTGCGCAGCCGGCGGTCGGGCGCGATGAGATCTGCAAGGGTATAACCGTCGAGCACGCCGAGGAAAGCGGTCAATGCTCGGCCCAACGCGCCCTTGAGCACGCAGGCCGGCGCAATGACGCATTGATCCGGCCGCGTCCGGTCGAAGCACGGAACGACATCGAAGCCGCCCTCCGCCTCGCGCACGACGGCACCGAGCCCGATGTCCTCGGCAGGCACGGCGAGCCGCAGGCCGCCGCCCTTGCCGCGCACCGTCTCCAGATACCCGGCACGGCCCAGATGCTGCACGACCTTCATGAGGTGATTCTTCGAGATCCCGTACTGCGAAGAAATTTCGCCGATCGTGACCCCTCGGTTTCTACTAACCCCGACTGCGATCAATACCCGTAACGTGTAGTCGGTAAATCTTGTCAACTGCATAAGGCGTTCTGTACTATAAGATGCATCAAAAGTACTTCTTTAGGACGCGGGACGCAACAATGCAGATTAGGCGAGTTTCGATCCTCGGTGCGTTCGCGGCGATAGCCGTGCTCGCGGCCGCATGCGGGCGCGACGACTCGCCGCAGCAGCATGCGCTCGACGTGCCGCAACCGGACGGCTGGGACGACGACATCGCGCTTCCGGTCGCCGAGGACATCAACCCCGATCCGAACATCGTAGAGATCAATCTCGAGGCCAAGATCACGGACATCGAGATCGTGCCGGGCCACCCGACGCCGGTCTGGGCCTACAACGGCTCGCTGCCCGGGCCGCTGATCCGCGCGAAGGTCGGCGACAAAGTCATCGTCAACTTCAGAAACTCCCTGCCCGAGGCCACGAGCATTCACTGGCACGGGCTCCGATTGCCGAACAACATGGACGGCGTTCCCGGCATCACGCAGGCGCCTATCGAGCCCGAGACCGAGTTCCGCTACGAATTCACGGCCAGAGACGCCGGCACGTTCTGGTATCACCCTCACATCAACTCGGCGGCGCAAGTCGGCTGGGGTCTCTACGGCGCAGTCCTCATCGAGGATCCCGCCGATCCAAGGGTATTCGGCGACGATCTCGTCCTGTTGCTCTCCGATCTCAGCGTCGACGAGGACGGCCAATTCCTGCCGAAAGACAACGGCGGCGAATTCGGGGACCTCTTCGGGCGCGAAGGCCGTGTGCTGCTCGTCAACGGCAAAGTGCTCCCGCGGCTCAAGGTGCGGGCCGGCAAGCAGCAGCGTTGGCGCATCATCAACGGGGCGCGCTCTCGCTACTACACGATCCAACTGCGCGACCACACGCTGGTCAAGCTCGGCGGCGACGACGGCCTTGCCGAGCGCTCCGTCGAATTGAACCGCGTCGTGCTCGTGCCCGGCGAACGTGCCGACATCGTGTTCACGCCGTCCGACGAGCCGGGCACCGTCTCGACGATGCAATGGATTCCGACCGAACGCGGCTTCGGCAGCGTGTTCAATCGGCCGCGCGAAGACATGCTGGAGATCGAGACGGTCGCCGCTGCGCCCGTTACCCCCGAGCCGATCCCCGAGTTCCTGCGGAACATCGAGCCGATAGACGTAACGGGCGCCAAGGAAGTCACGCTCGATCTCACCATCGACAAAGAGGAGACACGCCACGGCAGCGAAATCGTGATGGGCATCAACGGCATCCCTTATTGGAAGAGCAAGGCATTGCCGGCCCATATCGGCGAGACGCAGATCTGGCACGTCACGAACGACACGGCGTTCGCCCACCCGTTCCATCTGCATGGCTACTTCTTCCAAGTGCTCGACGATACGCGCATCCCCGAGTGGAAAGACACGGTCGACGTGCCGTCGCAGTCGAGCGTGCGCCTGGCCGTGCGCTTCGACGAGCGGCCGGGGGTATGGATGTACCACTGCCATATTCTCGACCATGCCGAATCCGGCATGATGGGACATCTCTGGGTTGCAGACGGCGACGACACCGAGATGCCGCACGTCGACCTCATACACTAGAGGGCCCGATGCAGATTCACTTCTGTGCGGAGTGCGGCTTCGCCTACGACGAGCGACGCGGCATGCCGTCCGCCGGCGTCGGGCCCGGCACGCGCTGGGCCGATGTCCCCGCCGACTGGCGCTGCCCCGGCTGCGCCGCTGCGAAGAGCGAATTCCGGTTCTCCGCGACCTTGCTCGGGCACCCGCCAAAGGAAGCCGAGCAGGCCTCGCCGCCCTGCCTGCTACAGGAGCTCGAGTCGGACCTCGACGCCACCGACACCAAGAATACTTGAGTAAGATCGTCCTATTCGCCTACGGATTCCGGCCTTTCTTTCTGCTCGCCGGCATCTGGGCCGTCGTACCGCTCGCGACGGTTGCCTGGTTCTTGCACTCGGGTACCTGGCCCGCGGACGACATTGCGTTGTTCGCTTGGCACGGGCACGAAATGATCTTCGGCTTCGCCGCCGCCGCAATCTGCGGTTTTCTATTGACGGCCGTGCCGAGCTGGACCGGGACACCGCGTGTGTCGGGTATGCCTCTAGCGGGACTCGTCGCGCTCTGGATTTTCGGTCGCATCGAGTCGTTCCCGCTCGCTGCTTCGAGCCAGCCCGTCGCCGAGCTGCTCGCGATGGGCCTCTTTCCAGCCCTCGCGGCAGTCGTCGGCATCCCGCTCGTACGTGCGCGAAACTATCGCAACCTGCCGTTTCTCGCGTTCCTCGGTGCGCTCTTCCTCGCCGACCTCATGTTTCAGGCGCCGCGCTTTGACTGGATCGAACATGCGCCGTTCGATGCTTTGCGGTTCGGCGTGAACGTCGTACTGCTCATGGTCGTCGTCGTCGGCGGCCGGATCGTTCCCGCGTTCACCCGCAACACGTTGATTTCCATGGGACGTTCCGCGCCGATCGCGAGCAGAGCCTGGCTCGATCGCTCCGCAATCGCGGCGGCTGTTACCGTCGTGCTCGCCGACACCTTCGCGCCGGCGACGCAGCTCGCCGGCGCAGTCGCCGCAGTTGCAGCCTTGTTGCTCGCCTTGCGTCTGAGCGGATGGTCCGGCCGGCGAGCGCTCGACGTCCCGCTCCTGTGGGTCCTGCATCTAGGCTATGCCTGGCTCGTCCTCGGCCTCGCGCTCAAGGCCCTTTGGCTTCTCGGAGGCTTCGGCTGGGCGGCCAACTGGCTGCATGCGATCACGACGGGCGCATTCGGCACGATGATCCTCGGCGTCATGACGCGCGCGACGCTCGGCCATACCGGCCGTAATCTCGCGATATCGAAGCCGATCGTCGTCGCCTATCTGCTCGTCTCGCTCGCCGCAGCGCTGCGCATCTGGGGCCCCTGGCTCGAACCGGAGCGCTATTGGCCGATGCTCGCGCTGGCGGTCGTCGCCTGGATCGGCGCATACGCGATCTTTCTCCTGCTATTCGGCCCGATCCTCCTCGCGCGTCGCGTCGACGGCAGGCCGGGGTAGTCGCTACGATCGCGGTCGCCGCCGACCGTCGCGGCCAGCCGTGGTAGAGTGAGCGATCACACCTATTAACGCTGCGGAGACGGCTCAATGGCAAAGCTCGCGATCGCTTCTCTCGTTCTTCTAGGCTCGATCGCGGCAGCTCACGCCGCCGAGGGCGACTGCAACGCCGGCGGCGGCCTCGAGTTCGTTTGCGGGCCCATGAACGCGGAAGATCTCGTGGCCGTGCCCGGCACGAACTGGCTCATCGCCAGCTCCATGCAAGAAGGCGCCGGCATGGCACTCATCGACGCCGAGGCCAAGACGTGGAGCGCGCTGCCGTTCGCAACGAATCAGCGCTCGCGCGCGGACGCCCGCGCCTACGCGGCCTGCCCCGGCGCGCCCGATCCCGCTCGCCTCAGCACGCATGGGCTCGACCTGCGCGGCGGCAGGGACGCTCATTCGACGCTCTATGCGGTCGGCCATGGCGAGCGCGAAGCCATCGAGGTATTCGACGTCGACGCGAGCGGCGCGAAACCGACCGTGACTTGGAAAGGCTGCGTGCCGATGCCCGAGGGCCTCGCCGCCAACAGCGTCGCCTCGTTCGACGACGGCTCGATCGTCGCCACCATCCTGACGCTCCCGGGTAGGACGTTCCAGGATTCGCTTGCAAAGCGACCGACCGGTGTCGTTTACGAGTGGTCGCCCGGCGACGCCGCGTTCGCTCGGGTGGAGGGTACCGAGCTTCCCGGTAACAACGGCATCGCCGTCTCTGCGGACGGTCGCGAAGTTTTCGTCGTATCGTCGGGATTACAGACGATCATCGCGTTCTCGCATACAAATCCGGCTCGACAGCTACGAACGACGCAGCCACTGGCCTTCACCCCCGACAACGTTCATAGGGGTTCCGATGGCCGCCTGCTCGCGGCCGGCATGAAGAACGACGTGCCCGAGTGCGGCGGCCCCCCCAACCCACAAATGGATCTCGCGCAGCTCTCGACGTGCCCGCGCGGCTTCATGGCCATTGCCGTCGATCCGCGAACGATGGCTGTCGAAATCCTGGCCGAAGGCGCAGCCAACCCGGAGTTCAGCAACGCAACGATGTTGCTCGAGCGCGGCGACGAATTCTGGCTCGGAACGTTCTCAGGCGATCGCGTGGGCTACGGCGAACTCGAGTAGCACGCTGCTAGAGCTCTAGCCGTCAATCAGGGCCGTGCACGCTGCTCGCTTCGGCGCGATACTTCAGGCACCACGACACCAAGCGACGACGTCGAAATCGTCCGGAACGTGCAAAAACAGGTTCGTAATCGGACCGAGCGCGCGCGTGACGTGGCCGCGGCCCGTCGTGTCCTCTAGAAATACAAGATCGCCCGCGCCGATCCGCCGCCGCGTACCGTCGGTGATCTCGACCTCGAGGTCGCCCGTCATGTTGATCGCGAACTGTTTACGCGGCGCCTGGTGCCAATCGGGGGCCCTGGCGCCCGAGCCACCGTAAACGCCCGCGGTCATCCGCGTGATCGGCACGGACCCGGCTTCGGGCGAGATGACGAGATCCTCGATGCGCGAGCCGCCGTCGGGCGTCGCAAAGATGCGGGTCACCTTCGCTTCGACGGGCGTCGCAGCGCCGTCTTGGGCGAGCGCCTTCGCGCCGGCCAGCAGCAAACTCGCGCCCCCCACAGCCAACAGCTCGCGTCGTTGCATGATTCCCCCTTGATCCGTAATGCCGGTTGCCACAATCGCGCCCCCCGAAAAACCACTCGCGATTGTTATAGTACATAGCAACCGGCTTGTCCATCGCACGGGCGCTGCGCGAGCCTCGGGCAGCGCCGCCCTAGCGCTCGCCGTGCAGCGTGAAAAAGAACGTGGCACCCTCGCCCACCGCGGATTCGGCCCAGACTCGGCCGCCGTGCCTGCTCACGATGCGCTTGACGATGGCCAAACCGAGCCCGAGCCCGGCGACGTGGCCGCTCGTCTCCACGCGTTCGAGCGGCTCGAAAAGCCGGTCGGCCTCTGATTGAGCGAAGCCGGGCCCGTTGTCTTTGACGTAGTAAATCGTTGCGCCGTCGCCCATCGTATGCCCGACATCGACGTGCGCCTCGCCGCTATCGCCATTGGCATACTTGAGGGCGTTCTCGATGAGGTTCGTCAGCAGAATGCGCACCATCGTCTCGTCTGCGCTGCACGGCGGCAAATCGCCGACGGTGACGTGGGGGTACTTCGGTTCGTTCTTCGCGAGGTCCGCCGCCACCTGCTCGGCCAGCTCACGCATATCCAGCGTTCGTGTCTCGTAGTCGAGCGACGAGGCCTGCGAGAAGCTCAGCAGGCGATCCATGAAGCCGCTCATGTAACGCGTGTTGGCGAGAATCTTACACAGGCGCTCGCGGGCCTTCGGACCGAGCTGCTCCTTGTTCTCGACCTCCAAGAGCTGGGTCAGCGAAACGATGCTCTGCAGCGGCGAGCGCAGGTCGTGCGACACGGAAAGATTGATCGTGTTGATGTCCGTGAGCGCCTCCGTCAGACCGCGGGTCCGATCCTGGACCTCCAGATCCAGCGCTTCGTTGGCGGTTGCAAGCTGCCGCCGTGCAGCCGTGGCCGCGCGTGCCCGGCTCCTTGCCCGTAGCGTCTCGTGTACGAAAGCGCCGAGCAGCAGCGACATGAGCAAGCCGGATACGAGCACGGCATCGAGCACTGCGGGTTGCAGGTCCTCGAGCAACGTCTGCGTCGGCGCATGCTCGACGTTCCAAAGCGCGCCGGGCGAAAGCTCGATCCAGCCGTCGCGCCGCCAATCATCCTCGAGATTCGGCGCCGGCTCGCCGCGGCTGAAGAGCTCGATGCCGTCACAACAGCGAACCCTAATCGCGTATCCGGGCGCCGCGTCGCGCAGGATCGCGCCGAGATTCTTGCGCACCTCGACCGAGCTGATCAAGGCGGCCCGATCGCCGTTGAGCGAGACGGGCACGTAGAGCAGATAGCGGAGATGGCCTTGCTCGTCCATATCCGGTCCGATCAGCGCTTCCTGATCGGGATCGCCAACGCTCTCGAGCGCGCGTTCGACTCGAGCCCACTCCTCGTCCGTCGGTTGTCGCGTCAGGTCGAGGGTCTGGGCTTGGGTAAAGAATCGAAGCGAACGATTCGGGTACCGCCATGCCACGAATTCGACACCGTCGAAATGGTCGAGCTCGATCCTGGCGTCCGAAGCGAGCCTCGGAATCGCGCTCGATGCGGCACCGCCGTAGGCCGCCCAAAACAGCGCGACCCTGCGAAGGGCGGAAAACTGCGTCTCGAGGCGGCGTACGAGCTCACTGCGCGTCGCGTAAGAAACCGTCTCGGCGACGTCGGCGATGTCTTGGCTGCGATCGGCAACGAGCTGTGCCCAGAGCACGATCGTGAGCAGCGAAGCAACCGCCGCGACGGCGAGCGAAACGAGAACCCGAGGCTTCAGAAAAACCGAACGGGGCGCTCGTCGCCCGAGTTTCCCCTCGTCGCTTCCGACCCGTGAACCTTGCACCGCCGCACCAACTCCAAATGGCGAGCCCAGCGTTCGTCCCCCGATACTGCGAGCGTACGCTTCGGGGGGCGACGCCTTATCGTAATTTCAGCTTGCTCACCGCGCAGTCCAGCCTGGAGCCACGATAGCACGTGCCAAACGCAGGTGGATAGCAGCGACGACGACAAGGGAGCCGCAAGACACTCCATCGGTACGCGGTCCCGGAACGACGCAAGTCGTCTCGCGTGCGGGCTCACGCGTCTATCCGGCCTATTGGGGCTCCCGGCACTCGAAGCTCGAGGCGTCATCGGGGCTGCCCCGACCCTTGTATCGCGCAACCTCCGGGTACGGGCACAGCGGCCGTGAACGCTTCACGTCGCCGTCGACGATCTTCCGCGCGACGATCGCATCGGGCGCCGTGTCCTTCTCGACCCAATCGATAACCGCCGTGACCGCGTCGTTCTGATCGGGACCGACGCCGCCGCCGCAGTGCGCCATGCCCGGCACCATGAACAGCCGCATGAAATCACGGCCGTTCGGCCCGTTCGCCGCAACTGCCTGCTCGTAGTAGTGCACGCCCATGAGCGGCTGCAGAATCGAGTCGGCCCAGCCGTAAGTCATGATGAGCTTGCCGCCGCGTTCGCGGAATGTCCGCAGATTCGTGTCGGTCGCGTCGGCGAGCCTGCCCCAGCGATCGAGCAGCTCGACGTCGCGATCGAAGTCGAAGTCGCGATAGTCGTAGTCGGGACGCGGCGGATCGAACACGAGGTAGCGTAAGACGCCTTCGGCGAGGCCGAAATCGGCCGGGCTTGGCGTCGGGCCGAGTGGCGAGAATCAAGTTCGTCCAGCCGCTCGCGGCCGTGCCGTTCGTCCCGTCACGAGTGCCTCGCTGCCGATCATGTAACCCGGGAAGATGGCCTGACCGGCGCTCGTGTGCGGACCGTCGTAGATCTTTTGAATCGCGGCCGCCTGTGGCGCCGTAAGACAGGCGTCGGAGTCTTGTCCAGCCGGACACTGCGGCACGTCGCGCGCCACCTCGAACGAGCACTCGCGCGGATCGTCGATGAGACCGTCGGCCAGCCCGTCGACCGCATCGCATTGCTCCATGACCTGCCTCGCAACGAGCGCGACCTTCCCCGCGGAGACCGGCGCTTGGTCGAGCGCACGCTGGTTCCAAAGCGCGCCGATCGTGAAACCCGTTTGATCGACCCAGGGCGCGTTGGCCACGATGCCGTCGAAATCGGCCGGATAGCGTTGAGCCTCGAGTAGCCCCTGACGACCACCATTCGAGCACGAATTCCAGTAGGAATAGGCAGGTGCTCGGCCGTAATAGCGGCCTGCAATCTCCTTGGCCGTGGTCGCCGTGACATGGACCGCGCGATAGGCATAGTCGATCGCTTTTCGGGGGTTGCTGAGCACAAACGTGCCGCTCGGCTCCTCGCCCGCATCGTGGCCCGTGTTCGTGCTCGCAATCGCGAAGCCGTGCTCGAGCGCGGCACCGCGCTCCGCGGCACGCCGCTGATCGTCGGGCCCCTGCCCCGCAAGCCCGCCGTTGCCGATCATGTAGAAGCGCCCGTTCCATGCCGCGGGCAGATTCACTTCGAAGGCGACTTCCGGGTCGATCACGCCGCTGATGCGGCAGTGGGCCGGCACGCCGGCCGAGGCCGGCAGCGTACGTGCCGTAATCGAGACGACGTCCGGCAGCTCGAGACCGGCGAGCCGCTCGCACTCGCTCCTGCGGCGCGATGCTTGCCGCCCGAGTAGCCCGCGCGCGAACGATCGGCATTCGCGAACGGCTGGGCGATCGCCGTTTGGGCAGCCAGCAAGACCAAGCCTATCGGGATCGACAATGCGAACGGGATACGCGAGCTGGACATTCTTGATTCTCCTTGGAGGAAAGCCGCGGTTCCGAATCGAGAGTATAGGGCCTGCCCCGCTTCGAATGCATTGCCGGCCGCACGCCGTCGGCACCGTACTACGCGTGCTCCGCGTGCACGGCGGCCTCTGCCGTCCCGGTCGGGGCGCCGGCAGGCGCCGGCCCGCCCGTCGCCCAGTCGAGCAGCTCCACCGTATGGACGATCGGCACGCCGGCCTCCGTCGCGAGCTGCGACATGCAGCCGATGTTGCCCGTCGCGACGAGCGTGGCTCCCGTGCGCGCAATATTGGCGAGCTTGCGCTCTTTGAGACGCGCGGCGAGCTGCGGGTTGCAACATGTTGTAGGTGCCGGCCGAGCCGCAACATAGATGCCCTTCCGCGATCTCTTTGACGTCGAAGCCGGCGCCCGCAAGCAGCGCGCGCGGCACAGCGTCGACCCCTTGCCCGTGCTGCATCGAGCAGGCCGAATGATAGGCGACGGTCACACCCGGCCGAACGACCGGCGCCGGCAGCTCGAGTCCGGACAAGAACTCGGTGATATCGAGCGTCAGCGAAGCGACGCGAGCCGCCTCGGCCGCGAGGTCGGGATCGTCGCGAAACAGGTGGCCGTAGTCCTTCAAATGAGTGCCGCAGCCGGATGCCGTCGTCACGATGGCGTCCAAGCCCCCGTTCTCGGCCTCGGCGACCAGGCGCGCGATGAGTGGCGACGCGAGCGCGCGATTGTGCGCTTCGCGGCCCAGGTGATGCACGATCGAGCCGCAGCAGCCCGGCACCGTGACGACCTCGATGTCGAGCCGCTCGAGTAACCGCCGTGCCGCCGCGTTGATATTCGCACCGACGACCGATTGCACGCAGCCGTCGAGTAGCGCGACGCGGCGCCGCCCGGCGGAACGCACTACCGCGCGATCGGGCTCGCTTCGCCGGCGCGCGCGAGGCGGCGCGGCGCGAGTGCGAGCATCGCGCGCAGGCGCACGGGCAGGATCCCGGCGAACGGCCGCGCAAGCGCGGCTAGCGCGCAGCACGGCGCGAAACCGGCGCGGATACGGCAGCACCGATGCGAGCAGGCCGCGCAGCCAGCGATCCGTCAGCGGCCGGCGATAGGTGCGCTCGACGTGGATGCGCGCATGGTCGATCAAGTGCTGATAGTGAACGCCGGACGGGCACGTCGTCATGCAAGCGAGGCACGACAGGCAACGATCGATGTGCTCGCACGACCTTCTCGGTCGCGGGCCTGCTGCATGCTCGAGCATGTCCTTGATCAGATAGATGCGCCCGCGCGGGCTGTCGAGCTCGTCGCCGAGCAGCACGTAGGTCGGGCAGGTCGCCGTGCAGAACCCGCAATGCACGCAGCTGCGCAGGATCCGCTCGGCCTCGGCGATCTCGGGGTCCGCGAGCTGCGAGTCGGTGAAGCGCGTTTGCATCGGCGCCGCGCTCAGTCCAAGCGCCGCGGATTGAGCCGGCCGTCCGGGATCGAACGCCGCCTTGATCCGTTGCGAGCAGCGGCCGAGCGCCGCAGGCGGCGGCGGGAATGCGCAGGTCGCGCCCGCTGCGTGCGCAGGCGCTTTGATCAACGTCGCGTGGCCTTCGCGCAGCGCGCCGCGCACGCGGCCGGCATCGACCGCGGCGAACGCGGCCCAGATCAGCCCGCCGCCCCAGTCGAGCAGATAGCGCTCGGGCGCGAGCGCTTCGACGCACGCGCGGCGGCCTGGCTCGGCGGCACCGAGATGCGCCAAACGACCGGCCAGTCCGCGAGCGCCTCGGCGCCGCCGAGCTCGGCCCAGAACGCGCCGCGACGCCTCGTACTCGAGCGCTCGAAGTCGGGCCGCCGAGCAGCGCGGCAGAGCGCTGCGGCCCGCGCCGCGACCGATGCCGCGAACCCTTCGAGCCGCAACGCGGCGCCGCGCCAAGGATCGTAGGCGGCCGCCGAACGTCGTGCGGACGAGCCGAGCGCCGCGGTCAGCAGCTCGATCGCCGGCTCGGGGTGGTCGCCGCGACGAGCAGGGTCCGCTCGGTCTCGGGAGCGGGCACCACGCGTAGCGTCAGCTTCGGTCAGCACGGCGAGCGTGCCCCAGGAGCCCGCGAGCAGCTTCGGCAGATCGTAGCCCGTCACGTTCTTGACGACACGCCCGCCGGCCTTGAACCGCTCGCCGCGGCCGGTGACGGCTTCGAATCCGAGGAAGTGATCGCGCGCCGCGCCGCCCGTGATGCGGCCGGGAGCCCGAAAGATTGGCGGCGAGAATACCGCCGATCGTCTGGCCGCCGGTCTCGACGCCGAGCAACGCGCCGTAGTCCGGCGGCTCGAACGCGAGCCGCTGGCCTGTCGGCCGCGAGAGCCTGCTCGATCGCCTCGAGCGGCGTCGCAGCGCGTGCAGTCAGCACGAGCTCCTCGGGCGCGATAGTCGAGAATTCCGTCGAGCGCCGAAAGATCGAGGAGATCCGCGTCGACGGGCGGCCGATCGGACCGCTTCGAGCCGCGACCGCAGGGCTCGAGCGGCCGGGGATTTCCGCGCGACGATCGCCTCGAGATCGGCGCTGTCGCGCGGGCGCGAGACCGACGTTGCCGAATCGCACGGACGCCATCAGAACCGCGGCAGATCGGGGAAGCGCTCGGCGCCCGGCATGCACGTGCTCGCGCCCGAGCTCGGCGCATCGGTGCAGTGTCGGATAGACCTTGCCGGGATTGAATCGCAGCTCGGGATCGAACGCGCGCTTGACGCGATGCTGCACGTCGAGATCGTCCGCGGTCGAACTGATAAGGCATGAGATCGCGTTTCTCGAGCCCGACGCCATGCTCGCCCGTCAAGCACGCCGCCGACATCGACGCAGAGCTTCAGAATCTCGTTGCCGAATGCCTCGGCCTTCTCGAGCTGCCCGGCTCGTTCGCATCGTAAAGGATCAGCGGATGCAGGTTGCCGTCGCCGGCATGGAAAACGTTCGCGACGCGCAGACCGAAGCGCGCCGACATCTCGGCCATCGCGCGCAGCACGCGCGGCAGCTCGCGCCGCGGAATCGTGCCGTCCATGCAGTAGTAATCCGGGCTGATGCGGCCCGACCGCCGGGAACGCGGCCTTGCGCCCCGCCCAAAAGACGAGGCGCTCTTGCTCGCTCCGTCGACGCGCGGCAGCTCGAGGCGCCGATGGGCTCTCGGCGATCGCGGTGACGCGCTCGATGAGCAGATCGACCTCGACGGCCGGGCCGTCGAGCTCGACGATCAGCAACGCCTCGACGTCGAGCGGATAGCCGGCGCGGACGAACGCCTCGGCCGCATGGATCGCCGGCCGATCCATCATCTCCATGCCGCCCGGAATGATGCCGTCGCCGATGATCGCGGCGACGGCTGCGCCCGCGTCCTCGACCGAGGCGAAGCCGATCAGCAGCGCGCGCGCGGTCTGCGGGCGCGCGCAGAATCCGCACGGTGACCTCGGTCACGATGCCGATCAGGCCTTCGGAGCCGATCGGTGAGTCCGAGCAGATCGTAGTGACCGCTGTCGAGATGCCGGCCGCCGAGCCGTACGCACTTCGCCGTCCGGCGTCACGAGCTCGACGCCGAGCACGTTGTTCGTCGTGAGGCCGTACTTGAGGCAGTGCACGCCGCCCGAGTTCTCGGCGACGTTGCCGCCGATCGTGCACGCGATCTGGCTCGACGGATCCGGCGCGTAGTAGAAGCCGCGATCGGCCACTGCATGCGTGATCGCGAGGTTCGTGACACCGGACTGCGCGACGACGCACCGGTTCGCATAGTCGATGCCGAGAATGCGGTTGAACTTGCCGAGCCCGACGACGATAGCGTCGGCCGCGGGAATCGCGCCGCCGGAGAGCGACGTCCCCGCGCCGCGCGGCACGATCTTGACGCCTTCGCGCTCCGCGTACCGCAGGATCGCAGCAACCTCGGCCGTCGACTCGGGCAGACTACCGCGAGCGGCGGCTGGCGATAGGCCGTGAAGCCGTCGGTCTCGTAGGCCTTGAGCCGCAGCGCATCGGCGACCACGTTACCGGGTGCGACGATGCGCGCGCAGCGCCGTCACGATCTCGTCACGGCGCGCGATGAGATCGGCATCGGGTTCCGGCAGACAGATCATGCTCTCGTCCGCGCGGGCGTCTTCTCCCGTGTTCGCAACGAGCGTTCGACCTTGCTGAGAATCATTCTTGAGCCCCGCTGGAATGCAGCCTCCGTGTCCGCGACGCAACTTACCATGACGGTGCCTCTCTGCCTACGCAGCCTCGGCCGACACGGCGCGAACCGCGCCGGGCGCCCACTGAAATCCATGCGTCAGCGGTGTATATTGGCTCGACTAGACTCTCTCGACTAGGCGTTCGAGGAGGCGCGATGAGCAACACGCATTCCAACACGGTTGTCTGGGCTTTGTTGCTAACCCTGGCGGGCACCGCCGCGCCGGCCCAAGAAGCGGACCCCGACGCGAAGCCCGATAACGCAGCCGCCGCCGATGCCCCCGGAAACTGCTTCAACATCACGCGCGCCAAGGACATCAACGTGCTCACCGACGAGCACGTCTATGTCAGAACGATCGCCGGCAATCAGTATCTTCTAACGATGGCGCGCCAGTGTGAAAATCTCCGGCGTAGCTATCGAAGCGGAGAAGTCCTCTTCCAGCCATATGGGCAACGCGTATGCCCGAACGACGGCTCCCATCTCATCTATCGCTGGTCGGGACGGGAAGCGGTATGCCCCATCCTGAGCATCGATGCGGTCGCCAATATTAAGGAGGCGCGAGCGCGCGCCGACGGCGAGGAAGCTCGGGTGGAGATCAGGGAGGTCCCTCTTCCACCGGAATAGGAACGGCTCGGGCCACGCGCGAGCGGTTAACGCTCGAACGGCCGAACGATGGGGCAGTCAGTCGCCGATATCGGGCGTTTTCTCGAGGCGGCGGATCTTCCTGAGCAGGGCGAGCAGCTGATCGCGCCCGGCCGGCCCGAGACTGCTCACGAGGTCTTCCTCGAGCCGTGCATGCATCGCGAGCCAACGCTTCGTCTTTGCTCGTCCCTGTACCGTCAACTCGATCTCGTGGGCCCGGCGATCCTCGCTGGACCGCCGACGCTTCAACAGACCACGCTGCTCGAGCTCATCGAGCAGCGTGGCGACGTTCGCCCGCTTCACCTCGAGCAGCTTGCCGAGGTCCGTCTGGCTCATCCTCGGGGTTGCGTAGATCAGGCCGAGCGCGGAGAGAAGCACGGGACGGATACCCTCCGGGCCGAATACGGCCGCGAAACGTTGTCGCTGAACGGCGTGGGCGCGGCGCAGGTTGTAGCCGACGAGGTTCTCCAGCCCCAAGGCGGGCTCGATGCTCGTTCTCTTCTTGCTGCGCGCTTTCGCCGCCGGTTGTTTGGCCATGGCTGATATGCCGCCGAGACAAAAGCGGCAATGTTGCCGTAGAACGCCCGCCCTCAGCAAGGTATCCAAGCGTTGCGGACGGAAGGCGGCTCGGGGGCTCCTGTTGACAGCCCCCGAGCCCCGCGACACTTGCGATGACACCGCTCGGCCACGTGCGGCCGTTGTCGCTGCAAAGCGGCCGTAGATCAGAACTCCATTCTCGCGCGGATGCCGGCGACTCTCGGGTCGCCGTAGAAGACGGCAGCGCCGCTGTTCGAGTGACCCTCGATATAGAGCTCGTCGGAGATATTCGTCGAGAAGAACTGAACATCCCAGGCGTCCTTGACGTAGGTCACCGAGAAGTTCAGCACGTCACGATCGTCCGTTCGATAGTAACGGTCGTCGGTTCGCTGCAGCGTGTTCGTATACGTCGAATCCGCATGGTTCAGCGACAATGACGGCGTCAGCGTACCGCCGCCGCCGAGCTGGAAGGCATAGTCCAGGCTCAGCACGTACGTCAGCTTCGGCGAGAACGGATTCTCCGCGCCCGTGAACGTCAGCCGGTAAGGATCGTAGTTGAAACACGCACCGACGGATGCGGTCGCCGGATTACAGCCGAGGCTGGCGTCACCCGGATACACACCGCCGACGGCCAGTCCGAGACTCGCGAGCGCGCGCGTATCGACCGTGGTAATCTCGCCAAGCTCCGAATCGGTATAGGCCACCGTCGCGTTGATGCCGAAACCGCCGATCACGGCGCGCAGCGATCCTTCGATGCCTTGGATCGTCGAGTCGCCGATGTTCGTCGTCGCCTGCCGCGCCTCGACGGCGTTGGTCTGGAACGTCGACAACTGCATGCCGCTGTAATCCATCGAGTAGAGGCCGAGCTCGGCATAGAGCCCCGGTCGCAGCGTGCCCTTCCAACCGATCTCGATATCGTCGACGACCTCCTCGACAACCGGGTTGGCTGTGAAGGCCGTCGATTGACCGGCCTTGTAACCGCGCGCGAAGAACGCGTAGAAGAATTGGCCGTCGCTCGGCTCCCAGTTCAACCCGACCTTGTAAGTCGGCAGGTTGCCCTTCCACGTGTAGATCAAGTCGCTCGAGGCGATGTCGGGCTCACCCGGCGGCGGGCAGTAGTAGACCTGCCCTTCGACGTTGCCCCGGCACTGGACCGTGTTCGTCGCGTCGGGCGTCAGCGTCGCCCCCGTATAGAACGCTCGAACCTGTCGATTGTCGTCCTCGTTGTACCGCCCCTCGACCGTGAGCTCGAGCTGATCGGAGATGTGGAAGTTCAATTGTCCGAATACCGCCTGATGGCTCACGTCGTCGAGTGAGGTCCACATGAAGCGCGGCAACCCAGGGACGAAGCTCGTCGCACACGGCGTCCACGAGCTGTCGTACTGCCAGCCGCAATTGAGCACCGGCCCGCCGACCGGACCGACGCCGAACGGGTTGTTGAAATGCAACTCGGTATGCCGGCTGTTCTTGTAGAGGCCGACGAGCCACTCCAGACGATTGCCGTCCGGCGAAATGAGGTTGAACTCCTGCGACCAGGTGCGCATGCCGGGTCCGAGCTGCCAGCCCTGATAAGACTCGTAGACGCGACTGTCGCCACCCTCCGTCTGCAGGCGGTCCATCTCGATGTTACTCGAGAGCGACCGGAACGTGATCCCGCTGCCGAACGTATAGTTGACCTCGACCGACTCGCGATCGACCGTCATCATGCGTTCCTGCGGATTGAGATTCGCGAGCTCCCACGGCGACGGCGGATCGTAGACCGCTCCGCCGGGCCCGGGCGTGCCGCCTTGCAGGTAGCCGCCGTTACCATCGGAGGGCGCCGATCCCGGCGCCGGCCCGTTATAGTGCGGCGCATACGTCCTGACCTGGACCGAGGGCGTATTCGGGTCGCCGTCGTTGTCCCAAAATCCCAGGTAGTAGTTTGGATTCGGCTGCTGTGTGGGACCGTAAGTGTGCAGCTTGCTCTCTTCGAACTTCGACCAAATGCTCAGGTTGTCGGTCGGCTCCCAGAGGAGGCTGAGTCGGAAGTTGTCATCCTGCTGATCACCGGGCGTCCATTGCGAGGCGGCCCCCGGGCTCTCCGCGCCGACGACGTTGGTATAGTAGCTGTCGCGGTTCTCGCTCATGTAGGCGATGCGGGCCGCGAATTTGCTCGAGACCGGCAAATTGACGGCGGCGTTGATCTTCCTTTGACCATAGGTGCCAACCGTCCCCTCGACGTAGCCGTTCAACCCGTCGAAGTTCGGCCGTGCGGAGTTGATCAAGATCGCGCCGCCGGCCGCCGCCTGCCCGACGAACGTGGCTTGCGGGCCGCGTAGAACCTCGATGCCGGAGACGTCGAAAAAGCCGCTGGCGATGCCCATTTCCTCGCCTTGGGTTGCGCCGTCGAAGAAGACGGGCACGCCCACCTGCTCGCTAGGACCGCCTCGCGACGGATTGCCGACGCCGCGGATATTCGCCTGCACGTAGGACCCGTTCTGGAAGAATTGCAGCGCGGGAACCGCGTTCTGCAGATCGATGATGTCTTTGATTTGATTCGACGCGAGAAAGTCGTCCGTCAACACCTCGATCGAAATTGCCGTCGTGGCCTCGGTGTTCTCGCGACGTTCCGCGGTGACGACGATTTCCTCGAGCTGATCCGCTCGATTCTGTCCCTGTTGAGCGAATGCGACGTTCGAGCCCACAGCGGTCGTTCCGCCAGCGAGCACGGCAGCCACAGATACATGCAATACATTCTTCTTCACGACGACTCCCCCCGAGCGTTGTCGGTATTGTTCGACGCCTGCGGCGTCAGTGTGATTTCCCCAGTTCTATTTCCCCCAAGCACCGATAGTGGACGCGTGCCGCCCTACCCCTCTCGGGCGGTCTCCCATCCCGGACTAGCACTACCGTTATGCCGGATAATATTCATCAACTATGCTATGTGCAATACCGTTCGCAGAAAAACAACAAAAAAAACGTGTATCCGCCAGCTCGGCCGCTCGGCTATTGCAAATCCTCCACTGTAACGTGCGGGCGCAGGCCCGACTCGTTGATCATGCCGCGGATCTCGGCTACCTGGCGCGCATTGGGGTTCAGAGCCTGCGCCGCTTCGAGATCCGCCTCGGCGTTCGCGAGCTGCCCCTTGACCCAGTAGGCATAGGAACGATTACTGAACGCGCGCCAGTTGCGGTTGTCGATTGCGAGAGACTCGGTGCAATGGGCGATCGCCGTGTCGGGCAGGTTCTTCACCGCATAGGCGGCGCAGAGATTCGAGAGTGCCGCGGCTCGAGCGTGATCGTCCGTGCCGGGCTCCTCGAGGCCGCGCTTCGTGAGCTCGATGCCTTCGTCGTAGAGGCCCAAGCGAATGGCTTCGCCCCCCTGCGAAATCAGCCCGACACCGACACCGAAGACCGTGCGATTGCCCGGCGCCAGGGGTTGCTCCTGCGCCAAGCAAATACTTGCTATGAGCGACACGGCGAAACCGCTGAGCGATCCGAGACGCATATCGGGCTCCTCGCCCTCCCGGTGGCGCGACGATGATGCAGCTCGATCGAGTATAGCCGATGATCGGAGTGGCCGACGATGCACGTCGAGCCGCCGCCGGCCGGCACGCCGCAGGCGGGAACTCGAGCAGTGAGAAGGCGGAGATGCGCGCCGCAGCTAGCGGCTCGACGGCGGAAACGGGTCTAGGCAGGCAGACATTCGTTGCCGAGATAGCCACCGCCGCCGCAATAGCTCAAATCCTGAAGCTGAAGCAGGATGCCGTCGGGGTCGGTGAAGTAGAGCTCCGGTGTGCCGCCTTCGGCGCCGCCGCGCTCGGGCATTCGCAGGCTCACGTAATGCATGAGCGGCCCCGTCGGTGCGTCGCCGCGTGCGGCCAAGCCGTAGTCCGTGAGCATCGCGAGAACTCGATCGACGTCGAAGTCGCGCATATTGAAGCAACCATGGTGGATGTTCGCGGGGACGGCCGCTCGCGGGCGGGGCCGGCATACATGACGAACTGATGCCCGTCGCCGATGCCGGTCACGGGCGCCTGCGGACCCTGATACGCCTGGACCGACAGGCCGAACGTGTCCTGATAGAAGCGGTTGGCCGCGGCGCCGTCGTTGACGAAAACCGTGAAATGATTCAGGTCGTGGAGCTGCATGCGCCCGGCAGGCGCCTGTTCGGGCGCGCCACAGGCGCCGCCCGCGGATCCCGAGCCGCCGCAGTCGGCCGAATCCGTGAGCTGCACGATCAACCCTCGCGCGTCGGCGAAATAGACCTCGGGCCTGCCGGCGCGCTGTCTGATCCAGGCGCTCATCGGACGCTCGATGCCGGCGCTCGTGATCGGCGGCGGATCGATGTGCTCGAAGCCGAGGCCCTGCAAGGCCGCGAGCACGCGCTGCGGCGCGTAATCTTCGACCGCGTAACCCAGGTAGGTGATCGCGGGCGCCTCGCCTTCGCGAACCGGGCGTATCGCCATGAACTGAGGTCCGTCGCCGATGCGCAAACAGGTGCGTTCCGCGGTTCGCGCCTGCACGGGCATTCCGAACAGGCCCTGATAGAAGTGCACGGCTCTGTCGACGTCGGTAACGCGGATCTCGAAACAATGAAGCTTGCGCAGCGCGATCGGCCGCGCCTGCGCGAACGCCCGCGGCGTCATCGCAAGCGCCGCTATCGAGATCGTGAAGACGCGGCGCGAAACGCCGAGCTCGAAATGCGTGGATACGTCGAGGGTGGTCATGACATCTGCCCTTTTCATCTGCCCATTACATCTGCCCTTTCATCTGCCCATTATTGTTGGCGCCGACCCGGTAACGGCCGACCTTGAACTGGCGAGCCATATCGTGGAGATTAGCCGTGGCTGTGCCCGTCGCAAAAAAGCATGCAGCTAACGCAACTCAGTGCCGGCAAACGATGGCGCGATACGTGCGCGGCGCTGCTCGTGCTCGGCGCCGCGACGTTCACGGCCAACGCGCGGGATCGCAGCCACCACCTGCAGTTGCGGCAGCCATGGCCGCCTATACCGCACCCGACCTGGCTGCGACGGCACTGGCGACGCGGCCCGCAGCGGCGATACCGCCGCGATTCGCGAGCTTCTGCCACAGCGCGCGACGTCGACGCGCCCGGCTCCGACGGCACGCCTGCGCTGCACTGGCTCGTCCTGCGCGACGATCTCGGGGATGCGCGCGCACTGCTCGAGGCCGGCGCCGATCCGAATCTCGCGACGCGCTATGGGCGTCCGGCCGCTCTATCTCGCCGCCGCGAACGGCAACGCGCCGATGATCCGCCTGCTCGTCGAGGCCGGCGCCGACCCGAACGCGCCCGATGCGATCGGCGAAACGATGCTGATGGCCGCGGCGGACAGCGGCGATCTCGCGGCGGTGGCTCAACTGCTCGCGCTCGGCGCCGACGCCAACGGCCGCGACCCGCATTTCGAGCAGTCCGCCCTGATGGTCGCGGCGCGCGCCGGTCTCACCGACATCGTCCGCGCCTTGATCGATGCCGGTTCCGAGGTCGACGCGAGAACGCGCATCGACGCAGAGCCCGACTGGATCTTGCCGAACTCGCGGCCCGGATTCAGCTTCGGCGTCGGCATCATTCGCGGCGGGCTGCCCGCCGACCGCGGCATGCGTCCGTTCCGCCACGGTGGAATGACGCCGCTGTTATACGCCGCGCGCAACGGCCACACGAGCGCGGCCGAGCTGCTGCTCGAGGCCGGTGCCGACATCGACGGCAGCGAGGCGAACCGGATCGGACCGTTGCTCATGGCGATCTCGAACAACCGCATGACGCTCGCGACGCGGCTCGTCGAGCGCGGCGCCGCGCTCGACTTGCAGGACTGGTACGGGCGCAGCCCACTCTGGTCGGCCGTCAACGTACGCAACCTGTATCTCCACAACAATACGTTCGAGAACTACGTCGACCGCGAGCCTGTCCTCGAGCTCATCCGCGTGCTTGCTCGATCGCGGCGCCGACCCCAACGTGCGCACGAAGGAGTCGCCTCCGGTGCGCGAGCATCTGCTCTCGATCACGGGCACGCTCGAGTGGGTGGATTTCACGGGACAGACGCCGTTCCTCACGGCGGCGCTCGCCGGCGACGTGACGGTCATGCGACTTCTGCTCGAGCACGGCGCCGATCCGCACATACCGACTTTCCACGGCACGACGCCGCTCATGGCCGCGTCCGGCATCAACTGGGTCGTCTCGCAAACCTATACCGAAGGTCCGGAAGCGCTGCTCGAGGCCGTCAAGCTCTGCGTGGAGCTCGGCCTCGACGTGAACGCCGCCAACTCGATGGGTCTTACGGGCGATTCATGGCGCCGCGAATCGCGGCTCCGACGACATCATCGAGTATCTCGTGAGCCAGGGTGCGCGGCTGGACGTGGCCGACAACGAGGGCCGCACGCCCCTGGACTGGGCGCACGGCGTCTTCCTCGCGACGCATCCGGCCGAGCCCAAGCCGAGCTCGATCGCGCTGATCGAGCGCCTTCAGGCACCGCGACCTTGATGCCGCGCGCCGCCGTGATCGGCCTGACCGCCGCGTGCGTCGGCGCCGCGGCCGGCGCGGTGCTCTTCGTCGAGCGCGATCCCGACGCGCAAGCCACGGCCGCGAGACAGTTATTCGACCGGTACTGCGTCGATTGCCACAACTCGATCGATTGGGCCGGCTCCCTGCGGCTCGACGACAAGGACATCGGCCACGTCGGTGCGGACGCCGAGGCGTGGGAGCACGTCGTGCGCAAGCTCAAGACGGGCATGATGCCGCCCGCCGGCGAGCGGCGGCCGCCGCGCGAGACGATCGATGCGCTCGTCGCCGAGCTCGAGCGGCGCCTCGACGCAGCCGCGATGGAGCATCCGGTCACCGCGAGCACGGCGCTGCACCGCCTCAATCGAACCGAGTACGCGAACGCGATTCGCGATCTGCTCGATCTCGACATCGACGCCGCGACACTCCTACCGCTCGACGACTCGAGCGACGGCTTCGACAACATCGCCACCGCGCTCGGCGTGTCGCCTTCGCTCGTGGAGGCCTACGTCGCCGCGGCGATGAAGATAAGCCGCCGGGCGCTCGGCGACCGGACCACGCCGCGCAGCCAGGTCACCTACGCGGCGCCGCAGAGGCTCGCGCAGGATCGCCACATCGAGGGCCTCCCGCTCGGTACGCGCGGCGGTTTCGCCGTCGAGCACACGTTCCCCCTGGACGCGGAATACGAGATCCGCGTTCGCCGCGACTTTCGAGCAGGCCCGAGCGCGCGCCTGGACGTGACGCTCGACGGTGCGCCGGTGCAGACAAAGGATCCGGCGTTCTTTCGCATCGCGATTCCCGCCGGGCCGCACACCCTCGCGGTCGGGCTCGTCGACGCCTGGCGCCCGGCCGGTATCGACGACATCTATGCGGAGTACGCGACGCCCGGCGGTATACGGAGCCTCGAGATCGACGGCCCCCTCGCTCCGACCGGCGTCGGCGATACACCGAGCCGGCGACGGATTCTGACCTGCGAGCCGGCCGCGGCCGCCGACGAGGCGCCCTGCGGCGAAGAGATCGTCTCGACGCTCGCGACGCGCGCGTTCCGCCGACCCATATCGCGCGAGGCGCTCGCCCCGCTCATGCAGTTTTTCGATGCCGGCCGCGAGAACGGCGGTTTCGAGGCCGGCATTCAGCGGGCCGTCTCACGCGTGCTCGTCGACCCTCGGTTTCTCTACCGTTTCGAGCCCGACCCGGCCGCGCCACCTCCGGGCACGGTCTACGAAGTCGACGACTTCGCGCTCGCGTCGCGGCTCTCGTTCTTCCTTTGGAGCAGCATTCCCGACGACGCGCTGCTCGAGACCGCGGCTTCCGGACGATTGCACGAGCCCGACGTGCTTGCGGCCGAAACGCGGCGCATGCTCGCCGACCCGAAAGCCGACGCGCTCGTCGACAACTTCGCGTCGCAGTGGCTATTCCTGCGCGAGCTCGACTCCGTCACGCCCGACGCCGATGAGTTCGACGAGAACCTCCGGCTCGCGATGCTCGAAGAGACGAACCGTCTCTTCGAGACGGTGATGCGCGAGGACTTGAGCCTCGTTCGCCTGCTCGATGCCGATTTCACGTTCGTGAACGAGCGTCTGGCCGCGCACTACGGCATCCCGGGCGTGCACGGCAGCCGCTTCCGTAGAATCGAGATCCCGGCCGACAACCCCCGCCGCGGCCTGCTCGGCCAGGCCAGCATTCTGACCGTCACCTCGGTCACGAGCCGTACCTCGCCGGTCATCCGCGGCAGCTGGATACTCGAAAACCTCATGGGATCGCCCGCGCCCGTGCCGCCGCCCAACGTCGAGACGACGCTCGAAGGCGACGACGGCGCGGCCGTCGCGACCTCGGTGCGCGAGCGTCTCGAGACGCATCGGGCAAACCCGACCTGCGCGTCATGCCATGCCATCATGGATCCGATCGGCTTCGCGCTCGAGAACTTCGATCTGATCGGCGGCTGGCGGGACACCGAAAGCGGTCGGCCGATCGATACGCACGCAACGTTAGCCGACGGCACCGAGGTCGACGGCCCGGCGACCCTGCGCGCCGCGCTGCTCGGGCGCTCCGACGCGTTCGTCACGACGGCAGCCGAGAAACTGCTCACCTACGCGCTCGGCCGACGGCTCGAGTACTACGATATGCCGACAGTTCGCGCTATCGTGAGACACGCGCGAGCCGAGGACGATCGCTTTTCGGCCTTCGTTCTCGGCGTCGTGCAGAGCGCCGCGTTCCGAACCAAGGTGAAAGGAGGGAGCGAGCCGTGAGATTCTTGACGGGCAAATGCCTATCCCGCCGGGCGCTGCTCGAGGGCGCCGGGGCAGCCGTCTCGTTGCCGCTGCTCGAATCCATGTTTCCGGCCGGCGTGGCGCTCGCACAGAGCGCCGCCGCACCGCGCGTGCGCGCGGGCTTCATCTACATTCCGCACGGCGCGACGATGTCGCGCTGGACGCCGAGGCAGGCCGGCCGCGAGTTCGAGCTCTCCGAGATCCTCACGCCGCTCGACCCGTACCGTGCCGCCGTCAATGTGCTCAGCGATCTGAGTCATCCGCAGGCCTACGGTCCGGGCGGCGCGACCGCGCACCACAACCGCTCCTCGGCCGTGTTCCTGAGCGGCGCCAAAGCCGCGGCAGGCGCCGAAGCGCACCTCGGAGTCACGGTCGATCAAGTGGCCGCGCGCGCGATCGGTCAGGACACGCCGTTACCCTCGCTCGAGCTCATGATCGACGAAGGCAGCCTGAGCTGCGGCGACGGCTTGAGCTGCGCCTATCGCAACACGATCTCGTGGCAGAGCCCGACCTCGCCCCTACCCATGGAGAACAACCCTCAGGTCGTCTTCGAGCGCCTCTTCGGCGACGGCAGCACGAACGAAGAGCGGCGCGCGCGACGCGCGCAGTCGCTGAGCCTGCTCGATGCCGTGACGGAGCAGATCACGTCGCTCGAGCGCGCGCTGCCGTCGGCCGACCGCGAGCGTCTCGATCTGTTTCTGACGGACGTTCGCGAGATCGAGCGCCGCATCGAGAAGACTGCCGCGCGCTCGTCGGACGATCTCGACGTCCCGGCGCGGCCGGCGGGCATTCCCGAGGACGTCGAAGAGCACATCAAGCTCATGATGGATCTCCAGATCCTCGCCTGGCAGGCCGACATCACTCGCGTGACGACGTTTCTGCTCGCCTCGGAGCTCAGCAATACCGTCTACCCCGCGAGCGGGATTCGCGAGTCGTTCCATATTCTCTCGCACCATTCGAACATCGAAGCGAACAAAGCGCGATTCGCGGTCCTCAATCGCTATCACGTGGGACTGCTCGTGTATCTGCTCGCAAGGCTCGCGGCCTCGCCCGACGGCGACGGTACGCTGCTCGATCACTCGCTCGTGCTCTACGGCAGCGGCATGAGCGACGGTAACCAGCACAATCATGGCCCGCTGCCGGTCTTGCTCGCCGGCCACGCGGGCGGCCTCGAGGGCGGACGCCACCTGCGTCACGCCGAAGGCACGACGATGTCGAATCTCTTGCTCGCGATGCTGCGCCAGCTCGGCATCGAACGCGACAGCTTCGGCGACAGCACGGGGCCATTGGCGATCTGAGCACCCGGCCCGCGGGCCGTTCGAGACACCCGCTCACGTCGCTCGCGCCGCCATCGCGTCCAAACCGTTGCTTGCATCCAACAATGAGGGAGACCGATCTACTTCCTCTCGTCTCGATCTCGATCGTTGCGATCGACAGAAAAGTGGTATTCAAGCCACCATTAAGACTTTCTTGTAGCGCAATCCATCCCATCGGGTGCATAATGTCGCAAGTTCGAGACAGCGCTCGCCACCGCGTGCATACGCGCTTGGGGAGATAAGGAGCGAGTCTTGCGCTGTTGGGGGATTTAAAGCCACAAAGACATGGGGGACAAGTCAATGGCTAACAAGACGTTGCGCGCCGCAATCGCGGCGGTTCTCGCGGGTTCGGCCTGCACGGTGCCACAAGCGGTCATTGCACAAGACTCGGGGCAGGCGGGCTCGAAGAGATCGTCGTCACGGCGACACGCCGTGCGCAGGATCTGCAGGAGGTACCGGTCTCGATCGTCGCCCTTACAGGCGACAACCTGGAGTTGCAGGGTCTAGATAGTCTCGAGGACGTCGGCAACTATATTCCGAACATCAACATTCAGGGCGGTGCCTTTACAACCGGCACACAGTTCCGGGTACGCGGGTTGCCGAACGTCGGCGTTTACATCGACGGCATTCCGGCAAAGCAAACGCCGGACAGCCTTCTTTCTGCAAGACTTTCTCGGTATGCCGTGCTGTGCGTCGCTGACGGTGAAAATGCAGAACCAAGTTGCTGCGGCGCTGGAGCAGCCCTACGAGGAATTGAGGCAGGCATTGGCCGCCCAAGAGCAGTTGAACATGGACGAATCGCCGACGAAGCAGGGTAACCAAAAGGCCTGGCTGTGGGCGGCGGTGGCGGCGAAATTTGCCGTGTTCGCCATCTTTTCCAGCCGTAAAGCCACGGCACTGCCGAAGCTGCTGGGAAACGTCTTCACGGGCGTCATTAACTGCGACCGGGCCAAGATGTACTGGCGGGCCAAACGACTGCAATGGTGCTGGGCGCATTTGAAACGCGATATTCAAGCCCTGATCGACCATCCCGATCCCCAGGTCCGGCGCCTGGGGCATGACCTGATGCGGCAGGTCCGACTGATGTTCGATACTTGGTGGCGTTACAAATTGGGCAAACTCACTTGGGAGGTCTTCCAAAGCGAGATGGCCCTTATCCGAAAGAAGGTCGACGCGTTGTTGCTGCGCGGCGTGTTCAGCGGAAACGCGCGCCTGACCGGCATGTGCGCGGAACTCTACGACCACCGCGACTGGCTCTGGACATTCGTAGAAGTTCAGGGCATCGAACCCACCAACAATACGGCGGAACGCGCGCTTCGTCCGGCGGTTATTTACCGGAAGCTATCGTTCGGAACACAGAGCGCGTTGGGCAGCCGTTTCATCGAACGCATGTTGACCGTCAGCGAAACCTGCCGACTGCAATCACGCTCGATCTTCGGCTACCTAACATTGGCCCTCGAAGCCCATTTCCGACATCAGCCCGCGCCTTCATTACTTCCCGAGGCGTGAACGGTTACCATGCAGCCAAACGCCGGGCCCAACTCGTTTTGCGGCTCATCTTGCGTGAGCGTGATACTCGAAAAGCCAAAATGGCGCAGTGCTCTGAAAATATCTTGGCGCACCATCCAATGCGTAAAATCAGACGTCGCGCCGAGGAAATGCGGGTCTGTTCGCTTTGCGCGATACTGCTGACGATAGCCGAGACATTCAAATCCGCCTGAGCGCAGCACCGTCCGCCCCCCGTCAAAATGTCGCCGCAATACTTCGTTGCTCGCCAACGTCGCTGGTGAGAAATACCGCGTCCACAGGAAGAGGCGCGTACCACGACGCGCGATTGCGTCGATCAGCGCAAGCGGATTAACTTGATGGTATAGTACTCCGGCCGCGATCACCACGTCGTATTGACGGGTGTCGCGCATTGCGTAATCGAGTATCTCCGCGTGGACGAACTTCGCATTATATCCGAGCAACTTCGCAGCTAGACGAGCACGTTCCAGCGCGCGCGCATTGCCATCGACCGCGGTCACCTCGATGCCCCGCATTGATAACATATACGTGTGCCCGCCCTCTAGACACCCGAGTTCCAGCGCACTTTTTGCTTCGGGGCACATTGCCAGGATCGATTCGATTCGCCGATCCTGAAAAAGATCGGCGTTTCCCGATGTCACGCCCTCGATCGGCAAGCGTGATGTCCATTCACCATGGAACTTGTTCACCTCTTCTTGAACCATCTTCAGCTCAGACATCTCCGTGAACATCATCTTCGCTTTCCTCTCTCTGCCCGCGTTGGAGCTAGACAGTACCTTTCCCGATAGTCACGCGTTGCATCGACAATTGAAATCGTCATGAACTCGCGATGTTTTAGAAACCGCCGCCAATTCCCATTGCGATCAGCCCTGAACCGTTTCCGCCATTCAAGTGACGTCAGGCTCTGATCGAAGCCCAAAGCCTTGTCGCGGAGCTTTTTTTTCGACGTAATCGCAAAAGTGTTGCGAGGTTGGTCGCCACAACAGGACTCCGCGCTGGAGCACGTCGGGATAAATCGAATGGATCCTTGAGATGATTGAGTCGACCGATTGCTGCCAAACAGCGAGGACACACATAGCGTCGGAGAGTGTGATTTCGTCCGAGTTGCGCACGTAGCCGAGCGGCAAGAATTCGTGGGGCATGCCAAGGCGCGCCCGCAGTTCGTTCTCTGTGGGCCGGACAAGGCGTTTAAAAAGCGTCAGTTTGCCGATAGCGGAGGGACCGCCGATCCAGATCACTTCCATAGTCGCTGCAGATATGCACTCCAATTCCGGCCCATATTCTCAGCGGAATAGCAGTCGAATGCCAACCGCTTCGCCTTGGTCACGACTGAACGATGCTCTGCGCAGTCACGCCGCTTGACTGCCATTGCAAAGTGTGCCGGCGACGCATCCGGTGGCAAAGCGATGGCCCCGAGGGCATGGTCGTCGTTCGCTATCTTGACGACTCCCGTATCGCACGTCACGGTCGGCACGTTACAGGCCCATGCCTCGACTGTTGCAAGACCCGCGCCTTCGCTCGGGCTGGGTAAAAGGAAACAATCCATCGCCGACAGCATATCGCCTATTTCGCGGGTCGGCGGACATAGGCAGACCGCGTCGCCAAGTAGGTCTTTTGCTTGCTGGCGATATCTCGGCCCAAGATAGCCGTCACCGACATAGAGAGCCTTATAGTGCGTTCCGCCTGTCTCCGATCGTAATATCGCGACGGTCTCGGCCACGTATTCCGGCCTTTTGTCATCCGAAAGACGTCCAAGAAAGCCCACGACGATATCGTTCGGCGCGAATCCGAGCTTGCGACGCGTATCTGATCGAGGTCTCGTTGTTCGACAACGGCTAAGCTCGATGCCGTTGTCGATAATAGTCGCTCGCGACGCCAGGTCGCCGAATGGCTTTAGCGCGAGCCGGCTAACTGCGACGAAATCCGTGCAAATGCCCGCGCTGCTGACAACGATCTGGCGCGTCCATTCATCCTCGGATCCGTGAGATACAAGGACGATGCGACCATCAAACGCCGATGGGAAGTACGTCTCTGCAGAGGCGGTTCCCCAAAGGAGAATGATGTCGGACGTGCGAGACAATGCCTCGACAGCATCTTGCGCCGAAGGTAAGCATTGGCGTGGCACACCGGTAAAAGCGACGTGCGAAGCCACTTTCCTGTCGCAATAGACCGGCATGAGTTGCGTGATCTCGCGCACAACGTCTGGATGAATATCACCGTCTCTGAGGCAAACGCATCCGGACCAGTGAACGTCTTTTGCGTGGCGCACTAAACCCATCATCCACCGTTCAATTCCTCCTACCCACAGTGAAGGTCCCACGAAACCAACGCGAGGCATGCCAACAATGTTCTCAAAGCGAAATTGCGACTTTTGTTCGAGCTCGTCGGCGCCGTCTCCATTCCTAGCAGAATCATCGGCTAAGGAGGAGGCATCGGCAGTGCACGCTTCCAGTTCGCAATGTGGCAGCGGCCTGAAGGAATCGCGGAGTATCCTCTTGTTGAGTGATGCATTTCCCTTTGGTTCGACGTTCTTTAGGCGCGATCGTATCGAACCAGCGCATTCACCGATGGATGTCCGCGGGTGACGTTCCTCTATCAGGTCAAGATAGCTCTTCAATTGCCCGGAACCTGCATTCGGTACAACAGCAGAAAGTTGGGGAGCGGGCGGCTGCCGCGGCTTCCGCTCAAGTCCATCGCATCGCACGGGATTCAGGAGCGCTTTGCGTGGATCTTCAATGAATTCAGTCCAGGCTGCTGACGTAGCACTGCATGAATAGTGCGTGGCGACCGTATTGCGAGCTCGTTCGACGTTCAGCGCGTTATCAGGAGCGACCGCCTCCCCAATCGCGGCGGCCACTACACCCGCAGTTGGATTGCCCGCCAAACGCACGGTCAGTCGGCCGTGCTGCTGCTCAAGCTCATTCAAGGCGCCCGCCGGCGTGGCGACGGTCGGCACGCCGGCCAGCCAGGCTTCGGCAAGTCCCAAGGAAAAGCCCTCAGCGCGACTGGGGAGCACGAAACAGTCGAGTGCGCCCAGTACGTCGCCGACCTGCGCGACAGGGGGTCGAACGATTGCGCTGGGCAGCGCGGAGTGAATCGATTTGACCGCCTCGCCGCAGGACGGCCCGTCTCCGACAAACACCGCGCGATAGTCTCCGCCGAGCTTAGCAACCGCTTGGGCCACCAGTTCCGGCCGCTTCTCCGGCGCAAAGCGCCCCACGAAGCCGACCGCGATGTGATGCGGCTGGAGGCCCCACTCGCGACGCACGTCTTCACGGCTGCGCTGCGGTACGACCGCGCTTTTCGTCGACGCCATTGTGAAGCACCGTGACGGGTCGGCCCGGCGGGAAAGAGGCGGCGGCCGCCTTGGAGACGGCCACAAATTCCTTGGCCCCCAAAGCGGCCGAGGCGATCAGCCGCTGGTTCCATTCGCCCGTCAGATGCGAGACCAGAATCGAGCGTCCGGAAAAGCCGGCGGTGAACAATGACAAGTTGGGGATAAAATGACAGATCAACGCGTCCGAGCCGGCGACCACCTGCCTCGCCGCTGCGGCCCCGCGAAACACAGGGACGTGCCGCTGCACCTCGGCGACGATGGAAGGATCGACCCGCGATTCGTTCACGAGTCCGACGCCGGTCCACTCGATCCGAGACCGGTCGCAATGTTCCAGCAAACTGATCAGCCAGCGTTCCGTCCCGCCCAGTTCCAACGCGTGAACAAGGAAACCGACGCGAACTTTACCTGCCGCGGCACGCTTTGCGAGTTTTGACTCGCTTCCGCTCGGCGACTGTTGAAGACTTGCGTCTGCGTGCGGAAGTCGTCCCGTGCCATCGCTTCTCGGACCGGCAGAAAGCGCATCGTGCCAGCCTTGCCGGGTTTCGTCCTGCGCTGGCGGCTCGGGGGCCGGTCGCGGCGAGAAGCCGCTTCCTCGGTCGACCGATAAGCTCTCGGCTCTCACAGGACTCTCTGCCGAGCGATCGGGGTTTTCGCCAAGAACCTCGCTCTCTGCCGGAGCTTGCCTGGCTGGTAGAGAGGCAGTTTCTGCGTGGAAGACCGGAAGACGACTTTTAGCACACACAGTAAGTTCTCGCTCGGTTCAAGTAGGGCTGTGAGTCGATTCGGCGCCTTTGTGCTTCCGCCCGTTCCGTTGGGAAGCCCAAGTCGTTCGGTAATGGAAGTCGACTCAAATCTGTCTGGCTCGCACAGCCGCGAGGCTCAATGATAAATGGCCGTGTAAATGTTTTGCTCGGCGCCGTTAGGGCGACGGATCGCATCTTCAACGTTCGACTCGGCGAGAAGCGGCTTGCCGACGAGCCGCGCGAGCGACTCAGCAGAGAAAGTAGTGCAAGTGCTCTCCCGCCTTGTAGTGCTTCCAGGTTTTTTCGGCGGGAAAGATCGCTGGCGGCAATGGCGCCGAGACCAGCACGTACCGTGCGCGCCGCATCAACGAGCGGATTGAGGAGAAGGCGGCGAAATGCTCCAGGGAGTCGAAGCATGTCACGACGTCCCATGCTGAATTGTCACCGTCGAGATCGATCTCCTTGACGTCAGACGGCACGCCATGGATATCGCAGCCGAATGCCGTGAAACCGGCCGCTTCCGCCGCGCGAATGAAGGCGCCGTTACCGTAACCCACATCGAGCAGGCGTCCGCGCGCAACAAACGCCTTGAGGAACCCGACCCGCAAGCAACTCATGAGCTCGCAGGGGTATCGGTCGTAGGTCGCCACATAGTCGGCGTTGTAACGAGCGGTAATCAACGGCGGGTGCTGAAACGCATGGCCGCACGCGCGACAGCGCTGCACGTCGTCAAACGGTTCCATGTTGCCGGATGCACAAATAGGGCAGGCGATCATACTTCCTCCACGATTGCAGAAACTTCGTCAGACACGCTGCGAGCGTCAATTTGCCCAACACGCAGCCGCCAGCGGCTCAGAACCGCATCGCGAGACGCCGGCGGCCAGCCGTTCATAAACGATGCGTCGCTCAGGTCTGTTCGAGCGACGAGTGCTCGCACGGGATTGGAACTACCGAACTGGGGATCGAGATAATGGAACGGCTTCATCGTCTTCCAGAGCGTGATCATTTTCAGGCTTGGAATCGTTGCGCCGATGAGCATCGGCCCGGAAGGGACGGTTACCAGAACGCGAGCCCGGCAGAGCAGGTGATGAAGCGACGCCGCATCGCATGGCAGAAAACCGTAGAGCGAGCGGACATTAGCATCGAGGATTAAATAACTTCCCTATACATCACCGCCAGAAACCCCACTGGCGGGGCGGTTTTGCAGCCTCTTTGCCCGACTTTGGGAGGTTATTTAATCCTCGATGCTTAGTCTCTCTTCCATCCGCAGCGTGGACTCCCGGAACATAGTCGAGACTCACAAAGCGAAACCGCTCCGGATGCCTTGCATTCAGCAAACGAATGACCTCGAGCGTCTCTGATAGGAATTGCCAAAATTCTTTCCGGGGCCCGTGTGTCCATATCTGGCGATGCAAATCAGCTCGCGTCCGGGAAGCCAACGGTCCAATTGGGCATCGACATACGTCCTGGAAGCGCTGTCAGGCGCTACATGGTAGCGAGGCGTCTGGCAGGCGCCGGGACCGTCGCCGAACAACTCGACCTGGTTGCGGCGTCCTTTGACGAAAGTGCTCTCGTGGCGGTAAGAGAGCTTTGGATCGAACAGTCCGAAGTGGTAGACGAAGGCAGCAGCAACGCCCAAATCAAGCCGAAGCCGTTCAAAGTGAGCGGCAAATCCTTCCGGCGTTGATAGGCCGAGCTTGGCGCCGTTAACCGAGCCTGCGTAAAGGGCGCGGGCCAGGTTGCTCTCATGAAAGATCGTTGTGTAGGCGTTAACCGCGCTTGTGAAATAGACGCAGGGCCAGCGCGTTCGAAAGCGATTCAAAACAAGGCGAGAAGAATACGTTGTCTCCTAATCCGTGGCGCGAAACGACGACCAGCGGGATATCGCCTCCATCCGCCGCCTGCCGCGCACCATCGGGCTTAGCCGGGATTGAGATGAACTTCGTGTTCATGAGCGGCTCTCCAGATGCCGACTGACGGCGCGGATGACCTCGTCCGGTTGGATCAGCCACATGCAGCGAGGATAACCGGCTACGGGTTGCTGGCAGAGATCGCGATCCTTAGGATCGCCGTCGCCCAACGGGACGACGCGAGATTTCCAGCAGGCGCCCGTTGCGCAGCATTCCAGCGCGCCGATCGTGTGTAGGAATTGATGCCCTGGGTACTGCTCCCAATGCGCCGGCTCGCGGCCACCGTTGACGACCACGCACGGCCGGAGTCCCTTCATCCAAGGAGGACAGGGGACTGCGGCGGCCAGATGCATCGGGTAGCTGACGCCGGTCACCACGCCTGCTGCGTGGTACATCAGGCGGATCAATTGCCGATGGTCCGTCTTCCCGCATAGATCGATCACGCCCGAGAGCGGCGGGTGCGAGTGTTCGGCCGCTCCAATCTGGACGAACGTCAGGCGCCCGCGGAAGTGATCGACGACGGCCTGAAACGATTCGACCGGCCACTGTTTGCAGGTGAAGTCGCGTTTGCTGCCGGCGTTGACCAGCCAGAACCGGTCCCGGTAGCCCGTGGTCTGTTCGACCTGGTTCATCCACCGCCGCTCTTCGTCGCTCAAGTAGATATCACCGCGAAATTCCCGCGGGCGCAGCGAGGGAAGTTCCAGAGCCGAGGCGAGAAACTCGCAATACCCTTCCAGGAAGTGGACCGGCCGCTGGTTCGACTGGTTGATGAGCGGATAGTGCATGTCCAGCCGGCGCGATTCGGGATCGTTGTCCGCGATCGAGGTAATCAGCGGATTGTGTTCCCAGATCGCCGGCGCTGGTGCGAACATCGGTTTCAAAACGGCCGGGGTACTGCCGGTGCAACTCTCGCACGGCGGCCGTCAACACGACAACGTCGCCCGGACTTTGAAAACTGCGCAGCACCAGGCGGCGTGCACGGTTCGCAACGGCGGGTGAATTGTCTTTAGGCCGCTGACCGTTTTGGCCGGCGCCGTGCTGCGGCGTTGCCAGGGATGTTTCCATAGTGAATCTGTCGTCAGTAGTGGATTTCGCAGGCGTATGAGCTTGCGCCCGACGCCGCGTTCGTTTGCGGCGTAGGCCCGTCGCCATCTACTGATATGCAACTGCCGGCAGAAATTATTCACAGTTTTTTCCGCCGCGGCATGTATGACGCCTCTTCAGATTTCACGCAGAAAATCGACGCGTGCGAGGCATACATGCTGGTAGGGCTACATCCTTCAATGGCCGAATGGAGAACTTGCGATGCCGGAAATTCCCCACCATGAGCGATTGATCATCGTGCTGGGCATGGCCAGGTCCGGGACGACGATTTTCACTTACGTATTGTGCCGCCATCCGCAGATCGCACTGTTCCGCGGCGGCCCCGAGGCCTGGCTGTTGGAGAACGATTGCCTGCTGCGACGGCAGACGCGGCGGATCGGACGCGCGGCGGCCCTGTTTCCCGAGGCCAAGTACGTCGTGTTGAAACGTCCCTGGCAGGAAGAGCACGCCGAATGGCTGCACGAGCACATGCCGCGCGCCCGCTATATCGTGTTGCTCCGCGATCGCGAGTCGATCAAACGCAGTTGGGCCACGACCGGCCGCTGGGCGCTGAGCGGCCGCCGGCAGGCGCAGACCGATCCCGACGCATGCTATGACAAGTATTACCAGCATGCGATGCGGCTGCCGGAAACGCTCGGCCGCCAGCGGTGCCGCATCATCCGTTACGAGCAGATGATCCAGCAGCCGGAAGCCGTATTCGCCGAGTTGGCCGACTGGCTGGGCGTCGAGCGCCGCTTCGATTGCACGCCCATCGGCCAGGGCTTGCACTGGAACCGCACTTTAGCCGACGAGTTTCCGCGCGGCGACGCATTGCTTGACGGCCCGCGGTCGACCTGATCGCCGTCCGTCGCCGCGCTGCCTGGCGCCGTTACGTGCAGAGCGAGCGTTTGAGCAAGCAGAGATGTCGCTTCAACGCACGGCGAGCCGTCGACCAGGAGAGTCCTAAGGCATCGGCCGCAGCCTGAACGGTGCCGCCTTCCAGATACGCCCGCGTCAGTCGTTGGGCGGCGGGCGGCAGCGTCTCGATCGCCGACCACAAGGCGCGTTGAAGATCCGGCACGCAGCGGTCCGGCAACTGCCAGGCTTGAAAATCCAGCGTTTGATAACGTCGCTGCCGCGAGCGCAGCCGCCGGACGGCCTGCAAGCAGTGCGAACGGATCACCACTGCGCAACCAGCCGAGCACTCGTCCGTTGCACTTATCGGGATCGAAGCCAAGGTCGGCGCAGGCGCTGGATCGAGCGATGCAGGATCAGGATGGCGTCCTGCTCAATGTCTCCTTGCCAATCCTGGGGCAACCGATACTTGCGCACCAGAAGGCTCGCAGTCCGCTGCAACTGATCGCAGTAGTCGGGATGGTTGACGACTCGCCGCCACTGCTGATGCGGGTCATGCGCGGGATTCGTTAATAATTCCAACAAGCCCGACGTGTGCGCCACAGCATTCTCGATAACATTCAGCAGCATCTACGCTCTCCATGAGGGTGGAACTATTTCGGAGCCGCCTGGAAGGATGAATTCCTAGCGCGGCGGAAGCGAGTGGAGGATCTGACTCGTGGAAACGTCTTGAACGTGGTCCGCCAGGCGGACGCGGCCGCCGTAGGCTTCGACGATCTCGCGGCCAACGACCTGGTCCGGGCGGTAGCCGCCCCCTTTGACCAGCACGTCGGGCTGGAGGCGCCGCAGCAGCTCGCAGGGATCGTCGTCGTCGAGAATCACAACCCGATCGACGGCTTCGAGCGCGGCGACCATCCTGACCCGCTGCGCCTGCTCGATGACGGGCCGGTCGTCTCCCTTGAGCCGGCGGACGCTGCGGTCGCTGTTGACGGCGACGACGAGCATGTCTCCAAACTCGGCGGCTTGTTCGAGACACGTGACGTGGCCGACGTGCAGCAGGTCGAAACAGCCATTGGCCAGCACGATTCGCATGCGATGTTTGCGAGCCTGTTCTGCCAAGAGGAGCAGCGCTTCGATCGAGATCACCTTGTCGGGCGCCCGCTTCCGATGCTCCGATTGGAAGGAAGCAGAGGGGCGGGCTTTGCTGCATTGCGCGGCGCGCTCCGGAGGAGTTTGCCGGCGACGTTCGCCGAGCGCTTGCCGCAGTTCTTCCCGCGTAATCTGACCGACTCCGACTCTCTGCACTTGCAGCAGGGCGGCGACGTTCGCCCGACGAACGGCTTCGGCCAGCTCGACTCCGGCGCCAAGGCAAGCCCCCAGCACGGCTAGAACGGTATCGCCCGCGCCGGTGACATCGCAGACTTCGTGCACTTGGGCGTCGAAATGGCGGCGGGCGCCGTCGGCCGTGGCCAGCACGACGCCATCGCGGTCGAGCGTGATGACGGCGGCGTCGAACTCCCATTTGCGACACAGCTCGCGAGCCGCGGCAAATGCATCGTGCTGGCACTGGATGGAGGCGCCAAGGGCCGACTGCGCCTCGTGACGATTCGCCTTGATGAGCGTGGCGCCGCGATAGTTGTTGAAATCGGCGCCTCGCGCCGGATCGACGAGCACGGGGATGTCGAGCTCGCGCGAGCGGCGGATCACGGCGGCGGTCACCGCGGGCGTGCAAACGCCTTTCGCGTAATCCGAGATCAGCGCCGCCTGGCAACGGGGCAGTTCGTCGCAAATCGACTGAATCAATCGGAGTTCGAGATCCCGATCCAACGGGCGACGGCACTCGCGATCCAGCCGAAGGATTTGATGGGGACTGCGGTTGGCCGCCCGGCCCAGCAACCGCTCTTTCACGGTCGTCGGGCGGTCGGGGTCGATCAGGACCAGATCGCGGCGATCATCCGAAGTCGCTGCAGCGCCGTGACGTTCGGCCAGCAGCCGCTCGACGACTCTGCCCGCTGGATCCTCGCCGATCACGCCGGCCGCGGCAGATCGAACTTGCAACCCAGCCAGCAACGAGGCCACGCTGGCGGCGCCGCCCAGCCGCACCTCTTCCTGCTGGGCCTGCAAGACCATCACCGGAGCTTCCGGACTGATCCGGTCGACGTCGGCCCAGGTGTATTGGTCGAGCATCAAGTCGCCGACCACCAACAGCCGCACTCGATCCAACGAGGAGAGTGCATCCATCTCGGTTGACATTTCCCGCTCCCCGAAACGCAAAATTGGGAACGCTCAACACGCACGCTTGTGCGTTCGAGCGGCACGCAAACGCGCACGACCTTTTCGCTCGCGTTGCCTCTATGACGGGAATCTTAAGAGCGGGCTGGCTTGGCATGGTTGCCCGGCCAAGCGGAGAAATCGGGTGGGATCCGCCGCTGCAGGAGACGGGAGAATGCGGCATTACGCAGCAATGAGCGCGCGCGGGCTGGCTGGCTTGGCGGGGAAGTGGTAACGGCGAAAAAAGAGCGCGTGGGAGGAAAAGACACGCTGGGTTTAGCAGCGGGCGGGTCGTGATCTCTTGCTTTACAAGAGGGCATTCTTTCGCCGAGCGAATGACGACATTCGCCGTCAGTCCATGTTCGCCGGATGGACCGCAAGAACATGGACGGAGCGATTTTGGAGCCGACCGCGTTCAATCAACAATGGCGGAGTCACACACCACACGATCATATTCATCGACTGTGTGGATCAAGCTGCAAATCCAATACTCCCGGGCGCCCGCTGATGCGACAGTGGGTAGAACATTGGTAACCTGGCAGGTATAACCCAGCGCCCGAATCACACGTCCAGATTCCTCACCTCCAGCGCGTGCTTCTCGATGAACTCGCGGCGGGGTTCGACCTTGTCGCCCATCAGGATGCGGAACAGGTCGTCGGCGGCGCCGGCGTCTTCCATGCTGACTTGCAGCAGCGTGCGGTTGGCGGGGTCGAGCGTCGTGTCGCGAAGCTCTTCGGCGTTCATTTCGCCCAGGCCTTTGAAGCGGGTGATCTGCAGGCCCTTCTCGCCGGCGGACGGACGGCCGCCAGCAGGCCGCGGAGGTCCTCCAGGCCGTATCTCGCTCTCGCCGCGGCGGAGCTTGTAGCGCGGCTTCCTCGAGCCCGGTCCGCTCCTGCGGGAATCAGCGCTGTCGATGTCGAAGCCCATCTTGGCCAGCTCGGCCAGCTGGTTGTTGATCGAGCGGACTTCGTGCAGTTCGACGATGTGCAGCCTGGCCGCTCGGCTGCGTGCTCGCCGTTGCCGTGCACCTTCGGCGGCTGGCGTCGGTGACCTTGAGTTCGCTCGCCGGCTGGCCTCTTCCTGCTGGGCGACGAACTCGTCGAGTTCCTCGCGGGTGGTGAACCAGTGCTCCTCGCTTGCCGAGGAAGACGTGGTAGACCGGCAGGCTTGCCGGTCGCGGGATCCTGCCGCACGGCGTGCTGCCGGAGACTGATGCCGCGGCGCTCCAGCGCCACGAGCGAGTCTTCCAGCGCGGCCAGCGTGCGGCAGAGCTGGCCCATCTCGTCGCCGTCGATCAGGCGGCCGTCGCCCGGCTCGAAGACGGCGTCGGCCAGGCCGCATGTCGAGCAGCTGGGTCTTCATCTCTTCTTCGGTCTGCACGTAGTACGTCTTCTTCTTGCTGCCGCACGCGGAACAGCGGCGGCTGGGCGACGTAGACGTAGCCGCCGCGTTCACCAGGTCGTACATCTGCCGGTAGAAGAAGGTCAGCAGCAGCGTGCGGATGTGCGAGCCGTCGACGTCGGCGTCGGTCATGATGATGATCTTGCCGTAGCGGCGCTTGGTCAGGTCGATCTCCTCGCCGATGCCGGCGCCGACGGCCGAGATCATGCTGCGGACTTCTTCGTTGGCCAGCACTTTGTCGTCGCGCGATCTTGTAGGCGTTGATGATCTTGCCGCGCAGCGGCAGGATCGCCTGGTACTCGCGCAGCCGGCCGCCTTCGGCGCTGCCGCCGGCCGAATCGCCTTCGACCAGGTACAGTTCGCAGCGCTCGACGTCGCGGCTGGTGCAGTCGCGGAGCTTGCCGGGCAGGCCGCCGCCGGACGAGGGCGCCCTTGCGCTCGCGGACCAGCTGCCGGGCCTTGCGGGCCGACTTCGCGGGCTTCGGCGGCCAGCAGGCCCTTCTGGACGATGATCCTTGGCCGTCTTGGGGTTCTCTTCGAGGTACTTGGCCAGGAACTCGCCGACGGCCGAGTTGACGATGCCTTCGACTTCGCTGTTGCCCAGCTTGGTCTTGGTCTGGCCTTCGAACTGCGGCTCGGGCACGCGGAGCGAAATCACGGCGGTCAGCCCTTCGCGGAAGTCGTCGCCCGCGGGACGAGATCCTTGAAGAGTTCTCCTTCTTGCCGTAGGCGTTGAGCGTGCGGGTCAGCGCGGCGCGGAAGCCGGAGACGTGCGTGCCGCCTTCGATCGTGTAGATGTTGTTGACGTAGGAGTGGACGTTCTCGGTGTATTCGCTGGAGTACTGCATGGCGATTTCGAGGCCGACGCCTTCGCTGTTCGCCGGCGATGTAGATCACATCCGGATGGGCCGGCTCGCTGGCGCGGTTGAGATGCTCGACGAACTCGATGAATGCCGCGTTCGTACTGGAACACCTCGCCTTCGTCGGTCCGCTCGTCGCGGAAGATGATCTTCACGCCGCGGTTGAGAAAGGCCAGCTCCTGCAGCCGGCGTTGTAGAGCGTGTTGTAGATTGAACTTGGTGCTGGGGAAGATCTGCGGGTCGGGCTTGAAGGTGGTCTTGGTGCCGACGCTTGTCGGTCGCGCCGATGCGGCGGACTTCGGCCGTCGGGCACGCCCCGTTCGTATTCCTGCTGATAGACGTGCCCGTCGCGGCGGACTTCGACTTCGCACCATTCCGAGAGGAAGTTGACCACCGTCACGCCGACGCCGTGCAGCCCGCCGGAGGTCTGATAGGCGCCCTTGCTGAACTTGCCGCCGAACTTGAGCACGGTCATCACGCCCTGCGAGCGTGGAAATTCCGAGATCGGTGGTGGATTTCGACGGGAATGCCGCGGCCGTCGTCCTCGACCGTCACCGAACCGTCGTTGTTGATCGTCACCGGACATCCGTGGCGTAGCCGGCCATCGCCTCGTCGATCGAGTTGTCGACCACTTCGTAGACCAGGTGGTGCAGCCCGCGAACGCGTCGTGTCGCCGATGTACATGCTCGGCCGCTCGCGGACGTGCTCCAGGTCGCTGAGATGCTCGAGCTGCTCGGCGCCGTAGACGCCTTCCACCTTCTGGTACTCGGGCATGTCGGGCGAAGCGCCCGACGGCGTCTGCGCCAAAGGCGATTTCGGCGGTCCGGCCGGCGAGGGTTCGGGGGAAGCGGGATTCTCGTTCGATTCGTCAGACATGAGCGCTCTCGAAAAATGGTGCTGAACTTGATTCGTTTTGTCGCGGCGATCCGTGCCGGGCGACGCATGGTTGTATGGATCGGTTACTCGATCGGACCGACTTTCAGCCGCAACGAGCCGATCTTTTCCTGCGGCAACAGGCGACTGAGCTGGTTCAGGATCGAAGTTTTTTGAAACGTCAGTTCTTGCAACAACACGGAGTTGGCGACGATCACTTCCAGCGCCTCGCGCCGCACGCCGCCGACGCGGGTGTGCTGGGCGATCAATTCGCCGGCGGCCTCGCGCCAGGCCGCCGAGTAATCGGCCGACGCTTGCTGGCGGGCATAGCCGCGGCGGGCCATCAACTCGGACAGCACGTCTCCCACCGCCTTGGGCCGAGACGAACGTTTGTTTTTGCCTTCGAACATCGTGCGGCTCACGCCTCCCGCCGATCGCGAGCCAACGGCATGATCACGTAGCCGTAACCGTCGTCGGTCAGGCAGACGGCGGCGCTGTCCGAATCTTTCAGCTCCAGCGTGAAACGTCTTCTCCGGATCGAGGACTTTCAAAAAGTCGCTGAAGTAACGCGGATCGAGCGTGATCGACAGCGAGGCGCCGTCGTAGGCGATGGGCAGCTCCACGCGCGACTGGCCCATTTCCGCCGCGCGGCCGGAAAGCACCAGCTTGCCGTCGCCGAAGGTGAAATCAACCCCGCGGCTGTCCTCGTTGGTGACGATGGCCGCCTGCCGCACGGCCGAGTAGAGCGGCCCGACGGACATTTCGATTTTGACGGCGTCGGTGCGGCGCGGAAACACGTCTCGCCACTTGGGAAAACGGCCTTCGACCAGCCGGGAATAGATCGTCACCTGCGGACTGCGGATCAGCACGTCGTTCGAGCGGGCCGCCAACTGAACTTCCGCGTCGCCGTCGGACAAGGCGCGATCGATAAAGTGCATGGCCCGGGTCGGCACGATCGTGGCCGAGTCTCCGGTCTGATGGCCTTCGACCGCCTTGGCGGGCCCTTCCATCATCGCCAGGCGGCGCCCGTCGGTGCCGACCGCCGTGATCTTTTCGCCGTCCATTTCCAACAGCACGCCCCCTAATGCGTAGCGGCTGCTCTCGGTGTCGGTGGCGAACACGGTGCGGCGGATGAGTTCCTTCAGCAGCCGAGCCGGCAGGGCGTGGTACTTGCCCTCGGTAAATTCGGCAATCGCCGGAAACTCTTCCGGATTGCTGGCCGGCAGTTTGAATTCGCTGCGGTCGCCGCGGACCAGCGTTCCCTGGCCGTCGCTCTCAATCCGCAGCTTGGCGTCGGAAGATTCGCGGATGATCAGCCCAAACCGGTCGATCGGCAAAATGGCGTCGCCCGGGGCTTCCACCTCGATCTTGTCGAGCGAAACGCGAACGCCCACCTCCAGATCGGTGGCCATCATCGTGCCGCGGCCTTCGGCGCCTTGGCCGCTGACTTCGAATTTCACGTTGCGCAGAATCGGCTTGGGGCTCGCGCCGGAGCGACCACGGCGGCGATTTGAAACGCGGCGAGCAGCTTTTCCCTGTCACAGATGACTTTCATCGTTGGTCTTTCGTGTCTGGTCGCCAACCGACGTCCGGTTGGCTTGCTTTATCCTGATCTAATAAACTTTTCAGCAGCAGTAGTAATCAGCGGGCCGGAATTGTCAGTTGCGGCGGCAAGACGCAAGCCAAGTGCTTTGAAAGCACTCGCTTGCGAATGCCGGGCGGCGGTGGAAAAACCGTTGGCTGCACGTCGTCGGGCGGTCGCACAATTGTCGCGCAGCGCGGCGATTTCCGGCGCTGCCCAGCGGGCTGTCAGCCGCCGCCGATTTGCCGACGCCAATCGACAAGGGCGCGACAGGTTTTGCACACGCGCCGATCAGCCGGCGAATTTCGAAATTCAGCATCCTTCTTGCCCCATCAATCCGCGGCGAAGCTCCAACACGGACAGCCGGGCGCCCGGATCGCTCTGCAGCAGATGCTCCGTCTTGCGGCAGCCGTGCAACACCGTCGTATGGTCGCGGCCGCCGAAGTAATCGCCGATTTGTTTCAGGCTCTTTGCCGTCATCTGCCGCGCCAGATACATGGCGATGTCGCGGGCCGCGACGACGGCGCGACGGCGCGACGAGCTTTTCAAGTCGGTCACGCGCAAGGCATAGTAGCGAGCCGTCTGCGAGGCGATGGCCTGCAAACTTGGCTGCCGCGGCGATTGGCGCGAGGCCAGGTATTTGCGGATCAGCGCCTCGTCCAGCGGCGCTTCCTTCAGCCGAGTCTGCTGCGAACGAGATAGAAGTTCCAACTGGGCCAAGGCGCCCGCCAACTCGGGGGCGGTGACCGCCAGCGAGTCGCTCAACGCGCGGGCCGCCTGGTCCGAAAGCTTCAACCGCTGGGCCGCCGCCAACTCGCGGACGATGGCGTATCGGGCTTCCGCACTCGGGGGCGAAAGCGGCACGCACAATCCGCCTTCCAGCCGGCTTTGCAGCCCGGCCATCAGCGTCGACATTTCCGCGGGCGCCCAGCGCGAGGTGACCACGATCGCCGCGTCGGATTGGTCCAACGCATCGAGCGCATGGAGCAACTCCTGCTGGGCGGAAAGTTTGCCGCCAAGTTGTCCGAGATCTTCCAACACGAACAGCTCCGCCTGGCGAAGCTGTTTGCGCCAGGCGTCGACGGTGCGGTTATCGATCTGCTCGGCGTATTGCCCTGCAAATTCGGCGGCGGTCAGGCATACGACACGCGCTTGCTTTCGCCGCTCGAGCCACTGTTTGGCGAGCCCTCGGACCAGGTGAGACTTACCCGTGCCGGAGGCGCCGTACAAAACCAACGGGCTGAACAGCGGACGTTCGTGCAGCGGACGCTCATGCGTCGACGGGTTTGCGCGGTCGTCGGCTCGGCTTTTATCGGTCGCCGCCTTATCCGCCGCAATTCGGTCGGCAGCAGCGCGGCCAAGGCCTTGTTTCAGTAACTGCGCTGGACCGCGACCAGCGCCAAGTGATTTTCAGGACCGGCGATAAATTGGCGCAATGCGCAGACGCGACTTTGGTCTCGAGGGAAACCAACTTCGGTTGTCACACCATGTCCCGCAAAAGGGATGCTCAAGACGCCGTTCACCAAACTCGGGTCCGTCCTGGCTGTCGCGCAATCGGGTAGCAGCGGCACGCGGCGGGTCCAAAATCCCTTTTTCCCGGCGAGCCCAAACAGAGCAGCAATCGGCTCGCGCCAGGTCTGGCTACCCTCGAAGCACAACAGCGAAAAAAAGAACTTGCGATAATCCAGTGATTATAGCGAATTGGGGCCGGCATTGCGAGGCGAAACGGGTGATTTCCTGGCCGAATTCTTGTCGCGCAAGTCTTTGTATATTTGCAGGATACGGCCACAGGCCTCGGTCGCTTCGCCGGCCGTTGAGGTGCGGCCGAAACTGAACCGTAAACTGCTCTCGGCCAGCTCCTTTTTCAGGCCCATTGCCAGCAGCGTCGGCGAGGCCTGGCTCGACCCGCTGGCGCATGCCGAACCGGTCGAACAGCAGACGCCGGCCAGGTCCAAGGCCATCATCAGCACCTGCCCCTCGACGCCCGGAAAAATGACATTTGATACATGAGGCAGCCGCGGCGCTGCCAGGCCGTTGACGGACAACTCAGGGCATTCAGCAAGTAAGCCGCGCTCGAATCGATCGCGCAGCTCCGTCAAGCGCTGCGTGATCTGCTGCTGTTCTCGCTGCCAGGCCGCTAGCGCCGCGTGCATGCCGACGGCCAGGGCGACCGCCTCGGTTCCCGGCCGTAAGCCCGCCTGCTGAAAGCCGCCGAACATCTGCGGGCGCAGCTCGACGCCGCGCCGCACCATCAAGGCGCCGATGCCGACCGGACCGTGAAACTTATGCGCCGCAACGGTCATCAAAGCCACGCCCAGAGCGTGGAAATCGACAGGAACTTTCCCGGCCGCCTGGGCCGCGTCGACATGCAGGGGCACTCCTGCTTCAGCACACGTGGCTGCCAACTCCGCCACGGGCTGCAGCGCGCCGGTTTCGTTGTTGCCCAGCATGACGGAGACAAATCGCGTGTCAGGCCGCAGCAACTCGGGCAGCCGAGCCGGTTCGACCTCTCCGGCCGGCGAAATGCCCAAGCGATCGATTTGCCAGCCTTGCTCGCGCTGCAGATATTCTGCAGGACCGACCACGGAAGGATGTTCGATGGCAGAGATCACCGCGTGGGCCGGTTCATCGCCCGCCAGGCCGACCAGCGCCAGATGATTGGCTTCGGTTCCGCCGCTGGTGAAGATCACCCGATCGGCGTCGAACTGATCGATCTCGGCGCCCAGTATGCGGCCGATGCCCTCGCGCGCTTCCTCCAGTGCGTTGCGAGCGCGGCGACCTGCGGAGTGCTGGCTGGCAGGGTTGCCATAGCACTCGGCATGGCAGCGCAGCATCGCGTCGGCCGCCTCAGGCAACAGGGGCGTGGTGGCGTTGTGGTCAAGGTAAATAGGGCTTTTCACAAGCGGAATTATAACCTGGGCGGGCTGCGAAAACCGAAGCGCAGCCAGGCATCGAATCGATTATCTCTCGCCAAACGCCGTCGTTTGCCCTGTTTGCGGCGTTACTGCCTGGACGGGCAAGTTTGCCATTGCCCCTGGCTGGCGGTCGCCAGTATGATCCCCACCCTTCATCTCCAGCGACCGGCGGCAAGGAAGCCGCAATCTTTAGACCAGGTGCGCGCGGAAGCATGACGGAAGAAAAATCGCACGGAAGCGACTCGGCTGCGTCATCGTCGATGGTGGGAATCCGCACCACGGTGATCATCGTATTCTTGGTCTCCATTCCTATGTTGGCGGTGGTCGGGACAGGTTTTCCTGACTCGATTCGCAGCGCCATGGAAAAGGGAGGCGCCAGCATCTTTTCGAGTCGTTCAACGACCAAGGCGGCGCCCTCGGAAACGTCGACCGCCAGTTCAAGCCCCCAGCCGACCGGCCTTGTCGAGGACGATCCGGCTGCCGATGGGCAGCCCGTCTCGGCGTTGCAACAGCCAAACCAAGCAGACCCTTTGGCCGCCTCGGAACAAGCGTCCGGCAAGCCCAGGGCCGTGGTGACGGGCGTGCGAGTCCCGCCGAACGGCCCGCGAGCGCGGATCGTCGCGGTTCGCGGCTTGCCTGACGGCCCGCAACCACCGCCGACGGCGCCGCTGTGGGCCCCCTCGCCGCGGACGGCTTCTTCTTCCTTGGGCCGGCAGACGACGGCGCATTTCGAACCTTCGCGCCGCCCTGAGCCGTCGCCAGCCGCACAAAGCCGGGCCATGAAACGCATCGGCGCCGAATCGCTGCAGGCGACTGCCTATTCGGCGCCGCCGACAAACTCCGCCGGCGATGCGGCCGCTCAGACCACCGCAGCGCGTGAGACCGCGTCATCCGCCGACGCCTTGGCTCGCAGCGAACAACGATTGCGCGAACTGGGCGCCGAGCAGTACCGCTTAGAGACGTGGGGCGAGAGCGGCCGGCTGTTTCGGTGCACGGCCCGCGTCGTGTTGCCGGGTCGCCGCAGAGGTCTGCGGCATTTCTCAGCCGTCGCGGCTGGTCCGGCGCAAGCCGTCGACGACTTGCTGAAGCAAGTCGAAGACTGGCGCGTCGCACAACGTTAACGGCGTCTCAAGCCAATATCTCCTTCACCACCCGCGCTTTCTCGACGCCGGTGAGCTTGAAGTCGAGCCCCTGGTACTTGAAGGTCAGCCGCTCGTGGTCGATGCCCAAGCAGGTGCAGCATGCGTCGCGTGCAGGTCGCGCACGTGGACCGGCGTTCTCGACGGCGTTGTAGCCCAGCTCGTCGGTGGCGCCGTACGTCACGCCGCCTTGAATGCCGCCGCCGGCCAGCCACATCGAAAAGCCGCGAATGTGGTGGTCGCGGCCCGGATCCTTGCCCTTGCCCTGGAACATCGGCGTGCGGCCGAACTCGCCGCCCCAGATGATCAGCGTCTCGTCGAGCATGCCCGCGCTGCTTGAGGTCCTGCACCAAGCGCCGCCGTCGGACCGTCGCACAGGCCGCAGCAGGTGTTCATGTAGCGGACCAGGTCGCCGTGGTGGTCCCAGCCGCGGTGATACAGCTGGATGAACCGCACGCCCCGCTCGGCCAGCCGCCGCGCCAGCAGGCAGTTGGCGGCGAACGAGCCGTCGGCTCCCTTCGGTGCCGTACAGGTCGAGACATGTTCTGCGGCTCGTCGCGCGAAGTCCATCAGCTCGGGAACGCTGGTCTGCATGCGGAAGGCCATTTCGTACTGGGCGATCCGCGTGTCGATTTCCGCATCGGGCCGGGCGGCGTTGCGCAGCCGGTTCAATTCGCCGATGGCGTCGACCAGCCGCGCTCGCTGCTCGCTGCGATCGACGCCCGGCGGGTTGCCGACGTAATGCACCGGGTCGCCCTTGGAGTAGAACTGGACGCCCTGATAACGCGGCTGGGCAGAAAGCCGCTGCCCCACATCCGCGGCGAAATCGGCTGCGGGTTGCGGCCCCCGTCGCTGGTCAGCACGACGAAGCCGGGCAGGTCGTCGCTCTCGCTGCCCAGGCCGTATGTCGATCCAGGCGCCCATGCTCGGCCGGCCGGAGATCGACGTGCCGGTGTTCATCACCGTGTGGGCCGGGTCGTGGTTGATCTGGTCGGTGTGCATCGAGCGGAGGATGCAATCTCGTCGGCAATTTCCGCCGTATGCGGCAGGATGTCGGCAATCTCCTGGCCCGACTTGCCGTGCTGGCGGAACTTGAACTGCGGGCCCGAGGCACTTCAGCTTCTGGCCCTGCAGCTGCGCGATCGGCTGCCCTTGCGTGAACGACTCGGGCATCGGCTGGCCGTCGATCTGGGCCAGCGTCGGCTTGTGGTCGAACGTTTCCAGGTGCGACGGCCCGCCCGCCATGCAGAGGAAGATCACGCGCTTCGCCTTGGGGGCGAAGTGCGGCAGACTCGCCCAACACGCCGGCCGTCGCGGCCGAGGCAAGCCGGGCCGGCGTCAGCGAGGCCAAGGCCGCGGCGCCCAGCCCCAAGGCCGATTGGCCGAGGAACGCGCGGCGGCTGAGTTCCAAACGTTGGCGCTGGTAATCGTGCATGGTTCAAGATCGGGTGATCGTTTCGTGCAGGTTGAAGAGGGCGCGGACGACCGAAGTCCAGGCGGCTAGTTCGACCGGGTCGAGTTCGGCCGGCTGCGGCGTGAGCCCCGTGGAGATGAGCTTCTTGGCCGCTTCCGGATCCGCTCGATAACGTTCGAGGTAATGCCGGTGCAACCGCTCGAGCACGGCAACCTCTGCCTCGCTCGGCTCGCGCGATAACACCGCTCGCCACGCCCAGACGAATCCGCTCCGCCTGGTTGCCGCTGGCTTCGCGCAGGATGCGGGCGGCAAATGCACGGGCCGCTTCGATAAAGCTGGGATCGTTCAGCAAGGTCAGCGCGCCCAGCGGCGTGTTGCTCTGCGGCCGCCGCACGGTGCATTCTTCTCGCGAGGGTGCGTCGAACGCCTTGAGCATCGGATGCAGGAACTGCCGCTGCCAGTGCATGTACACGCCGCGGCGATACTGATTGGAGTCGCGGTCCGCTTGATACTCGCGCTTTGGGAAGTTCAGAAACTGATAATAGTCGGCCGGCTGATAGGGATGCGACGCTATCGCCGCCGAGCGTTTGACCAGCAGTCCGCTCGTTTTCAGCGCGCTGTCGCGGATCATCTCGGCGGGCAGGCGGAACGTCGACTGCCGCGCGAAGAGCCGATTCTCTGGATCGCGCTTTTGCAACTCCTCCGAGGCGAGCGATGACTGCCGATAGGCCCGCGAGCTGACGATCAGGCGGACCAGGCGTTTGACGTCCCAGCCGCTTTCGCGGAATTCGACCGCCAGCCAATCGAGCAACTCCGGATGAGTCGGCCATTCTCCCTGCGCGCCGAAGTCTTCCAGCGAGGGCGCCAGGCCGACGCCAAAGAACAAGTACCAGAGGCGGTTGACGAACACCCGCGCCGTAAGCGGGTTGTTCGCGGAGGTCAGCCAGCTGGGCCAGGTCGAGCCGCGTGGCGCGGCGCTCGCCTGTTGCCACCGGCGGCAGAAAGGCGGGCACGGCCGGCGCGACGATCTCGCCCGTGTCGTCCATCCAGTCGCCGCGGTGCAGGACGCGGATGGTGTCGCGCGGCGCGACGGATTCCGTGACCATCGTTCTGCGCGGCGGCGCCGTTGGATCGAGCAGCGACGGCGCCATGATCTCCGGCTCGCGCTTGGTGGGCGTCGTGTCGCCCCCTTTGAAGGTGCGGTTGTCGTCGACGTCGGCGAAGAACGAGGCCAGGCTGTAGAAGTCGCGTTGCGTGAACGGGTCGTACTTGTGGTCGTGGCACTCGGCGCAGCCCATCGTGGCGCCGAGCCAGACGCCCGAAAAGTTCCGCACGCGGTCGGCGTCGTACTTGTGCAGGTATTCCTGCTCCTGCACGCCTCCTTCGTGCGAGGTTTGCAGCAAGCGGTTGTAGCCGCGAGGCGATTCGCTGCTGCATCGCTGCTTCCGGCGGCTGACCGCTGGCCAGCAGATCGCCCGCCAGTTGCTCGGCGGTGAAGCGGTCGAACGGCAGGTTGTCGTTGAAAGCCGCAATGACGTAATCGCGATAGGGCGAGATGGCGTGTTCCTGATCGCCGTGATAGCCGACCGTGTCGGCATAACGGACCAGGTCGAGCCAGTAGATGGCCATCCGCTCGCCGTAATGGGGCGAAGCCAGCAACCGCTCGACAAGCTGAGCATAAGCCTCGTCGCTCGGATCGCTAGCGAACTCGGCTGCTTCGTCGGCCGAAGGCGGCAAGCCGGTCAGATCGAAATACAGTCGGCGGCAAAGCGTGATTGGATCAGCGGCCGGCGACGGCGACAGGCCTTCTTGCTCGAGCCGATGGAGCAGGAAGCGATCGATGGGTCCGGCAGGCCAATCTCGCTGGTTCACTTCCGGCGCCTCGACGCGCCGCGGCGGCAGATAGGCCCAATGCGGCTGGTACTCGGCGCCTTCGGCGATCCAGCGGCGGATGAGTTCGATTTGCTCGTCGGTCAGTTGCTTGCCCGAGTCGGCCGGCGGCATCCGCTCATCCGCATCGGTTGCGGCGATCCGTTGCAGCAGTTCGCTTTCGTCCGGTTTGCCCGGCACAATCGCATGGCGTCCGCCCAGATCGGCCGTCGCCCCTTCCGCCGTATCGATGCGCAGCTCCGCTTCGCGATGGTTAGCGTCGGGGCCGTGGCAGGCGAAACAGTTGTCCGACAAGATCGGCCGGATCTGGCGGTTGAACTGCACGCGGGCTGGCGCATCTGCGGCAACGGCGGCGCAAGGCAACATCGCCGACACAACGGCGTACGCAAGCAAGCGACAAAGGCGGGCAATGCAGTGCGGCATGACCAACGGCGCGGGCAGGGTGGCGGCGGTCGGGCAGGCAAGGACTCTACGGCAGTCCGTTCATTGTCGCATGCCGCGCGGCTTGGCGAAACCCGCTCTCAGCGATTGATCGCAGCGAGCGTACCCCGGATTATTCAGCAGCCGATACCAACCCGAAGCGTAAGCGAGGTGGAGTAACGCGTTTACCTCGCTAACGCTTCGGGTTAGTGTCGAACGATCTCTGGACCGTTGAATAATCAGCCGTAGCGGAAGCGTGTGAAGATTCCGGGGGAGCGAAGCTCGTCTCCGACCCGCGTTGGCATTTGGAACCCCCACTGAGCGCCCGGAACTCTCACGAGTTGTCCTTCCGCGCGGCGCCCTGAACGATGAAAATACCGCCTGCAAACAGCTCGGACAGGGCAGACAAAAAGATGCGGGACAAAAAGATAGGAAGAGGAATTGGGTCTCTTGTCACTGCGGACCAACCGGCCACTCGCTCTCCCTAATCCTCTCCGATCTTTGTCTTCATCTTTTTGCCATCCATGTTTTTGCCTTCACAGGGCGCCATCCGCCGGGCCTGCGATTTCGGTTGTCGGTCGCGGCGCATTTCCGGAGTCGTTCCGCTGCAGCGTGGCAGCGCACCTTCAGAATCGGCATGTCCTGTCGCCGCCGAACGGGCCCGCTAATTAGCGGCCTTCAGCTCGGCCAGATGCTGGGCCGTGCCGACGAGCCGGTCCCAGTTGTCGTAGATATATTCCGGCGGGCCGCCGACCTGGGCCACCACCTGGGCGACCTGTTCGGTTGGCACCATCTCAATGGCGTTCCAAGGGCAAACGGTCAGCTCGTAGGGGTCGGTCTTCTTGCGGGGAATGTGAACGCAGACTTCGCAGCCGACGCAACGTTCCAAATCGATCTGACACCAGCTCTGCAGGTTGTGGAAATCGTCGTACTGCTGGATCTTCATAATGCAGTCGACCGGACAGACTTCCAGACACGCCTCGCAACCGGTGCAGTTGTCGGCGTTGATGACGGCGAGTTCCTTAGGGAGTTTCTTACGAGGCCCTTGTTTGGCCATCGGGGCAATCCTCAGCAATCTGCAGGGCAAATCAAAATCGACAAATGCGGCCCATGCCGCCAGTTAATCATAAGAACAAATCGGCCCCGGGCCAACCGCGGCGCAAGCAAATCTCGCCGCCCAGCCGCTCAAACCGGGGCCCGGGCGCCTGGGTGCTGAGCCTAGGCGAAGCCCCAGTTCGTTGGATCACCAACCGGGCTGCAACCTCGCTGACGCCGTGGTTCCCATCGCCCGCCGATCGAAGGGCGCAACAACTTATCATTCAATAACTTAGCGTCTGAAATAGCCCACACTAACCCGCAGTGATTCTTGATGCTAAGTGGATCGGACCCCGTCCGCCTTGTGCGGATGGTGAACAAGATGGCGAGCTAGACTCGATCGGCCCAAACCCATGAAAAGGCCCCGTCCAGCTTGTCTGGATGGTGAATAAGCTGTTAACGGCTTGCGGCGCCATGCTCTCCTTCACCGTCCAGGCGAGCTGGACGGGGTCGAAGACGAAAATTCCTCAGAGCGTGCTAGCTCTCCATCTACTTCACCAGCGAGGCAAGCTCGCTGGGGTCGCGTGCGCAACATCAAAACTCGCACTTCGGGTTGGTATTCGAGCGCTTTTCCCCGCAAATCCCGCCACTCAGCCGCTCAAACCCCCTACGCCGGGATCGATTCCCCTCGCATCAGGTCTTCGGAGGTCTGCCGGCGGCGGATCAGGTGCGAGGCGCCGTCGCGAATCAGCACCTCGGCGGCCAGCGGCTTGGAGTTGTAGTTGGAGCCCATCGCAAAGCCGTAAGCCCCGGCATTCTCGATCACCAGCAGGTCGCCCACTTCGGCGGCGGGCAAGCTGCGGGTGCAGACGAAGCCGCCTTCCTCCTGCGTGAAAATGTCGCCCGACTCGCACAGCGGTCCGCCCACCACCACGTCGCGTAGCGACCGGGCCTCGCCGGACGGCGCCGGCTTGCCGTCGGCGCGGCCGGCACGATCGACATCGGATGGTAGGCGCCGTACAGGATGGGCCGGGCCAGGTTGTTGAAGCCGGCGTCGAGCAGGTAGAAGGTGTTGCCGCCCATCTGCTTGACGGCCCGGATTTCGGTCACCAGGTATCCGCTTTCGGCCGTCAGGTAACGGCCCGGCTCGATCTCCAGCCGAAGCTTATGCCCGAAGTCGTCTTCCAGCCGCTTGCGGGTGGCGTCCCACAGGGCGTAATAGGCGTCGATGTCGACGTACGTATCCCCGGCTTTGTACGGCACCGGCAAGCCGCCGCCGGCGCTGATCGTGGTGATCGATCGGCCGACTTCGCCCGCCAACTTCTCCATGGCGCCGCAGACCTTCGAGAGGTGCTCCATATCGGTGCCCGAGCCGATGTGCATGTGCAGGCCGTTGATGCCAGGCCGTGATGGTCGGCCCGCCGAGGCAATCGTCGATCTGGTCGTGCCAGATGCCGTGCTTCGACTGCTCGCCGCCGGTGTTGGTCTTCTGGCTATGTCCGTGGCCGAAGCCGGGATTGATCCGCAGCGTGATATCTCGCCCCGGCGCCCGCTCGCCGAGCTGGTCGATCATGTCGGGCGAGCCGCAATTGACGTGAATGCCATGTTCGATCACGGCTTCCAGCGATTCGCGATCGAAGATGTCGGCCGTATAGACGATCGGCGGCGGGTTGCCGCTGGGCGAATAGCCGGCCGCCAGCGCCCGGTCGATCTCGCCGGCGCTGACCGCATCGACCAGCACCCCCTGCCGCCGCACCAGGTCCAGAATGGCGATGTTCGAGCACGCCTTCTGGGCGTAGCGGATATCGTCGAAGGCCCGCAGATCGTCGATCCGTTCCAGAATCTTGGCGGCATCGTAAACGTAGGTCGGCGTGCCGAACTGGCGGACCAGGTCCACCACATTGACGCCGGCGAGTTCCGTCCGGAGCGAGGGAAACGACGTAGGAGCGACAGGCATAGCGGCAAGCACGCGGGCTGGAGAAAAAGGGTCTGAATCAAGCCGTTTAAGCTACCATTGCGGGCACCATTCTTCAATTGGCCGCCCGTGGCGGCGAGCGCGACCCAATAGTGCATTGATGGCTGACACGCGGGATGCGATTAGCCCCGTTTGCCATGTGGGCTTCGCAGGCTCGCATGAGCGCGATGATGATGGCGACCGGGATCAGCCAGGCGACCGTCTTCCACTGGACCAGCTCGTAGCGCTTGTTCATCTATCGATCTCCAATTGCTGGCGCCGCCGCTGCGGGTTAGTGTCGCTCGCCCGACGTCATCGCGAACGCAGCCAGTGGCTCGGACCCCGTCCGCCTTGTGCGGATGGTGAACGAGATGGCGGGCTAGACTGGGTTGACCCCAACCCATGAAAAGGCCCCGTCCAGCTTGTCTGGATGGTGAATAAGATGTTAACAGCTTGCGGCGCCATGATCTCCTTCACCGTCCAGGCAAGCTGGACGGGGTCGCCAACAGAATTTCTCTGAGCTCCTGCTAGCTCTCCATCTCCCTCACCAGCGAGGCAAGCTCGCTGGGGTCGCCATCGCCCCCGCTGATGGGGGCGCAAAACCTTAGCAAGTCTTAGCGCCATCGCTCTACAACTTCTCTCCCTCTGGGAGAGGCCGGGAGAGGGCCTTCTTCTGCGAGCTCGCTCGCATCCCGAACTTTCCCCAGTCTTCCGCACGAAGTTGGCCGCCTTCGCGAACATTCCCGCGTGAGCGTGACCATCTTTGGCGCAGCCGGTCCGTGACTCCGCGCCCGCAGCGCGCACCCGTCTGCGCAAAGCTTCCGTGAAACTATCCGGCAACTGGCTTGGCGGCCGTCGCCTCTCGACCCCAACGGGGTCAAATTCACTAGGCCAGGGCGAAGCCCTGGTAACGGTTCCCGCGCAAACATCATCGTTCACCCCAACGGGGTGAAACAAGCGGCGCCGCCCTGCAGGCCGCGTTTATTGTCACGCCCCGTTGGGGCTTTGCCGGGTAACCTCGCGCCGTCGGATACCCGGGGCCTGCGCCCGCGGGCTCGATGAATCTTGCACCTTCGGCTGCTGCCGAAACGCCGCCCCAACGTCGCCTTCCTCGACCCCAACGGGGTCAGATTCATCAGGCCAGGGCGCAGCCCTGGTAACCGTTCCGCACAAACATCGTCGTTCACCCCAACGGGGTGAAGCAAACCGCGCCGCCCTGGGCCATGTTCTCCGCGACGTCCTGCAGCCCGCGTTTTTTGTCACGCCCCGTTGGGGCTTTTGGTGGGCTGGCATCGCGCGGTCGGCTACCCGGGGCTTCGCCCGCGGGCTGATGAATCTTGCACCTTCGGTGCTGCCGAAACGCCGCTCAGCTCGCAGCGCAAACTGCGGCCGCGCTTCCATCCCCTCTCCCTTTGGGAGAGGGTTAGGGTGAGGGGCGCCTCTATCGAGTCTCCATCCCATCGCCCGCTCGACCCCAACGGGGTCAAATTCGCCAGGCCAGGGCGCAGCCCTGGTAACCGTTTCCGCGACAAACATCATCGTTCACCCCAACGGGGTGAAACAAAGCGCCGCGCGCGTCATGCTCTACGCACGTCCGCGCGGAGGCTCCATTTATTGTCACGCCCCGTTGGGGCTTTGCCGGGTAACCTTGCGCGCTCGGCTACCCGGGGCTCTGCCCGCGGGCTGATGAATCTTGCACCTTCGGTGCTGCCGAAGCCGCCGCCCAACGTCGCCTTCCTCGACCCCAACGGGGTCAAATTCGCCAGGCCAGGGCGCAGCCCTGGTAACGGTTCCCGCGCAAACAACGTCGTTCACCCCAACGGGGTGAAACAAACCGCGCCACCCTGCACCATGCTCTCCGAGGCAATTGCCGCGCCGCGCTGCAGGCCGCATTCTTGTCACGCCCGGTTGGGGCTTTTGACGGGCGGCATCGCCCGATCCGAATCGCCGGCATTGCCAATGGTCGCTTAGTCCCACACGTAACGTTCGTCGTATTCGATGCCGTGACGTTCCAGGAACCCTCGAAACTCATCCTGAAAGGACAGCTTGCGATGATGCTCTTCCTGGCCGGCGATGTATTGCTTGACCGAGCCTGCCTTTGACGGGCTGACGGAAAAGGCGCCGTAGCCGTTTTGCCAATAAAACTCGCCGAGCGCGGGATCCTGCGTTTTGATCCACGCCGACGACGTCTTCTTGATTTCTTCCAGCAGCTCGGCGATCGAGATGGTCCGAGCAAGATGGCACAAGATGTGGACATGGTCCTCGACGGAGCCGACCAGAATTGCCGGGCAATTGTGATTTTGCAGCGCCGACAAGGTAACCGTTCATCGCATCGCGAAGCTTTTCCCGTTTTTAGCCACGGCACGCGGTTCTTGGTGCTGAAGATGATATGGATCAGAACTTTGGCCAACGATTGCGGCATGACTTGCTCCCCTTTAAGCATTCCGGCGCCCAACGCGCACCGTGCGGCGAAATTCGACGCCGTTGACGCCGTCAACCTAACGGCGCGTAACCGGGCTGTCACGCATTTTCATCGCCCGCTCGACCCCAACGGGGTCAAATTCATCAGGCCAGGGCGCAGCCCTGGTAACCGTTTCCGCATAAACATCATCGTTCACCCCAACGGGGTGAAACAAACGGCGCCTGCGCTGGACCATGCCCTATGAGACGATGGCGCTGAAAGCCGCATGGTTGTCACGCCCCGTTGGGGCTCTTAACGGGTGGAATGGCGCCCGTTACCCGGGGCTTCGCCCGCGGGCTGATGAATCTTGCACCTTCGGTGCTGCCGAAGCCGCGGCCGCGCTTCCATCCCCTCTCCCTTTGGGAGAGGGTTAGGGTGAGGGGGCGCCTCTATCGAGTCTCCATCCCATCGCCCGCTCGACCTCAACGGGGTCAAATTCATCAGGCCAGGGCACAGCCCTGGTATCCATTCCCGCACAAACATCGTCGTTCACCCCAACGGGGTGAAACAAATGGCGCCGTCCTGCAGGCCGCGTTGGGGCTTTGCCGGGCTGCATCGCGCCGTCGGCTAACCGGGGCTTCGCCCGCGGGCTGATGAATCGGCGCCTTCGGTGTTGCCCCGTTGTCGCCCCTCGCTCCCTCCTCTCTACTCCCCACTCCCTCTTCCCCCCGCCAACCTCTTCTCCCGATGCCACGCCAGATGCCTCGCCTCGGGCCACAGCCGCTCATCCTTCGGCAGCCTGAGGCGCCGCCCGGCGTACTCGGCCAGCGGCTTCTGGTCGGGCGCCTGCTCTTCGAATTGCTCGTCGGCCACGATCACGCGGTAATCGTCGTCGAGCGACCACAGCCCGCAGTCGAACAGCCAATGCGCGTTCTTGCACAGCGCAATGCCGTTTTGCGGCGTGTTGTTCTGCGAGCGGGCGAACTGGTGGATATGGGCCGCATCGATGATCGTGGCGCCGGCCACGGTCGTCACGCGCAGCCCGGTCAGCGCACACGTGTAGCCGTAGGCCGTGACCACGTCGAGTCGAAACCGCGCTTCGCGTCCCTTGCCCGGCTTCTCGCTCGGCTGTCGGGCGGCGGCATCGGCCTCGATCTCGTCCTCGCTCGGCGTCGGCAGCCCGACGAGCGCGTACAGTTCGATCCGTTCTTGCGGCTCGAAATACTTCGCAATCAGCCGCCGGCGGGCCTGCTCGCGTGCGACCGGCTCGGCGGCAAAGGCGACGAACTCCGGATCGAGCGCCGCGGCGACGGCCTGCTTGCGTTCGCTCGCCGGCTTGCCGCGGGCATCGAGCGGCTGCCAGAAGCCGTCGGACTTGAGATGAAAGAATGGCAGCCGCACATCGGGCCGTTGCCTGCGCCGATGCGCCGCCACCGACCAGAACGTCGCAAACCGAAACGCCAGCGCCGGCGAGAGGGGCAGCACGTCGGCCGGCAGCTCCCCCTGTTCCGCCAGTTCCAGCACCGTCAACAGCAGCAGCGGCTTATGCGGCGCCGGCCCCTTCGACCGGTCGATCTTCAGCTTGCCGATCGTCGCCAGCCAATCTTTGGACGTAGACATGTACGTTTAACTGCCTGACTTTTTCGCGTTGCAGATTCAGGACTGGCGACCTGGCTTGCCTGGCGGACTCTGCTATACTTTCGTCCAGTTTCGGGCATCTGACAACATGAGGGCGAACGGCAATGGAAGACCTTGCAGAGCGTTATGGAGTTCCCGGCGAACTGCGTTGCTTCGTCGATTCAGGGTTCCTGGCGGTCGTTGCCGACGCCCCGCTGAAAAAACCGTTGAGTTCCATATCCCAGCGATTCGCAGCACCGATACCGAAGGGCGGATCACAACCTACTCCTTAACCTGGATTCACCCGGATTTCAACGCGAGCTTCTGCCATTACTACACGCAGACGCCCGGCGATCTGCCAAACTTCTACCTCGTCGAAGACATTACCGATGTGGGAGACGAGCTGATGGAGATCGGGACAGTCGACGAACTTGTTTGCTGGCTTGGGGATCAGCAGGAGCATTGACCAGCGTTGCCGCATATGCCGACGCCGTGCCCGGGATGTACGTTCCTGTTGCCTGTCCAACCAAACTGCACCCTCGGTTGGCCAGGATGCAATTGAGCCACGAGAGCTCACAACACCTGACGAGCTCGATTGCCGAGGCGAGTCATCAACGAATGCGCCCAAAAACGACGCGGGCCGCAAGGGCAGAACAAGCACGAAGCGATAGGAATGTCAACGAGAGAACACATCGTCATGGCTGACGGCATCGATAGGCCGATTCGGGTCCTTGATCTATTTTGCGGCGCTGGCGGGAGCTCGTGGGGTGCGAAGCAGGCGGGGGCAACGCCTGTGGCCGGAATAGATTTGTGGCCACTCGCGACCGAAACGTACCAACTGAATTTCCCAGAGGCTCGCGTATACACTCAGGACTTAAAGACACTTTGCCCGCAGCGGGTCCGGGATGACGTCGGGCCCATCGATCTATTGCTCGCTTCACCCGAATGCACTCATCACAGCGTCGCCAAAGGTGCGGCGCCACGAAGTGAGGCAAGCAAGCAATTGGCATTTCAAGTGGTGCGATTCGCCGAAGCTCTTCAGCCTCGCTGGATCATCGTCGAAAACGTGATCCAGATGCGGTCGTGGTCCGACTTTCCTCGCTGGATGAACGAACTCGAAAATGCGGGTCCGCAGACATATCGGTTAAGGCATGAAACGCTCGATGCGGCTCGGTTCGGGGTCCCTCAGAATCGCCGGAGGCTCTTCGTCGTGGCGCAACACGGCAGCGAGCCATCGCCTCTGCGCAAGAAGCATCTCAAGCCGAAGGCGGTCAAATCAATCTTGCCAAGTGGCGGGAGTCAAAAAGAAAAGTGGAAATTCACACCACTCGACAACGGCCGTCGAGCGGCAGCCACGATTGAACGCGCGAATCGCGCGATGGCGGAACTTGGGAAATCGGAAGAATTTATCATGGTTTACTATGGATCCGACGGAGCAGGCGGCTGGCAGCGGATCGATAGGCCGCTGCGAACCGTCACAACTCTCGATCGCTTCGCCCTGGTTCGCCCGAATTGCATAGGGCACGAAATGCGGATGCTTCAACCGCCGGAGTTGGCTGCTGCGATGGGGTTTCCGAAGCGGTTCAGATGGCCGGCGTGCAGCCGTCGCGAGCGAATAAAGCTAATCGGAAATGCAGTCTGCCCGCCCGTGATTAGCGCAATCGTACGTGGCTTACGTCACTCAGCACGCCATAGCGAGCGATGCTAGCAGCACATGACGGCGACATCACTTCACTTACCAGCCTTTCTCCAGCGATTGAATTCCTGCGGCAACAGGCTCAGTATCTGAGCAGGGTTCATGGCGTAAAGGTCGTACGTCAAGTCAAATTGCTGGATCACATCGACAAGCCGACGCAAGGTCCCGGGCTTGTTCCTCGTTGCAGCTCCCCGCTTCGGTGACCCGATACCGTCTGCTGCAGGAGTGAAATAGAGACGATCGACCGCCTCGATAAGGCCCTTGTTGCTGATTAGCTCCATGCGCAGACGCGAGCTGCTCGGAGAAATCTCCATGCTTGGTCAGTGGCAGGCAAAGAAAGATTCGCGCATTATCGCCATGGGCTCGCAGGAGGTTAAATGGCCCTGCAAGTAAGTGGCGGTAGTACTTGTGAGCATGCGCACTGAGGATATGGCGAACTTCTTCACCAGGTTTCCGTTGACCTGCGGCACCAGCAGGACATACCTGGTCAAAATAAAAAAGCGACAACCACGACCACAAGCCGACGTTGTGATCGACTTCCGATCGTTCGAGCGATTGCAGAGCTTCGGATAGGTACACCGCCGCTGCGTGCTTGTTCACAAACTGGACGTTTTCGACCTCAGCATAGCCTTGGAGCGGTTCCGACGTCTCGGGATCAGTGAGCAAATGTTGCGGCGCGGCTAACGCTTCTCCCGCGGAAACGCGCGCGTATGTAGTCCCGAAACCGGCTGATCCCTGCCTCGTTGAGTCGCCGAACAGTCGTCATCGACCACCTCTCGCACCTTGACCTTGAACAAACCTCTCTCGCGCTTGATATCGCTGGCAAAACGCTTCTACAGCCTCTTCGATCCAGTCAGCCAGATCATGACGAAACGAGTCATCATCGTGGTTCTCGTCCGGAGGTGTTGGCGGAGTTCTGATGCCCCCCTGACACGCAAACTTCAGCCATGCACATCGCCAGTCGTCATCGGGACCGTCGAGATCGTAATATTTCTCCTCTCGAACGATCTGCACCAAAATCCGCTCGACTACGGCGGGATAGACGAGTGAAAAGAATCGATCATCGCTGCGAGCGAGGAAGGCAAGTTCGTCAACCAGGCTGTTTAGCACAAGAATCGGCTTTGGCTCGTCAAACTCAAGCCGCCATAGTTGAAAACCCAGATCTCTGATCACGACTGGCAAGAGCGGGGTTCGATCGCTGGGCACGTCGCCGTCGCTGACCGGGCAAATGCCGTCAGCCTCGGCCAGGACCTTTCCGTGCTCGCCCGACTCATCGATGACCTTAACTCGGAACAGTGCGGTTGCGCCTCCGTCGAGTTCCGTCAGACGACGATCCTTAGGCGCATGAATATCCGAAACCTGCCCGAAAGGAAAACGCATATAGGACGACTTGTAGTACGCTTCAACGTAGACGCGTGCATGATCTGGCAGCCTCAATGATGCAAGTTCGAATGTTGCGTCAAAGCCGCGCGGCCCCTGTTTCTCGCCTGTGAGTGTGATCTTCACCGACTGGCGAGGAATCTTCTTCCTCCCAGTGTAGTTGAACGTCCGCAGCATCTTCGCCCTCGTTAAACTTTGGATCTATCTTGATTGCCAAATCCCTTTTCAGATCAAATCCCGTTACCTCGACGATAAATGTCGAGTCCTCCGGGGCGACGCGAAGCTGATTGCCTTCAGTTTGATAGCGAGCCCCGACGCTGGTCACGCAAATTGGCGACTTTTGCAGGTCAAAATCAAACGGCAAATACTTCTTGAAGGCGTTTCCGCGCCGGACTTTATACGCAACGCGCACATTGACGCGGTCTGGCATTGGGCCCTCCTCTGACGAGCCGAGAATGCGAAAGCCGCCGTTGATTTGCTGTACTCGAAGAGCTCCCTTTGACTTGCCGTCGGGCCGTGGTTGGGGTTCACCGCCACCACCGCCAGTTTCGCTTTTCGCGCGACCTTTGCCTTTGCCCGAGCCAGCCGGGGTCTTTTGGCAGATAAAAGATATCTCGCAACAGATCCTCGTTACGTCCCTCAGGCTGGAGGAGCAGTTGCGACACGATTCGCGGCAGGGCATTGCGAACAAACCGAACAGTGTAGGGGCCCCATTCATAGCGTTCCTTTAGCTTGGCAGACTTCTCCTGCCATTCCGTGTGTGAAGGATTCTCGGCATCGCCGAGCAACGTCGATAACGACCGATCATTGATAATGACTAACCCACGAAAACCCCGCTCGAATAGCGTGTTGATCCTGGAAATCGTAATGCCTTGGCGGATGTAGTGATCTTCGGCCTTGCGAAGCTGGTCATCGGCGCTCCACGAAGACGTCGAAGTACGATCGTAACGACGGTGAGGCCTTCGGCTTTATGGTCACAGGCACGCGCACGGCGACCATCGCGTCTTTCTCGAACTGGCCCTTTAGCGACTCGACTGTCGTTTCATCGAACCGCCCAACGTTCCAATCTGGCGCCCGCGCGGGCGTGGGCTCGGACATCCGGATAAGGCTGCCTTCAGGGGTCCGCGAAATGCGGTCAACGAGTGAGAACAGGTTGAGAAGACTGACCCGATCAACGCTCGCGTTCCAGTCGAGACTGTTCGCGACAGCCGCGATCGAATTTGTGCGGATCTCAAGCGAAGCCGATTCATCACCAACCTCTACTACGAGGTCGCCGAGCAGGATTGGGTAAAAATACTGCAGGATTGCAGACTTGGTAATCCGGTCGCGCGTAAACTCCTCACGATCAGGATACGGGATTACCACCGAGAGTCCCGGGGCTTGGGCGCGTTTCAGCCTGAAGTCGGTACGAAAACGCTGAAGCAGGCCCGCGTCCTCGAACGGCAATTGGAATCCGTCTTTAGCGGACGAGTCGGCATAAAAGCCGTAAGGGCTGAAACTGCGCATCGCCGATCGAATGCATTTTTAACACAGACTGCCCCATAAGCAGCGTGCGATTATCTTCTGAGCGAACAGTCATTCCGAAGAACGCGTTGATTCGCGAACTGGCCGGAAATACGGTTTTGCCGAGCCCCCATCTGCCTCGCTCCGTTTCGTGCTTTTTGGATCGCCCAACATTTCGCCAGAAGTAGAAGAAATCGTTGTGGGAGCCTTCGGGCGAGCTAACCTCATCGCATTCCTGATCGGGCGGACCGCACAGTCCGCGCGTGCCGAAGTCCTCAATGACCAGAAACGGCATTGGCTCGTTTTGTGCGGGCGTGTCACTCCTACCTGCTTCGATTTCGTTGAGATGGTCGTGGAGTCCGGTCAGATACGGTGATGCGTTTTCCGCAGGAAGGGCCTGGCCCTCGCCTGACAAAAGAAAACGCACGCGCACAGGGGCCGATCCGAGCCGCGCGTCAAGTGAGTTCTGGATTGCCTCGCGTACAAGAGCATCGGCAAGCCCCTCGGGAGTGAAAAACTCTCCTTCCACCGGATCGGCATTCATCTCAGCGCGAGACATTTTTCGAAACGTCCAAGACATATAGTGCTCCAAAGCCGGTATTCAACTTCTCTGGCGTTCGCCAAGCTGCCGCCAAACGCGTATCGCCGCGTCGCGGAGCGAGAGCCCCGCCTTTGCGGAGTATCCCTGCCGCCCATGCTGGATGATCAGCCCGTTCTGTTTGAGGAACCCGAGACAAATGTAGGCTTGGTAAGCGGGCACATCCGAGCCGTCGTCTTCTTTTAGCGGCAAGACCTTGTCCATCGAGATCAACCGCTTCTTGCTCCCGAGCCGATCAAGCTTTCCTGCAAGAGTCGACAGAATTCGGCTGGGCGCTTTGTGCTCATACTCGGCCTTGGCGGACTTTGACCACGCGATTTTGATCAATGAGTCGTCCTCACGAACAAAGATCGGGTACTCTTTGCGTCTGGTGATTGCCGTGACTTCTCGAGCTGCTTTCGACTTCTGAATGGCGGTGCGCTTCGTTGCTCCCACGGCGTCCTTCTGCGTCACCTCGGCGCCGCCCCCATCGCTTGCAACTTCGGGCAGCGTCGTTGATTTTATAAGGTCTTGGATCGCCTTTGCCCATTCAACCAACCGGAAAATACTGTCATAATCGCCGTCCGCGGCGGCCTTCGCGGCAAGGTCGCGAAGCGACGCCTCGGCGCCTTCGAGCACAGCTTTCCCGTTTCGAACGAAACTCATGCCACAATCATATAGCGAAAATAGAGCGAATCAATAGCGACGCTGTAAAAATGCCGAAAGGAGTGGTTTGCGCCTTGCGGTTCGAATAACTGCGGGCGAGAAGGAGGCGCTGGATGTGTTCAAAAAGAAAGGCAGGGCATCGCCGCTGGGCCCCAAAGAGCGGCAAGATCGCTGGCGGCAATCGCGGCGACGTCATGAGCGTCGAAAAGCGCAGCAAGGTCATGTCGCGAATCCAGAGCAAGGATACCAAGCCTGAACTAGAGCTTGCTCGTGCGCTGAAAAGGTCTCGGCTACGGTTTGAGCGTCACGCTTCAGACCTGCCAGGCAAGCCGGATTTCGTATTTCGCCGGCGGAAGCTGGCGGTTTTCGTCGACGGGAGCTTCTGGCATGGTTGGCGATTCCCGTTATGGGAGGGCAAGCTTACGGAGTTTTGGCAAAAAAAAATTGCAGCGAATCGCGCCCGGGATCGACGCAACTTCGCTGCGCTCCGTCGTGCGGGGTGGAAAGTGGTTCGTATTTGGGAGCATCAGGTAGAGGCCGACGTGGAAAAGTGCGTCGCGAGGATTCTTCTCGCCATGCGCGGCGACCGCTCTGAGAAACGCAGCGAATCGTCGCCGTACTGAGCGAGACGGGGCGGCCGGTCTGACTTTTAAGCGATGAATAGCGTCGCTTGGATCCTACCCTTATCAGTTCCCCGGTCGCACGACAAAATGCCGAAGGCAAGCCGTCAAGGACGCAGAGCGTCGAAAGGTAACTTGGGTGTGGATGGCGAGCGTCTGTCGGCGGCGCGGCCCTCACCCCGGCCCTGGCATGGTGAATTTGACCCCGTTGGGGTCGAGGGGCGATGAAGGCGAGGGTCGTCTATCGCTCCAAAAAAGCGCGCTACTTTCGCGGGAGCGAAAGGCGACAATGGGACGCGCCTTCGGCAGCACCGAAGGCGCCGATTCATCAGCCCCGGGTGCCCGATGGCGCGATGCCGCCCGTCAAAGCCCGAACCGGGCGTGAAAACTATGCGGCCTGCGGCGTGGCACGCCATCGTCTCGTAGGGCATGGTCTCGCAGGGCATGGTCCAGCGCTTCGCTATTTGCTTCACCCCATTGGGGTGAGCGACGGTGTTTGCGCGGAAACGGTTACCAGGGCTGCGCCCTGGCCTGGTGAATCTGACCCCGTTGGGGTCGATGGGCGAGCGGATGGAGACTCCATAGAGACGCCCCCTCACCCCAACCCTCTCCCAAAGGGAGAGGGAATGGAAGCGCGGCCACAGTTTGCGCTCCGAATTGAGCCGCGCCTGCGGCAGCACCGAAGGTGCAAGATTCATCGTGTGGTTTCGGCAAGCGTGCATGAATCTTTCGGCGCGGCTGGTAAGAATGCATTGGTCTCTACTTCGACTTTGGACGAGGATGGCCGATGCGACGACGCACTCACGTGGACAGCCTGGCAGAAGCCCGGCAGCGGTTTGAACGGTGGCGGAAGGTCCGTGGGGGCGGCGGGCGAATCCCGCATGAGCTGTGGATGGCGGCCGTTAAGGCCGCGGCGGCGCACGGCGCCGAAACCGTGGCGGCCGACCTGGACGTGGATCTCGGTCGATTGCGGCACTGGATGCAAATCGTAGACGGCGGCGCGCCGAGGCGGCGCCGGCGACGTTCGTCGAGCTGCCGGCGCTGCCGGGCGCGGCAGGCATGGCGGATGCCGGCACGGGTGCATCCGAATGCACGCTCGAATTTGAAGAACCTTGCGGCCGCAGGCTGCGTATCTCGCTGAAGGGGCCGGCGACAGCGCAGGCCCTGGAACTCGGGCGAGTGCTTTGGAGAGCCTCGCCGTGATTCCCACCAGCCCCACGATGCGGATCTTCGTGGCGACCGAGCCGGCCGATTTTCGACGAGGCATCGACGGCCTGGCCGCCTTGTGCCGACAGCGGCTCGAGCACGATCCGATGAGCGGTTGCGCGTTCGTCTTCCGCAATCGGAGAGGGACCGCGATCAAGATTCTCCTTTACGACGGCCAAGGATTTTGGCTTTGTCAAAAGCGGCTCTCGCAAGGTCGGTTCACGCACTGGCCAACCGGCGACGCGCCCACTCGCGCACTTGAAGCGCATCAGCTCCAGGTTCTGCTCGCGGGCGGAGACGCAGAGGCGGCCCGCGGCGCTCCCCAGTGGCGTCCCGTCAAACCGGCCGTCTGAAGCGGCCGCGTCACGCAATCGCAACGGAAGCGAAGCACCTGCGGATGTTTCACACGTTTTCTCAGCAAGGCAATCAGGAGGCCTGCGCATGGCGGTCAAGTCGCAACCAGCGATTGTGGAACTGCATCTCGATCAGTTGGAAACCATCCTGGACAAGGTCGAACACAAACTGGGTGCGGAGGATTCCGAGCCGCTGCGTAAGCTACTGCGATCCCACCAGACGCTGACTCAATTGATCCAGGAGAAGAACATCAGCATCGCTCGTCTGCGGAAGCTTCTCTTCGGCTCGAAGACCGAACGAACGCGCGACGCGGCGGGCGATCGGAGCGAATCGTCGCGTCCCTCGACGAATGAAACGACGCCGCCCGACGAGTGACTGCCCGGCGATGGCGATGCCGGCTCGCAAGAGCCGGCGAGCGACGCCAAGGGCCGCCGGGAGCGGCCCAATCACGGTCGAATTCCCGCTCAAGCGTACACGGGCTGCGAACGCGTCGTGGTGACCCACGAAGCGCTGTCTCCCGGCGGGCCCTGCCCGCACTGCCAGGCGGGAACCCTCTATCGCCAGAAAGATTGGTCGCAGGTGGTGCGGCTGATCGGCCAGCCGCCCGTGGGAGGCCGGCGGTATGAACTCGAGCGGCTGCGCTGCGGTCTGTGCGGGAAAACGGAAACGGCGCCGTTGCCGGAGGAGTCGGGCCCAAGCAAGTACGACCCGACGGTGGCCGCCATGATCGCCGCGCTGCGCTATGGGCAGGGCCTGCCCTGGAACCGCATCGAGGAGTTGCAGCAGGCGGCTGGAATTCCGCTGCCCGCGTCCGTTCAATGGGAGCGAGTGTATGATGCCATCGACCGCGGCGTGGGCGCGGCGTACCGGCAGTTGTTGGACGACGCGGCGCAAGGCTCGCTGGTGCACAACGACGATACGTACATGCAGATCCTGGACTTGACGGCCAAGCTCAACAACGGCCAACCGTTGCGGGACGACCAACCCGACCGGCGCGGCGTATTCACCACAAATCTCCTCTCGACGTCCGTGGACCGCCCGACGATCGCCCTGTTCATCACCGGGCCGCGGCATTCGGGCGAAAACCTTTACGAGTTGCTGGCGAAGCGCAGGGCCGATCTGCCGCCGCCCATCCAGATGTGCGACGCCCTGTCGCGCAACATGCCCGGCGGCCTGAAGACGATCGTGGCGAACTGCCTGAGCCACGCGCGGTGCAACTTCCACGAGTTGAAGGACGTCTTCCCGTCCGAGGTCCGGCATGTGCTGGAGATCTTCAAGCAGGCGTACAAGATCGACGCCAAGGCCAAGCTGCAAGAGCTTTCGCCCGACGACCGTCTACAGCTTCACCAGCAAGAAAGCGGGCCGCTGATGGACGAGTTCGCCGCTGGCTGGACGAGCAATTCGACGAGCGGAAGGTCGAGCCGAACTCGTCGTTAGGCAAGGCGATCACGTACATGCAGAAGCACTGGGAGAAGCTGACGCTGTTCCTGCGAGTCGCCGGCGCCCCGCTGGACAACAACATCTGTGAGTGCGCGTTGAAGATGGCGATTCGCCATCGGCGCAACTCACTTTTTTATAAGACGGAACGCGGGGCGAAGGTGGGCGACGCGTACATGAGCCTGATCCACACCTGCCAGCATTCTCAAGTTGATCCGTTCGATTACCTGACGCAGTTGCAGCGTCATCACGAACGCGTGGCCGCATCGCCGACCGACTGGATGCCGTGGAACTATCTGCGGCAACTGGCGAGCGTTTAGCCGCTCCTCACGCCAGCTAGCATCGCCGCATCCCATCTCCCGCATGCGCCTTGCCGCCACCGGCGTCCTTCGCGCATTGGCGGAGCGGACTCCGCCCGCACGCCAATGAAAAGCCTCCGCGTGGCTTCCCCATTCCGCCACTCTGCCGGCCGTCGCCCGCCCCTGCTCGCAAAAAAAACCTGCGTGGCGCAGGCTTGCCGAAACCACACGATTCATCAGCCCGCGGGCGAAGCCCCGGGTGTCCGACGGCGCGATGCCTCGCTCAAAAGCCCCAACGGGGCGTGACAACCATGCGGCCTGTCACGCCATCGTCGTGTAGGGCATGGTCTCGCAGGGAATCGTCCAGCGCGGGCAAGCTTGTTTCACCCCGTTGGGGTGAACGACGGTGTTTGCGCGGAAACGGTTACCAGGGCTGCGCCCTGGCCTGGTGAATTTGACCCCGTTGGGGTCGATGGGCGATGAAGGCGATTGGCGTTTATCGCTCCAAAAAATGCGGCTACTTTCGCGAGAAGCGAAAGGCGACGCTGGGGAGGAAGAGTGCGGCGAAGGCGCGCAAGTTCGGCGGGCAGTGTGCGAGCGGGAGGTGGGAGTCTGTCGGCGGGGCAGCCCTCACCCCGGCCCTCTCCCAGTGGGAGAGGGAGCAAGAGTGCGGCGAAGGCGCCCAAGTTCGGCGGGCAGTCACGCGGGAGCGGATGGCGAGCGCCTGTCGGCGGGGCAGCCCTCACCCCGGCCCTCTCCCAGTGGGAGAGGGAGGAAGAGTGCGGCGAAGGCGCCCAAGATCGGCCGGCGCCAGAAGCGCTTTTCGGCGCGTCGGCCATGCTGCCAGAATCTCCGACTTCCGATCTCCCGACTTCCGCCCGCTACTTCCCCTTCTTCCCCTGCTTCAGCTTCACCGTCATCGTCCCGTCGTTGTCGGCCAACTCGCCCCACTTGTCCTGGCAGCGGAGATAGAGCTGCCCGTCGCTGGGGGCGGTGAAGGAGCCGTTGACGCCCAGCTCGATCGGTTCGCTGAGTTCGAAGTCTTTCATCACCACGCCCATCAGCCGGCCCGCGCCGCCGTCCTTGGCGCCGTCGGCCGTGACGGAGTCGCCTTTCTCGCTGGTTCGCCACGTGCCGGGCGCCTTGTATTCGTAGTCGACGCCGCCGGAGACGATCATGCCCGAGGGCTGCCAGCCGCGGTCGGCTTTGATCTTGGAGGTCACCGTGGCGCTGCCTTTGGCGGCGCGGAACTTTCGCTTCCAGTCCCAACTGCACAGGTCGGCCCGGTAGCCCTGCTCGAGATGCTTGAGAAAGAAGCGGTACTCGAACATGATCTCCTCGGCCATGTCGCCATAGACCGATTCAAACGTGGCCGTCGGCTGCTTCTTGAGCAAGGCCAGGCCCAGCGGGCGGAACTTCGCAGCGTAGTTCGTGTTGTTGGCCAGCAGATGGCACAGCGCCCAGCGCCAAGCGTAGTTCTGCCACGAGTCGCCGGTGAACTCCTCGCCGTTGACAATCTCGTTCAGGCTCTTCGGCTGGCTGGAGCGGAGGTAATCGAGCACGACCTTGTGAATGTGTACGCTCTGGACGTTCTTCTCGTCCTTGTGCCAGTACTGGCCCATTTCGGCCATGCCTTCGCTGTACCAGACCGGGCCGGCCGTGCCGAACGTCTGGCCGCAATAGGCATGCACGGCTTCGTGCTGCGGGGTGCCGCGGTCGGCGACGGCATACACGATCGACTTGGCGAGAAAGGCGCCGCCGCTGGACAGGCTGGCCGTGACCGTCACGCCCGCGCCGGCTTGAATATGACTGAGGCCGTCCTTGGGCAAGGTTCCGTCCGGCCAGCGGCTGAGCTCCTTGACCACATAACACTCAATCACGCCGGAGCAGGGCCGGGCCCAGTACGAGGAGATGATCGAGAGCATCGTCTCCAGCCGCTCGAGCAAATCCTTGGCTTCGTCCGGCGAGAGATCCGTGTGAAGATAGAAGTTCTGCGAACGGTATTCGGCCGGCACGGTCGCCGGTTCCGTCGCCGACTTGCTGTTTTTGCTTTGCGCGGCCGCCGGCGCGGCGAACGAGAGACAGACGAGAACCGCCAGAGCGAAGCACGGCAGAACGTTCAAGCGGCCGCCGTAAACTTGGCGTAGTAGAAGCATGAAATTGCCCTCAAATGCTGCAGATGCCCGAGTCGAATTCGTTTATGCCAGCCCAAAGTGCTTGGAAACGCCTGGCTGCTAGCCCGGATGATTGAGCAGCCCAAAGATTGTTTGCCAAAGCGATCGACACTAACCCGAAGCGTCAGCGAGGTGAAACGCGTTTCTCCGCTTCGCCAATGCTTCGCATTGGTTGTCCGCCTCGCTGACGCTTCGGGTTAGTATGGGCTGCTGAATGATCCAGGTTAGAGTATACCCGGCGGCAACAAACAGGGCCAATTTGCTGCGGGAAAAGCCGCGCGGGAAACCAAAGAGCGCGGTTTGCCGTAATGGTGATGGCCCGGCCGGGCGATGTCTGCCTGGCGCGTGCGAGCAGGCCGCATTTCAAACAGGGGGAACGAGCGACGTGCGATTTCGACTCAAGACGCTGTTTCTCGTTACGTTCCTGGTCGCGCTTGCTTGCACGGTGCTGTTCGCGCTGCCCGACTGGCTGAGCCTGCTGCTGCTGGCGACGCTGGCGATGCTCACGCCCGGTGCTATCATCTCAGCGATTATTTACGGGCGAAAGGCCGTCCGGGCCTTCGCCATCGGCTGCCTGGCTGGCGGCGGCTGGTCGCTGTGGATCATCACGCCCTTGTTCTTTTACATCGTCCTTGCCGACGGCGCCGGCGACGTCGTCGGCCAGGCGCTATTCGTGAAAATCTCGTTCGCGGGTTTTTACACCGTACTGGGCGTATCCGGCCTGGTCTGCATCGGCGTGCGACGGTTGTGCTATCAAGGTCACAACCGCATCCGCCCGCCGCGAGACTGCTGCTGAGCGGCAAATACGCCCCGCTCTCAGGCAAGCATCAGAGCACGTCGCCGCCATTTGAGAGGCGGCGTCCCTTTCCTCTGCCTGCTTCTCGCGTCATTTTTTTGCCAACCATTTTTTTGTCTTTCAAAGGGGGTGTAATCCGCGTGACGCGCGGAATTAGGCGGCTTTTCGAGGTCGGTTTGGGGTCGTCGCCGCGTAAGGTGTCGGAAGGGACACGCAGCGGGTCGCCAGAAACCGTCCGTAGGCGGCTTGCCACGCGCGGCTCAACAGGAGCGTGCGAAGGTTAAGGACATGCTGATGCCCGCTCGCTTCCAACGCATACCCGACAATTTCAATCGTTGGGTGTAAACGGTCTTGCACGCCGCCTCGGTGATGCCGCTGCCCAACGGGATATGCCGCGCCTTGTATTCGCAATATCGCATCCACTTGGTCCGTTTGCGAAGATAATTGTACGCCTTGCGATACGCCTCCGTCCGCGTCCGCCCCATCTTGCGACGCGCCGCCAGCGACGCGGCCGAATGAAGCACGCGTTTGGCGCCACGGCGCTTTCGCTTGAGCGTTTTCAACATCCGCAGCGCCCACGGCCGGTACTTCGGCGATTTGCTCCCGAACAACGCTTCGGCCATCGCCCAGATCCGCTCAGCGGCGTGATAAAAGTCCACCACGCGTTGCCACTGCAGACGCTCGCCCGTCAGCGGATGTCGCATCTTCCTCAGCACGTCGTCGAAGTAGCTGCTCTCCTTTCCGCCGGAGTCGGCGATATAACCCAAGCTCGGCATCGGCCCGTCCCACCGCCGGAACAACTCGGTGAGCAAGTCTGTGATCATCCCACTCATCGTGGCCTGACCCAACTCGGGAGGCGAGGCCAAGCAAATCGTAGTCAGCCGCTTGCCGGCGCGATCGAAGACCGTCACGGTCGCGGTCGTGGCGATCTCCCAGAAGCGGTGCGTGTACTCGCAAAGGGTGATTCCGTCACGGCCGACGGCCAGCACCGGTTTGCGGTTTCCGCGGCTGTTTTTGGCGCTTCGCAAGGCCGCCAGCAAGACCTCGACCTGCACCGCCTGCCGATGCTCCGACAAGCCATCGCTCAATGCCGCGGTCAGCTTCCGCAGGCGCCCGACCCCCATCGCCACGCCGCATTGTTCCTTCAGTTGCGCCAACACGCGATTCTGGGTCGCCCCGGCTTCGGCCATTCGCCGGCCGATGTAGTCGGCCAGGGCGGGGGTGACTCCTTTGACCAGCCCCAGGTGGAGTTCCAAGGGGAAAATGCAACGTTCCTTGATCAGCGGGTCCCAAAACCGATACGGGAACCGCCACAAGCAAATCGTGCCGAACAGCGTGGCGACGTGCTTGTTGCGGGTCTTTTCGCCGAGCCGCCGGTATCCTTGGCCCAGGTACAAGACGTCATGAGGCAGTGCGCTGCCGTCTCCTTCCAGGTTGTTGAGCAGCAGCTCCATCACGGATCGTCCGAAGCCTCGCAAGAGGAAGGACAGGGCGAGTTCGAACTGAAGAAAGCCGGCGGGCGTCAAGGCGTCGTTCAGGCCGCGAGCGAGATCCACGAGTTGAGGGCGCAGCCAGTCGAGCGTCTGATCGACCAAGGCCTCGATTTTGTCGTCCGCTGCAATTGCTCCGCACGCATCCGTCGCGATATACTCGTCCATTCAGGCGTCCTTTCCTGAACTGTGGCGTTTTGATGAACATCCACATTCTCAGGCAGGACGCCTCTTTCACGAATAACAGTTATCCGCGTGCCACCATACGGAGCCCTCGCGCGATTCCTGGGCAAAAACCCTTGCAAATGCGCGCACCAGCCGGATTACACCCTTCAAAGGGATGGCAAAAAGATGTGCGACAAAAAAATACGGACGAAAGCATTGCGGCCAGACTGCTGCTGATAGGGAACGCGTCAGCCCGGAAGGTTCATCAGCCTCGAGATTGGCTGATATAGCACTCGACACTAACCCGAAGCGTCAGCGAGGGCGCATGTGTTTTCTCTGCCTCGCTAACGCTTCGTTGGTATTGTCCGAGCGCGATCGGGGCTAATGAACCGCTCCGTCGCCGCCATTTGAGAGGCGGCGTCCCTTTCCTCTGCCTGCTTCCGGCGTCATTTTTTTGCCAACCATTTTTTTGTCTTTCAAAGGGAGTGGCAAAAAGATGGAGGCAAAAAAATACGGACGAAAGCATTGCAGTGACTCGGACCCCGTCCGCCTTGTGCGGATGGTGAACAAGATGGCGAGCTAGACGCGATTGCCCCAAACACGTGAAAAAAAGGCCCCGTCCAGCTTGCCTGGATGGTGAATAAGATGCGAGCAATTTGCGGCGTAATGATCTCCTTCACCGTCCAGGCGAGCTGGACGGGGTCGACGACGAAATTCCTCAGAGCGTCGACTAGCTCTCCATCTACTTCACCAGCGAGGCAAGCTCGCTGGGGTCGAATGCGCAACATCAAAACTCGCGCTTCGGATTTGGTCTGGGCGAATGCGTCTACTGCGCCTCGCTAACGCTTCGGGTTGGTATCGGCCGAAACCAATCCGGGCGAATGAACCGCGCCGTCGCCGCCATTTGAGAGGCGGCGTCCCTTTTCTCTGCCTGCTTCTCGCGTCATCTTTTTGCCAACCATTTTTTTGCCTTTCAAAGGGAGTGGCAAAAAGATGGGGGCAAAAAAATACGGACGAAAGCATTGCGGCCAGACCGCTGCTGATAGGGAAAGCGTCAGCCCGGATGGTTCATCAGCTTCGGGATCGGCTGATATAGCACTCGACACTAACCCGAAGCGTTAGCGAGGCCCATGCGTTTTCTCTGCCTCGCTGACGCTTCGGGTTAGTCATGGAAGAATGCGTTTATTACGCCTCGCTAACGCTTCGGGTTGGTATCGTCGAGCACAATCCGGGCGAATAAACCGCGGCGTCGCCGCAATTCAGGAGGGAACGCCTCCTTCCTTTGCCTGCTTCTCGCGTCATCTTTTTGCCAACCATTTTTTTGTCTTTCAAAGGGAGTGACAAAAAGATGTGGGACGAAAAAAATACGGACGAGAGGATCGCGGCGATGCTGCTGCCGACAGCCGGAGGCTGTCAGACGGAGAGGTCTTTCAATCGCCCGGTGCTGTCGCCCAGCTTGTCGATGGATGATTCCATCCGGTCGAGCATGGAGAGCCAGAGATTGTTGAGCGGCGTTTCCTTCTCGTAGCGAACGTGGCGTCCGGGGCTGAGCGCCGCAGCCGCGGCCGGCCAGCAGGATCGGCAGGTCGTCGTGATTGTGGCGGTTGCCGTCGCCGATGGCGCTGCCGTAGGCGATCATGGCAGTGGTCCAACAGCGTGCCGTCCGCCTTCGGGCGTCGACTTCAGCTTTTCCAGCAAGTAGCGCGAACTGCGTGATGTGGAACTGGTTGATCTTGCTGATCTTGGCCTGCTTTTCCTTGTCGTTGCCGTGATGCGAGAGGTTGTGGTGCCCTTCGGGAACGCCGATGAACGGGTAGCTCTTGTTGCTGCCTTCGTTGGCCAGCACGAAGGTGCTGATCCGCGTCAGGTCGCTCTGGAAAGCCAGCACCAGCAGGTCGCACATCAGCCGAATGTGTTCGCCGTAATCCTTGGGCACGCCGGCTGGCTTGGCGAAGTTCGGCAGCCCTTCGCCCGAAACCTGCTCGGCGCGATTGATCCGGTGCTCGATCTCGCGGACGGTGACGAGGTACTCGTCGAGCTTGCGCTGATCGTGTGGCGCCCAACCGCTGCTTGAGTTGCCGGGCGTCTTCCAAGGCAAAATCGAGCACGCTCTTGCGGGCCTCGATTCGCTGCTGGCGCGCTGCTTCGACTCGCCGCGATGCGCCGTCGCAGAACAGCCGCTCGAACACCAGCCGCGGATTGACTTCCTTGGCCAGCGGCGTCGACTCGGTCTTCCAGGAGCTGTTGGACGAGTAGGCGCAGCTATAGCCCGAGTCGCAGTTGCCGTTCTGGGCGCCCGCCTCGCAGCCGAGCTCCAGCGACGAGAACCGCGTCAACTGGCCGATGCGCTGGGCCGCCACCTGGTCGGCGGAAACGCCCGCCTTGATGTCGGCGCCGTGCGTCTTGCGCGGGTGGCAGCCGGTCAGAAAGCTGGCCATGGCGCGGGCGTGGTCGCCGCCGCCGTCGCCATGCGGCCGGGCGCCGTCCTGGGCCAGGCCGCTGAGCACCAGGAAGTCCTGCTTGAACTTTTCCAGCAGCTTGAGCGTGGGGGGCAGTTCAAAGTCGGCGCCGACCTTTTCCGGCGTCCAGTCGGGCATGTGGATGCCGTTGGGCACGTACAAGAAGGCCATCCGGTTCGGCGTCTTCTTGGCCGCTTCGGCCGCCTGTGCGGCGCGGCCGAAGGCCGTGTAGGCGGTCGCCGGCAGCATGGCGTCCAGCAGCGGCAAAGCCACCGCGGTTCCGAACCCCTTGAGCGCCGTGCGTCGAGAAATCTGCCAAGGCTTGTGCATCATTCGGGTCCTTTGCCTCTGCGCAGTTGAAAGGGATCGCTCCCGACGATCTCCAGGATCAGCGTCGAGAACTTGTAATCGTTCGCAGCCAGTTTCGCGGCGATGTCGTCGACCGCGCACTTGTCGTAGTATTCCAGCCCCCGGCCCAGGGCGTACGTTAACATCTTTTCGGCCAGGCAGCGGGCGAAATCGTCCTTCTTCCGCTTCAAAATCTGCTTCAGCTCGCTCGGCCGCTTGAACGAAGAGCCGTCGGGCAGCGCTCCGGAAGCGTCGATCGCATGGGCCCCGTCGCGGTCTCGCCAGGCCCCGATGGCATCGAAGTTCTCCAGTCCGAAGCCGAGCGAATCCATCCGCGCGTGACAGGCGGCGCAACTCGGGTTGGCCCGGTGCTGCTCCATCTGCTGGCGCAACGTGCCGGTCAGCGCCTTGCCGCCTTCTTTCAGTTCGGGCACGTTAGGCGGCGGGGGCGGCGGGGGAGAATTGAACAGCTCTTCCAGGATCCACTTGCCGCGCTTGACCGGCGACGTGCGCGTCGGATTCGAAGTGACGGTCAGCACGCTGGCCTGCGTGAGCAGGCCGCCGCGGTCGGGATCCTCGAGCTTGACGCGGCGGAACTCCGGTCCCGGTCACGCCCAGAATGCCGTAGTGCCGGGCCAGCGGCTCATTGAGAAACGTGTAGTCGGCGTCGAGCAGATCGAGCACGCTGCGGTCTTCGTCCATCACCGAAGCGAAGAACAGCTCGGTCTCCTTGAGCATCGCCTGCCGCAGCTCCTCGTTGAACTTGGGGAACAGCTTGGGGTCGGGCGTGATGGTCTTCAGCCGCCGGATTTCCAGCCATTGGTCGGCGAAGTTCTCCACCAGGGCATGCGCCTTGGGATCTTTCAGCATCCGCCGGACTTCCGATTCCAACACGCCCGGCTCGCGCAGCTTGCCTTGCGCCGCCAGCCGGAACAGCTCGTCGTCCGGCATGCTGCTCCAGAGGAAATACGAGAGCCGCACGGCCAGCTCGAACGGATCGATCGGGTGAATGGCTTTCGGGTTGTTCGGCTCCTGGTCCGATTCCACGCGGAACAGGAAGTGGGGCGAGATCAGCACGGCCTCCATGGCCACCTGAATGCCGCGCTCGAAGCTGTGGCCGTTCTTTTCGGCTTGCTCGACGAACTTCACCAGCCGCGCCACTTCGTCGGGCGTCGCCCGGCGGCGAAAGGCTCGGCTGGCGAAAACCTTGAGCACCCGCTCGGCGCACTCCAGGTGATTGTTCTTGTTCAGTTCGGCGAAGATGATCCGCTTGTGCGACTCGGGAAGCGGCGGCGGCGGGCCGTCGAGCGGGCCCTGGATTTCCAGCGAATCGATGAACAGGTTCCGATCTCGCTGTTTGGCGTCGGCCGCGTCCGGGTTGTAATAGTCATTGATGAACGCCAGGCCGAACCGCTTTTTGCCGGGGCCGATGCGAACTTGCGTTTCGTAGGTCTCCGAGTCGCCGTCAACCGCGGTCACGTCGGCCACGTGGATCCGCTTGCCGTTGAGGCGGAACTCCATCCGCGCCGGTTCGTCGCCGGCTTGCTGACCCCACGCCTTGCCGCGCAGGGCATACAAGCCGGGAGCGGCAAACTTGAAGTCGACGTATACCTGGCCGGACGAAGGAAAGGCCCAGCCGCTGCCGCGCTTGTTGCCGCCTTCATGTTCGCCGTCGGCGGCATCGAAGCGGTGGAGCGGAGTCTTTTCAGGGCCGTGTATGTAGATTGCCTTGTCGACGATTTGCTCGGCCGCGTCGAGGTACTTCTCCAGCAGGATCGGCGGCATGGAGAGCACGTCGCCGATATTGTCGAAGCCGTAGCCCACGTCGTCGGCGGGAAAATCGTCGGCCGGGTGGAAATCGACGCCGCACAGATCGCGGATCGTGTTGTTGTATTCCGCGCGATTGAGCCGGCGGATGGTTACGCGGCCCGGGTCTTTCACGCCGCAGTCGATCTGGACGAACTGCTTTTCGATCCAGTCGGCCACCGCGTCGCGCTCGGCCTGGTCGGGCTTGGTCTCAGGATCCGGAGGCATCAACCCTTCGCGGACGTTGTCGAGCACGCGCTCCCAAACGTCGCGGTCCTTGGCGGCCGATGCCAGGTCGGCGTATTGGTCGAGCTTCAGATCGGCCTTGGGCTCGTTGCCGCCGTGACAGTGCGTGCAGTACTTCTTCAGAAACGGCTTGACCTGGCCGCCGAAAGCCTCCGCCAAGGCCGGATCGATCACCACCGTCTCCGCCGCCTGCACAGAGCCGGCGACAGCAAGGAGAACGAGCGTCAGGGCGAGAGACGGAACACGCATCGAAAGCAACCCAGTGGAGGCGGTCTCTGACTTACAGATCTCTGTTCTTAGGTGGCTATCAACCCCGCCGACCGTGACAAGGCTTGCAAAATAATCGATCGTTCGTCCCGTTCGACGCAGGCACGGCACGGCGTCCGCCGCGAACCGCAGAACACGCATGGGGCGACTCGTCTGGCAGGTATTACGGCCAACGCCGGTTCGGACCGGCAGGCAGGGGGCGCGATCCGTGCGCAGGGGGCAGGTTTTGATAGCCACTAATATTCTATCCAGATTTGCCGATATGTGTCTAGCTGGCGGCCGCCGCAACGTGCTGGCCAAATTCTGAAGGGGGATAAGGGGATACAGAGGAGACAAAGGGGATGAAGAAGAGAGTTTTTCACAATTGAATCCATCTCCCTATCTCCTCCTTATCTCCACATCCCCTTAAAAGAAGGGCTTCTTTACCGTCGAGACAAGTTCGATGCGGGGCGAAAGCGCACTATCAAAATCTGCGCTTCGGGTTAGTGCTTGCCAGCCGCGAATCGCGTTTGCCCGGCGTGTCGAAAACCCATAGAATCAAACGCTTTCCAGTTTCCCCCGAAAGAGCGGGATCGGCGACTCATGCGTTTCACCAAGATGCAAGGCGCAGGCAACGACTACGTCTACGTCAACTGCTTTGCCGAACCGACGCCGGCTGATCCCGCCGCCCTGGCTCGCAGTATCGCCGACCGGCATTTCGGCGTTGGGGGAGACGGCCTCGTCTTGATCTGCCCGTCGAAAGCGGCCGACGCCCGGATGCGGATGTTCAATGCCGATGGGTCGGAATCGGAGATGTGCGGCAATGCCATCCGCTGCGTGGCCAAGTACCTCTACGATCACGATATCTGCAAACAGACGTCGCTGGCCATCGAGACGGGCCGCGGCGTGCTGACGCTCGACGTCGAGGTGGTCGCAGGCCGCGTGGAGCGGGCTGCGCGTGGACATGGGCCCCCCGATCCTCAAGGCGGCGGAAATCCCCACCACCTTGCCGGGCGAGCCGGTGGTCGGCGCCAGGTTGCCGATAGGCGAGCGGATGCTGGAAGTGGCCTGCGTTTCGATGGGCAATCCGCACTGCATTACCTTTGTCGACGAGCTGTCGGACGATTGGGTGTTGCGAATCGGTCCGCAGGTCGAAACCGACGCGCACTTCCCGCGGCGCGTGAACGCCGAGTTCGTCGAGGTCATTTCGCCGCGCGAAGTGCGGATGCGCGTCTGGGAGCGCGGCTCCGGCGAAACGCTGGCCTGCGGCACGGGCGCCAGCGCCGTCTGCGTGGCGGGCGTGCTTTCTGGCCGCACGGAGCGCAAGATTGTGGCCCATCTGCCGGGCGGCGACCTGGAGCTGGAATGGGCCGCCAACGATCACGTCTACATGACCGGTCCGGCGGTGGAAGTCTTTTCCGGCGAATGGCGGGAGTAGGGAGGAGTGAGGAAGGGACGTGAGGGGTGAGGAGGAGGCTGCACGGACGAAGAATAGCTTCCTCATCCCATATCCCTCTCCCTCTGGGAGAGGTTAGGTGAGGGCAAGCAAAACTAGGAAGCTATTCTTCGTCCGTTCCTGAGGAGTAAGGACGACGTATGCACGGACGCACAACATTTCGGAGGGCGGCGCAGCTTGCGATCAACGGCTCTGTGGTTGATTTCTGGCTCCTCTCTCTTCCTCTCTCCTCCCTGTTCCTTCCCTTCTTCTGCACGGCCATGAAACTCCATCGCAATCCGATGTTCGTGAAAGTCGGCGGCCTGGCGGGCTCGGCCTTGATTCGAGCCTGGATGTCGTCGCTCGATTATCGCGTGGCTTACTACGACCCGAAGGTCGACCCGGTCCATCCCGATTGTGCGGGCCAGAAGATCTATATCTTCTGGCACGAGTACATCTTGTTTCCGCTGGTCGTGCGCGGGCATTGCAACCTGGCGATGCTGCTGAGCCGGCACGGCGACGCCGAGATTTTGAGCCGCGTGGCGTATCACTTCGGCTTCGACTGCGTGCGCGGTTCGACTCGCCGCGGCGGCGCCGCCGCGTTGCGGGAACTGGTCGAGAAGAGCCGCGAGATGAACCTGACGATCACACCCGACGGTCCCCAAGGACCGCGGCGCGTGCTGGCGCAGGGGCCGATCTATCTGGCCTCCAAGCTCAGCTTGCCGCTGGTGCTGCTGGGGCTGGGGTACGATCGTCCGTGGCGGGCCCGCAGTTGGGACCGCTTTGCCGTGCCGCGGCCTTTTTCGCGGGCTCGGGCAGTGGTCAGTCCAGAGATTCATTTGCCTGGCGATTTGGATCGCGACGGGGTGGAGCACTACCGCCGCGAGGTCGAGCAGCTTTTGAACCGGCTGACGCTGGAGGCCGAGGCGTGGGCCGAATCGGGCGGACATAAGCTGCGCGAGCAGCCAGTCCGCCGCGAGCATCCGAAGCCGCGTCGCCCTGCGGCGAGCCGAGCAGCCGCCGAGCGAAGCGGGTCAGCAACCCCCCGCGGGTCTGCGTCTGGTCGGTTGAAGCACGCCATGCGTTCACCTGGGTTTGGCGGGGCGAATTTCGCGTTGCCTGGCCCGGGCCTTTTACTTTTTAACAATAGGAAAACACCTGTAAGTAGGTCTGGGTGCCTGGGGCTGAGCCTAGGCGAAGCCCCAGAGTGAGTTGGGTCTCGGGGACGCTCGCTTCGCCCAGGCGGCCTCGTCTGGTCGTTTGAAGCACGCCATGCGTTCCCTTGGGTTTGGCGCCGCAATCTCCGTTTTTCTGGGCGTTTCTCTCATTTCCGGCGCACAAAACAGTAGTCCTCGCTAACAAAACGATTACAATACATGGCTTGCGGCGCTGTCTTCCTACCCGCCTTGGCGCCGCCCGGCGAAGACTGCTAGGAGAATTCCCCTGAAGCGACATCCCTTCCAACTCGGATTCGCCGCCGTGGTCGCGCTGGTGCTGCTGCGCGTGACGATCGGCTGGCATTTTCTGTTTCAAGGCGTGGCCAAGCTGGAAGACCCGAACTTCTCGTCGGCCGGCTTTCTAGGGCAGGCGAAAGGCCCGCTGGGCGACCGTTTCCGCGAGCTTGTCGACGATTGGGACGGGCGGAAAGCGCTTGATCCCGAGAACCAAAAGGAGTTTTCGGCCCGTATCGACCAGTACCTGAAAGACTTTGAGGACCACTACAAAGTCAGCAAGGAGCAAGTGGAGGCGGCCAATAAGGCGGCCGCCGCCCGCAAGGCGCAAATCAAAGATTACCTGGAAGAAAACGAACAGGACATTGCGACTTACCTGCACGATTTGGAGCGGCTCGATAAGGCCAAACAGTCTCCCTCGCGCGATACGCCGTTTCAGCAGAAACGCAACTGGGACGCGCAGACCAGGCTGAAAGGCGAAGCCGCTAGCTGGCTGAGCGAGCTCGGACCGGATCTTCACCGAGTTCCAAAGCGATCTCGATTCCGTGCTGGACGACGACCAGCGAGCTCGCGGTGCGCTGCCGAAGGCCGAGACCCAACTGGACCAGATCGACAAGCTGGTCTCGTACGGAGTGACCGCCATCGGGGTGTGCTTGATGGCCGGGTTGTTTACTCGCTTGGCGAGCTTTGCCGGGGTGCTGTTCCTGCTGTCGATCGTGCTGGCTCAGCCCGACTGGCCGGGGCTCTATCCGCGGCCTCATCCGGCGGTCGGACATTCGTTGTTCGTGAATAAAGAGTTCGTGGAAATGATGGCCATGCTCGTGTTGGCGACCACGCACGTGGGACGCTGGGGCGGGCTGGATTTCTTTATACATCACTTGATTGTGCGGCCGTTGTTCGGCCGGAGGGAAGCGACATGATGGCTTTGACTCCCGAAGAAAAAGAAGTCGGCAAAGAGAACTTCTACTGCCGCCATCGGCGAGCAAGCTGACGCGACGCGAGTTTCTCGAAGCCGGCCTGGCCGCGGGCGTCGTCTCCGGCGGCGGGCTCGGGGCGTTACTACTTCGGCTACGGCAAGATCGGTCGGCGATCCGGTCCGCGTCGGCGTGATCGGCACCGGCGACGAAGGCAGCGTGCTGATCGGGGCCCATCAATCCCGAGCTACATCCGAGGTCGTGGCGATCGCCGACATCCGCCCCTACAACCAGTCACCGGGCCTTCCACGGCGACTGCTACAGCGCGCCGCCTGGCCGCTCGGCCCGGGTCTGATGAGCAAGTACGGCTGGAAGACCGAAGACGAAGCCCGCAAGCACGTCAAGGTCTACAACCAGGACTATCACGACCTGCTCAAGCGATCCGGACGTCGAGGCGGTGATCATCGCCTTGCCGCTGCACCTGCACGCCGCGGCGGCCATCGAGGCCATGAAGGCCGGCAAGCACGTGCTGACCGAAAAGCTGATGGGCCACAGCGTCGCACGAGTGCAAGGAGATGGCCCGCGTGGCCAAGCAGACCGAACAAGCACCTGGCCACCGGCCACCAGCGGCACTACAGCGTGCTCTACGACAACGCCGTGGACATGATCAAGCGCGGGCTGCTGGGCGAACTGCACTACATCCGCGCCCAGTGGCACCGCGGCAACCTGCCCGGCAACGACAGCTGGCAGCAGCCAAGCTGCCCGATGCCGCGCTGGAAGAAGACCTGGAGTCGATGCTGGCAACAAGCTGGTCGACTGGCCGAGCAACGACAAGACAAGGACAACGCTCGCATCGAAGCGGTGAGCCGGGAAATCCGCGATCTGGAATATCGCCTGATCGCCGACAAGGACAAGGTCGACGCGGCGAAGTACGGCTACCAGGGCAAGACCATCACCCAGGGCACGCTCGAGCTACGAGTGCTCGGCGCTGGAAGAACTGATCCGCTGGCGGCTGTGGGACCGCACCGGCGGCGGCCTGATGGCCGAGCTGGGCAGCCACCAGCTCGACGCGGCCAGCATCTTCATCTCGGCCATGCGCACGACGGCAAGAAGGCCAGGCCGCTCACGGTTTCCGCCGTCGGCGGCCGGCACGTCTTCCCGCTCGACCGCGACGTGCGAAGACCACGTCTACTGCATGTTCGAGTTCCCGGGCCCCAACTACGATCCGAAGATCCCGAACAAGAAGATCGTCGTCACCTACTCCTCGATCAACGGCAACGGCTTCGGCGGCTACGGCGAAGTGGTGATCGGCACCGAGGGCACGCTGGTGCTGGAGAACGAGAAGGACGTGCTGTTGTACCCGAACTCCGGCACGTCAACGCACGTCAAGGTTGCCGCCAACAAGAAGGGCGGCGCGGTGCTGAACACCAGCGACAAGCGGCGCGGCCCCTGCGGCGGCGGTGGCCAAGAAGGCGATTGAATCCGGCCCGATCAGCCGCGGCTACACCGAAGAGATGGAGCACTGGGCCTGGTGCATCCGCAACTTCGACTTCGAGCACAACAAGCCCAAGCTGCCATCCCGAGGTCGCCCTGGCCGACGCGGTGATCGCCTTGACCACCAACATGGCCATGCAGCGTCGAACGTGATCGAGTTCAAGGAGGAGTGGTTCGACATCGACAGCGACGAAACGCCCGAAGGCGAAAAGCCCGAAATGTCCGGTATGCTGACGCCAAGCCTGCGCGGTTCTGCGAACCGCGCGGTGTTTCTGGTAGGTTATTGCCGGCAGGGCGGATCCGACTCGTCGCAAATCAACCGAAGGAGCATCACGGTGGAAAAGTGGCCGATTGGCGTTTTTGCCAGCATCGACGCGGGCCTGGGAGTGAAGCTGGAAGTGGTCCGCGAGTTGGGCGTGCCGACGATTCAACTGCACGCTCCCGAACAGAAAACGCGCACGCCGGAGCAGGCCCAGGCGTTTCTCGGCCGGCTGAAAGAAGCCGGCATCACGCTGACCGCCGTGTTCGGCGGTTTCGAAGGCGAGAGCTACGCCGATATTCCCACCGTGCTCAAGACCGTCGGTCTGGTGCCGCCGGAGACCCGCGCGGCCAGGACGCAGGAGATGAAGGAGATCGCCGATTTCGCCAGGCTGCTCGGTTGCGCGGTCGTGGCCTTGCACCTGGGCTTCGTTCCGCACGACAAGTCCGACCCGCTGTACGCCGAAGTGCTGGAAGTCACCCGCGACCTCTGCGACCACTGTCAAACAGAACGGGCAGCCGCTGCACCTGGAGACCGGACAGGAGCCGGCCGACGCGCTGCTGCAATTCATCGCACGACGTCGACCGCGACAACCTGTTCATCAACTTCGACCCGGCCAACATGATCCTTTACGGTTCGGGCGAGCCGATCGAAGCCTTGAAGAAGGTCGGCAAGTACGTCCGCAGCGTCCACTGCAAGGACGGCACGTGGGCCGAGAACCCGGGCCAGGAGTGGGGCGCCGAAGTTCCGCTGGGCGAGGGCGACGTGGGCATGGAGAACTATCTGCGCACGCTGGCCGAGATCGGCTACGACGGCCCGTTGACCATCGAGCGCGAAATCCCCCAAGAGCCGGAACGGCAAAAGGCCGAGATCGGCCACGCCGTACGGCTGCTGACCGATCTGAAAGCCAAGCTGGGCGTCTCGGGCTGATCGCGGCCTTGCACGCTACGATCCGCGAAGCGACGAACGGAAGGCCGCCACAAAACGCGACAAGGATGACCTTATGCCAAAACTCTCCATCACGATTCCTCATGCCCTGGGCCGCGACCAGGCCGCCCAGCGCCTGAACAGCTTCATGGAGCGGCTGAAAGAAAAGCATCAGGACCAGGTCGGCAACTTGCAGGAAGCGTGGGAGGGGGACACGCTCAAGTTCAGCTTCACGACGTTCGGCTTCAAGATTTCGGGCGCTGGAACGCTGAGCGAGAACGAGGTGAAGATGGACATCGACTTGCCGTTTGCCGCCATGATGTTCAAAGGCAAGATCGAGAGCGAAATCCGCGAGACTCTGACGCGGATTCTGCGGTGACGGAAACGCCGTAGGGGCAGGCGCTGATTCAGAAGCCCTGGCCTCTCTACTTCCGGCTGCCGCGTCCGTACTTCCTTACATCCGTCACAGCCGGCCCTGTTCGGGCGTTTCTGCGCGCAAAAGCGCAGGGCGTTTGACAGCCTGTCGCGCGAACCTATGTTTTCCCGCAGCCATGCGACGCACCCTGTTTAGCGCCGCAGGCGCGTTTTCGTTAGCCGCACGAACCGAAAGGCGGGTTGAAGCGGGAGGCCGGGCAGCAAGGTCTTCGCCCCAGCTCCCGGCGGGTCGGCCGAGCTGGACGAAGCGGAGTGTTCAGCCCAACTCAGGAGACCGCTACAATGAGCCTTCGAGTCTTAGTCGCCGACGACTCAAGCACCATGTGCAAGATCATCATCCGTTCGCTGCTGGCCGTTGGCGCCGAAGGGGCGACCGAGGCGGCCGACGGCGCCGAGGCCGTCGCCAAGTTCAAGCCGGGTGAATTCGACCTGGTCTTGACCGACTGGAACATGCCCGGCAAGACCGGCCTGGAAGTGGTCAAGGAAATCCGCGCCCTTGATCCGGAGGTGAAGATCATGATGGTCACCACCGAGGCGGAGAAGACCCGCGTCGTGCAGGCCATCGAGGCGGGGGTTTCCGATTATCTCGTCAAGCCGTTTACGGCCGACGTGCTCCGCGAGAAGCTGCAGAAATACGGCTTCTGAACCGCGGCAAGCTTACGGGGCGGGAAAGATATCGAGCGTTTTGTCTCGGCGGCGAAAGGTCAGCCCGGCGGGTTGCAGCGCCGCTTGGAACAACTCGTCGAGCGAGACCTTTTCCACGCTGAACGAAATGCGGCGGTTGAGCGAGATGTCAGCCGCCTTCAGCGCGGCTTCGTCGACGTGCAGCTCGAGCCCTAGCCGGCGTTTCAATTCTTCAAGCACCGGACCTAACGGCTGCTCGCGCACGGCCAGCGTGTAAACCTCGACGCCTCCGGCGGCCGCCTTGGCCGCTCGCGAATGTTCGCCGCGGAGCCGTTCATGATCTTCCATGGCGCCGCGGACGACGACCTTTCCGTCCGCCACTTTGATCTCAGCCTCCGGCGCCTCTTGCGACCAGCGCCGGGCAAGCGCTTGCGGATCGGAGCCGCCCGCATAAGTTCGCTCGATGGCCGCATTGGCACGCACGGGAATCAACCGCACGCCGCCGCCGTCGGAGCTGAACTCAAACGTCAGATCGAACTCGTTGGCCACCAGCGTCAACCGTTCGATCCAGGAGAGTGGCGGCAAATCGGCGGCCGCCCACAAGTCGTGCGGGATCTGCTCCAGGCCGGTCAGCTCGATCTCCGCCTCGGCCGCTAACGCCTCGACCAATTGCCGAGGCGTGGCGAAATCTTGCCATTGCCAGGGCCGCTGCCGAGTGAACGGCAAGCGGGCTTTCGCCGGCAGCGATCTCGCCTCGTCGCTGCGCAGCGCGGCCAGCGTGCGCAGTCGTCTTGTCGGCTCGGGCGGGCCGAAGTAGACCAGCGGTCCATACCAAGAGAGCCCCAAGTGCTCGGCCCGCGCCAGCCGCTCCAGCGCCATCTCCAGCGGAACGTCTTGCAGAGTGGTTTGCAACAGCGTGCCTGGATCCACCCGGCGATCCAGCAGCGTGGCGACCCGCTGGCTGGCGCGCAAGTCGGTTAGTCCCCTGCGAAGCGGCACGCCGGACCAGGAGAGCTTGATCGGCTGGGCAAGTTGTCGCCTGAGTGCCGGCCCGGTAAGCCAGTCAATCGGCGGATCGTCGGTGGTGCGCCTGAACGGCTGCCATCGGAAGCCAGACAACGAGCAAACCGGCGCCAATCGGCCAGGTCCATCGTGAGGGAAACATCTCTTTATCTTGCGATAAATCGGGCGGCGACTGAAGTGAAAAAAACGCATTTCACGGCGACGAAATTTCGCTGGCCGAGCCGCGGGGGTTGGTTACACTGGAATTTCCGGCTCCGCGGTCGCGCAGGGCGGCGAGACGTCTTGCCGCGGGGCGGAGCCGCTCCGGCCGCGAGCCCAGAGCTGCCACGCCGGACAGACTTGAACGCTAAGAGTTTCCGTCGGAGATTCCCTTTGTGAGCGATGCCACGTCACGTACGCCGCTGTTAGAAGCCTGGTACCAGCAATACCTGGAACGTCAGGATTCCGCGACGTTCATCATGCAGGTTTCGGCGACTTACCTGATCGGTACGCTGGAACGTTTGACGCAGAGCGAATCTCGCATGTCGCGCCGCGCCGCGGTGCTGGCCTTGGGGCTGATCGGCGACTATGAATCGAACGCCGTGGTGGGCGAAGCGATGCGCGACGAAGATCGGGGCGTGCGTACGCTGGCCGAGAACTGCGCTGCGCAGCCTGTGGCGGCGCATCGGCAGCCGGCAACAACAAGACTTGCTGGCCGCGGCAATCCGCGCCAACTCCGGCCGGCATTATGCCTCGGCCATCGCTCGCGCCGGCGAACTGCTCGCCCAGGCGCCCTGGTTCGCCGAAGCCTGGAACCAACGCGCCATCGCTTACTACGGCTGCGGCTTGTTCCCGGAATCGATCGCCGACTGTCATCAGGCGCTCGACATCAACCCCTACCACTTCGGCGCGGCGGCGGGCGTCGGCCAATGCTATTTGCAACTGGGCCGGCCGCAACTTGCCTTGGAAAGTTTCCGCCTGCGCCTTGCGCCTGAACCCCAATCTGGAAGGCGTGCGGGCTCACGTGTCGGCCTTGGAACGGGCGAAAGACAAAAAGTAGCAAACGGCCCGCAACGGAATCACTCGTAGCCGCCATGTCCGACGGAACAGGACCTGTCGTCATTCTTGGCGCCGGCATCAACGGCGCGGTGCTGGCGCGAGAACTGGCGCTGGGCGGCCTGTCCGTGATCGTCGTCGACACGCGCGACCTGGCCTTCGGCGCCACGGCGTATTCCTCACGCTTGATCCATGGCGGGTTGCGATACCTGGAATACGGCGAGTTCGACCTGGTCCGCGAATCGCTGGCGGAACGCACGCGGCTGCTCCGCCTGGCGCCGCAATTCGTGCGTCCCTTGAAGCTGTTCATTCCGGTCTCCAATCGTTTTGGCGGGCTGCTCTCTTCGGCGGCTCGATTTTTCGGGTTGGGCCGCGGTCGCGCGGCTGCGGCGTCGGCCGGCTCGCGCGGCGTCTGGCTGGTGCGCGCCGGTTTGCGGTTGTACGACGCGTACGCCCGCGATCCCGAATTGCCGGCGCATGAGGTCTTTCGGACCGCAAGGCAGCAAGAGGTGCAGCTTGATGTGCGCAGGTATCCATGGCTTTGCGCCTACTACGACGCACAGATCCGCTTTCCCGAACGGTTCGTCGTCGCCTTGCTCGACGACGCCCGCCAGGCGGCCGAGCAGGCGGGCGGTACGTTCGAGCTGTTCACTTATCACCGAGCGGAGCTGAAAGGACGCACGCTCGACATTTATTCGATCGACGATCATCCGTCCGGCAACGATTCATCTGGCAACGCCGCGACGCCCGTCAAGAGCCTGGAACCCGCGGCGATCATCAATGCGACGGGCGCCTGGGTTGATCGCACGCTGGCGCAACTGCACGTGAAAGCGGCGACGCTGATGGGCGGCACCAAAGGCAGCCACTTCATTACCGCTCACGCCGGACTGCTGCGGGCTGCCTGGCGGGCACGGACTGTACGCCGAAGCGGCCGACGGCCGGCCGATCTTCATTCTCCCGTTTGGAAATGCTTCGCTTGTCGGCACGACCGACTTGCCTTTCGAAGGCGATCCGGCCGACGCCGTGGCCACGCCCGAGGAACTCAACTACCTGCTTGACGCCGTCAACTCCTTGATCCCGAGCGTGCGGCTTTCGTCGTCCGACATCGATTTGCACTACTGCGGCGTGCGACCGCTGCCGTATGTCGGGCCATCATCGCCGGCCGCGGTGACGCGTCGACACTGGCTCGAAGCGCACGACCACGCCGAGCTGCCGTTGTATTCCATCATCGGCGGCAAGCTGACCACCTGCCGCTCTCTGGCGGAAGAGTCGGCGCAGGTGATCCGGCAGCGCCTCGGCTTGCCGGTTGGCGCCAACAGCCGCGAGCGCGCCGTGCCGGGCGGAGAAAACTATCCGGCCGACGACCAAGCGCGGTGGAAGCGGAGATCGAACGGCTGGCGGAGAAGTTCGCTTTGAGCCGCGAACAGTCAGCCGCCGTCTGGCGCCTGCGCGGCACGCAAACCGCAGCGATCCTGGAGGAATGCCTGGCGGGCGATGACCAAATGCTGACCGGCGTCGATCTGCCGCTCGGCTTTGTCCGCTGGACGATTCGCCGCGAGTGGGTGCGCTGCCTCGACGATCTGGTTGAGCGGCGGTTGATGCTGCTGTACGATCGGCGGTTGACCGAGGCCTGCTTGCACCAATTGGCGGAATTGCTCGTCGAGGCGGGCCTGCTTCCAGCGGGGGAACTGCAAGCGGAAGTGCGGCGAACGGCCCAGCGGCTGCAAGCCCATTTCGGCAAGCGGCTGGCATCATGAGCAAATACATTCTGGCGCTCGATCAAGGCACCACGTCGAGCCGCGCCATCGTGTTCGGCCACGACGGCCGAATCGTTTCGGCCGCACAGCAGGAGTTCGAGCAGATCCTGCCTGCGCCCGGCCACGTGGAACACGATCCTGAGGCGATCTGGTCGTCGCAGCTCGAAGTCGCGCGTCAAGCGCTGAGCAAGGCCGGGCTGAGCGCAAGCGATCTGGCGGCCATCGGCCTGGCCAACCAGCGCGAAACGGCGATTCTCTGGGAACGCCATACCGGCAAGCCGGTCGCAAACGCCATCGTCTGGCAAAGCCGCGTCAGCGCGCCGTTATGCGAACGTTTGAAAGCCGACGGGCTGGCCGACACGTTCCGCCGCAAGACCGGCCTGGTCATCGACGCTTACTTCTCGGCCACCAAGATCGCGTACCTGCTCGAGACCATTGAAGGCTTGCGCACCCGGGCCGAGGCGGGCGACATTCTGTTCGGCACGGTCGACTCGTTTCTCCTTTGGCGACTGACCGGCGGACGGCTGCACGCGACCGACTACAGCAACGCCAGCCGCACGATGCTGTTCAACATTCACTCGCTCGACTGGGACGACGAGCTGCTGGCCCTGCTCAATATTCCACGCCGCATGCTGCCGGAAGTGCGGCCGTCGAGTGAAGTCTACGGTCAGACCGCCGCCGAGTTGCTCGGGGCGCCCGTGCCGATCGCCTCAGCCATTGGCGACCAGCAGGGGGCCACTTTCGGTCAGGGCTGCTTCGCCTCCGGCGACGCCAAGAACACCTACGGCACCGGCTGCTTCTTGTTGATGAACACGGGCGAGCAGCCGGTCGAATCTCGCCACAATCTGCTGACCACCATCGGCTGGGGCATGAACGGCAAGGTGACTTACTGCCTGGAAGGGGCGGTGTTCATTGCCGGGGCGGTCGTGCAGTGGCTGCGCGACGGGCTGGGTTTGATCCGCACGTCGGCCGAGGTCGAAGAGTTGGCTCAGAGCGTGCCCGATTCCGGCGGCGTGGTGATGGTGCCGGCCTTCGTGGGTCTGGGGGCGCCGTACTGGGACGCTTACGCCCGCGGCGCGATTCTGGGCATAACGCGCGGCACGACCTCCGGACACTTTGCCCGCGCGGCGATCGAATCGATGGCGTTTCAGACTCGCGACCTGCTGCAGGCCATGCACGATGATGCCGGCATTGCGCTCTCGGAACTGAAAGTCGACGGCGGCGCCAGCGTCAACAACGGCTTGATGCAGTTTCAGGCGGATCTGCTGGGCGTGACCGTCAAGCGGCCGGCCGTTTCCGAGACGACGGCCTTGGGCGCCGCCTATCTGGCCGGGCTGGCCGTCGGCTATTGGCAAGACGCCGGCGACGTCACGCGCAACTGGGCCCTCGACCGCCAATTCACGCCCAGCATGCCCGCCGACGAGCGCGACGCGCTTTATCAGCGCTGGCGCAAAGCCGTCAGCCGCGCCCTCGACTGGGCCGAACGGTGATGTTGTTTTTGCTGAAACATTTCTACCTGACCCGTAATGCCTGTTGCCTTGAACATCCCGATCCGCCGAATTTCGCAGAGTGAATTTGGCGACGTGGCGTACGAGGTCATGCAGCACGTGTTCGACATTCATAACGAGCTGGGCCGCTTCTTTGATGAGAAGATTTACAAGCTCGAACTGCGCGCCGGATGCCGAACGTGCGACTTGAAGAGCCGATCCACGTGAGCTTCGGGGCTTTTCGTGCGAAGTACTTTATCGACGTGCTGGTCGGGGACGGCGCCGTGTTCGAGTTTAAGACGACCGAATCGCTCTCGCCGCGGCATCGTGCGCAACTGCTGAACTATCTGCTGCTCTGCAATCTATCTCACGGCAAGCTTGTCAACGTGCGGGCTGGCAAGGTGGAGCACGCGTTCATCAATACGCAATGGGATCATGAGGCTCGCACTCATTTTGAAGTTTGCCAGGCTCGCTGGGACCGTAATCTTCCCGGCGCCGCCAGACTCGATGAGTTCCTACTGCCGTTGCTGCGCGACCTCGGGACAGGGCTTGAACTCAGTCTGTATGAAGAGGCGGTCACGCAGTGCTTCGGAGGGGCCGAACGGGTCGAAACGGATGTCGCCGTCGAACTCAATGGCTGCCCCCTTGGCGTCCAGCGGATGCGACTGATCGCACCCGGCCTCGCCTTCAAGATCACAAGTCTCGAGAATTCTCTCGCCGCCTTCGAATCGCATGCGCGCCGCCTGGCCTGCGCACACGAACCTTCACGCGATCGCCTGGGTCAACATCACCATGAAGCGGGTTACCTTCACTACTATCACAGCCTAACCGTCCACTGATCTCTCTTTCATCTTTTTGCCCCCATTTTTTTGCCAGTTCTCCAAAAGGCAAAAAAATGGGGGCAAAAAGATAGAAGAGAAGAAGAAAACAAGACGACAAAGTCGGGTTTTTTCCCCAAGCGAGCTAAGTGATGTCCCAAAATAAAGTCGACCCAAATGCAATCCGATCTGCCTCAAGATGAGCCCGAACAGAGCGACGACGACGAATCGCTCGACGGGCCTGAATACAAGCCGCCCGAATGGGCGTTCGCCATCAGCTTCTTCTGGCCGGGCGCGGGGTTGGTCTATCTGCGCAAGCCGTGGCTTGGGCTGCTCAATTTCGCCGCCGTCCTAGCGATTGCCGCTGCTGTCTGGATGGCGTTGCCCAACGGCAAACGCGAGAAAGCCGCCCCCTGGATTGGCATGCTGTTGTGCGGGGCATCGGGCGTGTGGGCCTATTCGGTCGCCAACCAGATCAACCAGCGCCGCGCGGAAGAATTCGACTCGCAGCCGTAGCTGTGAGGATTCCGAAGAGCGACGCTAAGCCGCGCGGAATTGTCACTAATTTGGCATCGACCGCTCGTACCTGACGTTTACTCTTGAGGTCTGAGCGCCGGCGCCTGCCCCTCTCCTGCTCTTGTGCTGGCAATCCACAACCCGGCGAACACCGGGATCAAGGCCAGGCACGCCCACTGATAACCGGTCAGCGAAAACCACCATTTCGCTTCTGGGCGGATAAACTCGGTGACAAACCGGTAGCAGAGATAGGCGATGATGTAGAGCTTGATCAGTTGTCCGCGGAACAAGCCGCGCCGCCCGAGCCAGGCAAGGGCGATGGCTGCGGTCAGGTGAAAGGCGGATTCGTACAGTTGCGTCGGGTGCCGCGGACCGTCGCCAAAATCGCAGCCCCACGGCAGTGTCGTCGGAGTTCCGTAGCAGCAGCCGGCCGAGAAGCACGCCAGCCGGCCGACGGCAACGGCCGCGGCGACCGGCACGGCGAAACTGTCGCCCGTCTTCACGCGAATTTCCAGCGCCCACTTGGCGATCTCGACGCCGAAGTACCCGCCGACCAGACCGAAGACGATCGTCTTGCCGTTGCTGAACCAGGCGACCCCGCTGGCCAGTCCTTCCCAATCGCTGAATACGAACGGGAGCTTGGCGCCGATCATCGCGCCGCAAAACGCGCCCAGCGCAATGCCGAAGCGCTCGCCGCGGCTCAACCCCAACGAAGTCTGCCGTCCCCGGCTGAGCAGCACCCCCGTCGCGACGGAAGCGAACATGATGGCAGGATAGGCCCAGTTCATTGCGCATCGCCCTGCGCCGCTTGGATTGCCGACGTGATGTTGCGCAGCGTCGGCAACGGCGCGTGCCCGTCGCGGTAGAGCACGTTGTAGGCGCAAAACGGAATCACGTGACCACTGGGCAGGACGTGATGGATGCAGCACTTCATCAGCCGCCGCACGTCAAAGTTGTACGCGTCGAGGAACGACGTGATCGTGATGCGGAACACGTCGGCGGGCGAAAGCTGTTCGTTGAGTGCGCGGGAGAAGAACTCCTGAGCGAGTTGCTCGGCGGGGGCGCCGTTGGGGGCGGAAGAAGGAATGACAATGGGCAGCGCGTTGGCGGTTTGCGGCGGTGGGGGAGTAGAAGAGATCCGTTGCCGCTTCCGCCCTCACCCCGGCCCGCTCCCAGAGGGAGAGGGGGGTGTTTGAGTCAGCCCTCCGCTCAGTGCTCTCTCGGTTGGAGAGAGAGTCGGAAGTGCAGTCGCCGCCGGCGCAGCAACCGAGTCGGCCGAGGTAGCTTTCGATCAGCTCGCGGGCGCGAGCGCGGGTAAAGGTGATGCCGTTGGCCAGCAGGTCGAGATGGTTATGGGCGTCGATGAAGCGGGCCAGGGGAACGACGGCGCCGCCGGAGCGGTAAGCGTACGTCAGGCTGTGGCAATTCGGATGGGCGCAAGGCAGCGGCAAAAAGTCTTCCTCGCGAAACAGCCCGTCGGTCTGTTCCGCCACGGCCCGTACGACGTCGGGAAAGGTGATCCGTCGTTCCAGCGTTTCCGGCAGTTCGTGCCGCCCGGAATACGTGGCCGGTTGAAAACTGATGCCGGTGACCCATGGCCGCTCCAGCCCGAACTTGACAATGGCGCCAATCTCGTCGTCGTTCACGCCGGGCTGCAACGTGCAAACCAGGATCACGCGCACGCCGGCGCGGCCGAGGGCTTCGATCGCTTTGAGTTTCGTCTCGACGAGCGATTCCCCGCGCAGCCGTTGCGAAGTTTCTGGCTTGAAGCCGTCGAATTGAAAGTAGATTTCCAGCCGATGCCGCAGCCGCGTGACGGCGTCGACCAACTCGCGATCGTGGGCGAAGCGCAGGCCGTTCGTGTTGATCATCACGATATCGATCGGCTGGCTGCAGCCGTATTCGAGAATCTGTACGAACTGCGGATGGATCGTCGGTTCGCCGCCCGAGAGTTGCAACACTTCGGGGCGACCTTCAACTTCGACCAGGCGATTGATGGCGGCGCGGCACTCATCGAGCGACAAGTGCTTGCCGCCGGGCCCGCTATCGGCAAAGCACATCGGGCAGCTTAAATTGCACGAGCTGGTGATCTCGACCAGCCCGACGCACGTGTGCTGTTCGTGCTCGGTGCACAAGCCGCAATCGTAAGGGCAGCCGCGGTCCGGTTCGGCGCCGAACTGTTCCGGCAGTTTGCCTTGCAAGCTGAATTCCATCCGGTCGTACTGCCGCACGTCGGAACAGACGAAATCTTCTCGCACGCCGTGCGTCGGGCAGCGTTTACGAAAATAGACCCGTCCGTCGCGTGAGATAATTTTGGCCGGCACGAGCGCCAAGCACTCGGGGCACAGGCTTTGAGTCGTTCCCAGAAAGACATGGTCACGCAACTGCATCTTCGTTCCTTGCCGCTCTCGGCCAGAACCTTCGAGTCAGCCAGACAAACACGGCCAACCCTGAAGCGAATCCCAGAATCAAGCCGAACACCAGGCCCGCGCCGCCGCCCGAGTGAACGTCGAACGAGATCAGCCCGAGCGGAAAACAGACGATCGTGAAGGCGACGGTGGAGGCCAACCAGACCAGAAACATGACGCCCGACGAGACCAAGAGAGCTTGCAGATAGCCGACTTGCCCGGCCGCCGAAGCAGGAGCCGCTTGTCGCCGCATCACGGCTGCCGCTCGAATCGAGGCCGGCACGAGGAGCAGGCACAGAAAGATGCCGAGTCCGGGTAAGAAATAGCCGATCACGATCGAAGCAAACAGCGCCCCGGCCGCGCCACCGACCGACAAGCGGTTGAGCAGGCCCGAAGTTGCCGCCGGCGGCTCGATCGGCGCCGCCGGGGAACTGAACGGGTTGAGGTCATTGCGGCCGCAGGCTGCGCACGTCTCGACGCCGGGCGGCAGTCTCTGCCCGCATTGAGGGCAGGTCTTTTCGGTGGGCGCTGGTTCCATACGGATCTTGGGGGAAAGCGTCCTGTCGCGAATATAGACGACCAAGGATCGAGCCGCCCCGCTGGGCGCATTTGTATTTGCCAGCGCGTACCAGTCGATGGTCGCCAACGGCTGCTCGTCTTGCCAGCCGACTTCCGCCAGCAGCGGCGGCACGCAGCGGCTGCGCAGTTCGTCGGGATTCGTTCGGCAGCTTTCATCCGGCGCTTCGGACGTCGGGCGGTTCAGCACGACGCCGGCCACGTCCAGGCCGTCGCGAAACGTGGCGGCGACCACCAAGGTCGCCAGGGTCTGATGGATCGTCCCGAGCAGATTGGCCGTCACCACGATCAAGGGAAAGCCGAACTCGGCCGCCAGGTCGGCGACGTATTCCTCTTCCGTGATTGGCGAGAGCAATCCGCCGGCGCCTTCGACGATCACGATCTCAGAGCTTTCCGTCCAGACGTCGAGCCCTCGCCGCAGCAATTCCGCGTCGATGGCGCGCCCTTCGGCCGCCGCGGCCAGGTGCGGCGCCAGGGCGCGGCAAAGCGTTGCGGGCAGACCTGTTCCAGCTCGCCCGGTTTGCCGGCGGCTTGCCACAGCGCCACGGCATCGTCGCTCGTGAGCTTGCCGTCGACCATTTGGCAGCCGCTGGCGGCCGGCTTGTAAACGCCCACCCGGCGGCCTGCCGCAGCAAGCGAACGTGCGATGGCCGCAGCGACAAACGTCTTGCCGACGTTTGTCCCTGTGCCGGTGATGAACAATCCGCGAACCTTTGATTGGCTCATGGGGTCTTCGTGGGTTCCGGTAGTCGGTTTGAGGGGCGTGGCGCCAAAAGAAATGAGACCTTCGCTCTGCGAGGGCGGGCCCTACCACAAAAGCGGCCTGTTAAGGTACCATCAAACCATGAGCAATACGAACGCTACCGCCCGTCAGTCAGCCGCCAGCCGCCGCCCGGCTCAGGTTTCGCTGGCGCTGCTGCAGATGAATTGCACCGTGGCCAAGCAGCCGAACGTCGATAAGGCGCTCGCGCGCATTGCCGAGGCCGCCGCCGCGGGCGCTCAGATTGTCTGCCTTCAGGAGCTGTTTGCCGGACATTACTTCTGCCAGTCGGAAGACCACGCCCGCTTCGCCGAGGCGGAGCCGATACCCGGTCCCGTCAGCGAAGCGCTGTCTGCGGCGGCCAGGGAGCATGGCATCGTCGTCATCGGTTCGCTGTTCGAACGCCGTGCGCCGGGCCTGTACCACAACACGGCCGTCGTCTTCGACGCCGATGGCAGCCAGGCGGGGCTGTACCGCAAGATGCACATTCCCGACGACCCGCTGTATTACGAGAAGTTCTACTTCACGCCCGGCGATCTGGGATTCTCGCAGTTTCGATACGCGCTTCGGCCGCATCGGCGTTTGCGTCTGCTGGGACCAATGGTATCCCGAAGCGGCCCGGCTGACGGCGCTGACCGGCGCCGAGATCATCTTCTACCCGACGGCCATCGGCTGGCATCCGAGCGAAAAGTCCGAAGTACGGCGCCAGCCAGCACGCCGCCTGGGAAACCATGATGCGCAGCCATGCGATTGCCAATGGCGTGTTCGTGGCGGCGGCCAACCGCGTGGGCATGGAAGGCGACTTGGAGTTCTGGGGCGCCTCGTTCGTTTCCGATCCGAACGGCAATCTGCTGGCCCGCGGCAGCCACGACGCGGAAGAGACCCTGCTCGTCGAGTGCGATCTCGACCAGATCGACGTCGTTCGCACGCACTGGCCGTTTCTGCGCGATCGCCGCATCGACGCATATGGCGATCTGACGAAGCGGTACTTGGATTAGGCCGGAGATCGGAAGTCGGAGATTCTGAGTTCCGACTTGTAAGGTAAAGTTCAATACGTCAGCGAGTACGTGCGCAGCAGGAGCTCCAACACAAACGTGTCTTCCGACTTCCGACCTCCGACTTCCGACCTTTCGCCCGCGGCGCTTGGGTATCGCATGCCCGCGGAGTGGGAGCCGCACGCGGCGACCTGGCTGAGCCTGGCCCCATAATCGCGAGACCTGGCCGGGGCGTTTCGAACCGATCCCCGGCGTCTGGGCCGAGCTGGTTCGCGTGCTGTCCGAGGCCGAGCCGGTCCACATTCTCGCCGGCGGCGAAGCGGCGATGGCCGAGGCCAGGGAGATGGTCGGCCGTCTGCCCGCAGGTGACGTTGCACGACATCCCGACCAACGACGCCTGGACTGCGCGATCACGGTCCGACGTTCTTCCTGGTCGGCCCGCCGGACTGCCGCCGGCCTTGTCAATTGGGAGCTACAACGCCTGGGGCGGCAAGTATCCGCCGTTCGATCGTGACGTGCAGGTGCCGCGGCGGATCGCCGACGAACTCGGCGTCCGCCTGCTTCGACCGGGCATCGTTCTGGAAGGCGGCGCCGATCGAAACCAACGGTGCCAGGCACCGTGCTGACGACCGAAGAATGCCTGCTCAACCCGAACCGCAATCCCTCAGCTCTCGCGGGCGGAGATCGAGCAGAACCTGGCGCGATTACCTGGCGGCGCGGCACGTCATCTGGCTCGGCGAGCGGCATCGCCGGCGACGACACCGACGGCCACATCGACGAACTGGCGCGGTTCGTCGACGCCGCGCACCGTCGTCACCGTCGTCGGAAGACGATCCGTCCGACGCGAACCATCGGCCGTTGCGCGACAACCTGCGGCGGCTGCAGCAGCGCGGGACCGACGAACAGGGCCGAGCCGTTGCGAATCGTCACGCTGCCGATGCCGCGGCCCGTCGTGGCAGGAGAGCACCGTCTGCCGGCCTGCTATGCGAATTTCTACATCGCCAACAAGTTGGTCATCGTGCCGACGTTCGATGACCCGGCCGATCGACGTAGCCATGGAGACGCTGGCATCGTTGTTCCCCGGCCGCGAGGTCATCGGCCTAGCGTCGGTCGACCTCGTCGAGGGCCTCGGCGGCATCCACTGCATCACGCAGCAGCAACCGGCGTGAGGAACGCGCGCGACGTTGAAAAGTCAAAATGCAAAATGCAAAATGTAAATCGCAAAATGTAAATCGCAAAACCGGAAATCCGTCGGCCCTGCCGGGTTTTGAGTGGGCCTCGGGAGATCCCGGACGGGCGTTTTTTTCCGCCATTTTGACTTTTGCGTTTTGCATTTTGCGTTTTGCATTAGCCGCCATCCGACAAATCGCCTGCCTGCCTTCCTCTCGGTTGCGGCGGATGTCCGCGCTGGGCAGGCTCCGCCAAGCTCGCAAGTTAGCCGAGAGTTTTTGTTACCAGTGGCGACATTCCATCGAAACAAATCTCCCAAGACCCATTGCCACCAGTTTGCCCAATGTTCGGCTTTTTCAACAGCTCACCCTAACCCTCTCCCAAAGGGAGAGGGGACTCGCACGGTTCGTCATCGCATTCTTACTTTGTCTTTTCGCCTCTGCCGCCCGCGCCGACAAGGCGGAAGACCAGCAACTGCGCCGGCGATTCGCCTCGGGCATTCTGCGTTGGGGCGGCGATGCGGAAGGGGGCGCCCCGTTTCAATTGAGAGATCCGCAAGATCCGGCGCGCGTGATCGGCTTCGAAGTAGAGATCGCCAATGCGCTGGCCGAGTCGATCGGGCGACGGCTGGGCATGCCGTTGTCGCCGAGTTCGTGCAGTACGAGTGGGTCAGCTTGCCGCTCGGGCTGTCGAAGGGCGATTTCGATTGCATTCTCAGCGGCTTCGAGATCACGCCTGAGAATCAGGCCATCGTCTCGTTCTCCCGTCCTTACTATCTTTATGCTCAGCAGCTCGTCGTGCGGCGGGACGAGAAGAAGATTCAAAGCCTCGACGATTGCAGCGACCGCCTGGTCGGCACGCTGGCCGGCAGCGCCGCGGAACGGTTGTTAAGTCGCCGGGCGATTCGAACGGTCGCTTTCGAAGGACAGGTCGAACCCTTTCTCGATCTCGAGTTGGGGCGCCTCGACGCCGTGCTGCTCGACACGCCGATCGTCACCTATTACGGCGCCACGGCTGCGCAACTCAAACCCATCGGCGAGCGCTTGGGAGAGGGCGCCTACGGCATTGCCGTGCAGAAGCAGGATCAAGCGCTGCTCGCCGCCATCAATCAAGCGCTGGGCGAATTGATGGCCGACGGCCGCCTGCGAGAAATCCTCGTGCGCTGGCGGCTATGGGACGAAAGCCAGGCTCGACTGGCCCGTCCGCCCCACGTCGCTGCGGAACTGCGAGGACTTGGCTTTGATCTCCAAGGGCGTCCGCGGGAAGCAGATGACGGCGCGATCCAGCAGGTCGAGCTAAACATCATCGCCGCCTCGGCGCAGCTCTGGACGTTCGATCAATACGCGCCGTTGCTCGTCAGGTCCGCCGGCATGACCGTGCTGCTTACGCTCTGCAGCATGCTGCTGGCCATGCTGATCGGCCTGCTGGTCTGCATCTGCCGGCTCTACGGCCCGGCCCCGGTGCGCTGGGCGGCGCTGGCGTATATTGAGTTCTTTCGCGGCGTGCCGCTGCTGCTGGTGTTGTTTTTTCTTTACTTCGGGCTGGCCTATTACCTGGCGGATTACCGCGTGCAACTGCCCGCGGTCTATACGGCAATTCTAGGATTCGGTCTGAACTACGCGGCCTACGAAGCAGAGATCTACCGCAGTGCGATTTCATCCGTCTCGCGGCGGCAGTGGGAAGCGGCCCAAGCCTTGGGCATGTCCGACGCATTGGCGTTCCGGCGCGTCATCTTTCCGCAAGCGCTGCGCACGGCGCTGGGGCCGATGACCAACGACCTGGTGGCTTTGTTCAAAGACACCAGCCTGGTCAGCGTGATTGCGGTTCGCGAATTGACCAAAGAGTACTTGCTGCTGTCTCGATCCAGTTTCAAGTTCGTCGAGTTAGGTTTGCTGACCGCGGCGTTGTACCTGGCGATGTCGGTCCCGCTCGGTTATCTCTCGCGTTGTCTGGAACGTCGCTGGGGGACGCCGCGTTGACGCAAACTGCCGCAGACGGCGCCGCCGCAAGTAACGATCCGCTGATCGACATCGCCGGTCTCACCAAACGATTCGGCGAGCGTCTGGTGTTGGACCAGGTGAGTCTCGCCGTGCGAGCCGGTCAGACCGTAGCCGTACTGGGGCCCAGCGGCGGCGGCAAATCGACCTTGCTGCGCTGCATCAACGGGCTCAGCGATTGGGACGCCGGACAGGTCCGCGTCGGGCCCTACCTGCTCGATCCGCGGGCGGGAGACGTTGCCAGGCGGGTTCGGCCCGTGCGGCAACTGGTTGGCATGGTGTTTCAAGACTATCAATTGTTCCCGCACCTCACGGCGCTGGAAAACATCATCGAAGCGCCCGTCTATGTGCGCGGGCAAAAGCGGGGCGAGGCGAAAGAGCAAGGCCGGCGATTGCTCGAGCGCGTCGGCCTGGCCGATCGGGCAGACGCCTATCCGGAGCAGCTCTCCGGCGGGCAGCAGCAGCGAGTCGCCATTGCCCGCGCGCTGGCCATGCAGCCGCAAGGGCTGCTTTGCGATGAGATCACCAGCGCGCTCGATCCGGAATTAAAGCACGAAGTGCTCTCGGTGCTGGAAGACCTGAAACGCGACGGCTTGACGCTGGTGATGGTAACGCATGAGATCGGCTTCGCCCGTCGGGCCGCCGACCGGATCGTCATCTTGGCGGACGGCCGGATCCTGGAAGACGGTCCTCCCGAGCAGGTGCTCGACGCCCCCCAGACCGAGCGCGCTCGGCAGTTCCTGGCGCGCCGGCTTGGCTAATCGGAGACTTCGCCGGGCGGAATCGGCTCCGCCGGCTTGGCCTTGCGGCGGCTCGGCGGGTGTTCGCCTTTCTGTTCGTCGTTTGCATCTTCGAGCGGAGACGCAATCGCGGATGCTCCACGGTGGAAATGGCCATGGATGTGGCCGTGCGGCCGGCCGGCTTGGATCGCATCAATCAAATCGGGCGGTCTTGAGCCGGCGGGTTGAGGCGTTCCGTACGGAACCAGACCGTTGCCCCCCATATTCCAGAAAGTCGTATCGTCCTCGATGACCGACGTGTACCTTCCGAAATGCAGCGGCGTCGTTCCTGGCGCATCGGGAACGGGCATTTCGGGCCCAGGGCCCTTTCCCCAGCCGTCACATCCATAGGGCCTGGGCGGCGGATTGAACAGTCGATGAGGGCAGTAACCGGCGTAATATGGGGTGTAATAGGGCAAGAGCGGCTTATAGGCCCAGGGGCTCCAGCGGGCCGTCGATGCGACCGGCGAGAGCGGAGCGTAGTACGGTATATAGCGTTGCCTCAAGCGAGTACGCCAACGCTGCGCGTCGGCCGGGTCGACTCCCGGCGGGTGAACGCCGTAAGCCTCCACCGGAGTGAGAATCGCCGGTCCGCGGCCCGAGGCGCCGCTGCCGCCATTGGAATACTCTTGAGCAACCGCCGGCGGCGACAGGAGGGCGGTCAAGACCGTCGCAGCGAACAGGCTCGAAAGACGGTGGGTCATCGAAGTATCCCCGACAGGTTTGGGTGGCGCGGTCTTCAGACCGCCGCGACGGTTTCGGAATCGCAACAGGACGCCTTAACGGGTCGCCGAGGGCGGCCCCGTGCCGACCGGCGGCAAATAACTCGGCCGCCGGGTATTGACCGGCAGGACCGGGCCCGCACGCCGCGAGAACGCGATCTCGCGGGCCGGATAGCCCAGCTCGCGAAACATTGCGAACTGCGCCGTGTTGTAGTCGGCCACGCTGTTGATGTAGTGCCCGTAGGCGGTCATCAGCAACTGCAGTGCGAAGACGACTTCCTGCGGGCGGAACACCTGGATCAGGACGTTTTGAAAGTGCTTGGTCTGCTCCAGCCCCTCGACGTTGCCGTTGTAGTTAATCAGCGCCGACTTCACTTCGCGTTCGGCTTGCCCGACTCGTGCCGCCGCCGACTGCAGATCGGCCTGAGTCCGCGTTACGCTCGCCGCGACCGAATCCTGCATGCGGAACAAATCGACCAGCGCCTGCGACGACATGCCTCGCGCCGCCTTGATCTTGGCCATGTTTCTCAGGCCCATGCCGTCGGCTACGAACATGAGCTGAGTGCTGATGTCGTTGCGATTGTCCCATTGGTTCATTTTGCCGTTTGCGCCTTCGCCCAGCGCGCCCACTTGGATCAGTTCATAGGGCGTCTGGAAGCCGTTCATGAACAGCGAGGGTAGCGCCGGGCGGAGCTTTTCCTGGCGAATCGCCACCAGGGTCTCCTGAACGACCGCCTGATGCGACGCCAACTCAGGGCGGTTGGTCAAGGCGATCGGGATCAGATCATCGAGCGAACGATTCGCGGCGATCAAGGTGATTTGCAGGTGGTCGTGCTCGAGCGGTTCAACCACGGCGCGGGTCGAGACGCAGCACGCGAGTGAGATGGCGCTGGCAATGCGCCAGTTCTGGCGAGCGGCGACCGCCTGTTGCTCCAGGTCAGCCAGCAGGTTGCGGGCCCGGTCGACTTCGACTTTTGAAACCAGGTCGGCTTGCAGGTTGGCGATTTGAGCCACCAGTCGGCGGCCGCGCTGAACGGCGTCGATCGCCACCGCGTATTGCCCCCGATAGCGGTGCACGTCGAAGTACGCCTGGGCCGTCATAAACAACGCATCGTTCTTGGCGGTCTGCAGATCCCAGCGCCGAGTCGAGCGCCTGGCGTTGCGCAACGGCTCGAAGATCATGTCGGTCGTGAACTGGAACTGCGGCGAGGGGAGCAGCGGCAGTCCGGGATCGGGCTGGAAGAAATAGTTGGCCCCCGACGGCGCCCAGGTGAACCCGCCGCCGCCATAGAAATAGTTGATGTTCTGGTTGAGCGGCCGGCCCAAGCTGCCCGGCGAGGGTTGCCCGTAGGCGTTGGTGCCTTGCGGAATGTTGACGCCATGATCGAGATCCGGCCCATAGCCGTCGTGGCGAATGTAATCGGCGCCGATGTTGAGCGTCGGAACCCAGAGCAATTGGGCTTTTTGCAGCTTCGCCTCCGCAACCCAGACGTTGGCGCCGGTCGCGGCCACGATGATCGGACGCGCATCCGACAACCGTAACGCGGTCGCCAGGTTGATCGGAAATCGCAAGTCGCCGGGCGCCAGGGGCGGCGGCCGCATGTCGAGCACCTCGCCGCCGGGCGGCGGCTGCTCCAGCGGCGACTTCTGACTCGGCCGGCCCGGCGGCTTGTCGCCCTGTGCGGGAAACGTGATCAGCGGAGGCGGTTCTCGAGTCGCCGAGACGCGCCCCTGCGGCGCGGCAAATGACGCGCTCGCGCCGCGACCCCCGTTTGCAGGCAAACGCGGTCCCTGGCCGCGGCAGGGCCAAGGATGCATGCCGGCCAGGAACGCGCAGGCGACGACGATCAACCAGCGCTGCGTTTGTCGCATGGAACGGTTCCTTCCGTTAGGCCGGGCATGGCCCGGCTCTCATGTCCTTCGGTGCTTGTATTTGTCAAACTTTAATTGCCCGACTTCGATGCCGCGGCTCAACGTTAACCGGCTTGGCGCCGGTTCGCTCAGCGAGTCGGCGGCGGCGGCCCCATGCCGACCCGCGGCAGATAGCGAGGACGCGCCGTATTGATCGCCAGGATCGGTCCCGTGCGGCGAAAATACGCCAGCTCCCGGGCCGGGTAGCCCAAGGCGTGGAACAAGCGGAACTGCGCCTGGTTGTACTCGGCGACCGTGAGCCAGTAATGATCGTAGGCCAATTTCAGCAACTTCAGAGAAAACACGGCTTCCTGCGGCCGGAAAACCAGGTGCAGGACGTTGCCGAACCGCTTGGTCTGCCCCAAGCCTTCGGCGGCGCCCGTGTAATTGACCAGCGCGCTGCGCAGCTCGCGCTCCGCCTGCACAATGCGAGTCGCCGCCGACTGCAAGCGCGCCTGCGCTCGCGTGACGTCAGCCGCCACCATGTCTTGGGCTCGATACAACTGCACGATCGCTCCCGAGGCCTCGCCCCGCTTCCACTTGACCATCGCCGCGTTGCCCATCCCCAACGAGTCGAACTGGAACATCATGCCCGGAGCTATGTCATCTCGCGGGTACCAGAGATTCATCTTTTTGCCCTGGCCGATTCCATTGACGCCGAATTGAAGTTGCTCGTAGGGAGTTTGAAACCCGTTAAGCATCGGCACGGGCAGGATCGGACGCATTTTTTCGCGGCGGACGTTCGTTAGCGCCGCCTGGACCAGCGCCTGCTGCGAGGCCAGCTCCGGCCGGTTGGTCAAGGCGATTGGCAGCAACTCGTCAAGCGCACGGCGCGGGTCGATCAAGGTGATCTGCAGGTGATCGGGTTCCAGCGGCTCGACCACGGCGCGCGGGTCCAAGCGGAGCACTTCCGTCAGGTTGGCGCTAGACTTTCGCCAATTCTGTCGCGCAATGACGGCCTGCTGTTCCAGGTCGGCAAGAAAGTTGCGCACCCGCTCGACTTCCACGGCCGGGACGAGGTCGCCGCTCAGCGCGTCGATCTTCGCCATCAGCCGGCGGCCTTTGACGACCACGTCGATGGCGCCGGCGTACGTCCCGCGCCACTGGTGTACGTTGAAGTAAGCGTCGGAGGTCATCAACAGCGCGTCGTTCTTCGCCGTCTGGATATTCCACCGGGCGGCGCTCAGGTTTTGCCGCGCCGCCAGCGGTTGGAAGATTATGTCGGTGGCGTATTGCATCAGGAAGAACTGCGCCGCCGCCGTAGAAGAAATTGACGTTCTGGTTAAGCGGCTTGCCCCACGAAGAAGGATCGTATTGGCCGAAGGCGTTTTGCCCCACGGGAACGTTCTGGCCGTTGAGCGTGTCCGGCCCATAGCCATCGTGGCGGGTATAGTCGAAGCCGAGGTTCAGCGTGGGGATCCAGAGAGTCTTCGCGTTTTGAAGCTGGGCCTCGGCGACCCAAGCGCTCGCTTGCGCGGCGGCGATCACCAGCGGTCGCTCGTCGGCCAGCCGCAAGGCGGTGGCCAGGTTGATCGGAAAGCGCAAGTCGCCGGGTTCCGGCTGCGGCGCTTGCAGGTCGACGATCTCTCCACCCGTCGGCGGAGGGACTTCCAGCGGAGACAAGGCGCCGGGATGGGCCGGCAGCTCGCCGCGGAGCGGCGTCGGCGTCTGTTCGGCGACGCCGCCACGGTCCGGCGTCGCCGGCGTCGCAAGCGACGGTCCCGATGTCGCTGTGCGCCGAGGCGCCGCTAAGGCCGGCGGCGGACCTGCGCTGTGCGAAACAGGGCGAGCTGCTCCACGAAAGCGCCAGGCTCGCGAATACGACCAGCAAGCGGTTGCCCGGTTTCATCGCCATGGCTCCTCTCTTTTCTCGCACTCTGGTTTCCTCTGCTAGCGCGTCGGCTGCGGCGGTCCGACGCCCACCGGAGGCAAATAACCTGGCCGCGTCGTATTGACGGGCAGGATCTCGCCCGGGGGCCGGAACAGCGTGACTTCGCGAGCGGGATAACCTAACGCGCGAAAGAGCATGAACTGCGCCGTGTTGTAGTCGGCGACGGTGTTGAAGTATTCGTTGAAGGCGCGATGCAGCAACTTCAATGCGTACACCGCCTCGTGCGGCCGGTAGACCATTTCCAGGACGTTGTCAAAGCGCTTCGTTTGTCCGAGACCCTCGTAGTTTCTCTGGAACGTGATGAATCCGGTGCGCACGGAGCGTTCGGCTTGCACGACTCGCGCCGCCGTCGACTGAACCCGAGCCTGGGCCTCATTGATTTCCGCCGCCACCGTATCTTGGGCCCGCATCAGCCTGGTGATGGCCTGCGATTGCTCGCCGCGCCGCCGCTTGACCAATGCCATGTTGCCCAGGCCGAAGCTGTCCATTTGCCAGACGAGCTGCGCCTGACGTCATCGCGAAAGCCCCACATGTTCAGCTTGCCGCCTTTGCCTGTCCCGAAGATCGAAGCCTGGGGCACCATGCCGCCAGGGGTCTGCCAGCCGGTAAGCAGGACCGACGGGAGCAGCGGGCGCATCTTCTCCTGGCGAATGCGGATCAGCGCCGCCTTGATCTCGGACTGGTGCGCGGCCAACTCAGGACGATTGCGCAGGCCGATCGGAAGCAGATCGTCGAGCTGATGCGAAGGGTCAATCAAAGTGATTTGCAGATGGTCGTGCTCCAGCGGCTCGCACACGGCGCGGGGATCGAGTCGCAGCACCAACGTCAGATCGGCGCTTGCCAAACGCCAGTTCTCGCGCGCCGAAACGGCTTGCTGTTCGAGAAAGGCCAGCAGATTCCGCGCCGGTCCACCTCAACCGCGGGAACCAGGTCCCTCCGCAAGGCGTCGACCGCGGCCAGCAATTTGCGCCCTTCGTGGACCGTATACAGTGCGCCGGCGTATTGCCCCCGATAACGATGGATATTGAAATAGCACCGCGAGACCTCCAGCACGACGTCGTTTTTGGCCGTCTGAATATCCCACTGCCTTGCGTTGAGCTCTTGCCGCGCGGCCAACGGCTGGAAGATGGCATCGGTCGTAGCGACGACCTGGTACAAGCTGACGCCGGCGATGAACCAGTTGAGGTTCTGGTTGAGCGGCTTTCCCAATCCGCCGGGCGCGGGCTGGCCATAGATGCCGACGCCTTGCGGCACGTTAATGCCCTGGTTGAAGTCCACCGGCCCGTCGTGCCTGAGGTAGCTTGCCCCCAGCATGAACGAGGGGACCCACAGCACCTTTGCTTTCTGCAGTTTTCCTTCCGCCGACCAGGCGCTCGCCTGGGCCGCGGCGATGATCAAGGGTCGCGCATCGGCCAGCCGCAAGGCCGTTGCCAGATTGATCGGAAAACGGAGATCGCCGGGTTCCAGCGGCGGCAGCGGTAGCTGGATGGTTTCGCCGCCCGGCGGCGGCGGCAACTCGAGCGAAGAATTCACCCCCGGCTGAGCCGGTCGGCTGAGCGGCACAGGCATCTGGAGTTGAAGCGCCGCTCGGCCGTCGCCTGGCGGCGTTTGAGGGCCTGTTGCGGCCGTCGGCCGCGGCCCATGTAACCGGGCGGCGCCAGCGACCATGGGCCGTTGGTAGTCCGTGAAGCGAACGTCGTTTGCCGCGGGCGCAATCGAACTATAGCGAGTCAAGGATCGCGGCTGCGGGCCGTTTGCGGCGCGGTGCTTGGCGGAGCGATGAATCGATGCGGGCTGCCTGCCGGTCTCTGGGGTTGCGGACCACGAGCAGTCCGCTGATTGAGGGGCGCCGTGCCGTGCCGCCAGGCGGAGTTGGGCGGTACGGGCCTGACCACGGGCCTCGCCGGCGCCATGAGCTGTGCCTGGGCAAAAGCCGCGCAAGGCAAGCTCGCGATCGCTGCAAATATCGCAGCGGCCGCCAAGCACTGCCGTGCTGTCGGTCTGGTTGCCTCAGTCTTCACGGCAGGTTGGCCCAAGTTACATTCGCCCCCCGGCGGGGGCCCCTAGTCGTTCCTTATCTCAGTCATCGTCTTGGGAGTTTTAGGACAACCACTAAAATCGAAAAAATCGCTATATCCAGAGGGGTCGCATTGCTGGCGCATAACTCCTTGCGTCCCATCAGAATAGTTAATGGACTTTAAAGCTCGCGGATCCAGATACTGCGGAACTGCACCGGATTGCCGTGATATTGAATCCTGAGCGGCAGTTTTTCGGGATGGGCCGTATACTCAGGCGCCTTGAACCAGGATGTCGAACCTTGAAGTTCGGCGTGGTTTTGAATCAACACGCCGTTGTGCAACACCGTCATGTAAGCGGGCTTGCTCAGCTTTCCGTCCTTATCAAAACGCGGAGCGGTGAAGATGATGTCGTACGTCTGCCACTCGCCCGGCTTGCGGCACACGTTGACCAGCGGCGGCCACTGCTTGTAGATGGCGCCCGCCTGCCCGTCGAAGTAGGTCTCGTTGTCATAGGAATCGAGAATTTGCACCTCGTAGCGGTCTTGCAGGTACAGCCCGCTGTTGCCGCGGCCCTGGCCTTCTCCTTTGACTTCGGTGGGGGAGGCCCATTCTACGTGGAGCTGACAGTCGCCGAATGACTGCTTGCTGGCGATGCTGCCCCCTTGAATGGTCGCCACGCCGTCCTTGATCAGCCATTTCTCGCCTCCCTCGAACGCGGAAAGATCTTTGCCGTCAAATAGAACGATGGCATCGGAAGGCGGAGCCGCCCGGCTCGCCGGGCGTGACCGTCTTCGGCTCAGGCCAGACCTTGCCGCTTTTGAACTCGCCGGCGGCCAGCCAGGCGGTTGCGCCCAAGCCCAGCCAGGCTGCGAGCCCCCAGCAGAAGGCTGCGGAATACCAGAAAGCGAATGTGCGGTTGTGGTTGCGAAGCGGCATGAGACAATATTCCAGGAGAAGGTTAGACGGTGGCGACGCTCGCCCCGGAAGAAGTCTACGGCGACGGCTGGGCCTAGAAACTCGCCCGGCAGCGTATCTTTAGCTGGATGGCGACGGGTCCCTTGGTACCATGCGGCAGATGGCGACGCAACTTATTCCGCCCGGCGGAACGAGTCGCACAGATCGAAGGCCGCGCAGATAGAAGATTCGCCGGAGCGTGTCTGGATGCCTGGAATCTTGGCCGGTTGTTGGCGCACAGAGCGCGGTGAGCTGCTGCCCAGACCCCTACGCGAAAATCTATCTAGCAGAGGGGATTTTTTTAGCCGCCAGAGGGATTTCTGGCGAGCCGGCGAGCTCGATGCCAGAAGTCATGCGGCCTGAGAGTGTATTGTTTTGCCACGTTTGTTGCAAAATAATACAGCAGAATGCAACAGTCGAGTTGGGAGCCTATCAGCTTGATAGGCCCCCAACTCGCCGGGCGAAAGGTGCTGCCGAAGGAGCTTCGCCCCGCCGGGAAGCCGGCTTCTCGTGTTCCGCACGCTGCCGTTTCAGGACTTTTCCCAGCATTTCGCACCGGAGTGTTGCAAGTGCCTCTTCTTCTCGCCGGCCCCGGACCAGTTGCTCTTCTCTGTTCCGGGCCTCGTTCTCTGCCGCGAGAATTTGGCGATTGTTCAGGTCGCCGCACGTGTATTTAGCAAACAGCGTGCCAGAGGCTTGGCGGGCTAAGCGATTTCGCGAAACTGGATCTCGTAGAGCCGGCGGTAGAGAGTGCAGCGGCGGACGAGCTCGTCGTGCGTGCCGACGTCGAGAATCCGGCCGCCTTCCATCACCACGATCCGGTCGGCCAGAGCCAAGGTCGGCCAGGCGGTGCGTGATGATCACGGTCGTGCGGCCGCGGGTGAACTGCTCCAGCACCTGGTGGATGAGCTGCTCGCTCTCCAGGTCGACCTGGCTGGTGGCCTCGTCGAGGATCAGGATGGCCGGGTCTCGGAGGATCGCCCGGGCCAGCGCGATCCGCTGCCGCTGGCCGCCGGAGAGCCGGCTGCCGCGTCGGCCCACGATCGTGTCGTAGCCGTCGTTCCAGATTCTCCTCGATGAAGCGGTGGGCGTGGGCCTGCTGGGCCGCCCGAATCACCTCTTCGCGCGTGGCGTGGGGCGAGCCGTAGCGGATGTTGTTGTAGACGGTGTCGTCGAACAGCAGCGTCTCCTGCGTGACCAGGCCGATCTGGCCGCGGAGGTCGCGCAGCCGCGCCTCGCGGAATGTCGACGCCGTCCAGCCGCACGCTGCCCGCGACCGGATCGTAAAAGCGGGGGATCAGGTTGGCCAGCGTGCTCTTGCCGCAGCCGTTGGGGCCGACGATGGCGATCGTTTCGCCGAAGGCGACGCGCAGGTTGATGTCGTCCAGCACGGGCTGCCTCGGATGATACTGGAAGCGGATCCCGTCGAACACCAGGTCGCGCTGGTGCCGCGCAAGCGGTGCGGGCGCGCGGCGGATCGACGATCTGCGGCTGGCGGTCGAGCAGGTGAAAAATGCGATCGCTGGCCGCCGCGGCCGCGCTGGATGCGGCTGAAGACTTCGGACAGCTTGCGGGCCGGATCGCTGACGCCGGCCAGCAAGGCGTAGAACAGCAGCAGCGCCTCGAAGCTCAGCGGCTGCTTGCACATGCGGATGCCGAACAGGTGCGGTCTTGCTTGTTCAGCACCAGATAGGCGCCGGCCAGCATCGCCACGCAGATCGGTGGCAATGCCCAGGACTTCGGTCATCGGCCGCGTCAACGAGTCGTAACGGGCGATGCGCATGGCCTTGCTGTAAGTACTTCTTGCTCACCTTGTGGAACCGCCAGCGCTCGCTGCGTTCCATGGTGAAGGCTTTGACGACCTTGATGCCCTGGAACGTTTCTTCCAGGATGTTGTAGATCTGGCGACATTTCCTCCATCGCCCGGCGGTTGGCCTTTTTCAGCACCTGCGCCAGCCAGCGAATCAAGAACGCCGCCACCGGCGCCAGCAACAACGATAAGGCCAGCAACGGCCAGCAGACCCAGGCCGCGCCGATCAGGCAGGCGGCCATCTTCATCGGCTCGCGGACCAGCTTGCCGAAGAAGTCGCTGATGCCGGTCGACAGGCTCTCCATGTCGTAGGTGAACCGGCTCATCAGTTCGCTGGTGCCCTCTTCGCTGAACGTGGCGACGTCCATCCGCAGCGTGCGGCGGTAGAACTCTTTGCGCAGCCGAAAGACCACCAGTTGCGACAGGTTGCCGATCAGGATCTGGTGCGCGACGAAGAACAGGCTCTTGATCACGGTGCCGGCCAGCAGCAAACCGACCACCAGCACCAGCGTCAGGAACGGATCGTCCGGCAGGAACGGGTCGATGACGTACTTGCTGAGCCAGTCGTATTCGCGGACGTTCTTCTGCTGGATCGCCAGATCGGAAAGCAGCCGATCGCGCTCTTTCAGAGCCGCTTTGTCCGCTTTCGGGCCGTGCTGGCGGTCCCACTGGGCGAGCCGCCGCTCGAGCTCCGCTGCGCGCTGCTGAGATTCCTGGCGACCTTCTTTCGCCCAGGCTTGCAGCGAGCGGCCCTTGGTGGTGACTTCCACCAAAGGGTACACGGCCCCGATGTTTCCGCCCCAGAACGCCGCCACGATCACCGCGCAGATGATCGACGACACGAACAGGAACCGGTGCTTGAGGGCCAGGCGCAGCGCCCTGCCGAAGTTGTTCATCCTTGAAAGTTCCGTGGCGCGGAAACAGAAGAAGAAACCCGCCGTCGCGCAACGACGTATTCGGGCCGAACGGTAACAGATTCCTTGACTTGGGCCAAGATCGCTCTGCCGCTGGCGCATTTCAGATCGGCCGCCCGGCGCCGGAACTCTTGCCCTATTTTCAGAATTCCAGGCCGCGACCGCTGGACGGCGCGTTTGAGTCAATTCAGCGAAAACGATTCAGCTCTGCGCGGCTCTCCCTTTTCTTCCTGACTCGCCATGCTGGCAACAAGGCGGGTAGACCGCTGAAAGCACAAAGTTCCGGCTCGAGCCCGCCGCCCATTTATCCTTGTGCCCTCAGCTTATGTCCTTTAGCTTGCCTGCTGCGCCTGACGTCGAGCAGCCAAAGGACCGGGACGCGCTCCGGACGAATGAGCTGCGCAGGCAGCAGGTCCGGCTGGACCGGGCCGTCGATGACTTCGGCGACGATGGCCGCTTTTTCTTCGCCGCTCGCCAGAAAGGCGACCTGCGCCGCGTGGTTCAACACGGCCGGCGTGAGCGTGATGCGGAACGTGTTAAACTTCTCCACCCAAGGGGCGGCAACCAATTGGGCGCCCTCGCGCGGAACCGTGTTGTCCGGAAACAGCGAGGCCGTGTGCCCTTCGGGCCCCAGGCCCAACAGCACCAGGTCAAACCGCGGCAGCTCGCCTCCGGCCAGGCGAAAGTACTCCCGCAACGTTTGCTCGTAGGCGGCGGCCGCCTGCGCGGCGTCGGGCATTTCGGCCGGCACCCGGTACACATTCTCCGCCGGCACAGGCAACTTGGAGAGCATGGCCTCGTTGGTCATGCGATAATTGCTCTGTGCATCTTCGGGGGGCACGTGCCGTTCGTCGCCCCAAAAGAAGTGCACCTTGTCCCAGGCGATCTCCCGGCGGAACGGATGCTGCTCGCTCGCCAGCCGCGCATACAGGTCCTTCGGCGTGGAGCCCCCGGAGAGGGCTACGGCAAACGAACCGTGCTCGGCGATGGCTTTCCCGGCGCAATGCGCGAATTCTTCGGCCCCCGCTTGCGCCAGTTCTTCGCGGTTGGCAACGATGCGAATCTGCGGGCGAGCTACCATTTTTCCCCCTCCAGGGCTTTTACTTTTGCTAAGCGCCGGCAATGGCGTTCTTCATTGGTGAAGCTGGCGTGCAGGAAGGCGCCGACCAGTTCCTTCGCCAGTTCGATGCCGATCACGCGCGAGCCGAGCGTCAGCACGTTCATGTCGTCGTGCTCCACCCCTTGATGGGCCGAATAAGTATCGTGGCACAAGCCCGCACGGATGCCCGGGATTTTATTGATCGCCACCGAGGCGCCGACGCCGCTGCCGCACAGCAGCAGCCCGCGGTCGGCGCACTCCTTCGCGCACGGCCAGCCCGACGGCTTTAGCGTAGTCGGGGTAATCGACGGAATCCGTGCTGTGCGTGCCGAGATCGATCGCTTCGTGTCCGGATTCGCGCACAAAGGCGAGCAGCTTTTCTTTCAACTCAAACCCGGCATGGTCGGCTCCGACGGCGATTCGCATGGCTGGCCTCGCTGGCAGCAAGAGGATCAAAAGTTTTCGAAAATGCGCTCGGCGCGCACCGTCAAGAATATAGCTTTTCCCTGCAGATTGAGGAGAGGATCGCTTGCGTAACCGGGCCGTTTTCACCACAATTCCGGCAGTTCTTCGTGTCTCGCGTGGCTGAAGAGCGGCGGCGTTCCTGCGCCGGCGGTCTCTCGACTGCGTCCTGGTCCTTTGTCACCGGCAACCTCTAGGATTTCAAGCTCGCCATGCCCAGCGAAAAACCGATGCTCAATACGTCCGCTTATCCTCCGCCGCATCCTTGCGTGATGGTAATCTTCGGCGCCAGCGGCGACTTGACCAAGCGGAAACTGGTGCCGGCGCTCTACAATATCGCGATCAGCAAACTGCTGCCCGAGAATTTCGCCGTCGTCGGCTTCGCCATCGACGACCTCGACACCGAGCAGTTCCGCAGCAACCTGTCTCGCGACATCAAGCAGTTCGGCGGCAGCGGCGTCGACCCGCAGGTCTGGGACGAAACGTTCGGCAAGCGGCTGTTCTACGTGCAAGGCGGCTTCGAAGATCCCCAGGCCTACGCCAAACTCAAGGAGCAACTGGAACAGGTCGACCGCGATTGCGGCACGCAAAGCAATTACCTGTTCTACCTGGCCACCCCGCCGACGTTCTTTGCCAAGATCGTCGCCCAGTTAGCCGCGGCGGGTTTGACCGATGACGGCAGCGAACAATCCGACGGCACGGAAGGGGGCCAGCGCTGGCGCCGCGTGATCATCGAAAAGCCGTTCGGCCGCGATCTCGATTCGGCCCGCGCGCTCAACGCGGAACTGCAAAAGCTGCTGCGCGAGGATCAGATCTACCGCATCGACCACTACCTGGGCAAAGAGACCGTCCAGAACATTCTGGTGTTTCGCTTCGCCAACGGATTGTTCGAGCCGATCTGGAACCGGCAATACATCGACCACGTGCAGATCACCGTGGCCGAAACGGTCGGCGTCGAGCATCGCGGCGGCTATTACGACAAGGCCGGCGCCCTGCGCGATATGGCGCCTAACCACATCTGCCAGTTGCTGGCGCTGATCGGCATGGAATCTCCCACCTCGTTCGACGCGGAAGTCGTGCGAGACGAAAAGACCAAGCTGCTGCGCGCCGTGCATCCGCTTGACGAAAGCGACGTGTTGACGCAGGCCGTGCGCGGACAGTACGGCCCCGGCAAGGTCGACGGCGAGCAAGTCGAGGGCTATCGCCAGTCGCCCAATGTGGCGCCCGACTCGCGCACCGAAACGTTCGTGGCGATGAAGTTGACGATCGACAATTGGCGCTGGGCCGACGTACCGTTTTATATCCGCACCGGCAAGTGCATGCCCGAGCGCGTGACCGAGGTCGCCATCCAGTTCAAGCGCGTGCCGTTCATGCTGTTCCGCGATACGCCCGTCACGGACCTCAGCGCCAACATGCTGGTGCTGCACATTCAGCCGGACGAAGGCATCTCGCTCAAGTTCGAAGCCAAGGTGCCTGGCGTGGGCATTCAAACCCGCTCGGTGAGCATGGACTTCCGCTACGAAGACCACTTCGGCGGCACGCCAATCACCGGCTATGAGACGCTGCTCTACGGTTGCATGCAAGGCGATCCGACGCTATTCCTTCGAGCCGATTTCGTCGAAGCCGGCTGGAGCATCATGCAGCCGATTCTCGACGTCTGGGGCACGCTGCCGGCCCGCAAGTTCCCCAACTACGCCGCCGGAACCTGGGGCCCCAAAGGCGCCGAAGAGTTGCTCCAACAAGACGGCCGGGCCTGGCGTTTGAGCTGAGGCGGCCGTTTGATTCCTCGCGGCGCCGGGCTGGGTTACAATGCTTGTTCGGGATTTTCCGGCCCGCCCGCCCCACGCCCGCCAGGAGTCGCCCGCCGATGCGTCTGTCTCGCCGTCTGCCAGCGCTGTTCCTTGCTCTGACATTCTTTGCACTGACATCAATCCTGGCCGTTGCCGCATCAGCTTTCGCGGCCGACGGCAACCGGCTCGTCTATCTGGACGAGAACGATCCGTACTATCCCTCGCTCGAGTTTCCCAAACTCATCACGCCGCAATGGATCGGCGAGGAAGGCGTCGACGCCGTCGTGGTGCTGGCCATCGACGACATGCGCGGGCACGAAAAGTGGGAAGCCTACTTGCGGCCGATCCTGGAGCGGCTCAAGCAGATCGACGGCCGTGCGCCGGCGAGCATCATGACCTGCCGCATCGAGCCCGAAGATCCGCATCTGCAGACCTGGTTGAAAGAAGGTCTCAGCCTGGAGATCCACACCTACGATCATCCTTGCCCGCTGCTCTGCAAGAATGACTTCGCCCAGGCCAAGAGAACCTTCGATCGCTGCGTCGATCTGCTCAACCAGGTTCCGCACAACCGCCCGACCGCGTTCCGCACGCCTTGCTGCGATTCGCTCAACACCGTCAGCCCGCGAACCTTCGCCGAGATTTTCAACAAGGTCACGCCGGCGGGGCATTTTCTCACCATCGACAGCTCGGTGTTCAACGTCTTCACTTCGAACGATCCGCAACTGCCGCGCGAGCTGATCCTCGACGCCGCAGGGAAAGACCGCTTCCGCAAGTACGTTCCTTACGACCGCTCATTCGTCAACACGATCGAGAACTATCCGTATCCTTACGTCATCGGCCGGCTCTGCTGGCAGTTTCCGTGCAATGCGCCGAGCGACTGGAGCGCCCAGCATTTGCAGAAGCCGAACAATCCGTTGACCGTGGCCGACATGCAGGCGGCCATCGACGCCACCGTCGTCAAGCAAGGCGTGTTCAACCTGGTCTTCCATCCGCACGGCTGGATCCGCAACGATCAGGTCGTCGCCATGATCGATCATGCCGTCGCACGCCACGGCAATCGCGTCAAGTTCCTCACCTTTCGCGAAGCCCAAGACCGGATCGATCGCCACTTGCTCGCCGGACAGCCGTTGCGCCTGGCAATGGCCAGGACAACGGCGTGCGGCTGGTCGATCTCAATGCCGACGGTTATCTCGACGTCGTTATCGGCAACGAGACGCTGACGCGCACGCGCATCTGGTCGCCCGAGCAGACAACCTGGATCGAAAGCGATTTCCCTGCGCAACTTGTCGCGGTCGACAGCGAAGGCGCGCGGCGCGATGCCGGCGCCCGCTTCGGCATTCTCGGCAAGTCGCAACAAGCGGCGCTGCTGCTGTGCAACGAGACGACCGCGGCGGCCTGGCGGTTCGATGGCCGGTCCTGGATCGCCGACGCATCGCTGCTTGCGGGGCTGGAACTGGACGGCCAGCCGCTTCTCGCCGCGCGCGAAGGACGAGATCAAGGCTTGCGGCTGCGCGACCTGGATGGCGACGGTCAGACGGAATGCCTCATCGGCAACGCCGGTCAACAAGCCGTATTCCGCTATGACGAGCTGGCGCAGCGCTGGCGACGATTGCCGTTCGCCTTGCCGGCCGGCGCCGCGGTGGTCGATGTCCAGGGACGCGACGCCGGCCTGCGATTCATCGATATTGACGAAGACGGCGATCAGGACGTGATCTTTTCCAACGAGTCGCATTACTCGCTCGATCTGTTCGTTTCGCCGAAGCAGGGCTGGTCGCGGCGCGTGCTGGCCGGCAAGCGGCCGGGCGACGATGCCATTCCGCCGATCGTCGCGGGCGGCATGAACAACGGCGCCTGGTTCCACTCCCGACATCTGTGGGTGCAGAACGAAACGACGGACCGGCTCGACGACCTGGTCGATCGCCGCGCCTTTGCCGAGTTGCTCAAGGACGTCGAGCCCGAGGCCCGCTCCGCCCAGGCGTCGCTGCGTTCCATCAAGACTCGCCCCGGCTTTCACGTCGAACTGGTTGCCGCCGAGCCGCTGGTGATGGATCCGGTGGCCTTTGCCTGGGGCGCCGACGGCAAGCTGTGGGTCGTCGAAATGGCCGACTACCCGCTGGGCATCGACGGCCAGGGAAAGCATGGCGGTCGCGTGCGCTACCTGGAAGACGCCGACGGCGACGGCCACTACGACAAATCGACGTTGTTTCTCGACGGGCTCGGTTATCCCAACGGCGTCATGCCCTGGCGCAACGGCGTGCTCGTCACCTGCGCTCCGGAGATCTTCTACGCCGAAGACACCGATGGCGACGGCCGGGCCGACGTGCGGCGAACGCTCTATCGCGGCTTTGTCGAAGGCAACCAGCAGCACCGCGTCAACGGCTTGCGGTGGGGCCTCGACAATTGGATCTACGGCGCCAACGGCGACAGCGGCGGCGAGATCGAATCGGTCAAGACGGGCGAGCGCGTGGCCATCAGCGGTCGCGACTTTCGCTTGCGGCCGGACGAAGGGCTGATCGAATCACAGGCCGGCCAGACGCAGTTCGCCCGCGAGCGCGACGATTGGGGCAATTGGTTCGGCTCGAACAATTCCAACCCGATGTACCAGTTCGTGCTCGACGAACATTATCTGCGCCGCAATCCGCACGTTTCGCCGCCGAACGGCCGCGTGCAAGTTTCGGAAGCGCCGGCGCGGCGCCCGTCTTCCCGACCAGCCGCACCGTGGCCCGCTTCAACGATCTGAGTGCCGTGAACCGCTTCACTTCGGCCTGCAGTTCCATTATCTACCGCGACGATCTGTTCGGCCCTCAGTACTACGGCAACTCGTTCGTCTGCGAGCCGGTCCACAATCTCGTGCATCGCGAAGTGCTGCACGCCGACGGAGTCGTGTTCCATAGCCGCCGCGCCGACGACGAGCGGCTTTCCGAGTTTTTGGCTTCGACCGACAACTGGTCGCGCCCGGTGATGGTTCGCACCGGGCCCGACGGCGCCTTGTGGATCGCCGACATGTACCGGCAAGTGCTGGAGCATCCGCAGTGGATTCCCAAGGAGTGGCAGCAGCGGCTCGATCTGCGCACGGCCACGACAAGGGCCGCATCTATCGCGTCGTACCCGGTCGGCAAAACGCCTCGACCGCTGCCGCGACTCGATCGGCTCGACGCGGCCGGACTGGTCGCGGCGCTGGACAGTCCCAGCGGCTGGCAGCGAGACATGGCGCAACAACTGCTCGTTCATCGCGGCGATCAGGCCGCGGCGCCGCTGCTAATGAAACTGCTCGGTGATCGCGCACGGCCGCCGCTGGCTCGGTTGCACGCGCTCTGCACGCTTGACGGGCTCAAGGCGATCGATGCGCCGACGCTGCTCGTCGCTCTGTCCGATCCGCATCCGGGCGTGCTGCGCCACGCGGTTCGACTTTCCGAGCCACTGCTCGATCAATCGCCCGAACTGACGGCCGCGCTTGAGAAACTGGCCACGACCGACGACGCCCAGCTTCGTCTGCAATGGGCCTACAGCCTGGGCGAGTGGCACTCGCCCGCCGCGGGCCGCCTGCTGGGCCAATTGGCGCTGAGCGCCGGCGAAGATCCTTATCTCACCGCCGCCGCGCTGAGCTCCGTCAATCAAAACAATCTGCCCGAGACCGTGGCCGCCGTGCTCGCCGAAAGCGACAAGCATCCGCCGTCGACCGACCTTGTGGCGCCGCTGATGAACATGAGCATCGCGCTCAAAAGCGATGCCGCGTTGGCGGCCGGCCTGGCGGCGATTGCCAAACCGGCAACCGGCAAACCGGCTGCGGAGCGCTACGCCGCCTGGCAGCTTGCCGCCGTGGGCGGACTGCTCGACTCGCTCGACCGCCGGCGGATGTCGTTGAGCGATTTCCGCAAGCGGGCCGGCGACGAAATAAAAACATCGCTGGCACGGCTCGATGACGTGTTCGCCTTCTCCCGATCGGTTGCAGTCGACGAAGAAGCGGCCGATGGCCAGCGCATTGCGGCGATGGCGCTGCTCGGCCGCGGGCCCGGGGAGCATCGCGATTCCGATCTGAATACGCTCGTGGAGTTGCTTTCTCCTAGAACGCCCAGAGCTTTGCAGTTCGCGGCGGTCGAGGCCATCCGTCGCTTTGCTAAGGAGCCGCGGGCGCCGGCGCTGCTGCTGGCCGGCTGGAGGAGCTACAGTCCTGAATTGCAGAGCCAGATCGCCGACGCGATGTTGGCACGTCCGGCATGGACCAAAGCCTTGCTCGACGAGATCGCCGCCGGGCGGCTGACTGCCGCGGCCCTCGACGCCGCCCGACGCCAGCGTTTGCTGTCGCACTCCGATGCAGCCATCCGCGCTGGCCGAAAAGACGCTGGCCGGTTCGATCAACGCCGATCGGCAAAAGATCGTGACCCAGTATCGCCAGGCCATACAGCTCGGCGGCGATGCCGCGCGAGGCGCAAGTCTTCAAAAAGACCTGCTCGCTCTGTCATCGCCTGGCCGAGACGGGCCACGCGGTCGGTCCCGATCTGACGGCGCTGACCGACAAATCGCCCGAGTCGCTGCTGGTCGCCATGTTCGATCCGAACCGCGCCGTCGAAGCCAAGTTCATGAGCTACACGGCGGTCACGGAAGACGGCATCACGCACACCGGCATGCTCGGCGCCGAGACGGCAACGAGCGTCACGCTGGTCGCTTCCGAAGGCAAGCAGGTCTCGCTGCTGCGGAAAGACTTGGAAGTGCTGGAGAGCTCGTCGAAATCGCTGATGCCCGAAGGGCTGGAGAAAGATCTTACGCCGCAAAACGCGGCCGATTTGATTGCTTATCTCGGCGGAGTCAAACCGCCTCGCAAGCAATTTCCCGGCAACGCTCCGGAGCTGGTGCGGCCCGAGGCGTTGCGCGGCGAACTGTGGCTGTTGGCCGCCAATGCGGAAATCTACGGCAAAACCTTGATCTTCGAACCCAACTACCGCAATCTGGGCTACTGGACCAGCTCCGACGATCACGCGGTCTGGACGATCGAAATCGAGCGGCCCGGCGCCTACAACGTCTCACTCGATTATGCCTGCGACAATTCCAGCGCCGGCAGAAGCGTGGCGGTGGAAGCCGTCGGCAAGCGTCTCGTCCGCACGACGCCCGCCACCGGCAGTTGGGACGCCTACCGTCCGCTGCCGCTCGGCCGGTTGGAATTGCCCGCCGGCAAGCACCGCTTTGTCGTTCGGCCTGACGGTCCGCTCGACGGCGCCTTGTTGGACCTGAAAGCCGTACGGCTCGTCCCGGTGAAGTAGGTGAGTGAGGCGAAACCGGATCGACGCGAGAACTCAAGAGACCCCATCCGCCTCGCGCGGATTGGTGAACAAGATGGCAAACTAGCTGGCGCTGACGCGCTAAACCGAAGGCCTCATCCAGCTCGCCTGGATGGTGAATAAGATGACTGAACGGCATGAGACACTGCGATCTCCTTCACCATCCAGGCGAGCTGGATGGGGTCGAAGAAGTAGATCTTGGAAGCGTGGTCTAGTTGGCCATCTGCTTCACCATCGAGACAAGCTCGATGGGGTCGGCGTGTGCGCGAAGCCTTCACTCGGCGTCTCGTCGAGGCTCGCGGGAAAGCATGGCGCCCTGAAAACTGCGATCAATTGATTGTCGCAAAATCGCGGTTGGTGATTTAGAGGAACCATACATTGATGATTCACGACGAAGCAATAGCCGTTGAGCCGAAGCCGCGCGGAGCGAACGCGCATCCGTGCTGGCATCAAACATCTCCATTCCTTCGCCGCATCTTTGCCGCTTTCTGCTTCCTGCTGCTCATGACAGCATCTTCGTACGCTCAGGACGACGAAGACGACGATGAATTCCCGGACGTCCGCCCGGGCATTGTGGCGAAGTATGTCGGCGCCGATGGTTCGACCCACGTGCGCCGCGACGAGGCGATTCAATTCGTCTGGGGCGAGCAGTCGCCCGATCCGCGGCTGCCGCCGGGCAAGTTCGAAGTGCAGTGGAGCGGCCGGTTGTTCACGATCGAACCGGGCGAGTACCAGTTGCACGTCTATGCCGTCGGCGATGTACGGCTGAAAGTCGCCGGTCAGACCTTGCTCGATGCGAGCGCCGGCGAACCCGGCTGGCTGGCCGCCAGGCCGATCAAGCTCGAGTATGGTTATCACCCGCTGGAGGCGACCTATCGCAAGACGGGCGCCTCGGCCCAAGTCGGGCTCTATTGGTCGGGGCCCAAGTTCCAACTCGAGCCGCTGCCCGACCGACATCTGTTCCACGAACCGGCTAAAGCGCCGGATGAACGCTTCGCCGCCGGCGAACAACTGGCGCGAGCCATGCGCTGCGGCGCCTGCCATGAAATCCCCGGCGAACGAGCCGCCCCCGCCGCGCCCAATCTGACTCGCCTGTCCGGCAACCTTTCGCCCGATTGGCTGGTCGAATGGCTGCGGCACGACGGTCATGAGCCGCCGTCGGTTGATGACAAGGACAAAGCCGCCGATGCTCCGCAAGCGACGATCCGCCGCATGCCGAGCTTTGCCTTCACGTCCGAAGAGGCCGCGGCCATCGCCGCCTGTCTGCTGGCGGATTCGCCCCAAGCCAAACCTGCTGTCAAACCCACGGCCGCCCCCCAACCAAAACCTGCCGGCAAAAAGACAAAGTCCAAGGGCCTCAAGCCGGGCGATCCCCAACAGGGCGAAACGCTGTTCCATTCGCTTGGCTGTCTGGCCTGCCATCGCCAAGGCAACCTGGGCGCCGCAGGCCTGTTCGGCGGCGGCGATCTGACGGCCGTGGCGAGCAAGCGGCCGGCCGATTTCTTCGCCCGCTGGCTGGAGAATCCGAAAGAAATCAACGCGGCGCACCGCATGCCGGTTTTTGTGCTCGCTCCGCAGGAACGAGCCGATCTGGCCGTCTACCTGGGCACGCTCAAAGCGGCGCCCGCGAGTAAACAAGCCGCGTCATCAAGCGACGTCGCTGCCGGAGACCCGTGCTCGGCAAACGTCTGATTCAAGAGCACGGCTGCAATGCCTGCCATGCGCTGCCGAAAGCGCTGGCTTCAGACAAGCCAACCAACAAACGGAAGCTCGGCGCCGACGCGCTGGGAACTCGGCTGCGTGAATCCGCCCGATCGCGCCCGTCGTCGTCCCGGTTACGCCCTGACCGCCGCCCAGCGCGAAGCGTTGAAGACCTACTTCCGCGAGTTGCCGCCCGAGCGAGCGCCGGCGCCGCTGGACGGGCGCTTCGTGCTTGCCGAGCGCAATTGCCTGGCCTGCCACGCCGCGCGGTTCCGCGCTGGGCATCGCCGGTCATGCGCCGAGACGGCCGCGGCGCAGCCGGAACTGGCGCCGGTGTTGGCCGCGCTGTCGCCGCCGGCGCTTACCGGCGTCGGCGACAAGCTGCACGACGAGGCGCTGGCCGCCGCCATCACGCTCAAGCAGCCTGCCTTGCGGCCCTGGTTGATGGTCCGCATGCCGCGTTTCGATCTGTCGCCAGACGAAATGCGGGCGATCATCGACCACTTCATCTCGGCCGACCGCATGCCCGAGCTTCCGGAGACGAGCCAAACGAGTCCGCCCCCCGCAGCCGCCGTGAACATTGCCGGCAGCCGGCTCGTCACCTCCGCGGGCTTTGGCTGCACGAGCTGCCACCAGATTGGCAAGTCGATCCCGGTCAAAGTCGCTCCCGCCGCGCATGGCACGGATCTTTCCCTGGTCGGCAAGCGCATTCGCCGCACCTGGTACGATCGCTGGGTGCGCAATCCCGCGCGAATCGTGCCGCGGATGGAGATGCCTTCCATCCAGATTCCGGTGCGCGGCGTGCTGGACGAGCGGCTCGACGATCAGCTCACGGCGGTCTGGAACGTGCTCAACACGCCCGGCTTCGATCCGCCGCAGCCGAACCCGGTGCGCGTGATCCGCGCTCACAACGTGCCTGGCGAAACCGAACCGGCCGCGGTGCTGACCGACGTGCTGGAAGTCGGCAGCCGCGTGTTCCCCAAACCGCTGGTCGTCGGGCTGCGAAACCGTCACAACGTCCTGATCGATCTGGCCGCCAACCGCCTGGCCGGTTGGTGGATTGGCGATACGGCCCGTCAGCGGACGCGCGGCAAGAGTTGGTATTGGGACTCGGGCCGCAGTCACGTCCTGCCGCCCAGCGAACCGGACGCCGAGAGCGAGCTCGCTCTGCGCCGCGACGGGCGACTCTGGCCGCAGACGCCCATCGTTCAGTTCGCCGCCGAGCTCGACTGGTATGAATCGACGGCGGACGGGCTGAGCTTTGGCTATCGGCTGCAGTACGGCGCCGCTGCGAGAGATGATGAGAAGAATAGTGACAAGACTTCGAATGCAACGGCGACCTTGAACGTCGTGCAGACCGTCACGGCCTTGCCGGGCGATTCGACGCAAGGCGGCGGGTTCCGGCGCCGCATCGAGATCCGCGGCGCCCAGGCGGGCGACGTGATCGAGCTGGCCGTGGCTCCCGGCTTCGGCAAGCCGACCAGCGTAAGTGCGCGGGCGGCGCTCTACACGGCCGACAGTGGCCGGACCAAAATCAGCATCGTGGCGCCCGCCACGGCCGCTTATGCTCAAGGGATGTCCGGTCCGCAGCTTTCACTTGTTGCCACAGCCGGGCAGACGATGGTCTGCGAACTGGACTACGTCACCGACCTGCCGGCCGATCGCTACATTCCCGCGGGCTTGGAAGACGAGCCGGACGAACCGGCCTCGCTCAACGTCGTGCCTGGCTACGAGGCACGTTGCTGCCGCTGCGCCGACGAGTTATGCCGACGGGACTGGCCTGGCGCCCGACGGCAGCTTGATCGTCTGTTCGCTCAAGGGGAGCGTGTGGCTGGCGCGCGACACGGACGGCGACGGGCTGGAAGACCGGCAAACGCTGTTCAGCCGACGGCCTGCCGCGCCTTCGGCGTCGCCGCGCACGGCGGCTGCGATCGACGTGATGCGCCAAGTACGCCTTGTTGCGGCTGTGCGACGACGACGGCGACGGCTTCGCCGAGCGGATGGTGAACGTGCGCCTCGGGCTGGGGACTACACGGCCGACTATCACGACTGGGCCGTCGGCCTGCCGCGCGACCGGCCGGCAGACTATTACATGGCATTCCTTGCCAGCAGGACAAACGCAGCGCCGGCGGCGCGCCGACCTGCGCGGCACGGTGGTCGGCTCGTGCCGCGCAAGCCGACCGCCGACAATCCGCGGCTGTTCGATCTCGAGCCGCTCAGCGGCGGGCATCGCGGTTCCCGATGGGCGTGGCGATGAATCGCTCAGGCGACGTGTTCGTCACCGACAACCAGGGGAACTACAACCCGTTCAACGAGCTGAACCACGTGCGGCCGGAGCCCGCTACGGCTTTATCAACGCGATCGAGCAGCAAGCCCGACTTCAATCCGCCGCTGACCAGCCGGCGGCCATCGACATTCCGCATCCCTGGACGCGGAGCATCAACGGCATCTGCTTTTTGACACGCCGGCCGAGGTCAGCCGCCGGCGCTCGGCCGCAACTTGTTCGGTCCGTACGAAGGGCATCTCGTCGGCTGCGAGTTCGACACGCGGCGTTTGATCCGCATGAGCCTGGAGCGCGTCGGCGACACCTACCAGGGCGCCGCGTATCCATTCAGCTATCGAGACGCCGAACCGGGCGCCGAGACCTTTGAAGGGCCGATCTCCTGCGCCGTGGCGCCCGACGGCGACCTGTACGTCGGCTCGCTTCGCGACAGCGGCTGGGGCGGCGGCCAAAACATCGGCGCGCTGGTCCGGATGCGGCCGAACGGCGACCTTCCCGCCGGCATCGCCGAAGTGCGTGCTGCGCCCGACGGCTTCACCATCCATTTCGCCCGCCCGGTCGATCGGCAAGCGGCAGGCGACGTGCGCAGTTATGCCATCAGCTCCTATCGACGCATTCCCACCCCAGCCTACGGCGGCCCCGACGCCGATCGCGAGCCCGCCCGCATCGAGACCATCGAAGTCTCTGCCGACGGCCGGCAGGCCCGGCTCAAGCTGGCGGCCTTGCGAACCGGGTTTGTCTACGAATTCCGTCTGAAGAACCTCGCGCCTGCCGGCGATACGTTCTTTCCGGCGGAGGCGCACTATACGTTGCGGGAGGTTCCGCGGTGAGGGGCGGTTGGGCTGCGCTCGAATTTCGCCGTTTGGCTCCGCGCGATAGGGACTTGCTTGGACCGCGAGTATGATTTTATCGTGCCGCCGCAAGTGGTTTAAAGGCGACCGACGCCGTGGTAGACTGCGCTAATTAGCAGGTAATCGTTATTCGGAGTTCGTGTGCCAGCTTACCACGATGCGTTTGGAGGCCTGAGTTGAGTTGCAGTGGTGCGTCAGGCGTGACCGCGCCGTCGTTTCCCGGTATCGCCGATGTCCGATTTTATAGCACCCGAAAAGGCCTGGATTTTCCGGATCACGCACGTCGAGAACGTTCCATGGATTTTGCAGAACGGCCTTCACTGCCGCAATTCGCAGAAACGCGATCCGCAATATCATGAGATCGGAAATCTCGATCTCATCGACAAGAGGGCCCGCCGCGCAGTCCCTTTACCACCAGGGGGAGTGCTCAGCGACTACGTGCCGTTCTATTTTACGCCGTTTTCCCCAATGCTCCTGAATATCAAAACAGGTCATAGGGGCATACCCCAGAAGCCGATGTCCGACATCGTGATCTTCGTTTCGTCGTTGCCCAAACTCATGGAGCTTGGCATACCATTCGTTTTCGCCGACCGCCACGCGTACGTCGCGGCAGCGCAGTTCAGCAACGACCTTAAGGACTTGGGACGGATTGATTGGAAAGATCTTGAAGGCAAGGGATTTCAAGCGAAATCCAGACGATCTTGGTAAGAGCGAACGCTACCAGGCGGAAGCCTTGGTTCATCAAGTGCTTCCCGTCGCCGGTTTGCTCGGTCTCGTTTGCCACGGACCGGCTCAGGAAAAGCGAATTCGCGACCTGCTTGAGCAGAACCAGATATCTCTGAAAGTCGCAGCAAGACCAGGTTGGTATTTCTAGATGATCCGATACTGCGCAAGGCAATTTGTTGGAAGATCCGGCAGAAGCTCTCGTTAACACCGTCAATGAAGTCGGTGTTATGGGGAAGGGCATTGCTCTGATGTTCCGCGAGAGTTTTCCATTCGCTGCGCGGGCGTACGAAGAGGCATGCAAGGCCGGAGAAGTTCGGGTCGGCTGCATGTTCGTAACGGAAAACGCCGAGTTAGTCTCGCCGCGGTGGATTATTAATTTCCCCACGAAGAAGCATTGGCGACAACCGTCGAAGCTTGAATGGGTCCGTGAAGGGCTGAAAGACCTGGTTCGCGTGATTCGGGAACGTGGCATTCATTCGATTGCGATTCCCCCCCTTGGTTGCGGCAACGGCGGCTTGGAGTGGTCTCAAGTTCGCAGTGAGATCGAGGCCGCTCTGGCAGATGTGATTGGGGTCGACATCACGGTTTATGCTCCAACGTCCCAGTACCAGAACGCTCCAAAGCGCGCGGGCCTCGAGGAACTTACCCCAGCCCGCGCTCTGATCGCCGAGCTTGTGTGCCGCTACTCCGTGTTGGGCTTGGAGTGCACGAACCTGGAAGTGCAGAAACTCGCGTGGTTTCTTCATCGCTCAATCCAACACCTTCGGCTTCCGGATCCTCTGACACTCAAGTTTGTAGCGAACAAGTTTGGACCCTACGCGGATCAGCTTCGTCACCTACTTAATGGGCTTGACGGCAGTTACCTGCACTGCGAGAAGCGCCTCGCAGACGCGGGTCCGCTTGACTTGATCGAGTTCGAAGCCAGCCGGCGCGACCGCCTTGCGTCTTATCTAACGGGCGACGAAGCGAAAGGGTACTTGCCGGCTATGGAGAGAGCCTCTGAGATCATTGATGGCTTCGAGACGCCTCTGGGCATGGAATTATTGGCGACCGTCGATTGGCTACTAACCGAAAATGCCTGTCCGCCGACGCTCGCTGCCGTGCGTGCTGGAATCGCTGAATGGCCGGCAGGCAGAACAGCGGTGCGCCGCAAGCAAAAACTGTTCGATGACCGACTCTTGAACCTTGCCATCGAGCGGCTCGCGACCAAACAAGCTGCTAGTGAGTGACGCGCCTCACTGGTGCGGCGCCGAAACCAGACGTCCGCAGTTTACCCCGACGCGCCCGGCCGCGCTTCGACCCCAACGGGGTCAAATTCATCAGCCCACGGGCAACGCCCTGGGGACCGGGTCTGCGCCATCCTCGCGAAAAAGCCCCGACGGGGCAGACACCGCCGCCCGCAATGCATCCATCGTTCCGCCCTTTCAGGGCTGGGATGTTCTTGTCGGCCAGCATTCCCAGGGCTGTCGCCCGTGGGCTGATGAATCGCGCCACGTTGTGGCTAAGCAGTGTCATGGAAACCGGAAACGCCCAGGCCCGCGACGCGCCCGCCGAATGCCGACGTCCATTCCGCGGCCTGGTGCTTTTTTAACGCCAAATCTTAGGGCAGAGCGGTGCTGCCGGCATTATGCATCGCTTATAGACGCGTTCACTACGCAGAGCGAGCCACGGATGGAACACGGATCGAACACAGATTGTGCAACTTCACCGTTGGCGGGCCGAACGCAGGATCATTTCCTATCCCTTATCCGTGTTTGATCCGTGTTCATCCGTGGCTAGGTTAACCGTCGGCGCCAGATTTCGTTTGGACAAAGCAGGCAACCGCTAATCGCCGCTAATCCGCACTGATTAGCGACAATCAGTGAAGATCAGCGGTTTCTTCCCCGCCAGGGCACTATCCGTTGCGGCGGATCCGGCGATAATGGGTGATTTCCCCGGCGGCCGCGTTTCATGCCTGACTCTGCTTCGTTTCTGATGATCACCTGCCAGGTCGGCGCCGAGCGGGCCGTCAAAGGGGAGCTGGTGCGCCGCTGGCCGGAGTTCCGCTTCGCCTATTCGCGGCCCGGATTTCTCACGTTCAAGCTGCCGGCCGAGCATGGCCTGGCCGACGATTTCAATCTGCAGAGCGTGTTTGCGCGGAGCTACGCCTTCTCGCTCGGCAAGGCGACGGGCGACTCGCTGGCGGCCCGGGCCGAACAGGCGGTGCAGTTGGCTGGCGAGCGATCCTTTGCGCGGCTGCACGTCTTCGAGCGCGACCGATCGGCGCCGGGCGAGCATGGCTATGAGCCCGGGCTGACCGAGGCTGCCGCCGAAGCCGCCGCGGCGATTCGTCAGGCCTGGCCCGCCGGCGCGGCGCGCCGATGAGCGCGCCATCGCAAGCAAGGCGAGCCTGGTGCTGGACTGCGTGCTGGTGCAGCCGGACGAATGGTGGCTGGGCTTTCATCGCGCGCGGGCCTGGGCCTCGCGGCGGCCGGGCGGATTGAGCCGCTTGAAGCTGCCGGAGGGCGCCGTTTCTCGCGCGTACCTGAAGATGGAAGAGGCGCTGCGCTGGTCGCATCTGCCGGTTCGGCCCGGCGAGCGCGCGGCCGAGATCGGCTGTGCGCCGGGCGGCTCGTGCCAGGCGCTGTTGCGCCGCGGGCTGTGGGTGGCCGGCATCGATCCGGCGGCCGTGCATCCGACGGTGCTGGCCGATCCGCACTTCGCCCACATCCGCAAGCGCGGCGCCGACGTGCGGCGGCGAGACTTTGGCAACATCCGCTGGCTGATGACCGACATGAACGTCGCCCCGAGCTACACGCTCGACACGGTCGAGGCCATCGTGACTCACAAGCAGGTCCACATTCGCGGGCTGTTGCTGACGCTCAAGCTGCTCGACTGGAAGCTGGCCGACGAGGTTCCGCAGTATCTGGAGCGCATCCGCGGCTGGGGCTTTCCTTATCTGCGTGCCCGCCAGTTGCAGCACAACCGCCAGGAGATCTGCGTCGCCGCACTGCGCAGCAAGCCGAAGCCGAGAACGTAGGGCGAGCAGCGACTGCGCCGCTGCAGCGGCGGCTTTCACCCGGGTGAAAGCACGTGCTTTCGGCGGAGCGAAAGCCGACAATGCGCCCGCATCGGTCGCCCAAGGCGAAGGGCTGCGCCGTGCCGGCGCCGGCCTCCACCGCTTCAGGCGGACGGCGCCGCGGGCGACTCGGCGTGCAGGATGTCGATGAGTTTCTTCAGAATCCGGGCCAGGTGTTTGCGGTCGGCGGCGGAGAGCTGCTGAAAAATCGAAGCGATCACGGCGTGGTTCGCCATCGCGCTTTCCTTGCAGACCAACATGCCGTTGGCCGTCAGACGGATCAGCGTCGCACGGCGGTCTTCCGGGTGCTGTTCGCGAATCACAAGGCCTTCGGCTTCGAGACCGTCAACCAACTTGGTGATATTGCGGGGCGTGACGCCCAGCTCCGCGCCGATTTCCGACATTTTGCAGGAGCCGCGGCATTGCAGGACCATCAGCAGCCGTGCCCGCGCAGGGGTTGTGCCGGCGCGTCTGACCTCCGCAAACAGTTTGCGCGTATAGGCTTTGCCGAACTCAGACATTAATAGGGCGATTTCTTCGGGCGTTTGCATAAGCCGCAGTTTAATCGTTGCCGGCCCGCTAATCGAGATTGACGAAAAATACGATAATGGTATATAGTGTACCGGTACATCACATCGATGCATTGCGGAACGTGTGTTGCGGAATCTGTATTGCGGAACGACTGGTCCTGAGGAGGCGCGCCATGAGCGACGAAGCGAACTCTGCGGAATCCGACTCCACCCCATCCCCGGCGACCGCCCAAGCAACCTGGCCGGCCGTCAGGCTCTGGCCGGGCGTCGTTTTGATCGCTGCCCTGTGGGCGGTGCGGATTTGGGGCGAAACGGGCGAAGCATCGCGGATGAAATTCTTCGTCGCGTTCATTATTGCGCCCCTGGCGGCCACCGTCGGTCTGCTGTTGTGGTGGCTGTTCTTCAGCCGCGTTCGCTGGAGCGACCGGGCGCTGATTGTCGGAGTTTTCGCGGCGCCGGCTGCGGCGGCGGTGGCGATCTGCGGCGAGGACTTTCCGATGATGGCCCTGATTCTGTACGCTTTGCCCGTCGTCGGGTCGGCGTGGGTCGGTTGGCTGATCGTGAGCCTGAGGATGTCGTGGCCGTTGCGCCGGTCGCTGCTGATGGCCACGCTGACGTTGGCGTTCGGCCTGTTCACGCTGCTGCGGGTGGACGGCATGGACGGCGCCTTCCGCGGCACGTTCAACTGGCGCTGGACGCCGACGCCTGAGGATCGGCTGCTGGCCGAGCTCAACCGGAGCCCGGAACTGCGCCTCGCCGGCCGTTTCAGAGAACGTCGACGAAGTCATCGAACTGCAGCCCGGCGACTGGCCGGGCTTTCGAGGCGCGAATCGCGACGGCCGAGTGAGCGGAATCACGATTGCCGCCGACTGGAAGCAGACGCCGCCCAAAAAACTTTGGAGCCGCAAGATCGGCCCGGGGTGGTCTTCGTTTGCGGTCGTCGGCCCACGGCTCTTCACGCAGGAGCAGCGCGGCGACGATGAATTGGTGGTCTGTTACGATGCCGACACGGGCGACGAGCGCTGGCTGCACGCGGAGCAGACGCGGTTCACGGAAGTGGTTGCCGGGCCGGGGCCGCGCGGCACGCCGCAGTTTCATGACGGGAAAATTTACGCCCAGGGCGCCAACGGAACGCTAAGCTGCCTGACGGCGGCCACGGGCAAGGTGATCTGGACGCAAGATATTGCGAAAGACTCCGGCGCCAAAATTCCGCAGTGGGGCTTTTCCGGTTCGCCGCTGGTGGCTCACGGTTTTGTCACGGTCTTCGCCGGAGGTCCGTCCGGCAAGAGCGTGCTGGCCTACGACGCGGAAACCGGAGAGCTGGCCTGGACGGCGGGCGAAGGGATGCACAGCTACGCTTCAACTCAGACGGCGACGCTGGGCGGCGTCGAGCAGATTCTGATGGCCACCGATGCCGGGTTGATATCCGTGGCGCCGGAATCCGGCGAGGCGCTTTGGACGCACGAGTGGAAGACCGATGAAGTTCCGCGGATCGTGCAGCCGGCGGTGCTCAATGAGACGGACATTCTGATCGGCACGGGGATGGGCTTCGGGACCCGGCGAATTCGCGTGGCTCACGACGGAGGCCAGTGGCCGATCGAAGAGGTTTGGACCAGCAAGCAGTTCAAGCCGTATTACAACGACTTCGTCGTCCACGGCGACCAGCTTTACGGGTTCGACGGCCCGATTTTTCTCTGCTTCGACACCCAGCGGAGCAAGGTCAGTTGGCGGTCGCGCGCGTACGGCAACGGGCAGGTGCTGTTGCTGGCGGACCAGGGGCTGTTGCTGGTGCTCGCCGAGACCGGGGAAGCGGCGCTGGTTGAGGCCCAACCGAAAAAACACGTGGAACTGAGCCGAATTCAGGCCCTCTCAGGCAAGACCTGGAATCATCCGGTCATTGTGCATGGGCGGCTGTACGTGCGCAACGGCGAGGAGATGGCCTGCTTCGAGTTGCCCGTGGAAGCCAAGGCGGAGTCTGCCGAGTAGGACCGCCAAGGCTCGCGAAGGCGCCCCGCGGCTCGCACCGTGCGAGCCGCTTGCTTGGGCTCGATCTGCGCGAACATAGTCCGCTTTGCGCGGGCGGCTCGTCGAGCGGCAACCGGGCAAGCGCATCCCGCGCAATGTCTATGGCTTAAGCACCGAGCTTTGCAAATAACGAGTCCGCGGCGGCAGTGGCGGATTGTTGCTGCTGATTTGCCGCTGGAAGCCGTTTGCGGGAAATAATCCGGCAGGCGAACGCCTTCGCCCGGGGGCGAGGCAGGGGGATTCTGACCGTACTCGGGCAGGTTGGCGATCTCCTGCTCGATGTCACGGTCGGTCTTGCCGGCCTCCATTTCGCCGGCGTATTGCTTGAGTTCGTCGGCCGTCGGCGCTCGCTGCAGGTACTGCTGGAACCAGCCGGTCACGTCGCCTTGGTATGCTTCCAGCGAAGTGAAGAAGCCCATGGCGATGTGTTTCGCGTTTCGGCCGTGTTTCCATGGCTGGTAAGGTAATCGAGCCAATACTGCTGGCCTTGCGGATCAGGCTCTCTGCCCAGGATTCGCAGGTAGAGCTGGTTGATCCAGGCCTCAGGCGTGCCGCCGGCCGAAGCATAGAACTCAGGCGAATCGGCGAACCCGGCCTTGATCGTCTCGGGACCGCCCGTCGCATGCCAGACTTGTCTCCAGTGAGCCAGACCGCCGGCGTCGGCAGCGCGGTGCAGGTATTGCTGGTAGTAGCCGGTGATGATTTGGTTGAGCAGTTCATCGCTCTCGAAGAAGCCGGCGGCGATGTCGCCCGTCTTGCCGCCGCCCGCGAAATCGTTGATCCAGTATTTCAATCCGCCGTAATCAGGATCGCGGTTGAGCACCGACTCATAGAATTTCCACACCACGCCGCCGGTCTGCGAGAGCACGTTAACGGTCGCCTGAGCCGTGTGGCCTTGCGAGTCGCTCGCCGTGTACTGGGCGGAATCGAAGCCCGGGAAGTTCGCCGGCGGCGTGTAGGTGAACGAGCCGTCGGCGTGGAACGTGAACGTGCCGCCGTTGGCCCCGGTCACGGCGCCGGCGGCAACCGTGAGTTGCCCCGATGCGCTATCGTTGGCCAGCATGCCGTCGGCGGCCGAGACGCTGACCGTGCCCGTACCGATGACGTAAACGTCCTCCGCCAGGCCAAAGGCGCCTTGCGAATTGGTCGTGACCGTCAGCGTGCCGTTTTGGAAAGCGAACTTGTAGTTGGCCGCGCTCAGCGTTCCGGCAGCCGCCGTGATCGGGTAACTGCCCGGCCGGGCTGTTCGTCGTAGCCGTCGTCGTCAGACTCGCCGCTCCACTGACCACGCTGGCGTCATCGCCGTTGACGAAACCTGTGATGGCGTCAGTAAAGTCCGGGTTGGGCGCGCCATAGGCTCTGCTGGCATCGTTGGCTTTCACGGTCAGCGTAGCAGGCGTGACCGTCAGCGCGCCTGCCACGTAATGGATCGCGTAGTTCGCATCGACGGCGCCGCTGGCCGTGATGGCGTAGGGACTGCCCGACACGGGGCTGCCGGCTGTGGCAGTCGTCGAGAGCGTAGGCGGCGTCGTCAGGCTGGCGGCGGTATCGCCGTTGATGAAACCGGCATAGCTGGCGGTCAACGTCGGCAGAGCCGCGCCATAGACCTTGCTTTGGTTGTCGACGGTGATCGTCAGCGGCGCGGGCGTGACCGTCAGCGCTCCTGCCACGTAATGGACCGCGTAGTTCGCATCGACGGCGCCGCTGGCCGTGATGGCGTAGGGACTGGCCGCCACCGGGCTGCCGGCTGTGGCAGTCGTCGAGAGCGTAGGCGGCGTCGTCAGGCTGGCGGCGGTATCGCCGTTGACGAAACCGGAGTAGCTGGCGGTCAACGTCGGCAGCGCCGCGCCGTAAACCTTGCTTTGGTTGTCGACGGCGATGGTCAGCGGCGCGGTCGCCACATTGACGACCGTGTCGCTGCTCGCTACCTCGCGGATGCGATTATCGCCCATTTCGGCGATGAATAGATTGCCCGACGAATCGACCGCGACGCTCGTGGGTTCGCACAGCTCCGCTGCGACGGCGGGGCCGCCGTCGCCGCTGAAGCCGGTCGTTCCGTTTCCCGCCGCCGTGGTAATGATACCGCTCGCCAGGTCCACCTCGCGGATGCGATTGTTGCCGTTGTCGACGATGAACAGGTTACCCGACGAATCGACCGCGATACCGATTGGGGAAAGCAATGACGCTGCGGTAGCCGGGCCGCCATCGCCGCTGTAGCCTTGAATTCCATCTCCCGCCACAGTGGTGATGATGCCGGTCGCATGATCCACTTCGCGGATGCGATCATTACCGCCGTCAGCGATGATGAGGTCGCCCGACGAATCGACCGCAATGTCCTGGATGGCGAAGAATTCCGCCGCGGTGGCCGGCCCGCCGTCGCCGCTGTTGCCGCCTGTTCCGTTTCCGGCGACGGTGGTGATGATGCCCGTCGCGTGGTTTACCTCGCGGATACAATTATCACCCCAGTCAGTGATAAACAGGTTGCCCGACGAATCGACCGCAACGCCGGTTGGGTAGCTGAGTTGTGCCGCAGTGGCCGGCCCGCCGTCGCCGCCAGAGCCGAACGCTCCATCTCCCGCCACAGTGGTGATGATGCCGGTCGTCAGGTTCACCTCGCGGATGCGCTCATTGCCGCTGTCGGCGATAAACAGGTTGCCCGACGCATCAAGCGCGATGCCACCGGGGCTGTCGAGTTGGGCCGCCGTTGCGGGGCCGCCATCGCCGCCGAAGGCGCCGAAGCTGCCGGAGACTTGCATTCCATTTCCCGCGACCGTGGTGATGACGCCCGTCGCGTGGTTTACCTCGCGGACACGATTGTTCCGACCGTCGGAAATGAACAGGTTGCCCGACCTGTCGACCGCGATTTTCTGGGGCGAATCGACTTCCGCCGCGGTGGCCGGCCCGCCGTCGCCGCTGTAAGCTCGCGTTCCGTTTCCCGCCGCGGTGGTGATCACTCCAGTTGCCAGATCAACCTCGCGGATGCGCTCGTTGAGCAAGTCGGCGATAAACAGGTCGCCCGACGAATTGAACGCCACGTTCCTGGGATCGCGGAACTCGGCGGCCGTGGCCAGTCCGCCGTCGCCGCCGAAGCCGAAGGCTCCATTTCCCGCTACCGTGGTGATGACGCCCGTCGCGTGGTCCACCTCGCGGACGCGCTCATTGTTGCTGTCGACAATGAACAGGTCGCCCGACGAATCGACCGCAACGCCGTGGGGGCCGTTGAGTTCTGCGGCCGTGGCCGGTCCGCCGTCGCCGCTGAAGCCCGATGTTCCGTTGCCCGCCACGGTGGTGATGACGCCGGTCGCATGGTCCACCTCGCGGATGCGACCGTCAGCGGTGATGAATAGATCGCCCGACGAATCGACGGCAACGTCGGTGGGGAAGCTCATCTGCGCGGCGGCGCTCGGTCCGCCATCGCCGCTGAAGCCGCCGGTTCCGTTGCCAGCGACCGTGGTGATGACGCCCGTCGCCAGGTTCACCTCGCGGACGCGATTGTTGTTCAAGTCGGCAATGAACAGGTCGCCCGACGAATCGACCGCGATGCTCTGCGGCGGCTGGATCTCCGCGGCCGTAGCCGGTCCGCCGTCGCCGCTGAAGCCCGATGTTCCACTTCCCGCCACGGTGGTGATCACGCCCGTCGCCAACTCTACCTCGCGGATACGATTGTTCGACGTGTCGGAGATCAAGAGGTGGCCCGACGAATCGACCGCGACGCCCTGCGGGTCATTGAGCTCCGCGGCGGTGGCTTGCCCGCCGTCGCCGCTGAAGCCGGCCGTTCCATTTCCCGCCACGATCGTGGCGACGCCCGTCGCGTGGTTCACTTCGAATACGACGTTGAGCGTGTCATCGGCGATGAACAGGTCGCCCGACGCATCGACGGCGACGGCCTGCGGCGAGATCGAGGCGTTGACTGCCGGCAAGCCGTTCTGCAACGCGCCGCCGGCGACCGTCTCGATGGTCGAATTGGACCCGACGCCCGTAGAGCTGGAGGCGAAGGCGCCGCTGGGGTCAACGTAAGAAGCGGTGATCAGATCGGCGCCTGCGGGCAGGCGTACGTTGTCGAGCGTCGCGACGCCCGAACTCACCAGCGCAGTCCCCAGCGGCGTGCCACCGTCGAAGAAGACGACGGTTCCTTCCGAGGGAGCGCTCGGAGAAGCTGAGACGGCAGCCGTCAGAGACACCGACTGACCGTAGACGACCGAGCTGGACGAGGCGCTAACGGTGATGCTGGTGGGCGTCGCCGACAACAAGACTCGCTGCTCGAGCCATTCGACCGCGTATCGCTTGCGGAAGGCAGACTTCTGCAAGCCTCGTGACCTGCGGATCCCGCGACTCTGCGCGCAACACCAGAATCCCGGCCAGTGCGACGCCTCATGGCTGCCTCCCCAGAAGTGTATTTGGCGATCGCAACAATTCTCAAGCAGCGCCGCCGGCTCAAGTTAAGCTGTTGATTCTAATTTCCGAGGTTGCCGACACAAGGGTAAGAGAATTCCTTTTTGAATCGCAGTTTTTCGCAATCTGCGGGTCCGACGGCATCGTCGCGGTTCGATAGCGGCTCGCCGCTTTCTACTCAGTCGTCGGCGGAATTAGACGCCGCGAGCTGCGGGGCTTAAAATGCAGCCTGCATGCTTTCACTTCTTCACACAGGGGTTCAAGCGATGGTTCGGCACAGCGGACTAACGCGCGTGCTTTTCGCCGGTACGCTGATTTTGTCGCAGCGAACAAATCAACGCGGGATTGAACGCTGGCGCTTATCCTGGCTTCATGTTTGTATAGCCACAGAGTTCACAGAAGGCACAGAGATCATCTAAACCTTGTCGTATCTGAAGGCGACCGGGTTGAAGCGAGCCTTACTGCTCAACTTCGGCGAAAAGCGCCTGATTGACGGCATCAGGCACGTCTCTCTGTGAACTCTGTGCACTCTGTGGCAATCCGGTACCTTCCTCGCCTTCTCTGGGAGCCGTTCTGGACGTGTCTTTATTGTCTTCTCGCGGAAGCGGCAGACGCGCGGTCTTTGCCGTCGACCTGCTTTCTGGGCGACTTCCGTTACGTCGCCCGCTAAGTGTGCACTACCGGCGCGAACACGCCCGCAAGGCTGCCGGCGTGGGTCAAGGCGACGTGCAGCCGGGGAAAGACGCAGCCGAAATTGGTTTGGCTCAACGGCTCCTCGCCGATGGCAATGTAGCTGGCCCCGTGCAGTTCGTCGTGTTTGTCGAACCAGCGGATCAGCTCTCGCCATCGCTCGACGCTCCGTTCGGAAGCCGCTTGCTCCTCCGGCTGGCGATGCGTTCCATCGGGCTCGAATCCATAGTTGTTGAGCACGGCCCGCCACCAGGCGCCGCGCTCCTGCAGCGGTTCGATCTCGATCACGGCTGGGGGATAAATTGTGCCGCCGAAAAACCGCCGGACCCCGTCAGGAGTGAAGGCCTCGGGCGCCGCATCGCCCCGATTGGCTGCGATATAGAATCCCAGGTACGGTTCGCCGGCCTCGGAACCGATCGCGCTTTCGCCCTTCAAGATCGCCGCCGCCTGTTCAGACAGCTTACGGCAGCGCAGGAGCTCTTCAGGGTCGTGATCGTGCGCGTTGTCTTCTCCCGGCCGCACGATTCGCCCACAGTCATACACGCCGATGGCGGGATGGAGGCAACTGTGGTTCCACTCGTCAACCGGCGAGTCGGGACCCGTACACTGCGCACAACTTGCCGCCACCGCGAGCCGTTCGCCACTCAGCTTGCAGCCGTTCACTTCTTCAGGCAATTGCGATTGCCGCGGCTCGGGGGCCGGAGCAGGCGGCGGCTCCGGTCGCTGCGGTTCCGGCTCGGCCGGAGCGCCGCAGCCGAGGCAGCCGACAATTCCGCTCGCCGCCAGCCACTCGAGCGCTCGACGCCGATCGACGGCAATCGCCGCGCCGCGAACAACGCGTTTCCTTGCAGGTTCCATTTTTTCACCGATCACGGGATCATTTTCGGGAAGATTCGTCGCCGCCGCCATCTATGACGCCGGCGCCAATGATGCTCGCGTAGGTCAGGCTTTCCAGCCTGACGCAAAGGCCACGTCAGGCTGGAGAGCCTGACCTACTTTCGTGCCGCGGTAATATGTTTTTGTTTGGGCGTCTGGCTGTCAAGAAGTTTGTTACCAAACAGGAAGCCTGATGATTTGCTGTGGATACCCGCGCCGACTGGCGTCCGTTTGCTTCGGTCGCTGCGTCCTGATCTTAACGTTGCTTGCCAATAGATGTCGGAATGGTTACGCTCCAAGACGGTCGGCTACTATCAAGGCTGTCGCTAGTCGAAAGCAGGAGCAGTATATGTTACCGCGCTCGAAATTAATATTCGCGGTTCTCGTCGCATTTGGCGCGGCGGCTGGCCGGGCGGATGAGCCGAAGCCGGCTTGGCGGGAGTTGCCTGCCGACTGGTCCCTGCGACTGATCATTTCCGACCCTTTGCCTCACGTCCGACGCGTGCTCAGCTCTGAGGCGCTCCGCAAAACGCTCACCGAAGGAAAGCTGGCCCGCTTTCTCGAAGATTCTCAAAAGCGGCTCGGCGATGCGGAGGGCCGGCCAATGAGCCGGCTGGCCGAATCGGTTTCCGGCATGGGCGACGTGCGCGAAGCGCTGGATCCGCACAACTGGCTGTCGGCCGTCGAGGGGCGCGCAGCTCTGATTCCGGAAGAAATCGTGCTCGCGGCGCCCGACTCAGCCGGGCAGGCCCTCGGCGATTGGTTCCAGGCCATACTGCTCGTGCAGCTTACGCCGGACGCAGTTCGTCTGGACGATCGTGCGAGCGAGCTCCAAGCGGCCGTGATTCAGCTTTTGCGTCGCGCAGAATTGCCCCGGTTGGTCGTGTGCGCTCGGTTTCGCGACCCGGCGCTGCCGAATCTGGTTTTCGCCCAGGTAAAAGCGATTGCTCAGCAGCTTGTGCCGCTGGATTGGAATACGACGATCGAAGACCGTGCATTGGGAATCAAGCAACGCCTAGGCGCTGTCTATCAAGACGAAGTGCTGCAGTCGATCATCGCGGCGATCGGCCTGGCGTCTCCAGGCGACGATAAGCTTGCCGAGATGTCCAAGGCGGCAGGGAACCAGGAGTTCGAGATCTGGTTTGAATGCGCCGACAACGATTTGATCGTTACTTTGGGCGAACGGCCGCAGAATCAGAAGCTTTCAGCAAAGGAGCTTGGACCGCTCTGGTCCGACGACGCCGGCAGGGTCTTGTTCGCGACGTGGCAGTTCGCCGGCTTCAAGCAGCGAATCCGCGAGTCGGCGGCCTTGCTCGAAAGCTTCGCCGACTCGCCGGCGGGAAAAGCCGCGGCGGCGGATGATGAAAACGACTTTTTTGGCACGTTGCGTCGGATGGATGAGCGACTGGCCGACGCCGCCGACAGCGGATCGGCCCGATTGACGCTCGATAGCTCGCTGGAGTTTCAGACGATCACGCACGGGGCGGCTGCCGTGCGTCCGCTGAGCGGATCGCCCCTGATAAGGCTTATTCCCGAAGACGTGGAGCAGGTGAGCCTGACGACGGCCGATTCTCTGGGCAGTTGGCTGGCAACGACGCTCGATAGCTTTGAAGACCGCCTGGAGACGCAATCCTTAAAATACGATCTCACGGGCAAGAATGAGATGGCGGCTCAGCTCGCGAAGCTCAAAGGGTATTACTATGCCGAAATGCAGGACGTTCGCGGGCTGATTTTCGACGAGGCCGCGACCGTTTTTCAACCTCCGCTAGCCAGCTTGTTTGGCGCCTCGGGGCAGATCGATCGCCTGAAAGCGAGCCTGCAATTGACGGCAGGCATCCGGGAAGCGATCGAGCTGCGCGACGTGCCGAGTCCGGAATATGCCGTGATCGCCGCAGCTCGTGATCCGGATGCCGCGATGCACTTCCTTGCCGAACTGGCCGACCGTTTGCGCGGTCATCTTCGCGGCGCTCCGCTTGACGAAGGAGCAAAGCCCGAGCCCCGGCCGATGGATGTGGGCCTGGGCGTGCCGACGTTCGGTTTCGGTCGGCTCGGTTCGACTTTGGCCGATGACGACGGGCATGAAGAAACCTGGCGCGTCGAGGCCGAAGGGGACGTGTTGCCGCACTATTTCGCGCACGAGCAATTCGTCGTGGTCTCCACTTCGGTCCGGTTGAGCAAGGCGATTCTGGCGGCCGCCCGCGGAAAAGCAAAGCGCCTCGTGCTGCCGCAGTCGGACGCGGGCGAACTCATCGCCTACGGCAGGCGCCCCGCCGATCTCTTTGCCCGGCTGATCGAGCAGGCGGCAAGCTGGAGCGCCGCCTTGGCGGATGAAAAGAAATCGACGATCGACGGCGAGCTGTTTCAGAGCTTCCGCCCGACCGCCGAGAACTCGCAGGCGCTGTCGCGTTTCCTTGCCGGCCTCGCAGAGATCGTCCGGCTTATCGACCGGGCCGAATTGCAGACGTCTCAATCCGCGGAGCGCCGCGCCTCGCGAATGACCATTTCGCCGCGTGAGTAAAAGTTTTTTTCCTCGTCAGCCGGGACGAGGGAGTCTATCGCGTGACGCAAAGCCAAATTCATGTTCATATAGCCACAGAGTTCACAGAGGGCACAGAGATCATGGCTGACGAGTTGACTGAAGCGATTATCGGCGCGGCAATTGAGGTTCATCAGATTCTCGGTCCCGGTCTGTTGGAATCGATCTATGAGGAAGCGCTTTGCTACGAACTCCGCTTGCGAGGCATCTCGGTTGAAAATCAATTGGAGGTGGATGTCATCTACAAGGAGATTGTCATTAAGGGCCAGAAGCTCGACATTCTCGTTGAGAAGCAAGTTGTGGTCGAACTGAAATCCCTCTCGAAGCTGCCCGAGGTCGCGATGGCTCAAACCTTGTCGTATCTGAAGGCGACCGGACTCAAGCGAGCCTTACTGCTCAACTTTGGCGAAAAGCGCCTCGTTGACGGCATCAAACGCATCTCTCTGTGAACTCTGTGTCCTCTGTGGCAATGTCGCCTTCTCTGGGGACTGTCTGGGCGTGTCTTTACTGTCTTCGCGCGAGATCGACAGGGGCGCGGTCGTTGCTGTCGGCGTTGGATCGTGCGACATGGTCGATATCGACGCGGCGCCGCCGGAGATGTCAGGGGCGCAGTTTCCACTCAAGGCGGAATTAGACGCCGCGAAGCGCCGAGTGTAAAATGGAGCGTGTATGCATCGCTTCTTCGCACAGGGGTTCAAGCGATGGTTGGGCACAGGAGACTAACGCGCGTGCTTTTCGTCGGGACGCTGATTCTCTTCGCGGCGGTAGACTCCGCGTCTGCAAGCTTCCGTTTCACGTTGATGCGGCGAGAGTTGATCCGCGAATCCGATCATGTCGCCGTGGCGGAGCCGGTTCACCATGGCAAGCTCGTTGGCAAGGAAGTGAAGTTTGTCGTGCGCGACGTGCTTCACAGCGAGCGACTCAAAAAAGGCGATCCAATCGTCGTCGGGCAGATGTCAGACTACGATTTCCATCGGCTTGATGAAGCGAACGAATATCACCCGCCCCCTTACTGCAAGCTGGCGCTGTTGTTTCTTCGCGATCCGCAACCGCACAGGGCAGGCCGAGCCGATTCGAGCGAATTGATTCTGACCGCCTCGGGCGTGCGGTATTTGACGGAACGCGGTGAGGTGCTGCTGCCGGTTCCGGGGATCATCACTGGGCAACCTTATTACTTTCGCGAGCTGAAAGACGAAGACTGGCGGGCGTTGGTGGAGCGGACCAGGCTCGACTGCCACGCGGTCGCCGAAGTTCTGCGGCTCAAGGACATTGAAGATTCCGCGCAGCGCAATCGGGCGATTTTCGAGTGGATTGAACAACACCGGCACGAGTTCACCGGGAGGCGATTTGACGGAGAGAGTGATCGCGACGCCGGTTGGGCGTTCGAGGAAATTGGCTGGGGATGGTTGGAGCGGGACGTGTTCGTCTGGATTCTCGATAGCTGCCGCCCTGACGACTCCTTGTGCGCGATCGAGATGTGGCGGTCGCTCGAGCATCGAATTGGAGCTGAGTGCCCGGTCGGCAACGTTCCGACATTTGCTTCCGAAGCAGGCCGCAAGCTGCTGCTGCGGATCGCCGCCGATCCGAACGAGGCGATCGAGGATCGCCGATGGGCGCTCGCTCGCCTTGCCGGCTCTCTGTGGCCTGTGCGTTACCTCGACAGGCAGCCTGGCCTATCGTGCGTCACGGAGGAAGAGCGGGCGTTACTGAGCGGTGAAGTGCAGCGGTTGGCGAAGGACGAAGACGAAAAGATGTGCGGGCTTGCCATACGCGCGCTCGTGAGTCTTGCCGCCATGCCCATTGAATCGCGGCCGCAGAGACTGCCAAAGCCGGATTGAACGCTGGCGCTTATCCTTGGTTCATGATTCTGTAGCCACAGAGTTCACAGAGGGCGCAGAGGACCTTCAAACCTTGTCGTATCTGAAGGCAACCGGGTTAAAACGAGCCTTTCGGCTCAACTTTGGCAAAAAACATCTGATTGACGGTATCAAACGCACCTCTCTGTGAACTCTGCGCCCTCTGTGGCAATGCAGCATCTTCTTCGTCTTCTTTGCGAGATCTTCTCCTCGCCGCTTTCCCAGCTTCACGCGACGGCGAAGTTTGAGCAAATGGCGCGAACCTGGCGGTCTTTGGCCAAGTCGAAATTCTTGAAAAAAGCGAACGTGCCTCGTGCGAGCCGCGTAAGTATAAAGGTCTACTCGACGTTACTTGGCAGAGAAACGGAGGCCTTGTCCATGAACGCTCTGACTCTTTCGCTGCGATGGATTTCGCTCGCCTTAGTGGCGCTGACGGCGGGCTTCGGACTTTCGCCAGCCGGCGCAGCTTACGCCGCCGGGCCAAAGGTCGGCTTCGACCAGAGTTACATGGTCGAGTGCCGCGACGTGACTCAACAGGCTTTCGCTATTTTGCATCCCGACGAAAAGGTGATCGAAGCCAACCTGCGAGTCTCCGTGCGTCTGCTGAAAGGCGAAGAACAAGACATCGAGCAACTGCTGTTCGAGCTTACCAGCCCGACGGAACGGATGCGGGTGGTCGATTTCCTGCCCAAGACGCAGGTCGAGCCGGAGTCGACCGACGGCATTTCGGTCACCAAAACGACCGAGACGGTCCACTCGTTCGGCGGCTCGCTGGGCACCAACCTGGCCGTTACGGCCGGCAACGGAAAACATAACAGCTTGACGCTGACGCAGGCGCTGCCGGCGGTCAACGGCAACTCGACGCACCGCAACCAACTGCAGGAGACGTCCAAAAAGCTCGCTCCGGGCAAGGTGATCATTGCCGCCGGCACGCTGGACAACGAGCACGGCGTGTTCTTCAAGCTGAAGCGCTCGGCGGTCACTCCCTTTGAAGGAACCAAGACGCTTTCTTTCCGTTTCGTCGTGCCGAGCCAGTGGCGCGGCGACTGGATCGTGTTCTCGGCGCAAGCGACCGGCCGCGTGAAGCATTACTTTTTCAAGAGCATCGAGCCATGCGGCGATGCGAAAGCGTTCATCGGGTTGTATCTGGCCGGCGACGCCGACGCGGAGCTTGCCGCACGCGAATTGGCCGAAGGCCAGGAATTGTATTTCGCCAGCAAGCCGGACAAAGCGGGGTATTCGATGGCCATCACCGAACTGGCCACCGCCGCCCGACCTTGGCAAACGGTCGCCAACAAACCGGCGGTGAAGTCCGCTTCGATAACCAGCCGCATCTGCTATAAGCCGTTCGACCCGTTCTGCCGCAATGTCGACGCCCGCGGCGAGACGCGCAAGGAACCGGACGCCGTACCGCCACGCTGAAGCAGACGCTGGACCGGATGGCGACTTATTCCGACGCCGCTGAATTCCGGATTGCTCCGAGCAATGCCAGCAGCGCGATGCGGTAAGCGTGAAGCGAACAGCTCATCGATCGGCTTGCCGCCGTCGGTGATGGGGACGGGGCGATCGTCGGGCGTGTACAGTTCCTCGGACGGGTTAATGCCCAGGGCCCAGCAGATCGTGGCGTGCAAGTCAGGAACGGAGACGGGTCGCTCAACGATGTTCATTCCCAACTCGTCGGTCAGGCCGATCGTCTTGCCGTTGTTCAACCCGCCGCCGGCCAGCGCCACGGTAAAGGCTTTGGAGTGATGGCCGCGGCCGCCGCCGCCGTCGAAGCCGGCCGGCCGGCCGAATTCGCTGGCCACGACCACCAGCGTCTTGTCCAGCATTTGCTGACGCTCCAGGTCGAGCACCAACGTAGACAGGGCATGGTCGAGTTCCCGGATCAGGACGTGCTGTTCGAGAATGCCGTCGTTGTGCGTGTCCCAGCCGGTGCCGTTGATGAAGTTCAGGTTATGCGAGACTTCGACGAACCGCACGCCGGCCTGCAACAAGCGGCCGCGCAAGCAAGCAGCGCTGGCCGAATTCGCCGCCGTACGAACTGCGCAGGTCGGCGCTTTCGCGGTCGAGCTGGAACACGTTAAGAAACTGCGGACCGGAGAGCCGCAGAGCTTCGCTAATGGTGGCGTCGTAGTCTTGAATGCTGCGGCCGCCGGTGGTCCGCGCCAGATAGTCGGACCGGGCCTGGGCCAGCAGCCGTTCGCGACGGCTCTGCCGCCTGGCGTCGATATGGGCCGGCCGCGTGAAGCCCGCCGGGCCCGATTCGGTATCGGTCAGGTAGACGTAGCCGTCTTTCGTGCCGAGGAAGCCGGGGCCGCGGGTCACGTTCGGGTAGCCGATCACCACATAGGCCGGCGCCTGCTCGTTGGCGGGGCCGCGCTGATGGGCGACGATCGAGCCGATCGACGGATAGACGACCGATCCGTTGGTCGGCCGGCCGGTGTGCACGCGGTTGGTGGCCGCCGCGTGCTCGTCGATCACCTCGTGGTGCACCGTGCGGACCAGATTGAAGCGGTCGAGAATCTCGGCGCAGCGGGGCAGATGCTCGCAGACCTGCGTGCCGGCGACGGCCGTGTCGATGGCGTCGTAGTACGAACCGGCCTTTCGCTCCTTCGGGTCGCCTTTGCGCTTGGGATCCCAGGTGTCGATATGGCAGGAGCCGCCGCCGAGCCAGACCAAAATGCAGTGCTCGGCCTTGCCGGCCGGCAAGGCGGGTTGCTTCTCGCTCGGCCAGCGCCAGGGCAAACCGGCACGCGCCGGCTGCCGGCCGCCAATCCCAGGCCGCCTTGGCCGGTCCGGATCAAGAGTCTGCGCCGTCGAGGAAGGAAGCTCAGATCATCGACTGACTCCATGACGTTCTGTTGATCGGCAAACGGCCGGTTCATCAACTCAGGGCAAACAAACCCACTCGGGCGAATTGACCAGCGTCCAGACCATGTCTTCCATCCGCTCCCGCCAGTCGTTCTTCAGCCGCTGCGTCGGCGGATCGCCCTGGCGGACCGGCCTCCTCCAGTTCGGCCTTGATACGTTGGCCTCGGGTGCCAGATGGTTGGACCAGGAGACCGACCCGTGCGCGGACCGGCTTGCGTTCGCGCACGGCGCCTCGAGGCGCCGGCTCGGCGTAGCCGTCGTCGAGCAGTCGGCAACAGCCGGCTTGCTCTTCGGCCGTGGGCACGCGAGAGCAATCGCAGATAGACTACGTCGATCAATTCGCCAAGCGGCTGCTCGGTCAGGGCCAGTTCCGTCAATGCACTGTCGTCGGACAAGCGACGTCACGCGGCTGGCCGAGCACGCCGTTGGCCAGACGCCGGTTGCAGCACGGTGGGCTCCTGACTGCGATCGAACGGGATCTTGTCGGGAACCGCGCCAGCCGAAGGCTCCATCAGCGTGACGAACGGCTGCGCCATCGGCAGCGCCAGGCTCGGCCGGTCGCGCTCGTTCGACAGCGACGTGAACTGCCAGGCCCGGCGCGGCACGCCCAGATTCAGCGAACGTCTGCGGACGGCGGCCGTCGAGATCGAGGCTGATCGGGCCCGCGTCGAACGGCTTGCCGGCGGCCACGAAACAGCGAGTCGACGATCTGCTCGGCCGTCATCCGCCGCGCGCACGGCGCGGCGAACAATGCCGTCTGGCCTGCTTCCGGGGCGAGACGGTCGTCGGCACGCGCTGGTAGGCGTGCGAGTTGAGAATCAGACGCGCCACGTGCTTCAGGTCGTAGTCGTGGGCGACCAGTTCGCGAGCCAGGTAGTCGAGCAGCTCCGGGTGCGACGGCTCGGCGACGTTCCCAGTCGTCGACCGGCTCGACCAGGCCGAAGCCGAGGTAGCGGTGCCAGAGCCGATTGACGATCACGTGGGCGAACCGCTCGTTGTGCGGCGAGGTGATCGGCGCCGCCAGCCGCTCGCGCGGATCGTCTGCGTTGCGCAGCAGGTCGGCGGGAAACTCGTCGCGGCGTCAGATCGGCGAACGGCCACTCGGGCGCAATCTTCTCGCCCGGCTTGAGCGTGACTTCCACGAGCAGCGATTTCACCGCCTCGTCGCCGCCGGGAATCGTGCTGGTGACCGGCACTTCCTGCGGCGCTCGGCGGAGCATGGCGGCCACGCTGAACAGATCGCTGCTGCATGAAGTCGTGATAGGGGGCGTCGTGGCAGCGGGCGCATTTCATCTCCACGCCGAGAAACGCCTGGCCGACGATGTGCGCCTTGGCGGCCATCGGCACGTCGTTCTGCGTGGCCATGCGCGAAGCCGGCCGGGCCGCCGAAGTACGGCTCCCTTCCATCATCACCAGCTCGGTGACGAAGCGGTCGAACGGCTTGTTGTCGAGGAACGACTCGTGAATCCACCAGCGGAACGGCCCGGTGTTGTTCAGCGTCGGGTTGACGATGTTCGGGTTCTCGGCCAGCACGTCCTGCCAGTAGCCGACCCAGTTGTCGGCCCAGCCGGGATCCGCCAGCAGACGATCGACCAGCCGGCGCGGCGATCCGGCAGCTCTCGTTCGCTCGCAAACTGCTCGATCTGTTGCGGCGTCGGAATCGTGCCGATGACATCCAGCGAGACGCGACGCAGCAGCGCGCTGTCGTCGCACAAGGGGCCGGGCTGCCGGCCGGCCGCCAGCAGTTTCTCGAGAATGAAGCGATCAATGTCGTTGGCCGCTGGTGCTTCGACTGGAAGCTCCGGCGTCTTCAGCGGCGCACGCCGGGCGAGTTCCTGTCGGGCCCATTCGTGCCGCTCTTGCCAGTACTTGTCTTCGTCGCGACTCGCTTCGCGGCGGGCCTCGGCGTTCAACGCGACCAGCCGCGCTTGCTCGCTGGCAAAGTAGCCCTCCCAACCAGCGTCGGTCAGCGGCACGGGCTGCAAGGGGGAGAGAATCTCAAAGCCTTTGCCCGGCGCCGCCAGGCTGACCGACGTTTCGCCAAGTTCCGGCCGATGGTTCAAGCCGCCGACGATTGCTTCGAAGATAAATTCGTGCTCGCGGCCGTCCCCCTCGATCTCGATGTATTGCTGCGAGTCGCCTCGTTGCAACGGACGGATGTCGGGCGCCAGATTGTCATCGAGCGGAACCACTTTGCCATGACCGCTGGCGGAGATGCCAAAAAACGGCGTCTCCAGAACCTTCTTGCCGTCGAGATAAAGCCTCGCGGCATTGCGGCAACGAATCAGCAGCCGGCGCGGTCCGGCGGGAATCGTCAGCCGGGCCATCGCTCGCACCAGGAACGGGCTGGAGCGATCCACCTTCACGCCGCGCGGCGAATACTTGTTCGGCACGTCAACCAAGGCCATGGCCGGCGCCGTGAAGCTGCCGGTGGCGCTCGATCGCGGAGAATCGCCACGATTTCTTGTCGGGCAGGTTTTCATAAATGTCGACCAGCACGGAGTCGGGCTGCACGCGATCGGCGGCGAACTCGGGCAGCGGCGCCGTGTATCGGTAGCGAGCTTCGATGCGCGCGGCCGGCAACGCCTGGCGATAAAGGGCCACTTCGTCGAGCAGGCCGCGGAAACTGCTGGCCGGCTGCCCGCCCAGCGAAGAACCGATCCACAGTTCATCGTCATCGACTTCCGGCGCCCGTTCCGTCGCGCCGCCCATGTCCCACTTGCCGCTGACGCTTTCTCCGTCGATATAGCCCTTGATGCTCTTCGGCTTGCCGAACTCGTAGGTCACCGCCACATGGTGCCAGCCGTCGCCGATGGCCAGCGAGCCGGCGGAGGTCCAGCGGTGCCAGTCTCCCTTTTTGACCGCGGGCTTGGCGTCGGACTTGTCGTCCTCGGCTGCCTCGCCGTCAGTCTTCTTGTCGGCGGCAGGTTCATCGGCGCGATGGAACAGAAAGCTGAGGGCCGCCTTGTCGCCGGGCAGCGTCTTCAGCCGCAAGGCGTAGTTCTGGTTGACGGCCAGGCGACCGCTCGTTTCGGTCCGGCCTTTGCCGATGACGTAGAGGAATCGTCCCGCTCCGGTTGCCTGCGGACTGACCCAGGCTTCGAGCGTGAGGGCGTCTCCGTTGGCAAAATCGAGCGGGCTGTCGGCGCCGGCGTCTGTTACGCGAATGAAGCCGCCGTCGGCGGCGAACTCGGCCGCGGCGTTGTCGGGCGCGAACAAGGGAAACTCGCCGGCTTGCGGCCCCGACGAAGCCAGCCGGACCTCGCCCGTTATGGCCCCGACCAGCGAGACGGTGGAATCGGGCAAGTCCACCTCGTTCAGCACGCGGCCGTCTTCGGCCTTTTCCAGCCGCCAGTAGCCGACCGGCTTGTCTTCGAGCACCAGCTCCGAGTAGCGGTCGGCCGCCGATGCGGTGCTGTAAAGGATTGTCAGAGCGAGGGTTGCGAAAAAGGCCTGGCGCCAGTTCGTGATCTTGCGAAGCGAGGCGTGCAAACTCATCAACCGTCTCCGTGGGCCGCTCGAACTAACTGTCGGTGTTCTGTCCCGCCAACTAATACCGCTTGTGGCAAGAATCTCACGCCGCAATTCGGTTTTTTCCTGCGTGGCTGTTTGGCGAGCAGGCGGGGCGTTGGGGCTGCAAAGCCTGGTGCGGGGGCGGGGGGGCCGAATCGCCTTTCCGGCTTGTTCAGGCGTTTGGGGCCAGCCAGCTTCGGCGGCGTGAGATTCTGGATTCCCACGGTATTAATATAACAAGGGGCTTGGGTCGTTTCCCCTGTTTTGTTGACAAGTAGCGTCGTGACAGTGAGTTGGCCGCCCACACGAACCCGAAGTGCCAGCGAGGGCTTTCTAGCCGCCCCTTGGCGCTCACTCGCTGGAGCTTCGGGTTGGTATCTTGCGGAAGGCGCGTAGCTTTGACGATCAAGTCCGACATTGACACAGATCGCTTCGTGCAGTTGCTCACGTCGCATCAACAGACGTTGTACGCCTACATCCGTTCGCTGCTGCCCGAGGCCGACCAGGCCAGCGACGTGCTGCAGGAGACGAACCTGGTGTTGTGGCAGCGCGCCGGCGAGTTCACGCCCGAGAGCAACTTTGGCGGCTGGGCCCGCAAGGTGGCCTACTACCAGGTGCTGGCCCGTTATCGCGACCGGAGCCGCGAGCGACTGCTGTTCGATACGGAGCTGGTCGCCGTGTTGGCCGCCGAACAAGAACAACAACTGGCCCGGCACGAAGAGCGGCAGCGGGCGTTGCAGCGCTGCCTGGGGCGGTTGTCGGAGCCGAGCCGCCAGTTGATTCGTCGCCGTTATGCGCCCGGCGCCTCGGTGCAGGCGATCGCCCAAGAATTGGGGCGCTCGGTTGGAGCAATTTCGCAGGCCCTGTACCGCATCCGCCAGTCGCTGGTCGATTGCCTGCAGGCGTCGCTCGACTCATCTCAGCCGGAGAAAACCTCATGACCGACCGCGAACACGACGCGCCGGCGCCGGAGCTTGAGCGGCTCGTCTCTGCGCTGATCGACGACACGATCACTGCTGACGAGCGGCGCCAACTGGTCGAACGACTGCAGGCGGACCCACACGCGCGGCAGTCGTACCTGGAAATGCTGGAACTTGATTCGCTTTTGCAGTGGGACTCGGCCAGTCTGTCATTGCCCGAGGAGGCTGTGCAGGCGGCGATGTCGCTGCCACTGCCGGCGGTGTCTCACAGTTCTCCCACGCGACAGCTAGCGATTTTGCGCTGGTCGCTGGCCGCGGCCGTGCTGCTGTGCGTGAGTCTGGCGGCTTTGCTTGGCTTGCAAGCGGCGGCGGACCGCGCGGTGGCCGACACCACGGCCCGTGCGAGCGAAGGCGGTCCGGTGGCGATTCTTACCGATCTGCGTCAGGCCGTGTGGGAGACGAGCGCGCCGAACCAGCAGCCTACAAGCCGCTGACGCCCGGTTGGCTCAAGTTGCGTTCCGGCCAGGTTTCGCTCGATTTTCTCGGCGGGGCCAAGGCCGTGCTGGAAGGACCGGCCGAGCTAGGCATGAACGCCGCCGATCGCGGCGTCTTGCGCTCCGGCAAACTCAGCATATCGCTGGGCCGCAACCGTGGCTCCTTTCGCGTGACCGCGCCCGCGCTCATTGCTTCGGGCCGGGCCGCCGAGTTTGCGCTGGCCGTCGCTCCCGACGGCGCCACTGAACTGCACGTGTTTTCCGGTTCGGTCATGGCCACGCTCACCGCGCCGGAAGACGAACCGGCGGCGATTGAAGTGACGCAGGGGCAGGCCATCTCCGTGAGTCGTGCGGACGATCGCTCCGCGTACCGCGAGTTGGAGGCCGATCCGACGCGTTTTGCCCGAGCGTCTGGAACGCCGATCGGCAAGCCCGTCGGCGAGGTTCTGACCGTCGACTTCAGCCGGCTGCCCGCGTTGCCGTATGGCTATCAGGACGGGCAGTTTGACTTGCCGAGCGGGTATGAAGTGCTCGACGGCGGCCGTACGCTGCACTTGTTGGGCAACGCTTGGAAGATGTTCGAGGTGAACGTTGAGTTGACTCGCGATACGGTGATCGAATTCGAATTCCGCAGCCCTCGCGAGGGACAGATCCACGGCATCGGCTTTGACAACGACGACGCCTACAGCAGCAGCGACGATCCGATCTTTCAGGTTTACGGCTACGAAGCCCGCCGCGATATCGGCCAGCAGTTCAACGATTACTCGGGCGACGGCTGGCGACGATATCGCTTGCGCGTCGGGCGTTATCTCTCTACCGGGCCGAGGCGTTATCTGTTCTTCGCCGCCGATGAGGACGTGACGGGCGACGCCGAAAGCTTTTTTCGCAACGTGCGGATTTACCATTCGGATCGCCATTAACCGATCTGACGCATCAGAATCTGTTTCCTGCGCGAAAGGCGATCGTACGGCAGCCTGGTTGTCGTCGATGCCTCCAGCTTGCTTGCGACCTGGCCGCGCCGTTCTGAACGCTACGCCTAAGCAAGTATCAGGAATTCGCGGTTGGCCTGTAGCTGTTCTGCATGTAGCCGCTGCACAGAAACTGTCCATGCGACAATACTCATCTCGTGCAAAGAATGGTCAGGAAGCACCATTGATCTCGGACTCAGGCGACTGATTTGCGAGCATCGCGGCGCGTTGCTCAACGGTCGTTCGCCGCGGACGGCGATGCCGAATCGACACACACAGGGCGCGGTTGCGAAGTTCCTCGCATGCAAATGCGGGCAACTGCGCGTGATTTGCCGTTGGCAAGCAATGGCATTTCGCTGCTTGCCAATGGCACGAGTCTTGCGGCGGCCCGTTCATAGCATAAGCGTTCCGCTTCTGTGTGCCCGAGACGCCGACGTAGGAGAGCAAGCGAGGGCGCTCGCTCTACGCTCGCCGTTCGCCTGCGATGCATTGAATTGATCAGTGCTGACGATTGCTTTCCATTCCCAAGAGGCTTGTCCTTGAATTGATAAGGAGCCTTCCGATGTTGAACCTCAGTGCGCGATGGGTCGTGCCGACGTTTCTTTTCGCGAGCCTCTCAGCCGGCGGACAGGTTCTTGCCTACGAGTCTTTTGAGCCGACAGGCCGTTGGGCACTGGTGAATGATTGGAGCGGAGCTTTCGAACTCGCGCTCTTCGACATCGCAAAGAGCAGCGACGGTTTCGAAACGAAGGTGATCGATGCGCGGCCCAGCATGGGTTCGCTCGAGCTAAAGAGCTTCGAATGTGATGGAAGCCATGTTTCGCTCGTCTTTCGCGCACGAGCCGGAGAGCTCCGCTTCGAAGGCAGTTTGAAAGACGCCGGCAACCATGCGGGAGAACTGCTGGGCACGGTCGAGCGAGGCGCCTACATCGACCCGGCGCGACTGGTGAGAGTCGATGCGGAGGAACTCAAGCCGGATCGGTCGCCGCCGTTTGAAGGTTATCGTGACAAGTTGGAGGCCATTTGGAAGCTTAAAGATTTGAAGCAGAGAGCCGAGGCGTGGGCCGAAATGGTTCACAAATCGCCTGGGCCTGGAACGAACTTTGAGCTCAGGCGGTGGTTGATCTCGGCCACAGACGCGGGCGTGAAGGAGTCGCAGCTTCCGGCAACAACTCCAGGCCTGGTTTGCCGCCGCCGAGCCGTACGGACCGAAGTTCGTCGCCGAAGCTCGTCTGGTGGCGCTTCCGCTCGCTGCGCGGTCAGCCGAAGTTTGCGCATGTGTCGCTCGAAATCGCCCAGCAGGCGCGCGAGAACCTGAACGACTTTCGTTCGCCCGAAGATCAATCGTCGCTGCTGCACTTCTTGGCCGGCGCAGCCAGGCTGGGCGGCAAGGACGACATGGCCGCCGACGCCGAACGCCAGGCGGCCGGCATCGACGCGCGGCTCGATGCCGACTACGACGCCGCGCGTTCCGCCGTTCCAGGTCGAGACATACGCCGGCCGCAAGCACCCTGGCGATGATCGCGTGGCGCTGTTGGAGCTATTCACCGGCGCCATGTGCCCGCCCTGCCTGGCCGCCGACATAGCCTGCGACGCAATCGGCTCGGCGTTTCAGACCAGCGAGGTCGTATTGATGCAGTATCATCTTCACATGCCTGGCAAGGACCCGCTGGCAAATCCAGACGCGATCGCACGCGGTCCGAGTATTACGGTTTCCGAGGCGTGCCGACCGCTTTTTTCAACGGCGATCCATCTCCTTCGGGCGGCGGTCCCTTGGGAGTTGGCCGAAGAACGGTATCGAGAATTCCGACAGCGCGTCGAAGCGCAGCTTGCCGGCAAACGTGAGGCCGCGATTCAACTGCACGTAACGCGAGCGGCCGACACGCTCGTAATTCGTTCAACTGCAGAAGCCATTCCCTCTCAGCCGAACGGCGAGAAGTCTGCAAAAGATAAGAAGTCAGAGCCGAATCTTCGCTTGCGGATAGCGCTGACGGAGAAGCTTGTCCGTTACGACGGTGGGAACGGCGTGCGAATGAATCGCCATGTGGTTCGCAACTTTCCAGGCGGCGTCGAAGGTAAGCGACTCGTCAACGGCCAGGCCGAAGTTCAGCTAGAAATCGATCTGGCAGAAGTTCGGCGAGATTTGCACGAATACCTTCAGGAAAAAGCCGGGGCCATCGCGCTCGCTTGCCCGCGCCCTCTTCCTTCGTTGGAGCTCGAGCAACTGGCTATGGTCGCCTTTGTTCAAGACGACGACTCGAAGCGCGTGCTACACGCCGTTCATGTCGCCGTGCCGGAAGATTGAGGCGACAAAAACACGGCGCCTGCGTTGGCCGCAGGATGCTTCTACCGCTCGCAGCGTTTCCGAAGTTCCATGAACTTCGCCTTCAATTCGGGTCCGCCCAAGTCCGGATGCAGGGCGGCGGTCAACTTGATGAGCTGAAGCGACTGAGGCTTCTGGTTCAACCGCTCGAGCGCCAAGGCCTGGGCGTACATGGAACGCAGCCAGCGATCGCTGCCGGCGCGGCATTTCTTCTCGATGCCGCGCCACTTGTTCAAGCGCCGCTTGCCAGGACGTTTTATCCGGGCCTTCGAGCAACGCCTGGGCGTAAGCCTCCTGCACGTTGCCGTCGCGGGGAGAAGCTTCAGCCAGGCCGGCCAGCAGCCGGAGGGCTTCATCGCGCCGCTCGGCCGTGGCCAGCGCGCGAGCGTAAGCCAGGTCGAATGTCTTGCGGTCGGCTGCGCTTAATGTGGAACGCTGCTGCGCCGAGCAATTCGGCTGCTTGTAGTTCGAGACGAGCCAGCTCGCGGCGGATGGAGGCCGAACTGTCCCGGGCAATTTCGTCCAGGCCTTCGACCAGCAACAGCAACTGCTGGGGGCGGCCTTGAGCGAGCTGCTTGAGACGCAGGGCCGCCTCCTCACGCCGGCCCTGGCCGGCCAATGCGAAGACCAGCAAGCCCTCAGCGTCTGATTTCCACTCTTCCGGCGCATTGCCGGAGGCGTCGAGCGCCGCAGCGAGTATTCGTTCGGCCCGATCGTAGCGGCCGTCTGCGTACTGCAGATAGAGTTCGGCGGCGGTCACGGCCGCCAGCCGTTCGACCGGGCTGAAGCGTTCTGGCAGCCGGTCGCGTCCGCCGCTGATCAGTTCTTCAAAGTAGCGAGCCGCCTGCTCGGCGGCTTCGGCCGTTGGTTTGCCGGCGGCCTGAAGCTCAGCCAGTTCAGTCTGATAGCAATTTGCGACGGCGCCAATGGCTTCGCCGTAGTGCGGGTCGTCGACGGCAATGCCACGATAGGCCTCGATGGCTGCCGCCCAATTTCGGCGACCTTGTTGAAGCTTGCCGAGCCACAGCCGCGCTTGGTTGGCACTGGGCTCGGCCGGCCAGAATTGCAAGTGTTCATTGAGCAGAGCCAGGTAGTCGTCGTCGCTGGCCGCCGGATCGTCCTTGACGGCCTGGGCGTGGTTGTAAATGGCCAGCAGATGGGCGCCGCCGGCCTTGGCGTGCTTGGGCGCCGATCGAGCCAGGCTGCGGAAGCGGTCGGCGGCCGAACGATGATGTCCTTGCTTTTGTTCTAATACGGCCGCCGTGTAGGCGGTATCGAAAGCGACGTCGGTTTGCTGAGCCTTCATCGCTTGTTCGGCGGCCTGGTCGTAGGCGGCCAGCGCCTGCTCGATCTCGCCGGCGCGATAGAAGCTTTCGGCCGCTCGCACCAGCAGCGAGAGATCTTTGGACCCGCCCGCCGCGCTGACGTTGCCGGCCAGCAAGGTTTCAGCGCGGCGGCTCCAGTAGGGCCCGTAGCGGCGATCAATAGCTTGAATCAACTCAGCAGCCCGGCTTTGATACTGTGCGGCCTGATCGGCGGCTTTCGCCTGGTCCGCCGGCGCCACGCGGCCGCATAGGCTTCGAAAGAGGCGTAGTCGAGATCGGCGAAATGCTGCCTCGAGATCGCGCGACCGGAGTCCAGCAGCGCCAGTGCTTCGGGCAGTTGCCCGCGAGCCAGCGCCAGACGGATTTCTTCGGCCCGCGCGCTGGCGGCGACGCGCGGCGGCGGTTCGGCCTGGTCGAGCGCGGCCAGGCGCCGCTCGGCCTCGGGATAATGCTCCAGCAGGCGCTGGCAGATGATCTCGTCCAGCCGGCTTTGCCACGTTACCCCATCATCGAGATCGGCCTCGGCCAGCGGCCGCAGTTGATCGACCGCCTGTCGCAACGAGTTGGTCCGATCGTCGCTTCGCGGCGGATAGCTCTGTCCCTGATTACGATAAGCCCGAGCCAATTGGTAGTTCAAATTCCGCTGGAGCGACAACAGTTCGTCGGCCGTCAAGAGGCCGGGTTCCGCGCGTTTGCGCAGGTTTGCGTTGCGCAACTCGACGGCCAGCGTTTCTTGGGCCGTTTGCAAATCGCCGACCGCTCTGCGCAGTTCGTCGCGAGCCTGCTCCAGGCGTTCGGCGGAGTTGTGGAGGATTTCAGCCTCTTGTCGCACCAGTTCGCCGCGAGCTAAATGGACGAGACCTAATTGCACCTGGAGCAGTATCCGCCGTGGATCGTTGGGGCGGGCGCGCAGCAGGTCTTCGATGACCGCCTGGGCCCGGGCCCAGATGGCGTCGCGCTCGTCGGGCGGCGATTGCAAGGCGTGGTCGACGTAGGTTCGCGACAGCTCGACCGTCAGTTCCGCGCGTTGTTGGTCGGCAAGCGCGCTGGTCGTTAGTTCCTCGCGGCAATAATTCTCGGCCAATTCGAACAGCCGTCGTGTGCGCAGCCCGTCCAGAAAGCGCTCTTCGGACGTATCGCCCGCTGTCGGCGGCGGAGCGGCGCCACGACCGGCCGGCGCCTTCAGACGCTGCAGGTGCTGCGCCGCATCGGCGGCGGCCCGCAGTCCTTCATAGCTTGCCGTCAGTTCCAGGTAGAGCCTTGTCGCTGCGGCTGGCTGGCTCGCTTGTTCCAGCAGTTGGGCCGCCGCTAACAGGGCTTCGGCCGACAATTGCCGTTCTTGCGGGTAGAGAATCGGCACGTGCAACAAGGCCAGGGCGGCTGGCTCCGCTCGTCCGACCCGAGCGAGCGCCTGACCCAGCACCAGGTAAGGGCCGGCTCGCAGCGGTTCGGGGAATTGCTCGATGTTTTGTTGCCAGCGACCGATGCGTTCGGCGTTAACCGTGGCCAGTTCGCTGCGCCAGCTTTGAGCCAGCGCGAGTGCGGCAATCCGGCGATCCTTGTCGAGTGCCAGCGATTCCAGCCGCTCCAGCGCTCGCCCGCGAAATGAGGTTGGCAGCAGGTGGCTGGCGCCGAGCAGCACGGCGGCAGACGAGTCTTGCGCCTCGAGCCAGGTTTGCGCCGTCTGGGTCAGGCTGCCCGAGGGTTGAGCCGGCAGCCAGGCCAGCGGGATCAGGTCGAAATCGGGCGTGTCGGGATCTTCATGGAGCAGGCCGAGAAACAGCTTGCCGGCCGCCTCGGTGAGATTGAGTTCGCGGTAGCAGCGGATGATCTTGGCCAGGATGATCCGCCGAGCCCAGGCCCGCTGTTCTTTGCGGATGGCCGCCGAGTATTGCTCTCGCGCTTGTCGGAAATCTCCCCGGGCGAACAGTTCGTCGCCTGCGTTCACCCCGTCGGGCCATGCGGTCTGTATCTCAATGACCAGCTTGCCCGGCCGTTTGAGCGGGCGACCCTGGGCCATTTCGATCACGATCTCGCGGCCGGTGTATTCCAGCACCTTGCCCGTGATGCGCGTCCGGGCCTGGCGACTGCTCGCCGAGGTGAGCAGCACGACGTCGGCCTGCAGGGCTGAGGGCGTCGCCAGGATCAGCGCCAGCCAGAAAGCGGCGAAGCCGGCAAGCGAGTTCGGTTTGGGACGTGCTGCGCCTTGCCGCAGCCGCCCTGCCACTTGCCGCGAGCCCTTGCCGCCGGCCCGTTCTCTCGCACTATCGACGTAGTCTTGCAAATCGATCGCTTCGCGGAAGGAGCAACGGCTGGTTAATTCCGATCCGCCCTGAGCTTCAAGGCGTCTCGTTTGGAAATGTCGATGTAGACGTACTTGCCGCCGTTCTGGCGGGCGATCTTCGCCAGGAAGTTATCTCGACTCAAGCGGGCGCCCAAGCCGAACTCGATGGTGTGGATCGAAGTGCGCCCGCCGTTGCGGCGTTTGATTCTCGCCAGGCGTTCGGCGGACAGCTCCGGCTGATCGGCGTCGGTCAGAAAGAAGATCACGTCGGGCGAGAGCTTCAGCGCTTCTTCCAGGGCTTCGCCGTGCTGCGTGCCTCCCTCGGACATGATGCTGGCAATGTACTTGCGCGCCCGTTGTTTACCTTGCGCATCGGCGAACAGCATGCCGCCGTATTGGCGGCCAATGTTCATGGCCGTCGGACGTTCGTTGTAGAAGATGATCTGAAACTGGTGCGTGTCGCCCAGGTTGTCGAGACTCGTGAGCAATTCGCGTTTGGCGGAAGCGAAAGGGCTGTTCGAGCCGCTGCCCATGCTGGCCGAACGATCGAACACGTAGACGAAGCGGTGTCCTTCGCCTTCCAGGCCGTACACGCTGGTGCGGGCTTTGCCGCCGGAAAGCGCGACCGGCCGCCGCTTGCCGCCCGTGAAGTCGCCGGCGCCGGTGGCCAGCCCCGAGTCGGCCTGACCGATGCCCGCGAGTTCATTGGCCTCCGGCAGCGCCGAGCTGACATCGACCGGCGGTTCCTCGGCAATCAGCTCGCTCATGGCGCCGCCGGCCGGCTGCTCTTCAACCTGGTCTTCTTCCGTCGTTGGTTCGCTGGCTGTCTCTACGACGACGGCTTGCTCGTCGTCGAACAGTTCGCTTTCATCGGCGACGCTCGTGCTGGCAATCAAATCCGCCGCTGGCGGCGCATTGGTGCCATGCAACTCCTGGCTAGCCACAAGGCCCAGGATCAGGATCAACAGCGCATGCAGCAAGAATGAGATCAGCCAGGATGGCAACACGAGTTGCCAGCGCCAGCCCTGCTCGTCCTCGGCAGGGTCCTCCAACGAGGGAGCGAGGTAATCGGGCGACGGCTTCACAAGTTGAATCCCGCAAAAGGATTGCGAACAGGACGTGTTTGGCAATTCTAGGCCGCTTCCCGAGGCGAGTCAACGTGAATGGAGCCGCGCAATTGCGCTGAGAAATGACCGTAAGCTCATGCGGTCAAAATGGTTATGACGACGCCATTGGCGGCGTTGGCGAACTGGGTTGGTTGCCGGCTTATGTGCATGCATTTCGGAGATCTTCAAAGGTCTTGCTCGCTGTGAATAATTCAGGTGGCCGAGGATCGAGGCGGCGACGCGTTTTTTTTCTTGACGCGTGGATGCCTGAACCCGCGGGACGTATTCGCTTTGGTTCTTCCGTAACGGAATTCGTGAGAGTTCCGCGCGGCGTTCTAAATGCCAACGCGGCTCGGGCGCCAATGCCGCCTCGAGGTATCTTCACAGATTCAGCGACGGCCTAACTCGGAGCGTCGGCGAACTGTCGATCCCTGCCCCGTGCCAAGCGTAAATAAGGTATACTCCAAGTTTTCCATCCCTAAACCGATCAGCGGCGGGAGATCTCTCTGTTACGGATTATCAATTACCCTCATCCCACGTTGCTGAGGCCCTCGAAGCTGCTCAAGCGGGTCGATGCCGAACTGCAGCGCATGGTGCGGCAAATGTTCGATCTGATGTATTCGGACGAACATCGCGGCATTGGATTGGCCGCCAACCAGGTCGACCTGCCTTACCGGTTGTTCATCGTGAACCTGGCGTCCGATCCGGCTTTGCGCGATCAGGAGTTCGTGTTCATCAATCCGGAGCTCAGCCGGCCGAAGGGCATGGCCGAGGCCGAAGAAGGATGTCTTAGCCTGCCGGGCTTGTACGCCGAGGTGCGGCGTCCAGAAAAGATCACTATCAACGCCTACAATCTGTCGGGCCAAGAAGTGACGTTCGAACTCGATGATTTGTTCGCCCGCGCGGTGCAGCACGAGACCGACCATCTCGACGGCGTGCTGTTCATCGACCGTCTCAGTCCGACCGCCCGGTTGGCGGTGGAAGAAACGCTCGACGATTTCCGCGAGCAGTTCGCCGGCCAGCGCGAGCGCGGAGAAATCCCCGGCGACGAACAGATCCAGGCCCGGCTCGCCGAACTGGAACGAGCGAGAACGTAATGCGTTTGATCATGATGGGCACGGGCCCGTTTGCGGCGCCGATGTTCCGGGCCCTGTACGATACGCCGCACGAGGTCCTTGCGCTGGTGACGCAGCCGGTGCGCGCGAAACGTGCAGGGCGCGAGCCGCAGCCCAGCCCAATGCGGGCCGTGGCGCAAGAACACGGCACGCCGATTCTCGATCCCGAGAACATCAACTGCGACGAGGCCCGGGCAGCGCTGGCGCAGTTCCAGCCCGATCTGTTTGTCGTAGCCGACTATGGGCAGATTCTTTCGCCCGAAACGCTGGCGGTGGCGCCGCATGGCGGAATCAATTTGCACGGCTCGCTGCTGCCCAAATATCGCGGCGCGGCGCCGATCAACTGGGCCATCTTTCGCGGCGATACGCAAGCCGGCGTGACGGTGATTCACATGACGCCGCGGATTGACGCCGGGCCGACGCTGTCTCAAGCGGCAATCGAGATCGGGCCTGAGGAGAACGCCGTTGAATTGGAAGCGCGGCTGGCGGAACTTGGCGCCCCGCTGATCTGCCGGACGATCGATGACCTGGCCGCCGGCAGGCTGTCGCCGCTGCCGCAGGATCCGGCGCTGGCCAGTCCCGCGCGACGGCTGCGAAAGACCGATGGGGAGCTTCAATGGTCTCGCTCGGCGCAGGAGATCAAGAACCAGATCCGCGCCCTGGAGCCATGGCCGAAGACTTACACCTTTTGGCATCGGCCGAATGGCGCGCCGTTGCGGCTGATCCTGGGCCGCTGCCAGGTCGGTCGCGACGAACCCGCCGTCGAGCCGGGAACGGTGGTCAAAGCCGGCGGAGGCGAGTTGGCCGTCAGGGCAGGCGATGGCGTGCTCGCCCTTCTCGAGGTGCAACCGGCCGGCAAGCGCCTGCTGACGAGCGAAGAGTTTTTGCGAGGTTATCCGGTCAAAGTCGGCGAGCGATTTGGCCCGGAATAGAGCCGGCAATTCGTTTCCCGAGTGGACCGCCTTTGCCGGCGGTATCGTGCGCCCGCAAGGCGGTATGACGGATGCCTGTTGATGCTGAACGGGGTGGCGGTCGAACTTTTTGCCCGAGCATGACGTATAAGCACGCGGCGAGGAGCCAAGGCGCCGCGAGCAGTTCGGACTTGTCCAAGGGGCCGGCAGCGCCGTTAGGATCGTGTTTGAGCGGGTTGTTGGCCCCCCGCCCTCAGGTTAGCATGAATCTTTTCGCCGCCGGCGATTTCCGTGAAAGCGTGAGTTTTCGTCTTGTTCAGTCTGTCAGGTAAAGTCGCCTTGGTCACCGGCGCCAGCCGCGGTATCGGCCGCGCCGTGGCCGTCGGCCTGGCCAAGGCCGGATGCGACGTTGCGGTTAACGACTTCGCCGGAGAAACGGACGAAGTCGTGGAAGAGATCCGGCGGACCGGCCGCCGTGCCCTGCCGGTCCGAGCCGACGTGGCCGATCAGACCGCGGTAGAGAAGATGGTCGCCGACACGGTCGCCCAGTTCGGCCGGCTGGATATCGCCGTGCCGAACGCCTGCTATAGCGACCGCGAGCCGTTCTATGAAGCGGAAATGGCGGGATTTCATCGCACGATCGATGTCACGATGTGGGGCGCCTTCTATGCCGTCCGCACCGCGGCTCAGGCCATGATCCGCCGCGGCGAGGGGGGCTCGATCGTCGTCATCAGCTCGCCGCACGCCTTTACGCCCGTGCCGCGGTCGATGGCTTATAATATGTCCAAGGCGGCCGTCGATCAGATGGCGCGTACGGCCGCCATCGAACTGGTCGATCATAGGATTCGCGTCAATCTGATTCACCCCGGGTGGATCGATACGCCGGGCGAGCGCAAATTCACCAGCGATGATCGAATGCGAGAGGCCTCGTCCGCCTTGCCTTGGAAGCGTCTGGGCAGGCCCGAAGAGATCGCACGCGGCGTCGTCTTCTTGTGCGATCCGGAAAGCGATTATATCACCGGCGCCGGATTGGGCATCGACGGCGGCATTACGCTGCCCTGGTGGGCCAATCGGGGTTCGGCCGTGCCGGAATAAACACCCGTTATACATCCAACGCATTATTACAGGCTCCATGACGCTCTACTACCTGCCGTGCAGTTGCGGAAAAAAGATCGAAGTTGACGCCGGTCAGGCCGGCTTGAGCGTGCGTTGCCAGTGCGGCGCCGACTTGACCGTGCCGACGATGCGCGGCTTGAAACAGCTCGAACCCGTCGAAGCTCCCAGCGAAGTCGTCGCCGCCGAGACGCAGCAGGCCAATTGGGGAGCCCGGCAGGGCGTCGTCTTTCTGGGTTTGGTGGTGCTGCTCGGCGCCTGCTGCCGGGACTGTTCGCCTGGTACAACTATCCGCAGCGGCCCCAGTTGTTTCGCACCGATTTCAAGGAGCTGAACGCCGAGGAGATCGAACAGGCCAGCTTGCCTGAGACTTGGGAGCTGTGGAAGGAGCTGCACCAGGGGTTTGAAATGCAGGGCGAGCACCCGCAGATGCAGGCGTACATGCTGGCCGAGAAGCAGGCCCGCGAGAAACTGACGGTGATCTGCGTGGCGGGGGCGATTGGCCTGGCGATCGTCATTGGCGGGTTGTTTATCAAGCCGCCGCCGGCCCGCTAACCGTCACGTTTTTCAAACTATCTGGCGTCTCGCGTCTCATTCCGCTCGCGGGGCTTTCTTCCCCCAATCCTTGATCGCCGAGTCGGCGACTTTCGCCAACGGCGTATAGCGAGGGTGGCGAGACTCCTTGTAAGGATCATTGCGGGCGGCGTTATAGCAGCAGATCAAGGACCAGCGGGAGTTCGGCGACGTGTTTTGATCGGAGCGGTGCAGCAGGTTGCAGTGAAAGAACAGCGCGTCGCCCGGTTCGGCTTCGATATAAGCCAGTTCCATGCGTTCCAGCGCCGCTTCGACCCGTTCCATGTCGGCCCCGGTCTGATCGCCCGTCTTGCCGTGATCGATGCGGCCCATCTCGTGCGAGCCGCGGATGACCTGCAAGCAGCCGTTTTCACGCGTGGCCCGGTCGACGGCAATCAAGCAACTGGCTAACAAGGGAAACAGGCAGCCGTTGTGGTGCCAATAACCATAATCCTGGTGCCATTCCCAGGCGCCGCCGACAAACGGCTCTTTGAGCATCATCTTTGAGTGGTAGTGGTAGACTTCGCCGCCGAGCAACTGTTCCATGCGGTCCACGATCCGGGGCGAACGCGAAAACATGGCGTAGAGATCTTCACCGGGATGATTCCACAGCGCCAGCCGGGTCTCGCGTCCGGCGGAGTCGCGACGGCCATAAGCAGACGCCGTCAGCGCGTCGTCCTGCCGGGCATACGCCAGTAGAAGCTCCATTTCTTCAGCGTCGAATAACTTTCGCGCCAGTAGGTAACCGTCGCGCTGGTAGGCGGCCAGTTCCTCGGCGGATAACGGCAAGGCGGACATACAGGCTTCTCCAGAACCGGGCGCGATCATAAGCAGGCGAGGCCCTGATTATCTCCCATCGATGCCGGCGGCGGAACTGCAATAGCGGAATCGGTGACGATTCCGGGCTTTGCCGCTTCGACAACGGAATTCTCACGAATTCCGTTACACCTCCTCGTTCGGCATAAGATCACGCCGCCCGCGCCGAATCACGTTCGTCGGGCGCCCGCCGGATCTTGATTACCAATGCGGTATGGTTACCTTATGTGTAGGCAAACTGGGGGAAGGAAGCCGCCGCCGAGCCTCTTTTCTGCAGATGAATTCATTTCGCCGCAAGGCCGGGGTTGCAGTGGCTGAGTCGCTATTTCAACGTTCCGCGGTGGCGAGCGGTCTGATCGGGCAGCAGGAACTTGCTCACGCCAAACATCTGCTGCGCAATCGCGGCGACCCGCAGGCTCCGCTCAGCGACGAGTCGCTGGCCGAGAAGCTGATCGAGCTGGGGCATTTGAACGCCTGGCAAGCGGCGCGCCTGCGAGAAGGCCGAACGACGTTTAAGCTCGGCCCTTATTGCATCGTCGGCAAGATCGGCGAAGGCGCTTTGGGATCGCTGTACAAGGCCGAGCACTCGGTGATGGGGCGGATGGTGGCCATCAAAGTGCTGCCGCCGAAGCTTTCGACGCCGCCGGCCATCGCCAGCTTCACGGAACTTGTTCGCCTGCACGCAAGCCTGGAGCACAAGCACCTGGTCCGCGCTTACGACGCCGGGCACGACCGACACGCGCATTTTCTAGTCACCGAATATGTACCGGGCGTCGACCTGCGGCGATTGGTGCGAAAGCAGGGCAAATTGACCATGCAGGCCGCCGCGAACATCATCTGCCAAACGGCCGAGGGATTGTCCTATGTCCACGAACGAGGTCTGGTTCACCGGGATTTGAAGCCCTCCAACGTGCTGGTCTCTGCCGAAGGGCAAGCGAAAATCTCCGATCTTGGTCTGGCGGGCTGGGCCAATGTGGCGGAACTTAGCGAGACGGCGGATGTGCCGCTTACGGGTTCGCCCGACTACTTTGCGCCGGAACTGTTTCTCGATCCTGACGCGGTTCAGCCGGCGAGCGACGTTTATTCGTTGGGCTGCACCTTGTATTACGCCGTCACCGGCAAAGCGCCGTTTCCCGGCGGAACCGCGGCGGAGAAAATTCAAGCGCACCGCGAAAAGCTTCCGCTGCATCCCCGCCGGCTTAATCCGGAGTTGTGCGACGAATTCGTCGAAGTCATCGCCGACATGATGGAAAAAGACCCTCAGCTACGAATTCGTTCCGCGCAAGAGGTGATCGCCAGGCTCAGCTAGCGGCGGAGAGCGGAACTTGGACTGGGCGCGGCGATGGCCGTAAAAGAAGCCATGAAATCCGGGTGCGAAAGGTCACGGCGGCATTTTCAAAGGGGGATAGGGGGATAAAGAGGAGATGGGGGGGCGAAGCAGGAAAAGATTTCCAAAGAGCTCCGATCTCCATATCTCCTCCTCATCCCCCTCTCCCCTTGTTGAAAACTCCTGATTCTGTACCACGCGACGCCGCGCCGGCGGCGAGTCAGCGCAGCGGTATTCCGATGTAGAAACTGCGCCTCACCGCAAGGCTCTCCGGTTTTCGGCGAGAGATGCGCTTCTAGCTCGCAGCCCAGCCTCGCTCTACTCGACCTCAAGCGGTTGCAAGCTGATGGTTTGCAGGCGGCCGTAGCGATCGACGAGCAGTTCCAAGGGGCCGCTCGCCGAGAGTAATTGCCGGAATTCAGCAGACGACGCGAACGATTTCCCCCCGACCTCGTAGATGCGGTCGTTGACGAACAGCCCGGCCTGCGCGGCGGGCGAACCGGGCGTGACCCGCGAGAGGACGATCGCGTTCGGCTCGGCGTCGTCGACCCGCCAGGAGATTCCCAGCCGCACGGGTTTGCCCTGCAACTGTACTTCAAGCGAGATCGGTTCCGCCGCTCCCGCTCGCTCAATTTCGATTCGGGCCGGATTCTCGGCGGACAGTACGAGCGATTTGAACTCCTGTCCGTTGGCCGTCGGCTGGTCGTTCAAGCGTACGATCTTGTCTCCGGCGCGAATGCCGGCTCGCTCGGCCCCCGAGCCGCGTGCTACGCGGTCGACGTGCAGTCCCTTGCCGGCTTTCTCCGCCGCCGCGTCCCAACTCAGCCCCAGGCGACTGGGCGGCGCCGGCAGCGGGCGCTCCCATTCCTTTTGCGTATGCTCCGATTCGGTCCGGCTCGCCTGGCGAAAGCTGGACAATTGCGGTTGCTCGGCCAGGTCGTATAAGACTCCGGAAATGACCTGCACCACGCGATGCATGCCCGCTACGTTCAGCTTTTCCGGGTCGTCGCTGGGGCGATGGTAATCATCGTGCAGGCCGGTGTGCAGCATCAGCACCGGAATGCCGCGTTGGAAGAACGTGTAGTGGTCGCTGTCGTCTCGCATCTTCCAGATGAAATTGAACCGCAGGTTTGCATCGCGGTTGTTCAGGCTCGTCAGCCGCCTCAAGTCGCGGCCGGAGCGGGCGCCGTAGACCTCGACGGTATCGTTTCGCAAGCGGCCGATCATGTCCATGTTGAGCGCGATTCGCACCTTGTCGAGCGGAAGCGTGGGTTGCGAGACCCAGTGCTTTGAGCCGAGCAACCCTTTCTCTTCGCCGTCCCAATAGGCGAACAGGATCGTACGTTTCGGCCGCGTTTCCAACTGTGCGAACGCTTCCACGATTTCCAACAATCCGGCCACGCCGCTGGCGTTGTCGTCGGCCCCGTTGTGGATGAAGCCGGTCGGGCCGTAGCTGTTTTGCAGCGTGCCGTAGCCGACGTGATCGTAGTGTGCGCCGATGATGACGACTTCTTCTTTCAACTTCGGATCGCTCCCTGGGAGCAGTCCGAGAATGTTGCGATACTGGGCGCCGAACGACTGGTAGTAGCCGCTGGGTCCGGCGCCGCCGGCGAGTTTGTGCTTTTGAAATTCCCGGCCGATATAGACGCCGGCCGCATGCCCGCCGCGGCTGCCCGCCTCGCGGCCTTCAAACGTGTCGTCCGACAACCGCTCGGCGTGGCGGCGCAAATCGTCGACGGTGATCGACGAGGTCAGCGACGTGATGACATGGCTTTCGGCTGCTCGGACGTCGAGGCCGCCGAACAGAAGTCCGCAAAAGGCGAACCACGAAAGCGAACAGGATACGATCGATCGTGTCATGGAAATGCAGAATTGCATCAAGTGCTGAGCCGCGCGAACCCCCTGGCCATGGTATCTGAGCGGTTAGGTCGCTACCAGAGCAATCGTTGGCCGGATCATTGTAACAAGCCCAGCGCGGCGCGGTTCTTTAACAAACTGCTTGGGCCCGGGTCGGCATTACACGGCGCCTGCAGCGTGGGAGCGCCAGCAAGCCTGGCGCCTTTGACGTAATGCGTTACATTGGTCCGCGCCGGATCGGGCCGCTGGAGCCGGCCCTTGCAGCTTTTCGCAATCAGGAGCTTATTGTCATGGCCGACGTCGTCATTCGTACTCGCAATAACGGTCCTTTCGTCGTCGACGGACCCGTCACGATCGTTGACGCGGAAGGGAACAAGTTCCCGATCAGCGGCGACAAACCGTCGATTGCGCTCTGCCGTTGCGGGCATTCAGCGAAAAAGCCATTCTGTGACGGATCTCACAAGACCAGCGGATTCGAGGCTTCGGAAACGTAGCGCCCCGGCGGTTTGACATCGGTTCTGCGGGTGCACGGAACAAGTTCCGAGTTGCAGCCGTAGAATGGAACTTGTTCCGTTCGAACTTGGTTGTCGTTCGGGGCGCGTGTCGTGCGTCTTGCCCGGCACGGAACAAGTTCCGTGCTACGCCGGCGGGCGTACCGCTTCGTTCAACTCGTCACGTCGGCTTGCGTCCAACTGCCGTCGATCAGCCGCCACATCTTGCCGTTGGGGTTCTTGTCCTGCAGGGCAGGCGGCAGCCGATGGGGGCGCACGTTGTCATAACAGGCCAACATGCCGAAGCGGTGCAGCGAGGCGGGAATGCCCACGGCAGTGAAGCCCGGATGGCCCGTTGCGGGGTAAGGGCCGCCATGGTTCATGGCCGGACTGACGGCCACGCCCGTCGGCATCTTGTCGTTGAGCAGCCGGCCGACGTGCGGCCTCAGCCGCGGCTCCAACTGGTCATAAAGCGAGTCGTCGCCGCCGGCCGCATCGGAATAGATGCAGCCCGTCAGATTGCCTTCCAGGTGGTCGAGGATCTGGCCCGCCTGAGCGGCGTCTTTCGCCACAACCAGCAACGAGACGTTGCCGAACGCCTCGCCCTGCAGTCGTTCGGGATTGGCGAGGAACTGGTCTCCTGAGACTTGCAGCAACGTATTCGCATAGCGATAACCGGGACCGTCGGCCGGTTGCCCGCCGATGAGCGCTTGGGCGCCGGCCTGGGTCAACGCGCCGACGCTTTTCTGCAGGGACTGGGCGACTCCCTTGGAAAGCAGCACGCCGCACGGGGCGGACTCGAACTTGTCGCGAACTCCGGCGATGAACTTGTCCGTGGCCTGGCCAGCCAACAGCACGATCAGGCCCGGGTTCGTGCAGAACTGGCCCGTGCCCATCAGGCAACTGGCGGTGAACTCGTCGACGAGTTTGTCGCCCCGTTCGGCCAGGGCGCCGGGCAGCACGACGACGGGGTTGATGCTCGACAGTTCCAGGTAGATCGGTTTGCCGGCCGCGTCGGCGGCGGCCTTGAGTTTCAGCCCGGCCGAGCGACTGCCCGTGTAGGCGATGGCGCCCAGCCGCGGATCGGCGGCCAATCGCTCGCCGTCGGCGTGGCTCGTGCGGTAGAGCAGTTGAACGGTTCCCGGCGGCAGTCCGACTTCGGCGGCAGCGGCCTGCGCTTCTTCGGCGAAAATCCGGGTCGTGCCGGGGTGCGAGCTATTGGCTTTGGCGATGACGGGATTGCCGGCCGCGATCGCGGCGGCAAAATCGCCCCCTGAGATGCTGCCAAATGCCAGCGGGAAATTATTCGGACCGAACACGGCCACCGGCCCCAGCGGCGCCAAGCAGGAACGAATGTCCGCCTTGACGTCAATGGTCGGCTGGCTCCACGAACCTTCGCGCGCTGCCGCGGCCGCTTGACGCAATTGGCCGGCCGTTCGCGGGAGTTCGACGTCCGCCAGACGCGGGGAAATCGGATAGCCGGTTTCCAGATGCGCCAGCCGGGTCAGCTCATCTTTGCGGGCTTCGATCTTTGCGGCATAGTTCTCCAGGAACGAAGCGATGCTTTCCGCTGGAGTTTCCCGTAGTTTGGTCGCGGCTTGTGCGGCTGCCGTCAACGCGGCGTCGCAGTCAGCCCAGGAGCTGATCGGGTAGACATCCGGCAAGAGCTCGCCGGCGGCCGGGTTTTCGGCCTGAAACGTCCCGGCGGCCTGGGCCTCTCGCCACTGGCCGTTGATCAATACGGGCTGAGTCGTCATGGCTGCTCCTTGTATATTCGGGGCATATTCGGGGGGCGCATTGTCTCGGGCGCAGGCTTTGAGGCGCACCGCAAAGAGACGCGTCTGGTTGGACCAGGCAGATTCTGCCGCCCTGGCATTTTCTCCAGCCGGCAACGTCGCTTGTCGCGGCTTGAACGGAGCATCTTATCATACTGGGCGGGACTATGCTCAACCCCTGACGGAGGATACGATGCAGGCTTGGGCGTGCGTGCGGCGCCGATTTGCCGGCCAGTGGCGGCCGGCGGCCGGCGGCGCCGAGGATATTGCGTTGAGAAATGACCCGAACCCTGCTGGCGGCGATCGCCCGATTCCTGCAGCGGCGCCAGCGTGCGCTGGATCGATTGTCAGCCGGACACGTGCCAGCGGGTCTATTTCGCCAACCACACCAGCCACCTCGACGCGATCGTCATCTGGTCGTCGCTGCCCGCCGCGGTGCGAGCCCTGACTCGGCCCGTCGCGGCCAAGGACTACTGGGAAAAGGGGGTGGTGCGGCGCTATCTGGCCACCGAGGTCTTCGACGCCCTGCTGATCGACCGCAAGCAGATCAAGGTGCATCAAAGCCCGGTCGATTTGATGCTCAAGGCGATCGGCGACACCCACTCGGTGATCATCTTTCCCGAAGGGGCCGAAACGCGGGCGACGAGATTGGCGAGTTCAAGAGCGGCTTATACTACATGGCCAAGAAGCGGCCCGACCTGGAGTTGGTGCCGGTGCACATCGACAACATGAACCGCATTCTGCCCCGCGGCGAGTTCCTGCCCGTGCCGCTGTTGAGTTGCATCACGTTCGGGCCGCCGATCTGGCTCGAGACGGGCGAGCCGAAGACGGAGTTTCTCACGCGTGCCCGCGAGGCCGTTCGTCGCCTCAAAGAAGCATGAAGCTTGATGCAGCGATCTCGAACGACGTTCGGCCTGGTCGGCGGCGTGCTGGTGCTGCTGAGGGCCGCCACCGGCATCGGCCAGTTGCTCAAGCGACAGGCCGACAGCGGGGTTCAACCCGGCCGTCGTCGAACCTTCAACCTCCGCATCCGGGCCTGGTGGGTGCTCTGCGCGGTGCTGGCCGCGGCGTTTCTGCTCGGCCGAACCGCGACGGTGGTGCTGTTCGGACTGCTTTCGTTCTGGGCCCTGCGTGAATTCATCACGCTCACGCCGACGCGGATGGCCGATCACCGCGCGCTGTTCTGGGTCTTCTTCGTGTTCACGCCGCTGCAATACGTGCTGGTCGGCATGAACAAATACGCGTTGTACAGCGTGCTGATTCCCGTCTATGCCTTCTTGTTTATTCCTGCCAGAATCGCGATGGCGGGAGATTACAAACGATACCTGGAACGGGCGGCGAAGATCCAGGCCGGGCTGATGATCTGCGTCTACTGTCTGAGCCACGCTCCGGCGCTGTTGTACCTGGAAATCAATCCGCCGCCGACCCGGCAAGGCGCTGCGGCTAAGGCCGCGTCGTCGTCGGCGTCCGGCGAGGGAGCGAATGAACAGGGTGGCAGGCAACCGCCGGCGACGACGCCGACCGCGGTTCGAATGCCCGCTTGCTGTTCTTCTTCCTGCTCGTGGTGACGCTGGGCGACGCCTTGCAATTCGCCTAGCGACAAACTGCTGGGCAAGCACGTGATTGCGCCGGCCATCAGTCCCAATCGCACCTGGGAGGGCTATCTCGGCGGCGTCGCCTGCGCCACGCTGTTCGGCGCGGCCATGTGGTGGGCCACGCCCTTCGAGCCTTGGGAGGCGGCCATCATGTCGGTCGTCATCGCCATCATGGGCTTCGCCGGCGGCATGACCATGTCGGCCATCAAACGCGACCGCGGCGTGAAAGACTACGGCACGCTGGTCGAAGGCCACGGCGGCGTGCTCGACCGCATCGACTCCATCTGTTTCGCCGCCCCGGTCTTCTTCCACTTCACGCGGTACTGGTTTACGTAAGCGGTTCCGAGCTGCAGCGGTAGAACGGAACTTGTTCCGTTCGACTTCCGTGAAGCGACGAACGCCGTGATGAAAGAGCGCCATTCCGCCGACGATGGCGTATGGGATCCGCAACTCCGTCAGGCGCTTTGTGATCTTATGAAGAGCGTCGAAAACCGCGCTCTGGCCCTCAAAATGCCGGCTGCCTTCGCTCAAAGCCCACCTCGGCTCTCGTTCGAGAGCTTGCTCGTAATTGACCGCTCGAGCCGTCGAGGCATGCTTGTCGATAGCGCTTGCACGAGCTGGACGTGAAGCTGAGACCGGCGCGGTCGCGTCAGGCACGCGATTCTCGGAGGCTGCGGATGTTTCGATTGCGTCACTCATGCTAGAGCGGTTTACGGCGCCTCGGCGGACTCACCTACTTGAAGTATACCACTATTCGTCGCCGCTTTGCGGCGCGAGCCGCTTATACTCGCCGGCGAGCCAGCGGGGGATGTCGCTTTTGTACCAGCGAGAAAACCAGCTCTCGCTCGGGCCGCCGGGCAAGTTGGTCCAGGCCTCCTGCGCCGCCAGATCGGTGACGAAGTGATAGGAAGGCGCAAACGTCGTTTCGCGCTTGGCGGCTCGCAGCAAGTGTCCTTGAAACGGGGTCGCGTGGCAGCCGCGCATCGGCAGTTCGCTGGTCTGAATGCCCAGCGCGCGGCCGACGAACTGGCTCTCGAAGAACCGGTTGGTGAACTTGAAGGCGTTGGTCACGCTCCAAGGCTGATCGGCTTCTGCTTGAAGCTTTTCCGCCGCCGTGCGGATCAACGTCGCTTTGTCTCGGTCTCGCCACCAGATCGAGTCTTCCTTCTTCAGCAAACGGTCGATGCAGGTTACGACCATCATCGAAAAGCCCGCGCGCGAGCAAAGATACAACATCCGTCGCCAGCCAAAGCCGCCTTGCCTGCTCGGATCCTGGCCGAAGATTTCCAGCAACACGTTGCGATATAATCGGGAGAACAGCGTAGCCTCGAGGCTCTCGGGGCCGTAGCCGCAATCCCACGCCTTCAGCCGTTCTTTGATCGGGCTTTCAGGCAGATCCGGAGGAAGATCTTCAGCAGGTCGCGAGCTTGCATGCTGATCACGTCGTATTGCAAGAGCTGCATGTCTTGCACCGTGGCCGAAGGCAATTCGGCCAGCCGTTCGCCGATTCGCCGTCGGCGATAGTCTGGCACCGGTTGCGTAACCAGCTCCGGTCCGCCCGGCGGATTGATGTTCTCGTTGGCGCTGGCCACGAACCCTTCGGGCGGATCGTAGAGGCGCGGCAAGAGCGAGGTCGGCATCCAGCCTTTCCAGTGATTGGCTGTGTCCCAGGCGGGGATGGGCAACATACCATTGTGCCCGGCGGGTCGCTCCGGAAAACAGCCGTTCGCCTGTCGGCCGATATGTCCTTCGGAGTCGGCGAATACCCAGCACAACGTTGGCTGGGGGCAATCGCGGACCAGATCCATGGCTTGTAGCGTGTTGTTGCAGCCCGGCAGCTTGAGCCAGGTGGCTACGGAACCGCCCGAGCCCGTCGCCTGCCCGGTCCAGGCGCTGAGCAGGTAGCAGCCCGGCCCGTCTTTTTCCGGATTGCCGTCGAGCGTGCCCAACTCGTTGTGATAAACGGGCAGCAGTTCCGGCTCTTGCCCTTTGCGGGCGATGATTTCCTCAGTGATCTGAAACTCGCGCCACTCGTTGCCGCGGCGATACTGCCAACCGTGCTCGCCGCGCCGGCAATCCTCGATGAAGTAGTCGCTCGTGTCCCCTTTCAAGTACGTTACGCCCCAGGCCAGCTTCGGCGTGCGGGCAACGGCGAACAGCGGGCAGCCGGGCAAGGTGGCGCCCATAACATACTGGTCGTCCCACTTCAGCACCGCCTCGTACCAGATCGACGGCAGACGGTTCACCTCTAAGTGCGGGTCAGAGGCCAGCAAGGCATGTCCGCTCGCGCTGCGATGCGGGGCCACCGCCCAGGCATTGCTGCCGGCCAATCGCGGCAGGTCGGAGATCAACTCCAAGGCTTCGTCGGATAGCCGGCTGGAGATTTTGATCTGCTGCAGCAGCATGAAGTCCGCATCGTCCAACAGCGGTTCGAACAACTCCTTGAGCTTGTCTCGCCCGACGCCCGCCTGGATCAGCTCCAGCAGCAGCCGCTCGTTCTGCTGTTGGCCGACCGCCAGGCCGCCAAAATTGAGCAAGTTGCCGATCAGCATCACCGATTGCTGATTCCACGGGTACGGCTGAAAGCCGACGGCCCACATTGGCAGCGAGCGGCCGGCCTGCTTGATGCCGTCATTGATGCCTTCGCAGTAGGCCGTCAGATAGCCGAAATTGAGATCGTCGATCGCTCCGACTTCGCGGTCCAAGTGGCGGTAGAGGCCCGCCTTGCGAAAAAAACGATCCGTCTCCAGCAGCTCCGGCTTGTCACTGATCAGTTCAGCCGAGCGGCCGCGCGCACTGCCGCGCGAGAAGAGCATCTGCGTGGGCCGATCGATGGCGTGCATGTACCCCAAACCGTACAGCGCCGCCGACCAGGAGCCGGCCTCGATGTGCGGCACGCCGTTATCGTCGCGCGCAGCGGAGAACGCACGGCGCGGGTGCTTGATCCGCAATGGTTTCATGCGTTCCTGATGAGAATTGCCTGATGAGAGTTGATTGGTGAACTCGGTGTCGCAGAGCCTGCTTCTTCGAAGGCGGGCCCCAAGTTTACCATGCTCCTTAAGCTGGGATGAAGCACGCAGGATACCCAACAACCCCCGTCGGTGAAAACTCCGGTTCGATGCTCTCCACGGTCGAGCGAGGAGGCGACGCGGAACTGGCCGAGTTCGCGGTTCATGCCCGTTCCACGGAACTGAAAAAAAGTTTGACTTGTTCCTCAGGATCCGCTCCAGTGAGGGGGGTGTCTTCGCCTGTGCCTTGAGGCAGCCGCCCCGAGGCGGCCAGGCAGACGATGACTCTCATCTCCATTCAAGAAGGGCGAAACCGCGATGTGGAATATGGTCATCGGCGGTGTTTTTATCGTCGGCGGACTCTCCGGACAGCTTGCCGCTGCGCGGCACGCAGAATTCGGGGGCCTTGGTCGTGGTTGGGATTGGCCTGGTGATTTGGGGAGTTGTTCAACTCTCCAATAAACGCTGACCGCAGCCGCCGCTGGTTTGCGCTCTCGTTCCCGCGCTTCGCGCGGGAATCTGTCATTCGCGGCGGCGTTTTGCCTGCTGGCAAGAGCGACCGACGACTGCCGAGACGCGGAAAGGCCCGCTTGTCGTCGTTCCGTTCGAAGTTTAACCCCGTTACAATCCGTTGCATGGGTCGTTGCCTTTCGCTGTGTCCGAAAATCATGTCGTTCGCCCGGAGCGCGGGCGTTTGCCGCCTGGGGGAGTTAAAAGCGCGAAGCTTCTTGCTCGGTGGGGCGCCATGAATCATCCGCAATCGCCCGCATCCGAGTCGCTGCTCGCCGGCGCCGTTCCGCCGACCAGCTTTCACGAAGATACTGAGTTCCATCGCGGACTGGGCCTGTTCGATGCCACGATGCTGGTCGTCGGGGCCATGATCGGATCGGGCATTTTCCTGGTCTCCGCCGAGATGAGCCGCCTGCTCGGCAGTCCGGGTTGGCTGCTGGCGGCCTGGTTGCTCACAGGCGTGCTGACCATGGGGGCGGCGCTTTCCTACGGAGAACTGGCGGCCATGATGCCTCGGGCCGGGGGGCAGTACACTTACCTGCGCGAGGCCTATTCGCCGCTGTGGGGATTTCTCTATGGCTGGACGCTGTTTCTCGTGATCCAGACGGGCACGATTGCAGCCGTCGCCGTGGCATTCGGTCGCTTTGCCGGCGCCATTTGGCCCGTCGTCTCAGAGAGCAACTACTTGATCGAACCCGTCCACCTGGCGCAAGGTTATGCGATCTCGCTTTCGACGAATCAACTGCTTGCCGTCTCGCTGATTGTGCTGCTTTCGGCCAACAACATGCGAGGTTTATACTACGGCAAGGTGCTGCAAAACCTGTTCACCGTCGCCAAGACCGGCGCACTGCTGGTCATGATCGCCTTGGGGCTCACGGTGGGCTGGAACGCAACGGCCGTCGCCGAGAACTTCCGCCAGTTCTGGAGCGTTCGCCCGGTCGACGATCTTCGCGAAGGCCTGACGGCGGCGACTTCGGCCGGCGGCTTGTTCGCGGCAATCTGCGTGGCGCAAACCGGCTCGCTGTTTTCTGCAGACGCCTGGCACAACGTCACCTTCGTGGCCGGCGAAGTCAGGAACCCTCGGCGAAACCTGCCGCTGGCGTTAGGCCTGGGGACGGGGCTGGTGATCGTATTGTATCTGCTGGCCAATCTCGCCTATCTGGCGAGCTTGCCGCTGGAAGGCATCCAGACGGCGCCGGCCGATCGCGTTGCGACGGCCATGCTGGTGCGAGTGTTTCCCGCCGTCGCCGTGCCGCTGATGGCCGGTGCGATCATGGTTTCGACGTTCGGATGTAATAACGGCCTGATTCTGGCCGGTTCGCGAGCGTATTACGCCATGGCGCGAGACGGACTGTTTTTTCGCCAGGCGGCGCAGGCTCAACAGGGCTCGCGTCCCGGCGTGGGGCCTGGCGGTGCAAGGCTTATGGGCCGCGGCGCTGGTGCTGCCGCGCACCTATCGCGAGGGCAAGTACGGCAATCTCTACAGCGACCTGCTGGAATACGTCATCTCGGCGGCGCTGGTCTTCTATATTTTGACGATTTTTGCCGTGTTTCGCCTTCGCCGCACGCGCCCTGACGCCGCGCGGCCGTACCGCGCCGTTGGATATCCGTTCGTGCCCGTGGTCTATCTCATCGGCGCCGCGACGATTGTCAGCGTGCTGTTCGCGTACCGGCCGATGACGACCTGGCCCGGATTGATCATCGTGCTGCTCGGCGTGCCGGTGTACTTCATCTGGAAACGACGCAGCGCCCACAACGCATAGAACAGCGCTCCGCCGGCGGCCAGGTCCAGGCGAGGCAAGATGGGGGCTTTGCGCCGGAATTCCGCTTCAGCTTTCCAGATTTCAAGGAAGTTCCTCTCGCGTCGCTTGCCGGTCTTGCTACACTTCTCTCGTACACCTTGCGCAAGGCCCCATCTTTTCGCGGATCGTTTTTTTGTGACCATGCATCTTGAGTCTGCCGTCGCGTCGCCGCCGCCCGAAATCTTGACGCCTCCTCACGTGGCTCCTGTTGCAACCCGACGTTGTTCGCTCGCCGCAAGCGTAAATCGCGGCCGCGTGCGCTGGGACTACGTCATTCCGATCCTGACCTTGCACTTGCTGGCGCTTCTGATCGCAGTTCCCTGGTTGTTCAGTTGGACCGGGGTGGCGTGCCTGGTGCTTGGCATCAATGTCTTCGGTCAGCTTGGCGTACCGATCGGCTATCATCGCCTGCTCGCGCATCGCAGCTTCCGCGTGCCAAAGTGGCTCGAGCGGACGTTCGTGACGCTGGCTTTGTGTTGCGGACAAAATACGCCGGCCCGTTGGGTCTGCTGGCACCGCTTGCATCACCGGCATACAGACGAGCAGGATGATCCGCACAGTCCGCTCGTGAACTTCCTCTGGTCGCACGTCGGTTGGTTGTTCTTCGACAACCGCGGCACCCATAACGCCGAGTCGTATTACAAATATGCGCGCGACGTGCTGGACGACCCCTACTACATGTACCTGGAAAAGCACCGCGTGGCGGCGAGCTGCATTTACCTGGCGCATGCTGCGCTGTTTTTCCTCGTCGGGCTGGCGACCGGTTGGATTGCCGCCGGCCAGGCCCTGGCCGGATTGCAGTTCGGCCTGAGTCTGCTGATTTGGGGCGTCGCCGCTCGCACGGTCTACGTCTGGCACATCACTTGGGCCGTCAACTCATTGAGCCACATCTTCGGCTATCGCAACTACGAAACTGACGAGGAAAGCCGCAATAACTGGTTCGTGGCCATCATTACGGGCGGCGAGGGCTGGCACAACAACCACCACCACGACCCTGCCAGCGCTTCGGTCCAGCATCGCTGGTGGGAGTTCGATTTGAACTACTACTTCATCAAACTGCTGGAATGGGCGGGGCTTGCGACGCACGTCGTGCCCCCGCAACGCATCCGCCGCGCAGCGCACAACATCGCGGCCGTGGGGCCGGTAGCCTGAGTGGCCGGCCGATTTTGCTGAAGCGTAAGCCGGCTTTGAAAACGCGCGACAGTTCCGCCGGCGCCCGTCACGCTTCGTTTAGGCGGACGAGCCGGTACGTCATGGCAGCTCAAGGCACTGCAGTTCGCCGTTGCGATCCTTCAAGTATAAGCGGCCGCCGGCCAGCACGACATGCGGCCAGGCGTCGGTGGCGGATAGGCCCTCGCGGCGTGCCAGTTGCTTGTATGCGGAATTGCCGCCGCTCGCATCCAGCAAGGCCAGCACGCCTCGACCGCCCCACACGATCAGCTTGCGGTCGCGCGTGAGAATGCAAGAACCGGCGTCTCCGAAAGCGCCGCCAGACCATCGCTCGCGCCCCGTGGCAAAATCGAGACAATGCGCCTCTCGCCAAACCCAATAGACGCGATTGCCGTCAACGAGCGGACTGCAGACCTTCGAGGCCAGCGGCTGTTCCCACGCTTTCCGAGCGCCGGCCAGGCTGATGTCGACTCGGCAAATTGCGCTGCGGTTATATTGCGATGTGATCAGCGTTGAGGCGCCGAAGACGGCGGGCGTGGCGATGTTGTTGGCGAAATCGGTCGTCCACTCGTACTCGGCGACCGTGCGGCCTTCATTTCCGCGATCGAGCCGCGCGACGAGCAAGCCGCGATAGTTCATGACTGCGATGCAATCGATCCCTTCGACCGTCATGGGGACCAGACCGCCGGTATGTCCCGCCGGGCTGTTGCACTCGCTCGCCCAGACGCGCCGGCCGGTGCGTTTATCGAAGGCCATCAGCGCGCCTTCCTCGTCGCCGACTTCGACGACCACCGCTTCGCCATGCACGAACGGCGCCGTCGTGTAGCCGTAATCTCGCAAGCCGGAGCGTCTGTGGCGCGGGCGGCGCGGCACGTCGTATTTTGCATACAGGTTCAAGCCCCAGACCCGCTTGCCGTCGTGGGCCGAGTCCCAGCAGTTGAGATCGCCGTCGGCGCTGAGCGTGTACAGTAGTCCGGTCGCCAGGTCGAATTCCGGCGTCGAGGTCGGGCCGGAGTACAACCCTTCGTCTCCGGTGGCCCTGCGGCCGTATTGGGGACACGGGTAGTCTCGCTTCCAGATTTGGCGACCACCGGCGGCATCGAGGCAGTAAACCGAATCTTGTCCGGAGTTCCAACCCATCGTGTAAAGTCGCCCGCCAATCACCAGCGGCGAACTGGCCCCATGGCCGACGTTCGTTCGCCAGGCGGGTTCTCCTGCCGCCCAGGGACCGCCGTTCCAGCGCGACTTTCATCCGTGACGTCATTGCGATTCGGCCCCCGCCAGTGCGGCCAGTCGCCGGCCCGCAAGGTATCGGCTGGCAGGGCAACCGCGACGAGCATCGCCAGCGATGCACGAATTTGAAAGCGTCGAAGCATGTACGTACACCTTTAATCGCTACGCCGAGCCCAGGCGCCGAACAGCGTCATGCCGACGAAACTGAAGCTGGAGTCTTCATACGCCGCGTGATGTTCGTCCCGATCGGCCTCGCTCAGCTTGCCTGCGGCCGCCAGCTTATCGGCGACAAGACGGCTGCTCATTTGAAAGAAACGGGCGCCGCGTTCGCCGCCACGATGGATGAACGTCGCTCCGTCGTGCCCGGTCTCGCTCCAGCCGGGGCGTTCGACAAGGCCGCGCAGTCGACGGCCAAAATAGCAGTCCAGCGCCCGGGAGGCGTGCGTTGCCGCGGTAATCGCGCGTGAGATGCGGTCGAACGCGGCGGAACGCGGGCTGCGCCGGGTCCGCCGCGGCATACGTGGTCATGTCGCCTTCCTCAATAACCAGCCATCCGCCCGGCTTGACCGCGGCCGCCATGCGCTCGAGCGCCGCGCCGGGCTCCGGCAAGTGCATCAGCAGGCGCGGCAATGCACCAGGTCGTAGCGGCCGAGTTCCAAATCGTCACTGAGAATATCGAATTGACGGACTTCGAGATTATCGACGGGAGCAAGAGCTCAGGAATCGCGGATCGAGATCTGCGGCGACGACTCGCCCTTCTTCTCCGACCCAATCGCTGAGGCGCTGGGCGACGGAGCCGGCGCCAGCTCCGACTTCCAGGCACTGCCAACCGGCGGCGACTCCCAACGACATGAGGCGTCGCGTCGTGACCGGATCGAAGATATGGCTCAGGCATTCCAGCCGTTCGAGCTCAGGTGCAGCGGGCGTATCGGCCGCAAAATAGCGATTGGCGTTCATGGACGGTTCATTGCGGGCTGTTGGCAGCGGGGATTAGTGCAGGCAGGACCGGCGTGAAAGTGTTGGAGCAACTCGGATCGGGTTAACAAACGCCTGACGCGGAGTCGCGATCTCCTCGCCCTGGCGGCATGAGAAGCGGAGGGGCCTGCTTTGCCGCCTTCCAGCCCGCTCGCGTTTGGGCAATCCCAGCCTTATATGGTCCGCGTTTGGCGATTCGTTAATGCCGCACCGCTTAATTTTTCGTCAGCCTGCTTGCCGGACGGGTTGTCCGCCCTGTCGCGGCGCCTCGGCGTGAGGCGCAGCGCGCGCCGTGCATCATAATCTCGCCCGAGCCTCCGCCACAACGACCGCCGCAGTGCGATGCGACCACAAACAGGCGCCGCGTCTTTCCGGCGTCACCGTGCGCGAAAGCCCTACCGTGCAGCCATCTGGCGGGGCGTCGAGCCGTGTTGGCTTTTTTGCGTTGATACGGGCGGCTGCTCGACCTGATTCTTGGGCTGCTGATTTGCTTCGCATCGGCATGGGCGGCATAATGCGGCGGACGTTCACCCGCTCCGGAGGCCTGACGATGCATCGATGGATTTGCACTTTCACGGCAGCGTGTGCCATGGCTGCGGCTGCGGCCGCGGCGGGCGACTGGCCGGCTTTTCGCGGCCCCAACGGCAATGGCTTGTCGGACGAGAAGCATGCGCCGCTTGAGTGGAGCAAGGACCGCAACATCAAGTGGAAGGCCGCCTTGCCGGGGCCGGGCAATGGCAGCCCGATCGTTTCAGGCGAGCGCGTGTTCGTGACGTGCGCCGAAGACGACGGCAAAAAACGCGGCCTCTATTGCTTCCATCGCGCCGACGGCAGCCCGCGCTGGGCCCGCATTGTCGACTTCGACAAGCTGATGCCGACGCATAAGACGAATCCGTATCTGCGCCACGACGCCGGTAACGGATGGCAAACACGTGGTCGTGTGGCACGGTTCGGCCGGTCTGTTCTGTTACGACATGGAAGGCAAGGAACTGTGGCGCCGTGACCTGGGAGAGTTTCGGCACGAGTGGGGCTATGCCGCTTCGCCCATCATCTACAATGACCGCGTGATTCAGAACTGCGGTCCTGGCGACCATGCATTTGTCGCGGCGTTCGATCTGAAAACCGGACGCGAACTGTGGCGAGTCGAAGAGCCGACCGATGGCGATGGCCGCAAGCGAGCCGACGGTGCGCCGATGGGATCGTGGAGCACGCCGGTCGTGGTCCATCTTGACGGGCAGGACCAGATCGTCTGCAGCCTGCCGACTCGCGTCGTTTCCTATGCTCCCGGCGACGGCAAGATTCTCTGGACGTGCGATGGCTTGCGCAGCGACAAGGGAGACCTGGCTTATTCGTCTCCCGTCATCGGCGAAGGGATTTGCGTGGCGATCGGCGGATACAGCGGCGCCGGCCTGGCGTTCAAGCTGGGAGGCAGCGGCAACATTACCGAGGCGAATCGCTTGTGGCGCACTGCCGCGCAATCCGCAGAGCATCGGCTCGGGCGTCATTCTCGACGGTTACCTGTACGTGCCCGACGCAGGGCCCAGCACGATCCGCTGCCTGGAGGCTGCGACCGGCAAGCAAATGTGGGCCGACCGCGCCTCGGGCGCCAATCACTGGGGCTCAATCGTGGCGGCCAATGGCTTGCTCTATGTGACCAACCAGGCGGGCGCGACGATCGTCTTCAAGCCGAATCCGGAGAAGTTCGAACTGGCGGCCAGGAATGAGTTGGGCGAGACGAGCAACTCGACGCCCGCCATCTCCGACGGACAGATCTTCATCCGCACGTTCGAGCATCTCTACTGCATCTCCGAGCAATAAGCCCGCTCGCAGATTCTTGACTCGGCATGCAGCTGCACGTAGTGCGCGGAAGCTGCGCTGCTGCTCATCCCGGCGACGGACCATTCCCTCCGCGGCCTTCGGCGAAATGCATCACATGCCATGAGCCGGCCGCTCTTCTTTGGCTTGGCCCGCAAGCTGCGACCTTGCCACTTTCTCAGAGCGTCTTGCTGTGCGCTGGCTGTTTACACTCTCGCTACCCGGCCAAGCCAGAAATCCAAGTCTCTAGAAATTAGCGGCTGATCGTAACGGTCCTTGCAGGACGTCGGGGCTCCAGGCCGCAACTCGTGATGTCGACGCGGCACAGGGTCGCGACCGACGAGCATGTCTTTTGGAGTTGTGGAGGGAAACTATGTTGGCTTCAATTCGATCTGGTTTTCTGTTCGTCATGGCAGCCTTGACGCTGCAAGGGACGGTTTTCGCAACGGATTACTGCCCCACCTCGTTCTATGGTTATATCTGCGGCTTGTATTACTATTCGTGCAGTTACTGCGACGCGAGCAATGGCTGCGCAAGCGGATTCGTGGCGACGGCCACGATGCACGACACCGGCGGAAACTTCGACTGCTGCGATGCAAATGCCGGCGGGTGCACGGACCCGATTACGGACGGTACGCTTTTGTCGGCGAGGCAAACGCCGGCCCGGGCCGCCCATCGCAATCTCGTGTTGTACGTCCATTCTCGCCAGCGAGACTTCATTGGCGAAAAGGACCGCTTCTTGCGGCCGGGGCGCACATTCAGAAGAAGCGAGAGGCATTCGCGTTTGTCGACGAGCCGAACGGCACGAGGTCTTACTTCCGACTGCTTACGGTCGGGTTCTCCGGCACGAGTCATAGCGATATCTATATCGGGCAGGAAATGGATCCGGACTATCCGCCCAAGAACGCGATGCCTGCGACGCGCTCGGGCGGACACCATCAGCACACGATTTGCGTCGAAGGCGAAGAGTTCGACGTGACGAGCGTGCGGGATTTGCCGGTTCAGCCGTAGGCAGACCGCTTCGCGTCATTGACGCGGACCGTCAGTCGAGGTATCTCGGCTTCACGCTGCGTGGCGCAGCGGAAGCCGATGCCTCGATTGCGGGTTGCCGCAAACATCGATTGTCTCCAGCGAGGTCCGAAATCAGTTCTCAAGGCTTTCGTTTCGGCATCTCCCTCGCCATTCGCGATTTCGGGCGGCCCGCCGTGCACAACGCGGCCCAAAGCGATTGTCCTGTTCAAGCTCGCGGGCATCGGCGGCCCCGGAGTCGGGGAAACAAGGAGCGAGTCGGTCCATTCGGTAACGTTCGAATACAAACCAAAGACCGGAGTCTGCCCCAGCGTCGCATCGTAGGCGGCGCCCTTCACCGCGCCGAGTCGCCAGGGCTCGATCTTTGTGAAGTCGTCGCCCCACGGATACCAGGTTGTTCCCCCGTTGGTTGCCGCAAACTCGTATTCGAATTCCGATGGCATGCTTGCCAAGCGCTTCTGCGAAGGCCATCGCTTGCGAGAAGCTGACGAGCGCCATCGCGTCGTCGCCTCGCAACTTCCTGTCTGTCCGGTAATCTTCATCTCGCCCCACGACGGACCGGTATTGGGCCCATGTGACCTCTGCGACGTCAAGCCAGAATGGTTTGAGAGTGCGTTCGTGCGCCGGATGCCGGGCACTTTGTCGCTGCCAGCGCGAAAGACGCCGCCGTCGAAGCGAGCCATCCCTTGCTCCAAGCCCGCGCTGTTGGGAACCTTTATCGGTGCGAGCTCTATCCTGCCTTCGATAAGCGACCACTTGTCGTACATCCTTATGTTGGGCACTAGCTCGTCCATGGGGGGGACGGTTCGCGAAACCTCATGGAAGTCGTGGTTGGGCAGTTCCACGACCACCAGATACCGAGCCGGCGGTGCTTGCACTTCAACGGGCGTCACGCCAGGAAAGCGGATCCGGCGCGAGGCATCCGGCGCTCCCGTTTCCGGATCGATCGGCACCATCACGCCTCGAGCGCCGGCAGGGATTGTTTCGATCAGCACGGGACGCGTCGTGACCTCCGGGACCGCCGTCGGTTGCGGCGCAGGGGCGCTCTCGGAGTTTCGTCCGCCGAACAGCGCGGCGCCGCCGGCAAACGCCAGGGCAACGGCCAGGCATGCCGCCACGGCCAAAGGATTTCTGCGCGTCCACTTCCAGGCCCGCTCCAGTCCGCCGGCGCGGCGCGCCGTGATCGGCTCGCCGCGCAAGTAGCGGCTCAAGTCGTCGGCCAGGTCTTCGGCCGTCTGGTAGCGGCGCGAAGGCTGCTTATCCATCGCCTTCAGGCCGATGGTTTCCAGATCTCGCGGAATCGAGCGGTCGAAGCCTGCGCGGCGCCGGAGGTTCGTCGTGCAATACCTGCCGGACCAGCAGCCGGGCTCCGCCTTGAAACGGACGGGCCTGCGCCAACATCTCGTACAGAATCACGCCCAGCGAGTAAATGTCGGTGCGCCGGTCGGTAGTCTGAGCCTCTCCGTGCGCTTGCTCGGGCGACATGTAAGCGGGGGTCCCGAGGATCTCTGCCATCTACCGTCACGGTCATTTCGCCCGCGTCGCGCTTGGCCAGGCCGAAATCCATCAGGTGCGGATTCCGGTCGCCGTCCATCATGATGTTGCCGGGCTTCAGATCGCGGTGGACGACGCCGGCGTCGTGCGCGTGGTCAAGGGCCTCGGCGATCGTGCGACACAATTGGGCCGAGTCGCGAGCGGTGAGACGATTCGTCCGCAGATAATCCGACAGCGGCACGCCGTGAATGAACTCGCTGACGATATAAATGTGCTCGCCCTCGCGGCTGGCTTCGTACACCGGCACAATGTGGCGATGCCGTAACTGTGCCGCCGCCCGGGCTTCGCTGAGAAAGAGATCCGCCGTCCGCCGGTCGAGGCCGCGCGTGCGGGGTATCTTGACGGCGACGATGCGATCCAGCGACTGGTCGTGGGCTTTCCAGACGTCGCCAAAGTGACCGCTGCCGACGCGCTCGAGCAGCTCAAAATGGCCGACGGCCTTGATCGGCTCGCGGCTGCTCGTCGCCACTTCGCCATCGAGATCGAGCTGGCTGCCGCACGACGGACAACCGGCTAACGGATCGTCCTCGCCGGGCTGGTTCGCTAGCAATTCGACAGGGTGCTGGCAATGGGGGCAACGGATGTGCATGGATCGCTCCAGGTTGGGAACCGCTGCGTTCAAAAGAGCCCGCATGCCGCGTTAATCGCCGCGTGCCGCGCACGCTTCCGCCGATACTGTGTTGAACCCGGTTTTGCCAGGAAGGCGAACAATTTCATTTTCCTCATTCGCAGACGCCGTCCTCGGGCGGTGCGCCGAGAAAAGCGGTGCATTGTTCCATGTCGGGCCGTTGCTGCGGCTGTTTGTCCAGGCATTTCAAGCAGAATTCCTCAAGTTTCGGCGGCACGCCGCATGCTTTCAGGTCGTCGGCAACGGATTCCTCAGCGGCTCGCCGCAAGGTTTCGCCGGGCGTCGAGCCGCAACAGGGCGGTCGGCACGTCAAGACTTCAAACAGAATGGCGCCCAGGGCGTACACGTCCTGGGCGGCGGTTGGCCCATGGTAATCTGGCGCCATAATCTCCGGCGCCAGATACCGGGCATCTCCCAGTCGCCAGCCCCGCTCGCTGAAAAAAATCGCCAGGTGCGGCGGCGGCTGCAGGCCGTCGACGAGATGACGCATCAACTCGCGCACCGGCTTCTTTTCTTGCGGGCGTTCGACCAGCATGCCCACGTTGAGCACGGTCGGTACAATGGCGGTCCAACTCATGTCGCTCAGCTTCCAGCGTCCATCAATGCCACGCAGCACGTTGGCGGGTTTCAGGTTGGCATGGACCAATTCTCGCCGGTGCAATTCCGCCAGGCCTGCTGCAATTTGGCGGGCGAGCTCCAACGCGTCTTCTGTCGGTAATTGCCCGACGTGCAATCGCTGCGACAAGTTGCCGCAGTCAGCGAATTCCATGCAGACGCAGGGCAGGTCCTCCACTTCTGCGGTTCCGAAGACAGTCGCCAGGTGAGGGTGGCGAATGTCGCTCAAAACTTCGATCTGACGCTTCAGCTCTTCCCAGACAGGCATATAGAGATAAGGGCCGTTCAATAAGACTTTGACGGCGATGACCCGGTTGTTTACTGCGTCGAGCGCCTGATAGACGACCGCCCGGCCGGCGCTCGGGATTTTGCGCATCAGTCGCAGGCTGTCTGAGGGCCGGCGGAGCGGCGCCTCGTCGCGATAGTAAAAGACGATTCCCACTCGTTGCTGGCCGTTGTCTCTCGGTCGACGCTGCACGACGTGAGCTTCAAACGCCGCGTCGATGATCGCGATCGGTCGCGTCGACTGCGGCCAATTGATGCTCCGAGGGATCTCCGGTTGCGAGGCGAATGCGGCGGCGGAATACGTCGATTCAGGGTACGCCGACTCCAGCGCGTATGGACCTGAAACAGCGGCTCGATTTCATCGGACAAGTGCGGAAACCGGTGCAAATACTCCTGGACGGTGGCGACGTCTCCCGTCAGGTTTCGCAAGCGGACTTCGTTGTAGATGATATCGAGCAGAGACTCGTGCGCTTCTCGCAACCCCGGGTGCTGCGGCAAATAGTCTTCCAGCAGATGCCGCCGCCCGCACATCCAATGTTTTTGTTGATCTGCGGCGATCAGGCGGACGACGTCGGCGAATTCTATGGGCTCAACCATCGGTTGCGCTCTTCAATTCCTTCGCGATGCGCTGCAAGGCTCGCACCCAACGCACGCGCAGCCCGTCCGGCGTCGCCTGTTTCTCACGCGCCAGTTCGACCCACGTCCTGCCTGCCAGACGCTGCTCGGTCAGCCAGAGCAGGTCGCCGTGGAGCCGGTCCCTGATCGCCTGGTGCAGATCCCGCGTGGCGGCGATCTGGCTCGGAGTTGCATCGCGGGAGACCAGCGGCAACTCGTCGATGCTGGACTGAATCAGCCGGCGATGTCGCGCCGGGCAGCCTGTTGTTTCTCGACGTGCTTGAGAAACCGGTTCTTCGTCATCTTGGCGAGCAACGCCGCGAGCTGCTGGGGCGTATTGATCTCAAACTGTCCGCTCGTCGCCCGATGGAAGAAGTCGGCCAGCACCGATTGGCAGACGTCGAGCGAGTCGAGTTGCCGCCGCAAATGAGGGTCGGTCAGGCGCACGCGGACAATCCGGCGAACCTGAGCCTCGTACCTCCGCACCAACTCGGCGGCCGCGTCCTGGTCCCCGGCGCGGCACCGCTGCCAGCAATTCGCTGAACTCTTGCGGTCTACCCATAAGCGCGCCTCGCTACAACTATTGTACTAGCAGGTCGCCGCCGGGCAAAATTGCCGCGCTGCCCGCAGAAGCTTTGCTGCAGATGCAGCAATTCGGTCGCAAACGGGTCGGCTGCCGATTACATTGGTGGCGGTCCCCCCGGTTCTTCCCGCCCGCCGCCAGGATTTCCGCCGATGCGCAGTTTCACCCGCCGTTTGACGTACTTTGTTTTATCCTTTCTGCTGCTTGAATGCCATCTTGCCGGCGCGGCGGAGGAGCCGCTTGACTTGGGCGGCGTCAAAGAACAGCACGTCATGATTCCGATGCGCGACGGCGCGAAGCTGTCCGCCTATCTCTATTTTCCGACCGGCGACGGACCCTGGCCGGTACTGTACGAGCAGCGTTATGCTGACTTACGCGCTCCGCAAACCCGCAAATCGTTGGCGCGGCTGGCCGCCGGCGGGTATGTGGTCGCCGCGGAGAATTTCCGCGGCACGCATCTTTCGGAAGGCGCCTGGGTTGGATACCGGCGCTCGGCTGGGGAGAACTGCAGGACGGGTATGACACGGTCGAGTGGCTGGCCTCGCAGCCATGGAGCACCGGCAAGGTGGGCACGTTCGGCAGTTCGCAGGCCGGGTTACGCCCAGAATTTTCTGGCCGTGGCGGCGCCGCCGCACCTGACGTGCCAGTACATGATCGATACCGGCTTGAGCCTGTTCCAGGAAGGCTACCGTATCGGCGGAATTACCCGACCGCAGCGGTTCAAGTCCATGGCCGCCATCTGCCGTAATCCAGGGGACAACGAGCGGCTGCTGAAGGAATGGTTTTCGCATCCTGACTATGACGACTACTGGGCTGACGAAGATTGCTCGCGCTGGTTCGAGAAGATGAACGTCCCCTGCTTCACGATCGGCAGTTGGTACGACTTCATGTGCGTCGGGTCCGTGCAGAGCTTCATCGGCCGCCAACATCGCGGCGGTCCGGAATCTCGCGGCCGCCAGCAGTTGTTGTTGGGGCCTTGGCTGCACGGGCGCTACAAAGAAACGAACCGGGCAGGCGAGCTGACCTATCCGGAAAACGCCCGCTTTCCGATGGAGTCGCACATGCTCCGCTGGTTCGACCATTATCTGAAAGGCGTCGACAACGGCGTCGAGCGCGAGCCGACGGTTCGCTATTACGTGATGGGCGCGGTCGGACGAAGCAAGGCGCGCCGGGCAACGAGTGGCGCACGGCCGCCGACTGGCCGATTCCGGCCGAGCCGACGTCGTATTACCTGCAAACGGGCGGCGCTCTGAAACGGCAACGGCCTGAGGCGGATGACGGCGGTCCTCTGGCCGCCACGAAGTTCCTGGCGGATCCCGATCATCCGGCGTCGATCCCGGGACGCGGATTTCCCGGCGCCGCCGATGCGCGAGCCTTTGAAACTCAGGGCGAGGTCCGTACGTTCACCACGGAACCCCTGGCCGATCCGGTCGAGTGGACGGGGCTGGTTCAAGCGGAACTGTTCGTCTCCTCGTCGGCGCCCGATAGCGATTTCATCGTCCGCGTCAGCGACGTCTATCCGGATGGCCGCTCGATTTTGATCATGGACATGGTCCGCCGGGCGCGCTATCGCGAGGGTTTTGACAAGCAGGTCTTCATGGAACCGGACAACGTCTACCGCATTGCGCTGGACGTCGGTTGGATGAGCCAGATCTTCGCCGCCGGGCACCGCATCCGCGTCACGGTGGCCAGCACCGGTGCACCGTTCTATGAACCGCAGCCGAACACGGACGAGCCGGCGACGATCGAACCCGGCGAGCGGCGCATCGTCGCGGAGAACCGCGTGCACCACAATCGCCGGCATGCCTCGCGCGTGATTGCTCCGCTGCCAAAAACGTCGGCCGCTGATAAGAACTGATTGCCTGCGGAGCCGCCTGCTCAAAATTGCAGGACAGGCGTTCCTGCCGCGTGAAACGTAGCCGGGGCGCCTGCAAGCGACCCAGGAACGGCGGCTGGTTCCGCGAGATTGCTCCGCATGGTCGTAGGGACCAGCGAGGGCTTGGCGTTCCAGTGCGCATTCCGCCTGGAACGGGCGACTTGCCTGCTGCTTCCTATTGCGGCGCCTGGGCGCCATCATCGGGCGACGCCCCTGGCAGCCTGCCGAGCAGAGCCTGAAGGCGGTTGCGAGCCATTCCATGGGCAAAGGGGCTCTCGTGCAGCGGAGGGGGCGGCATGCCGATTAAAGCAATGTCTTCCGGGCGAGGCAGGTCGATCATGCTCAGAACGTCGCTTTGTTCGGTCGTCAACAGACCCTGTAACGCTTTGAGGCGGCTTAGCGCTTCGTCTTCCGTCATGGTTTCGGCGGTTTCCAGTTGCACCAGCAGCATCGCCAGTTTTCTAGCCTGCTCCGCCTCGAATTTGATCGACAAATGGAGATCCTCGCGAGAGCATAGATCGAGCTTGCCGACAAGCGCGACCAACTGCCGCTTGGTGCGCAGGCGGTGTATGGGCCCCATGCCGGGCGCCGTTGGATCAACGAAGGCAGGCCCGTGCGCGGCGGCAGGAGCGGCGGGGCCCGCCTCGTCGCGGACGGAAGCGTTGCGCGACTCCAGCCGGTAGCCGCCGTAGATCATGGCCAGATAAGTTCCGCCGGCGCCGAGAGCGAGCCCGATGAGGGCCGCGTTCAGCTTCTCGGAAATGGAGTTGGCGGCCGAATTGTCCGCCTTGGGGATGCTTGTCGAATCAGACATGACTCTCGCCGCGTCAGGGGCAGATGGGTGGGCGGATTCGCAGCTTTTTAGTATATCGAGGCCGCTCGGCGGAAGCCAATTGTGACGCTGCGGCGTCTCGTCGAACAATTTCGTCTTTTGAAATTACCCGCAGCGCTTCTTCTGCTCGTCCCACACCAGGCTCTTGAGCCACACCTGCCAGCGATCGCGGCCGAGTCGGGTTTCGATTTGCTGCGTGGTGGCCCCTCGCTGAAACAGCCCGTGAACCATCTCCTTGAAGACTCGCACCCGATTCCAGACCGTCCAGCGAGCGATCCGCATCCGGCGGGCGATCTCTCGTTGCGAGGCGCCGGAGGCGATCAATTCAAAAATGCGATCGACCTGCTGCTGGGTCAAATGCGGCAAGGGACGGCGGCGCCGAAGCTCTGCGACCGGCCGAGGCGTCGGCGGGGCCGGTTCGCCGGGCGTTGCGGTCCGCAAGCCCAGGCCGATCGAGGCAAGCGACTGGCGAATCGCGGCGATCGAACCGTCGCCGAATTCCTTGATCAGTCGCAAACGTTCGGCCGTGTAGCCGCACAAGTCGCCGGCGAAGATCATGCCATACCGCTCCAAGGCGGCGGCGATGCGCGGCGGGAGGCCCAACTCGTAGATCGTGTGCAACTCGGGCGACGCATTGGCATCGGCGGGAATCGCGTGTTCGTGCTGCGGAGCGGAAAGAATAGTCTCAGCGTCTGCGTGCTGTCCGCGGCGACGGTGAATCTCGGCGCACCGCTTGATAATCTCAGCCGGGGTTGGATCATTCATCTTCGCGTGAACCTCTCTTTTTGAGTCGGGCCGGTTTGCGAGCCGGCGATGCGAGCCCGCGCAGCCAGGCAAACGGATTGATCGATGCGCTCGAAGCGGCGTGGAATCAGCGCGTCAGGACGACATGCGCCGCTGTCGCTGCGCCGGTGATTTCACCGCGTTGGCTCGGCTGCGTCGGGCGGCTTTCTCGCCTTGCGGCTCGAGCCGTCGGTCGGATTCGGCTTCCACGTAGCGCACCGCCGCCTCGAAAGCGCGGCGATCGGAATCGCAGCCGATGAACTTGCGGCCGCCGCCCGCCCGCAGGCAGGCCACGCCGGCCGTAGCGCGGCCCATGAACGGATCGAACACGGTTCCTTCCGGCGGGCAGGTCGCCTTGATCAGTCGCAGCGGAATCTCCGGCGGCCAGGGGCAAACATGTTCCGCGAAGCCGCGCTCCGGCGCGATGTCGGCCCAGACGTCCAGCAGCGGCGCCATCTCCGGCGACCAGAAACCGCGCGACCCAAACGCGTAGATCTCTTCCGTGCTCGGTTTGAACTTGCGGCAGTTCTGCGCCATCGACCCGCGGCGCCACCAGATCACGCGGTTCCAGACCGGATAGCTCAAGAACCGCACGGGAAAGACCGCTTCGTCGTCGCGATAGCGAAGCTTATGGTTGACCCACGCCGGTCCGCGGCTGACGCGAATGAACTGCGCCACCACCCAAGCCAGCCAGGCCTGATAAATCGGCTCGGGCAGTTTGTCCGAGTATCCGCGCGTGCGCAGCTTCTCCAGAAAGCGATCGCCGCCGTGGCGTCGCCGCGCGCGAAAGCCATAGGCGTTGGTTTCGCCTTGCAGCGTGTTGTACGGGGGCGACGTGACGACGATATCGACCGAGCGAGCGGTCATTTCGGCGAGCAGGTCTTCGCAACGGCCATGGTAGAGCGAGATCAAGCCGTCGGGAGATTGCCAATCGGGCGCTTTCATCGTGCATTGCTCCGTGGGGTCTTCGGGGGCCGCAAGTGATTATGATACTATATCATATCGCGGCGGGCGTTGTCAATCCGAGCGGCGCCCAGCGCAGCGACCGGGCCTCTGCGTAGCGCGGAACTTGTTCCGTGCCATGCGCACCGGAACGACCACAACTTCCCACGGAACAAGTTCCGTGCCATGCGCACGACCACAACTTCCCACGGAACAAGTTCCGTGCTACGGCGCATCTACCCATCGCTCGGCGCAGGCACTATCGTGGGGCCATGCAAGACGACGTGAAACCGCCGAACGATGGCCCGCACGACGGCCGACAGGAGAGTGCAGCGCAGACGGGATTGCCCGCCTGGGGCGTCGCGGAGTTGCCGGAACCGCTGCCCTACTCGTTGCGAAACGTCTTCCGCACGATCGGCCCCGGGGCGATCTTGCTGGCCGCATCCGTCGGCGGAGGAGAGTGGCTGGCCGGACCGGCGATTGCGGTGCAGCACGGCGTCGGCATTTTGTGGATTGCCACGATCGGAATTGGTCTGCAATTACTATTTAACCTGGAGGCGATCCGCTACACGCTCTACACGGGCGAGCCCATCTTGAGCGGCATTCTCAGGCTGAAGCCCGGCTCGCGCTTTTGGGCGCCGATCTACGTGGCCTTGACGATCGCCCAACTCGGGCTGCCCGCCCTGGCCGCCGCCTGTGCAACGATGCTCTTCGCGGCGTTCACCGGTCACATGCCCGGCGGGTCCGATTCAGGATCGCTGGCCTACGTGACTTATGGAGTGATGGCCTGCGTGCTGTTGTTGCTGCTGTTCGGCGGCACGATCGAGCGGATGCTCGAGTACGTCTCGTGGGCCATGATCGCCTATATCTTCACGTTCTTGATCACGGTCAATATCGCCTTCGTGCCGCTCGATCACTCATTGCAAACCGCCGGCGGCTTCTTTCAGTTCGGTCATCTGACGCCCGACGTCAATTTGCTGCTGTTGGCGACCTTGGCCACCACCGCCGGCTCGGGCGGCATCGGCAACCTGGCGATCACCAATTGGATTCGCGATAAAGGCATGGGCATGGGAAGCACGGTGGGCGCCATCAGCAGCGCCGTCGGTTCGCGGCACGTGCAGCTTTCGCACGTGGGCAAGGTATTCCCCGTCACTCCGGAGAACCTGCGTCGCTGGCGGCTGTGGTGGAAGTACGTAACGGCCGATCAGGTCTGGCTCTGGGGCCTCGGCTGTTTTGTCGGCATGTTCCTGAACGTCAACCTGGCCACGGCCATCATTCCGGCGGGGACGGATCTGGACAAGGTCGGCGCCGGCGCCTTCCAGGCGCAGTACATGCGAGATCACCTGTGGAGCGGGCTGTGGTTCCTGGGCCTGCTCAACGGATTCTGGATTCTGCTCTCCACGCATCTTGGCAACACGGACGTGCTGGTGCGAGTCGTGACCGACACGCTATGGACCGCCAGTCGGCGCGTGCGCCGTTGGCGCGGCGGCAATATCAGCCTGCTTTACTATGGGTTGTTGCTGGTCTTCACCGCAGGCGGGCTGATTGCCGTCCGATTCGGCACCGCCATGCAGTTGTTCAAGGTGCTGGGCACGGTCGCGGGTCTGGTGCTGGCGGTTGCCGCCTTGCAAGTGCTGCGCGTGAACACCACGCTGTTGCCGCCCGAGCTGCGACCGCCCTGGTGGCGCCGAGCCGCCCTGGTGCTGTGCGCGTTGTTTTATGGCGCGCTTTGCACCGTCGTGGTTTGGGACCAGGTGCGGGAAGCTCTGCAGAGTTGAGTCGACAAAAAAACCCGACGTGAGGCGGGGCAGGTACCTCACATCGGGCGGGTGTCAGGTTGCCCTGACGAAGGCTATTTTAGCGACAGGTTAGACCACTGCAAGCCGCTCGTTAGAAAATGGCGGGCCATGTTGCCTAAAGAATTAGGCGTTTCGAAGCGACTCGCCCGATTTGCCTGTGCATGAGGCCTCGTAGCGCCGATCGGTTATCGCCCTTGTTGGCCGCCGGGTGAGTGCCGCAGCGTGCAAGCTGCGCCGGCCGACGGGCAGGCCTGCGAGAGGGGGGGTAACAAAAAAGTCCCGATGGACCAGGGGGGCATAGTCCATCGGGACCGAAGGCTGGCTCAAGACCGTGCTCGAGCCGCGGCGGGCACAATATCAAAATGCCGACACCACGCAAGGCGACTTTGTCAGCGCCGCGTTAAATCTTGCTCGGCGTCAAAGGGCCCCGGTCCTCTCGCTGTTCAGCGCTGTCGCAGGCCTCAAACATCGCAAGCGGCAGGGCCGTCAGCCCTGGCCGGGTCCGGTTGGGCAAATAATTCGGGCGACCTGCGCATCGTATCCATGGCGCCTGTCGGCGCTGTTTTCAATTACTCTTTCTGGAGCCGTCTCATGAAGATTATTTCCCGCATTTTGTTTGGGGCGTCGGTGGCGTGTTTCGTAGCTTCCACGCTGATGGCGACTGCCGTGCAGGCGGCGCCGAAGGCCGGAAAAAAGGGGAAGAAGCGCAGGCGACGCCGGCCGCTTTCAAGCTGCCGGATGCCATTTCCCTGACCGCCGAGCAGCAGGCCAAAGTGGATGAATTAAAGACCGAGTATTCGGGCAAACTGCAGGACGCCATGAAGAAGGTCAACGATATCTATACGCCCGAACAGCGGAAGGCACTGCGAGAAGCTCGCAAGACGGCCGCCGCCGAAGGCAAAAAAGGCAAGCAGCTCAGGCAGGCCGTCGATGCCGCCGTAGAGATCTCCGCGGACCAGAAGCAGACCTTGGCCGATGCCCAAAAGGAGCTGGCCAGCCTGCAGAAAGAAGTGCGAGAAAAGGTCGTCGCTCTGCTGACCGACGAGCAAAAGCAACACATCAAGGTCAAAGCCAAAGGCAAGGGTAAGGGCAAGAAGGCGGCCTAGGCCGAGATTTGCCGCATTGGCGGTCCCGGTCCGTTCGAACGAACGTCAATTCGAGCATTCACGCTCCCCCTTGGGCGTGATGTCCCCGGCCTTGCGCGGAACTCGCCGTGCGGGGCCGGGGTCCATTTTTGAAATGCCGTCCCGCGCCGGGATTGCGCCAGTCGCCATGCGACACGTTGCGGGCGCAGGCGTCGCCGCCGGCTGCCATCTCGGCCCTCTGGCCGCCGCCGGGCGAGTTCCGTATGCTGGAAGGTCAAAGCCGCAACGGCGCACTACGCGCCGCCGGCTTCCCGCCGGGTTGGGCCATTGATCGGCCGGCCCGATTTTCCCGACGTGGAACAGCAAGCGACGCGCCTTGACGGACACCGAAGAACGCTCGGCCCTGGCCGCATTTCGCTGGCCGGACTTCCGCTACTTGATTGTGGCGACTGCCTGCGCGACCACCGCCAGCCGAGCGCTGGCCGTCGTGCTGGGGTACGAAGTCTATGCGTTGACGAATAACCCCTTGGCGCTGGGCGGGTTGGGGCTGGTCGAAGCCTTGCCGTCCATCTCGTTGGCTTTGTACGGCGGCCATGTCGCCGACCGTCACGATCGCCGCTTGATCTTATGCATTACTCTGCTGGCCCTGACCTTGTGCGGTTTTTCGCTGGCGCTGGTCAGCGCGTTCAGTTCAGGCCGCGCCAGTTGGCGGTGCTGTACACGGTGGCGTTTGTGGCCGGCATCGCCCGCGGCTTTTCGGAACCGGCGGCCAGCGCGCTGGAGGCCCAGGTCGTACCTCGTAGTTTGCTGATCAATGGCGCGACGCTGATGGCCAGTTGCTGGCTGATGGCGGGCGTGCTGGGGCCTTTGGCGGGCGGAACCGCGTTCGCCGCCATTGGAGGATCTTGGACTTATCTCAGCATCGCCTCGCTGTATGCGATCGCCTTCACGGCGGCCCTGCGCATCGAGCCGAAACCTGCGCCGGCGCCGCCCGCAGAGGAGTCCGTCTGGCAAAGCGTGTCCACCGGCGTGCGCTACGTGCTGGGCGATCAGGTGCTGCTGGGATCGATGGCGCTGGATCTGTTCGCCGTGCTGTTCGGCGGCGCGATTGCCTTGCTGCCCGTATTTGCCAAGGACATCCTGCAGGTCGGGCCGATTGGCCTGGGCGTGCTGAATGCAGCGCCAGACCACCGGAGCCCTGTTGACCATGCTCTGGGCGACGCGCCATCCGCCTGTGCGCCATGCCGGCCGCAACTTGTTTTTTTCCGTGGCGGCGTTCGGCGTGGCGATGATGGTCTTCGCGTTCTCGAAATCGATTTATCTTTCCGTCATCGCGTTGTTTTTCAGCGGCGTGTTTGATGGCGTCAGCGTGGTCATTCGCCGCGCCATCCTGCGGTTGATGTCGCCCGATCACCTGCGCGGCAGGATCGCGGCCGTGAGCATGATCTTCATTGGCTCATCGAATGAGTTGGGCGCTTTTGAAAGCGGGGTTGCCGCGGCTGCGCTGGGGGCCGTGCGCAGCGTCTGGATCGGCGCCACGTTCACGTTGACGGTCGTCGCCGGCGCCGCGGTCTTTGCTCCCAAGTTGCGGCGGCTCAGTCTCGATCCCGATTCCGTCGCCGAGCACAACGCGGAAGCAGGAGCCGAACTCGAAACGGCTGTGGAAGCTGAGATTGGCATTGTGCCAGACGTCTAGTGTGCTTCTTCAACGCCAACTCGACAGTTGGGCGCCTGGCGGCAGAGCGCAGCGATGCCCCAGCGAACTGGGGCTTTGCCAAGGCTCAGCCGCCAGGCGCCCCGTCAACTGAGGTTTGGCGAGTCACTGGGCAGCGCGCGCGCCGATGGCACGCCGCCCGTTTTGCTCGTAAACTGGATTGGGAACGACGCGTTCCGTCCAGAATTAGAAAGTAACCCGCACAGCGAAAGTCCCATGGCCGACCAGCCCGAACAGCCGCAATCCGCCGAAGGCGACAAACCCGCAGAAGCCGCTCCTTCGTCCGAAGTCCTGAAAGCGGCTTACAAGGCCTTCAAGAAGCGTCTCAAGCTCACCCAACTCGACTTCGATTCCCGGATTGGGCGCGGGCCGATGAGCTCCGGCCAGACCTCGTCCATCGCCGGCATTACGCCGCCCAACCAGTATCCGCTGGAAGTCTGGGAAGAGTTGGTCAAGCAAGGCAAGCTCAAGCACGCCGGGCACGGCACGTATTCGCTCAAGTAGCCGGCATGCGCCAGGATTTCAGGCGCGCCGCATTCAGCTTTCTGAGTACGGGCTGTCTCCGTGATATTGCCGTTCGTGCCGCTGAAGCTCGGTCGGCACGCGATCTTTGCGCTCGTAGCCGAGCGGCTCCGATCGAAGCGAGTGGATGATGCACTCGCGGCACATGGGCGTCGGTTCGCCCAATACGGCCCATAGCGGCGTCTTGCGGCAACTGCGGCAGAAATGCCGTAGCCAGGTAACTCCGCTGGGGTCAATGAGCTGAACGAGATCGCGCGAGCCGGCGTGGTTGCGCCGCTGCGCTGCCGGCGAGCATTCCTCCGTAGAGCCTTGCGTCTCGGCTGCTGCCGGACATCCGGTATCGAACGCGAATTCTTGATGCATCGGATCGCCTCAATTCTTGCCAACAGAGCGTCGGCCGGAGCGCACTAGGGGCAACGTGCTTCCCTCGAACGCCGGCGGTTATTCACGGCTTACGGAGCGGAACTTATCGCGCTCTGGCTTGGGGCGTGCCAGGCATGGCTTGAGGCTCGGCGTCACTTGTCTTGCTCCTGTCTTCTCTCCGCCGCCAAGCCAGCGCGGCGATAGCCTGCCAACAGCGAAGTCGTACGGTGTCGCCGCGCGCAAGTCTCTGGCTGCGTTGGCGATGCGACTTCAGGCCGGAACGTTCGTCTGCACCGAGAGGAGAAGAACCTTGTCGACGCCGCGAAACTTTGACCACGCGTTTGTGCCGGGCGATCTCGTGCTGTTCGCCGGACAAGGACTGGAGAGCCGCTGGATTGCCCTGGTCACGTGCCACCCGCTGCAACTGCTTTCAGGCCAGTGGCTCAGCCATATCGGCATCTGCGGGCGCGATCCGCACGGGCGAACGTTGCTCTTCGAGAGCACGACGCTCTGTGACTTGCCCTGCCAGATTTCGCACCGCAAGACGCACGGGACGCAAGCGCATCTGCCGGAAGCGCCCATCGATACTTACTCGGGCAAGGTCTGGCGGTTGCGCCTGGCGGAGCGCGAAACGCTGACCGAGCCGCAATCGCGGCGCCTCAGCGATTTCCTGCTCAGTGAAATCGGCAAGCCCTACGACTACGCCGGCGCCATGATCTCAGCCACCTGGCGGCTGCGGTTTGCCAGTTGTCTCTACCCGACGATGAGCAAGTTGTTCTGCAGTTATTACGTCATGGCCGCGCTGAAAGACATCGACAAGGTCGACAAGGACCTGAATCCGCGCGTACAACCCGGCTCGCGTTGCCAGGAACTTGCAGGTCTGGGGCACGTATCAACCGCTCGGGCTTGCGGGCAGCCAGAGCATTCGGCTCAAGTGAGCCGCTCTCTCGCGCCAAGCCAGAAAGCGAACAAGATGCGGAGATGAAACGCCGCTGGTTCGAAACATTCGCCCGACGCACGCTCCAACGCGGCGTGCTTGCGCACTGGATCAAGCGGCTGCGGATCGCGGAAGGAATTCTGTGGCTGGCCTCCATCGAGGCTGACGCCCTGCTCAAAGTCTGGGAGCTTGTGAAATGTATCGTTTGTCATTCGTCGCGGTCACTGTGATTGCCGCGGCCTGCTGCGGCTGCAAAGTGAAATCCAACCGGCCGGCATGTCCTGGCGGAGCCTGCCCGGCGCGACAATCCTCCGAGGTTATTCCCTACCGGACCGTGCCGCTGGGCGAAGTGCCGGTGATGAACTTGCCGCCGGCGGCGCGGCAGAGGAATTGGGGCGGCGGCTCTTGCGTGCACGCTTCGACCGTGATGTGCCTGCGCTGGCAAGGGCTCGATGAGCTGGCCGACTGGTGGCGGCGAACGTATGCCGGCGGCGAACATGCGAGCGGATTGGCGGCCAAGCTGGACAGGGCCGGCGTGCGGTTCGCCTATGTGACCAACGGCGACGTGGCGTTTCTCGAGTGGGCCTGCCGCACGCGGCGCGGCTGCGGCATCACCTATTTCTCCAATCATTACATCTGCCTCGTACACCTCGACGCCGAGAAAGCGATGCTGTTGGATAATAATCGCATCGGGCAGTTCATCACGGTTCCGCGCGACGAATTCATCCGCCGTTGGAAAGGCTTTGGCGGCTGGGCCTGCACGCCCGTCTATTCTCCTGCACGCCCCCGGCCTATCGCCAACTCGTCAGCCGCTAACGGCAAAGCGAGACGGCGCCATCCGTCCATTTCTGCCTGTGCATCCCTAACCCTCCCGGAGACTTGATTCATGAACGCGCTTATGGAAAACACGCGCCGCTGGCTGCCGCCCGTGGCGTTCGCTCTGCTGGCCTCTTGCATCGCTGCCAGTTTGACGGCGTCTCGCAGCGCGAGGCAGTATGCCCGCGACAGCAACGTTCGTCTCGCGGCCCTGGCCGTGCAAGCGTATCACGTTGCGGCCGACGCCCGGGCGATCGCCGAGTTTGGAGATCGGATCATCGACCTGCCCGAAGATGGCGCCGGCTGGCATACGACCGTGTTCACGAGCAATGCGCCGACGCCGCTGGAGCAGCGGATCATCGGCTGGTTCGGCAGCGACCCGCAGTTGAACAAGCTGGCGACGCAGACGCACTTCCATCACTACACGCCCCAGTCGAGCGTCTACGGCCGCTATCAGAACCTGACGGCCAGCGGGCTGCCGGCCGTTGTGCTGCAGGATGAGACGGGCCAGGTGATTTACAAGGTCAGCGGCGCCAACGTGCCACAGGCCGAGTGGCCGCTGGTCAAAGGCATTATCGAATCGATTCGAGCCCATTGCCCTCACTGTCCGCGGCCCAAGCCGGCGCCAACTCCGGTTCCAACGCCGCCGACGCCCGACGTCGTGCCGGGGCCGCCTCATATCGTGCCGGACGTCGTCGGCCCGAACGACAACACTCCGCCCGATGCCAAAGACGACACCGTGCCCGTCGCCCTGGCCGTGTTCTTCTTGGCGCTGGTCGCCGTGTTCGTGGCTCAATCGCGTAAAGACGCCGTCAACTCGCTGGCCTGACGCCTGGTTCGCCCGGTTCAGACGAGTTCAACTATTCCAAGTATCGACTGACAAAGGAAGCTGCCATGTTCCCCTTGCTGGGATTTGAATTGTTCGAAATCACGCCCGTGGGCCTGTTTGCGCTGATTGGCTGGGCCATTGCCGGCGCCTGCGCGGGCAAGCTGTTATATCGCGACGATCGCAAGCTGAAGGAGTTGCAGCGCGAGGCCAGCGAGCTGGCCGACGAACTGGCCAGGCACGGCTTTCAGTTGTTGCCGCCGATCCTGCACGACATCGGCTTTCTCGATTTCGTCAAGCTCAAGCTCGACTTCAAGCACGCCGTCAACGTGCTGAAGGATCCTGCCAAGCGGCAGGTGGAGTTCGCCCAACTGCTCGACGGCATGATCGACTTCGCCCTGAACGACAAGAAGACGAACCAGGCGTTCATTGACGACCTGGTCCGCAAGGCGCAGGGAGCGGGGCTCAAGATCAACGCCGTCGCTTCTGCGGCGCCAGCGCCGTCTGACGGATCGCCGGCCGCAGCCGCCAAGGCATGACGGCGTTTGTCGCGTCTTCTCGCAACGCCCTGGTCGGCCGTCGCGCCGCGGTCGGCCGGGGTTCTTTTGATCAGGGGAAGGATTGAGCGTGTTCAACAACTGGGGACCGCCCGAGTGGATTGCGATCATCACGGTGATCGTGCCGACCGTACTGTTCGTCTTGTCTGCGACGGGAAAGTTCCTGCGTTGCATCTCGCAAGGCATCCGGTATCTGGGCGCCATCGACAACACGCTGGCGAACCTGAGCAAGTGGATGCTCGTCTTCGGCGAAGAGCACGTCGAGCTGAAGAACCGCGTCGAAGAGATCGAAAAGTGGATGGAGCGAGCCGAGCCGCACGTCTTCAAAAGACCGGAACCGGGCAAGCAGCGCGGCGCAGTCGAGCTAGAGCTTTGAAATAATCCGACCCGTGGTAATGGGCTAAAGCTGAGGTGCTGAGTCCGATGATTGACGGATATCAGGGCCGTAGAAAAGTTTCTGCCAACGACGCACGAGCACGAACACCCCGTCCAACGCTTCAAGGGCTGCGTCGAGGTTCTCGACATGAAGCAGCCCATCGTCGCCGCCCGCTGCGAGCCCATGCTGAAAGAGCTTGAGTAACGCATCTCGCCCGGCTTCGGTGTTACCGGCGGCAATGTACACGCCTTCTTCGTATTCATCTTCGGACAACTCAATGTCCGCCCGCGGAACCGCGCAGTTGCCATTCTTCCGAGGGTAGCTCTCTCATCTAATCACCTTCAAGGAGAATTGAGGGCGGGGCATGGACGAATGGCGGGCGGCCTAATCATCGAGCGGCATATTTAGATAAATCACGAAGGCGTAAGCGCCCATCAGGATGTATATGGAGATTGGGGCGCCCGCGAGTGCGGCTTCGACAGGGTCAGCGTTCGACCAGCAACGAACAATCTGCCAGCTTCCTGAGAAGACAGCCACCATGAACATGGCCCAAAAAAGCGTGCTCAGCCTGAATTGAAACCTTCGATTCATTTCTTCAATCATAGCCGGCTGGCGGGGCTGGGCAAAATACGGACCGTTTCTCTAGTCGGGCTGTTTCATCTCCCCACCAGCCCGCTATGATGCGGAAATGAGCCGAAAAACCCAGTTCAGCATTGGCGGCTTTCCGACAGGAGCAATTCTGGCAGGCTTCGGCGTTTTGGCGATGATGGTCGCTGTTAGCGGGACGGCCGGACCATTGGGCGGTGCGTGCCTAATCGAGGCAGCCGGCGCGGCCTTTGGCACGGCACTCGGGATTCACTCCAAGTATCTGTGGGTCGGCAGCCTGCTCGGAGCAGTCGCGGCGCCTCCCGTTGGCACGAATGATGTACGTGCTTATCGGGGGAAGTGGTTGCTGATGCCCCGTCCTCAATTCTCCATCCGAAGCCTGCTCTGGCTGACGCTGATCGTGGGGATCTTGTCACTTGTCGCCGGCGCCTATCTGAGGCTCAATTCCCGGCTCAAGTATTTCTATGAGGTGGAAGTCCGGTCGGCGATCCGAGAGGGAAGAGAGCCGCCGTGGCCCGTTGGCAATGAAGGAAAAGATTGGCGCAAATGGCCGCCTGAATCGCCAGCACCACAGGATTAGCCCACTACCCATTTCGGGCTATCGGTCGCCGGAAATCAGGACACACGCGGTCATTTGCGGTTATGTTTTTTACCTTTTGGGCCTAAAGGTAAAAAACAAGATTGACGACAAGCCAAAAAGGCCGTAAAATCCAGGGATACGGAGGTCGGGAAGGCTCGCATGAGGCTAGTTGGATGGAAGTCGAGTTTGGAGATGACGATCTAAAGCGAATTGACGAGGAGCCTGGATACACAGGCGGCCTGTCCGCGGAACTCATCCGCGCTTTCAATAAGGTTCTTCGCTTTATTAGATCAGCCGTTGATGAGCGAGACTTCCGGGCCATGAGATCACTGAATTTCGAAAAGCTCAAAGGGAATCGAGACCATCAGCATTCGATGCGACTCAATAAACAGTGGCGTTTGATTATCGAGATCAAGGAATCAAACCCAAAAAACATCATAGTTGTGGTTGGAATTGAAGATTACCACTAACCGAGAAGGGGACGGCGCATGAGCGAGCTTGTTGACCGCGAGTTGATCCTGCCTGGAGAATACATTCGCGATGAGCTTGAGGTGCGCAATTGGACGCAAGAAGACCTGGCGGCAATCATTGCGCGCCCGCTAAAGACAGTAAATCAGATCATCACCGGCAAGAAGGCAATCACTACAAAGACTGCGCAGGAATTGGGGGCCGCATTCGGCACTTCCGCGGAACTATGGCTCAATCTTGAAAATGCGCATAGGCTGGCCGTTGAGGCGGAAGATCAGCACCAAGTCAGCCGACGTGCTCGCCTATTCGAAATGGCTCCCGTAAACGAGATTATTCGAAGGGGCTGGATCCCGGCGTCGTCATCGATTGATGAGCTTGAGTCGCATGTATTGTCGTTTCTTGGCATCGCGTCTTCTGATGATTCTCCGCAATTAACGCTAGCTGCCCGCATGTCGGCCACTTACAGCGAACTCACAATCGCTCAAATCGCCTACGCCGTGCGTGTTCGACATCTGGCGGAGGCGGTGCCCGCAAAGCCTTTTGACGCGGCCCGAGCGCGCCGCATGCTTGGCGAGTTGCACGCGCTCACGTTATCGCCAGAAGAGATTCGCCGAGTTCCGAGGGTGCTTGGCGATATGGGGATCAAGTTTGTCGTAGTTGAGCATCTGAGCGGAACCAGAATCGATGGAATGACAACGTGGACGGATCGCGAAGAACCGATTATCGCTGTTTCGCTCCGCTATGACCGCATCGATGGTTTCTGGCACACGCTGGCCCATGAAGTAAGTCACGTTCTGAATGGCGACAGGTTCAGCATAGACGAAAACCTGATTGGCAAAGACAAGATTGGCAGTGAAGTCACGTCGGAAGTTGAGCAACGAGCTGACAAAGAGGCTGCAGAATTCTTGATTCCACCGGCAAAGCTGAAGTCATTTATCGCCAGGACCTATCCCAGGTTCTCAAAGGTCAAGATCATTCAGTTTGCAAATCTCCACCAGATTCACCCCGGAATCGTGGTCGGTCAGCTACAGCACTCGAAGGCCATCAAATTTTCCCACAGTCGGGAAATGCTTGTTGGCGTTAGAGATATTCTAACCACATCAGCCCTTACAGATGGCTGGGGGACGCACCCCGGCGTTTAGCTCACGGAGGCAAGTCATGAGCAGAGCAACGCGACTCCGGCATCGTCGGACCCGATGTTGCGCATTGTGCGGCTGTATCTTGAGAGTGGTGGAAAGGAACCAATTGACCTGGATGAGTTGGCAACATTCGCGATAAGGGAAGGGCACTGGGAGAGCCACCCGCGAAAAGTCCTGCAGTTGTGCAAACGAGACTTTTCGCGTGCATTCCGGGAGCAGTATCATCTTGACGACCAGGGACGGGAAGTTCGCACGTTCCATGCAGCGAAGTCGCGCGACACGTCTGGCGAGCAGACGGTCATGTGGGCTGACATGCGAACCGCGCCTCTGGAGCACATGGAGGTCGCGTTTCAGCAGCGACGGGGGCAAATCGTCGGAGACTGCCGGCAGCTAAAAATGGACGTCGATAGCTTCAACGAAAACAATCAGTATGGCGCCAGCTACCAGCTCGATCTGGACTTCGCCGAGGATATCGCCGAACTGGAGCAGCCAAAAACCTATGAGCCGAGGCGAAAGCCCAGATAGGCGCCTACGCCTTCCCCGCCCCGCCAGCCGGCTAAGATGTGGAAATGAGCCGATTTCAGTTCAGCAGGGCGACGATCTTCTGGATTGCAGCGGCCATCTTGCTGCCCATCGCCTGCGGAGGTCTGGTTGTTGTGTGCAGCAAAAAGTATCCGTTGGTTTATCCGCGGCATCAGATTCGACGCCAATCAACCGAACTGTCGCACCTTAGCCTTCCACCAGTCATGCCCCGCCCTCAATTCTCCATCCGAACCCTGCTCTGGCTGGCGCTGGTCGTGGCGGCGTTCCTGGGTGGTATTGGCTTTGAGAAGATAATCTTGCGACGCGAGCTACAGCGATCAATGCCAGAAGTGAGCAGAGTACCTGAGTTCAATCTCGCCTTAAAGGCTCCGGCGGCTCAACGGAACTGGAGCTTGTTTCTCACGAACGGGAACCGGGCCAGTAGCCGTCTGCACGCTTTCCGCTCACGCCGCCCAAAAAGCGGGAAATGGTATCACTACCCGCCGGCGGACTCGCTTGCCATTTCCCGCCTCGTGCGGCTATTCTGGCGGGTCTGGCCAAACCGCCGAAACCAGCAAAGCCGAAACCCAAGAGACCGAGATGGCCGACGAAACGCCGCGCCCAAAAAGCGAGTCGGGGCGAGGAGAAAACCGCTTAAACAACGCAAGACGGTCAAGGACCATCTCTACCCGGTCAATCTGTTTGTTTCCGCCGAGGACCAACGGAAGCTGGATGCGATCGACGAAGAGTTTTGCTGCGATTCTCTCAGCCGCGCAGCCCGCATTTCGCTCAAGCGGTGGCATGCCTGATGTGAGCCAGCAGGCTCAGCACGCCGGCTTCAAACCGCCCGTCCGGCCGGAGTTTGCCGTGACGCTCAGCGCGGCCAGCGGCGGCACGCTCAAGAAGGTCTATTTCACCAAAGACGATATGCGCCGCCTGGACCAGTTGGTCAAATTCACCGGCTGCGAAGTCGCCGGGCAGCTCATCCGCGCCGCCGTCGGCTGGCAGTACGAGCATCTGGAAGTCTGAGCGCTTGCCAAGCCAGTTGCGGCGTATGCTGAAAAGCATGGTCATCCGCAACCGCAACAAAGAAGTTCGCCGCGTCCGCGCCGGCGATCTGTTGGCCAACCCAGCCAACCATCGGCTTCACCCCGGCGAGCAAAAGGCGGCGCTGGCCGGCATCCTCGACGAAGTCGGCTTCGTCGGCACGCTGCTGGCCTTCGAACAAGGCGACGGGCGTTTGCGGTTGATCGACGGCCACCTGCGCCGGGAATCGCTGGCGGCCGACGACGAAGTGGACGTCACGGTCGTCGATCTCGATCCGGAAGAACGAGACAAAGTGCTCGCTACGCACGATGCCTTGGGCGCCGTCGCCCAGGTCGATCGGGCGAAGCTCGACGCGCTGATCACGAAGATCCAGGTGCAGACGCCCGCCATCGTCGCCCTGCTGGACCACCTTCGCGACCGGGCCGAGTCCCGCGTCAACGCTATGGGCGCCGCCAAAAACAGTGCGAGACGCCCGCACGCGTCGCAAAGCGTGCCTGAGTCGTGGCAAGTCGTCGTGCGTTGCGAGAGCGAAACCGAACAACGAGAAGTCTACGAACTCCTTTCGGCCAGGGGGCTCAAATGCCGCTTGCTCGCGCTGTAGTCGAGTGTCCGATCCACGAGAGCTTTCGCGTGGCCCAGGTCGCCGGCATGTTCGACGTGCCGCTGGCGGAGAAGTGTCGCGAGGCCTTCGAAGTCGATATTCCAGAGCCTGGATGAAGACTGGCAAATCGGCGTGATTGTCGGTCCTTCCGGCAGCGGCAAGAGCACGATCGCTCGGCAGGTATTCGGCGAGACGCCATGTTCCGGCGGCCCGTGGCCGGCGGACCGGGCGGTGATTGACGGCTTCGATCCTGACGTTTCGATCAAGCGGGTGACGCGCTTGCTGACCGCCGTCGGTTTCTCGTCGCCGCCGGCTTGGATCAAACCGTATCGCGTGCTCTCTTGCGGCGAGCAGTTCCGTTGCGACCTGGCCCGAGCGCTGCTCGCCAGTCGCGAGCTGGTCGTCTTCGACGAGTTTACCAGCGTAGTCGATCGGACCGTCGCCAAGATCGGTTCGGCCGCGGTCAGCCAGGCGGTCCGCTCCGGAGGCTTTACTCAGCGATTCGTCGCCGTCACGTGCCACTACGACGTCGTCGAGTGGCTCGAACCCGACTGGGTCGTCGATATGGCGACGCGCACGTCTGACCCGGAGGCGTCTTCGGCGACCTGACCTTCGACTCGAAGTCTTTCGCTGCCGCCGCGACGTTTGGCCCCTGTTTGCACGCCATCATTATTTAAGCGGCAAGTTGTCGCCGTCGGCCCAATGTTATCTCGGTCTGGTCGACGGGCAGCCCGCGGCCTTTTGTGCCGTGTTGCCGAGCATTGGACATGCCGGCGTGCGCCGCATCAGCCGCTTGGTCGTGCTGCCCGATTACCAGGGCGTCGGCATCGGTTCGCGACTGCTGTGCGCCGTCGCAGACTTACTGAAGTCGGCGGGCTATCGCGTCACCATTACCGCCAGTCATCCGGCGTTGATTGGCCATTTGCAGCGCTCGCCGCACTGGCGCATCGCCTGCATCAAGCGGCAGGGAAGTTCCGGGCATGCCGGCACGAAGCAGGGCTCTGTCACCTCGACCGGCCGCGCGGTTGTCTCCGCCGAATATGTTCGCGGCGTGTGAGCTCCCGTTGACAAAAATAAGATACTGTAGTATAAATCTGTTCACTGGCGGTGAGAGTTCGTCCTGACGGGCGTTTGAGCTCAGGGGGAGGCTTTCGATGGGACTCGAACAAATCACGTCGCTCAGGCTTGATCCCGTCTGGTGGGAAGAGCGTGAAGCGAAGTTGTCGGCCAAAGACGAGCCGCCCATCCGCGGCGCTGCGCCGCTGGCTCCGGCTCGCGAACCGCGCTCGGTAGCGGCGGATTGGATTGCGGGGCGAGAGGCGAAGTTTCGCGCCGGCAAAGAGCTGGATCGAGCCGACCAGGCGTATGTGTTGGTGCTCGCTCGTCGGCATGGATTGGCCTTAGCAGACGATTTCGAACGCACCCTGCGGACGACGCTCGGCTGGCGTCAGAAGCCCACGATCATTCCAACGATGGATTCGCAGGAACGGTTGCTCTCGGTGGCGTTCTCCTGATACCAGCAAATGCGTGCTATGTCGACGGCATGAGAGATTGTCACGTAGGTCAGGCTTTCCAGCCTGACGAGAAGGGCCCGTCAGGCTGGAAAGCCTGACCTACTTTCGAACTGCTTTTACCATCCTTCGAGAACCCGCCTCGAAACGCTCTGCGAGTTGACGGCGGCGGAAAGAGGCGAGCGGAATGCGATTCTGCGAGAATCATACGCAAACAGATAAAATGTCGTTCTCGGACAGCCGCCCTCGACGCAAGGGGCCCAGCCAGCGGGCCCTGGATATTTACCGCCGGCATGCGGTCCTGGGCCAGCCGCAAGCGGACATCGCCCGGTGCTTGGCTACAGCCGCCGCCGGATCGCGATGATTTGCCGCGGCGTGGATCGCTGGATCAACGAGCCGGGCAGGGCGGTGGATCCGGCCGCGGTGAAGATGGCGCACCACGTACTTCTCACGGGGTTGGTCCGCGAGACGCTGGTCGAGTGGGAGCGATCGAAAGAGCCAAGCCGCGTGACGAAGGCCCGGCTGGTGCAAGGTCGCACTGACAAAAATGGCGAGCCGCAATCGGTCGTAACCAGCGAACAAACCGATCGCGACCAGTGCGGCAACCCGCGGTTCTTGCAAGTCGGCAATGATCTGCTCAAAAGCATTCGAGCCATCTGGGGCGCCGAGGCGTCGAGGTCAGGCCGCGGAGCGGCGGGCGAGTCATGCTCGCTGCCGATGACATTAGAAGCGCTGGCCGACTACCTCGCTTCTCCGGCCGCGGCCCGCGATCGAGCGCCGTCAAACGTCTTCGACGCTGAGGCGGTGGCGGAGGAAATGCTCGCCTGGTCGCCGGAAGGCGATCCAAGCCCGAACAAAAGGCCTGCGGAGCGCCGGGGGCGAAAGGCGCCGTGATTCCGGCGTAGGTTGGGCTTTCGTGCCGGTCACGCGCAGCCGCGCCGTCGACAATTACGGTCAGCGTCCGGTTTTGAATATCGAACGAGACGGAGGGCCCGTCATGTCTCGCCTGGTCATGCTGTTTGTGATTGTTTGCGGCGACCCCACGGTCGAGGCTCCGGCGTTTCCGGTCGTCGAACAGGCGGTTGAGTGCGTCAGCGTCGCGCATCTGACCGAGAACGTGGCACTGATCTTCTTCTGGGATCGCGTGCAAGGCGAGTGGACTTGTCTCGATCATCGTTGGGCGTCGACCGCCATGCTGCTCTCTCGCCAGGGCGACGCGTGGCAGCTTGCCTGGTCCGATGACGCTGAGAGCTGTTACCGCGTGGTGACGACCCGGTTGTGGGTCGAATCGTGGGAGCCGGAAAACCCTCTGGCCGAACAGCATCGGCGGCCGTGGTTTCGACAAATCGCCAATCCCGGACTGAAGCCGCCGCCGCCGCTGATCGAGGACGACTGCCAATGATGGTCCCCCAACCGGTTGTGCGCCTCTGGTCGGAGTTCCTCGGCGACCCGGTCCAATTCGTCGCCACGTTCTGGCCGCAGTACAGGCTGGCGTCGTACCAACGGCAGAATCCTCTACTCGCTCACGACCAACACGGAAACCTGGGTTCACTCCGCCAACGAGATGGGCAAGTCGTTCACGGCGGCGCTGGCGGCAATCTGGTGGTTCACGACGCGCAAGAGCAAGGTCGTCACGTTGTCGACGACCAAAGACCAGCTCAAAGGCATCTTGTGGGGCGAGATCGGCGAACTGGTCCGCTCCGCTCGCGTTGGCGGGCGGCGGTTCGATTTCGGCTTCGTCGAAACCGACTTGGAACTGCGCTATCCGGATGAGGCGGGCGACCCGACGCCCAAGTATTACCTGCGCGGCCGCGTGGCCGAAAAGGTCGAGTCGCTGCAAGGCAATCATCTGCCGATGCTCTATGATGACGCCGCCGGCGCCGAAATCGGCACGGTGTTGTTCGTCGTCGAAGAAGCTTCGGGCGTCGATGACGCGTTCTTTCCGGCCATTGAGACGCAGCGGCATTGCTCGCTGTTCATCGGCAACCCGCTCCGCGATCAAGGGACCTTCGCTGCGGTTTGCAAAGCGGGCGATCAACGTCATCCCGGCGCGGCGGATCGGCTGTTTCGTAAGGTCATTCACGTCAGCGGCGAAGACTCGCCGAACGTGATCGTCGGGCGCACCTGGCGAGCGGCCGGCCGCGCAGGCGCCCGCCGCCTCGCGGACCGCACGGCCAGATCTGGCAGGTTCCCGGCATCTTGTCCTACGAAACGTTCTTGGAGCGAGAAGCCACCTTGCGCCCGTCCGAAAAGCGGACGCGTCTCTACGGGCTGTTCCCCGAAGAAGCCGGGCAGCGGATGTTTCCCGGCGCCTGGTTGGACGCGGCGCAGCGGCTCGGCGCCCTGTTGCAGGCTCGCATCCGCCAGCGCGGCCGGCCCATGGGGCGGCCCTTTGCGCTGGGCGTCGATGCCAGCGAAGGAGGCGGCGACAAGTCGGCCTGGTGCGTGTGGGGGCGGTTCGGCGTCGTCGAGATCGTCGCCAAAGAAACGCCGAACACGACCGAGATCGCCGGCACGACCTTGGCCCTGATGCGCCGCTATCGCATCAAACCGTGGTTCGTGGCCTTCGATGCCGGCGGCGGCGGCAAGCAGATCGCCGACCAGTTGCGCGAGCGCGGCTACGACGAGATTATGGACGTCGACTTCGGCGGCAGGGCGAACGATTCGCGGAAATACATGAACCGCCGGGCCGAACTCTATGGCGAGCTGCGCGAAGCGATGCAGCCGAGCTTAGGGCAACGCCAGCAGATTGTCGGGCGCATCGGCCGCATGCTGAGCCTCGGCGCGGCGAAGTGGAGCCATTCGAAGCTGTGGTGCGCATCGCTTCCGCCCGACGGCGCCGAACTGCGAGAAGATCTGGCAGTGTTGCCGTTGCTGCGAGACGGCGAGGGCCGACTGAGAATGGCGCCCAAGAACAGGCCGCCCAGGGCCGCCAGCGCGCGCAGCGAGAAATGTTTGCGAGATTTGCTCGGCCGTTCGCCCGATCAGGGCGACGCCGCCGTGCTGGCCTATTTTGCCTGGCAGCGAGGCGGGCAATACGAGGCGCTTGCCGAATACGACGGTCCGCTCGTGTATCGCTAACCCGGATTGCGCACCGAACGGTCGAGACGAAGCGTGAACATAACAATGGCAATCAATTGCAGGAAAACACACCAACCCGAAGCGCGAGCGAGGGCTTTCGACGCGACCTCCTTATCATTCCCTCGCTTGCGCTTTGGGTTGGTGTCGGCCGTGCGCAATCCGGGCTAACGGGTAGCGTGTCGGACCATAGCCAAGCCAGCGATGGGATATAACGCCGCCCTAACCCAGGAGACCAGGCCGATGTACGCTTCGATTCGTCATGCTTTCGCCGCGTTCTGTTCGCAACAAGTCGCCGACTTGACCACGGAGCTCGGTTCGCTCCGCAACCAGCTCTGCTCGCTGCGGAAATCACGCGACGAGTGGCGACGGGAATGTCAGCATGCCAGCGCGCGACTGGCCCTTGCGGAAAGAGCGCAGCAGACGGCTGCCGCCAGCGTCGCTGCCCGGGAAGAGGAACTTGCGCTCTCCCAATCTGCGGAGCGCACCCGCGACCGAGCAACTGCGGGCGGTCCAAGCCCGTGCGTCAAGCCAGGAGGCCGAGCTCGAACGCCTGCGCGGCGAGGTGCGGCAGTCGCAACACGAGTTGGACATGGCGAACAAGCAGCTCGAGTTGGCTTGCAAGGAAAACGAGCTGTTGGCCAAGATCCATCAAGGCGATCTCGCCCGGCGCGAGCGCGAACTGGCGATCGAAAAACGCGGCAAGACCGACGCCGAGTTGGCCTCGCAGATGACGATCTTCGAGGCGGGCGAGGCCGGCGCCGTCGCCAACGCGACGATGTAGCGTAATTCGTGAGAATTCCGGGCACGCTGCACAGTTTTCCAAATGCCTGTGCCATCGTGGCGCCCATAGCGCCTCCCGGAAGCTTCACACGCTTCCGCTACTGTTGCGAAATCACGGCCGTGCATTTCGCGTTTACGAGTTATCTTCCGTCTGGCCGTCCGCCGGCGCCGGGTTGTCGGATTGCTTCATCCGCACCATCAGCCACTGCTCGGTCTTATCCTGGCCGTGATGCACGAGCGCCGGCGCCTCTTCCTGCGTCAGGTTGTAGAGTCCGGTGTCGTAGACGGTTTGTTTATCGTCGCCGACGGTCCAGGCGACTCGTTGCTTCTTCTCGTCGACCGAGCCTTGCACGACGCCGACGAACGACTGGTCAGGTTTGAGGCAGTTGCCGCGAACCACGCCCGACTTGTTCACGGCCAGTTGAAAGACGAGCGACGGCTGTTTGGCATCGGCCTGGACAAAGCTGAACACGCCGAGAGAAAGCCAGTTCTTGTCGTCGGGATCCGCCGTGGCGCCGGCGTTTGCCAGCGTGCTGGCTTGATTGTAGTAGTCGGCGGTGGTACCCGCCATTTGCCCGTCGTAATAGACGTTGCCGTCGTTGTAGGTGATGTTGTTGCCGTAGTCGTAGTAGTAAGGCGCGGAGCCGGCATAGCCGAACCAGGCGCCCATCATGGGCCAGCTCGCCCAGCCCCATGCTCCCGCGGCCAACCCGGCGCCGTACCAGGCCGCGGGCCGCCAGTAGCCGGGATATCTTCCATACCAGCCGCGGCCGAACCAGCCGTATCCGCCGAATCCGCGTCGCACGTCCCACCCGAGTGCGCGGTTTTCAGCGGGAGAGAAGCGATGAAAGCCGCCTGCTCCCACCGCTCCGCGACCTGCAACTCCGATACCCGGCGCCAGGCCCCTTAAGCCTTGCGCTCCGCCGGCCGCGTGCAGGCCGGCATCCGTCGGCAAACCCAAAAAGCTATTCAACTGGCGGTTGCCTACCGCTCCGCCGCTCAAACCACGATAGCGCCGAAATCGCGTCCGGCGCCCGCGCCTCCAAAGCCTCCAGCGCCACCAAAGCCGCCCGCGCCTCCAAAGCCGCCTCGACCGAACCCGCCCCCGCCGGCATGCATTCCGCCGCCAGGAAACCCACCACCGCCGGGCATGCCGCCCCCGCCGCCGAACCCGCCCCCGCCAGGAAATCCACCGCCCCCAGGACGGAAGCCGCCCCCGCCGGAAAAGCCTCCGCCGTGAAACCCGCCGCCGGGCATACCGCCTCCATGGAAGCCTCCGCCACCGTGAAATCCGCCGCCGCCATGAAACCCGCCTCCGCCGCCGTGAAAGCCTCCGCCGCCGCCACGCGCCAAGACTTCGCTCTCAAGGGCGATCAAGACAAGCAACGCCGCGCTGCAACGTACGAATAGGGCCATGACCAAGTCCTTTGACAAGATTCAGTGGAGTATGGGGGGAAGGCGCTCAGTCGCGAGACGGTTGCGAGTCCGGCTGCTTGGAGCCGATAACCCGCTCGAGCACGACCTCTTCGGTATCCGCAAGCGGCTGGCCGCCGGCGACGCGGTCGACCGACTGCCAGCCCAGGATGTTGTCGCCGACCAGGCGAAGCAACTCCGTCGACGAGCTGAGGGCGCCGTCGGCGAGCACGCCTTCCGATTCAATCACCCAACCGCCCTCGACGGCCGTCCAGGCGCCTTGTCCATGACCGCCGGTGGAATCAAACGTCCAGGAACGGATCACTTGGGCGGCTGGATCCCAGCCGATGATCTGCGTACCCGAGACGACGGCCGCGTCTTTCTTCTTGACGGTATAAGTGCGTTCCAGAAAGCGGCCCGCGGCGATCCATCGGCAATGCGTATGCACCGTCGCTTCGTCCCGGCGGGCGACCCAGTCGCCGATGAAATGTTCGAGCGCCTTGAGGGCCTCATTTGACGAAGCCTCGACAGGCATGTCTCGAACGGCCGACAGCAGCCACTTGCCCTGATCTTTGGTGTGTACGGCCGCGTATCGGCTCGCCGAAATGGCATGACCTGCTTCGGAGATCAGCGCGGCCGAGCCGTCCTCCATCGCTACGTTCGGTCCGAGCAGCCGGATCGAAGCGACGTCGATCTTCATTTTCATGCCCGGCCGCTGCTGAAACAGCGAGGCGTACTTCTTCTCGATCGCTTCGCGTCCCTGGCTGAGCATTCCGTTTTCGTCGACGTAATCGCCTTGCGGCGTCCAGAGAGCGGCCAACGCCTGGGCATCGCCTGCGTCGAAGGCTTTCTCGAAGGCAACGGCAGTCGCCCGGATGGCCTGCACCTCGGCCGACTCCATCGACGAAGCGTCGCGACGAACTGCGGCTTTCGGCTGCGTTTCTTGCGCCAGCAAAGTCGCCGCCACCATGCTTGCTGCGGCCAGTCCGAGGGAGAACGCCAAGCTTCGCATGACCTGCACTCCTGTTTATTCCTCAGTGAGAAGGGCCCGTTGCGGGAATCTCGCCAGCCAGGCCGGCTCGCGGCGGTTTCCGACGGAAACGCTGATCGATCGCGCCGGCAAACGGAGAAAACAAGCCCTGGAAGTGCTCTGTCCGCGTGCCGCCATGGCCAAGGACTCCTTGTGGGGTCCGCGATGAATTCTAGGACATTTTATGGGTTGTCTGGATGGTATTGCGCTTAAATTTTCGCCAGGCGGCAAAATGATTGGAATCGCTTGATCTTAAGGTTAAGATCGGTGATACCGTCTGGTTACGGTGGAGGTTCCGACGGGGTCAGCATTTCGCCTTGGGAAGAGCGTGCCAAAGATCGGTGCGCCAGGGTTCGGAGACGCCGCGCATGCGTTACGACGTGATCATTGTCGGTTCTGGTCCTGCGGGTTCGTCCACCGCTTTACACCTGTCGCGGCTTGCTCCCGAACTGGCGCGGCGCACGTTGGTGCTCGAGCGCGACCGTCACCCGCGTCACAAGCTTTGCGGCGGGGCGTGCACGCCCGACGTCTACGCCTGCTTGGAAAAGCTCGGTCTCGATGCCGGCGAGGTTCCGCAGAGAAAAGTCGACTGGGCCCATCTGCAATACCAGGGCCGCGGCTTTCGCATGCGATTCTTCGCCGACCACTCCTTCCGCGTGGTCCGTCGCGACGAATTTGACGGCTGGCTGGCTCGCAACGTCCGCCAGTCCGGCGTGGAATTAATGGAAGAGACGCGCAGTTCTGGCCGTGCGTCGCGTCGAGGGAGGCGTCGAAGTCGAGACGAACCGGGGAACGTTCTCCGCCGCGGTCGTGGTGGGCGCCGACGGCGCCAGCAGCCTGGTGCGGCGGACGGTTTGCGAAGGCGCTCGCTCGTCGCACGTCGCCCGGCTCGTCGAAGTGCTGACGCCTTCCGAGCCGCACGATCCCAACCAGGCGATCGAGTCGGGCGATGCCCTGCTGGAATTCGATTGCGTGCCGCGCGGCATTCAAGGCTATATCTGGAGCTTTCCGACTCAGCTCTACGGCACGCCGATGCGCAACTGGGGCGTGTACGATAGCCGCGTGTTGCCCAAGCGGCCGGTAGGCGGGTCGCTGCGTTCGGTGATATCCGAGTGGCTGTCCCGCAAGGGATACCGGCTGGACGAGTTTGACCTCGAAGGCCATCCGATTCGGCTGTTCGATCGGCGCGATCGTTTCTCGTCGGCTCATTTGCTGCTGGTCGGCGATGCGGCAGGCGTCGATGCGGTGTTCGGCGAAGGAATCAGTCTGGCGCTGGGATACGGCGAACTGGCGGCACGGGAAATCAGCGATGCTTTTGCTCGCAGGGATTTCACGTTTGCCGATTATCGCCAGCACGTGCTCGCCAGCCCGCTGGGCCGATCCTTGCGCAGGCGCAGCGTCGGAGCGCACGCGCAAATCAATCGCTTGAGCCATCCTTTCTTCCAGAAGCTCATCTGGCGTCATGGCGGTCCCGTCATTACCTGGTACATGAAGCACGTCCTCTTCAATTGGGCGGCGCCGGTTTCGGCGCCCGTCGGTTACGGAGAAGGGACCCGTCCGGTTCCCGCCGCCGAACCGACGGCTCGTCCCCACTTCGACATGCCGCGGCCCGTGCGCAGCGAGACGCAAAGCCAGCGCTAGCTCGCCGGCTGGGATTCTTCAGCGCAGCGTTCGACGCTTAGAGTAGGGCGTCATGCCTTCGTCGGCGCCTCGCCTAGGGAAGGCATGCTCATAAGCTCCGCGAAGCACGTTTACCCGCTCGCCGAGGCTCTCTCGCCAAGCCAGCGGCCTTGCATAATCGCAGATGTGCCGCAGCACGTTTCGCAGCGGCGCCATCTCAATTGCCTGCAGGCCGCCGATGCCGAAATTCATCAGCTATCTGGAACAAGCTCGGCGCAACGCCGAGCTGATCGAACAGCGCTGCCGCAAAGCACGGGGCGCTTCGCTGACTCCGACGGGACTCATGACCGGCGGGGCGGCCCTTTCGCGGCTCGATTCCCAGTCGCGCAGCCGAGTGCTGGACGGCCGCGAACAACAATCGCATTACCGGGGACAATCTTTCATCTCCGTCCGCCCGATCGCTCAACGCATCGCCGGCCAGCCGATCCGGCTGGCGCGAATTGGCCGGGCCAAGGCGAAAGCCCGCCGCGCGGTCGAGCCGCGGCAGTGCGAAACGCCGGAATGGGTCAAGGCCTGGGCGACGCGCAGGCGCGGCTCGCGCCGGCGACTGGGAAGTGCTCGATCAACATCCGATTCTCGACGTCCTGCACCGCTCGGCGCCGAGCGTGCCGGGCTGGAACGACTGGATGCTGAAGTGCTTCACGGTCGTCAACCTGGAGATCACCGGTTACGCCTACTGGTGGATGGTTCGCGTCGGCGGCAAGCAGGAAATCTGGCCGCTGCCCAGCCATTGGGTGCGGCCCGTCAGCAACGAGCAGGGTCTGTTCGTGCAGTGGGCGGTCAAGCCGGACGGCGGCGAAGAGGAACAGTTGGTTCCGCGGGAAGAGATCGCCCCCTTCTGGTATCCCGATCCGGCCAACCCCTTCCGCGGCCTCGGACCGCTCGAGGCCGGCGCGCGAGAGATCCTGGTCAACGAATTCGTCGTCGAGGCGCAAAAGCGTTCGTTCCAGCTCGGCGTTCACCCGTGCGCGGTCGTCAAGCTGGGGAGCGTCAAACTGGAAAACGGCCGCACCGTGCAGGCTCGCGCCAGGCAGCACCAGATCGAGCAGGTGGTCCAGGCCATCAACGCCCGCTACCGCGGTATGACCCATTTTGGCGAGCCGATGGTCATCGACCGCATGATCGAGAGCATCACGCCCTACGGCAACGAACCGCAGAAGATGGACTTCGGCTCGAACGCCGGCAGCGCGCAGGCCCGCGTCGAGCAGGTGTTCGGTACAAACGCCTACATCGCCGGCGCCAGCGGTCTTGGCAGCCGCGCAGAGGCCGCCGTGGCCGATGCGAACTTCTGCTATTTGACCGTGAATCCGAAGATCGAGCTGCTGTCGCGAGTCATGACCATGTGCGTCCTGCCGCAATTCGATTCCAGCGGCCGCTACGCGTTATTCATCGAGCCCGCCAGGCCGAACGACGCCGAAATGGCGCAGACAAGAATGGGAGCAAGGGCAGAAGTATTGCGCCGTCGAAATCAACGAGTACCGCACCAACGTTTTGCGGCTGCCGCCGGTCCCTTGGGGCGACGCGGTCGCCGTGCCTAACGAGTATTCCATTGTACCGGTCGCGCAGCTCAACGGCGGTTATGCGCATACGACCGCTCGAGGTCCGCAAACCGCGGCAGTATCTCAATCGGCAGCGGCTTCTCATCGACGCGAAGACTCCAGACACGACGCTCCCGCGACGCCGCCGGCCCGGCCAGACGAACCAGGCGCCGAAGACGTCAGCGGCCGAACGGGCCGGTTGAATGGGCCAGTTGAATGGGCCAGTTGAATGGGGCGGTTGAAGGGCCGGAACACAGGCAAGCCGTTTACGGCGCAAAAGAAAGCGGGGGAGTTGATGGCCACGAACCGGCGCAGAGACGCACTGCAGCAAGCGCTGTTGAACGCGATCCGATATCAGTGTCTCGAGTGGGATCTCTCGCAAGAGGACGTGCTCGCGGCTCTGGCGGACGCTCGCACGCGAGTCCGTGAGTTGTTTGAGCAAGGCAACCGCGACGCCAACCAGAAACGAAAACGCCCCAAACCGGAGGAAGGTGATGAGTGATGCTGCGTCTCTCGCCCAATCGCTGAATTCTTTGCACTCGAAGGATAGCGCGCGACATGACGAGAAGGGGGAGCAGCCCAAGCCCGGCGGGCAGTCAGGCCGCGTGCATCCGCCCAGCGATCCGTATTGCCTGGATGGTCTGCAACAGGCGGTCGACGCCGGTCTGCGCGAACTGAACGGCGATGAAGTCCGCTGGTTGTTGGCCGAAACGCAGCGCACGTTGCGCAGCCCATCGGGCCTTCGATGCCCGCGTCGCGGAACTGGAACGCGAATTCAAAGCCAAGGAGAGCGATTACACGGGCGTCTGTCTCGAATACGCCGATCTGGCCGACGAGAACTCGCGGCTCAAGCAGGAGATCGAAATCAACAAAATCGTGCTCGACGCCCGCGGCCGAACGATTCTCGAGCTGCAGAAGCAGCTTCAATCGACCTCGGCTTTCGTGGGCGGAGACGCGTAGCGAGCCAAGCCAGGACTGAACTAAGTTGCAAATTCGGCGAGGCGCCCTGAGGCAGAATCGCGGCGCGGGCCGGAAAGGAAATCAAGCAATGGATCTCAAAACGCTCTTGAACGCGGTGCAATCTCGCACTCACTCTTACGGCATCGGAACGGCCGAGCCCTTCTTGCGCAATTTGAAAGCTGCCTGGGCGGAACGTGTCCGGCGAAGTATTTCGAGAGCGTCACGGAAACTCGCTGGCGACGGGCGGTCAAGGCCGCCGGACGACAACTCGTCTACCATCACCCCGAGATGGGCGTCGCCGGCGAGTTCGAAAACGCCGCGGGCCGCGCCGAGCTTCCGCCGCATACCATTGCCTTGTTTCCGGCCGTCATCACCAGCACCCGCCAGGACCGCGACGGAGACATTCTGGAAACCGAAGGGGCGGAGCTGGACCCGAAAGCGCCGCTCCTCTATCAGCACATGCCGTTCGAGAACATCGGCCGGCTGCTCAAACAGGGCGAGCGCACCAGCAAGCGGCTGACGGGCGAGTTCTCTCTCTGCGGCACTCCGCTGGGCGAAGACTGTGCCATGCTGGCGGAACACGGCGCACTGCGCATCAGCCACGGCTTTACGGCCGACGAGTTCGAGCCGCTCGACGAACAGGAATACGAGATTCCGGGCTTTCGCGTGCTGAAGTTCCAGATTCTCGAAGTCTCGCTCGTCAGCATTCCGAGCAATCCCGACGCGGAAATCACCGCCTTCAGCCGCAACAAGTTCAAGCATCCGCTCACCAAGGCGGTCGCCGGCGCGAAGTACAACGAGCGGCAAGTTCTATCGCCCGTGACCATCGACGTCGGCGCCTTGCCGGCGGTTGCGGCTGCGTCTGCGGGCGACAACTCGGCGGATACCCCGCCGGCCGATCGCCGCGATCGAACCTGCGCTGGCCGCGGACGCTGCCAGGCATGCGCTCGGCAAAGCAGCGGGCAAGCAATTCTAGAAACTCCGTCGCAGGGGGATGCCGTCGGCGGTGAGCCGGTCGTCACGAACGCCAGCGACCTTTGCGACGCGCTCGTGCGACAGGCAGTCATTGAACACGCACGGACGGGCGATCTGAGCGCCTTGAAAGCTTTGGCCGAGGCGCTCCGCCAGGTCCGCCAGAAAATCACCGACACCATTTCTCGCATCGAGCGGCAATCTCAATGGGAAGCGGGCGACGCGTTGATTACCGACGCCGCCAGCAAGCATCTGATCTGGAGTTGAACCAGCATGAACGCTTTAAAGGCGTATTTGATGGAAGAGTTCGGCCTGAACGCAGACGCCGACGAGGCGGAAGTGCGGAAACAGGCGGCCGAGTTGCTGGCCGCCGACGCGCTCAGTCACGACAAGTATCTCGAGCTCATCGCGCCGCAGGCGGACCAGCCCGACCCGCTCGACAAACTGGCCGACGCCCTGGCCGCTCGGCTCGGTACGGCGGGCAAAACGGCCGGCGCCGAGGTATGTGCGCAGCCGCAGCGCCGCACGATGCGGAGCTTGAGTTGCGGGCAGACGAACAACGTGCATCGTCGCCGGCTCCCGAGCGGCTGTTCGCGGCGGCCGCCGGCGGTCATCGCGCCGGAGCGCCGCGGATCAAGCGCGCCAGCGAATCGTACGGCGCGACCAAGGCGCGAAAGGTCTACCCGCAACATTTCAGCCAGCGTGCCCATGGCAAAGCGCACCCGCTGGCGGGCCAGGACGTCTGGTTCGAAGGCAATCCGGCTTACGATCAGAGCGATGCCGAGCGGGCCAAGAGCGGCGCCTGGCAAAAGTGGAAGCTCGGCAAGGCGCTCGGCGTGAACTTGATGACCGACCACGACGCCGATCTGCTCATGGAAGCGCTCGAAACGGATCTGTGGGTCGGCGACTTCAACGGCCCGAACGGCCTGGAAGAATTCCAGAAGCCCAAGCAGTTGGGCGAATTGCATCGGAAAACGCTGCTCAACGATGCCACGAGCGGCGGCCAGAACCTGGCGCCGTACTACTTCGATCTCGACCTGGTGACCTATCCGTTGCTCAACGGCGAATTGTTCCCGTTCGTCGATCTTCGCGATCTCGATACGAGCAGCCAGGTCAAGACGCCGACCTTGCAAAACGTGACCGTCAGCGCCGGGCCGGCCGAAGGCGATTCGCCGGGCATCACGCTGCAAACCACGACGGGCCTGGCGGCCGTGCTGACCTCCGACGTGTTCAACGCCACCGGCGCCATCACGATCGGCCGAGATTTTCTCACCGACACGCCCTTGCGCCTGCAGAACGAGTTGATGCAGAGCTATCAACGGGTGCTGATGAACTTTCTCGACGGCGGCATTGCCGCGGGCGACGGATCGACGTTCATCCTGGGCATTTTCAACACCTCCAGCACCAACGCCTACACGGCGGCCAACGGCACGGCCGGCCCGGTCAAGGTCTCGGACATCGAAAACATGACCAAGGCCCTGCCCAAGCAATACCGCGACAAGAACGCGCCGGTCGTATGGCTCGCCACCGACGGGCAGTACTTCCGCATCAAGAGCATTTCCGTCAGCGGCACGGATCAACGGTTGATCTACGGCTACGACCTGGAGAACTACATGCTCCACTCGCGGCCGTTCAAGATCACCAACGCCTCCGGCGTGGCGGGCAGTCAATTGGCCTTTGGGCGCCTCGACAAGTACCGCATGTGGCGCCGCAAAGGCATGACGTTTGAAACCAGCGCCGAAGGCAAGACCTTAATGCTGGCCAACGAGTTGCTGATCACCATGCGTTCGCGCTGGGCCGGCCAGGTGGTCGATCCCAACGCCTGGGTGCTGGGCAGCAACTTCTCGCTTCAGTAGTCGCCGGCGGCAAACTCCTGCAACCGCCGGCGAAATAGCCTGGGCGGGCACCACACGCGCGGCGCCCGCCCAGGCGGCGGGGGGAACCCTGTTCACCTGCCGCTGACAGTCTTCTGCATACATCATTCCCAAGTGAGAACAACTGATCATGAATCACTCAAACGCCTTCAATTCGATCGTCGTGGAACTGGGCAGCGAGACCGAGAACATCAATCCGTTCCTGGAGCCGAAAGAGGCCGGCTATCGCGGCATCTATCGCAATCACAACGCTTCATCGAACGAACGGATGTCGTTCGAGAACATGGGCATTCCCCCGCATCTGCCCGGCTTTCACATCGAGGTCGATCTCAAGAACCGCAAAGTGACGGTTTACGATCCGTTGACGCGGCCCAAGCATGCCGAGCTGCGCAAGGCGTTCGAGCACTACCTGAGCAACCCGCCTCGAGGCATCGCCAGGCGATCCGTATCAGCCGCTGGCCGACGAGGTGATTTGCGATTGCGAAAGCGTCTCGTTGTTCCGCTGGTTGCGGGCGCTGTGGATCCTGATCGACGCCGGCCACGCCCAACTCCGCGAAGGCAAGATTCCCGCCGCGGTGATTGAGCGCATCAAGAAAAATCGCAAGCAAGACGCCGAGGCCAAGTGGGGCGCTCAGGAACCGGCGCCGGAGTTGATCTAGCGAGCTCGGAATGCGGAACTCGGAGTGCGGAGCGGGCGGCAGCTTGAACCTGGAATTTTCGACCTTGGAACCTGTCATGAAGCTTGCCTTGATATCGCCCGCTCCGCACGAGGTTTTGTGCGACAAGTGCGCCTGGATCGCCAACGCGCTGGCCCAGCAAGGGCACGAGGTCGAACGCATTCACGCATTGGCGGAGATCGAGGCCGCGGATGAAACCTGTGACGTGCTGTTGTTCGACCACAAACACGCGGGCGTCAACTGGAATTCGCTGGCGGAACTCGGCCGACGCCGGTCGCGGCGCAGTCGGTGGATTCAATGGTGGCGCGACCTCGTGGCAACCGATGCGAGTCTTCCGTTGGCGCGGCAGCCCAACATGCTGACCTTCGGCAAAGTCATGCGAGAGATGGACGTCGTGCTCGTCAAAGAACGCTCGCTGCTTGAGGACTTTCGCCAGTGCGGGATCAACGCCCGCTGGTTCGATCAGGCGTGTCCGGCCGAGATGCCGGCCTGCCAGCACAGCCGGAACCCGCACTGGGACGTGCTGGTCTGGGGCTCGGTTTCTTACAAGCAGCGTTATGACGATGTCCGCACGCTGATCGCAGCCGGCTACCGCGTCCTCTGGGCGGGCCTGGCTGATTCCATCACCGTGCCCGAGGGCTGCGATTGGCGAGCGTGGGCGCACCCGATTCGCGAGCTGCCGCAACTCGCTAGCCGCTGCGCGACCGTGTTGGGAGTCGATTGGCGCAGCGACTTGCCCGGCTACACCAGCGATCGCAGCTATTTCGCCGCGGGCATGGGCGCGTGCTACCTGGTCAGGTCCGTCGATTGCGGCGACGATTCGCTCAAGCATGCTCCGGCGGCACAACTCGCCGCCTGGATTTATGATTCGTCCGAGTTGTTGCTAAAGGTCGTGCGCATCGCGCTGGACGATTACGCCGAGCGCAAACGCCGAGGCGAACAATCTCGGCGATTGGTGATGAGCCGGCATACCTATCAGCATCGCTGCCGCGAATTGTGCGGCATCATCGCCGAGTTACAAGGAACACGCCTCGTACAGGCTGCCGGCGCCACCTGCTGAACGCCGGTAGCGGCGCCAAAGTCGTAACCGAACAAAGAAAGAGTCAGTTACTTGAATCGCTGCTTTGCCGCACTCGTGCTTCGTCAACTCCGATTTGACAGTTGGGTGCCTGGCGGCAGAGCGCAGCGAGCCGAGAGCGAACTGGGGCTTCGCCAAGGCTCAGCCACCAGGCGCCCCGTCAACTGAGGTTTGATGAGGCACTAGACGCTTCCATCCAGGTCCGTACGGCAACTGCACCCGCGATTCGCAACATAACGACCCACTCGCTGAAAACCCGTGAAGACATGGCCGGTTTTTCAGGCGTGCCGCATGGCCGCGAGCTTGGCTCTCCGGCTGCGACAGGGAGTGGTGTCCCGCCGTCGGCCGGCCGGCGCATGCTGGTCGGCCGGCGGATATTTTGAAGTCCAAAGTCCAAGATCAGCCCTTTCTCCCCACCTACCACCTACCATCTACCAGCCCATGAATCTCGCCATCGTCACTCCTACTCGTCGCCGCTGGCAGGCCTTGGAAGAACAGGCGGCGAGGCTTGCGCCGCAGTTGGGCCCTGAGGATCGCTGGATCGTTGTCATCGATCAGGATCATTCGCCGTCGGGCAGGTTGGTCGAACAGTTGAATCAATGGATCGGCGCGGAGCGGCTGGTCTGGTGCCTGCTCTGCTATCTGCGGCCCGACCCGCCCGTGGCGCCGTCAATCATGCTCGCAACGCGGGCGCGGCCTGGCGCCGCCGGGCGCCCACATCGTGGAGCTCGACGATCACGATCTGATCGAGAACTACGCCTTGAGTGAAATCCGCCGCGCTTTCGACGCCGGCTACGATTACGTCTTCGGCGGCTACAAGCAGCGGGCCTTGTTCCAGGCGCCTGGCGGAAAGCGGCTGAGCGAGACGTGGCCGAATGTCGCGCACGCCTATTCGCCAGGCGGCTTCTCGCGGAATGATCTCGGCGCCGACGGCATCGGTTTGCGGGCCGTGCGGCGCGAACTATGGGACAAGCTCGGCGGTTGGCGCCTCGATGTCTGGCCCTGCGCCGACAAGGATTTCGCCCGGCGAGCGGAACAGGCGGGCGCCGAGATCATTTGCCTCGAAATGCCGTTGTGTACGGTCACGATCGAAGGCGATAGCCTGTCTGCCGAGTACCGCGGCCAGAACCCGTCTTCCAGCGAGAACCTCGCATGATCACCGCCTTCCAAGACATCATGACCTGGTTTGGGCTCTCGGTCATGGACGCGCTGGCCACGGCCGTGCAGCAGCTCGCCGAACAGCATGTGAAAGACCACCTGGGCTGGCAGGAAATCGAGCAACAAACGTGGATCGAATACCTGCCGCTCGAAGCAGGTCAGCCTTGCGTCAACGATCCGCCGTATGTCGTCGACGGCGCCCACGTGCAGGCCGTGCCCGGCGCCTACCTTCAGCCAAACGTGATCCAGTTGCGGAACGTGCCCGTGCGCTCGATCACCAATTTGTGGGAAGATCCAACGGGTTACTTCGGCCAGTCTTCCGGCGCCTTTGCCGCGCCGGCGCTGACGAGCGGCGCCGACTTCTATCTCAAGACCGAGCAGGACGGTCTGAGTTGGAGCGGCCAGGTGGTGCGGCGGACGTTCGGCGCAGCGGCGGCCCCAGGTTCGATGAAAATCGAATACGTTGCCGGATTCACCGCCGCCGAATTGGCCGGACGCTGGAGCGTGTTCAAAACTGCCATCCAGGCGACGGCGGCTGATCTGTACCTGCGAGGCAAAGCGGTCGGTATCGGCCATTTCTCGAACGTCGCCGCCGAAACCGACGGCGGCGGCGTGTCGGTCTCTTATTACAAAAACCGCCTGGCGGGCTGTCCCGTGCCGGACGAGGCGGCCGACCTGCTCGAACCTTACGTCTTTTATGGGAACCTGGCGCTCTGATGCCCCTCGGCGCAATGCTCAAATCGACGCTGCTCGTCCCCGCCAAGACGCTGGCGCAGCAGCCGACCGGCGAATGGAAGCCGAGCTACGACTATAGCTCGGCCGATCCAATCGCCTGCCGCATTTACGATCGCTCCGCCGACGCGCGACAAGCGCGCTTCGGCGATACGCTCGAGGTCGAAGCCGTCGTCCTCGTGCCTGCATCCGTAGGCGTCGAGCCGCTGCTGCTGGCCGCCGGAACGGGCGAGCGGCAGCAAGTCAAGGTCGACGGCGTGGCGTACGAGGCGCTCGAGGTCCGAGATCAAGGACGCGTCGGCCGCATCAAAGAGATTTGGGTCAAGCGTTGGAAGTGAGCCGAGGCTGAGATGCTTCAATCAGTTTTTCAAAGCGATGCAGCGAGCACGTCGCGATTCGCGGCAACTCTGCAGTCCGGCATACAGACCGCGCTCGACGAAGCCTGGAAGACATTGCAAGCCTGGGGCGGCGAGTACAAGCACCGAGTGGAACGCGTTACGCCGGTTGATCGCGGAGCGGCGCGGCAGAACTGGTTCATCACCGCCCGACGATCTGCCGACTCGATGAGCGTCACGCTCGCCAATTCGGCTCGCGACGTTCGTGGAAGCCAGCCCTATCCCTTATACCAGGAGTTTGGAACCGACCGCATCGCCGCCGGGCGAGTAAAAGCCTGGCCGTCCAAGACGGCCGAGCCGCCCGTGACGCCGCATTTTGGCCCGCGTTCGGCGGAGCAGCATGTCGACGTCATTTCGCACGCGTTCGCGGCAAGCGATGAGCAAATGCCTCTGTTGCGGCCGATCGGTTACGAGCTTGCGCCGCAGATCGTCGAAAGCTTGCAGCAAGCGCTGGTGCGAGGCTTTCAGAGGAATATGTCAAGCAATCGGGCGGCGGAGTAAACCATGGGCAGTTCTGCACAAGATTACGGCGGCATCATGGCGGCGGTGCTCGGCGTGCTGCAGGCCGATGCCGCGCTCATCTCGCAGTTGGCCGCGTTCGCACCTCCGGGCGCCGCGCCAAGCCAGGCGTACTCTATCTTCAGCGGAGAGCCGCCGAAGGCTCGCGCGTTGCCTTGCGTGACGCTGTGGGACATCACCGTCGGCCCCGCACTGAAGCGACAACACGACGCGCCGATGAAATACGCGGCCATGATGCTGCAGATCGATGTCTGGGGCGCCAGCGAGCGGGTGCGGCCGATCGGTTGGGAAATTGACAACCTGCTCGAAACCGCGGCGCGCGGCGGCGCGATGGACACCGCCGACTGGCAATTCGACGACATCGACGCCAGCGGCGACTGGCGCATGATCCGCGTCCCCAGGGAATTTCTTGAAGGCGCCGAGGCGGTCTGGCAGTACAGCAAAGTCTTCCGCGTTCGGGCGGCGAGCAAGCACTAAACCGCCTCTAACACCACCACTCCTTTCGTCATCCTGCGGACATCCTCGCTCGTTGGCAAAATCATATTTGGAGATACTCGCATGGTCAGTCCAGGACAAGGCGGAGACGTCACGCTTATCCGCACCGGCGCCCACAAGATCACGATCGATCCGGCCGGCACGACGCCCAAGACGGCCGGTTTCACGCACGGGAACATGCAGCTCACGTGGAGCGTGCAGAAGCGGACCGTCAACGTGGCCGAGTACGGCACGACGCCCGTCGATGAAGAAGTCACCGGCGTGCAGTTGAGCGTCAAGTTCTCGATGATCGAGCGCTCGCTCAAGGTGTTCGACATCGCCTTCAACGGACTCTATCCGTTGAACTTTGAAAGCGCCACGACGGCTCGCGGCATCGGACGTTCGGGCATTCAGCGCGCCCAGGACCGCGGCAAGGCGATTCTGCTCCATCCGCTCTCTCAAGGCGCCGATACCTCGCAAGACATCACGCTGAACAAGGTGATGCTGAGCCCGACCGGCAACATCGAGTTGTCGGACCAGGGGGACCAGATCTTCGAGGTCGAAGGAACTTGCGTCATTGATCCGACGCAGTCGGACGGACAGTTGCTGGCGCTGATCAACGAGTCGAATGCCGGCGTGTAAACCCGGGCGGGGCAGGACTCACTCCGGCGGCCAGGACGATCGTTCTGGCCGCCGGCTGGGAGTCGCGCCTTTGTGGCGTTCTCTTGTAACACAGTCAATCCAATCACCCGACGCGAAGGACCCTCGAGCATGGCACAAGAAAAAGTCGCAGTTCAGCCGCAAATCACTCTCGGCGACAAGGTCGTCAAGGTCGGTCCGCTCGATTGGGCAGGGCTTAGGAACCTGGTTGACGCCTTCAGCAAAGCCGATCTGCCTCTGCCGAATCTGGCTGGTCTCAGCATCCACGGCTGGCTTGACACGATGCACGCGGAGCTCGACGAGGCGGGCGATGATCTGACGAAGATCGCCCAAGCGAACCAACGCAGCAATTTGAAGCTGTATGAAATCATCCTCGAGTTCCTGAGCGATAACCTGCCGATCGTCTGGGAATGGCTCTTGAAGCACCCGCTGTTGCTGACCGCGCTTGTGTCGGGTTCGAGCAACGTGTCGCCGGATGAACTGGAACAGCTTTCGGCCAGCCAATTGCTGCGCATTGCTCGGGCCGCGTGGCAGGCGCTTGTCGACGATGGGTTCTTCGCGGAGGCCGCGGGTTTTTTCGGCGCCTTGCTGGGCCTCGGCACGAATGTCGCGAACCAGCCGCCGCGGAACCTCGCAGCAGCCGCTACGGCGGCGTGTGCCAGCGAATCGACGTCCGCATCGGCGCCGTCGCCGGCTGGAGCCTGAGCGAAATCGGTCGCTTGCCGGCTGCGGAAGCGTTGGTTTATGCCACGGCATGCGTGGAGCGCGAGGCGTTGGAACTTGCGCGGCAGATGGAGCTGTTCCTGTTGCCCGCGGAGACGTTCGCCGGCGGCAAGCAGATTCACGAGCGCTTGCAGGACGGCGTGCGCCGCATGCTCGGACTGCAGGCCAACCAGGCAATCGACCCGCGTGAGTCCGCGGCGGTAGCCGAAGTGGAGCGCGAGTTGGCCGAGCTGTACCCTTGGTATCGCGATCCCGAACGCTTAAACCGCGTATGGCGGAGTTACGGCAAGCTGGGCCGGCAGATGTTTCCCGTTTGATTGCCGTAAGTCTGGTTTCGCAGGTTCTGATCAGGGCACGTTATGGCAGCGCCGCAAATTACGATCGCTTTGCAAGGCAACGGTTCGGTGACGCTACGTGCGCCGCAGCCGGATATCAACGCGCCGGCGACGGTGCCGGGCGTTACCTATCGCACGCAAGGAGGCGCACTGGTTCAGTACCAGATCGGCCCTCCTTATTGGGAATGCACGCTGGTCATCCCCAGCATGACCGGCATCGAGAAAGCTGGGCTGGAAAGCTTCTTCCGCGCCAACTGGGGCGGCGCCTTTACCTATCAGGACGAGAACGGGAATACGTTTTCGTCGCGATTCCTCGATGCCAGCCTTCCGCTGCACAAGGTGCACCGAGATTTATGGACCGCCTCGCTGCACCTGAGCTTGTCGTCCCTTCTGAACTGATTTGTCGCGGAGCGCCCACATGGTCCCATTCGACGTCCTTTCGGCCCGACTGTCGCTCGACACGGGCGAGTTTTCGCACGGACTTAAACAGGCTTCTGCGGCGGCGCGGCAGTTCGCCGAGCGCTTTGGCGAGGTTTTCCGCCGTGTCGGAGGCGACGTCGAGCGACTCGGCGAAGCGCCGCTCAAGCTGCTCGACCGGCTGCAGCGCGCTTCGGAAGCCGCGGTGCAGAGGCTCGATCGCCCGCGTTTGGCCGTGTTGCAGTTGAATCGAACGCTCGATGCCGCGCAACTCAAACTCGACAAGCTCGACTCCACGGCGGGTGCTTCGCGTTCGCGAGACGTTGCTTCTGCTGGGGCAGCCTTGATTGCCGGCCCCGCGGCGGCGCTCAACAGCCCGACCGGAACCACTTCGCAAGCGGCGCTGATGGGCTTCGTCTTGCGCGTCAATCATGCCTTGCAGCAACAGGCGGCGCTGGCTGAGCGGCTGGCTGAAGCCGTTGCCCGCGTCCTGGCAGCGAGCGGCGAGCTTGCCGGCGGCGAGGAAGTGCAGGAGAAAATGAAGCAGGCGGCCGAGAAACTCTCGGAAGCGGTCGAGAAAGCGCTCGACAGTATCAAAGAAGCGCTTGATAAGGCCAAAGAAGTTCTCGACAAACTGAAGGATGCGGTCGAAGAACTGACGGACAAGGCGGAGGAGGCCGCCGACAAGGTCAAAGAGCTGGGCGAGAAAAGCGAAGAGGCTGATGAAAAAGTAGAAGGCCTGGGAGAGAAGGCCGAAGAGCTCGGGGAGAAGAGCGAAGAAGCCGACAAGAAAGTCGAAGGCCTGGGAGAGAAGATCGCGGAGCTCGCGGAAAAGTGCACAGCAGCGGCGGTCAAGCTCCAGGGGCTGTGCAACACGCTAAAAAACTGCCTCGCCGGGCTTCCCAATTTTACACGCCCGGCCGCGCAAGGCGGCTCCGTCAAACTCAGTCCCTCGCAAGCAGCCGCGAAAGCCAAGCAACAAGCGACGCGGCGACGCAAGGACGCGGCAGTCTTGGAGAACAAAGCCGCAGAGAACTATGCGGCCGGGTTCATGCCACGCGGCGACACTTTGAAGGCGCGTTGCGCCGCAAATAAGAGCCTGGAACAGGAAATCCGATCCAAGCAACGCGGCAGCCGACAGGCCATGGCCGGATTGCGCAGCTCGTTGGCCGGCATGTCCGCCCCCGAGCGAGCCCAAGGGCAGCGGACTATCGGCGTGATTGGCCAGCATTATCGCGCCGCCGAACAATTTCTGCAGCAGGCGATGAAGGCCGAAGGAGAAGAACGCCGCAGACTGCTCGTGCTCGCTCAAAAGGAGTATCGGACGGCCGTGACCATGGAAAAGGGGTGGCAGAACAACATTCGCACCGTAGACGGACTCAATGCGGAGGTGAAAAAAGCCGGCATCAATATGAAGAAGCTGGACCAGGCCGAGCAGGCAAAGCTGGCTCACGCCCAGGGCCAGCTCGCGCCGCAGCAACAGGCGGCGCAGCAACAGGCCCAGCAGTTCCAGCAGCAGGTGGGCCAGTGGATGCAGAAACAGGCCCAGCAGGCGGCGCAGCAGATGGGCCAACAGGCGTGGGCGTCTGGCCAGGCCATGCTGCAGCAGGCGCTGCAGGGACCCGGCCAGGTCCAAGCGATGATCGACGCCGCGTTCAAAAGCGGCGACATGGCAACCGCGATCCGCCTGATTCGGCAGCGACTGGAGGCCATGCTTGCACAGAGCAAGATCAATCTGCACAACCTGGCCAGCGATCCGCTGGCAGGCGGCGGGTTCGGCGCCGCACACGGCGGCGTTTCCAACGATGCGTACTTCATGACGCTGGACATTCCGCTCGTCCGCCTCATCAAGTTCCTGCAGGCGCAGTTGGACCATCTGCCCAAATTCGCCGCGGGAGGCGTTTTCACGCGCCCCACCGCGGGCCTGCTCGGCGAAGCCGGCCCGGAAGCCGTGCTGCCCCTTTCCAGCTTCGGCAACATGCTGGCCAATCTGCCCGTGTTTAGCGACATTCATTCCGCCATCGAGAGCCTTTCCGACTCGCTGACGGCGCAAGGTCAAACCGCCATGGCCGACCGTTGGGACCGGTCGCTCGAACGCATCCAATCGACGTTCGAATACGTCGCCAGCTTTCTCGACAATTCGCGACGCATCGACTTGCAGCCAAAGGCCGGGCGACGTCCGGGCGGTTTGGGTCTAGTCGCGGATCAGCCGTCGGCTCCGGATGGCGCGGCGGCGCGTATGGGCGGGTTGAGCACCGGCGATCTGTCGCTGCATTTCCACGGCGTCGATATCGCCAATCCTGGCGCGGCCAGAAGCTTCGCTCAGCGGTTGATACCGGCGCTGGACGACGAACTGCGCCGTCGCGGCAGACCAGCATTCTCAACGGACAGTCGGGCGTTTGGTTATGCGAGATAGGACCAGCGACTTAGCAATTTGCCTGAAATTAAATTCCGCCCTGGACTCTCTCGCCAAGCCAAACATGCCCTATGTTGCCGGCTGTATGTGACGCACCGGGCAGTCGAACAGAAGCGCAATCGCTTGCCGGGCCGCCTGGCACTCGCGGTTGTCGAACGTCTCGCCGGCGCAGCGGCGGGCGGTAGCCTCAGATAACGGTTCTTAGAACATGCCCCGCACCTTTCCCAACCACTTCATTACGGCCGCGGCCAGCAAGTCGGCCAGGCCGTACCAGGTGCTGCAGATCGATTGGGATGGCGCGACCGGCACAAAGTACTACCTGGACCGAGCGAGCGAATCGTTCGCGAATAATGACGGCTCGCGGGCGCCTTCGTCCGGCATCGGCGGCGCGCTGGTCACGCAGTGGCCGGCAGTGAGCATCTCGCTCAAAGAGGGGCAGATCGGCGCCACGGACCAGTGCAGCGTGATGCTCGACGATCACGAGGGCGAGATCACCGCCCTCCTCAACGGAAACGAACAGCAGCGCCGGCTGGTGACCGTCTGGCGGATGTTCGACGATGCCAGCGTGGTCTGGCCGACCGATGCGGCAAAGCTTTTTACCGGCTGCTTGCGGCCCTTTGACTGGTCGGGCAAAGACAACCAGATCACGCTCAACCTGGGCGACCTGGGGCCGCTGCTGGCCAAAGATATCTCCTGCATCGCCAGCGATTCCGTCTTCGGCACGATTCCCAACGAGTACAAAGACAGGAACATTCCGCTCTGTTGGGGCTATGCGCAGCGCGTCGAGGCGGTTCTGGTGGCGGCGCCCTGGGAAACGAAGATTACCCAGAGCTTCAACGGCGCCAACCCGATCGTCGTGAATATCGCCGACCACCCGGACGACATGCCGGGCGTGGCGGCGGAAGTGTCGTACCCGGCGACGCTGGGAACCGACGCCGTCAACGTCATCTTTCACCAGTCGTCCGATCCGGCCAACGCGCCGAGCACGGCGACCATCAGCGTGCCGAGCCCGCCGCTGATTGCCAGCGCCGGCGCAGACGTTCTTGATGATGGAAGCGTCGAGGCCGGAACAGAGCCAGTCTCTGTGACATTCCTGTGGTACTATTGGCAGGTTTATCCGGCGACGCGGCAGGGCGACCTGGCCGACATCGTTCAGCCCGGCTGGACTCGCCTCGATCGCATCGAAGAACGGCCAGACGTTTATCGGCGCCGATTAATTCGCTGACCTTGATCCCCGCCGCCTCGAGCGTGTGGGTGGTCAACGTATATCAGCTCGTCGTGGAAAACGTGCCCGTTGGCGAGGACGAGTCCACGGACCCGCCTACGCCCATCTATCTGTGGGATGTTCGCAATCTTCTCTCCGGAGTGGCGTTCTATCCGCCGTCGGATAACGTCAATCCGTGGCCGGCGGGTACGACGCTGCGTTCCGCCGACACGGCGCACGTCTACGCGGTCAATGCGCTGCCCTCGAGGCCGTTCAGCGAGTCGAGGGTTACGGCACGGTCAGCGACGCTTCGGGATGCGGCCGAAAGGATTTCGTAATTCTCGGGCAAATCACGTCGTTTACCTCCGTTGGCTCCAGCACGGAACAGGTCAAATCCGACGATTTCACGACGAACCTGAACGACGGAAGCTGGGCGGGAGCGCTTGGCCGCAACATCACGACCTTGACGTTCGAAAAGGCGCCGCGAGACGATTATCCGAACCTGGACGACAACCGGCTGTGGATCACGTTGCAGGGCGTCGATTCGAACGGCGACAGTACGGGCGGCGTCATCAATAACCCGGCCGGCGTCATTCTTGAATATCTCGAGAATTCCCATCTGATGAACGTCGACTCGGGCTCGATCGATTCCGATTCGTTCATCAACGCCGCCTTCGGTCCGCTGGCCGGCTACTCGGTCGGTTTTGCGCAGATCGAAACGGCCAAGGGACTGGAGCTGCTGCAGAAGATCGCCGCCCAGTGCAATTCGGTCCTGCTGTTCGACCAGGGCAAGGCCAGGCTGGTCGTGCTCTCCGACGCGGCGGGAACAATCGCACGCGCAGTTCGACACGACGACGAACGACAACCTGCTGCAGGGCTCGCTCTCCACCGGCGAGACCTCGGTCGACGACCTGGTCAACGAGGTGGTGGTCAAGTGGGCCCCTTTCTGGGACGACAAGACGGGCAAGACGCCGATGGACGTGCGCGCCTACAAGACCGACGCCATCGAGGCGTTCGGGCGCATCAGCCGCCAACTGGACATGAATCTCTACTGGCGCCGCACCGACGTCGAGGCGCAGCGCGACTGGTGGCTCGATCACCTGAGCACCATCTTCCGCACGGTGAAGCTCACGGCGTTCCTGGACGCTTTGCTTCTCCAACCGGGCGACTGGATCCAAGTCACCTGGATCGACGGGCAGGGGCGGAACCTGTTCGGCGGTCCCAAGAGCATGATGGTCATGAAATGTACCGACACCGGCAAAGACGGGCTGGTAGAGATCGAAGCCCGCTATCCGCAAGTGACGTATGCGAGCTGAACCGCGGCATCTCCGCCGCCAAGCCAACCGCAATGTAACCTCCCGTTCGTCGTTGACGCCCAAAGGAAACCGGACAAGTACACGGCCGCCCGTTGAGCCGCCTGGCGCCTGGGACGTCAACAGTCCGCCATCGTGCCAGCGGCCAGCCGTCTTTTTGAGGCAGTTGAACTGTGCCAAGCGAACCCCCTCAACGCCCTGAAACGCCGCGTCACTCGCCGGCGCCGCGACGGCTGATCGGCGCCGAAGTATCGTTGGCGGCGCTCCACCGCGAGCACGACGGCCGCCCGCGATGTCCGGAGTTGGAGCATCCGCGCAGCAAGCCCATCACCGGCGTCTGCCCGGAGTGCGGCCTGGCCAGCGGCTCGTTGCAGATCGGCAACCAGACGTGGCACTACTGCGACGAGCACAAGGTTCGCTGGCACACGTTCAACAGCCACGCCGGCCCGCACGACCTCGAACTTTGGCAGGCCAACGCCGAAAAGCTGGCGGCCTATCGGATCGTGCATCCGAAGAAGTGCGTACGGCCTTGCGGGAAGCCGTCGCTGACCCAACTGAGCGTTGCGCTGCACGCTGGCATCAAGCGGGACCGAGAGCAAGCGGGGTTGCCGGCGTGAACGAGAAAGAACTGCCTGAATTCGCGGTCTGTCCGCTCGATGCCTTGGAGATCGACGGGCCGAGCCCTTGCCGGGCAATCGACATCGCCGTCGAGATCGCCTCCTCCAGCCACGTGCTCTGCGGCTGCGCCAGGCACGGCACGCGCTGGCTCTGCAGGCGGTTGCCCGAGGGCATTTGGGATCAGCCGCGCAAGGCCGCCCTCTTTCACTCGGCGGACGCCGGCTACAAGTTGCCGAGCAACTACGACGAAGACGCGGATGGCGCCCCGTGCTCGGAAGCGGAGCTCCGCCGGGCGCTTGGGGTGAAGACGCCGCACGAGACGCAATTCAAGGGCAACGGCCGCACAACGCACAGATTCAAACTGCCTGGCGGCGGCGAAGTCGAGTATTACGGGCTTGCGACGCCGAAGTGGACGCCAGAGGCAGGCGAGCCAACGACGATTCGGTTACGGTCAATCGCAGCAATGGGCGATGTGCTCTATGCCTCTGCAATCGCGGCGGCGGTGAAAAGGCGGCGGCCGAGAACTTGTATCATTTTTGAGACAGCGCACCCCGAGCTTGCGAAAGACAACCCGAACATCGACGAGGTAGTGATACTGGGCGCGGAATTCGAGCCAGACGAGCAACTCATCGAGCTACGCGAGGAGTTCGACTGGCAGCCGCGCAAGCATCGTCTTGTTCACTTCGCCGAGATGGCCGGCGTGCCGATTGGTGACGTCGAGTTCTTTGTGCCGTGGGAGTCGGTCGACGGGATGCCGGACAGGTACACCGCGCTGCATGCCGGGATTACGGGAGTACCCGAGTGGATTGGCAGAAACTGGATTCCGGACCGCTGGCACGCTCTCGCGGCAGAGATCTCCGGGGATATGCCGATTGTCGCAGTCGGCACGGATAAGGCCGTTCCGCTCCCGGCGAACGTCATCGACCTGCGAGGACAAACGACGGTCAGCCAAACGGCCGGCGTCATCAAAGGCGCCCACACGTTCGTCGGCATCGAATCGTTCCCGTCTACGGTTGCCCAAGCGTTCGGCGTTCCAAGCGTGCTGTTCTACGGTTCAATCCTGCCGGAGTTGCGGGCATTCCGTGAGAACGTGTCGTTCGTCCGTGCTTCCGGACTTGGCTGTCTGGGTTGCCATCACGACGAACCCGGCCCGGCGGTCACCACGATTTGTCGCGCAGGTGGCCAGCCGTGCCAGGCGAAGGTTTCCGTTGATCAGTTCGCGGCCGCCGTCCGTGAAGCAATCCGTGAACATGCCGGAAAACGTGCGGAACGGCTGGCGATTCCAAAACAGCCACCGGTCGACGCGGAACCGACCGTGGTGTTTGAGGTGACGCACGGAATGGCTTATCAGGCCGACCGGACGCAATCCGTCCAGTACGGCGAAGATTACTTCGATAAGTACGTGGCGATGCGGGGGACCGAAATCGCCAACCGCATCAACGACGCACGCACGGCGCTGACGGAGAAGTATTGCACACGTCTGCTAGACATCGGGATCGGCGCCGGCGAATTCATCGAGCGGAGCAAACTGCCGACGCTCGGGTTCGACGTGAACGCCAAGGCGGTCGCATGGCTGAAACATCAAGGCCGATTCTACGATCCGTTCCATGCTGGCGCCCTGCCAGCCGATGTCGATGGGGTGACGCTCTGGGACGTGCTGGAGCACATGCCGGAGCCCGACGAGTTTCTCAAGTTAGTTCGCTCTGGCGTCTATATCTTCGTCTCGATTCCCGTCTTCGAAGACATCAAGAAGGTCAAGGAAAGCAAGCACTACCGGCCGAATGAGCACTATTGGTACTTCACCGCCGCGGGTTTCATCGACTTCATGGCGAGTCGCGGCTTTGAGGTGATCGAGCGAAGTAACGCCGAGACAGAAGCAGGCCGCGACGCGATCGGGACGTTCGTGTTTATGAGGCGCCGCGATCACGTTCCTCCGCCGCCGGCCCACGGGCGGCCGCTCAAGATCAGGACGTTGAATGGATTCGGCGACTTGTGCTGGCTGATGGTCGCGATTGGCAACTTCAAGAAACAGTTCGCGATCCCAAAACTCTCGCTCGACTTGCACATTGCCGACGATTGCCGGGACCACCGGGCGGTGGAGTTCATCCGGCGTTTTTCGGACGTCGACGAGGTGGAACAGTCGCGATTCCGCAGCCAAACAATAAGCTATGAAGCTCCCAGGTTCGATTACATTCCGAATGGCACAGACGATACTGGCCGTTGTGGGCTGGTTCCCAACGGATGGCTCGAATGGGAAGGTCGATTGGAAGACTGGCTTCCATGGGCGGTTCCAAAGTGGGACATCCTCACGGACGGGGACTTCTACCGTATTGACCCAAAAGATGCCGCGTCTGCCGGTGCTTTACTCGCATCCGGACAGCTATTCGGAAAGCACTTAGCGGCTGGCTGTATCTGTGTCTACCTTTGCAGCAAGGCGAATAACTCGGAGTGCGGCCAGAACATCGGCGGCGTGTGGTCGCTGGATGAGTGGCGTCAGTTGCTGCTGGCCATACGCCGAGAGAGCGACCTTCCTATCTATGTCATTGGCGCTTCAGAGGACGCAGAGTATGCCGCCGAATTGATGGCCGTCACTCGCGACGTGAGCGGATTGCAGAACATTTGCTCGAACACGAGCGGACCAGAGGTGATTGAGTTGCTTCGTGGGGCTTCACTACTGATCTCGTTCCCGAGCGGTCTTGCCGTTGCTGCCACATACATGGGTACGCCGACGGTCTGTTTCTGGAATCCTGCGGGCAGGTCGGTGTTTCCCAATCAGCGGGTGTGGTTCAGTGATGCCTTTGCGACGAACTGGGTTCCCAAAGAATCGCTTGACCGCGGTCTGTATCAGCCCGTCATCTACGGCAAAGCGTCCGTAACTTCCGTGCTGGAAGCGGCGAAGACCGCCGTACTTGCGGCGCGTCGAGACAATCCGGCTGAAACTAAGCAGTGCAAAACAACTACGGATCTCCAGTTTCCATCCCTCCCGCCGCGCTCGCCGAAATCGTCGACGGATGTTGGGGTATGGGCGACAATGCAATGCAGATGCCGCTTGTTCGTTGGATTTGCGAGCACTATGACGAGGTCCATCTGTGTACGCCATGGCCGCAGATGTACCGCCAACTCAAGAATCTGCGATTCATCGACCCGCGCGGACCAGAACAGAAGCAGGCGTTTCTGGAATTGGCGAAATGGCCATACTTCGCCGAGCACCTTGACGCCCTGCCGAGAGAGACTTGGACATCAGAACGGCCATCTGTGTATGCGGCAAACTTTCAGTGGAGACACAACTACTTCTGGCTCACTCCAGTTAGAACGCGACTGGCGGCCTTATGCCCGGAAGTGCCTTTACCGAACAAGGTGGACAACAGCTTCATCATCGAAGACGCATGGAGAAAGCGAGCCAGAGAGTGGTTGGACGCCCACACAAGCGGAAGGCGACCGCGCGTGTTGCTTCATGTTCCGGTCAACCCGGGAGGTCGTCTGCGCTCGCGGGACCCGGATTTCAAGTATCTGAAGCTGATCTATGACACGTTCCAGGACAGGGTCGACTTTTTCGACGTTCAGCGAGAGGATAGCGAGTATCGGCCGATCGGGCACCTTCCCATGCCGTGCTTTGACAGCCATGCGACGGACGTGACGACATTTTGGGCGCTGATGGCAGAGACGGATGCGATCGTCGCCACGGTCTGCCACGTCATCGAACTGGCAATCGCCGTCAAACGGCCCACACTGCTGCTGATGGGAGGCGGCATGCCTCTCGAATATGTCTTGGATCCGAGGCAGGATTTGTCGAGGCTGCGGATACTTGCTCCCGATCTGTTTTGCCCCTGTCGCACGGGGTTCGACAAGGAGCACGACTGCAACCGCGAACTGGATGAATCGCTCGTCATCGGAACTTTTGAGGAGATGCTTAACGCATGCGAGACGCGCCGATCTTTGTTCTCCCTTGCTCGATTCGCACGGGTTCTACTTTCACGCAACGGCTCTTGACGTCCACGGGCGGGGTACTGGTCTTCAGCGACTCGGCGATCTTCCCGCATCTAGGCAGGTTGAAAAACGCGATTCCATGGACGAGCCGCGACCGTAAAGATGCGCAAGGCGACATGCACAGGTTTCGTGAAGGCGGTCACGAGACGTGGATGTGGGGCGTGCTGCCGTTTGATGATGACTTCGAACGCGAGTACTGCGCGATGATTTCACGACTCTTTAGCGAATCGGCTGCGCGGGAAGGGCGCGCAAGATGGGGAATTAAGGACGCTTCGTGGTCTCCAGATGACGTGGAAGTGATAAGACGTCATTGGCGGGACGCAAACATTGTCTATCTCTACAGAGAGTTTGACGAGGTCATGCGCTCCCGTTTGGGATGGGATCAAAATACGCTGAACGCGGCGAGTCTGGCTTCGCTGGCGGACAATTGGATCGCAAAAGTCGAGTTTATCTTGTCGGTTCAGCAAACGCCGACCGAGCGGCTTTGGAAATACGAATCAATCCGCGCCGAGCCCGAGCGATTAACGAGATGGTGCGTGCTTCCTGACCCAATCCCCAGTCTATCGGTCATTGGCAGCTCGCGGGTGGAAGAGGTTCCAAAGTGGGCTGAAGATGCTGTTGCTGACCGGGCGGAGAAGATCGCTGCTCTGGCGGCGGAGGCCTCGTCGCGAGAATGAACACAAGAGTCCTTGTCATCGGCGACGTGATGCTTGACCGCTACGTCTGGGGCGTGACGGAACGTCCGAACCCGGAATTTCCTGGCGGCAACGTGTTCCGCGTTGAGCGAATCGAAGACCGACTTGGCGGCGCCGGGGCCGTGGCGTTCCTTTGCGCCGGTCTCGGCGCTGACGTGACGCTCTGCGGTGATATCGGTCTGGATGCCGAAGGCGACGCGTTGACCGGTCTCTGCACAGGCAACGACGTCGCATGGCGAGGCTATCGCGACCAGCCGTTTACGACGGTGAAGCAACGACACGTCGAACGCGGGGCGTTGCTCGGCATGCGAATTGACCGCGATTGCGATTCATCAGGCGACGATTACGACCCGGCCTTGCGGCTGCACGATGAGCAGTTCGATTGCATCATCGTGAGCGACTACGCCCGCGGGTTCGTTTCGGATGGTCTGGTCCGCTCGCTATCGTGCAGATTTCCAGGAACGCCCATTATCGTTGACCCGGCAAGGGACCGGGACTGGAGAGTCTACGAAGGCGCATCGGTCATCAAGTGCAACGAGTTCGAAGCGAGACTGGCCAGAGCGTTGCACGGCTGCCGGATGGTCATCACCCGCGAAGGCGCCGGCATGGAATTGGACGGCATGTCGATTCCCGCGACGCGGCGTCCGGTCGTTGACCCGGCCGGCTGCGGTGACACCGTGGCGGCCGTGTTCGCGTTGTGCTTGGCTCGCGGCCAGGTGCTCGAGGAAGGCTGCCGGCTGGCGAATACTGCAGCCGGGATTCAGGTTCAACGGCTAGGCGTGCAGCAAATCACGTGGGCGGAAATCGGGTTGGTAGACTGCAAGGTGGCGGACCAAGAGACGGTCATCGAGTTTGCGGGGCTCCAGAAGGAAGGCGGCCGGCGTGTGGTCTTCGCCAACGGCTGTTTCGATGTGCTGCACGCTGGTCATGTCGAACTGTTGCGGCGGGCAAAGTCATTCGGCGACGTATTGATTGTCGGACTCAACAGCGATTTGAGCGTCAAACGGCTCAAAGGTGAATCGCGGCCGATGTACGGTCAAGAGCAACGCGCGAGCGTTCTGGCAGTGCTCGAATGCATCGACGCGGTGACCGTCTTCGAGGGCGAGCCGGCGGAGTTGGTCAAGGCAATCCGACCGGACGTGATGGTCAAGGGCGAAGACTACCGCGGACGTCCGATATCGGGCAGCGAGTTCGCCAGCCGTGTGGAATTGGTTCCATTGGTCGACGGGCTGTCGAGCACGCGAGCGATTCAGGGATCATAGCATGAACGAGTTGACGCTGGCGCAGGCGGATTCTCGCCAGTCGCTTCTGGCCGACCGCGGATATCATGCACAAGGCCATTGAGCGGGTGGCCATTGATGGCATGTTCTTAGAGTTCGGCGTCTTCAAGGGGAGCTCAATACGCCGAATCCGCGCGGAAATGCTCTTGCGCGGCATCGACAATCCGGTATGCGGCTTCGACTCGTTCCATGGGCTGCCGGAACACTGGACGGCAGATTATCACGCCGGTCATTTTGCGTTAGAGAAAATTCCCGTCTTCGACGATGCGAAGATCATCATCGTCGCCGGCATGTTCCAGGATACCTTGGCACCATTCTTGGAAAACCACCAAGGGCCTGCTGCGTTCGTCCATGTCGATTGCGATTTGTACTCATCAACCAGTTATATCCTGAAAACGCTGCACCCGAGGATTGTGCCCGGGACCGTCATCATCTTCGACGAAATGATCGGCTACGCGGATTACGCGAACCACGAATATCGGGCGTTTGTCGAGTATTTATCGCGGCATGATCGTCAAGCTACGGTCTTGTGTCATGGTCCGAAGCAGGTCGCAATTCAGATGAAAAAATGAAAACTTTAGCGATGACCGCGATGTTCTATCGGAGGTCTGCAGCAACGCGGAGGCCAGTGTTGTTGGCGTGGAATCCCGAAGGAACGCCACAGCGGTATCGATCCTTTCTAGGATCTAGTCCTGGGGGCGTGTCGTTTCGGCTACCGCCGCTCACTTCCTTGCCGCTTCGGCACCACTCGTTGACGTTACCTACCATGTCATAGAGTTGTAGGGCATCAGCAGACTTTGTCGCCGTCGGGTGCGTCGGATCCCTTGCTCCTTCATTCACCCACGCAAACTCCTTGAGACGACTCGCGGGGATAGTGGCAAATGCAACCAGTTGTGCGTGGACTTGTTCGTCTACAGAAGGAACGCGGGTTACAAAACGTGGCGCGGCGGCCTGCACACGGTTACAAAACGCAACGGCTTCGCTGAACGTAATATCCGCTACGGGAAGCTTATCGCCCTTGTACCTGCTTGGGTTCCCCCCCATCACCGCCTGCCACTGCTTCTGCGTCACCTCCGTCTGCCCAAGGTAAAATTCCTTAATCTTGCCGTCCTTGCTTGCCGGTATCTTCACCAGCCGCATGACGACGCCGGGGGCGAGGGTGATGTCGATGTACTTGCCGTTGTCGGCGCCGGTCTGACCGGCCGCGGCGGCCATGGCTTCTTGGCCGGCGTCTTCCAGCCGGCGCTCGATGCGGGTTTTCGCCAGTCCAGTCAACTCCGGCAGCGCCCGCGAGTACCAGAAGGCGGCGCGGGAACGGTAGCCGAGCTTGTCGCGCGAGTCGTCGGCGCCGTCGCTCAGCGCCCACCACCAGTCGCCCAGCGTGCTGGCCTGCGAGGCGACCGTGGCGCCCGACTGGTCGGCCAAGGCAGCCTTCTGCAAGTCCGGGTCGCTGGCCTTGGCCAGGTGCTTCAAGCCGGCCGCCCAGTTGTTCTTGTCGAAGGCCAGGTGCTTGCCCAGCGATTCGTTGGCGTCTGGGTCGTTGGGGTCGTCCTTGAGCTTCTTTTGCGCCGCCTCAACCTGGGCCAGTTGCTGCTCGTGCAGGCGCTTCGCTCGCTCCATCTCGCGGCGTTTCACGCTGATCGTGCGGCGCAGCTCGGCGTCTCGAACTCGGCTGGTCGCCGCGGCGGCGGCCTTCAAGGCGGACTCCGCGATTTCGAAGCGGCCTTGCTTCTCGGCGTCGTCGGCGAGCTCCAGCGAGCGGTTGGCGACCGAGACCCGTTCATCGGTGGCGCGGGCCTCTTTGGAGGCCGTCTCGATCGCGGCCAGCTTGAGCGCCAACAGATCGACGTCGAATGAGACGGCGAGCTGCTCGAGCGCCTCGAAGGCCAGCTTGGTCTCGCCCGCGCGCGAAGCGACGTCGGCGGCCGAAAGATAGAGGGCCGCTTTCTCGGCGTCGCGCTCCGTCTTGTCGGCGGTTTCCAGCATCGCCTTCACCGCCGGCGTCTTGTCGGAGTCGGAAAGCTCCTTGCGGAACGTGTCGATGATCAGCTTCTTCGCGGCGTTCAGAGCGGCGCCGGCCGGCAGCGGTTTGCCGCCGGCATGGCAGGGAATCGCGAGCGAGGCGGCGAAGACGAACGTCAGAACGCGGAGCATGGGTTGCCCTCCCAGGGACGCTGGACCAGTGCGACTATCAACCCGCCATGATAAGGTGAATCTCGCGCCGAGTCCAAACGGAACTGGCGGCGACTTCGGCATTTTGAAAGCAACGGCGCCGCAGCGGCCCTGCTTTCGCCGCGGGCCGTCTCTCTTGCGCCAAGCCAGCCGGCCGGTATTTTGCCAGTGGTGAACGCGTTGCGCGGCCCGCCGGCGTTCTATGGCGCCGGCACGACAGGTGGTCATGTAGGTCAGGCTTTCCCGCCTGACGCGAGGGCCCCGTCAGGCGGGAAAGCCTGACCTACTTTCGTGCCGCTGCACCGACAGCCGCACCTGCGCCAATACGCCGCTCGCGAATATCCGGTGGCCGATTCGCTCGCGGTGCGCGGCTTCTATCTGCCGCTCTATCCGGACCTGGCCAATGACGACGTCGATTACGTCTGTGAAACCTTGCGGAACTTGTGAGGGCAAGCTTGCCAACGTCTATCGGCGGGAATTCGACAAACTCGTTTCGGGAGAACCATCGTGAAGATTCTGTACTTAGGCTCCTTTCAAGAGAATGGGTCCGCGGAAACCTACATTGCCAAGGCCTTCGGCCGCGCCGGCTGCGAGCTGGTCAGGCTGGAGGAGTCCGCGGAAACGCATGAGTCGATCGTGCAAGCGGCTGCGGAACATGTGCCCGACTTGTTTCTGTTCGCGAAGGCGAGGTTTCGCGGCGCGAACCAGGGCTGGCCCCAGGCGGCCGAAGCTGTGTGCAAGCTGCTCGCCGCCGTCCGACCGCATGTTGGCCGCGTCGGCTGCTGGCTGTTCGACCTGCTGGCGAGCGAGTTTGCTCCCGAGCGATTTCAGTGGGCCTCGGCCGTCGCCGCCGCGTGTGATCTGTTTGCGCTGACCGACGGGCACACGGCGCCGCAGTTGCCGAACTCGTTGGTCATTCGGCAGGGAGCGCCCGACGACGTGGACGAAGAATGCGAGTGGGACGTCGAGCCGCGCTGGGACGTGCTGTTCTTGGGCACGCCGTACCGGGAGCGACAGTTGCTGGTCGAGACCTTGACGCGGCGCTTTGGCGACGGCTTCCGACACGTCAACGACTGTCGCGGCGCCGACCTGACGCGACTTGTTCGTGCGGCGCGGATCTGCGTCGGGCCGCACTATCCGCACCTGGCGGACTACTGGTCGAACCGGCTCTACGTCGTCACGGGCCACGGCGGTTTGTTCGCAGCGCCGGCGGCGCCGGGCATGCAGCGCGAAGGCTGGCGCTCGGGCGAGAACTTCCTGGCCTTGCCGCTGCACGCGGAGCAAATGGCCGCCAAGCTGGAAGAGTACGTGAACCGATACGACCGCGCAGCTCCAGACCATTCGTCGCAACGCTTACGTGCATGCCAACAGCGTCTGCCGATATGACGACCGCGTCCAGGAACTGCTTGCCGCGCTGGCCATGGAAACTTTGCACCGAGGCGCCAAACCTCCGTCGCAAGCGACGCCGTCCAAGTTTGAGCTGACCGATCCGGCGCCGGGAGCGACGAGTGAAAGCGTCGTTGCGTCGACCGCCGACGTCGGGGACCGGACGGACGCAGGCCCTCATGGTCAGCCTGGAACTGGCCAGTTAGCCGATGAAGCGAGCGGTTCGATCGAGTGAGGGGCGCGAGTCTGCTTGTCCGTCGCAGCCGGTTTTCGAGAGCCGCTTGGCGGCGCGATCCTCGGCCCCCAAAACACGCTACAAATGGCCCCTGAAGTTTTCTCTAAACGCTAGATCTTGTGCTATCGCGAGCTTGCATGGAATAGTGTTCAAGAGTACACTATTTAAGGTTTCGAGGGAGCCGTTTTGTCGTCGCACGGACGCCCGGTGAGGAAATCGATGACGCACCGACCGCGGTAACAACCAAGTCAGCCTGGCGGCTGCCGGCCTGCGCTACGCCGTGGAGTAGCGCTCAGACAGACCGCTTGTACGCCGAACTGTGGCCAGCTCGGCATTCTTTCCCTGGTCTTTCTTTCTTGCTAAGCCCGAGTTTCGTCCTGCGCGGACAGCGCGGCGAAACGGAACTGGCGGTCGCAGGGGCTCGATGCCCGGGGCGATCGTCGGAGTGGCCGGCCGAAGCGAGTGAATCAAATGTGGCAGCCGCCGCCGGCGACCAAGACGGTTGTCTGCGAAGTGTGAAGAAGGGGATGCGTACGATGTCGACGACGCAGGTTTTCATCACCGTAGAAGCGAGCGAGCGGCGACAAGAGCGTCGGGAAGACGCATGGACGGTTTTCATCGTCCGCTATTCGGACGTTTGGCGGCCGCGGACGTGGCGCGACGTTCCGCCGGCGGAGGTCAGAATCGGAAGTCAAGGCGTGGCCCTGGAGAGAGTCTCGAGAAGCATTGCCGACTGCTACCTGAAGGCGTTCAACGCTTCGGAGCTCAAACGCGCCAAGCAGCACTGGGCGCACGCCGTTCTATTTTCTGGCTGATCTCCGGCGGTTCTCCAACCGCTCGAACGACCCAAGTTGAGATTTAAGCAGGTTGCAGCGAGAAAAGTTAGGCAAGCCAGAACAGAGACGGCCCCTCGGCGAGAACTTTTTGCTGCAAGCTGCACGAGCAAAAATCGGAAACCGCACGGATTTTACGGCGCCATGGCGCCCTGTCGATGTTGGAAGGGCCGGCGCCCGGCATAGCCCGCTGCTTTGCAGAGTGCGGTGGCACGCTTCGTGCATACGGGCGAGAGGCAATGGTTGGCTCGCGCCGGCTGACGGCGTGGCGCAGAGCTCATTGGCTGTGTAACGAATGCGCCAACCTGATCGTGTTGGCAAGGCTCTGCAACATGGCCGATGGCGCCGTCGTGGCGCATACTGAGTGACAGTGGTGTTGGACGCCCGGAGCTACTGCGGCGCCGGTTGACGCGGGCGACGTCCAGCAAGCAGGTTTTGCGAGAAAAGACACGCACAGGAGATAAGATTAAAATGAAGACGTGGCACGCTGTGGCCGTCATTTGTATGCTGGCTTGCGGTTGCGGCAAAGGCGGGGCGGGGGCGCCTGACATCCGCCAACTTCCGGTCAAGGGCACGGTCACGCTCGACGGCCAGCCGCTGGCTGGCGCCGACGTGGTCTTCATGACCGGTTCTCCGCCGGCCGCCTTCGCCGCCAGAACCAACGACGACGGCACGTATCAGTTGCAGACGATCGCCGGCCGCGAAGCCGAATGCCAGGGCGATTGCACGGTGACGATCAGCCGCATGATCAAGCCGGACGGTTCGCCGCTGGCGCCGGGCGAAACGCCCGCCAATGTTGGCGCCGTCGAGGAATTGCCCGCAAAGTACTCGCAGTTTGAGCGGACCACGCTCTCGGCCACGGTGGCGGCCGGCGAGGCGACCATTGATTTTGCGTCTCACCCGCAAGTAACCAAAGCTCAAGTCAGGAAACCAGGCTCAAGTCAGGAAACGGGCGGCCCTCTCCGTCCTGTTTTGAAGGCCGGCGCCAGAGGGCCCGCCCAGGCGCCTTGCAAGCCCGCCCAGGCGCCTTGCAAGGAAGACGCGAGGCCTGTTTTCCTGCTGCGGAGGCTTCGCTCGCACTGGCTTTTTTTTCTGGAACGTCTTATACTTCCAACCGGTCGGTTTGACGACGCGACTCGTGGGGGTGATTCTTCCGGAATCGGCCTGCTACTTTCTCTCGCCTTTCCCTCCTGGCGGGCCACCATTTTGGCCCCTTTCGATTCAGCCCGGAAAGTACGATCGGGCTAGTGCGCCCTCTTCAAGGAGTTGAATGGTGGGTAAGAAGTTGTATGTGGGCAATCTCAGCTACAAGGTCACCAGCGAGAGCTTGGAAGAGCTGTTCAGCCAGTTCGGCGAGGTCCGCAGCGCTCAGGTCGTCCAAGACCGCGACACCGGACGCAGCAAAGGCTTTGGATTCGTCGAAATGACGAACGACAATGCCGCGCTCGAGGCGATTCAAGCGCTGAATGAGAAAGAGCACGACGGTCGCCCCTTGACCGTCAACGAAGCTCGTCCGCGCGAAGAGCGCAGTGGCGGCGGCGGTGGTGGTGGACGTCGCGGCGGATACGGTGGCGGCGGCGGCGGCGGCGGGTACGGTCGCCGTTAAGATCGGCGCCCTGCCGCGTTTCATGTCGGAATGAAAGCACTTGCCGGGGGAGCGCCGATGCGCTCCTCCGGTTCTCTGCTTTATGCTGCGCTTACTCGGGGCCGCTGTCGGTAGGGCCGCTGTCGGTAGGCCTCTGCGCGGACGACTTTGGCGGCGACTTTTGCATGGAGAAGCTCGCTCGCGGCGGAAGCGGGCCCAGGTCGAATTCGGTGGAGTCGGACAGGTTCCCTTCGGCCGCCGGTTCTTCGTTCGTCTCGCTGGCTTCGGCCAACTCGCCCGTGGGCTCGGCGGTTGCAACGGCGTCCGTCTCGGCGGGCGCGTCGGCTTCGGACGCTTCCTCTTCCGCCGCCGCATCCGTGGCTTCGGCTTCCGCTGCGACGGCGGCCGCATCCGGCTTGGGGAGCGGCGGCAACATCTTGTATTCGTGCTTGGCCGGCGGTTTGACCTTCAACTGATCGGTCACTCGGTCCACGCCCTCGATCGCCCGCAGCGCTTGCACGGCGGCATCCCGCTGGTGCGGATACTGCACGTGGCCGGTCAGCGTGACCTGGCCGTTACGCGTCTGGACGTTAATGCGACACGGCGCCGCAGCCCGCGGTTGGCTAGTTGACGAACGGCATTGCGCGAAATGGTGGCGTCGGGTGGCCGATTCTTGGGGGGCATCGTCCGCTCCAGAAGAAGAAGGAGCCAATCGCGTGCATGCGCGCTTGGCGGGACGATTCGACCGCGACGCTGAAAGCTCGGTCAGTGAGGTGGCGTTAATGAACCATTCCAACCTCCATCCTAGGGCCGGGCGATGGAAAAAGCGAGCCGAGATGCGCAAAAATAGTCTTCAGCCCTCGCTTGCTGGGGCTCTATCCGCCATACTGAAGGCGTTGCAGGTATAAGACGCAAGTTGCCAGGGACGGCAATCCGGCGTGAAACCGGCGGGCGAATTCCTTTCTGGAGGCTCTTGGCAATGACACGCTCCGAACAAGACATTCTGGCAATCTTTCGCCGCTTTCGCGTCGGTCCCAACAAGATGCTCTGCTTGAGTAGCTTTGTGGATGAAAAGTTCCTCGCCGCCATGGAACTGCTGATCAAGCATCAGATGGTCGTCAAGGACCGTCCCAAGCACGCCTATTATCTTACGCAAGCCGGATACGACGCCTCGTTGAGCGCCTAGCTCCGGGATTGCGTTGTTTCGGCAACTCGCCTCGCGGCACTCTCGGCCGCACGGGCGTTGCCTGTTCCGGCTGGAGTTTTACGCTCTGCCGGTTCACGGCCCGCCGCGAGCATGAGCGGACCAGGTACGCCAAGGCTTCCTTGCGGCTGATCTTGGCGCCGGCCAGCGGAACCCAGCCCTTGGCGCCTTCGATTCGCTGCATGACGAACCATAGGCCGCGCACGCCGCGGGCCACTTTTCGTTCAACGCGGATGCGTCCGCCGCCGAGCCGCCTGGCAGATTGTTTTGCGTTCACGCAGTTTCTCCCGATGGGCAGGCGCGTCTCTCTGGGGCTCATACCTGGGGCGGCTCATTCTCGTCCATGCGCGGGCCGGGTGAAGCTGCGGCAAGGCCGGGCTCGAGCGACCCGCTCGCCAGCGTATTGGGCGGAGTTTCGTCGGATTCGCCTGGCGGTTCTTCGTGAGACTCCTCGGCGGCAAGCAGCAGGGCTCCCGACGTCGCTTCGTCCTGAATCGCCGCGAGCAGTCGTCGATGAGCTTCCCACTGCTCGGCGTGCGGCGATCCGCTGACAAGCAGCCGGCCGCGCTCGTCGTGGTAGGTCCAATGGAACGCGCCATCGGCGAAGCGGCAGATGAATCGCTCCGAGGAGCCCAACGAGACGACGGCCGAGTCGCCTGGCGTTTCTCTCACGCTCGACATGCTTTACTCCTGCGGGGCTGTGGCGATCCGGCGCGCAGCGCGAGCGCAGGATCGTCGAAGGCGTTAACGCCGGCGGCGCAGCGACGGTGCCGGCGCCGCGGATCGGAACGTTCCGGGAACGAATCGGCCGGGTTGTGGTTGGAGGCGGCTTGTCGGCCGGCGCTTTACTCGGGCGGCCGCAGTTTCTTGCTCGGCCGCACTTTCTTGGCGGGCGGCGGCAAGGGGCGTGCTGCGACGATCATGCCGTCTCGCAGTTCCAGCGATCGCGTCGGCGGGTTCCGCTTCAGAAGCGGCAGTGGATAAGCAATGCGTACGATCATCTTTTGCCCGTTCGGTTGCGTCTGTCGGGGCTGCCTTGTTCGCGGTTCAGTATACCTGCTACTGAACAAACGTCAACTATTTAGTCGACTCGTTTGTTATCTTGTTTTAGTCAATATGGATCAAGCGGCCTGAGGGCGAGTTGGCAAAAATTTGCCCGTGGGCTACGATGGCATGCACACACGCGCACGCGGCAGAGGCGGACTTGCGATGGCGAAGAAGAAGAATCTGAAGCCCGGCGACAGGAATTATCGTGGCAAGCGAGAGCCCTCGCGGCCCGTCGTGCCTGAAGAGATCAATGGCTGGGCCGACAAATTGAGCGCCTTGGCCGATCGGCTGCGCTCGGTTTCCCGTAACATGCGGGCGGCGGGCATCGAGTCGATCCAGCCGATCACCGCCGGTCTGAGAACGGCCATCGAAACGGCCGACGAGAAGATCGACTCGCAATTCGAGGAAAAGCTGCGCAAGGCGATCAAGCGAAAGGCCCGTGCGGCCCACGATCGGCTGTAGCCACGAGACGGCCCAGGCGATGCCGACTTCTTTGTCGATTGATTTGTTTACAGGCGTGTCGAGTTTCTACTCGCGCGTCGAGGCGCCGCAGCCTGCCGAATGCGCCGGCGACCGTACGACCGCCCAGATTACCGCCGCCCAGATTACCGCTGGTAAGTTCCGATCAGCTCCCCTTCGGCCAGGATGTGCCCTTTCATCGCCTTGAGCAACGCGTCCCTGTCGGGCGTCTGGCCGTCGAACTTCAACGGGGCGTCGAGGGCGTAAAGCCGAAACATGAATTTGGCGACTGCACGGCAACAGCAGGCTTGCGACAAGCAGGCCGCCTGCCGTGCGAAGAAGAAACTGGCGACGGGCGAAATCCATCGGCTATTCACCTCGCTGCAAGGGAAGAGGCAATGCACCTCCATTCGCGGCCAGCGCCAGGCGCCTTGGTCCGGACCTCTCGATCTTGAAGTCGCGGCAAAATGCGTGCCGACCCTCGACGCAACCGGGGGGCCGTCATCGAAAGGCGTCGCGGACTCTGCTTCTACCGGGAGCGATTTGAATTAACGAGAGCTGTCGCCGATAATCCCGTTCGAAGCCCGGGGAACAAATAGAGCACACGGAGTCCGCAGTGCGCGTCAAGCCGCTCGATCTTGCCCAACTAAAAGTCTTGCCCCTCGCCCAGCGCCGCAGCCTGACCCGCGCCGATGAGATTCTGATTGCTCCCGACGACCCGCCGCGGTCCTGCTCGGAAGCGAACCTGACGCTCATTGGCGACTGCGCTGCAAAGATTCGCGAGGCCCGCCGTCGTGGCGCCGCCGTGATGTTGATCTACGGGGCGCACTTGCTTCGCAACGGCGCGGCGCGGATCCTCGAGCGGATGATGGCCGGCGACTGGTTGACGCATCTTGCCACCAACGGCGCCGGCACGATCCATGATTGGGAATACTCCTGGTTCGGCGCCTCGACCGAAAGCGTGGAAATGAACGTGGCCAGCGGCACGTTCGGAACCTGGCATGAGACCGCAACCAACATTCATTTGGCCATTATGTGCGGCGCCCTGCAGGGCCTGGGCTACGGTCGCGCGCTCGGAAAGTTCATTCACGAGGATGGGGCTGAACTGCCCGGCGCCGAACAACTCGCCCAGGCCATTGCGGCCAAGCCGGAACATCCGTTGACTTCCGCTCGTGCTGATTTGCTGCGCACAATGCGCGAGCAAGCATGGTCGGCCGGCCGGGTGCGGGTCGAGCACCGCTGGAAGCACGCTTCGATCATCGCCCAGGCCTATCGGCACGACGTTCCGCTCACGGTCCATCCCGGCATCGGTTATGACATCATCTCCAACCATCCGGTCTTCAGCGGCTCGGCGATCGGGCGGTCCGCCGAGTGGGACTTCAAACTGTTCGGCGGGTCGGTCGAAGCGCTCGACGGCGGCGTGGTGCTGTCGGTCGGCTCGGCCATTATGGGACCGCAGGTGTTCGAGAAGAGCTTGAGTTGCGTGAACAACCTCCGCCTGCAAAGCGGCCGCGACGTGGTCCGCGACCACTCGATCTACGTCGTTGACTTGCAGGCTGGCGGCGGCTGGGATTGGACGCAAGGCGAACCGCCGAAGACGAACGCCGCTTATTACTTGCGGTTTTGTAAGAGCTATTCGCGAATGGGCGGCCAGATGCACTATCTGCAGTGCGACAATGTGTCCTTTCTGCACAATCTTTGGCACGCGCTGCGCCGCGCGCCGGCGCCTGACACGCGTAATTAAATGGCAAGCGATGATTTCGCAAGCGTGGCGGAATCTGTGAAGATTCCGTGCCGGCCTCGCTTGCGTCCTGAACCGGCCGGGCACGGTGAGCCGCGCGAGATGCACGGAACTGTCACGCTTTTCCGCTACGGCGTCGCGCTGTAAATGGCTGGCGGTGATTTACCTGCGTCTGAAGCCCGCTTGGCTGCGCGACGTGCCAACCGCGCCCGGGAGCGTTTGCCCGCTTGCTGCCGCGCGCAAAAGAGCAAGCCTGCCGCACTCTATCGCACGAAGCGCACCATTCGCCGTCGGTTATGCGCCAGCTCGCACGTTTGTGCCGTGAATTCTGCGGCCGCACGCCGCTTGCTGCGCGATGATCATCAAGGGTTCCGGCGAGCTTTTCGCGGTCAGCGCCCTTTTGTCGGTCGAACTCATTCGTCGGTATGGGATTTGCTTTCTTGGCGGACCAGCCCGCCGAGCGGCCAAACGCGGCCGCCCCGATATTCTCAACCCTCGACCTTCCCGCCGCCGACTTCTTTGTTTGGAGATGCCATGATCAAGGCACGCGACGTCAGTGTTGAAGAGCTCTCGCTGCTCGAGGCCCGCGTAAAATGCCGGCTTGACGGGCCGCGTCCGCCGGCTGCACCTTTCGCTGCGGGACTCGGGGTTGATTCTGCGAGGGTCGAGCGAGAGCTATTACGGCAAGCAGCTTGCGCAGCACGCCGCGATGGAACTCTCGGAACTTCCGATCCTGGCCAACGAGATCGAAGTAGAATAGAAAGCTGATGCCAGGCCGCCGGCCCATGAGCGATTTTCCATCCTTTGCCAGGACGAAATGACGCCGAGCAACTTCGAATCGTCCGTGCGGGGCAAGCCGTCGCGATCCTTCTGGCTGGCGAACCTGGTAGTGCGCAGGCAGATTTGGATTTGGCTGGCGCTGGCCATTCTCGTTCATTGCTCGATCGGCTGGTGGCTCAATGCTCGCGTCGAGCGGGCGATCAAGTTGACCATGTCGGCTCAATTGCAGGCCATTCTCGATGCCGACGTCGCCGCGCTGCGACTGTGGCTGCACGCGCAAGAGGCCAACGCTCAGGCGGCCGCCGATGGACGCCAGGCGGCGCGCGTCTGGCGGAACAACTCATCCGTCGGGCCGAAGAGCCGGGCGTCTCGCCGCTCGCCCTGGCCCAAGCGGAAGAGCTGGCCGAGCTACGCGCGACGCTGGCGCCTTGGATGCGCACGCACGGCTATTTCGACTTTCTCGTGGCCAACCGCCAGGGCGGGATCGTCGCCGCCAGCCAGGATGAGCTGATCGGAAAGGACGCGCTGGCCAGCCATGCCGATGCGATTGAGCAATTGCTATCGGGCAAGTGCATGGTGTCGCTGCCGTTCGCCTCGACCGTGTTGCTGCCCGACGCCCAAGGACGCTCCCGGGCCAATCTGCCGACCATGTTCGCAGCCGCTCCGCTGCGCGATCCGCAACAACAGGTCATCGGGCTGCTTGCTTTGCGGATGCGCCCGAAGACGAGTTCACGCAGATCCTCAACGTGGCCCGCTTCGGCGAAAGCGGCGAGACGTTTGCATTTGATCGCGGCGGGCAACTGCTTTCCCAAAGCCGCTTTGACGAGGAGCTCAAGCACCTGGGCTTGATTCCCGATCGCGAAGACGCTTCTTCTATTTTGAATCTGGCGCTCAAAGATCCGGGCGTCGATTTGACCGCCGGCAACCGGCCGCGCGTGCGTCGCCCAGATCAGGCCTTGATGCGGATGGTCGCCGAGGCGGTCGATGGCCGCGAAGGCGTCGACGTCGACGGCTATCGCGATTATCGGGGCGTGCCGGTGATCGGCGCCTGGACGTGGCTGAAGGAGTATGGCTTTGGCGTGGGAACGGAAGTCGATCGGGCGGAAGCCTACCGTTCGCTTTCCATTTTGCGCATCGCCTTCTGGGTCTTGTTCGTGCTGTTGCTGCTCGCCGTGCTGGCGATCCTGGCCTTTACGCTTGCCGTGGCGCGGATGCGGCGCTCCATGCGGCAGGCGGCGATTGATGCCAGGCAACTCGGCCAATATCAATTGGAAGAGAAGATCGGCGCCGGCGGCATGGGCGTCGTGTATCGCGGCCGCCATGCGATGATGCGGCGACCCACCGCCATCAAACTGCTCGACGCCGACAAGACGACCGAAGACGCCATCTCGCGGTTCGAACGCGAAGTTCACCTGACGAGCCAGTTGACGCATCCCAACACCATCGCCATCTACGATTACGGCCGCACGCCGGAGGGCGTGTTCTACTACGCGATGGAATATCTCGACGGCATCAACCTGGACCAGGTCGTGCGGCGGCACGGGCCGCAGCCCGAGGCGCGGGTGATCCACATCCTGCAGCAGATCTGCGGCTCGCTGACCGAAGCGCATGGCGTGGGGCTGATCCATCGCGACATCAAGCCCGCCAACATCGTGTTGTGCCACCGGGGCGGCCAGTACGACGTGGTCAAGGTGCTCGATTTCGGTCTGGTCAAAGCGGCCGACTCCGAGCGCGACGTGAGTCTCACGGCGGTCGGTTCCATCACCGGCACTCCGCTTTACCTGGCGCCCGAGACGATCGAACGTTCGGACACGATCGACGCCCGCAGCGACTTATACGCCGTCGGCGCCGTGGGCTACTATTTGCTGACCGGCTCGCCGGTGTTCGACGGCAAGAGCGTGATCGAGATCTGCATGCAGCAGCTTCACGCCGAGCCGGAGCCGCCTTCGCAACGTTTGGGCCAGCCCGTCTCGCGCGAGTTCGAAAGCTTGTTGCTTTCCTGTCTGGCCAAGAATCCGAAGGACCGTCCCGCGTCGGCCCAGGAGCTGCTCTTGCGGCTGACTCGCTGTCCGACGGCGCACGATTGGACGCCCGAAGACGCTCGGACCTGGTGGCAGGAACACGCGCCGCAGCCCTCCAGCGCCGCCGCGGAAACAGACTCCCGCCTGATCTCCGCGACGCGGACGATGGTCTGGAAGAATGAATCGGCGGATGGGTAGGCCGCGCAACATAGCACCAGAGAATGAGCCCACTCGCGCTGCCTGCTCCTTGTTGTGGCTATTCCAGGACTTTTATGATCTCTGCTGCGACGTAGAGTTTATTCCGCTTGCGTGCGGGCAACTCTTCGAGCAGCTTCAGAGACTTGAGCTTCTCGACGTTTTTCAGCGCACCTTGGTATGTCATGCCCAGCTTTTCAGCAGCGTCGGATACGGTCACGACGGGCCAGTGAAAAAGATGATCGACCAGCATGAGGATGCTCGCCCCAGTTTGGCGCTGAGACTGGAATTTTCCACGATACTCTTCGCGGAGCGCCATCAAGGATCTCGCTCGCTTAACGGCATCATCTGATACTTCGATGATTCCGCGAAGAAAGAAGCTTGCCCAATTTTTCCAAGCGCCACAGCGGCTTACGTCCCAGAGTCGCGAGACATATTCTTCCTTGTGGCGAGCCAGAAATGCACTTAGGTACAGCAGCGGCTGGTCGAGGATTCTCATCGCTGCCAGGAGCAGCGAGACCAGTAGCCTGCCAAGACGCCCATTGCCATCGTGGAAAGGATGAATCGCCTCGAACTGATAGTGGACCAACGCGATCTTTACAAGCCGCGGCAACGTCTTTTGATCCAGGTTGATGTATCGCTCGAGCTGACCCATTAGCGCGGGCACATTCGTCGCAGGGGGAGCGACGTACCTGGCAGTCTGTATTCCGCCGCTCCCGACATACGCCTGCCTGTCACGAAACTTGCCCGGTGACTTGTACTTTCCCCGCTCATCTGGAACGCCGTCCATTAGTATGCGGTGCAAGTCGCGCAGAAGCCGGTTGCAGATTGGCATCCGCTTTAGCGAGTCGAGGCCGTGCCGAAGCGCAACGACATAATTAAGGACCTCACGTGCGTCCCCCACGTCGTCGTCTTCTAGAGTGGATTTGATTCTCTGTTTCTCTCCCGTCTCAAAAAGATAGAGCTGGCCAACATCGGTTTTTGTTCCTTCGATCTTGCTCGACAGAACTGCTTCGCGCCGCATAAACGGCTCGGTTAGAAGGTCCGGATTGGGCAGCGTGGGGATGATGGCGCTGAGGCGCCCGAGCGCAAGCATCGCGTCTTCGCATTCATCTCGAATCTCTGGCAGAAAGGAGACCTTCGTTGGGAGGTCGCAGGGGACAAATGTATAGATTCCGCCGGTCGTGCGCCACGACTTGCCCTGGATATCGTTTCGTAAAGTCCTGCGGTTTCATGGATTATGTCCCCTGGGCGCCTGTTTAACCGCCGGTTCAAGATGGCTTGAGTTATTGTACCAAAATGCCATTTCAGTTAAATAGGCTTTGTGCATTCAGGCTCCATCCACGGGGGCTGTTTCGCCGAGGGAGCCGTGCGCCTTGATGCTACAGTGATTCCTACATGCCGCGTTTCGGCTTAGGCTCGCTGGCTGACTTCGATTTGTGGCATCCATCGAAAGCGGCTAATATGACGGTTGCCTGCAACGAGCGCAGATCGTCCGGCGGCGGAAACGCCGATCGGCTCGTTCACTCCCTGCCTTGTGACTTTTAGTTCCTCTTTGCCGCAACGTCCGCTCAAGGGGCCGCGCTGGCGGCGATGTGGGAATCTCACCCGACGATAGAACGGCTCGCCTATGCGTTTGGCTCCTCGCTGGATCGCCGCTTGGATCGTGTGCAGCGTCGCTTTGCCCGCCTGGTCGGCGGAAGGGCCGGCGGATAAACCAGCGGCCGACAAACAGGAAATCAAAGAGCCAATCGCCGCAAAATCAAGCGGCGACGAAGCGGGGATTGAATTCTTCGAACGCAAAATTCGCCCCTTGCTCGCGCAGCACTGCTTCTCTTGCCACGGCCGAGGCCAGAGCAAAGGGGGGCTGAGCCTGGCCAGCCGCGATGCGATGTTGGCCGGCGGCGACAGCGGCACGGCCGTCGCCTTAGGCAAGCCTGAGGAAAGTTTGCTGATCGAAGCGGTCCGCTACGACGGCGACTTCCAAATGCCGCCTTCCGGCAAGCTGGCCGACGAAGAGATTGCGGCGCTTGCCGAGTGGCTCGCGCTTGGCGCTGCGTGGCCCGCCGAACCGAGCGGCGGCGGAATGATCCGCGCAGGCGGCTCGATCACCGAGGCCGACCGGCAGTTCTGGTCGTTTCAGCCGATCGGCAATCCGGCGCCGCCGGCCGTGCAGCGCGCCGCCTGGCTGCGCAAGCCGCTCGACGCCTTCGTGCTCGCCCGATTGGAGAGCGAAGGCCTGCAGCCGGCGGGTGAGGCCGACCGCCGCACGTTCATTCGCCGGGCGACGTTCGATCTGCTCGGTTTGCCCCCCAAGGCCGAAGAGATTGTGGCCTTCATCGCCGACCAGCGCGACGATGCGTACGAACGCTTGATCGAGCGCCTGCTCGACTCGCCGCACTACGGCGAACGCTGGGCTCGTCACTGGCTCGACGTGGCTCGCTATGGCGAAGACCAGGCGCACACGTTTCAAGCGCGCATGTACCCGAGTGGGTATCGTTATCGCGACTGGGTCATCGAGGCATTCAATCGCGACTTGCCGTTCGACCGGTTCGTGACGGATCAGATCGCCGGCGACTTGCTCGACGATGTATCGAATGGCGATGCGTCGAATGGGGAAGAGCGGCGGAGTCGCTTGCCCGCGTTGGGGTTCTTCGCCTTGGGGCCGGTCTACTATGCCGACGCCGGCTGCGCGAAGAAAGCCAAGGCGGACGAATACGACGATCGCATCGACACGCTTTGCCGCGGCCTGCTGGGGCTGACCGTCTCTTGCGCTCGCTGTCACGATCACAAGTTCGATCCGATCCCGACTCGCGACTACTACGCCCTAGCCGGCGTGTTCGCCAGCAGCGAGTACGTCGAGGCCCCGCTGGCCCCGCCGGACGTCGTCGAGCGATACGACGCCGCATACTCGAAAGTCAAGCAGGCGGAAGAGCGGCTGAAAGAGGCCCAAGCCGACGAAACTCGCAAGCTGAGCGAATCGTTCGCGCCGCAAACGGCCCAATATCTGCTTGCCGTTTGGAAGTTCGAAAACCGCCGCAAGTCCGACGCCGCTTACAAACTCGCTGCAGCGGCCCAGCAGGCCGGACTGCACGAGTTTCTGATCGAGCGTTGGCGGCAGCATTTGGCGGCCGATGGCGACGCCAAGCATCCGTTGTTCGCTCCCTGGCGCGAGTTGCTGGCTAAACAAGACGCGGCCAAAGATTTATCCGCAGATGCTGCGGCGCTGGCCGAGACGGAACAGGTAGCCAACGCACTGCAAGCAAGCATCGTGGCGGCGATCGACAAGCGCCGCGAGCTCGACGATCAATACGCCGCGCAACTGGCGGCGCTCAAGGAAGGGGAAGCGAAGCCCAAGAAACCTACGCTGGAGAAAGCGGCGGCCGACGTGCTGAAGGCCGTGGTCGACAATCGCAATGCTCCGCTGGCATTGCCAAAGCCGCAGGTCGACAAACTGCTGCCTGAGGAACGTCAACAATTCCTCGCCGGGATTCAGAAACAGATTGAGGAGCTGAAGAAGGCGGCCGGCGCGAAGTACCCGATAGCGCACAGCCTGCAGGAGGGCCAGGTCGCCAACATGAAAATCCATCGCCGCGGCAGCCACTCGGACTTGGGTGACGAGGCGCCGCGCGGTTTTCCGGCAATCCTTTCCAAACCCGACGATAGGCCTTTCGAGCAGGGCAGCGGCCGGCTGGAACTGGCTCGAGCGATTGCCGATCCGGACAATCCGCTCACCGCACGGGTGTTCGTCAATCGCGTCTGGCAGCATCATTTCGGCCGCGGCATCGTCGGCACGCCGAGCAACTTCGGCCTGCTGGGCGAACGGCCTACGCACCCGGAACTGCTCGATCACCTGGCCAGCCGGTTCATCGCCTCGGGCTGGTCGGTCAAGCAACTGCACCGCGAGATCATGCTCTCGGCGACTTATCGGCTGGCTTCGACTTTCGACGCGGCCAATTACGAACGCGATCCCGACAATCGCTTATTGTGGCGAATGAACCGGCGCCGTCTCGACGTAGAAGCCTGGCGCGACGCGCTGCTGGCCGCCTGCGGCAACGCCGACGAGACGATAGGCGGCCCGTCGATTCCGCTGGAAAACGGGAACAATCGCCGGCGCACGCTGTACGCTGCAGTGAGCCGGCACAACTTGAATCCGATGTTGCGGCTGTTCGACTTTCCGGACCCGAACCTGACCAGCGAACGGCGGCGTGATCACCACCGTGCCGATGCAGCAGTTGTTCGTGCTCAACAGCGAGTTCATGATCCGGCAGGCAAAAACGCTCGCCGCCCGAGTGCTGAGCGAGCCGTTGAGCGACGATGACCGCGCGCGTCGAACGGCTCTACCGCTGGGCGCTCGGTCGAGCGCCGCAGGAGCGCGAGCGCCAATGGGCCCGGGAGTTTCTTGCCAGCGGCTCGACGGCAGACGCCGCCCAGGCCGATATTAAACTTACGCCCTGGGAACAATACGCCCAGGCGCTATTGAGCACCAACGAGTTCGTTTTCATTGATTGAGCGAGCGTAGAAAAGGGGACATTCTACTTTTTCGTAGAACCGAGTAAGGGCATTGTTTGCGTGCCGGAAAAAGTAGAATGTCCCCTTTTCTAAGCGATGGCGTCACGCGTCAGGATTGGGAAATCAGGCGACAGGAATTGTTTCTATGAAGAGCCGCAAAGCCGCGCATCTTTCCGACCCCCGACTTCCGACTCTCCGACCTCGCCCCCGTCTCGCGGCGCCAGTGGCTTGCTCGGATGGGCACGGGCTTCGGCGCCCTGGGGCTGGCCTCGGTGTTGTCCGATGCCGGGTTGCTGGGCGATGCGGCGCAGGGCGCGGCCGGCGAGGCCGTCAGCCCGCTGGCGCCCAAGGCGTCTCACTTTGCGCCGCGAGCCAAGCGGGTGATCTTCCTGTTCATGAACGGCGGCCCTTCGCACGTCGATACGTTCGACCCCAAGCCGTCGCTGAAGAAGTATGAAGGCCAGCAGCCCGAAGAGCTGACCAAAGACTATCAGCGCACCGTCGGCAAGCTGTTCCCGTCGCCGTTCAAGTTCGCCAAGTATGGCCGCGGCGGAGTCGACGTGAGCGAGCTGTATCCGCACCTGGCCGGCGTGATCGACGAGGTCTGCGTGATCCGCTCGATGTACACCGACATTCCCAATCACGAGCCCGGGCTGTTGATGATGAACTCCGGCCACACGCAGCCGACGCGGCCCGTGTCTCGGTTCGTGGCTGACCTACGGACTGGGGACTGAGAATCAGAACCTGCCGGGCTTTGTCGTGCTTTGCCCGGGCAAGCCGGTCGTCGGGCCGCAATTGTGGGGCAACAGCTTTCTGCCCGGCGTGTTTCAGGGCTGCCACATCAACAACGGCAAGATTGATCCGCAGACGGTCATTCAGCACGTTCACAACTCCTATCTGCCTCCTGCCGCGCAGCGCAAACAGCTCGACCTGCTGCAGCAGCTCAACCGCGAGCATCTCGAAGCGCGGCAGCAAGACGGCCAGTTGGAAGCCCGCATCGAATCGCTGGAAATGGCATTCCGCCTGCAGTTCGCCGCCCAGGAAGTCTTCGACCTGAACCGCGAAACGGCCGCCACGCGCGAAGCGTACGGCCCGGGCCAATTCGCCGACGCCTGTCTGGTGGCGCGGCGGCTGGTCGAGCGCGGCGTGCGGATGGTGCAGCTCTATTTTGGCGGCGGGCAGCCGTGGGACGATCACGGCGACATCATGAACCATGCCAAGCACGCGCAGCAGAGCGATCAGGCGATCGCCGCTTTGATCATGGACCTCAAACGCCGCGGACTGCTGGACGAAACGCTGATCGTCTGGAGCGGCGAGTTCGGCCGCACGCCCTGGTCGCAAGGTTCAAAGGGACGCGACCACCACAGCCGCGGCTTCACGTCCTGGCTGGCCGGCGGCGGCGTGAAGGGGGGCCTGGCCTTCGGCGAAACCGACGAGTTCGGCAATCACGCGGTGAAAGACAAGGTGCACGTCCACGACCTGCACGCCACCATCTTGCACCTGCTGGGGCTCGATCACGAGCGGCTCACCTTCCGCTACAGCGGCCGCGACTTCCGTCTCACTGACGTTCACGGCCGCGTCGTCAAAGAGCTTCTCGCCTGATCCTCCGCCCGCTATGTAGCGGAATCTGTGAAGATTCCGTTGGCGGCGCCATTTGATCGGATGCGGTCAGCGCCCTCTCTGGCCGCAAGTCCTGTAGCGGAATCTGGGAAGATCCGGTGATCGTCAATAACCCGCCGGGCCGCTCAGCGCACCGCCCATGTAACCGCCGACGCTCGTGCCGATGTTCAAATTGCCTTGCCACAGCGAACCGGGGAACGGGCCTGGGAATGTGCCTCGCCAGTAAAACCCGCCGGGACCGAATGGCCCTGGTCCGAAGTAACTTCCGTAGGTCCCAAAGTAGGGCGGATAGCCGCCGGGATAAGGCGCCGGACCCACGCGCACCGTTTCGCTCTCGTACCGGTTCATGTCTCGTTCGAAGAGCCATTGCGCATAGCTTTGGCGATCATAGTCCTGCCAGTTGGCGCCGTTCCAAAACACCCAATGTTTATCGGGCTGCCAGTACCACCAATGGCCGTTGTAGAAACGAAATCGCCATTTGTTGTCGGCTTTCGTTGTCTTGTCTGCCTTCTTTGCGTCGTCGGCCCGTTGGGCGGGCGCCGGTTTGTCGGCCTGAGGCGTCGGCAACTCCTCGGATGCTGCAGCCCCGGCGTCGGCGGCCTTCGGCTCTGCAGCAAACAACGGCGAGGCAGCCCAGGCCGCACACAACGCGAGCAGAGCGGTCAACCAGTATTTAGCGGTCATGCAAAACTCCTCTTTCCGGAGGCGTCTTGAGCGACGAGCGCTTCCAGCGCAACCGGCGAACAACGAATCGCCTTTGCTGTTAATCAAACGCAGTCAGCCCCGGTTCGGCCTAGGCCGGCTGTTGGATGCCTTCGTGAATCCAGGCCATCGCTGCTTCGAGGTTCGACTCGTCGAAATAGCGAATGGTCGCCGTGGTAAACGGCCGGCAAAACACCGCCATGCCGGCTTCCCATTTGCGATCTCCGACTAACGCCAGTCGATCGATATGGGTGAAGTGCTTCAGGTCGAATTTGATGTCTTCCCACAGCGCTCCCATGCTCCACCCGTGGAACTCGTGCATTTCAACGAGCATCCGGATGCTTCCGAATTGCTGAATCAGCCGCTCGACTTCAGGGGTGAAGTACTCGTAATCCTGCTTGGTAAGCTTACCGCTCAAACGGACGACGAGCAGTTTGTTCTCCAGGTCTTCGTGCAGTTCAACAGACATGATACGCCTCCAGACGGGTAAATTCAGCCGCCCAGAGGTAATTTTCTGCAAGTTCGGCGCCGCTTCGGAAGCCTTGGTTGTGGCCGGATTGATGCCGGAGAAAGGGGCGCTGCGGCGAGAGCCTTGCCGGCGGTAAGAATTGGCGTGGCATCTCGTAGGGTGGGCATTGCCCACCATGATTCGAAGGTGGGCAGTGCCCACCCTACGGCCGGTAAGAACAGGCAGGGCGCTGCGAAAAGCGCGCTCTGCGGCCCCAATTTGCCGCACGGCGCCGCGCAGTTTTCCCGCTCGCGTAACCACGCCGGGGCATTTGAATTGTCGCTCTCCCGCCGGCCTTTCTCACCCCGCCGCGATCAATTTCCCCCGCCCGCTTGACTTTTTTTGAAAACGAAATAAGTTGGCGGGTCGAACAGCGGCGCGGGCCGCGGCGGCAAAGCGTCCTGCGTACGGAAGAGACTCTCACGCCAAGACTCCTCGCACAGAAGAACTCGCTTCATGAGCAACGCATCCGAAGTTCGTTTTGGATTGATCGGCTATGGCGCCTGGGGAAGCCACCATGCGCGGGCGATCTCGGAGGTTCCCGGCGCCCGGCTGACGGCTATCTGCGCCCGCTCCGAGGCCAGCCGCAGCCAGGCGGCGGCCGACCATCCCGGCGCCCGGCTGTATGCCGATTACCGCGAGCTGCTGGCCCAGGAAGAACTCGAGGCGGTCGACGTCGTGCTCCCTTCCGATCAGCACTTCGCGGCCTCGCGGGCCGTGCTGGAGTCAAACCGGCACTTGCTGCTGGAAAAGCCGATGGCCCTCAGCATCGATCACTGCACGCAACTGGTCGACCTGGCCCGCGAGCGCCAGCGGCTGCTGGCCGTCGGTCATGAACTGCGGCTGTCTTCGCTGTGGGGCAAAGTCAAGCAACTGATCGACGGCGGCGCCATTGGCGAACCGCTGTACGCCTTGATCGAGCTGTGGCGAAGCCCGTACCGGCTCGGCTCGGGCGGTTGGCGATACGATATCGGCCGCGTCGGCAACTGGATTCTGGAAGAGCCGATTCACTTTTTCGACCTGGCTCGATGGTACTTCTCCTCCGTGGGCGAGCCGGAGTCGATCTACGCCGCGGCCAACGGCAAACGGCCCGACCATCCGGAACTGCACGACAACTTCTCGGCCGTATTGAATTTCCCGCGTGGACGTTATGCGGTCATCTCGCAAACGCTGGCCGGCTGGGAGCATCATCAAACGGTCAAGCTGACCGGCAGCGAAGGCGCCATTCTGGCCAAGTGGAGCGGCGCCATGGACCGCACCTTCGAGCCGAGCTTCTCGCTGCAAATGCTCCAGGGAGAGCAGCCAGTCGACGTGGCGATCGAGAAGAAGAGCGGCGAAGTCTATGAACTGGTCGACGAGCTCGCCTCGTTCACGCGCGCGATTCGCGAAGGCTCGCCGGTCGCCTGCTCGGGCGAGGACGGCCGCTGGTCGACGGCCATGTGTTTGAAAGCGACGGAATCCGTGGAACAAAAACGCCCGATCCTCTTCTGAGAAAGCGAAGCACGCGATGGACTCGCCCGAAGCCACGCCGACGCGCTGGTACCAGGAAGTCACCGCCTACCAATGGCTGGTGCTGGCGATCGCCTCGGCCGGCTGGATTTTCGACGTCTTCGAAGGCCAGATCTACGCGCTCACGCGGGACCAGATGCTCGCGGAACTGCTGAACACAAGCGACGCGGCCGGCGGCGCCAAGTTCTGGGGCGACATCTTCCTGGCGGTGTTTCTCATCGGCGGCGCCTTCGGCGGCGTGATGTTCGGCTCGCTGGCCGACCGCTTCGGCCGCAAGCCGACGATGGCGATTACGATCCTCTGCTACTCGCTCTTCTCCGGCCTGACTTATTTCGCCACCGAGTTGTGGCACATTGCCGCCTTGCGGTTTCTGGTGGCGATGGGCGTCGGCGGCGAGTGGGCGGTGGCGGCGGCGCTGGTGGCCGAGGTGTTTCCGCCTCGGGCTCGCGCTCACGCGGCTGGCATCTTCCATGCCACCAGCGTACTGGGCACCTGGCTTGCGGCGCTGGCCGGAATGTGGGTCGGTTCCAACTGGCGTTATGGTTACCTGGTGGGCGTCGTGCCGGCGCTGTTGGTGCTGTGGGTCCGCAGCAGCGTGCACGAGCCGGAGAGCTGGGTCCGCGCCGAACAGGAAAACCGCCGCCGCGGCAGCTTTGTCGAGTTGTTCGGCGATTGGCGCTGGGCCCGCTCGGCGATGTTGGGCATTCTGCTGGCGGCCGTCGGGCTGGGGACGTTTTGGGGCGTGACCATCGCCGGACAGAACCTGACCAAGGAACTGCTGCTGCGAACCGGCGCATCGGCCGATGCCGCGGAGCAGAGCGCCAAGTTCGCTTACGGCATCGTAGAGACGGCCGGCGCCGGGCTCGGGCTGCTGGCCTTCGGCCCGCTGGCAGCTCGGTTGGGGCGCAAGTCGGCGTTCGCGCTGATGCACCTCGGTGCGCTCGTCATCGTGCCGGTCACCTGCTACCTGCCGCAAACGTACACGCACATGCTGGCGCTGTTGCCTATTTTCGGATTCTTCACGGTCGGCATTCACGCCGGCTATGCAATCTATTTCCCCGAGTTGTTCCCCGGCCACCTGCGCCACCGGCACGGGGGTTTGTTTCAACGGCGGCCGCTTGCTGGCGGCGCCCTTGCTGTGGATCTCGGCCTCCGTGAAAGCCATTCCCGGCTTCGATCTGCGGATGGCCGTCAGCGTGTTGAGCTCGTTGTTCCTCGTCGGGCTAGTGGTGCTCTGCTTCCTGCCCGAGACCAAAGGCCGGCCGCTGCCCGAATAGCATTCCAACGAAAGAAAAGAAAAAAGAACTGCCTGATGTCCGACTCTGCGAAAGAAAACGTCCCGTCCGTTCCAAGCGTGAAACTCGCTTCGGGCGACGCCTTGCCCGTCGTCGGCCTGGGAACCTGGAAGATCGACCAGGCGGCGACTCCGGGCCTGGTTCGCTCGGCATCGAGGCCGGCTATCGGCACCTGGATTGCGCCTGCGATTACGGCAACGAAGCCGAGGTTGGCGAAGGCATCCGCGCGGCGCTGGCCGCAGGCGTCTGCCGCCGCGATGAGCTGTGGGTGACTTCCAAGCTGTGGAACACGTACCACGCTCCGGAGCACGTGCGGCCGGCCGTCGAGCGCTCGCTCCGCGATCTGGGGCTCGACTCGCTCGAGTTGTACCTGGTTCATTTTCCGATCGCCTTGGCCTTTGTTCCCTTTGAAACGCGTTATCCGCCGGGCTGGTTTTACGATCCCGATGCGCCGCAGGACGGCATGCGGCCGGCGGCGGTTCCGCTGGCGGAGACCTGGCAGGCGATGGAAGAGCTGGTGCAGGCCGGGCTGGTGCGGAACATCGGCGTGTGCAACTACAACTGCGCCTTGTTGCGAGACCTGCTCTGTTACGCCAAGATCCGTCCGGCCGCGTTACAGGTGGAACTGCATCCGTTTCTGACGCAAGAAAAGCTGTTGCGCTTTTGCCGTGAAGAAGGGATTGCCGTCACGGGCTTTTCGCCCCTGGGCGCTCCTTCGTACGTGCCGCTCGGAATGGCGGCGGCCGACGAGTCGGCGCTCCAGCAGGCCGTCGTGCGCGAGGCGGCGCAGCGGCACGATAAAACGCCCGCCCAGGTTCTGCTGCGCTGGGGCGTACAGCGCGGCACGGCGATCGTTCCCAAGACGTCGAATCCCGCGCGGCTGGCCGAGAATCTGGCCTTGTTTGATTTCGAGCTTTCCGCTGACGAGATGCGCGCCATCAGCGCACTCGACCGCGATCGCCGGTTCAACGATCCGGGCCAGTTCTGCGAAGCGGCCTTCCACACCTTCTTTCCCATCTACGAGTAATTTTGCTCAGGAGTCTCCCCGTGGTTTCGAGCATGGTTGAGGTTTCGCCCGTTTCCGCCGCCGGCCAGCAAACGTACGCCGACGGCGCAGTTTCCGCTGGTGTTGCAGTGCGAGTCGCCGCAGGCCGGTCTCGACGAGATCGCCGGCTGGGTCGAGTCGCACGCGGCCGAACTTTGCCAGCAGGCCAGCCGGCACGGCGCCGTTCTGTTCCGCGGCTTTCCGCTGCGGACGGCGGAGGATTTCGATCGTTTCGTTTCGGCGTACGGGCTGCCGAACTTCGCCTACGACGATTCGCTTTCGAACGCGGTGCGGATCAATCGTACGCCCCGCGTGTTTACGGCCAACGAGGCGCCGCCCGACGTGACGATCTTTCTGCACCACGAGATGGCGCAGACGCCGATCTACCCGAGCAAGCTGTTCTTCTTTTGCGAGCACGCGGCCGCCGCCGGCGGCGCCACGCCCTTGTGCCGCTCTGACGTGCTCTGGGAGCGGTTGGCCGTCAAGTGTCCGGAGTTCGCCCGCAACTGCGTGGAGAAGGGGCTGCGCTATACGAACGTGATGCCCTCGGAAAACGATCCGACCTCGGGCATGGGCCGCAGTTGGCAAAGCACGCTGCGAACCACGAGCCGCGAGGGCGCCGAGCAGCGCCTCCAGGACTTGGGATACCGTTGGGAGTGGCAAGCGGACGGTTGTCTGCGCCCACGACGCCGGTGCTGTCTGCGGCCCGCGAGATTTCGCCCGGCCGCAAGGCGTTCTTCAACCAGTTGATCGCCGCCTACTGCGGCTGGAAGGACAGCCGCAACGATCCTTCCAAGTCGGTCACGTTCGGCGACGGCACGCCGCTCGATCGCGACGCGGTCGGCCAGGCCGTCTCGCTGGCCGACGAACTGACGTTCGACCTGGCCTGGCAGTCAGGCGACGTGGCCCTGGTCGACAACTACGTGACCATGCACGGCCGGCGGACCTTTACCGGCACGCGCAAGGTGCTGGCCTCGCTGGTCGCCGCGGAGTGAACGAGAAGCGTTATTTGGCGCCGGGTGGCACGTTGCGCTTCACCCCAGTCACTCCTTCGTTTAGATCAAAAAAAGTGAAAGGCCCTGATGAACGAACAGGAGCCTCATCCGCCTGATCTCGCGCGGCGATTGTGGAACGTTGCCGCGGCCGCGGTGGATTTCGCCCGAGACGGCTTTGTCGTGACGAACGAAGTTACCTATCAAGCGCGGCTGGCCGTCTGCGATCGTTGCGAGCTGCGGCAGGAGGCGATCTGCACGGAGTGCGGCTGTTACATCAAGGCCAAGGCCGCCGGACGCGCTGGTCGTGCCCGATCGGCCGTTGGGACGTTCCCGATCTCAGCCTGCTGCCGCGGCAATTGCAATTCACGCTGCTGGCCGAGCACCTGGCCGACGAGTTCGCCGCGCTGGCCGGCTCCTACGCGCTCGAGCGACAGACGGAGCGCGACGCGGCGGAAAGCGGCCATTTTCAAGCCGGCTGGCAAGCGACCGTTCCGGCCACAGCGCACGACCTTGTGCTCGCACAGATTGAAGCTTGCGAACACGGCGTAAGCTTGCGGTTCCTGAACAACGCCGGTCAGCCTTCGCCGCTTGCCTGGCAGCGAGTCGGTTCGACGATTCCGTTCCTGCTCACCGGCCCGATGCCGCTCGAGCCAGTCGCCCCTGCCCGCAACGTTGTCACGCTCTGGCCTGCGTGAGGGACGCTGCGGCCTAGATAGGGCATCTTCCCGATCTGGCGGTTTGGGTCGTTGCTCGCAACGTGTTTTCGGAGCACTTCCGCTAAATTCTCCCGGCGGCTCTTTTAATGCGGGTACAGCGCCACCGTCACTTGCCCAGCCGCCGGGGCGGGCGGCGTGCTGCGGTATTCGTTGGAGTCGATGATCTCCAGCTCGATCTGCCGCTGCGAGGCGCCGGCCAGGAACTCGTTGACGTAGTGTGTCAGTTCGGCGCCGCTCGGCGCTCGGTTGAGGTACTGCTGCAGGAAAGCCGTCGTCAGATTGCGGAAGTTCTCGCTGCTGCGCACGAAGCCAAGCACCACTTGCTCCCGGCTCATGGCATGCGAGTCGAGATTTCCGGCCCAGAACTGCAAGCCCTGGCCGTCGGGTTCGCGGCCCAGCAGCCGCTCGTAAAGCGTCGTTACCCAGGCCGCGTTGGGCGAGAGATTCGGATGCGAGGCGCCGGCCGAAGCGAAGAACTCCGGCGAGCTGATCATGCCGGAGATTACGTTGTCCGGACCGCCGTCGCGTTTCCAGACCTGGTCTCGCCAGTAAGCCAGCCCCGCCGGCTCGGCCTGTCGCAGCAGGTACTGCTGATAATACTGGGTGATGATCGGATCGAGCCGTTCGTTGCTCTCAAAGATGCCTTGCGCCACGACGCTGTAGGGCTCGCCGGCGGCGATCAGCCCGGCCCAATACTGCAAGCCGCCATCTTCGGCCGAGCGTCCAAGCACCTGGTAATACAGCTTGTCGACCAGACTGGCCGTATAGGAAAGCAGCGTGACCGTCACCGTATTGCCGGCCGTCGCTCCTTCGCTGACCTGGTAGGTAAAGCGATCGATGCCGTGGAAGCCGGCATTGGGCGCGTAGCTGAACGAACCGTCGGCATGCAGCGTCAGCGTGCCGTGTGCGGGCGGACTGACCAGCGACGCCGTCAAAGCCTGCTGCTGGCCGTCGTTCGACAGATCATTGGCCAGCACGCCCGTGGCGCCGGCGCCGTTGCTGCTTCCGCCGTTTGAAAGCACGAACGTATCGGGCGTGGCCGTAGGCGCGGGGGCCACGACCAGCAGCGTGAAGTCTTGCGTAACGTCGGGGCCCTGGCCGTTGTGAGCGGTAATGGCAATCTGGTACGAGCCCGCAGAGCCAACGGCCGGCGTGCCGGACAGCACGCCCGTCGCGCCATCGAGCGTCACTCCCGTCGGCAGCGCCGCCGTCTCGCTGAAGGTCGGCGGCGGATAGCCGGCGGAGGCGATAGTGAATGCGTTCGGCTGCCCGACGGTGAAGGTCGTCGCGCTGCCGCTGGTTATGTTCGCAGCGGCGGCGGCGGGTTCGATACCCGCGAAGTTGATCGGCTTGTCGCCGGCAAACTGCCAATTGCCGAACGCTCCCGTCGCGCGATCGATGGTCTGCGTCAGCGTTCCTCCCTGCGGCACAAACAGCGTATCGCCCGGCAGCGCCGGCGGATTGGGCTGTCCGCCATGGACGTTGAAGGTCGTCGTCGCGCTGGGAGTCACGCGGAACGTATCTCCGGCGGTCGGGCTATCGCCGCCGGTTACGGTCACGCTCGTCACATGCGAATCGAAGGAGATTGGCGCCGCCGCATCGCGGACGACGGCGGTATCGCTGATCTGATAGGTGTGCGCGCTGGAACTGCCGGAATCGGTGACGGCGAGCGTTGCGCCCGTGGCGCCGTTGTAGATCAAACCGTTCGGCAGACTGGCGCCGCCGGCGTAATCGATGCTGAGCGCCGAGGCGCCATTGACGCTGGCGCCGACGCCGCTGAGCGTGCCTTGGATCAACACGGCGGCATCGTTGTCTGCGTCTCCTTCGCCGGCCGAGAGCGACACGTTCGCCAGGTCGGATTTAACGACGCTCTGCGATTGCAGTTCGATGCCATCGGCCGAGTGGAAGTAAATGGAAGGGTCGGGCAATTGGCCGAGCGGCGGCTGCAGGCCCAGCGCTTCGAGCGTGACGTTCGGGGCCACGATGATCTTGTCGTCGGAACTGCTGGAACCATTCTCCGCGGCGGATTCCATCGTCGTGGCGGTGAGCATATTCCCGCTCGTAACGTTCGCTGCAAAGGTCAGCGAACCGCCGACAACGTCGATCTTCGTCAACAGAGCGCTGAACGATGCGCCAAGATTGTCCAAGGGAGCGATCGTGAGCGGACCCTGATTGGAAACCCACGTCAATTGTCCCTGGTCGGAGAAAGCGAGGTTTGACACGGCCAATTCGAGCGGCGCGGCATTTCCGTTGCCAATGCCGCCGCCGGAATGAAGCTCCAGGTTCGGCGCCGTGATCTTGCCGCCATTGAGCGAGAAGATCGAATTGGCGTTTTCCAGGTCGAGCGTGGTCCACGTGCCGGGCGCGTCGTGCGGAGCGGAGATCGGGGCGTTGATGGCGATGCCGTTGGTTCGAGTCGAGTTGCCGATCTGTAACACGCCGGCCGAGATCTGGTTTAAGTCGGACTGCGTCAGGCTGAGTGAATTGGGCAACGGCGTGCCGAGAAACACCGGCCATTGCGGCGTGTCGGAAGCCAGCGTCGTCCGGCCCGACCCCGAATTGACGGCGGCGTGCAGAGAGAGAGCATCGGCAATCAGCGTGATATCGCCGCCGCCCGAGCTGATCGGCTGTTCGACCGTCAGCCCGGCGCCCGCGGCGTATTGCGACAAAACCGTCTGGCCGCCGTTGACGGAAATGCCCGCGATGCCGTCGACGGCAGCGACGTTCAGATCGACCGTATTCCAGACCAGGAAGAGGGCGCCGGGGTTGGTGACGACGGCGGCCAGGTTGGAAATCTGATTGCGAACGGAACCGCCGACGATATCGACGTCGCCCGCCGCCTGCACGGCCAGGTTCGTCACCTGCAACTTGGCGCCGTCCGCCTCGGTTACGGCGCCTGCAGTGGCCAGCGACAAGGTATTCCACGTCGCCGGCTGCACGATATCGGCGGAAATCGTAATGTCGCCCGGTTTGTTTGCAGCGCCGATCTGGACGACGCCCGCTTCGATCTGATTCAAGTCGTCTTGCGAGATGCCGAGGTGACCCGAGCTGGGATTCGTCCCCAGGTCGATGGGACGGCTGGGAGTGACTTGCTCGAGCGTTACTCTGCCTGCGGCCGCCGTCACGGGTGCGTTCAGGATGAGGTGGTTGGCATTGATCGTGATTGTGCCGCCATTAGTCCGGATTGCACCGGCGGCGGTCCCCGACTGTACGTACACGCCGCCGGCCGCCCCGGCCGTGAGGATGATTGCCCCGCCATCTCCGCCGGCAAAGGCCGCTCCCGCATGCGAGGTCGCATTCATGAAAATGCTCCCGCCCGCCGTCGCCGTCACGCCGTTGCCGTTGGCCTCGCCGAAGGCGACCGAACCTTCGTCCAGGGTGATATCTCCGCCCGCCGACAGGTTGACCGGGCCGCCGCCCAAGACCGAGCCTTGCTGACCGGCAACGCCCAGCACCAGGTTTCCGTCGGCCAGCAGGGTTGCGGCCTTACCGGTGTAGCCCTCCACGAACACCGCGAGCTGGTTGCCCCCGGTGACGATATCGGCGCCGGCGCCGACGGCGTAGATGGTGATATTTCCTGAATGCAACGGCGCCGTGATCACGCCTTCGCCGCCGTTGGTAATGTTGATCGTGCCGTGGTTCGTCAGCACGATGTCGCCCGTACCGGCTTGCGCCGTCACGCCTTGAAAGAGGTCGTTCGCAAATCCGATGGTCAACGGGTTCGGCGCGTTGACATTGTTGTCGATGTAAATGCCGCCGGACGAAACCGTCTGGGCGACCAGATGGGAAACCTGCGTCAAGAGCGGCGCCCCGTCGGCGCCGATGCCCGTCGCGGCAGCCAGCGATAGGTTTCCGGCCAGCAGATGCGTCTGCGAGGCGTCGTTCACGATGGCGCCCGCGGTCGAATTCAGGCCGATCAACTGAGCCGTGACCGTCCCATTCACGCGGATGTCGCCGGGCGCCGTCAGCCCGACGGCAGCGCCGCTGATAACGCCGCCTTGAGTCAGAGCGGCGTCTTGATCGGCGTCGCCGACGCCGGCGAACAGGGCCACAATACCTCCCTGCACAAGGGCGCTTGTGCTGATGTTCAGGTTATCTGCGGCGCTCAACGAGAGCGGTCCGCCGGCGCTGATCTGCACGCCCGCATTGATCGTCAAATCGTCTTCCAATGCCTGGCCGTTTTCGCCGGTGGTCTCGCTGGTGCTGGCCGTCATGCCGTCCGTAACGTTCACATTCGCTTCGAAAGCCAACCGACCGCTGACCGCGAGGGTGGTGAAACCGACGCTGCTGGAAGCGTTCAGGCCGTCGACCGCGGCGATGGCCGTGGCGCCTTTGAGTTTGATGTTCACGTCGCCGCCGCTGGCAAATGCAAGGTGCAAGGCCGCCGCTTCCAGCGGATCGGCGCCGCCGATCGCCGAGCTAGACCGCACGGCGAGATGCGGGGCGCTGACCACGGCGCCTGGCGAGGCCACGACCTTGCCGGCGCCGTTCCACAGTTCGAGCGTATCCCAAACGCCGGGGCCGGCCGTCGGCGAGGAGATCGGCGCCACGACGATGACATCGCCCAGGCCCGTGCTGACGCCGATCTGCAGCACGCCTGCGGTGACCTGGTTGAAATCCGATTGCAGCAGACTGAAAGCGTTCGACACGAAATCGCCGAGCGCGATGGTGTCTGCAGGGTTATCTGTGGACAGGTCGACCCGGCCGGCGCCGGCGTTCACCGCGGCGCCAAGATGCATGCGATTGCCGAACAGGTCAATGTCGCGGGCGCCCGAAAAAATAGGTTGATTCACCGACAGCGTCGAACCGACCGCCGTGATTTTCACCTGCCCGCCGTCGGTGGAAGCGGTCGCCGTGTTGATGCCGGAGTCGTCGTCGACGGCGCCGATCGTCAGGTCGCCATGATTGACGAACGTGAACGGCTGGTCGTGCGTCGTGCCGGCCAGCGTCGAGACGACGCCATCCAGCAACGCGACGCCTCCCAGGCCTTGCACGTCGAGATTCGCCACCGTCAGCGGCGACTGGTTTCCGCCGTTGATTTGCCCGCCGCTCAACAACAACAGCGTGTTCCAGCCGGCCGGAGCCGCGATTGCGGCGGTGATTTTGATTTCGCCCGCATGGGCCGCGTCGCCGATTCGCAATTGGGCGGCCGTAATGTAATTAAGATCCGCTTGCGACAACCCCAGGGCGCCGCTGACGGGATTCTCGCCGAGGTCGATATTCACCGTGCCGGTCGCCTGCTCGAGCGTCACGACGCCATGTCCGGCGTCGACCGCCCCGGCGAACGACATGCGATCGGCGACGAGCGCGATATCGCCATCCTTGCTGATCAGGTTGGCGGAATTGATCGCCAGCGCGCCGCCGCTCAAGGCAGTCAAGTTGATCTTGCCGCCGGGGGCCGAGTTGAAGCCGGAAGCGGAAACGTCGCCCGACTGGTTCACGACCTGGATATCGCCGCTCGCGGAATTGAAAACCGTCAGGTTGGCCGTCGAGACTTCGAGCGGCGCTGCCGCCACATCGATGCCGGTCGAGGTCACGCCAATGCCCTGGGCCGCTTCCAGGAATAACGTCGCCGAAGTCACGTTGTTGGCAACCGCGGGCGAATCGTTTGCATCGAGAATGGCTCCCTTACTGCTGACGAGCGTTACAATGGCGCCTGGCGCGTTGATGGAATTGACGCGGAGATCGCCGTTCGTCACCAGCACGGCATAGTCCGTGGCTTGAATCGCGCCCAAGGCGTCGATCCAAGCGTCGTCGTCTGTATCGTCGGCGCCCGAGGACAAATTCACGCCCGGCGCGTTGATCACGCTGCCCGCGGCGGCGAGGATCTGGTCGGCCGCGGTAAGATTGACCTTCGAGCCGGCGCCCAGGTTTACCTGCCCGTTGACAACAACGTTGTGCTCGGGCTGATTGCCATTTTCACTGGCGGCTTCGCTGGCGGTAACCTGGAGCGTCTTGCCGCTATAGACGCTGGCGGCAAAAGTAATTGTTCCTGCAGCGGATAGGCTGGTTGTGGCGGCGGTATCAGGATTGGCCCCGCCGGGCGTAACGTCAACGGCAGCGATCGTCAGCGAACCGGGAGAGGCAATGTTGACGTCGCCGAGGCCATTGGAGAACGCCAGCTTCGCAGCATTGACGGTCAGGGCGCCGCCGGCGCCAATGCCATTGCCGGCCTGCAGCGATACGTTGGTCGCGCTCAAGGACGTGCCGGTCGAGACGGCATTGGAGATCGAGCCCAGCGTGCGGAGCGAGAGCGTGTCGTAGCCGGAGTGGCTGGCAATGGGAGCGTTCACTGTGATGCCACCGCTTTGGATCGAGTTGCCGATCTGCAACGCGCCTGCCGTGATCTGCGACAACTGGGCGTCGGTCAGTCCCAGGAATCCGCCGCTCGAGGCGTCCCCTAATGCGATGGCCGTGGCGTTATTGTAAGGCTGAACGGTGACTCTCGCGGATCCGGCGTCAACGGACGCCGCCAGGCTGAGACTATCGGCGGTGAAGACCACACTGCCCGCCGCGCCCCCGCGCCGCCGGTCGTGTGCACCGCGTGGGCGGTGAGGGCGCCGGCGCCTTGCGAAGTAGCGACGAGGAACAAACTGCCGCCGGCGGTATTGAGACCGGCCACCGTCAAATTGGCGCCGGCGTCGAAGAACAAGGAGCCGCCGGAAGTGCTTAACGCGTCATCCGGGTTGCTGAACGTGATGTCGCCGCCGCCGGCGTCGTCCGTACTGAAGCTGACGATGGCCCCTGCCGCCGTCGGCAGCGTAAAGCCGCCGCCCAGGTCTCCAAAGGTAATGGCGTGAACCGCCTGGATAGAGATGCTCGTGGCCGAATCGATCTGCGCCAGCGCCGCCGGTGCTGAGCGTGTCCAGCGCGGCCCCGCTGCCGGCATCAGGCGTTCCGAACGGCAGTTGCCCGTTGCTCGCCAGGAAGGCCTGATCCAGGCTGCCCGAACCCGCGGTCCCGGAGAAGATGTTCACGTTGGCGCTCAGCATCGTCCGATGCTCGAGGCTTTCCAGCCCTAATCGGCGGCGTGCGGGTCCGGCGCCGGCGCCCTGACGGGCGCAGCTCGGGTGCTTCGAACCTGTCGATCAAACCACATCAACATCGGCTAACCTTTGCGGAAGCAGTTGGCGACCTTGCGCTCGGCGTCGGCCGAAGCAGGGGAGGCGAACTACGGAGAAACGACGACGCTTGTAGCGGCTTCAGCCGCCACGGGGGCAAGCGTCATCGTGCAGAGGATTCTTGGACCCTGTCGGGGTCGTGGCGCCCCGCGTCACGAGAGTACTCGCGGCGTGGTCTCCACACAATATAATCGCAATGGGTGTGACACCATTTTTGAAGGACGCTCGGTTTTCTTGGACGAATGGCTAGACTCGGCCTTCTCGCGGCGACGTCTCAGCGGCGGAGGGCGCGAATCTCAGCCCACACCGGTCCTGCTCGAGTCGAGCGGCCGTCGAAACTGCTGGCGCCGCCTGGGCCCGATGCTACTTCGATGCCGGCTGATTTTCGGCCGGCGGCAGATACCCGAGGGAGACCAGAAACTGGTCCGCTCGCTCGGTCGTCTTGCCCAACCAAGGCGGGCGGTTGAAAAAGGCGTGATCCTGGCCTTCGGCCGTGTAGAGTTCGGCGCGAAGGCCCAGTTCCTTGGCTCGCTGCATGAACTCTTCAGCCTGGGCGAGCAGCGGATCAACGTCGCCGAACATCAGCAGCGCCGGCGGCGTATCTTTGGACAAATGCAGCGTGGGCGAAATGGCCTTTCCCAAGACGGCGTCGTTGTCGAGGCGCTGCATCAACTTCGGCATGCCGTCGAACCGTAACACGGGATTGTACAACAGCAAGGCGTTCGGCTTGGATGAGACCGACAAGTTCTCTTCGGCACAGTCCAAGCCTTGCGTCAGCGAGGTGCAGGCGGCGATGTGCCCTCCGGCCGAACCGCCGGCTGAAACAATGCGATCGGGATCGACGCCCAACTCGGCGGCGTGCTGCCGCAGCCAGCGGACGGCGCTCTTGGCGTCTTCCACGCACTCCTTCGGCGTAACGCCGTGCCGGGTCTTCACGCGATAGTCGGCCCGGGCAGCCACCATTCCGCGGCTTGCCAGGTGCTCGGCCTGCGACTCGAATTGCGAGATTCTGCCGCCCGTCCAACCGCCGCCAAAGAAAAACACGATCGTCGGCCGCTTGTCGCGTGCCTTCCAACCGGGCGGGTAGTGGACGACCATCTCCAGCTCGGCCTGCGGCGTTTGCTTGTACACGAACGTTTTGGTCGCCGCGGCGGCTGCGGGTTCATCCGCCTGCGTTTGTCCTGATGCAACCAGTATCAGCCCGGCCAACGCCAGACGCGGCAAACGGTAGGAAGGCACGTTCATGGGTTCAGCATCTCCCGCATCAGAGCGACTTCAGGCCCGGCGCGACTTCAGGCCCGGCGTTCGCCCCGCATCTAATGTAACAAGAACGCCGTGCCGGCGCCGCGCGGTCTGTTAAGAACGCCTCGAACAATCCTTAATGGTCAACAGCGACGGGCATGCGGCGCCTCGCTCGCCCCAGCGGACTGCATGTGCGCAGAGGTCATGCGCCCGTTCCGCGTCGCCAAGCCGGAAGCGGCGACGAAACTTTACGCTCGCCAGGCTCCGCGAAGCGCGACCTAGCGGGGCTCCGCTGCCTCGTTGCCGCATCGCTCCGCCTGCACGCGAAGATACCACGCGCGAGCGATCAGCCCGGAAGATACCGCCGTCAGCATTACCCACGTTGTCGTCGTGATAATCCAGTAGTGCTCCTCGCTCGGCGCCGCCGAAGCCGCCTTCATCCAATCGTAAAGTCTCAAGGTCAACAGATACGGGAGCGTTGCTGCCGCCGCGTTGACGGAGACGCCAAACAAGAAGCTGCCAGCGATAAACCCTCCGGCGAATGCCTGCCGCTCGCCGCGCGCAAAGATGGCGGCAATCGGCGCGTTCAGGACGGCGCCTAGAGCGCAAGTGACGTAGGTTGCCCGAAGCCACTCATTCTCATTGACCAAGGTCACGCAGAACACGGCGATCAGCGCCGTCAGCAGAAGCAGGTGTACAATCGTGAAACTTGGCGGTCGCATCGGTCCCTCGATCCGTCATTCGGCAGCATGGCAACAGCGACGTCTGAGCCACAGCCGACTAGCACCGCCGCCGAGCGGGAGCAGGCGGATACCCCTACCGACGCACGTACAAACTATGCCGGCAAGTATAACGCACAGGCTGAGGCCTGACAGCGCGGGCGGATCTTTGCCCGCAAAGTTCTCTGTCCGCAAAGTTCTCTGTCCGCAAAGTTCTCTGTCCGCAAAGTTCTCTGTCCGCAAAGTTCTCTGCCCAGCGAACGGACGGCATTTCAGCGACCGGTGAGAATCGCACGCCTCACGCCAGAATCTGCTCGACCACCCGCGCCGGATGGCCGTCGGTCAAACGCTGCTGCCGGCCGTTGCTGTGATAGACCAGCTTGTCATGGTCGATGCCGAGTTGGTGCAGGATCGTGGCCTGGTAGTCGTTGGGGGTGACCACGTCGACGGCCGCCTTGTGGCCGACCTCGTCGGTCTGCCCAAAGGTCATGCCGGGCTTGAAGCCGCCGCCCGCCAACCAGATGGAAAAGCCCTGGCCGTTGTGGTCGCGGCCGACCTTATCGTTCAGTTCGCCCTCGCATACCGGCAGTCGGCCGATTTCGCCGCCCCAGTGAACGATGGTCGAATCAAGCAGGCCGCGCTGCTTGAGATCGGTCACGAGCGCCGCGGCCGGTTGATCGGTGCGGCGGCAGATGGCGGGCAAGCCCGTGCGGATCGTGTTGTGGTTGTCCCACGGCTGACCGCCCAGGAACAACTGCACGAAGCGCACGCCCCGCTCCACCAGCCGGCGAGCGATCAGGCAGCGCGTACCGTACTCCTGCGTCTCCTTCTGGTCGAGGCCGTACAGCTTGTGGATGTATTCGGGCTCTTGCGACAGGTCGAGCGCGTCTTTGGCTTCGACCTGCATGGCGGCGGCCAGTTCATAGCTGGCGATCCGCGTTTCCAGGTCGGCTTCGCCCGGGTGCATCGCCAGGTGCCGGCGATTCAACTGTTCCAGGAAGCTCAAGTTCTGTTGCTGCAGCTTGCCGCGCAACTGCGGCGGCGGATCGAGATTGAGAATCCGCGGCTCTTTCGGCCTCAACACCGTACCCTGGTACAGCGGCGGCATGAAACCGCTCGACCAATTGTTCGTGCCGTCGACCGGATGCCCGCCCGGATCGGACAGCACCATGTAGGCCGGCAGGTTCTGCGACTCGCTCCCCAGGCCGTAGATGATCCAGCTTCCCATCGTCGGCCGGCCGGTCACGCCGGCAATGCCGCCGTGGAAATAACGGATGGAAACTTCGTGGCCGTTGTGGCCGGTGTGCATGGAACGGATCACGCAGATGTCGTCGACGATGCCCGCCGTGTGCGGCAGCAGTTCGGAGACGTCCGTGCCGCACTGGCCATGTTTGGCGAACTTCCATGGCGTGCCGAACAGCTTCTTGTTGGCCCGATTGACGAAGCTGTAGTGGACGTCGCCGCCGTAATCTTTGCCATTCATGGCCGTCAACTCGGGCTTCGGATCGAGCAAGTCGACGTGCGAAGGGCCGCCGTGCATGAACAGCGAGATCATCGCCTTGGCCTTGGCGCAAATTGCGGCGGGCGCGGCTTCAGGTCAAGCGGCAGGTTTTCGCCGGGCTTGCCGATCGACTCAGCCCCCAGCGCCGGTCCCGATCGAGCAGGTGCGCCAGCGCGAACGTGCCGATGCCGAAGGCCGATTGGGCCAGAAACTGTCGACGGCTGCGATGTCGGGGATCAATCCACATACAAAAACTCGTTGGAGCTGAGGAGTTGCTGACAAAGACTGGTTAGAGCCGATAGCTCATGGTCCGACTTGTCGCCGCTGGCTCGCAACGCGGCGGCTTGCTGGCTGACGAACTGACAGGCCGACTCCAATTCCTCCGGCGTCGCCTGGCGCTGATAAGCGATCTGCCAGGCGTAGGCGAGTTGCTGGGGCAGCGAAACGCCCAGCGCGCCATGGAAGTCGCTGGCGGAGTTCCAGTGGTCCAGTTCCTGGTTCTGCGCGTCGAGCAGCTTGAGATCGACGCTCCACGTGAAAGAATCCGTATTAACGTCGCCAAAGCAATCGACGACAAAATCGAGCGTGTCGCCCATTTGCACTTCGATCTTTGCGACGTCCGTGGCCGCCTCGCGCTTTTTGACCGCCCACTCTCCGTGCGAGCCCGAGCGGCTGGAGACGATGCGGCCGCGCACGCCGTCGCCGTTTTCCGACGGGTGGTTGAGCTTGCCGGAAACCGCGACAAAACCGTCGCGCAGCGCGGTCCAGCGGCGAACCACGGCGTGCTGCTGGTCGTTGCCCGCATGGCCGCCCGCGGCATTGAGAATCGCCCAGCCGAGCTTGGCGTCGGGCAAGGCGGCGCCCCCTTGCCAGGCCGAGCCGGTGAAGTGCGGCAGCGGCGCGAACTGTACGACGCGGCTCTCGGCGGCGCCGAATGCGCCGTAGCCGTATTGCCATACTTCGCCATGCCGCGGGTACTTTTCAGTGAGCGACTGCACCGCCGGCAACGCGAAATCGCTCGGCGTCTCGGACCGCAAACGCTGTGCGAAGTGTCCCGCATGCTTGAGCACGAAGTCGCTGTTCATCAGCATCAGCGACTGCGGCGTGCCGGTGCTGGGCACTCGCCGTTCGCAGTTCAAAGTCATCACCGGCGCATTGAAGGTCGTCAGGAACGAGACGGGCTTCGAACGCCGCGCCTGCAGATACACGCTGCGGCGCGGGGCGTCGTCTTTCACCACGACCTGTCCGACGAAATCTTCCTCCACCGCAACAGCCGGACCGAACTGCGTGCGGTCCAGTTTGCCGCTGGCGGCCAGAATGCGATCTCGCAAGATCTCTGCTTCCAGCCGCCGCACCGGATAGTGCCAGTAGTAAGCGTCATCGCCATCGATAGCCCGCGGATCGACCGCGCCATCGGCCAGCGGCCGAGGAATGGACGATTGACGATACACGGTCGAAAGCATGATCTGCTTGTGCAGTTGCTTCAGCCGCCAGCCTTGCCGGGCGAATTCGTCCGCCAGCCAATCGATCAACTCCGGATGCGTCGGACGGACGCCGAGCATGCCGAAGTCGCCGGCCGTATCGACGAAAGCGCGGCCGAAGTGATGCAGCCAGATTCGATTGACCAGCACGCGACCGGTGAGCGGGTGCTGGCCGTTCATCAGGTGTTTGGCCAGCGCCAAGCGGCGACCGGACGTGGGCCGTTGCGGGTCGTTGTCAGGAATCTCAAACCGCGCCCCTTCGGGCGAGGCGATGGTCAGGCCGCCCGGCTTGACCTCCTGCTGCGGCTGGCGGTAATCGCCGCGATAAAACACGTGCGTGACGGGCAGCGCGCCGGAAACCTCGCTGAGCACGCTGACGAAATCTTCCACCGGCTTTTCCGCTCGCTTGGCGGCGATCTTCGCCTGGTCGGCCTTCAGCTCTTCGGCCGCCTTCGGGTTGTACTGGTAGAGCACGCCGGCCGTGATGTTCACCTTCGGATTGAGCGCCAGCAATTGCTTCTGCTCCTCGGTCCGCTTGGCGGCCGGCGCGTTGTACGCATCGCGCAGCTTGCCGCGCTGGTCTTCGGGGAAGTTTTCGAGTTCCTTCTCCAGCGCTTCGGCAATGAACTTGGCCTGCTTGGCGTTGTACGCGTCTTGCAGCGTCTTGGCCTCGGCTTCAACCGCCGCCGCCTTGGTCCGCTGCTCGTCGGTATAGAGCGACACCAATCGTTGCGACGGCCGGCGCCAATGCGCCGGGTCAAGCGCCGGCTCGAACACGGCCCGCAGCCGGAAGTAATCCTGCTGCGGAATGGGATCATAGCGATGGTCGTGGCATTGGGCGCAGCCGACGGTCAACCCAAGCAGCGAGGAGCCGACAATCTTTAGCGTATCGGCCACCATCTGGTTAGCGCCTTCGGCCGGGTCGCCGCCGCTGGCCGTCGGATCGACGGCGGTGCGCAGGAAGCCGGTGGCGACCAGCTTCTGGATTTGCTCCGGCGCCAGGTTGCGCCATGGCTGCGGGACAAGTTCATCACCCGCCATCTGCTCGATCACGAACTGATCGAACGGCTTGTCGGCATTGAATGCGCGGATCACGTAATCGCGATATTTATATGCGTAAGCCCGCGGGGTATCCTGATTGCCGTCGCCTTCGGAATCGGCATAGCCGGCGACGTCGAGCCAGTGACGCCCCCAGTGCTCACCGTAATGAGGCGAGGCGAGCAGCCGATCGATCAACTTCTCGTAAGCCTGTTCGCTCGCGTCGGCGAGGAACTCGGCAATTTCCTGCTGCGTAGGAGGCAAACCGATCAGATCAAACGACGCACGGCGAATGAACGCCAACCGGTCGGCGTCGGACGAAAAGCGTAGCCCTTTCGCTCGCAGGCGAGCGAGCACGAAGCCGTCGATCGGCGAGCGGACGATATCAGCTTCCGGCTGCTGGGCCAGCTCCGCGGCCTGGCTGACCACGCCCGTCAGTTGCGGCGGCTCCGGCCGGCGGATCGGCTGGTAGGCCCAGTAGGCGCGTTCTTCGGGCGTGATATCGATGCCCGGGGGAAGCTGCTCGGGCTCTTCGCGCAGCGTCGCGGCGCCCGAAGCAATCCAGCGTTCGATGGTCGCAATCTGCTCGGGCGGCGTTTTCTTTTCGCCGGGGGGCATTTCGCCGGCCTTCAGCCGTTCGAGCAGCAAACTGGCCGCGGCATCGCCCGGCTTGATGGCCGGCCCGCTGTCGCCGCCTCGGACCAGGAACCGCTTGAGCCGCAGATCGAGATTGCCTTCCAGCGCCACCCCGCCGCCATGACAGTCAAAGCAATACGCCTTGAAGACCGGGCGGACATCCTGCTCGTAGCTCAGCTTGTCCTGGGCCTGCGCGGCGAGCAAACCGAGCGACAGATGGGCGACAGCTAGCGAAGCAACTGCCCTGAGCCGGTGAAGCCGGAGGTTCATGGGCGCCATAAGATCCCGCAGGGTTAGCAGTTCGGTTGGTTCGCCCAGACGATATGGGTGGGTCTCGAGGACGCCCGGGCGGCAGGCACGCAGCTTTCACTTTACCCGCTGCATGTCAGGGGGGCAACACAGCGGCGACAGTCGGTAGGCCGCAGGAATTAGACGTAGGCGGCCCTCGCCGGCAGCCGAGGACAAGTCCGTCGAGCAATTGGCGGGCGACGGGTAATGCAAAATGCAAAATGCAAAACGCAAAAGTAAAAATGACAGAAAACAATGTCCGATTTTGCGATTTGCATTTTGACTTTCTTGCGTCGCGACCCACCGGAATCTTCTCGGTGCACAAAGAAATTGAACGTTCGTGGCGTCGTGAGGGGCGGAAGCCGGCGAAAGCCGTGCGTTTCGCATTTACCTGGCAGCCAAGGCGGCCAATTTGGCCAAGATGCCCTCTTGAAGTTGACCATCTTGGGCAGGCGCTCCCGTCCGATCCGCTCAGACGAGGGGCAAATCCTGCCAAGGCGCCCTCGCGAAAGTGGCCAACTTCGGCGCTTTGATTCTGGCTGCCAGACCTGGCTCCGATCCGCTTCCAACGCGCAATGCGAGACACGCTTTCCTACGAAGGCTATCGTCAAACTGGCTTGGCGCTGTATCGCCTGCCCGCCCAACAAAATCGATGGCATCTTCGGTTTCCGTCTGACAATAATAGCCTTGTGTCTTTAGTACGGCTTCTGACGAGACGAGCAGTCCCGCCGAAGGACCTGCGCCGCTTCAGCCTCTGCCTGCCGCACCGCCCGCCTTCCGTATTGAGTTTCCGCCCCCATGAACAAAACTGGACTTCGCTTCGCCGCGTGTGCGATGTTTTTGCTGGGCCTGCCGCCCTGCTTTGCAACAGCAGCCCGCGCAGCCGCTCCGGAAACGGCCTATGACCTGGTGATTCGCAACGGCCGGATTGTGGATGGCAGCGGCAATCCGTGGTTCTATGGCGATCTGGCCGTGCGCGGCGACCGGATTTCGGCCCTCGGAAAAATCTCCGAGAAGGGCGATCGCGAGATCGATGCGAAAGGGCTGATCGTCGCGCCGGGCTTTATCGACATGCACTCGCATTCCGACCTGCTGCTGCTCGAAGATGGCGACGCCCAGAGCAAGATTCGCCAGGGCGTGACGACGGAGGTGCTTGGCGAAGGAAGCTCGGCCGCTCCCTATCAGGGCAAGACGGCTCCCAACGATGAAGTGCTCGCCCGCGAAACGTTCCGCTGGCGCCGATTGGCTGAATACTTTGATGCCTTGGAGCGCGCCGGCGTGTCGACGAACGTCGTTTCTTACGTGGGCCTGAACAATATTTGGCGATGCAGTGATGGGCGACTCGTTCGAGCGTCCTACGTCCGAGCAGATCGGCCAGATGAAATCGCTGATCGACGAGGCAATGCGGGATGGCGCGCCAGGGCTTTCCAGCCAGGTGATGATGCCGCCCGGCTCGCTGGCGACGACCGATGACATCGTTGAACTATGCCGTGCCGTCGCTCCTTACGGCGGCATCTACTCCACGCATATCCGCAACGAAGGAGACGGCGTGTTCGAGGCGGTGAAGGAAGCCATCGAAATCGGCGAGCGCGCCGGCGTGTCGGTCGACGTGATTCATCTGAAGATCGCCGACCAGCAGCTCTGGGGCCGGATGAACGAGGTGGTGGAACTGATCGAAGCGGCCCGTCGCCGCGGCGTCAACGTGCAGGCCAACGTCTATCCTTACACGCGCGGCAACAACAACCTGGTCAGCATCATTCCGCCCTGGGCGCACGAAGGCGGAACGCAGAAACTGCTGGAGCGATTGAAAGATCCCGAAGCAACGCAGAGCGCATGAAGCGCGACATCCGCGGCGGCATCGACGGCTGGTACAACCATTACACGGCCGTCGGCGGCGACTGGAGCCGCATGCTGGTCAGCGGCGCCGGCCGCTTTCAAGGCCTGACCATGGACCGCGTGATGGCCCTGCGGACGAAAGGCCAGCGCGACGCCGATCTGCTGGACGAACTGTTCGACATCCTGATCGAAGAGCACGGCTCGGTCAGCACGGTCTACGCCCACCACACCGAAGAAGACATGCAAGCTGGCGCTTGTGCAGCCGTGGTGCTCGATCGGCTCCGACGGCTCGGCCTATGCCATCGAGGGGCCGCTGCGACGCGGCAACCCGCACCCGCGCAACTTCGGCACGTTTCCTCGCGTGCTGGGCGTCTACGTGCGCGAGCAGGGCCTGTTGCGGCTGGAAGACGCGGTGCGAAAGATGACTTCGCTGAATGCCGCCAAGATCGGCGTCTTCGATCGCGGCTTGTTACGGCCCGGCGCAATTCGCCGACATCACCCTGTTCGATCCGCGGAAAGTCATCGACCGTTCGACCTACACCGAGCCGTTTCAATACAACGAGGGCATCGAGTACGTGATCGTCAACGGCCAGACGGTGCTCGACCGCGGCCAGCACACGGGCGCCCGTCCCGGCCGAGCGTTCGCCGCACGGATCGTTAATCATTTCGCGTTTCCCGCGAGCTTCAGCGCCAACCGCACCGCGGCGAACAAGCTGCCGGGATTGGCCTGACCTTGCCAGGCAATATCGAGCGCCGTGCCGTGATCGACGCTGGTGCGAATGATCGGCAGGCCGAGCGTGGTGTTGACGGCGGAATCAAAGGCCAGCGCCTTGACCGGAATGTGCCCCTGATCGTGATACATGCAGACGAAGGCGTCGGTGGTCTTGCGTTTCCAAGGCAGGAAAGCCGTATCGGCCGGCAAGGGACCTTCGACCTGCAGTCCCTTGGCCCGCGCGTCTTCGATGGCCGGCATGATGATCCGCTCTTCTTCCCGCTCGCCGAACAGGCCGTGCTCGCCGGCGTGCGGATTCAGCCCGCAAACGGCCAGCTTCGGCGTTCGGCCCCGGATGCGCTGCAACCCTGCAGCCGTTAGCTCAATCACGTCGAGCACGCGCTCGCGGGTTAGCAAATCAGGCGCCTGCCGATACCCGACGTGTACGGTAACAAAGCTGCAGGTGATCTCTTCGGAGTACTGCATCATGCACCACCGCGCGGCCCCGCTGCGCTCGGCGAAAATCTCGGTATGGCCTGGGTAGTTGTACCCAGCCATGCTCAACGCTTCTTTATTGAGCGGCGCCGTCGAGACCGCTACGACCCGGCCGGCCAGCGCGGCGTCGATGGCGCGGTCGACATACGTAAAGGCCGCCCGGCCCGTCGCGGCGTTAATGGCGCCGGGTTGAAAGTCGCCGAGCGAGATAGCGCCGATATCGACCACGCTTGGCTGCGTGATGCCTTCGAATCCACGTTGCCATTCGTCCGCAGAGACGACCGGCGCGTCAAACGGCAAACCGGCGACCGTTGCCGCACGGCGCAACACGGCCGCGTCTCCAAACACAATCGGCGTACACTCTTGGCGCAGCTCGGCATGAGCCAGCAGGCGCAGGCAAACTTCAGGACCGACCCCGGCCGGGTCGCCCATCGTAACGGCAATGCGTGGCAGCAAAGGAAGCATGAAGAGAAGAAAGGAAGAGGGGAGTCAGGGGCGAGGTCGCAAGGCGGAGGTTAATCAAAGCTCTAGCTGCAGCAGACGCGAACACTTCGAAAGCTGAAAAGCGCGAGGCTTGAAACGTCGAAACTTCATTCAGGCATCCGGAGCCAATTCGTGATGCATCCATTCGAGATAGTCGGGATGCCCGGCGACGATGCTGGTGGCGAGGATTTCCGGTACGTCGTAGGGGTGATGGCGGCGAATGGCCGCTTCCAAGGCGGGCAATAGATCGACTCGGCTCTTGGCCGTCAAACGCCACTCGCTGGCCGATTCGATTTTATCGTGCCACCAATACGTGCTTTCCAACGGTCCCGACACCTGCACGCAAGCCGCCAACCGGTGCTCGACCAGGGCTGCGCCATTTCTCTCGCCGACTCTTGATTGGGAAGCGTGGTGAAAACCTGAATGTAATTGGTCATGTTTGCGTGAGACTCGGAACGGGGAAAATCGAAAAACGCCGCTCGCTAGCATTCCTTCTAGCATTCTTTGCCACCGTTGGGAATTGTCGACCTTCCCAACTTGCCCCCGCGATGCAGTTTCCGATCAGCGACTCGCGAACTTGGAATTCGGGCAAACTGCCATTGGGCCCCGCCAAGGCTTTCAGGATAATCCCGCCGCTACTTTTTTGTGAGGCACGGGGTTCGTTGATATGGCCGGCATTCGCCGAAACGAAGATCGAACCTGGCGCCGTCGGACGCCATGGCGGCTGACCGCGGAGGAGACGGGCGGCGCCATGCGCCGCGGCCTGGGCGAAGACGGCGGTCGGATGGGCCTGTTCGCCCGCCTGGCCAGCGCCGTGCGCCGCCGGGCGCGGTACGGCTGGCGCTTGCTGCGCCAAGGCCAACGGCCGCCCGCAGTTCCCGCCGCCATGCAATGGCTCGTTGCGCACGGCCGCAACGGCGGACTGGCGCCCACGGCTCACGACCCGCTTGTTTGCCCGGGTTTGACGGCCGCGACCCTCTCGACGCTCATCATGTATGGGCGGCTCGAGCTGGCACTAGAATGGTCGCAGTGGCTCCTGGGAACGCAGTTAGCGGGCGGCGCCTTTCCCGACGCGAGCTTGCAGCACGCTTCGCTGTTCAATACCGCACAGGCCATCCAGGGCCTGGCGCCGCTGGCCGACGAACTGCCGGCAGGCGCGGCCGCCATCGAGCGGGCCTGCCAATACCTGGCCTCCTGCGTCGACGGCCAGGGGCGAATCGAACCGGCCGGCGAAAAAGGAGGAGCGCTCGAACATTGGGCCGCGCCCAGTTATCTACTGAGTTGCCTGCCGCCGCTGGCCGCCGCCGCGCGGCGCTGCGAGCGGGCCGATTGGCAAGCGGCCGTCGATCGTGCTGTGGACCATGCACGCAGGTCGTTCGACCTGACGCACTGGTCCGCTCCGCTGCCTCAGTTCGCCGCCGCGGTCGAGGCCCTGCTTCCACTTGGCTGTCGCGACCTGGCTGGCGAGGCGCTGCACTGGCCGGCCGCGTTGCAACGGCGGGACGGATCGGTTCCTTTCACGCCGAGCTCTCGCTGGGCATCGAGCGCCGGCATGGCGCATCTGGCGGTCGTCTGGTACAAGCTGGGCGAAGCGGAGCGCGCCGACCGCATCATGACCTGCCTGCGCCGACGACAACTTGCCGGCGGCGGGTTTCCCGGCGAGTGGGGCCGTGGCGCCAGTCGTCGAGCCCAAGGCGAATCGGCCTGGGCCGCGAAACACTTTCTGGACGCCGCGCAACTCCAAGTGCAGGCGGCCTTCGCCGCAGAGCGGAATTCGCTGCCCGCGGAAATTTCTCTGCACGACGGCCGGTTGGCGGCCGTCTGCAACTGGTTGGCCGCCTTGGGCTCGCCGGCGGCTGTGGCCGACGTCGGTTGCGGATCGGGCCGGTACTTGCGACAGTTGGCGCCGCGGTTTCCGGCAGCCAGGTTCAGCGGCATCGACGTCTCGCGGCACTGCCTGGAACAATTGCCGGAGTGTGTCGAAGGGCGTCGCGGCGGCATGCTGCGGCTGCCGGCCGTCGATGGAGAATTCGACGGCGCCATGGCCATCGAGTCCCTGGAGCACTCGTTGCTGCCCGAGGCGCCGTGCGCGAGTTGTGCCGCATCGTGCGGCCGGGCGGCCGCGTGTTGGTTATTGACAAGCACCGCTCCAAGCAGCCCTTGTCAGAGCACGAGCCATGGGAGCAATGGTTCTCTCCGGGCGAAGTTGCCGCCTGGATGGCTCCCTATTGCCAGGAGATCTCCGTGATGGAAATCCCCCACGGGCAGGCGCATCGGCCGACCGGGTTATTCCTCTGCTGGCAAGGACGACGGAAAGCGGCGGCCTCGCGTTAAGCCGAAGGCGTGGAGTGAATCGCTGAGGTACGCGCATCGCGGGCCAGCTTGGCCCGCGGAAAATCGCACTCATTCACTGGACCGGAATCACGCCGGCTCCTATCCGCCACGATCCGGGCTTGTCCCGGTCGAGCAATGATTTCCAGCTATCCCGGTTGCCGATCGCAGCTCGGCGTCCCCGATTGCCCGCCGCCTGTGGCGGCGGGCAATCGGGGACAATGTTGCGGTGAGACGCCATTTCTAGCTGATCAATCATCGCTCCGCCTGGGCGAGCCAGGCGGTGGCGGAGCGGAGCGGAACAAGAGTCACGCAGAAGTGGAAGTCCTACCAAGTCCAAAATCGCCCGCTTTGAGCGGACCAACGACACTGTCCGTCGCCGTCTCAGATATCAACAATGACTTCCGCCAGCCAGCCGTCGGGCGTCTGCTCGACTTTCAAACCGTGATAAGTCACGGCTTTGATTTCGTGCTCCAGAACGTGACGATTGAGATCGAGCGGCTCCCCGCGCACCGTCGCCTGCAGGCCTGATGCGCTCAACTGCACATCGAACTGCGAGAGCAGCAACCGCTGCGACTCGAAGGTATACAACACTTCGCTGAGCCAATCGAACAGCAACTCGTCCAGCGCGGCGCCTTCGACCCTCAAGCGGATCGCCTGCGCGGGCTGCACCTGGTCCAGGTCCGCCACGATGACCGAAGTCAGCCCTCGGGCGGCGTCGGCGAACAGCGTGGGGAGCTCGGCCGCCTTGATTCGCAGCCCCAGGTCGGCCGTGTGTTCGAAGGTTTCGTACATGGCGGGTAGCAAACGCCGCCCGGACGTTCATGCCGTCGGCTTGACCAGCACTCGACCGGTGACGCGGCCCTTGAGAATCTCCTGAATGTGGCCGCCCAACTGGCTCAGCGAAGATTCGACGGCCAGTTCCTCGAGCTTGTCGGGTTTCCACTCGGCAGCCAGTTTTTGCCAGACGCGCAAGCGGCGCTCGCGCGGGCATTCGGCCGAATCGATGCCAGCCAGTTCGATGCCGCGCAGAATAAACGGGTAAACCGTCAACGGCACGTCCACGCCGCCCACCAGTCCGCAGGCGGTAATGCAGCCATTGTTCTGCGCGGAGCGGACGAGCGTGCCGAGCGTCTTGCCGCCGACGGTATCAATGGCGCCGGCCCAGCGGGCCGCCAACAAAGGCTTGTCGCTCTCGTCCTGCACTTCTTCGCGGCTGATGATTTCCGCGGCGCCAAGCTGGCGCAATAGCTCGTGGGCCGACGTCTTGCCGGTCGAAGCGACGACCTGAAAGCCCGCCTTGGCTAGAATCGCCACGGCCAGGCTGCCGACGCCGCCCGAGGCGCCGGTGACGACGATCTCGCCGCGAGCCGGCGTAATGCCGCGCTGGACCAATGCGTCGAGCCCCATGCCGGCGGTGAAGCCGGCCGTGCCGAGAATCATGGCCTCGCGCAGCGAAAGCCCTTCCGGCCGGCGGACCACCCAGGCGGCCGGCACGCGCACGTATTCGGCATAGCCGCCCCACGTGTTTTGCCCCAGGTCATAACTGGTCGCCAGCACCTCATCGCCCGCGTTCCATTCATCGGCGCGGCTTTCGACGACCGTGCCGGCGGCGTCGATGCCGGGCACGTGAGGGAACTTGCGGGTCACGCCCGGATGCCCGGTGGCCGAAAGGGCGTCTTTATAGTTGAGCGAGGAATAAGCGACTCGGATCAGCACGTCGCCCGCTGGGAGTTCGCCTAGCGAGCGATGCGTCACCTCAGCCTGCGCGGGACTGCGGCCTTCTTTGGTGACGTAATAACAGAGGAAGTCTTTCATGCTGGCACTCGCTTTGTTTCTCAGAATCGTTCGACTCACGGGCGCACGCAGGCGTTCCCATCCCTCTTCCTTCTTCAAGCCTCAATTATGCGGTTGCCGCGGAGTTTAGGAAACGGGGGTGGCATGCCAGGGCGCCGAAGGCGCCGCTTCGGAAGGCAGTGGAAGTTGCTGCATCGTGCACCACTCCGCCCTTTTGTGGTATCATCCAAACATGGCAAACATTCTTCTCGACGATAGCGTGGCCGCCGCCCTCTGCGCCTCAAGCTGCTGCCCAGGGCCTGACTGTCGAACAGTATTTGGAGGCCCTGTTGCGCTTGAAGCCGCCGTGCCCGCCACCTGCGCCTCTGTCGCCGGACGCTCTCGACCAAATGCTCGACGCCGAGGCTACAGCAGGCTTTTCGCCGACAGGGTCATCTTCACGAGCCGACCTTTATGGCGACCACGACTGATGACGTGCCTCATCGACACGGGCATTTTGCTGCGTGCATTCGACGCTTCATTCGCGGAGTATCGCCTCGTTCGGCAGGCCCTTCGAAGTTTGCTCGCGAGCCAAGATCGCCTGATAGTCGCCTTGCAAAATCTCGCCGAGTTCTGGAATGTCTCTACGAGGCCCGTTGACAAGAATGGCTATGGCATATCTGTCGAGCGAGCAAGCCGTCGGTTGAACCTGATCGAGCAGATCTGCGAAGTCGTGACTGAAGACGACCGTTCTTCTCGGATCTGGAAGGGGTTACCGATGAGCTACGCCATTACCGGCGTCTCCGTCCACGACGCGCGCCTTGTCTCGGTCATGCTTTCCCAAGGAGTTTCAACCATTCTTACGCTCAACGAGCGTGACTTTCGCCGCTACAGCGGCATTTCCATCTTAACGCTTGACCGCTTTGCCAACGGTTCCTCTCCAACAGGCTGACGGGCCGTTTCATGGCTGTCTCGCGGCCCAGTTTCAAGGCGTAGCGGATTTGCTCGCGAGGAACTTGAGTTTCCGACACGGTCGGCTCGTTTGCCTTGCCGCCGCTGTTTGCCGGCGCACCACGAAGTTGCAAATGGGAGCAAAGCTCGGAACTTTCCCTGAAAAACTGGTATTGACCCGCCTCTTCCCCCCCAATTAACCTGACGCCGTAGACCTTGTTCATGGCGGACAAGTTCAGTCGGGTTGTAAAAGTCTCGGGCGCGTTTAGAGGGTCGCCCGGAGGCTTTTGCGTGCGTTCGCGTTGTTCAGAGCGGAAGTGCCTTCGGAATGGTTCCGATGCGACCTGCGAGGACGAGTGAAATTGTATTTCTACGCCAGCAAGGAGGGATGTGGACGTGCTTGTGCTTTCTCGAACGAAGGGGCAACAGATCGTCGTCGGCGGGACCATTACGGTGACCGTGTTAGAAGTTCGCGGCGATAAAGTGAAGCTTGGTTTCGACGGTCCTGCCGAAATTCCGATTCATCGGCAGGAAGTCTTCGAGCGGTTGACGCAAGAAACGCGTTGCCAGGACGGCTTGCCGGAAATCGACTCTCGGCTGTCGCCCAGCCTGGCCTGACTGGCCGCAAAGATTTGCCTTGGGAGCAGGCTTTGAGAAGCTCCGGGCTTGCCGCCGCGAGTTAAAAACCGCGACGGGGCGGGTTCCGTGGGGCGATCTTTTCAGGTCGCCCTGCGAAACGCCGCAGCGCGTTCGCGGATCGCGACAATTCCCCCCACAGGCGGTTCCCGTTCCTCTATAATGGAACAGACGCCGTCGATGCGTCCGCCAGCGATTCGGGGACCAGCGCGACGGATGCGCGAGCGGATGGCAGGCGTTGGTCGCAATTCTCGTCCCGCCAGGCCCAAGAGTTCTCGTTTCGGATGTCGCTTCCTGGACGTTCCAGCCGGCTGCGGTTTACCCAGTACCGCCGCGATCTGTCGCGGCGCCGGCGCGCAGGCGAATTGCGGTATGCCGGGCCGGTCCACGGCGAATTGCGCCCGGTCGGTCCCAAAAACCGTTCGTTCGGAAGCTTGCTGCGGGCTTTCTGGGGGCTGCTGGGGGGCTTGCGGCTGAAACTCGGCTTCGCGCTGGCCACCTTGACGATCTCGACGCTGTTGAAGTTACTGCCGCCGGCGGCGACCAAGCTGGTCATCGACAACGTCCTGGGCGACAAACCGCTAACGGGCGAGTGGGCCGCCCGACTGCACGTGGAGGCAAGCCGCAGCCGGTTGCTGGCGCTGCTGGCCGGCGGAGTGCTGGTGGTCTCCCTGGTGCAGACGTTCATTCATATCTGGGGCCGCTGGCATGCCACCCAGGCCGCCAAACGCCTGCAGGCCGCCACGCGCCGCCGCGCGTTCGAACACGCCTCGCGGCTGCCGCTGCATCGCGTCTATCAACTCAAGTCGGGCGGAGTGTCCAGCATCTTGCGCGAAGACGCCGGCGGCATCGGCGATCTCGTCTTCAGCATGCTCTACAACCCCTGGCGCGCCTTCATTCAGTTACTCGGCAGCATGGCAGTGCTGGCCTGGGTGGATTGGCGACTGCTCGTTGGGTCGCTGATCTTGCTGCCGGTGGTCTATTTCAGCCATCGGACCTGGATCAGTCGTATTCGCCCGCTGCATCGCGATATCCGCAAGCAGCGCCAGGACGTCGACAGTCATGCCACCGAGGCCTTTGGCGGCATGCGGGTGGTACGCGCGTTCGGACGCCAAAAGAGCGAATCGGGCCGCTTTGCCCGCGGCAACCACCTGATGGCGCGGCAGGAACTGGGCGCCTGGTGGTGGGCGCGGGGCGTCGAGATCGTCTGGGACACGCTGATTCCCCTCGCCTCGGCCGGGCTGCTGCTTTACGGCGGCCACGAAGTGCTCTCGGGAAGATTGACCTTGGGCGATCTGATGATGTTCCTGGTGTACCTGACCATGCTGCTGGAACCGTTTGCCGTGCTGGCCGAAAGCGCCGCCACGCTTCAAGGCGGCCTGGCGGGTCTGGACCGAGTGCTCGACCTGCTCGAAGAGCCGCAGGAAATGCCCAACGTCCCGGGCGCCATCGTCGTGCAACCGGCCGCCGTCCAAGGGCGGATCAGCCTCGAGCATGTGTCCTTTCAGTATCCCGGCACGGAAGAGCTGGTCCTGAAAGACATCTCTCTCGACGTTGCGGCCGGGCAAATGGTGGCGCTGGTCGGCCCCAGCGGGGCGGGCAAGACGACGCTCTGCAACCTGGTCGCCCGCTTCTACGATCCGACCGCCGGCCGCGTCGTACTGGACGGCCGCGACCTGCGCGAAATCGACGTCGACAGCTATCGCCGGCTGCTGGGCATCGTCGAGCAGGACATCTTTCTGTTCGACGGCACGATCGCCGAGAACATCGGCTACGGCGCCCGCTCCGCCGGTCCAGGAGAAATCGAACGGGCGGCAAGCACGGCCCATGCCCACGAATTCATCACCGCCTTGCCCCACGGCTACGACACGGTGATCGGCGAGCGAGGCGTGAAGCTCAGCGGCGGGCAACGTCAGCGTCTGGCCATCGCCCGAGCCGTGCTGGCCGACCCGCGGATTCTGATTCTCGACGAGGCGACCAGCAATCTCGACACCGAAAGCGAGCGGCTGATTCAGCACAGTCTGCACGCACTGATGCAAGGCCGCACCAGCTTCGTCATCGCGCATCGGCTCAGCACGATTGTGAATGCAGACCGGATCGTGGTGATCGAACGAGGGCGAGCGGTCGAATCGGGAACGCACGCCGAGCTGCTACGGGCCAGCGGCCGCTATCGTCAGATGGTCCGGCAGCAGATGGCCTCGGGCCAGCCGCTCGACGACCTGGCCGTCTCATCTTAAGCCGCCTTTCGCGCGGCGCTTGCGGCTGCCTCCTGCGGCCAGTGCCATTTTTCTCACTGTCCGGTTGATATCGAATCAGGTGTGCTGTTTTGCGCCTATCGAGGTCGTTTGGCCGGTCCGGACAGGCGGAAAAATGAAACCGTAAGCTACAGTCAGCACAGAAGTTGCGGCGAGTTTAGCGGATTATGTTGGTTTTCGGTCGCTTTTTTGCACCACACGCGTTCGCGACCTAGGGTTTCTTGACGAGCTTCGAAGGATACAGCAACAAGGGTGAGGTGCATTATGGCGACGTTGGCGCGTTCTGCGGTACTGCCGCGTGCGGTAGTGCTTTCGTTGGCAATCGTGACAGGTGCGGCGGCTTCCCTGCCGGCGCAGGAGTGGGCGAGCAGGATGTTCACCGAAACCAAACACAACTTCGGCACGGTCGCCCGCGACGCGAAAACGGAGTACCGTTTCCGTCTCAAGAACGTCTACCGGGATGACATCCACATCTCCGGCGTCCGCACCAGTTGCGGCTGCACGTCGCCCAGCGTGACCAAGGACACGCTGAAGACGTACGAAGAAGGCGAAATCATCGCCCACTTCAATACCGACCGCTTCAGCGGACAGCGAGGCGCTACCTTGACGGTCACCATTGACCGGCCGCGTTACGCTGAGGTTCAGTTACGGGTTGATGGCTTCATCCGCACCGACATCGTCATGACGCCCGGCGCCATTGAATTCGGCTCGCTCGATGAAGGCGCAAACCGAAAAGCAACTCGATATCCGCTACGCCGGCCGCAATGACTGGAAAATCACCGAAGTCAAAACGGCCAACCCGAACCTCGAGGCGAGCGTGGTGGAAACCATGCGTCAGAGCGGACGCGTCGACTACCGGCTGACGACTCGGCTGAAGCCGGGCGCCCCGGCCGGTTACTTGCAAGACCAGATCTTGCTGGTCAGCGACGATCGGCGAGTGACCCCCGTCACGGTCGAAGGGCGGCTCGTTCCTGAAGTATCCGTTAATCCGGCCTCGATTTCCTTCGGCCGGCTTGAACCGGGACAAAAGATCACCAAGCAGATTGTCGTTCAAGGCAAGCGTCCGTTTCTCATTTCCGGAATCGTCTGCCCTAATGAGCAGTGCTTCGCGTTCGAACTGCCGACCGAGGCCCGGCGAGTGCAACTGGTTCCGGTGACCTTCACGGCGGGCGACGAAGCCGCCAAGGTGAACCTGAAAATTTTAATTCAAACTGACCTCGCCAGCGGCGCCACGGCCGAATTGCGTGCGCTGGCCGAAGTGGTCGCCGGGTCGAGCGATTCGCCGCGAACGCCCCGATCGCAAGATCCGAAGCTTTCCGCATCTACCAGGAGGAACTTGCCGTGAGTAAACGAGCATTGATGTTGGCATTGGGACTGACGGCTTGCCTGTCGGTCCCGGCGATGGCCCAAACGGTCATTTACGAAACGTACAGCCCGGTCGTGACCGCGGAGTACGCAGCGCCGGCGCCCGTGGCATACCGCTATGGCTACCGAGGAATCGCCGGTTCGACGTTCACGAATTACTATCCCAGCTATAATCCGGCCCCGGCAGTGACGGCTTACAGCCCGGTGGTGACGGCGGCCCCCGTCGTAGCCGCCAGCCCCGTGGTCACGAGCTACAGCCCGGTGGTGACGGCCTACAGTCCGGTGGTCGCCGAGACGCCCGTGGTCACGTACAGCCCCGTCGTCACCGAGGCTTACAGCCCCGTGGTCACGACGACTTACAGCCCGGTGGTGACGGCGGCCTACGCTCCGGCCCCGGTCGTGACCAGCTATTACGCGCCCGTGCGGTCGAAGGTGCTTTACGTGCCGGGACAGCCGATCCGCAACTTCTTCCGCGGCATCACGCCGTAGGCGGAGCCGGCGGAACTCACAAACCCAACGGATCAACTCAGGCCAACGGGCGACGTCCGTTGGCCTGTTTCATGCGCCAGGCGAATCAGGCGCCGGCCCGATCGCCCATGAGTTCGTCGCGATAGGCGAACAGGGCGGGCGTGCCGCCGGTGTGGACGAAAATGACCGGCCGGTCGGCGGGCCAGCGACCGTTGCGGACGTCGTCGATCAGGGCGGCCAGCGCTTTGGACGTGTAGACCGGATCGAGCAAAATGCCCTCGGTCCGTGCCAGCAGATCGAGCGCCTCGCGCCCGGCGGGCGAAGGCACGCCGTAGCCTGGACCGATGTAGTCGAGCGTGGTGTCGACGTCGGCGCCCTCAACCAACGGCGGCAGGCCGATCAGAGCGCCCGCCTGGTTCGCCGTGGCGGCCAGGTCCTGGGCGTGCTCCCACGGCCAACGGATCGGCGCCACGATGCGAAACACGAACTCGGCGCCTAAAGCGGCCTTGCCCAGTTGCAGGCCGGCGCCGGTCGAACCGGCCGACGCCACGTAGACGGCGCTGGGCTGCTCGCCTCGCTCGGCGCATTGTTCGACGATTTCTGCGGCGCACAACGCATAGCTGATGGCCGCTCGCGGCTTGACGACGTCGTTCTCCCAGCAGTAGACCCGCCGTCCTTGGGCTCGCAGTTCCGCCGCCACGGAACTGATGTGGGCGTACAGTTCCATGCCCAGCGGGAAGTCGACGATTTCCACCTGGGCGCCCAGCAGATGGTCGAGCAGCAAGTTGCCCTGGATTTCATCGGAGTGGCTGCCGCGGCCGAGGATCAGCCGGCAAGGCAGCCCCAGCTTGGCGCACGCGGCGGCCGTCTGCCGGCAATTGTTGCTTTGCACGCCGGCGCCCCAGACCAGCATCTCGGCGCCCTGCTCCAGGGCATGGCCGAGAATGAACTCGTTGTGCCGAGTCTTATTTCCGCCGAAGGCCAGGCCCGTGCAGTCGTCGCGCTTGATAAACACGCGCGGTCCGCCCAACGCGGCGGAGAACCGCGGCAGTTCCTCGAGCGGCGTCGGCAAGTGGCCCAGCGTGACGCGCGGCAGCCGCGCGGCGTGGACGCGGAGCTCGGCCGGACTCAAGGTTTGAGATGCTTGGCTCATCGCAGGCTCCTAGGGGGCGTTCTTTTGATTGCGATCGATTTGATGATACGTTTTCCCGCATTCAGACGCCAGAATCATAAGGTGAGTTCGCTCCGGCCGAGGATTGCCTCGGTGCTGTCGGCCGGGAGCGAATCTGTTAGATTCAACGAGATTGGTCATTTGCCACTCGGCGCACAAAGGTAGTCGACGAGCGATGACAGGGCGATTCCGTTGAGAGGGCGAGCTTGAGGAGGAGCGTTATGTCGGCAGCAGGCAACAACAAGCACACGCTCGCACCGTTCGGATTGTGGCCAAGCCCTATCACGCCGGGCAGCCTGGCCGAAGGAAAACGCCTGGACGGCGTTTGTTGGGACAGTGACGGCCGCACGCTGGTCTGGCTGGAAGGACGCTCGGGCAAAGGCGTGCTGGTCGCCCAGACCGACGACGACGCCCCGCGAGACCTGACCGCTGAATTGAACGTCCGCGCCGAGGTCGGATATGGCGGCGGCGATTTCACCGTCCACGGCGGCTACGTCTATTTCGTCGTGCGCAAAACAGGACGCATCTTCCGCCAACCGCTGGCGGGCGGCGAAGCGCGCCCCATCACGCCAGAGTTCGGCCAGGCTTCTTCGCCCGCGGTTTCGCCCGATGGCCAATGGGTGGCTTACATCCATCACGACGAAGGCGAGGATCGACTGGCCGTCGTCGATGCCGAAGGAAACCGCTGGCCGCAAATCCTTGCCGCCGGACACGACTTTTACATGCAGCCGCGCTGGAGCCCCGATGGACGACGCGTGGCTTGGATTGCCTGGGACCATCCCAACATGCCGTGGGACGGCGCCCGGCTGTACCTGGCGGCGGTCGAATATCCTGCCGGCGGCGTTCCGGCGCTCGGCGAACCGCAGTTGGCGGCCGGCGGCGATGAGGTGGCCGTGTTTCAGCCGGAATTCACGCGCGACGGCAAGCACGTGCTGTTTGTGGCCGACAACAGCGGCTGGGGCCGCCTGACCAGCCGAGAAGTCTCCAGCGGCAGCCAGCGTTCGCTCACGCCTGACGGACTGGAATACGGCGCCCCGGCCTGGATTCAGGATCTGAAGACCTATGCCGTAGCGGGCGACGGCCGCACTGTGTTGGCCGTTGGCAATGATCATGGCTTTCAGCAACTGCGGCGGATCGACTTGACCAGCGGCGACAGCGGCATTGTGGCCGAGCTCGGCGATTATTCGGAAATCTCCTCGCTAGCGGCCTCTCCGCGCGGCGACAAATTGGCGCTGATCGCCAGCAATCCGAGGCAGCCGCCGCGCGTCATCGTGCATGACTTCTCGCAAGGCAGAACCAGGACGGTCGCCCGATCCGCCGCCGAGAACGTGCCGCGAGAGTCGCTGGCCCCCTGCGAAGCGATTTCCTGGACCACGGCCGAAGGCGAAACAGCTCACGGCTTGTTCTACGCACCGCCCGGCATGAGCCGTCAAAGCGACGGTAAACCGCCGTTGATTGTGCTGATCCACGGCGGACCGACCTCGCAGGTCAAAGCCGGCTGGCGAGCGGACGCCCAGTTCTTTGCCACTCGAGGCTATGCCGTGCTGTACGTCAACTACCGCGGCAGCACCGGGTATGGCCGGCAGTATATGCTGCGGCTGCGCGGCAACTGGGGCGTGTGCGACGTCGAGGACGCCGTCAGCGGAGCGAAATATCTCGCCGATGCCGGCCGGACCGATGGCGAGCGAATGGTGATCATGGGCGGCAGCGCCGGCGGTTTCACCGTGCTGCAAACCATGGTCGTTCAGCCGGAAGCGTTCACGGCCGGCATCAGCCTGTACGGCGTAGCCAACCAGTTCGGCCTGGCCGCCGACACGCACAAATTCGAGAGCCGTTATACGGACAGCCTGCTTGGCCCGCTGCCCGAGGCGGCGGCCTTGTACCGCGAGCGTTCGCCCGTCTTTCACGCTGTGAAGATTCGCCGGCCGCTGGCCGTCTTTCAAGGCAGCGTCGACACGGTCGTCCCGCAGAACCAATCTGACGAGATCGTCGCGGCGCTCAAGCGCAACGGCACGCCGCACGTCTATCACATTTATGAAGGCGAAGGGCACGGTTGGCGCAAACGCGAGACGATCGAGCATTTCTACAACGCCGTCGACGGCTTTCTGCGGCAGCACGTGATCTTTGCCTAGCGGTAAGCCAATAGCTTCATCAGCTCGGCATGGTCGACCGGCTTGACCAGGTGACCGTCGAACCCGGCCTCGGCAGACTTGCGGCGGTCTTCCGGCTGTCCCCAGCCGGTCAACGCGATGACGAGAACGTCTTGCGTGCATTGATTTTCACGAATGCGCCGGCAGGCGTCATAGCCGTTGAGTCTCGGTAACCCGATGTCCAGCAGGATCACGTCGGGACGTTGTCTCGCCGCCGCTTCGACCGCCTCCTCGCCGTCATACGCAATGGCGGTTTCATTTCCGGACAGCCTCAACAGCATCGCCAGGCTTTCGGCGCTATCGCGGTTGTCATCGACGACGAGAATGCGGCGTTTACCAGGCAGCCTCGGTTCCTCTTGCGGCTTTTCCGGCGGCGCGGATTCGCGATCGAGGACGACGGGCAGGCGAATCACGAACTCGCTCCCCTTGCCGAGTCCTTCGCTGCGGGCTTCGATACTGCCGCCGTGGAGTTCAACCAGCCGTCTCGCAAGCGCCAGGCCGATGCCCAGACCGCCCTGGGATCGTTCCAACGACTGGTCGACCTGAGAGAACATCTCGAAGATGCTGTCGAGCTTGTCGGGCGAGATGCCGATGCCGTTATCTTTGACGCTGATCGTAACGTCGTCGCCCTGACGCGCGACGGTCAGGCTGAGCCGTCCGCGGCGCTCCATGAACTTGCAGGCGTTGCTGAGCAGATTGCTCAGCGTTTGGCCCAAGCGAACCGGGTCGGCGTCGACGTAAACCGGCTGCGGCGGCAGCGCCACGCTCACTTCGTGCTCGGCAAGTTCGGCCAGCGGGCGGCAGGTTTCAACAGCCTGGTGGATAATCGGCGCCAATTCGGCGCGATCCCTGCGCAGCTCCAGTTTCCCCTGACTGATGCGGCTCACGTCGAGCAGGTCGTCAATCAGCCGAACTAACTGGGACGACTGCCGCCCGATCGTCTCCGTGGCTTGCTCGCACGCCTGCCGATCGTGCCGCGCAAGCTTCAACACGGACGCGGCGTTGCGGATTGGGGCGAGGGGGTTGCGCAGCTCGTGGGCCAGCATGGCAAGGAACTCGTCCTTGTGGCGATCGGCCTCGTGCTCGCGCAGTTCGCGGCGACGCAGCGCCAGAAGTGCGAGCCACATCAATACGATGACGCCGAGCTCGAGCGTTGTGGCGCTTAACGCGCAACTGGCGCCCAGATCGAACATGCCGAGTTCGTATCCCTTGACTCGAAGCCAGATGACCGATGGAATCATGACGAGCAGGATCGGAAGGACGGTCCGCGCCATCGCGCCGGCGCTGGAATGCTCGCACAACAAGAGCATCGGTTGGCGTTCGGGCACGCTGACGATCAGGCTCGCGGCCAGCGCCAGCAGCATCGTCGAGGTCGGCAACGCGATCGCCGAGAGCCAAGGAATTGCGTAGAAGTCGCGCGCATCGAAAAGATATCCCAGCAGCGAGAACAGCGTCAGCAGCGCGACGATCAGGGCCATGCCGGGGACGTAACGCCGGGGGCCGGCGTCACGCAGACAGAGCAATGCGAGTGCGACGCCGAGCAGGATGAATGCAATGGAAGCAGGCGGACCAAAGCGCCCCGGCGACACGGTCGACCCGCGGCCCCAACTGCGGCCGAACAGTAGTTGATGGTTGAACCCGAAATCGGCGTCCACGACGTACTGGAGCAGATTCAGTCCGCCGGCGACAGCAATCAGCCCCCCCAGGCACATTGCGAACCGCCTGTGTCCGAATTGCAGCAGCAGTACCGCCGCGCCAGCCAGGGCAATCAAGACCGCGGCGTTCGGTTGAATCGAGATATGGTCGTTGAACCAATCCGTAAGCCGCGGAATGTCAAATACCCAACCGCTGAAGGAGATGACGCCTGCCAGCAGCGCGGAGCCCCCCAGCACCGCCGATAAACTACGTGGTTTAAGCGGATCAGCGACGCTGGCCTTGGTTTGCATGTCATCGTCTCGCCGGACGGCTCCCCCCCGAAGCCACTGAGACCATTCTATCGGCTCATCGGAAAACGAAACAGCGGATGGCAACCGCTCTTATGGGGAGCCGCGACAGGTTCTGAACGGCCGCCAAGCGAACCTTAATTCGCTTGTCGTCGATACCTGCCGGTTTGCGCGAAACATGCTACGAACGAGGCACAAACGACCGCCATCATCCCGGGCGGCTGAATCTCTCCAATTCCGCTCGCGCGCGATCTGGAAGCGGCCGTGACTTGCGAGTTGCGTCGTCCGTCAGAACGATGACCGTCTCCGCCGTCGCAACGCACTGCTGATCGACAAACAGACCCTGACCAAGCGTCACGGAACTCCGACCGATCGCCAGCACGGTGGTGCCGATGGACACTTCGCTCGGCCAGCGAATCTCCGTCAGGAAATCCAGCGTCAGATGCACAATCACAAAGGACCCGCCGTCGGGCGCCAAGGGCTCGGGCGGATAGAGAATGGCGACCCGCCCCGACTCGAAGAACGTCGCAAACACCGCATTGTTGACGTGCCCCTGCCGGTCCGTATCGGCATATCGCACGACGTCTTTCGTCCAATGCGCGTAGAAGCCGGCGTCTTGCAGGTCATAGGGCCTTGCCGTTGACATCCAGTTCCCCATTGTGCAAGCAGCGAGAAGGCCTCCGTGCTGCAGGCGGTTCGCTGCTCTCCGCCGAAGGCAGGGACGCTGAGCACGAACTACCTAACTGACAACCGCACGCTGCGGCTGTCCAGCCTGAGCAGGACTTCCGATCTCTCGCAACCGCATCAACTTCAAGAGCAAAGAATACACGTATTCGCCCTCATTCAGCATCATTTGCGCTCGATTAAAGTGGAACGAGCAATATCGCAAGCTGGTCAGCAAATGCGCCACTGCCTCCGGGTGATCGTCGCCGAAGTTGGGCACATTGGCACGAAAAGCGCGGCGTTGAGCTAATCGAGCAATGTAATCGTCATCGATGATGCGAAACGCGGCGCCTAAGCTCAGACCGCGTGCGTTGAGCACCTTGTGCCATTCGTAGGGCGGATTCAGCAGTACGTCTCCTGGTTCAACGTACACCGCATCATGGTCGAACTCGGCGCCGGGGGCCTCGCGGCCGCTGCTCGTGGAAAACATGTATTCCTCGCCGTCAAGCTGCTCGAGCAACTCTGGCGGGCGAGTCATCCATTTCTTGCGGCCGGCGATCATTACGAACAGATTCAAACTCGGGAACATGTGCCAGTCGCTGCCTACCGCGCCCTGGCTGGTTTCGCCGTAGTCGGTCGTGCTGTGTCCCAAGAACATGTGCCCCGTGGTGCGCCAGCCCTTTACGTTCATCCATCCGGACGCAAAGACTTCTTCCTGCACGCGGTTGAAGGCCCGCTTGCCCCATTCGTACGGATCATTGTAGCCTGACGAGATCGTGCCCAGGTGAGAGTACACGTCGACCTTACGGTCGAACACGTCGCTGAGAAACTCCGCGCCCGTGCCTACGTGCCCGGTGACGTAGTTGTAGTCCGCCTTCCCGGATGCGGAACGTATCGACGCCGGTGCGCTGCCCGTCTTACGCCGCCATTGCACGGTTTGACTTGGATCGATCTCCTCGTAGAACTCCTTGGCGAGCAACCGTTCGGGAATTGCAACGAGCTTGCGAAAGAGCGCCGGCTTTGAGAAGTTTTCAGTAAAGGCAGTCACCGACGGCATCGTCAGCTCCCCACGATGCTCGTCTTTCTCAATGACGTTGATGAACCGGTGTGAGGCGTTGGCATTCATGGCGTTTGTCGTGCTGGGTGAAAGCAGAGTGTCGCGAGCCTTCCTGACGCAGACGGCTATGGGCTGCCGCAAAGAGCTGCAGCGAAGAACCTTGGCCTGGCAAGCGTTGACGCACATTTGCGCGTCAGAGTTATGGCTGCCGCGGCGGGCCCTTTAGCTTCTGCCTTTGCAGACGCGAGCCGCACAGTCGTGTACCGCCTCGCCGCGCACCATGCGCTGCGAACGACGCTTGAGTCGTGTGCGCACGGTAAGGCGATGGACTTCCAGTTTACTTGCGATTTCTGGCGAAGAAAGACTTCGGCGAAGTCCCCAGCGAAAGCAGGCTTGGGGTCGCAACGGTTAGCGTGATGAGTCCGGCGACGACCATTCACCGCCGTCGATTCGGCGAAAAACTCGCGGATTTCCGCGTAAATCGAGAGCAATTCGCGGCGTTCGCCAGGAAGCTACAAAGAGCAAAGCACTCTCGATCCGGACGATGCCGGACGCTTTCATTACAGAATAGACAGTTTCGGCGGTTGCTTATTATCGCCCCCGACCGCCTGCTCTGCGCATCGTCCGCGCCAACGTGGCAATGGCTCTCGCCGATCGCCAGCTACTGCCCTGCGGCTTGTTGCTCAGTCGCTTCTTGCTCGGCGCCTTGGGGCTGGGCAGGTTTTTCTTTAGCGGCCTCGAGCGCCTGCTCGCGCGCTTGCCGCAATTGTTCCAGCCGCGTCAGCCGCTTCTCGGCCTTTGCCGCCGGCGCAGCGTTTTTGGCGGTCTTCGGTGAAGCGGTCTTCTTCGGCAACGGCGCATCGATCCGCAGTTCGCCCGAACCCAAGTTATGAATGACCTGCTCCTCGCCGACCATGATGGTGGCTCGACAAAGCAGCGACTTGTGACGCCCGACGGGCGACTTGGCGGTGGTCTTGACCTTGAACGCCAACTCGCTCGTGTCTTTGGTCATCTTGAGCGGCTCGGCCGTCGCTTCGAACGGCAGGCCCAGCAGCTCGACGGTCGCTTCGCCTTCGAACGGCTTGCTCGCCTCGACCTTGACGACGAAATCCGTCTCCTGGCCGCGCTCGACGGCGGTCTTATTGAAGGCAAAGCCAACGAACGGCTCGGCGACTTCAAGCTGCGCAAGCTGCGTCGAGACCACCACGCCGGTTCCCCTGCGGCGACGGCGGCGGTTCTGCTGGCCGTCATCGGGCGCCACCGGTTCGCCCAACACGGCAATCCGCCAGGCGTTGACTTCGGCCTTGCCGTTGGCAGTCACCGGAATGGCGGCTTCGTTCTTCCCTTCGGGAATTTGAATATCGCGGGAGGAAGAGACGCCCGGCGGGTCATACAGCATGCGCAGCCGGATCGGCGCGGTGAAACCTTCGTTCCGCTGAGCGACGACTTTCAGCTCCGCCGAGCCGTTGCGCACCAAGGGGGCTTTCGGCTCGACCAGTTCGATCGTAAAGGGCGCCGCGGCCGTGACCGCCGTCGCCATCCGGTGCGCCGTGTGGCCCCAGACGAGAATGTTGTTCCGGCCTCGCGCCAATCCGGTGATCTGCTCGAGATGCCCTTCGACGTTCAATTTGGGATCGGTCGAGCGGCCGATGACGTCGACCAACGCGCCCGAAAGAGTCGTGCCCGGCTCCGCGCGAAGCAATACCGGAACGGTGGTTTGATTCGCCGCCATCGGCACGGTCTCCATCGACACGCCCGAGGGCAGATCGTGCAGGGCAATCTCCAGTTCGCCCGAAAAGTTGCTGCGTTTGGCGCTGACCATCAGCGCCGTGCGGTTCCCTTGCGGAACGCAGGCCGTCATGTCGACGTACCGCCGCCGCTCGGGCAGGCTGATCACCAACTCGGGCCGAACCGGCTGCAACTCGACGCGGTAGACGTAATCGAGCTCGCCCCGACCCAAGTGATCTCGCACGGAAAGCACGTACTGATCGTCCGCTGGAGCGGTAAACCGCAGATAAGCGTCGGGCCCGCCGCTATCGTCGTTTGCGCCGACGCGGGCGCCCGAAGCTCGCCGGACGGATAGCACGGGATCCAGCGGCGAACGAATCTGCCGCGCCAGCACGCGGATTTCGAAGGCCTGGCCTTTCTTGGCGGCGAACGCGAAGCAATCCACGTCGCCCGCTTTGGAGATCGCCCCATTGAGCGCTTGCGGCGCCTCGAAGGCCGTGGCGCTCTTCACGTCGTCGTTCGGCTCCGCTTCCATCGTGTTGTCTAGCTCGTTAATCACGAACGCATTGGGCGACGGGGCCAAGCCCCGCTCATCGCGGGCGAACAGCCCAAAGGGCTCGGCCCACCGCGACTCGGGGGGCGTGGCCTCAGGCGGCGTAATTTGCTCGCTGCGTGCTCCGAGAATATCGCCCAGCCACTTGAGGGCGACCGTCTCATTGGGTTTTCCGCCGGCGGGCAGCACGGCCGTCGGTCGCGGAAAGCGGCCGATGTGCAGCCGGTAATTGCACGCCCCATTGCCGCCGAAGGCGCTCTCGCGTACTTGCACTACGTAGCTGCCGTCCTCGGGCGCCTGCAGCGATATGACCGCGTCCTGCCAGGTCAGCGCCGCGTCGTCGCAAACCGCCAGTTCGAAACGCTGGGCGTCGAGAATCGCCAGATAGGGATCGAAGAACGTGTTGCCCATCCGGATGCCTTCGATCTCGGCGGTGATTCGCTCACCTTTTTTGGCTTCGACCAGGTAATAGTCGACGTCTTCATTCTGCACGACGCCGGTGATTGTGGTGTCGAGCTCGACCTTCTGCGGCTCCGAGAACTCGCTGTTAGGCTCCGCTTCGGCCACTTCCGGCAAGGCCCCGACGCAGAAGGTCCTCAGGTTCGAAAGCCCGGTCGCCGAGCGAACCCGCAGGGCATGAATGCCCAAGCGGCATTCGGCGTCGAACTGGAATTTCGCTTTGATCTTCTTGTCATCGACGGCTTCCATCTCCGTGACGGTCACGCCCGGATAGTAGAGCAGGATTTCCTGGGCGTCGGCCAGATCGGAACCGGCGAGCGTGATTTCGACTTCCGTTCCCCGCTCAGCGCCCTGAGGCGCCATCGAGCGCAACTGCGGAATGCCGGCTTGTGCGGCGCTTGACGCAATGGCCACGGCGATCAAGGCGAGTGCCCAGAGCCGCGAAGCCCCCTGTTGCGTGCCGATTGACTTGATTGCCTGAGCGCCGGCGGCCGGTCTTTCCATGAGGTTCTCCTTGATCGGCAGGGAGGAGAAACAGCCTCGCGGCGCCGGAAAGCGATTGGATGGGCGCCATTCCGGCGCACGCAGCCGGCCCCGCTTCGTGCTGTTCGTGGTGGATTCAAGCAGCTATCGATTCCCCGCACTTTAGAGCGGATCGGCCATTGCATCAAGACTTCTCTCGGTTGAAGGCCTAGGTTTCCAGCCGAGACAACGACTCGCGCAAGGACCGGTAGCGAACTCGCAGATCGCCGTAAACTTCCGTGCCCGTCCCATATTTCGACCACTGCTCAAGCAGGAAGTCGCACAGTTCGACAAGCTGCGCTGCGACGGGCTTTAGTTTCTGCGCCTCGTGTTCGAGGCGAAACTCGAGCGTGCCTGCAAAGAGGGCTATAAAACCCGAAATGTCGTCGGTCTCGTGCCGAATAAATCGAATCGCCGCAGGCAGATAGAACCTGAATGCGCGCGGCCCCATCCACCTCAGATCCTCCTGATAGTAGATGTGATTCGAGCGAAACAGCTCCACGGCCTGCTCCAGGCTCTTGCCGAAGAAGTGCTCGCATGCCAGCGCGACCATCTGGGTCGTCGTGCGGGTTAATCTCGTGTCGTGTGGGAAGCGTCATGTGCGGGATACAGGAGAACTCTCCGGCCAACGACGTTTCAACAAGGCGCCGAACGAGTCCGCCTCCTGCCGGAGTTCGCCGCCCAAATCGTGCCACAAATACAAAACGCTTGGCTCGGGGGCTTCGGCGTAGTTGAGAACGACGCTCGCCGGCATCTGGTCTTCGAAGCCCATGTACAGCAACTTATCCCGTTCTGCAACGATCTGATCGAACTGGAACGCGTCGTCCCATTTCGGGGCCGATAGCAACTGAAACTCCTGAAGCGGACAAATCACGAGTTCCGTGCCGCGCACATAGCCGCCGTTCTGCGTACAGAGCGCCCGAGAAAGCTCTGCCGGAAGACGCAACTTGTGCTCGGTCTCCCAACTGCGGATTTCCTCCGCGGTCCGCGGAGGCGTAATCACCGCCAGCGGATACGGCGGACCCCAGAACGGGTCTGAGCAGGTCCAGGCCTCGTTCTGCTCTTGGATTTCCTGCATTTTTGCCAACATGGCCGCCGCCGCCATTTTTGCGTATTGCTCGTAGCATGTTTTGCAGTGCTGGAAATGAGCGCTGACGGCATTCGCCTGCGCCGCATCCAACTTCCCATTCATGAACGACAGCAGCTCTTCGCGCGACGGATGGTCGGAGTTCATCAGCGTTACCAGCAAGCCTTCGAGCGAGCTGCCGACGATTTGGGGTGCGAGGTGACGATCGCTCGCTCCAACCACTCAGTGAATAGCAGGAGAATCACCTTGGCATCAAGCCATATTAGATTTCGCCGGGCTGGCCTGCCAGCCGGCTTGTGCGTATCCAGCGCACGTCGAGCGGAGCGCCTCTTCGCCGCCGGACGGGTCGCGGCTACGCGCCGAATCTGCTGGCCGCCCCTCTGTGAGCTACAACCCGGCGCAACCAACCGGGGACGTGCAAAGAGCGCAAGCGAACGCATGAACTGCACAAACTTGGGCGGCGCGTGGGCGAGAAAAGGCCTGGGGCCAGGGGAAATGGTGCGGAACCCACTCCCATTCCTGAAATGTAACTTTTTTATAAGGGGATCGGGGGATAATGAGGAGAGTCGGAGATGTGCCGAAGAATCAGGCTGTTTCGCAGTGCGTCCTTGCCACTCTTCCGCTTCCGATCCCCTGTTCTCCTCTTTATCCCCTTATCTCCTTGCCAGAGACGTACCCAACGCTCGCCGGTTTCCATCTCGCTAACGAATCAGGTCTCGCTCGCCACGCGCACCGTAAAATTCTCGCCTTCCCAGCGGTCGGCTTGCGACCAGAAGAAGGTGAAATCGACGACGGCGCCGAGGGGCAGTTCCGCCACGGGTAGATCGACGAAGTAAACGCCTAAACCCGTGTCCTGGCTGCTCGAGTCGTGCCACGTGCGCCAGCCGTCGTCGGACCAGCGCACCGTACACGCCGCCAGCGTTTCGACGCGCAGCGTCTTGCCGGGCTCCAACTCGCGGAGCTTGTGGTTGAAGCGCCAAAAACCTCGATGCGAGGTCTGCTCTTGGACCAGGTAACGCTCGACGGTTTGCGGCGGCATGTCGAACACGCGGTCGTCTCGCAACGAACGCAGCAGCTTGATGTGCTCGGCGTGGGCCCAGACCAGCGGCATGGCCGAGCCGGCCGGCTTGCCGCGGAACAGCTCGCGCTCCGGAATGTCGTCGGAGTCCCAAACCTGTTCCGGCAGCAGGCCGCCGCCGTTGGCGAACTTCTCGTAAGCGAGCAACAAACGCCGCGCTTCGTCGGTGTTTCCGGCAGCCAGTTCGTAGTGGGCGCGCTCGCCGGTCAATAGCGGCCAGGCCCGGCCGATGCCGACCCCGTCAAAAGGCGAGCCGTCGGCGTGTTCGCCGTAGCCGTCTTCGTTATACCGATACCAGCAGGGCCCGGGCGGCAAATCGACTTTGAGCAGCGCGTCGATGACCTTGACCGTGTTGACCATCCGCGGATCGTCGGCGGCGCGCAATCCGAAACGCACCAGGGCCAGCGCGTCGGGACTGACCAGGTTGGCGGCCGCCTCCAAGCTCTGCTCGGACGGGACGGTTCTTGACCGTCACGATTCCCTTCAGCGGCGAATCTCCGTCGGGTTGCTCGGGCGAAATCCGCACGTAGTAGCCGTCGACGCCGATCCGGCGAGCCAACTCGGTATCGCGGGCGTAAATCCAGCGATCGAGATTCGCGTGCCACAGGTCGGCCGTCTCGCGCAGGTACTGCGCTTTGCGCGTTTCGCCATGTCCTTCGGCCATATCGGCGGCGACCAGCAAGGCGGCGATTTCCGCGGCCAGCGTGAAAGGCGAGTAGCCGGAGTCTTCTTCCCAGCGGTCCTGCTGCGTGACGGGACCATTTTGCACCAGGTAACAGGCCGAGCGGCGCACCATCGGCCAGAAACCGCTCAGTTCGGCGTCGGTGATCATCTGTTCGCGATACGCCAGGTCGACCAGCAGAATGGGCAGCGCGGCTTCGTCCATCTGGATGCCGTCCCAGTAGGGCGTACCGTCGAGCCACATGTTCTGGGCCCAATGGCCGTCGGCTTCTTGCGTGGTCTGCAAGAAGCGCAGCGCACGCAGGGCCAGATCGGGAGCGCCCGCCGCCATCAGTCCCGCCGTCGTTTCCACCATGTCTCGCGGCCAGACCAGGTGGTAGCCGCCCAAGTTGTCGTCGCCGTGGGCCATGCCCCAGGGAATTGAAAGGCTGGCCACCACGGCGCCCGGAAAGTTCTTGGCGCCGTGCGTATGGATCATCGCCGTCCCGGCGCGGTAGACGTTCTGGTGATGCACGGAGTCATGGTCGAGCGGCAGCAGGCTGTCTTGCCAGGTTTGCCATTGCCGCAAGTATTCTTCTTTGGCCGCGTCGAAACCGTCCAGGATGCTCGCCTTGGCGCGATGGGCCGCTTCGTGAATCGTATGGCCGAAACCGATCGCCACGGTGAAGCCTGCCGCGGCGCCGAGCAAATCGATCTGACCGGTCAGCGCCACATTGCCGTTCTCGGCTCGCCGGTAACAATGCGTCAGGCGTTTGTCCCGCTTCAAGTCCTGCCAGCCGTCAGAAAAGCCGACGTAGCCCGCCGAGCATGCCAGCCAGGGCGTCGAGCTGGCCACCGCCAAGGCAATGCCGTCGCGCATGGCGAACATCATCGGCATGCCTTTGTATTCGCCCAGCCAGGCGGTGTTGTCGGCGCCGCGATTGCCCAGGTGCGGGGCCAGGAGCATGAACAACTGGTAGTCTTCCAGCCGACCTTGCGTGGCATGGAAACGCGTATGCTGCAGAAACACTTCGCGCTGCGGGGTCGGTCAGCATCTCCTTTTCGATAATGTAGCGGCCTTGCCGGCAAATGTTGGTCACGCGGTAAGCCGGCGCCCCATCGGCCAGGTAGGCGATCTTGACCTTGGCGTCGCGTTTCTCTTCGGAAAAGAATTCGCGGCCGTCGGTGACGATCATCCCCAGATCGCGGATGCAAGCCCGATCGACGCGGGGATAATAGACTTCGTTGACAATGCCGTGGCTGTGCGTGAACCAGACGCGGCTGTTGGGACTGACGGCCGTGCCAACGCCCTCTTTGGCGCTGGAGGTCCATCGCGGCGCGATGACCGGGCCAGCCTGGCGCGATTGGAAGGAGATTGTCGAACAAGACGGCTGCCTCGCTGACTAGGAATGCTCATGCCTGAAGGAAGTTGCGCGTGGGCGGCGATTCGCGGAACGGGCGCCAAACCGCCCGGCAGACGTTTCGAGCCCGGCAGAGTTCGTGCCGTTCGGCTCGATCGACGCATCTTTGCCGCCCTGGGGCCCGCAAGCCTCGCGGCGTTTCGCTGGCGCCGCCACTGATGTTTAGCCCACGCCGTGCAAAGGTCAAACTGAACGGGAAGGCGAAAACTGCGGATTTCGCCGATGCCGGCAGTCACCCGATGACGGCCGGCAGGCGCCGCTCGACTCGCCCGCCGTAACTTCACCAGGCGCCAACAACGGGCCGGCGAGGCGTTGTACAGAAACTGTCCACGCCCCGGCGCACCACCCGCTAACGGTGTGCAGCAACTGTCCAAGGCCATTAGCACTTTTGGGGAATCAGTTTCTCGGCGCCCAGATCGGCCCGAGGGGGGCGTTCCGAGCGAATTCCGAGCGCCGTCCTTCCCTCTTTGCGAGCTTACAGGCCGTAGTGGCAACGACTTGAAACGCGCAGCAAACCAACGGGCAGGCTCGTATCGAATGCCGGATTGCACGACGACGACACCATACGATCGGGGGAGACGCTATCAGAAACAGTTGGCGGCACGCTGCTTGCTTAAAGGGAAGCGGCTCCTTTCCTCCAACAATCATTGAGAGCCGCAAGGCGGTCGTTTGCGAATTCGGGCAAGACATCTGCTCGATTCGCCTGCGGTTGCCACGAGACTGAATGCGGATGGTTCTGGTGCGATCGCGTTACTCCAACGCGGTCTGTTGCTTGGGCCGGCAGACCAGTTCGCCTTTCTGGTGTGCCGTGCCCAAGCACTTTTTTTGCGCCGGGCAGTAGCGGAATCGGTGAATATCCCAGCGAGCGGCGCCTGCGTCCCCAACCGCATTGGCGCAGCGAGCGGCGCGAAATGCAGAAAACTCAAGTCTCCGCCCTACGAGTACGCCCGGAATCGTCACCGATTCCGCTACTGCGCGAGGCAGTTGATACCCGGTCCGCCGCTTCAGCAGCAACCTCGACGGCCGGCAGGGTGGGGCGAACCGGCGCCTGACGCGGCGCCATCAGAGGTTGCCGCTTCCTCGCTCGCGATCGCTTCAAACAAACCCGCGTACGGCTCGCACTGGAGCAACTGCAATGTTTTGCCGCAGACGGGCGTCCGCCGCCCCCGGGCGAAGAGATGGCCGCCGTCATCCTCGACTTGCTTGAACGGTCCGCGATAGATCACGGCGCCGGTCGGTTGCGTGCACGGCGACTGTGTTCCCTTGTATGCCACGACGGTCGCCGAGCGAAACTGGATGCCCTCCACGGTGCGCCACGGCTCGCGCTGGCGTTTGACCAGTTGGATGCCGTGAAAGCCGGCGCGTTCAAAGGCGGCGAGAAACTGGTCTTCTCGGAAAGCGCCGGAAATGCAGCCCGACCACAAGTCGGCGTCGCGCTGCAGGCCTTCCGGCACGTCCTGGTCCGCCACGATGTCGCTGATCGCGGCTCGCCCCCCGGGCTTCAACACGCGAAACGCCTCGTCGAACAACTGCCAGCGATCCTGCGGGCGGACCAGGTTCAAGACGCAATTGGAAATCACGCAATCGACGCTTTCATCGCTCACGAGCGGCCGATCGCGGCGGAGCCGGTCTTCGAGTGCTCGCAGTTCGAGCCAGCCGGTTGCATCCGTCACCGGGCGCTGTCCCCACTGGTCCGCCAACTGCTCGAGATCGAGCCGCAGATCCTGGATCAAGCCGCAACGAAATTCGAGATTCTCGCAGCCCAGCCGCTCGGCGAACGCAGCCAGCGAGCCGCGGGCCAAAGACAGCATTTCCTGGTTGCAGTCGACGCCGATCACGCGCCCCTGCGGGCCGACGATTTGCGCCGCAATGTAGCAGGCCTTTCCGCCGCCCGAGCCCAGATCGAGCACCACGTCGCCCGGCCGGACGTACGGCGTCGGATCGCCGCAACCATAGTCTCGCTCAATGATCTCCGCAGGCACCATCGCCAGGTAGCGGGCGTCGTACTCCACCGGGCAACAAAGCGCGGGCTCGACGGACTGGGCCGCCGCCGCATACCGGGACCGGACCGCCGCCTCATCGATTACTACGATTGGCAATTCAGCAGGCGTCATCGCTCGATGCGCTTCCAAGTGCGCGGCTTAATGATCTCGCGCATCTTCCAGATAGGTATAGCCGTGCAGGCCGTCCTCGTAAAACCGCAGCAGCCGACCGGCTTGCTGAATATCGAGACGCGACTCGCGAACGGCCACTTCCACGTCGGTGGCTGCAGCTTCCGGACCAGCACGTCGGGATCGAACTGGACGTAATTGAGCACTTCGCGAACGCGTGTCTCCCTTGATCACGGTCTCCAGCACCACGCTGCCGTTGGCGTCGAGGCTGACGTGAACGGCGTTCGTGTCGCCAAACAAGTTATGCATGTCGCCCAGGATTTCCTGGTAGGCGCCGATGAGAAAAGCGCCCAGGTAATACGGCTCGCCGTTGAAGGCGTGCAGCGGCAAGGTCCGTTTCACGTCGCGGCGATCGATGAACAGGTCGATCTTGCCGTCCGAGTCGCAGGTGATGTCGCCCAGCACCGCGTGGTGCGTGGGCCGTTCGTCACAGGCGGTGAATCGGCATCACGGGAAACAACTGCTTGATGGCCCAACTGTCGGGCATCGATTGAAACAGCGAAAAATTGCAGAAGTACGTGTCGCTCAACAAGGCGTCGAGCCCCTGCAGGTCTTCCGGCACGTAGTCCAATTGCTCGCACCAGGCGCTGCATCTTGCGGCAGATGGCCCAGAACAGGTTCTCGGCCAGGCTCCGCTGGTCGAGCGGCAGATAGCCGCCGCTGAACAGGCTCATCGCCATCTCGAGCGCCTGCTGAGCGTCGTGGTAGCTTTCCAGCAGGTTCCGCGCGGCGACGTTCTGATACGTGCCCAGCAGGTCGACGATCGGCTGCTCGGCCTCGTCGGGCAGCTCGTTGGGAACGTCGCTCTCGCCGAGGCCCGACACGCCCAGCACGTTGAACACCAGCGCGCTGTGGTACGCCACGATCGCCCGGCCGCTTTCGGAAACGATCGTCGGGTGCTTGACCCCGGCGTCGTCGCAGACGCTCTGGATGTGATACACGACGTCGTTGGCGTACTCCTGCAGCGAGTAGTTGGCGCTCGATTCGAAGTTGGTTTGCGATCCGTCATAGTCGATTCCCAGTCCGCCGCCGACGTCGAGGTACTCCAGCCCGGCGCCCTGGCCCGGCCAGCTCGACGTAGACTCGCACGGCCTCATTGAGCGCCTGCTTGATATGGCGGATGTTGGTGAATCTGGCTGCCCAGGTGGAAGTGGAGCAGCTTGAAGCAATCGCCCATGTCCAACTGCTTCAGCTCGTCCAGGGCCGGCAGGATTTCGGTCACCGTCAGCCCGAACTTGGAACGGTAGCCTCCGGAGGACTGCCAGCGGCCGCGCGACTTGGTGGCCAGCTTGACGCGCATGCCGATGTTGGGCCGTACGCCGATCTTTTGAGCGTATTCGAGCAGCAGGCCCAGTTCGGTGTACTTCTCGACCACCGGGATAATCTGGCGGCCGATCTTGTGGGCCAGCATGGCCATCTCGATGAACTCGGCGTCTTTGAAGCCGTTGCAGATGATCGGCGTGTCGTTCGACGCCATGGCGACATCACCGCCAGCAGCTCGGGCTTGGAGCCGGCCTCGAGGCCGAAATTGAACGGCCGGCCGAACTCGAGCACCTCTTCGACGACTTGCCGCTGCTGGTTGACCTTGATCGGATAGACGCAGCAATACTGGCCTTGTAATTGGTGCTCTTTCATCGCCTGCTGGAACGCGCCGTGGATTTCGCCCAGCCGATGCTTGAGAATCTCCGCGAAACGGATCAAAATCGGCAAATCGATGCCCCGAAGCTGCAGGTCGTCGACGAGTTGCTTCATGTCGATCGAGCGGTTCGGCTCCTTGGTCGGATGAACGCACAGGTTGCCTGCGGCGTTGACCGAGAAATACCCGGTGCCCCAGCGGCGTACGTCGTACAGTTCCGCGGCGTCGGAAACGGTCCAAGGTTTCACTTGCTGATCGAGCATCGTGTGCGTGTCTCCAACCCGGAGATTCAAAGGGAATTGGGTAGAATACCGTATCTTATCGAAGCTGGCGGTGGAGAATAGGGGCAAGCGTGCGCCCCCGGGCGGTCGGCCGATATCCAGGGAAGGACCGCCGGACCGCCGTAACGGAACCGCGGGGCTTGGAACGCTACCCGATCTCGAATCTCAAACATTTTTCACTTGGAAGCCGAAGCTTGGAAGCTGAATCCCCATCTCTGCGTTGGCGCGTCAGCCTGTCAGCGGGTTGTTTTCATGCGGCGGCGGCGCTGAGACGCCAAGAGCCGCTGGCCGACGAGCGCCTCCGAGCGGCCCTGCAAAAACCCGTAGCGTCGCTGCTCGCGGAGTTGAGAGGCGGCGGAATCGAGGCTCAAGAATTCTTCGAGCAGGCCGTGCCGCTGGCGGCGGATTTCGAGAGCAACCGCGAGCTGGCCGAGCGCATCCTGGCCAAACTGCCCTCCGGCAGCGGAGAGCTGAACCAACAGGCTGCCGGCCGGCTCGCCGGCTGGTTTACGGAATTAGAAGCGGCGTTTACCTCCGCCGTGCCGCGAGTGGTTGACGACCTGGCCTTGCGCAGCGGGCCGCTGCGCGACCAGTGGGAGGCTCGCGGTCCGGGGTTGCTGGCCGCAATCGCACGCAAAACCGAGCCCGGCGTGCTGCCCCCCAGCGCCGAGATCGTGCTGGTCCATCCCGCGTTAGGCGGCGCCGGCGCCGCCTATTTGTCGTACAACAAGGCGATTCTCGAGGCGGTATTGACCAATCCCCTGAACGACTTGCCTGAAACAGTCCGGTTGGGGTGGTTGCTCTCGACGTTGAATCTCGACTTGCCGAAATATTCCGAGACGCTTCGCCGAGAGCGGCTGCCGCTGCTGGCACGCCTGGCGATGCTGCCGGCTGCGTTGGCGGCCGCTGAGGACGTGGAGCTGATCGGCAACCCGCCGTCGCTGACCCGGGCTCTCACGGCCTGGCGGCTGGCGTCCGCTGGCGCCGCCCAATCGCTCGCGGAAACGCTGAGCCAGTGGTGGACGACCTATCAAGACTCGCGGCCGCCGTGGGACGTCGCCTTGGCCGCGCTCGATCAGTTGCTGTCCGCGGAAAAATGACAACTCAGGGGGCGATCCGCATGAATGATTCCGCCAGGCCGCCGGACGGCTCGGCCGAGGAACTGGCCGACGCCTTGCTGCTGTCGCTCGTCTCCGGCGTGGGGCCGAAGACCCGGCAAGCCCTGCTGGAACGCTTCGGGGCGCCCGCTGCGGTCCTGGCGGCTGCTCCCAGCGAGTTGCGCAGCGTATCGGGAGTCGGCCCCAAACTGGCCAGCGCGATTGTACGGGCGAGGCAAGAGATTGACGTAGCGGCGGAAATTGAACTTTGCCGCCAGCGCCAGGTCGCCATCGTTGCACAAAACGATCCGGCCTATCCGCGGGCGCTGCAGGAAATTCACGATCCGCCCGCCGTGCTGTTCGTGCGCGGCGCTCTCGAGCCGTGCGATGCGTTGGCGATCGCCATCGTCGGTTCGCGCCATGCAACCCGATACGGAGCGGAGCAGGCGGAGCGACTGGCGACCAGCCTGCGCGCGCCGGGCTAACGGTCATCAGCGGCCTGGCTCGCGGTATCGACGCCGCGGCCCATCGCGGCGCGCTGAACGCAGACGGCCGGACGCTGGCGGTGCTCGGCAGCGGCGTGCTGAACATTTATCCGCCGGAGCATCATGAACTGGCCCGCGAGGTGGCCTCTCACGGAGCCGTCATCAGCGAGTCGCCCCCGCGGACCGCGCCGCTCAGCGGCGCTTTTCCGCAGCGCAACCGGCTGATCAGCGGGATGTCGCTGGGCGTGATCGTGGTCGAGGCGGCCTTGCAAAGCGGCGCGCTGATCACGGCCCGGCACGCCATGGAGCAAGGGCGAGAGGTGTTCGCCGTGCCCGGCCCGGTCAACAGCCGCATGTCGCGGGGTTGCCATCAACTCATTCGCGATGGAGCGAGACTGGTCGAAACGGCTGACGACGTGCTCGAAGAACTTGGCCCCCTGGTCGCCGCGACGACGCGCCGCGACGGCGCCGTCGCGCATCATCCGGCCGAATTACTGCTGAACGAAGCGGAGCAACAGGTGCTGGCCGCGGTTGGCGCGGCGCCCACGTCGATCGACGAGGTGATCACCGTCAGCAAGCTGCCGACGCCGCAGGTTCTGGCAACGCTCAGCGTGTTGGAAATGCGGCGCCTGGTGCGGCGGCTGAGCGGAAATATGGTGCTGCGGCCCTGACGCTTGCCATTAGAATAAGAAATGAGAAAACGGTCAGAACACATCGCCTGCCCGAGGCCCGAGCCGGCGTTTCCGTGACACGATGAGCCTTGCATGCCTGCCGAAAAAGACGACCTGGCAAACTCACTCGACGGTCGGGTAACGAAACTGGAAGAGTTGTTCACGCATCTGCAGCGCACGCTGCTGGAGCTGAATGAAGCGGTGATTGAATGCCACCGCCGCACTGATTTGCTTGATGCCAGGCTCTCGCGCCTGGCGAGTGCAGTCGTCGAGCAGACCGCCGGCCCGGAAAGGCCCTTCGACCCCGAGGCCGAACGACCGCCGCACTACTAACCCCCCAATAGATCCCATCCACATCGAGGGCGCCTGTAGCGGAAGTCGTGAGACTTCCGGGCGCCTCGCACAGCCGGTTAAACGCCAACGCGACTCGGGGCTCCCAAGGCGTCCTGGAGCATCTTTGTACGCTTCCGCTGCGGTTGCCGAATCGCCACCGCCCAATTTGCGGCCGACTTAACCGCCTGTTCGCTTTGTGCTTGCGACAATCGGCGACTGCCGGCAAAAGTCATTCGCCGGGACTATCCGAGAGTCTATAATAGAACTCGGCCCAGAAAGGAAACGTTTTTGCCGGGCGTAACTCTTTTGTCGACCGGGCAGGCGGCTTGGCAAGCGAACCGAGCGAGCCAGGATCACTTCTCATGGCGTCCGATCCGAAGTCTCTATCCGGCAACGCGGCACGGCGCTACCGGTTCGGACATTCGGAGCGGCGCCAGCGATCCAAACGGCGAAGCCGGCAAGTCGGTTTCCGTCTTGCCGCCGCCAGTCGTGGCCGCCGGAAAGTCTTCCGCTAAGGCGCCGCCGATCCAACGGCCGCCGCTCAGCAAAAGCGCCGGCAGCAAACCGGTTCCTCCCAAAATCGACGAGTCTGAGGAACCCGTCGCTCTGGCGGATTTATCCTGGCCGGAACGCTTCGAGCGTTTCTGGAAGCAAACCTCCAGTTGCCTGGCCAGCCTCACCTTGCATGCCGCGCTGATCGTCCTGCTGGGGCTGTGGGTCGCCAGGCAAGACGAGGGGCCCGGGCTACCGTCTTTGCTGGCCACGAGTGCCGGCCAGAATGAATCGCTGGTTTCGACGCTGGCGGAGCAGCAGACGGAAGTCGCCATCGTTTCCGAATCGGTGGCGGAGAACTGCATGAGCGAGACGGTGCGCGAGCTTGCTTCGCAGATTAAGTCCGACGCCAGCAACATGCAGAAGCAAAAAAACAATAATGCGTCCGATGCCACCTTGGCGGAGACGGGCTTTGCCGTGCCCGCCGGAGGCGGCGACTGGTTCAAAGCCTACGACGCTGACGTCGTCGGCTCGCTGGGCGGCCGCGGCAAGAAGATGCGGGCCAAGCTGGCCACGGAACGAGGCGGCACGCCGCAGAGCGAAGAAGCCGTGGCCCACGGCCTGCGTTGGCTGCAGGCCCATCAGAACTCCGATGGCAGTTGGCATTTCGATCTCAAGCAATGCCCCTGCCAGGGCCGCTGCGGCGACTCCGGCCGCGAGGCTTCGACCTCGGCGGCGACGGCCATGGCCCTGCTGGCCTTCTTGGGCAACGGGCAGACGCAACGTGAAGGCGAGTATCAAGAGACGGTGCAAAAGGGGTTGTATTATCTCTGCAGCCGCATGTTGGTTACGGAACACGGCGGCAGTTTCACCGGAAACGGCGACAAGGGCATGTATGCGCACGGCCTGGCGGCGATCGCGATTTGCGAAGCCTACGCGATGACGCGAGAAAAAGCCCTGCAGAGCTACGCCCAGAACGTGATCGACTTCATCGTGTTCGCCCAGGAAAAGAAGGGGGGCGGATGGCGATACTTTCCGGGCATGCCGGGCGATACGACGGTCAGCGGCTGGCAGATCATGGCGCTTAAGAGCGGGCAGATGGCTTACCTGAACGTGCCGCAAGACACGATCTACCGCGCGACCCGCTTTCTCGACAGCGTGCAATTCAACCACGGCGCCCAGTACCAATACCAGCCGCGCGTCAAGGAAGGCAAAGAGCTGACGACGACCTCCGTCGGACTGCTCTGCCGGTTGTATACCGGCTGGTCGCTGGAGCATCCCGGCATTGTCGAAGGCGTCAAGGTCTTGGCCCGCGCACGCCCATCGTCCGACAACATGTATTACAACTATTACGCCACGCAGGTCTTGCACCAGTGGGGCGGACCGGAATGGCGTGATTGGAACTATCAGATGCGCGATTACCTGGTCCGCACGCAATCGCACGAAGGTCACGAGTCGGGCAGTTGGCAGTTCAACGGCAGTTGGGCCGACGCGGGCGGCCGGCTTTACAACACGACGCTGGCCATTATGACCTTGGAAGTCTATTACCGCCATTTGCCGCTCTACGGACCGCACGCCGTCAACGCCTTCAACCAATAGCAGCGATGCGGATCCTCCCCGTAATGGATTTGATGGGCGGCGTAGTGGTTCGCGGCATCGCCGGCCGCCGGGACGAGTATCGGCCAATAGAAAGCGTGCTGGCCTCGGGCGCCGATCCCGTCACGATCGGCCGAGCCTTTCGAGAGCGGCTGCAACTCAGCGAAGCGTACCTTGCCGATCTCGACGCCATCGCCGGCGCCGAGCCGGCCTGGGAGCTCTATCGCCGGTTGGCCGGCTGCGGGCTGTCGCTCTACATCGACGCCGGACTGACGACGCTCGAGCGCGCCGGCAAGCTGGCCGCCTTTCGCGCGAAGGACCAACCTCTGGCCGGCGTGATCGCCGGGTTGGAATCATCGCCGGGCCCGGAAGCGCTTGGCCAGATGCTGGAGATCATCGGCCCCGAACGTTTCACCTTCAGTCTCGACCTGAAAGCCGGGGCGCCGCTCGTCTCGTCGCCGGCATGGCAAGGTCATGACGCGGAAGCCATCGCTCAAGAAGCATTGCGGATCGGCGTGCGGCGGTTCATCGTGCTCGACCTCGCTTGCGTCGGCGCCTATCAGGGCATCGGCGCCGAAGGGCTGATCCGTTACTTGCGCGCCCTCGACGGCGAGATCGAAATCATCTCCGGCGGCGGCGTCCGCAATCGCGCCGATCTCAAACTCCTGGCGGCCGCCGGCTGCAACGCAGCTCTTGTCGCCAGCGCCCTGCACGACGGGCGGCTCAATGGGGAAGGGGAAGGTTGAGAAACTTGGCTTGTACAGCACTTCTTCATAACATTGAATGGTAAGCAAATATTCGCCAGTGAGGCGACGGAGAGAACCATGCCGCGAAAAAAGAGCGACTCGCGACTCAGCCTGCGCCTGACCGGCCAACTCAAACGGACCATCGAGGATGGGGCCGCTCAGATGGGACTGACGGTCAGCAACTTCGCCATCTCCACTCTCGTGCAAGCCTCGCGTCGCAGCTTACACGAACAACAAGTCACGCGACTAAGCGAGCGGGACGGGCAACGTTTTTCGGAGATGCTCGAGGATCGATCAACCAGGCCAAACGAGGCTTTGACGAATGCCGCCAAGCGGAACAAAGAGCAGATCGTCTGATGACGCTTTAGACGGTTCGCCGACGAGATTACAAGCGTCGTGCAAAATTGGGCTGAGACCGACTGGCGTTCACCGGACGCACTTTGCGGGCGATTGTGGCTGCCGTAAAGCCTCGCCTGCGGTGGTTGCGACGCCCCGATGAAGCGGCAGTTTCTTTCGACGAAAACGGAGCCACACTCCGAATCTCGCTTGGGCACGACCCGCGGTCAATTGCGTCAGCCTGTTTCCGGGTATAGAGTTAAGCGTTAACCACTCACCAATCGCGAACGCCGATGAGATCTGATCAGCTAGCAATTCACGAAATCGCGGCGAGCCTACAGTTTGTCCAAGGATACCGGTACCTGGATCGTTGCGGCGAAGCAATGATTCGAGTCGAGACGGCCCTCGAGCAAGGGTGGGTTTCAGCGGAGACGACGCCGACAAGCGGCATCATGAAGAACGATTCGCTCGGAATGTTGCTGAAATTCAATTCCGAGGGACTGCTGATTCGGCAAACGGATTTTTTCGACTTTCCCCTGTTTTTCGACCAGGCATGCAAGGCGGCATCGGCAATCATTGGCGTTCTGGACGTCGAACGAATCAACATCCCATCCGTTCAGGCTGTTTTCCAGAAAGGATTTGACGCAACCGAGGAAGCAGAGGCATATTTGCGTCAACTGCAATTCTGTGCGCCAAATTCCAAACTGCTCGGGTTTCTTGATGGGGAAGAAGAGGCCATGACGTACGTGTTGTGCGTCACGAAGAACCTGGAATGGGAGGGTCAGCACGTCCGTCGGCGACGCCGATTTGGGGCAAGCACGGTCATTCAAGCAAGTCAACCGCCATTTGACGAGCGACTGGTCAGACGCACGCGTCAGTTGCCTGCAGCCCAACAGGAAGCAATGAAGGCTCTCCTTAAGATCCGGCAGACAATGCCTGCTGTCTGCCATTACGCAGCGCAGCTCGATTTGGAGCACACATTCGAAACCGAGTTCACGTGGGACTTGTTTGATTTCGGCGCGTTCGTTGAAGAAGGTTGGCAATGGACTCAGAGCGCGCTTTCACGATTGCCAACGATCGCAGGGAATTAATCATGCCAGCCAACTCGTTCAATTTGCGCGAAAAGATGTCAGCTGCGCATGCGGCAGAGTTTCAAAATACGGCTTCGATCGCGCCTAGAAGCGTTTCGGAGTCCAATGACGTATCGGCTGCCAACGTGGCGTCGATGCCGCTTGGGATTTCGATTCCGTCCGCGTTGCGCCCCCAAAAGAGCGCCAAACAAGAATGGCAGTGCTGAGTCTCGCACGAGCCGGGCTCAAGCCAGCGCAGCAAAGCACGCGGAATATCAGAAGTTCAGAGCCATCTGCGATGAGATCGTAGCGCAGGTCAATCAACTAGAAGCGTACGTCACAGGCGAGGGACTTGATTCGGACGCCGCCCCGCACATCGTTGAAATAGAAGATGCTCTCGAGCGATTGTACGCTTGTCATTGGGGCGAAGGCGAAAACCTGAAGATGGTCGTCGTCGCGCTACAGTCACAACTGAACAACGTCCAGTGGGATCGCAGGCATGTAGAACTGCTTAAAAGCCGCGCACGGCGTCTGCGAACTGCGTACCTGATCGATGCGAGATGTGTCGATGACTGCTATCAAGAAATCGAGGAACTCGGCCTGAACCAGTTTCGCGGTACGCTTTCGGAAGGCGAGGTACGGAAACGATATCGGATCATCGAGGATACACAATCCTCATGACGCCTGACCCCAGCCAGGAACGCGCGTCGAAACAGAGCGTCGCCCTCCTCGACACTTCCGTCCAGATCGATCGCAAGAAAAGCGCGCATCGCGCCACCGTTTTGAAACGTGCACTCGAGCAATTCGGCTGGACTGTAGCAACGAGCATATCAGTGCTGGAATTCAAAGCCACAGTCATCCGGCAGTGCATTACGATCCACGCTGAACTGACAGGAAAAGGCCGGTTTACCATCGTCCGTGACGCCTTGCAGGAAAAGAAGCATCCCCAGTCGCGACTTCGCGCGCATATTTTCAATAATCTGATTCAGGTTTTCGCGTCTTCCTTCGAAGTGACGGAAGATGAAGACCGGCGACTCGCGGAAAAAGCTCGTCTTGCCCTGGAGGGCGCAGATTCCCCGACTCTACAAGTGGTTCACGACCGAGAGTGTTGGCTCGGTTCTTAGCGGTGACATCGAGTGTTCACGGGCCAAAGAGCCGCCCGTCAAGAAACGGAAGGCGTTCGACACGAACCTGCCAGAATGCAGGCGAGGCAAGAATAAATGGTGTAACGTCGAGGGCTTTATTCGCGACGTCGCCTTGTCGTACCGTTCTCAGATTTCCGAGTTGATGGGAGAGTCGGATCAACTCAAGAAAACGCTTCAGGTGTTCGACAAAGTCGCAAGCGACGACGCGTGCGACCTCTCTCATTCTGATTGTCGTAATGCTGGCGATTGCCTGATTGCAATGGAGGCTCGAAAACACGCAACGCACGCTGTTTCCACGAACGCCCGCGAATGGGCGGTTCTCTCACGAATCTTTGGCTATGAGTTTGTTCACATCGAGTATCCAGCCGAGAAAACGGGACGCGCATGACCGCACTGCTCCTATTCCTGGCTTACATCCCCTTTGACCGCCGCATATCGAGCGTCAGAGGAAACTGAGCGTTGCGCTCTTCAGGCGGCAAGGCGCCGGGACCGGGGGTGTGCCCGAAGCGGAAGAAGCGGGCGGTGCGGCGGCTCTCGGCCTCGTTGGCGTTGACGGGGAAGGTATCGTAACTGCGGCCGCCGGGATGCGAAACGTGCTACGTGCAGCCGCCGATCGAACGGCTGGTCCAGGCGTCAAACAGGTCGAAAACCAACGGCGTATGAACGCCGATCGTCGGGTGCAGGCAGGAGGGCGGCTGCCAGGCCCGGTAGCGAACGCCGGCCACAAACTCGCCGGCCGTGCCGGTCGGGTGCAGCGGAACGCGTCGGCCGTTGCAGCTAACCACATGGCGAGTGTCGGTCATGCCCGAGACCTTGACCTGCAACCGCTCGACCGAAGAGTCGACGTAACGGGCCGTTCCGCCCGGCCCCGGCTCTTCGCCCAGCACGTTCCACGGCTCGATGGCGCTGCGCAGCTCCAGCCGCACGCCCGCGTACGTCGCTTCGCCATAAAACGGAAAACGGAATTCAAACTGCGAACGCGAACCATTCGTGCTCGAACGGGTAACCGGCAAACCGCAGCTCGTCGATCACCTCGCAGAAGTCCTGCGACACGAAGTGCGGCAGCAGAAAGCGGTCGTGCAGGACGGTGCCCCAGCGAACCAGCTTCTGACGATACGGCTGGCGCCAGAACCGTGCGATCAGCGCCCGCAGCAGCAACTGCTGCACCAGGCTCATCCGCGGGTGCGGCGGCATCTCGAAGGCCCGGAACTCGACCAACCCGAGCCGGCCGGCGGCGGAGTCGGGCGAGAACAGCTTGTCGATGCAGAACTCGGCGCGGTGCGTGTTGCCGGTCAAGTCGGTCAGCAAGTGACGAAACACCCGGTCGACCAGCCACGGCGGGCATTCGCCTTGTTCGGGTATCTGTCGGAACGCGATTTCCAACTCGTACAGGCTTTCGTGCCGCGCCTCGTCGACGCGCGGCGCCTGGCTGGTGGGGCCGATGAACGTGCCGGAGAACAGGTACGACAGCGAAGGATGATTGTTCCAATAGGCCAGCAGGCTGCGCAGCAAATCAGGACGCCGCAGAAATGGACTGTCAGCCGGCGTCGATCCGCCGAGCACCACGTGGTTGCCGCCCCCCGTGCCGGCATGCTTGCCGTCAACCATGAACTTGTCGGCGCCGAGGCGCGAGTGCCGCGCGTCTTCATACACGCCGGTCGTGTTGGCGACCAGCTCGTCCCAACTGTGCGCGGGATGAACGTTGACTTCGATCACGCCCGGGTCGGGCGCAATGCGGAAGTGATTCAGCCGCTCGTCGCGCGGCGGCAGGTAGCCTTCAATCACGACCGGCAAACTCAGTTCCGCGGCCGTTTGCTCCACGCAGGCGACCAGTTCCAAGTACTCTTCGACGCGACGCAAGGGAGGCAGGAAGACGTGCAAGCGTCCTTCGCGAGCCTCGACGCAGAGGGACGTGCGCACCACTTGCTTGGCGCTTTGACCTGCTTCGAGCAAGGCCGTCTGGGCCGGGGCGGCTTTCGCCTCGCCCAAGGCCTCCATGGCCTGGTCAAAATCGTACGGCTCGCCGCCGGAGTGCAGCCGGCGAGCGGAAGCGGCAGCCGGTTGTCTGCCGTTGGCGGGGCCGGCGGCGTGCGGGCTGACGACATACGGCTGCGCCGCAGGCGCCGGCGTTTCCGGCAACGGACCGCGCGGGGCAAAGGGATCGAGGTCGTGCAGCGGCGTTCGGTCTTCCGGCGCGGACCAGGGCAACGAGTCGAGCGGCAGCCGGAAGCCCATCGACGAATCGCCCGGCAGCAAATACATGTGCTCCTGGCGGAAGCGCCAGGGCCCGCTGCGCCAGCCCGGTTGCGGCGATGAATCATCGTATTGCAGCGGCAAGGCGTAACCGACGACGCGGTCCAAGCCTTGCTCGAAAATGCGTGCCAGCCGGTCGCGTTCCTGGGGATCGTCCAACCGCGATTGCAGCGGATCGACGTTGAGCGGCAGCCGGCGTTCTTTCAGCAGGTAGTGCCAGACGTCTTCGTAAGCGGGAATCGCCAGATCGGGTTCGACGCGGAGTTTTTCGGCCAGCGTGCTGATGAAGGCTCGAGCTTCGGTCGAGTCGTGCCCGTACGTCACGCGTTCGTTGGCAATCAGTTCCGGGTCGCGCCAAATCGGTTGCCCGTCGCGGCGCCAATAGCAACTCAGCGCCCAGCGGGGCAACGGCTCGCCGGGATACCATTTGCCTTGCCCATAGTGGAGCAAGGCGCCCGGCGCAAAGCGCTCCTGCATGCGCCCTAACAGATCATTGGCCAGCAGTCGCTTGGTCGGTCCGAGGGCGTCGAAGTTCCATTCGCCCCCTTCCATGTCGTCGATGGAGACGAACGTCGGCTCGCCGCCCATCGTCAGCCTTACGTCGGCCGCGTGCAACGCTTCGTCGACCTGGCGCCCCAGGGCGTCGACCTGAGCCCACTGCTCTTCGGTGTACGGTTTGGTGACGCGCGGGTCTTCATGCACGCGGGTTACCGACATGGCGAAGTCGAATTCGGCTTCGCACGGCCCAACCGCGCCGGTGATCGGCGCGGCGCTGTTCGGCTCGGCGCTGCAAGCGAGCGGAATGTGCCCTTCGCCGGCGAACAGGCCCGAGGTCGGATCGAGCCCGACCCAACCGGCGCCAGGCAGGTAAACCTCGGCCCAGGCGTGCAGGTCGGTGAAGTCTTGCGTCCGGACCGCTCGGGCCGTCGAGCGATTTGACGTCGGCGGCCAGTTGGATCAGGTAACCCGAAACGAACCGGGCCGCCAGGCCTTGACGCCGCAGAATCTGCACCAGCAGCCAGGCCGTATCGCGGCAAGAGCCGCTGCCGAGCGAGAGCGTCTGCTCGCAGCTCTGCACGCCGGGCTCCATGCGAATCAGGTAACGGACGCGGCGATGCAAAGCCTGGTTAACCGCCACCAGGAAGTCGATCGTGCGCGACGGTCGAACGATCGATGCTTTTGACGTAAGCGTCCAGTTCCGGACCGGCCGGTTCGCAGTCGAGGAACGGCTTCAACTCCTCGGCCTGCGCGGCCTCGTAGACGAAGGGGAAGTTTTCAGCCGCGGGCTCGAGGAAAAAGTCGAACGGGTTGATGACCGTCATCTCGGCCACCAGGTCGACCTCGATCGCCAGGCGGTCGCTGGCCTGCGGAAAGACGAGCCGCGCCAGGTAGTTGCCTTGCGCGTCTTGTTGCCAGTTCAAAAAATGAGTCGGCGGATGCACCTTGAGCGAATAGCTCAAGACCGGCGTGCGGCAGTGCGCGGCCGGCCGCAGGCGAACGACCTGGGGAAACAGCGCGGTGGTGCGATCGTACTGGTAGACGGTGCGATGATTCAGGGCGACGCGGATCGGCATGCGATACTCTACTGGCGGGATTCTTGATTGCCGATCAGGCGTTGGCGGACCACGACCATTCCTGCGACTGCGTTTGCCTGGCGCCGCGGGGCCCCGGGGAACCGCCGGTCGGGACACTTTCAGCCGCGTCGCCGTCCGCCGCCGGCTGCGCGAAGAAGGTGGCTGAGATGGCCTCGCCCGCCTGATTCAGTTTGATCTGGAAACGGTCGATGAATTCGTGCAAGCCCCCGGCGATGATTTCATCGACGTGCAGGTAGTCTAATTCTGCGCGCAAACGGCCAAGCTTCTGTTCCGCCGGAGTGCGAAACGTACCGCCCGGAGTGCCGGTGATCGCCAGCAGCGACTCCTCAGCCTTGACCAGACAGAAATGCATAGCACGCGGAAACTCGCGGTCAAGGATCAAAAAGTCAGCCACCTGCCGGGGCGTGATCCGGCCGTGCCGCTTGCGGTACATTTCGAATGCGCTGGCCGATTTCAACAGGGCAGACCATTGGATCGTGTCGAGCGGGGTGCCGACGTCGGACACGGTCGGCAGCAGCAGGAAATATTTCACGTCCAGAATGCGCGAGGTCTTGTCGGCCCGTTCGACGAACCGGGCCATGCGGCCGAAATGCCAGGCCTCGCCGTGCGACATCGTGGCGTCGGTGATGCCGGCCAGCAGATGGCTGGCCTGCTTGACCCGCGTCGAAAAACTCGAACGCCGTCTGCAGATCGGCCGCGTTGGCGGCCGCCGAGCGGACCATCAGGTAGAACTTGTTCAGCTCCTCCCACATCGATGACGAGATCATCTCGCGCACGGTGCGGGCGTTTTCCCGAGCCTGCTTCAGACAGGAAAGAATGGAGTTCGGGTTCTCGGGCGTCGAACGTGAGAAACTCGATCACGTTGTCCTGGTCGACTCTCCGTGACGCTCGCGAAAAGTGGCTTCGTCGCCGGTAATGTAGATCAGCGGCGCCCACTGCTTGCCCATGCCGGGACCGAGATCGATCGACAGGTTGAAGTTGACGTCGATGAACCGCGCGACGTTCTCCGCGCGCTCGATATAGCGGCTCATCCAGAAAATTGAATCGGCGACGCGGCTCAGCACGAGGCGTCCTCCTGCGGACTTGCCGCGCCGGGTTGATAGCCTTCCCTCAGAACCCAGGTGTCCTTGCTGCCGCCCCCCTGCGATGAGTTGACCACCAGCGAACCCTTCTCGAGCGCCACCCGCGTCAGGCCGCCCGGCAACACGTAAATATCCTTGCCGTACAGAATATAAGGCCGCAGATCGACGTGCCGCCCTTCCAAATGATCGTCCACGATCGTCGGCACGCGCGACAACGACAGCATCGGCTGCGCAATATAGTTTCGCGGCCGCTGGCGGATCACTCGCGGTACTGATCCCGCTCCGCCTGCGTGGCGCGGGCGGCCAAGCATGATCCCGTAGCCGCCCGACTCGTTCGTCGGCTTGACCACCAGTTGATCCAGGTTGGCCAGCACGTGCTCGCACTGCTGCGGGTCGCCGCAGACGTACGACGGCACATTGGGCAGAATAATATCCTCGTCCAGGTAGTAGCGAATGATCTGCGGGACATACGCATAGACCGCCTTGTCGTCCGCCATTCCGGTGCCCGGGGCGTTGGCCAGCGCCACGCGTCCGGCCCGGTAAACTTCCATCAGCCCGGGCACGCCCAGGCAGGAATCGGGACGGAAGGTGCGGGGATCGAGAAAGTCGTCGTCAATGCGGCGATAAATCACGTCGACGCGCTCCAGGCCGCTCGTCGTACGCATGTACACGTAGCCGTCGGAGACGACCAGGTCCGAGCCTTGCACCAACTCCACGCCCATCTGCAGGGCCAGGAAGCAGTGCTCAAAATAGGCCGAGTTGTAGATGCCGGGCGTCAGCACCACCACGTTTGGGTCTCGCACCCCTGCGGGAGCGATGTACTGCAGCATCTGCAGCAGTTGTTCGGGATACTCCTCGACCGGCAAGATCGAGACGCCGTCGAAAACTTGAGGAAAAGTCCGCTTCATTACCTCGCGGTTTTCCAGCACGTAGGAAACGCCGGACGGACAGCGGAGATTGTCTTCCAGCACATACATCTGCCCCGAGCTGTCGCGCACCAGGTCCGTGCCGGTGATGTGGCACCAGATGCCCCGCGGCGGATTCAGGCCGTGACAGGGCCCTCGGAAGCACTTGCCGGACGAAACGAGCCATTCCGGCACGATGCCGTCGCTGACGATCTTGGCCTCGTGATAGATGTCATCAATAAACAGATTCAGCGCCAGGATCCGCTGTTTCAGCCCGCGTTCGATCGTGGCCCATTCGGCGCCTTCGATGATCCGGGGCACAATATCAAACGGCCAGATCTTTTCCGTCCCGGCCTCGTGTCCGTAGACGTTGAAGGTGATGCCCATGTTCAGCAGCGCCAGATCGGCGGCCGTTTGACGCCGCTGTAACTCTCCGTCGGACAAGGTCCTCAAACGTTCCAGCAGCAATTGGCCGTGCGGACGAGGGATGCCATTGGCGGCGAAAATCTCGTCGTAGAACCCCTCCGTTTCGTAGCGGCTGAAATCCATCGGAGCGTCAGTCGGAGTCGCACTTTCTTGAGAAGCTTTAATCAATCTGCTGTGGGGCGCCGAAACATGACGCCGATTCAGATCCAGCATGAGGCGACTCCGTGCATAGAAACCCGGCAGCCCAGCGCACCGCCTTGGCGATCGCCGGTTGAACGAGAATCGTTTCAATGATCGCCGGGGAGGGGCCGCAACTGGCATGCCGATTTGTCATCGGCGCCTCCTCGGGCGAAACCGTTGATATTTCCCTTGAGCGAACTGTTTTCGAGGCGGCGAGACCGTCCCATTGACATGCTGAGCTTCGCAGGGCGGCCCGCGTACGACTCGAAAACGCCGCCTCCTGACGGCTCAGACGGCTTACAGGCGGCTCATGTCGCTGCTCGTCCCGCCCGCGGCGGGAATGTAGGCCTTGAGCACGTAGTCCATCACCATCCGATCCGCGCTGAACCGCCAGCCGAGCGTCCGGATGGCGCGCTTCATGCGCCGAATCCACGCCCGCGGCATTCCATCCTGATCGCGCTGGTAATATAGCGGAATCACCTCTTCCCGCAACACGGTCTGCAGGGCTTCATAGTCTCGCGCATCGTGCAGTTCCGTGGAGCAATGGGTGTCGCCGCCGCCGATGGCAAACCCGTTGGCGCCGTCGTAGGCCTCGGCCCACCAGCCGTCCAGGACCGAAAGGTTCAGTCCGCCGTTGAGCACCACCTTTTGGCCGCTGGTGCCCGAGGCCTCGAGCGGGCGGCGCGGATTGTTCAGCCAGACGTCGACGCCGTGCACCAGGTGCCGGCCGACGTTGATGTCATAGTCTTCGACAAACACCACTTTGCCAAGGAAGTTAGGGTCGCGCGCAGTCTGGCGATCCGCTGCAAGACCTGCTTGCCCGGCTGATCCTTCGGATGGGACTTGCCGGCGAATACGAATTGGATCGGCATTTGGGCGTCGTTGACCAGCGCCGCCAACCGCTCGACGTCGTCCATGATCAGGCTGGCGCGCTTGTAGGTGGCAAACCGGCGGGCGAAGCCGATGGTCAATGCGTCGAGGCTCAGTGCGCGGCGCAACTGGTCAGCCGTCTCGGCCGGTTCGCCGCGGCGCTGCGCCTGGGCGGCCGCGCGGCGCCGCACGAAATCCAGCAAGCGGGACTTGAGCGCCTGGTGCGTTTCCCAGAGTTCTCCGTCGTCGATATTCTCGACCAGTTCCCAGAACCCCGGCTCTCGGCCCCGTTCCGGCCAGTCAGGCCCCAAATGCCGGTCGTAAACCTGGTGCATCTGAGGCGCCAGCCAGGAGAGAATGTGAACGCCGTTAGTGATATGGCCGATCGGCGTCTCTTCCTCCAGCCGTGCGGGCCACAAGCAGTGCCACATGCCGCGCGAGACTTCGCCGTGCAATGACGATACGGCGTTGGCGCGCCGCGACGCTTTCAACGCCACCACGGTCATGCAAAAATCTTCGCCCGGGTTATAAGGATCGACGCGGCCCAGCGCCATCAGCTCCTCATGGCTCAGGCCCATTGCGTCGCGCAGCGGGCCCAAGTGCTCTTCGATCAAATCGGAACTGAAGCGGTCGTGACCCGCCGGCACCGGCGTATGCGTGGTGAACACGACGCGTCGCGAAACGCGGCGCATCGCTTCTTCGCAGCTTAACCCTTCGTGCCCCATGCGCAATCGGACCTGCTCCAGCACGGCGAATGCGCTGTGCCCTTCGTTCAAGTGCAGCACGCCCGGCGAAATGCCCAGCGCCCGCAAAGCCCGCACGCCGCCGACGCCCAGCAGCAGCTCCTGACGGATGCGAACGCGATGATCGCCGCCGTACAGGCGAGCCGTCAGTTCGCGGTCTTCCGGGGCATTCCCCTCCACGTCGGAATCGAGCAGCAACAGCATGTTGCGGCCCACCGTCAACTGCCACACGCGGGCCGCAATCTCGCCCGTGCGGGTTTCAATGTGAACCGTAACGGGCTGTCCCGTCCGGTCGACGGCCGGACGGATCGGCAACAGCCGGCTGTCGACGTCGATGTAATCCTCGTGCTGCCAGCCTTCCGCATCGAGCCGCTGGCGGAAATAGCCTTGGTCGTAATACAGCCCCACGCCGACCAGGGGAATGCCCAGGTCCGAGGCGCTCTTGATATGATCTCCGGCCAGGATCCCGAGGCCGCCGGAGTAGATCGGCACGGATTCGTGCAAACCGAACTCGGCGGAAAAGTACGCCACGGGCCGCGCCCGAAAGCACGCCCGCGTTCCGGGCGCCCCAGGTCTTTTGCGAGCCCAGGTATTCCTGCAAGCGGCGATAGGCGTAATTGATGCGACTGTGCAGCACCCGTTGCCGGGCCCGCTCCTCGACCTGCTCGATCGGCAACTCGCCGAGCAGCGCGATCGGGTTGTGATCCAACTGGCGCCAGCGCACCGGGTCGAGATCTTGAAACAGCCTGACGACTTCGTCGTCCCAACTCCACCAAAGATTAGCGGCCAACGTACACAGTCGCTGATAGGTCGGGGCCACGAACTGTTCCAACACGCGGGCTTCGCCGACGATCGGCGCCAGTTGGTTGCCGGCGGCGACCAGCGTGAGAATTTCGTTCGGCGAAAACGCGCGGGCTTCGACCGTTTGCACCACCAGCACGCCGACGAGCAGCCCGCGATCGAACAGCGGAACGCCCAGGAACGACCGATACGCCTCTTCGCCCGCCTCGCTGAAATGCTTGTATCGCGAATGCAGCTTCGCGTCTTCGACCATCAGCGGCTGGAGTTGCTGCGCGGCCAGCCCGGCGAGCCCCTCGTCCAGCCGCATTCGCACCCGCCCCACGCTCTCGGCGCAGCCCGATGGTGGCGGCCAGCACCAGGTGCGAACGGCCGGGCTCCAACAAATAGACGGAACAAACGTCGGTCTCGAATTGACGCTGAATCAGGCTCACGACATTTTTCAATGTCTGGCCCGGGTTGCCGTCGCCGGCTGCGAGTCGACCGATTTCGTCGACCGGCCACACCAAACCGCCCGCGTCCGCCACGACCGTTTTATTCATGTTTCCGCTGCTTTCAGCAAATCTGACATCGATGCCGACCGAGACGCCCAGTGCACAGCCGCCACCGCAAAGGCTCGCCCTGATAATGGCACTGCTCGGCGCCTGAAACGCAACTCGCATGCCAAGGCGGCGGCCCGCCGCGCGAGACCCTGACAAAGCCCGCGGCAAACCGGCTTTACGGCGATTCGCCGCAACGACTCATGCGGCAAAAGCCCTGAACAGGGCCGTCCGGCGCCGCGGTCTTGAGCATGCACTGCGGCCGAATGCGTCAGATCCAGCCTTTTTTGAAGTACCAGTCTGCGGTCTGCTGCAGACGCTCGCGCAAGGAAGCGGCCACGTGAAAGCCGAGCTCCTGGCGCATCCGAGCGGCCGAGCAAATCCACGAGCCGGCGGTCGCTTCGCGGACTTTGTCGAGATTGAAGATCCCGGGCCGGCGGCGGATGTGGGCGAATAACTCGCCGATCGCCGCGGCGCAGCGGCTCACCCAGTCGGGCGTATGGATAATGCGGACGTCGTTGCGGCCCACCGCGCAGCGATCAATCGCCCCAGTTCATCGTACGACGGGTTTTCGTCGCCGGCGACGAAATAATAACCCCGGGCTTCGGCCGGATCGCGGTCTTGCGTCGCTCTCAGGCGTGCGCCACGTTCGGCGGCCAGGATCAGCGCCAGCGACAAATCGTCGGCGTGAATGACGGAGAACTTTCGCGTCTGCATCCCTGGCGCCGCGAGCAGGCCGTGATGGGCGATCGGACGAAAGAGCCGGCACGTGTTCGGATCGCCTTCGCCGAACACGATCGGCGGCCGCACAATGGTAATGGGCGCTTCCGCGGCCCAGCGCTCGGCCGCCAGTTCGCCGGCTCGCTTGCTGCGGCCGTAGTTCGATACCGGACAAGGAGGATCGATTTCCGTTCGCGGGGCGTCGCCGGGCGCGGGACCGCTGGCGGCCAGCGATGAGGCGAGCACTAACACGGGGGGCGATTGCTGCTGGGCGCAAGCCCGGGCGATGTTGTCGACGCCCCCTTCGTTGACCTGCAAGAACTCTTCATAGCTGAGCGCCTTGACCAGACCGGCCAGGTGAAAGACGGCGTCGACGTCCGCCAGGCAGGACGCGAGCGTTTCCGCTTGCGTCACGTCTCCTCGGACGACTTCGACGCCCAAGGCTTCCAGATCCTTACGGGCCGCCTCGCGGCGCACCATGCCGCGAACTTCATGCCCTCTTGCCAGGAGATTCTGCGCCAGATGTTTGCCAATAAACCCGTTGGCGCCGGTAATGAGCGTTTTCATCACGAGAACCGCAGGTTGGGAAACAGCATTTCACTCGGAAAAACCCTCCAATGCGATCCGTCGCTCGCCAGCCCTCCTTATGCTCTCTACTATTTATACGTATCGGAAAAGGAAAAGTCGCCGACGGAGATTTCTTTAACGGGCTAGAATAGAGCGAGGAGACGCCTGACCTAGGAGTGGTACACGTGAGCGATGTGTTTCTACGCGCCGCCATCGACGAGGCGAAACAGGGCCTGGCCGAAGGCGGCATTCCGATCGGTTCCGTACTGGTGGTTGACGACAAAATCGTCGGCCGCGGCCATAACCGCCGGGTGCAGCACGGCAGCGCCATTCTGCACGCGGAAATGGACTGCCTGGAGAATAGCGGCCGGTTGAAAGCGGACGACTACCGTCGGGCCACGCTCTATTCGACCCTCTCGCCGTGCGATATGTGCAGCGGCGCCTCGCTGCTCTACAAGATTCCCCGGATCGTGATCGGGGAGCACGAGACCTTTCGCGGGCCCGAGGATTATTTGCGTTCGCGCGGCGTGGAATTGCTGGTCGTGGACGACGCCGAATGCATCCAGTTGATGCGCGACTTCATCGCGGCGCGCCCCGAGCTTTGGAACGAAGACATCGGCGTCTGAACCGTCTGCGCGACATTTCCACTTATCGCCAGCCGGGTACATTCTGCCGGCGCGGGAGCGACGCTTGACGCCAAATCGCCTTGGCGCACATTTTTTTCCGGCAGTTCGCTTATTTAATTGCCCCCGGGTCTCATCGAGAACTCACGTCTCTTTGGCGGCCGCTTAATAAACGGCTGCTAACTTGCCCTGCCATGCGTGTCGTCGGGGACGGCGCATCGTATCTTGCGCACCAAGGCGCGCAAGCAAGAGTAAGGGCCGGCTCTTTTTTTATTCCGGCGGTCGGCGCTCGCCTCGGCGAGTGCGTCTCGACGGAAGCCTTGTCAGGAGAGTTCCATGTTGAACGTGAATCGCGTCCGCAGGCCGGACGGTAGCGGCGCCGTTAAACCGGATGAAACGCGCGGCGGCTTTACGCTCGTCGAACTGCTGGTGGTGATTGCCATCATCGGCATTCTGATCGCGCTCTTGCTGCCCGCGGTGCAAGCGGCGCGCGAGGCCGCGCGCAGGACCCAATGCACGAACAAGTTGAAGCAACTGGGCCTGGGGGCGCAGAACTACGAATCGGTCCAGGGCACGTTCCCTTCGGGAGTCATCAATCCGATCGGCGACGATCCCAACGGCAAGAATGGCAGCGGCGCCACGGCATCGGCGGCCCCTGGATCTGCTTGATCTTGCCGTACATCGAACAGCCGACCTTGTACAGCAATTTCATGAAGATCGTGGAGCAACGGCCCGAAGTGGTCGATTGGTTCGGCAACGGAACCTACGCCGCCACGCCGATCGGCAATACGCACTTGTCCGCAATGGACTGTCCTTCGCACCCGCTGTCGGAAGAACAAATGTCCAACGGCACGGCCATGGAAAACCTGGCCCGCGGCAACTACGCCGCCTGTTATGGGAAAGGCGGTTACGGCCAGGCCAATACGAACAATCCGGCGATCGGAGGAATCTACGGCAACAACTCCAAGGTCCGTATTCCCGACGTCATCGACGGCACGAGCAATACGTTGGCGCTGAGCGAACTGAGATATCGCCTGCCCAACGCGAGCGGCCCGTCTTATCAAGACATTCGCGGCACGTGGGGCTACGCCACGATGGGCGGAGACGTGTTCACGCACAGACAGGCCCGAACTCGGCCGTGTCTGACTCAATCTGGGGTTGCCGCAGCTACCTGCCGGAAAACATGCCCTGCGTCACCAGCAGCGCCTACGCCAGCCTGTTCGCCGCCGCGCGCAGTTATCATCCCGGCGGCGTGCAAGGCGGCATGGCGGACGGCAGCGTTCGCTTCTTTTCGGACAACGTCAACCTGGTGATCTGGCAGTCGTTGGCCAGTCGAGGCGGCAGCGAATCGGTTGGCGATTTCTGAGCCGTGAGGGCGGCAGACCGGGGTTTCTTCGCTGACGCATGCCAAAGGGGAGCGGCGTTGCTCCTGATCCTTTGGTTCCACAAGCATGAGGCGCTCGACATGTTGGCATTCAAACAAGCATCTCTCGTAATCGCGGCGGCGGCCGTCGCGCTCGCTTCTCCCGGTTGCGGCCAGTCGGACCGGGTCGCAGTCTTTCCCGTCCATGGGCGACTGACTTTTGAAGGCAAGCCGATGACGGGCGGCGGCTCGATCGCTCTGATCGCGGTCGGCGGCCAGCAAGGCAAGACGGCCGGCGGCGAGGTCAAACCAGATGGCGCGTTCTCGCTCACGACCTACGAAGAAGGTGATGGTTCCATGCCCGGCGAGTTCCGCGTCGTGGTGACGCAGGTCGTCGTCAAGGAACCCGATGCGTCGGAAGACGGCCAGGCGGTTGCGTCCGGCCCGGTCTCGGTCGTGGCAGAGGACGAGCGAATCCCGGGCGTTTACTCGGACCATCAAAACTCGCCCCTGACGGCGCGCGTCGAGGCGAATTCCGAGAACGAACTGAACCTCGACTTAAAGCGGCTTTAAGGCTGAGTCGGATGACTGCCGATGTCAGGCTCGAGCTTGCGCCAGGTACGCGTTGCGACGATGTTTCGCCCGTTGAACCGGTACGCGTCCGGCGCGGCTGGCTCGTCGGACCGTGGTTCGACCTGTTGCTCGTGGCCAACGTCGCCTGGCCGTTGTTGCTGCTTGTTCAATGGAGAGTGAGCTTCGACGGCCGAGCCGGGCTGCAGTTCTGGCAAGTTTACTATGCGACCACTCCGCATCGCTGGGTGACGTTGCTGATCGTGTTTCTGGACCGCGAGCGATTTAGCGAGCGCAAGAGCGCGTTTCTGGGCATCGCGGCCCTCGTGACTGCCGTCTGCGTTGGAATTCGCCTGGCGACCGGTGCGCTGACCTGCCTGCTCGCCGTCGACTATCTCTGGAACGCCTGGCACTTTGCGGCCCAGCATCACGGCATCTACCGCATCTACTGCCGGCTGAACGGCTCGATGTCCTTGCGCGCAGTCGCTTGGGAAAAATGGTTGCTGCGGGCGTTTCTGCTGTATGTCATTCTCGCGTCGCGCTGGCTGCCGGGGCGAACGTCGCCTGGCAAACGCGGCTGCAAACGCTCGACTGGATTGTCGCGATCGTCCCCTTGGGGTTGCTTTTTAACAAGGCCGCTCGGAATTGCAACGGCGGCTGGAGTTCGACGGCCTATCTGGTCAGCGTCTGCACGTTGTACCTGAGTTTGCTGTGGGCCGTGCACGCCGGGCGGCCGGACCTGGTGCTTTCTCTTACCACGGCCTCGGCCCTGTTCCACGCAATCGAATACCTGGCGGTCGTCAGTTGGTCGGTCGAGCAGAGGAAATCGGCCGCACCGTCGCGATTGGGAACGCCGTGCTGGGCATGTTGGGTTATCTCGCGCCGCGCTGGGGGCTCGTGCTGGGGTTGTTCATCATCGTCCTGGGCTCGGGCGGCTGGCTGCTGGATCAGCGTCTGATGAACGGCTGGCTGCTGCTCAACGTCATTGCGGCGTTTTTGCACTATGCCTACGACGGGCTGATCTGGCGGCAGCGGCCCGGCTCGTCGCAGACCTCCGCCGCACTGACGACGGCGAGGAGCGGGCAATGACGACCGGCGTGAACGCGTGCGCTGATTCACCCGCCGATGCTCGTTCGATCGGCTCTTTCAGAATCCTGGCGGCAGGGCTATTGAGCGCCGCCGCATATATCATGGCGCACAGCGCCGGCATGGGCGCCGCAGAGCGAACGCCTGCGCGTTACGTCTGGCCCGATGTGGCGGCGGTCTATTTCCTCAGCGCGTTGCCGCTGGCGGCGCTGTGCGCCGCGGCCCGCGCGGCGCCGCTTTACAGAGCGCGGCTTATTGGGGCTATCGGCGGCCTGCCTCGGCGTCGCTCTGGTTTTGCCTGTCGTCGCCGCGTAAGCAGAAACTGCCCGAGCGTCAGCGTTCCTCTCGTTCGGCGCTGCGCCGTTCGCACGGCGGCAGCGCTCACGCCGGTTACGGCCGCCGTCATGGCTGGGGCAGATTTCGTCTCTCGCCCCCAGCGCGGACGGCCGCAGCATCCATCGGCAACCGCCGGACTGTTCGCAGTGGCAGCCTTGCTGCTGCTCCCGGCGACCTATCTCGACGCTCGGCGCCGGCACGATGCGTCTGATTTGCAAAGCCTGTTGGAACAGTCTCGGCTCGGTGAGGCGCAGGCACTGACGCGACGCATGCTATTGCTGACGCCAGACGCGGAGTTTGACGGACGACCGTTAAAATCGCTCGCGGCCGCCATCGGTCAGGCGACGCGGGAACTCGAATCGCGCGCGGCCCGACCATTGCCGGCTGGCGCCGATGAGCAGCAACGCCTGGACCGTGCTCGCGACCTGGCGATGCTAGGCAGGACGGACGCGGCTTTGGACGCCTTGCAGCATGGGCCGGAGCTGGCGGCATTCGGCGCCCGCCTTGAACCTGTGCGGAACCATCCAGGAGACAAACGGCCGTTGGCGCAAGGGCTGGTGTGTTACCAGGCTGCCGCACGGGCCTGGGAATCGTCGCCGCCTTCGCCGGAGCGCGCGGCCGGTTTGGCCCAGGCGACGACCGGCGCAGCATACTGCCTGCGGAAGTCCGGTCGCTACGCGGAAGCGGAAACCGCTTACCAGCAACTCCTGGCGTTGTCTCCGACGGCCAACGCGCAATTCCTGCTCGCTCGCTTCTACGAAGATACGCAGCAGACCGCCAAAGCCCGCACACATGCAAAGTTGGCCATGGCCGCGGAGCCCGAGCGTTACCGTCGACAGGGAGAAATGCTGATCGACAAGCTCAACACGCTCCACTTCGGCTGCCTGTCCGGGCTGATCGACCATCACGCCCGGCCAGGCGTTTCGATCGCCTCCCAAGGGCTCGCACCCGAATGATCGAGCGAACCTGTCCGAGCATCTGATTCAACAACAGCGCGGCGACGGCAGTTGGCGCAATCCGGGCGAGTCGCCCTATTTGAGCGAAGGGCACTCGTTCATCGTCACCAGTTACGCCCTAAGAACGCTCTCGCAGGTTCTGACCGGTCTCGAAGACGAGCCGGCGCCCGTCATTCCCCGTCAGCCTCGCCGCTCGCTTCCCATGGTCCGTAGCGTTCGCACCGGACCGATCTGAGCCGAGCCGAAAGTCTTCTGGCAGGAGTCCGTGCGTCGGGTTTCGTCATTGCGGCTCGAGCCTTTTTGCGGCTCCCTGTCCTGAGGGTTCGCGACTATTCATGTATAGGGAAGTTTCGTATCCCGGCTGCAATTCCTGACGGGAAGTGCAACCTCGCGTCTTTCGGCTACAGAGATTCAGATCATGGCGAACAGCGTCTTCTTTACGGCGCCAAAAGATAGGGATATTCCCTATCTTCCTATAATCGGTTTTCTCATCTTTGTTGAGCAAGCCGAAGCGCGCCTCGGGGAGGGCGTCAACTTCAAGTGCAACGGTAAAGACACGTTGCGCTTTCATCTCCGCATCAGGCCGGTCGCCAGCTCGAACAAGCTAATCTCCCCCGGGCGGTGCATCCCTGATAGAAGAACCGCCTCCTTTCCTGCCTTGTGCAGGCAGGAAAAAACGACCGCTTCCATGCACAAGGCCCAGGCTGCTTTTGTAAAGCCAAAGCAGATGTTTATTTGTTTTTCTTGGCGAAAGCTCCTTGCATATCTGGACTGCCGAATGTAAATTCACAGCTTATGGAATTTTCAGGTTTTTATGCTTGGCTGACGCGAGTGCGTTTGCACTGTGCCGCCTGGTAGCTTTCCCCACCGCCGTGCCGGCACCTGACAGGGCGGCAGGCCGCACGGGCGACTGAGACTGAAGCACGGACGTTCCGAGAAACCGAAGCCATGATCACCTGCTCCTCTTGCGGCGCGAGCCGAACGACGGCGCTTACGGCCACGGGCCTGAGTCGCTTGCCGCGCGGCTGGAAGCGGCGGCCGGCGCCCGACGCAGAGGCGGCGGACGTCCTGTGCGACGCTTGCTGGGCACGCGGGTTCGTGCTCCGAACCGCGACGCTCCCGATTGCAGGCCCGGTGGGGAGAGACTGGCCGGAACTTCGCGCCGCGCTCGACGCCTGTTGGTCGTCGGCGACGGGCCTGGCGAACTGGGCCGTGATGGAATTGGCCAAGGCGGACGTCGTCCGAGTTCCCGAGATGGGCGAGCGCATGCCGCCCATGCCGCGCGTGTACTTGTATCCCGAGGCTCGGCGTCGCTTTCCCGCGCTCGACTCCAAGTCGCTCGCGGCGATTCTGAACGACGCCGAGAGCCGCTACCGCAAGTCGCGGCTCGCCTCCATCTGGCTCAACCGCGACAGGCTGCCGCGCTATCAGTATCCGGTTCCCTATCCCGTTAAATCGGAAGCCTGGACGGTCGAGCAACGGCCTGGCGGCGAGTGGCTGCTACGCGTGCGACTCGCAGGCGAGTCCTGGACATTGAAGCTCCGCGGCGGCCACCAATTCCGCCGTCAGCTCGCGATGTTGACGCAGTTGTCGTCGGGCGCCGCCTGCCCTTGCGAAGCGGCGCTTTACCAGGCTCGCGCCGGCGGCTCTCATCACGCCACGGTGAGCGACCGCAAAGCCGGCGGAGGCGGCAAGACGCTCTTGAACGTGATGGCCAAGCTCGTGCTCTGGCTCCCGCGTCCGCTTCCCCAGGGCGCCAAGAGCGGCGTGCTCGTCGTTCGCACCGAGCCACACGCCTTGCTGTCTGCATTCGATGCAGACGGCAAGCAGATCGCCTCGTTGTTTGCCGATCACGTGCCGCGCCAAATAGCAGAACACCGCCGCGCATTGCAGCGACTGAAAGCGGATCTGGTCGTAGCCAGATCGTCGTCGCCCGCCCGCGGTGCAGCTTCAGGAATACCGTGAGCGGCTCTGCGAACGACAACGCCATCGCGTGCAAAGCGCGTGTCATCAGGCTGCGGCGTTCGTCGCCGGAGTCGCCAAGCGCCGAGGGGCGGCGGAAGTGCAGTATGACGATCGCGAGCGCAGTTACGTCGAAGCGTTTCCATGGTTCCAACTGCGGTTGCTGGTGGAACAGAAACTGGATGCGTTGCAAGTCAATTTGGCGCCCGCGGATCGCGAGGTAAACGAGCCTCGCGGCGACGGCTGTTCGCTGTCGAGCGGTCCGGCGCCGCTGGCCGTCGCCAACGAGATTGTGGAGACCGACCGAAGAAACGCCGGTTGACCAGGCGGAACCCCGCGGACGTCATCGAGCAGAACGAACACAACAAGGTCACCGTCAGACCTATCGCAGGCTGAGGGCCGACGAGCGCGACTCGCGGACACCGCTTGCGGAATGCGATTGAAGAGCCCGGGATATCTCTCCTCGGAGAGTCGCCCCGGGAGCGGACCGGAATGTTCCGGCCGTTACGGGAGCGGGCTCGCGAAGCCATGGCTGCGCCGTCTGAATCGCCGCAGCCTCGACAAGGGAGTATTGCGATTACCGGTGCGGCAAAGCGCTGGGAAGGCGCGTGCTGTGAAATGCGCGCGAAAAGATTCGCAGTCCCGTTTCCGGCCCTCTGCCGACGTGCGAGACAAGTGTCTCTCATCGTTATTAAAATGCTGCGCCTATTAGTAACATACATAGTAACAATATTACTATGTAATATTACGTGCAACATTAACAGTGTCCTAATCTCGCGGTAACAATCGCCGGGTAGGTTGTCGCCAGTAACTCGCAATCGCGCGAGTGTAGATGACCTGTCCTACGACACAGCGACATGGACGCCAGCAACAAAGACAAAGACGCGGAACAATTCTCCTACCTTCCAGTGACGTGCCCTGGCTGCGGCCGCGAAGGAAAGGTGAATATCAGCCGGCTCGACCACACCTTCACCTGCATGCAATGCCGGCGCGTGTTTCACCTGTCGCTGCAGGGCTCGGTGCTGGGGGCGAGGTTCGAGCCGATTGAGGTCGATCCGTATGTCGTTTCGCCCCCGCCCTCGTCGCGGTTCATACGCTGGCTCGAACAACTGCCGCGCGCCGCCTGGTGGGGCGTCGGGGGCGCCGCGGGCGCGGTCGTCGTGCTCGCCCTCGTCTGGCTGCTGTTCTTTCGCGGCGGCGCCGCCTTGCCGGAATCTCTGGACGACCGCGCCCGGTTCGTGGCCGAGGCCGTGGCGCGGGCCGAATACCGCCGGCTGAAGGCGATCGTGCCGTCGGGCGCTTGACTACTCCGCCGCAGAATGGGCGCGGAACGTCCGGCCTGCGGACTGGCCGCCGGAACTGCCGCTTGAACAACCGCTGGACATTCAGTTGGAAACGGTTTTCAAGACTTCGGGCGGAGACGAGAGCGGCGCCATGGCAAGCGCCGGCATCCTGGTGAAAGTCAAAACGCCGGCGGCGAAAAGCTCGCCCGAATGGATGTTGTATTGGATCCAGGACTCTGGGCTTCAGTGGCTTTTTGACGCGAAGCGCACTGCAAAGAAAGGCTAACCCGTATGCGGTGCACTTGGAATCATCTCAGCAGGCGGTCACCGCCGGCGCGGCGCCGCCGGGCGCTTCCCCGTCGCGCCGTCACGCTCGTGGAAATGCTCGTTGTCGTGAGCATCATCGGGCTGCTGGTCGCCATCTTGCTGCCGGTCCTCTCGCGGGCGCGAGAGTCGGGCAGGAGCACGCAATGCATGAACAATTTGCGCGAGCTTGGAATTGCCATGACGGCGTGCGCCGACACTGCGGGAGCTTTGTGCTCGGGCGCTTTCGATTGGCGGCGAGACGGCTGCATAACCGAGGTCGGCTGGGTGGCGGATCTCGTGAATCGCGGCGTGGTCGCCGGCGACATGCTGTGCCCGAGCAATCCGCTCCAGCTTCACGAAGTCTACAACCAACTGCTGACGCTCGATCCGGCCATGGACTCCTGCGTGGAGCGTCTCGGAAGCGGTCCCAAGACTCTGCCGAACGGCGCACTCTCGCTCAACCCGTGTCGGCAACTGGCGGCGTTGCCCCCGGGATCGGCGCGGGCGGCGGTGATCCAATCGCTGGTCCTGGAAAAGGGTTACAACACCAACTATGCGGCCAGTTGGTTTCTGGTCCGCTCTGAATTGAAGGTCGACGACAGCGGCAACGTGCAGGGCGTCAGCGGCTGTCCCGTTTCGCCGCAAGAGCGCAATTGCACCGAGGGGCCTTTGCGGCTTGCGTTCGTCGGCAGCGACAGGGTTCCGTCGACGCACATTCCGCTGCTGGGCTGTGCACAAGCGGCCGATCGCGCAGACTCCGTCCTGTCGTCCGCCATCGGTCGTTTTCCGGCCGGAACTCGACTTTCCGCCTCGTACACCGCCGGGCCCGTTTCGAAAGTTTCCATGCTCCCCCCCTCGTTTCCGTCGGGAACTCCCTACGAAGGGCCGGGCGGATGGTGGGACATCTGGACGAATGACACGCTGCAGGACTATCGCAATTTTGGCCCCGTACACGGCGCCGGAAAAATCCGAACGTGCAACGTGCTCTTCGGCGACGGGAGCGTTCGGAGCTTGAGCGACGACAGCGGCGACGGCCTGCTGAATAACGGCTTTGATCCCGGCGCCACCGTGATCAAGATCGGATTCATGGATGCGCAAGTCGAGTTGAGCGCTCAGCAAGTCTATAGCGGATGGTCGCTGAAACGAGGCGAGTGAGCCGAGCGTTCCGCAAGCAACAGACGGCGCCGGGCGTACGGCGCAGAAATCGAGCAAGACGGCGCGCGGCAACAGAAAGGAGGGAAACCGACCCAAAGACATGATGTCGCAACTGCGACGAGCGGCGAGTCCTGGAAGTACTCGCGATGTCGCGTGAGTGTGGAGCGAGGACCGCTACCGGACGCGATGGTGTTCCGTTAAATCGTATCAAACCAGAACTAAGTTGGAGTATGTGTCACATGAATTGTCAATTGTTCAAGGCTTCCCCGCGACGTCGCGGGTTTACCTTGGTGGAAATGCTGGTGGTCATTGCGATCATCGGCATCCTGATGGCGATCCTGCTGCCGGCGCTGAGCGCAGCGCGCGAATCGGCCCGCACGGCGACCTGCAAGAACAACCTCAAGCAGTTCTACGTCGGCCTGGCGACCTTCGCCGACAAGGATCCGATGCAGCGCCTTTGCACCGGCGCTTATGACGGCCGCCGGGACGGCTGCATCGACTCGGTCGGTTGGGTGGCGGACATGGTGAACGGCGGCGTTTGCAAGCCGCAGGAACTGCTCTGCCCCTCGAACCCGGCCAAGGGCGCCGAGAAACTCAACGACTACCTGGGAGTGTGGACTTCCAATCCGGCTGAGTCCACCGCCGATACGTCGGTCTTTTCTCTGGGAGCTTGCGGAGTCGTCGGCGCCGCTTGGGACGGGACCCTGATGGCGCAGCACTTCCTGTCCAAGGGTTACGGCACCAACTACATGTCCAGTTGGTACTTGGTGCGCGGCGCGCCGCTGCTGCAAACGGCCTACACGGGGAGCGACGTCGTCGTCAGCTATCCGATGGGCTCGAACCCCGAGAACAAGATCAAGGGCTTGCGGGGGACCACCGGCCCCATCACGCGGTCCACGATCGACAACTCTTTCGTCAGCTCGTCTCGCATTCCGCTGTTGGCGGACGCAAACCCGGGCGACATCAAAGAGGCGATTCTCGAACAGACGATTCCCGGCTTTATGACCGCGGGCTCGCGGTTGGTCGAATCGTACAACGACGGGCCCTGTGCGCAGGTGGCCGCAGCCGGTTCTCTCCAGGCCTGGGGCAACGCGATTGCCGTCACCGTGCTCGATTCCGCCGCAGGCACGAACCTCTACCTAGTGGAGCAGCCGCCCCAAGGGACTGTTCCCACCAACCCATTGCCCTACTTGCAGGATTACCGCGACCTCGGTCCGGTTCACGGCAGCGGCAAAGGGGGCGTGTGCAACGTTCTGTTCGCGGACGGCAGCGTCAAGTCGTTCGTCGATCAGAGCGGCGACGGCTACCTGAACCCGGGCTTCGACGTGCAGACGAACAATCCGACGCCGTCTCCCGGCGTCGGGTACACCAGCAACCTGGTTGAGTTGCCGCCGACCGACATCTTCTCCGGCGTCTTTCTGACGAAGGTGCACAGCAAGGGCAACCTGGACTACTAATCGCCAGGAAAGATCGCGCTTGCAGCTATCCCGGGCGGCATTGCCGCCCGGGATGGTTGCGGCGATGGAAGGTAAAGCGTCGGCACTTTGAGCAACAGACTTATCATGAGCCAGATGAACATTCAACGATTTCAAACCATCGTCCAAGCGTGCTGCGCCGCGGCTCTCTTCGCGACGCTTTCCGGTTGCCGTCCTCAGTACGCGACAGGCAGCCAGTCGGCGTCTGTTTCCGTACACGCAGCGGCGCAGGAAAACGGCGAAAGCGCCGTGTTACAAGCGCGGCCGCGAGCCGTCATCGACAAGCAAGAATTCGACTTTGGGACCATGGACGCCGGCCAGACGGCGACGCACACGTTCTCCATTCGGAATGAAGGAGCCGGAATCCTTCGACTCGTGGCCGGCCGGTCGACGTGTCAGTGTACGAAATTCGAGGTCGAAACAGAGGAAGTTCCGCCTGGAAAGACCGGCCGAGTGAAGTTGCACTGGCAAACGGCGGAGGCGGGTGAACCCTTCCACCATGGCGCCATCGTGCGAACGAACGACCCCGACCGAAAGGAGATCATGCTGCGCATCAAAGGCGAAGTAAAAACCTTCATGGCCAGTTCGCCCGGCGGAGTGGTCTTCTCCACGGTGCGTCCGGGCGAGCATCCGCACAATCGCGTCGTTGTGTATTCGCAAATCTGGGACAAGTTTGAAGTAGCCAAGGTGGAATCCGAGTTCAAACACGTGACCTGGAAAGTCACGGCCGCCTCGCCTGACGAATTAAAGAAGCTGGACGCAACCGCGGGCTACGGCCTGGATTTTGAGCTTGCCCCCGATCTGCCCCACGGCCAGTTTCACGGCAAGCTCATGGTGCATACGAAAGTCGTGCAAAGCGACGGCTCCCAAACGGAACTGCCGCCGCTCAAAGTACACGTGTTGGGCAACCGCGTCGGCAACGCCAGCTTCATGGGCCCGATTGTCGATAGCGACGGGTTTCTCGATATCGGGCTGGTCGAACAGGGGCAGGCCGTCCATCACACGGTGCACCTGTTTCTTCGCGGGGGAGAAGATATCTGCATCGAGAAGATCGAGAGCGACCCGAAATTCCTCGACGTCAAGGCGGAGTCTGCGGCAGGGGCGCCCGCCGGTCAGACCCGTTATCGACTGGAGATCGACGTTCCTCGAAGCGCTTCCATGGCAAACTACATCAGGGACATGGGCTTCATCCGGCTCGTCACCAATTCCAAGACTGACCCTGTAGTGCAAGTCAAAGTCAAAATGGCGGTCGTCGCCGCGGACTGATAACGCGATGTGCAGGCCGCGCTAGTCGCCGCAGAGCTTCCGGACGGGGAAGCCGTCACATCTTTTCAACGACTTCAATGCCCAGCAGCGCCAAACCCTGCTTGAGCGTGCGGGCCGTGAGATCGCAGAGCAACAGCCGGCTGTTGCGCAACTCCGGCGTCTCGGCCTTCAGCACGGGACATTGCTCGAAGAAGGTCGAATAGGCGTTGGCCAGCTCGAACAGATAGGTCGTTAACTGGTTGGGGCGGTAATCGACCAGCGTAAACTCCAGCGCTTCCGAAAATCGCAGAATGGATACGGCCAATGCGCGCTCCGCAGGGGCATCGAGCCGGATGGCGGCGCCGCCGCGCGCAAAGCATCGACGTCGATCGAGCCTTTGCGGAAAATGCTCCGCACCCGGGCGTATGCGTATTGCATGTAGGTGGCCGTGTTGCCGTTCATCGCCAACATCTTGTCGTAGCTGAACGTGTAATCGCTGGTGCGGTTTTGCGACAAGTCGGCGTATTTCAAGGCCGCGATGCCGACGCGCTCCGCAATCTCAGCCCGCGCTTCCGCCGAGAGTTCCGGTCCGTCGCGTTTCGCGTCGTCATTAGCGGCCACGATCTGCCCGGCGCGAGCCACTGCTTCGTCGAGCAAGCCGGTCAGGCCGACCGTATCGCCCGAACGAGTCTTGTACGGCCGACCGTCCTCGCCCAACACCGTGCCGAAGCTGATGTGCTGGAACTCGACCTGGTCGCAACCCCAGCGGCGAGCGGCGGCGAACAACATTTTGAAATGGTCGCTCTGGCGATGATCGACGACGTAAAGCATTGCATCGGGCGACCACGTTTCCCTGCGGTACTGGATCGTGGCCAGGTCCGTCGTGGCGTACAAATACGCGCCGTCGCGTTTCTGCACGATCATCGGCACGTCGCTGTCTTCGAAGAACACGCACATCGCGCCGTCGCTCTCGCGGGCAATGCCGCGGTTGCGCAAATCTTCGACTACGCCGGCCAGCCGGTCGTGATAAAAGCTTTCGCCCAGCGCCACGTCGAACGTCACGCCCAGCCGGCGATAGACCTGCTCGATCGCTTCCAAACAGGGCGGCATGAACTCGCGCCACAGCCGCAGGTTTTCTTCATCGCCGCTGTGCAGCCGGGCCGTTTCGCCCAGCACGGCGGCGCCGATGTCGGCATGCTCGGCCGCCAGCTTAGAAAGCTTGGGACTGCTTTCAATAGCCGCCTGCTTCTCCTGCAGATCAGCCAGTTCCTTGCGCGATTGCGACAACTCGCTCTCGAGCTTCTTGAGCGTCTTGGCGGCTTTCTTCTGGGCCTGCGCGTCGCCGGCGGCGCCTTGCGCAGCCTGGCGCTCGAAGGCCTGCTCGTCCTGCACGACCTTCTCCAACAGCCTGGTCAGCTTCTCGCGGCCTTCGTGGTAGTCGACCAACTGGTTGACCAGGCGATAAAGCCGGGCCAGTTCGTCGACCGGGCTGGCCCGATAAGCTTCTTCGTCGCGAAAGTGACGGAAACCGTAAATGATCATGCCGAACTGCGTGCCCCAATCGCCGATGTGATTGTCGCCGATTACCTGATGCCCGACGAACTTGAGCGTGCGGTAAAGACTATCGCCGATCACCGTCGAGCGGATATGCCCCACGTGCATCGGCTTGGCCACGTTGGGCGCCGAGAAATCGACGACGTACGTCTTGGGCTCTTTGACCGGCTCCACGCCCAGCCGCTCGTCGCCGACCGCCGCGGCCAGCAGCTCCGAGAGCCGCTCGTCCTTCAGCCGCAGGTTGATGAACCCCGGTCCGGCAACTTCGGGCGGATGGCAAATATCATCGACGCTGACATGGGAGAGCAACTCGGTCGCCACCTCTCGCGGCGGCCGGCCCAAACGCTTGCCCAGCGGCATAGCGCAGTTGGCCTGGTAGTCGCCAAACTTCGCATCCTGGCTCGGTCGGACCATGTCCGCCAGCTCGGCCAAATCTGCGGGCGACAGCCCCGACGGGCCGGCCAGCGCGGAAATCGCGGCGGTGAATCGGTTGCGAAGTTCGGCAAGCAGGTTCATGGCGACAGGCCTTCGAAATCAAGAGACGCGCAGTGACGGAATTTGTTCACCGCGAAGATAAGGCAGGAAGCACAAAAGGGAAAGGACGAAACGGCCGGATGCGGCAGAAGCTGCCAGGAGAGGGCGAAATACCGGCCTAGAGGAAACGCCGAGACGTAGGCGTCAGCCGCCAACTCTGCACAACGAAAAGTGGGGCCGCTGCCGTACAGAATGCCAGGCAAGAGAAAGGCGCCGTAGGACCAGCCCGCCGAGAACTCAGGAAGTGGCCTGCCGCTCGGTCCCGGGCGGCAAATCGACCGGCACGCGGCGGGCCTCGCACCAGAGATCTTCCAGGCCGTAATAGTCGCGGGCCTCGGGCTCGAACAAGTGGATCACTACGTCGCCGTAGTCCAGCAGAATCCAGCGGCTCTCCTGATAGCCTTCCAGACCCAGCCGGCGGTCGCCCATGTCGTCTTCCAGCTTATGGTCGATTTCTTCACTCATGGCGTGCAACTGCCGGCGGCTGCTGCCGGTGGCCAGCACGAAGTAATCGAAAACCGGGGTCACTTCCCGCATGTCGAGCACGACGATGTCGCGTCCACGGTTTTCCGCCGCCGTCCGCGCGGCAGCCAACGCAAGTTCGAGAGAACGACCTGATTGTGAAGCAGACGACGGCAAACCGATGCTGGAAATGGCCACGCGGTTCCTTTCATGTTCAGGCAAGAATTACCCGAATTCATTGTACACGACCCGGCCCGCGAAGGGGAGGTTCGGGACGAAGCCGCAGCAAATCGGGCCGCGGGACGGAGGCCGGCGACTGCCGCCAATGCGGAATGCGGAATTCGGAACGGGGAATCTGGAATGCAAACCGCCCGGCGCTGCAGAGTTTCACACTCCCGCGTTCCCGGCTCCTCTCACCGGCCTCTGCCGCAGCCGGAACATTCCATCGCGTAGCGGCGAATGCCGGCGCCGCGGCTCAGCCGCAGGACCATCGGCGAGCCGCAAGCGGGGCAGTATTCCACCTCGCCGGACTGCTCGCCCCGCTCATCGCGGCCCTGGCACGCCGTGCAGAGGGTCGTCTGGGGAAACACTTCCAGCCGTTCGGAGGGAATCAGTTGTCCGCATTCTTCGCAGCGGCGGGCCTCGGGCCAATCGGCCGGATCGTCCTCGACCAGCAAGGCGGTTAGCCGCAATTCGCCGCAAGCGTCACAGGCAATTTGCGGGGCCAGCGCCAAGGCCAACTCTCGCAACTCCTCTCGCGTCGCTTCGCTTTTGCTTTTCAATCGACCGGCGGCCGACAGCCAGCGGGCCGCGCCCGCCGGATCGTGCATGGTTGCGAAGCGGCAGCCCGTACAACGAAGTTCTATGTGCCAGGTTTCTTCTCGCACGGCCGAGGGCTTTCAGTGGGACGACAAAGTGGGAGATCTTGACGAGCATGCCATTGTATCGGCTGCAGGCGCCTTTGCGCTTCCCCCTGACGCTGTGCCCAAGCAATGGCTCGGGCGGCGGGTAGAGCGTCCGTCGCGGCGGAGCCGTCACACGGGCCGACGAAGCGGCCGGCGCATCCCACGCCCTCGAAGAGCGATTGATCAACGCAGCATGAACTTCAACACGCGGAACACCCGCTTGGCGAGTGCTGCGACTTCGGGATCCTTCCGCCTGGCGTTGTAGACGTATTTCCCTTTCGTACCGCCGCCGATGGCGTAATAGCCGACGGCGCCTCCGCCGACGGCAACTCCTCCCACCGCGCCGCCGCCCACCGCTACGCCGCCGATGGCGCCTCCCCCTACGGCCAACAGTCCGCCGATCGCTCCGCCGCCGATCGCAATCAATCCTCGAGCCATGCCGCCGATAGCCACCGCGCCCGTGGCCCGATCGCCGATGGCGATGATCGCCTTGGCGTGTCCGAAAGCTTCGCCCTGCTGCAAATCCGGACCTGCCGCGATCTCCCACAGCGGCAGCCCGAACAAGACGGTCGAAGAACGCTTTCTCACGCCGCGACTGGCGCCGCGCGGCGCAGTGAGGCAACTTCGCCTTCCAACTGCGTGACGCGGCGCCTGAGCGTTTCGAGTTCGTTCGACATGGAAGGAGTTCTCGTGCGTTGCCGCGGGCTGCAACGGGCCCGGAGCAGACCTCGTCGCCGGTCGGCGCTGCTTTATCCTACGTCACTGCCATCCTGCGCAATGCCAATCGTCACAATCGCGCAGACTGTCGCATTCGCACGTCCCTGCCTCTTAGCGAACTTGAATCTCCAACTCGCAGACCACCGCCGCATGATCCGAAAGCGAACCTTCCTTCACTTTGTCGTCGAGAAATCTCTCGACATTCGCGCTCGTCGGTCGCAATGAATTGCGAGCGGAATCATGGGCGGCGGAAATAAAGACGTAGTCGATTCGTCGGCCTCCCCGCTCGTCCAACGGTTCGCTCGTGCCGCCGGCCCCCGAATCGAGCGAGGGCCAGACGTCGATCCACGCCAGGCCCGACGACGCAAGCGCCGCCAGCAGTTCTTGATAGGGCGAAGCGGAAACGCCCTTGGCCGGGCACGGCGGGTAATCGGCTGCGATATTCAAGTCGCCCAGCAACACCGCCGGCCGCTCCGTCGACGCATGGGCGGCAATGAAGCGGGCCAGTTCTTCCAATTGACTCTTTCGGGCAGGCGCCGAACGGCTTTCCAGGTGCGTGAGAAAACAGTCGAGCGATTCTCCCGGAGCGTCGCCCAGGCGGATCCGGGCGTGCAGAACGCCTTTGGCGGCGAATCCGTCAGCGCGAAACCCGTGCGAGATGAATCGTGAAGCATCGCGATAGGTCAACAAATGGCTCGCTTCGATCGGCAGCCGACTCAACAACAGCAGTCCGCTGTTCGTCAAACTGCGGCCGCGCGGCTTGGGAAACCACAGCGACGTGAAAGCGCTCGGGCGCGGCGGTAGCGGCGCCGCCGATCAATTCGTCGCGGCGTTGGGAGTCAAATACCTCGCACAGTCCGGCCACGTCAAAGTCAGCCAATCGGCGCCCAATGGCTTCGGCCCGATACGCGGCCAGGCCGCGATGCCCGGCGACTTGCAGTGCAATGCCGGGCAGCAAGTGCGTATTGAAAGCGACGATCCGCAAACTCTTGCGCCGCGACGATGCCTCATGCCCCGTATTCATCCGCTCAGAGCAGAACGCTAGCGCCAGCAGGACCGCCAGCGCGGCCAGCAGCACCGCCAGCGCCCTTCGCCCTCGTTTCATCGTTCATTCCTTGCCCCTCATGCGGGCCTGCCGAGCAGCTTTCTCGCATTCTCGCGAGAGATCTTTGCTCGCACGTCGTCGGGCAACTCGAGCTTGTCGAACAGGTCGAACTGCGGCACGGCCTGGCCGGGCGAAAGAAAATCGGTGCCGAACATCAGCCGGTCGGCGCGGCGGATGAGAAACTCGCGGCCGAACGCCAGGTCGCGACTGATCGAGCCGGCGCCGCTGCCGGCCGACAGATCGCCGTAAAGATTCGGATACTTGTCCATCAACGCGTCAATGGCGCCGCCGGGCGCCACCTCGCCGCGCGGGTAGCCGCCCAGGTCGGCTTGCGAAACGCCGCCGCCGATCGAGGCCCACCAGCCGGGCCCGTGGCCGATGAACGCCGTATCGGGCACGGCCTCCAGCACCTTGGCCAGGCCCGGCAAGCCAGGCGTGTCGGTGTTGCGCTGGTTATCCAGATGGAACAGCACCGGCAGCTTCACTTCGGCGCACGCCTGATAGAGGACCAGATTGCGCGGGTCGTCGATACGAACGCCCGGCTTGTGCTCGCCGAAGCCTTTCGCACCGGCTTCGACGTACTTGGCAAGCATGGAGACCAGCCCCTTGCGCCCGCCCGTATAACTGGTCCGCGGATCGACGGAACAGAAGGGAATCAGTCGGTCGCGGTGCGGCTTGGTTTCGGCCAGCACGAAATCGGTGGTAAGCGGGTAGCTCGACGACTCGGGGGAAATCAGCGGCAGCACCACCGCCTCGGCGATGTCGTGGGCGTCCATCCAGCGGAGCAACTCTGCAGCGCTGAGCGGCTGCGTGCTGTTCCAGGTTTGCCCCAAATGGGTGTGAACGTCGACGTATTTTCCCGCGGGAGCGCGTTGGGCGGGAGCCTGACCGTAACCGGCGCGAGCGAACCAATCGAGCGGAGCACAGGCAGCGGCGGCGGCAAGCGAAGTTTGGAATTGGCGGCGAGTGAGCATGGCGAGTTATAACGGTGGGATGACGAAATTTGGCCAGCGTGACAAGCCGGCGTCACGCTGGATAATAGTCGCCTGGTTAATAGAAACGCTCCCCGCGCGAGAAGCAACCATATTGAGCCCGGATCTGTATGCGATTATTTGAAGGAACTCCCTGGGATCGGCCTCCGCGCATGCGACCGCTGCGGCCGATTGGAAGCGGAGTGCACCTGCCCGCCGGCGCCGCCGCCGAGGATTCCGCCCGAGCGGCAAACGGCCATGCTGGCCGTAGAAAAGCGCGCCAAGGGAAAGGTTGCAACGGTGGTCCGCGGCCTGCCCGCCGAAGGCAACGACCTGGCCGGTTTGTTGACGCAACTCAAAAACGCTTGCGGCGCCGGCGGAACCGTGAAGGATGAGACCATCGAGATTCAGGGCCGCCACCTGGAGCGCATCCGCGAGGTTCTGCGGCAGATCGGCTATCGGGTGAACGGGTAGAGCACGCTCCGGTCAACGGGCTCCTGGAACACAGCGAAGGAGATAGCCTTCGGCGAGCGCGGCTAGGGAAAGACGCTAGAAACTCTCTTTTTCTTTCATCTCCTCGGTCTCCTCCTCGTCCCCATATCCCCCTACCGAACGCGTTGCCGACCGCTTTCGCTTGATGCTGCCTTTGCAATGGGGATGTGGAGATGCGGAGGAGATGAGGGGGATTTAGCAGCGCAGACTCTTGCGATGCGCCAAAGCGATCGCTGCGCCTCCCATGGCAAACAACATCGCCCAACCGTACGAGTGAAATTCGATCAGGCAAGCTTCCAGCTTGTTAGGGATCCGAGGCGCTTCCATTCGGCTAAGCAGGTATTGACCGAGCATCGCCCCGAGAAACAAACCTAGCCAGGCGTTTCTCATGACCGTTCGCCAGCCGCCGTTCGCGGGCGAGGACCTCTCATTGTCCCGCGCGCCATCGACGTTTTTTTGAGGCGTATCCCGAGGCGTCTGATAGGGATTACCATTCCTTACCGGCGCCGCGCTGGCCGCCGGATTGAGCCGCTCGACCTCGAACCGCTTCATCGGTTTGAGAATGCCGCGCGAGAGATGGAAGTCGCGAACTCGCTGGCGGATGTCCACCAGGCGATGCAGCAATTCGGACGCATCGAACGAAACGGCCGTCTGCACGCCGTACTCGTCCAACGCCTCCTGGTGCTGCTGCCACAGTTCGTCGAGCGACGCGCCGGGAATGGAACGCGTCTCCATGCCGGGCGGAACGTCGGAACGCCGCCGCAAGTTGGTGGTTGTCAGAATCGTCCCGTCGGCAAGCTGCGAGCTGAGGCTATAGCCCGCCTCCACGCGCCGACCGACTCGGAACCAGAGAATCGCCATCCAGACCTTGCCGCCGGCATGAAGCAGGTTGGCGCCATACGATTCGGCATCGCCAAGGAACTCGCTGGTGTGGCACAAAACCAACCGACATGAATGCTGTGCGCCCTCGGCAATCATGGCCTGCAGCGTCGATTGCGCCGGTTCGGGAATCTCTTCCAATTCCATCGGCAGAAAGGCGAGATCGAGCTTCACGCCCACCGACGCGGGCGGCTCGTGATAGAGCAGCTTATGCCGGACGAGCAAGGAGGCAAAACCGAACGGGCCGGCCGAATGCGCTCGCAGCAAGCTGCAGGATACGCGCGTTACGTCGGTTTTGTACCAGACGCTCATGCTCGCCGAACTCGTGCAAGAGAAATGCCAGAAGGGATCTGCAACGACTCGGACTGGTCGAAAGCCGCCATGCTCCGCTGCCTGGGCTCGCACGGCGCCTTTCTCATCCTTAAGCTTACCCGAACCTACGCCGGAAGCAATCTTTTTACGCCCCTGCCAAGTTGGTAATCTTCGAGTGACCACGGTATGCTTGACCTTTGTTGGCGTGTCCAGCCCCGCAATAATCCCCTGATCGTCACGCACTTGCGCTTCCTGCAACCATGATGCCATCTCCCGCTGTGCGCCAATTATTTCCACTCGTAGCGGCCTGCGTCTGCCTGGCTTTACCTGGACGTGCCCGGGGCGAAAACTGGCCCCAATGGCGCGGGCCGCGCGGCGATAGCACGAGCGAAGAGCAAGGCTTGCCGCTGGTCTGGAGCGAAAAGCGCAACGTGGCCTGGAAGGTCGAGTTGCCGTCCTGGGGCGCCAGTACTCCGGCCGTCTGGGGCGACGCCCTGTTCGTGACCACCCAGCAAGATGAGAAGCTTTTGCTGCTGAAGCTCAACCAGGCCGATGGAAAGACCGTCTGGACGCGCGAAGTCGGCGCCGCGGAAACGCCGCGCACTGGCGCCAGCCGCACCGAACAAAAGTTTCACCAGTTGCACAACAACGCCAGCCCTTCGCCGGTGACCGACGGCGAGGTGGTCGTCGCTCACTTCGGCAATGGCGAACTGGCCGCCTACGACTTCGCAGGCCAACGGCTCTGGCGCCAAAATCTGCAGAGCGAACACGGCAAGTACACGATCTGGTGGGGCCACGCCAACAGCCCCGTCCTGTTTAACAACCTGGTGATCTCGGTCTGCATGCAAGACTCGCTGGCCGATCTGGGCGACAAATCCTCGCCCAGCTACCTGGTGGCGCACGACAAGCGCACGGGCAAGCAAGTTTGGAAATCGTCGCGGATGACCGCAGCCTCTGCCGAAGAGTGCGACTCGTACACCACGCCGCTGTTGTTTCAGACGGACGGCCGTTGGGAAATGCTGGTCATGGGCGCCAACCAGCTCGACGCCTACGATCCGGCCTCAGGCCGCCAGCTCTGGTATTTGCCCGGCATCGTGGGCGGACGGACAATCACCGGCCCGACCGTCGGCCAAGGCATGGCGTTCGTTACGCAAGGCATGCGAAAAGACCTGCTGGCCGTCGAAGTCGACGGCCAGGGAGAGCTCTCCAAACGCGACATCGTCTGGAAAGAAACCGACGCCACGCCCGACACCTGCTGCCCCGTGCTGTGGCGAGACCTGCTGTTCACCATCAGCGACAACGGCGTCGCCAAGTGTTACGACTCCCACACCGGCAACCTGAAATGGAAGAAGTGCTTGCCCGGCAATTACAAAGCTTCGCCCGTGGCGGCCGAAGGGCGCATCTACTTCCTGAACCTGGAAGGACTGACGACCGTCGTCGCCGCCAACGACCGTTATGACAAGCTGGCGGAGAACCAGCTCGACGACGACACGACCGCTTCGCCGGCCGTCTCGCAAGGACGCATCTATATCCGCGGCAAAAAGCACCTTTACGCCTTGGAAAAAAAGTAGTCCCGCCGCATGCCAGAACCCCGCAAAGGCGTTTTTCGTCTGGGACGCGTCGCCGGCATCGAGTTGTTCGTTCACTGGAGCTGGCTGCTCGTCGCGTTATTCGAAATCCGCACGCAAGACAAACGCTACGATTCCCCGGTCTGGAACGTCATCGAGTACTTGTCGCTATTCGGCATCGTGCTGTTGCACGAGTTCGGCCACGCGCTGGCTTGCCGCCAGGTCGGGGGCACGGCGAACGAGATCATGCTCTGGCCGCTCGGCGGCGTCGCCTACGTCAGTCCGCCGCCGCGCCGGCGCCGTGCTGTGGAGCATCGTCGCCGGACCGCTGGTGAACGTGCTTCTGGTCCCCGTAACCATCGGCCTGTACGCCTTGGCCTGCTATCTGGAGCTGGACCTTCGCTCAGCGGACGCGGTGCAGTTTCTTTACAACATCGCGATCATCAACTTCGGCCTGCTTGTCTTCAACCTGCTGCCGATCTATCCGCTTGACGGCGGGCAGATCCTGCAATCGCTGTTATGGTTCGTCATCGGCCGGGCTTATAGCTTGTACGTGGTCAGCTCGTTCGGCCTGATCGTCGGCTTGGGGCTGATCGGCCTGTCGGTTTGGGCGCAGAATCTCTGGTTCGTCCTGATATCAGCCTTCATCGCTGCGCGCTGCTGGGCCGGCTTTCAGCAGGCCCGTGCTCTCTCGCGGCTGGATCGTGCGCCGCGATACGCTTCGCTGAGTTGCCCATCGTGCCAGGCGCCGCCTCCGGGCGGAAACTTTTGGACCTGCGACGGCTGCCGTACGCAGTTCGATATCTTCGAGCAGCATGCAAGCTGCCCGCAGTGCGGCCGCCAATTCAACCTCATCCAGTGCCCGCTCTGCCATCAGCAAGGGGCGCTTGCGGCGTGGGCGCCGGCAACCGAGATTGATTCGCCCGAGGCGCAACGATAGTCTTGTGCCATGAAGCGAGTCGCCTGGCTGACCGATATCCATCTCAACTTCCTCTCCGCGGCCGAGTCGCGCCAGTTCCTCGGCGGCGTCCGAGACGCGCGGCCCGACGTCGTGCTGATCGGCGGCGATATTGCCGAAGCGCCCGACTTGATGCAACAACTGGCGCTGATTGCCGAAGAGCTTCGCTACCCGACCTACTTCGTGCTGGGAAATCACGATTACTACTTTGGGGCGATCCGCCAGGTTCGCGCCGACGTCGAGCGAATCTGCCGCGAGACGAAAAGCCTGGTCTGGCTGCCGAGCGTCGACGTCGTCGAGTTGACGCCGACCGTCGGCCTGTGCGGCCATGACGGCTGGGCCGACGCCCGGCTGGGCGATTACGAACGTTCGCTGGTGATGATGAACGATTACCGGCTGATTGAGGAACTGGCCGGCGCCAACAAGGCCGACCGCTGGCCGCTACTCAAGGCGCTGGGCGACGCCGCCGCCGACCACGTCCGCCGCGTGCTGCCCCTGGGGCTCGATCGCTACCCGCACGTGGTGTTTTTGACTCACGTGCCGCCGCTGCGCGAGGCCTGCTGGTATCAGGGGCAGATTTCCAACGACGAGTGGCTGCCCCACTTCACCTGCCTGGCCGTCGGCCAGGCGCTGCTCGAAATCATGCGCCAGCGACCCGAACGCAAGCTGACCGTGCTCTGCGGTCACACGCACAGTTCCGGCGAAACCTGGCCGCTGCCCAACGTCCAAATCCTCACGGGCGCCGCCGAATACGGGCGCCCGGCAATTGCCGAGACGTTCGAGTTCGAATAGCGGCCACCGTAGAAGCGCTACGGGCGATCGTTCACCGCTTGCACTTGTGAGCGTACCTGCTTGATCACCAGTTCTTCCACTTCCGGCGCCCAGCGGCTGGGATGGCCGGTGTAGAGCATGGCGCCGCCCCCTTCGTAGCCGCCTTCAAACCAGACGCGGCGTGAAGGGATGTAGGCCATCACGTCGTTCGTGTAAGAGGCCACCCAGGTCGGCTCCCGACCCAGCTCGGCCTTCAATCGCACGGCGTAGTCGACCACGACCTCGCCGCCCAGCAGCACGAAACGCAAATCGCGACCCAGGCGCCAGGTCTGGACCGGGTAGGGATACGTCGGCCGCAGCGGCTGGCCGCCGTCGATCTGGTCCAAGAGTTGCCTGGCCCGCGCCGCTTCGTACTTGTTGGTCGATTCCAACTGGGCCTGCAACTCGTCGCGCGTCGGCAAACGTTCGTACGGCAGGTCAATCTCATCGTAGGCAGTCGCCAACTCGCCTTCGAGCGGCCGCATCACGGCGCCCAGCGCACGATCGACGGCCGCCGCCAGTTGGTCGCCATACTGTTTGGCCAACGGAACTTCGCGCCGCGGCAAGGGGTTCTGGTCGGCGCCGCAGCCCGCCCAGAACAATGCCACCGCGCCGGGATGCGCGGCTTCCGAGCGCCAACTGAGCAAAACCCGGATAATCGCCCGACCACTGGTTAATGCCCAGCACCGTCGCGTGGCAGGCATAGCCGAACAGCACGGCTTTCAGCTCGCCTTCGCGGTTGCGCACGGCCAGCACCGGCACGTCGTAATCGACCGGGCCGACCAAGGCGCCTTGCTCGCGCAGCTTGGGCACGTCGGCTTCTTTGTTATTACGCCGATTGACGGCGAATGTCGCCTGGCCGCTTCCCCACTTCACGGCCGCGGGCTCCCGGTTGGCCAGCGCCTCGCCGACGACTGCCACGACCTTTTCCTGTAGCGCATCGGCATAGTCGGCAATGTCTTTGCGCTGCTGCTCGTCGAGGTGTGCATAAATGGGCCGGCGCTTGCTGCCGACGACCGGGCCGCAATGCGTATGCGACGTGCACAATGCCGTATTCGACTGCGGCAACTCGTACTTTTGTTCCAACTTCTCCCGAATGGCCCCGGTCAGATCGCGGCCAATGCCCACCAGGTCGAGCGTGACGATGGCGATTTGCCGCCCTCGCGGGTCTTCCAGCACCAGCGCCTTGGCCCACAAGTCAATCAGCGTGCCTTCGGCCGGCGCCGTGCGTGCGGCGTAGCCCGCCATCCAGAGCATCTTTTCCGGAGTGATCTTGACCTTCGCCGCGCCGGCCTTCCAACCTTCGGCATACGCCGGCGCACAACAAACGCCAAGCAGGACTACCAACAAGAACTTTTGAAAGAGCCGAATCATGCCTTGCTTCTCCTGGGAATCGAGCACCAAATCCTCGGCGATGATTTTGCAACAACCGGAGCGGAATCTGTGAAGATTCCGAGGAGCCACGCTACGAACTCAGCGTTCGGCGCCGGCCGCCTTGACCAGTTCGTGTACCTGCTTGACGACCAACTCTTCGACCGGCGGCGCCCAGATCGAAGGCTGTCCGTAGTAAACCATCGAGCCGCCTCCTTCATAACCGCCTTCGATCAACACCCGTCGCGAAGGAATGTAGGCCATCACGTCGTTCGTGTAACCGGCGACCCAGGTCCGCTCGCGGCCCAGTTCGGCTTTCAGCCGCACCGCGTAATCGACCACCACTTCGCCGCCCAGCGTGATGAACAGTACGTCGCCGCCCAATCGCCAGAGTTGCACGGGATACGGATAAGTCGGCTGCAGCGGCTTGCCAGCGGCGATTTGAGCGAGCAGCAGTTGGGCCCGACCGGCTTCGAACTTGTTCTTCGAGGCGGCCGTCTGCTCCAGTTCCGCTTGCGTGGGCAGCTTCTCGAACGGCAACGCGACCTCGGCATACGACGTGTCGAGATCGCCTTCAATCGGGCGCATCACGCCGTTGAGCGTGCGATCGACGGCCGCAGCCAGTCGCTTGCCGTACTCCTGCGACAGTTCCACCTCGCGGCGCGGCAAGGGGTTCTGATCGGCGCCGCAACCGGCCCAGAACAAGGCCACCGCGTCGGGATGAGCCTCTTCCAACGCCAGTTGAGCAAAGCCGGGATAGTCGCCCGACCATTGGTAGAAGCCCATCACCGTGGCATGGCAGGCATAACCGAAAACAACGGCCGTCAGCTTGCCCTCGCCGTCGCGGACCGAGAGCACCGGCACGTCGTAATCGACCGGACCGACCAGCCGTCCCTGCTCGCGCAGCTTGGGTACTTCGGCTTCTTTGTTATTGCGGCGATTGACGGCGAACGTCGCCTGGCCATTGCCCCAGGCGATGCTCGCCGGCGCCAGCCGCTCGATCGCCTGGCCGACAGCCGCCGTCACCTTCTGCTCCAGCGTGACCGCATAATCTTCGATGAGTTGCTTCTGCGACTCGTCCAGCGTGTACATGGCGATCAGGTTGCCGCCGACGACCGGGCCGCAATGCGTGTGCGAAGTGGCCAGTGCGGTCTGTTCGAGCTTCAGGCCGTACTTGTCCTCGAGCGCACGGCGAATCCGCAAGCCGACCTCGCGATCGATGCCGACCAGATCCAACGTGACCAGCGCCGCTCTCCGCCCCTTGGCGTCTTCCAGCACGACCGCCTTGGCCCACAAGTCGATCAGCTTGCCTTCGGCCGGCTTATTACGGCCGCCGTAGCCCGACATCCACATCAGCTTCTCGGGCGTGATGATCACTTTCGCCGCCCCCGCCTTCCAGCCTTCGGCGAAAACTGAAGTTGGAACGAATGCGAAGACGGCAATGCGCAAGAACAAGCAAGCGGCGGTTGGATGGTTTCATGATTTCTTGGTTTCGTTAAACGCGTTAAGGGGCGAGTAGTACGGATTAAGCGTCGATTAATTGATTTCGGCTAATTGATTTCGGCGTCCGCCTTGACGAGCAACCGGAAGAGTACGCCTCTCTCCTCCCTCCTCCCCGCTATCTCAGCGACAACAAATACGCAATCAAATCCGCCATCTCCTGCTTGTTGAGCTGCTTCTCGACTCCTTCGGGCATCAGCGACAGGCCGGTGCCGCGCAACTCGTCGATGTTGATCCGCAGCACCGTGTCGGTGGCGTTTTCGGCCCGCTTCAGCGTCACGCTGTTGGCCGTTTCCGCCGTGATCATGCCGGTGATGGTTCGGCCGTCGTCCGTCACCAGCACGTAGTTGACGAACTGCGGGTTTACCTCGCGGCTCGGGTCGAGCATGTTGACCAGAATCGCTTCGGCCCCGCGAGCCTTGAGCGTCGCCAGGTTCGGGCCGATCTCGTAACCCACGCCGTCGACCTTGTGGCACGCCGCACAGACCTTCTTGAAAGCCTTCTTGCCTCGCTCGGCGTCGCTCGGCATCTCCAGTACGTCGCGATGGGCGTCGACCACGTCTTGCCGGCGACCCAGCTTCAGCGTGGCCAGCAGCTTTTCCGCCTGCTGCCGCAGCGCCGCGTTTTTGCCGCTCGCAAGCTGCTTCAATCGAGCCGGGTCGACGTCGCTGGCGTTGACCTCGCCCGCTGCAATCGCTTTGAGCAGCGCCAAGGTTCGGTCGGGCCGCGCGAAGAGCGTCTCGGCGGCTTGCACCCGCAGCCGCGGGCTGAGCGTAGGCCAGGCCTCCAGCACCAGCTCGGCCACGCCGGGATTATTGATAGCGGGCCAACGTGCCCAAAGCCGCTACCTGCACTTCTTGCGGCTGGCGATTGTCGAGCAGCTCGCTCAGCACTTCGCGGGCGTCGGCAAACGAGCCCAGCGCCAAGGTCTGCACGGCCTGCGCCCGCTCGCCCGGCGTGCGCTCTTCATTGCCGGCCATGCTGCGGGCGGTTGCCAGCAATTGCTCGAAAGCCTGGGCCGCCTTGCCTTGCGGATCAGACTCCAATGCCTTGGCCAACGGCACGCCGCGTTGCGAGAGCCCTTCGCTCAAACCGCGGACGATGGCCGCCAATGCGGCCTGCTCTTCGGAGCCAATGCTGCTCACGCCTTTCAGCACGGCCGCCACGTCGGCCGGCCGATTGGCCACGCCCGCCTGCCGAGCCAGGTCGGCCAGGAACAGTCGGCCGCCGGCGCTGCTGCGAAACTTCTTATCGGCCGCCAAGGCGGTAAACGCCTCGCCGGCGCCTTCCGACAGCGAGCTTTCGATGGCCAGCCGCATCCAGCGGTCGTCCGCGTCGCGGCGGGCCAGCGCAGCCAAAGTTTCCGCCCGACCGGCATCTTTCACTTCGCCAAGCGTGAACGCCAACTGGTAGCGAACGTGCAAGTCGTCATCGCTCGCCATCGACAACAGTTTTCCTCGCACCTGGTCGGATGCATCCAGCAAGCGCTCCGAAAGCTTGATGGCATGCGTGCGAACGCCAGGATGCGAATCGGCAAGCGCCTTGAGAATGTTTTCCGGCTGCAAAGCGCTCAGCCCTGCCAAGGCGTACAGCGCATGCATCCGGCCGAGCGGAGACTTCGAGGTTGCGGCCAACTGAGTCAGCGGTTCAACGGCCGACTTGTCTTGCCGTTCGAACAACAACCGCGAGGCCGTCTCGCGATGCCAGGCGTTGGCGTGTTCCAGCGTGGCGACCAGTTCCGCCGTCGTAGCCTTGCCAAGTTGCGGCTTCACGCGCTGCTGATAGCCGTCCGGCACGATCCGATAAATGCGGCCCCGATTGCGACCGCTGGTCAAATCGAGATGCTTCTTGATCATCGGCGGCAAGCTCGCCGGGTGCTCGATCACTTCGCGATACACGTCGAGAATGTACAACGTGCCGTCGGGCGCGTTGGCGAACTGCGCCGGACGGAACCAGATGTCGGTCGAAGCGACAAACTCGCTCTTCTCGTCCATCCGGCGAGCGATGAACTCCAGCCCGTTCGGCTCCAGCCGCTTGCGATGCACCAGGTTGCTGCCCACGTCGCCCACCACGGCCAACTCGAACGGCTGCTTCGGCCAGGCGTCGCCCCGATAGATCGTCACGCCGGTGGCGCCGGTGAAGTAGCCGGCCGGGCGGCCGCCTCCTTCCACCACGCCGGGCACGGAGCCCGAAGCTCGCAACCGCGTCCGCACGATGCGCCACGGCTCGACCGGGCTGATGCGAAACACCTCGGCCTGCGGTCCGTCGGCCGCAATGCTGCGCCGCGGGCTCGGTGCGCTCAAGTACGGATTGCGCGCCAGGTAGCGGTCTTCAAACATGACCTGCTGAATATGGTCGCTGTTGGAGCAGACAAACTTGCGTCCCCAGTCGTCAAAGCTCATGCCGTGCTGGGCGCCGCCGCTGGTGGACTCGAATTGCTCCGTCTTCGGATCAAAGGCGAAATCGCGTCCGTTGACCACGACCGGCTTGGCCTGGGCGTCGTCCGGACGGACGATCTTGCCGCCGGAACTGCTGGTGGCGCCGTGAATGCGGTTGTCCAGCCCCCAAGCGAACGTGTTCAGCAGCCCTTGCACGTTGGTCTTGCCGAAGCCGGTATAGACGGTCTTTCGCACGTCGGCCTTGCCGTCGCCGTCCGTGTCTTTGCAATACAGAATGTCCGGCGCGTCGCCGATATACACGCCGCCGCCATAAGCAATGACGGCCGTGGGCCACGACAACTTGTCGACGAACACCGTGCTCTTATCGAAGCGGCCGTCGCCGTCAACGTCTTCCAGCAGCCGAATCTGGCTCAGCATTTCGTCGGGCTGTTCGGAATAGCCGCGCATCTCGACGACGTACAGCCGACCGTTCTCGTCGAAGCACATCGCCACCGGGTCGTTTACCAACGGCTCGGCCGCCAATTGTTCAACGCGAAAGCCCGGCTGCACCTGAAACGTCTTGACGGCGTCAGCCGGTTCGACCGGAGCGATCCGCGGCAACTCGGCCGAGTAATCGGTTTCGGCGGCGTTCTCTTTGGCGGGCCGTTCCTGGGCCCGGCTGGAGACAACGGCCATCGAACCTGAAACAAGCGCCGCCAACACGGCCAGCGACGCCAAACGGCGAGCGAACGTCATAATCGACTCCCTAGGGGGCGTAACTCAGAAATCTTCAATCGTGTCATTGTGATGCGCCTTACACGCGCGAGCCGGCAAGGGCGAGGCGAACTCCGGCGAGCTTTGCAGCAGACCGTCGTCTACTTGGCAGGCGGGCGATGCAACAGAGGAATGTCAATGCGGGTCAATTTGTCTGCGCGAATCGAAAGCGAACGCCAATACGTCTCTACGTTCTTGCTTGCTCCGTCCGTCGTAGCTTGAAGCTGGATCAGCGAGACCGGAGTGGCGCCATATTCGATGCTTTTGATCTCACGAAAATTGAAGCAACATGGCCAGGACGTCTCCGACTAAGGAAGGAAATCAATCGAGCGGGCCGGAACAACACGCATCGCAAGACTCTCTGCGATGGATTTCAATCCAATGTCCAGACCTGCTAGACGTTTGAATTGCGACCGCCAGCTAAAAACCCGCCGCGTTCGATCCTAACTTGGGCGCCTGACGCCAGCAAGGTTTTTACCCCTGGCGAAGGTAATCTAAGTGCGATTCCATGCGTCACACGACCGGAATTCAGACGCTTCAATCGGCCAGTTGCCGTCGGGCGTCAGATCGCCTTTGCGCAGCACACTGACGACCAGCAGGCGATCTGCGTTCTCAGGAATTAAAAGCCGGTGCGAATCGCCCCGCCAGTGATAGGTCAAGCTTGAAGGCAAAACTCTCGACGCATCGCTGCCTGTCGGCGGATATCCGGCGCCGCCGGTCAGACCTCGGCCTGCATTCGTTCTTTCACCAGTTCGCGATAGTAGCCGATCGATTGCCGCAGGCCTTCCTCGAAGCCGGTCTGCGGTTCGTAGCTCAGCGCCTGACGGGCGGCGGAGATATCGGCCAGGCTTTCTTTAATGTCGCCGACGCGAGGCGGCGCGTGAATCGGTTCGACCTGCGTGCCGAGCAATTGGTTGAGTTGAGAGATCAAGCTCAGCAAACTGGTGGCTCGGCCGTTGGCAAGGTTGAACATGCTGCCGGCTACATTCGGCGCATCGGCGGCCAGTAAGTTGCCGTGCACCACGTTGGCCACAAAGGTGAAGTCTCGCGATTGCTGGCCGTCCCCGTAGATCGTCGGCCGCTTGCCTGCCAACAGCGCGGTGATGAATAGCGGAATGACCGCCGAATAGGGGCTGTCGGGATCTTGCCGCGGACCGAAGACGTTGAAGTACCGCAGGGCCACGGTTTCAAAGCCGTAGGTGGCGGTGAACGCCTGGCAGTAATACTCGGCGGCCAGCTTCGCGGCGCCGTACGGGGAGATGGGCGCCGGCAAGTCGGTCTCGCGTTTGGGCGAACTCGGCCGGTCTCCGTACGCGCTGCTCGAGGCGGCATAGACCAACCGCCGCACGCCGGCGCGCTGCGCGGCGTCGAGCAGCGTGACCGTGCCCGTCACGCAGGCGGCGTTCGTATCGAGCGGCGCTTCGACGCTGCGCGGGACCGAAGCCAGGGCCGCTTCGTGAAAGATGCAGTCGACGCCGCGCACCGCCTCCGCCACGGCGGCCTGGTCGGCAACGTCGCCTTCGATGAATTCCAGCGCGTCGCCGCACGGTTCCAGGTTAGCGCGATGCCCGGTGCTGAGATTGTCCAGCACGCGAACCCGATCGCCTCGGCGGACCAGGGCCTCTGCAATGTGCGAGCCGATGAATCCGGCGCCGCCGGTAACCAGGAACGTGCGCATCTTTCAGGTATTCCTTTATCTTTTCAGGCCCCCGCCCGAGCTGAGCGAGCCCGCTCTCGGCGGGATCCATTGGGCGGTATCCAACCTTGCTGCTAGTCTAGCACTATTCGGTTGCAGGCCGGACAGTACTTTGCCAGCCAGGCGCCGCTGGCGCGGCGGCTCTGGGCATGCTCGCGCCGAAGCTTGGCATCGGCCGCAAGCGAGCGCGCCCGGGTTTACGACGAGAAAGACCGCTCGACGCCGCCTGGGTCTCGTTTCCAACCCTGGCGGCCGCAAGTGGTTATAACGCCTGCGCGCAGAGGCTCATATTTCGTTCGCATGGCCGGCAGGCCCTTGACGGCGAACCATTTGCGCGTCAGATTTGTCTCCTTAGGAACGATCGAACCCGTTTCGCGAGCGACCGCCTTTCTTCCGGGAAAAGTCTCCTGGCAGGGCGAATAAAGCTATCGCATCGAAGCCTTTCGATCGATCCTTAGATTGACGGCGCCGACGGTTCAGCCGACCGTCCTCGGCCATTAATTTGGCCGGGCGTGCATGCCTCAAGGGCGATTAGCTCAGTTGGCTAGAGCACCAGCTCGACAAGCTGGGGGTCACAGGTTCGAGCCCTGTATCGCCCACTTCTGACGCCCGTTGACCAGATTTGGCAACGGGTGCTTTCGTTTGACGGCATAGCAACTTACGTCGTCGCTTGCTGGCTCGGCGAGTTCCCCGCTGTTGGCGGTCGAGTGGTCTGCATGTGACTGTGATTTGCAGCGCGGGGCGTCATTTCTGGCAACCGTTGGTGCAACCAAAAGTCAGAACGTCTTGAATTGCCGTCAGTCCCGGTCGCCGAGTTGAAGTCGCTATCGGCGGTGTTACTTGTCAAAGGCATGCCGGCAATGCGTCCAAGGCGCCTTGCACGTCCAAGGCACGCGGGTCGGTATAGACGTTCATCGTCAAGTCGATTTTGGCATGTCGCATGGCAGCCTGCGCCGTGCGAGGGGCGACTCCGCCCTTGGATAAGAGCGTACCGAACGTATGCCGCATGGCGTGTACGTCGACCGTCCGCCCGCGGTCATCGCGTTTGGGGATGCCCGCCAATCGCAAGTCGCGGTCGAGCACCTTGACGAGCTTGTCCGGCACTGTGAACAGCGGCGTATCGCCCGGCAGCTTGGACTGCGGCGCGCCAGTCATCGGCAGACACAACCGCCCCTCAGACTCTCTAGCGTCGCCGCTACGGCGTGATTGCATGTCTTTGACCCATGAGTCCAAGTCGCCGGCTAAATCGTTTCTCAGTGGCAGTGTCGAGCCTTCCCGGTTTTTCTCATCGGCGGATTCTAGGACGATGCAAGGCATTTCGCCGTCAAGGTCAAGCTGGCTCACAGTGATTGATGCCAACTCGCCGCGGCGCAGCCCGGTCAAAACCAAGCATTTGAAAATCAATGCTCGCTCCCGCCCTAGTCGCTCAAGGCGAGCGATCGTCGCCGGGTTGCTTGCCAGCCGTTCCGGGCGCGTTCAGTCGCCGCATCAAGGTCGTCATAGACGAGCGGCGCGGTTCTCCACGTGTCGCGTTTGCGTTTTACGTCGCCGGCAGCCTTGCGGACGGTCAGCCGTCCAAACTCGGCAAGTGGTCGCCGACGGGCTACGTCCAGTAGCCGCACTAGCTCGGCTTCGGTCAGTGCTCGGTGCTTGCGGCGGCAGTCTGCCCGTTCATCCGCCGGGCTACGCTGGCGAACGGGTTGACGGTCAGCCGGCTGGTCGCAACGCACCAATTGGAAACGCCGTCACCGCGGCAAGGTACGTGTTCTTTGTGCGGGCACCCATGCCGACCTGGGTCTGCGAGGCGAGCCATCGTTCCATCGCATCGCGGGTCAAGTCGGGCAGCCGCCCAAATCCACAATCCGCGGCGAGCCGTTTTAGTTGCCGTCGCACGTTGGCGCGGTGCGACTTGCTGGCGCCCTTGGTGAGCAAGTAGTCGATGTACTCTGCGAAGTGGTCGACCAATGGCGTCGACTGGTGGTCGGCAATCGCGTTTTCCGCGGCGGTCATCATGCCAGACCGGATACGCTCGGTGCGTCAATTCGCTCCAAGTCTGCCAGCACGCGGCGTGCGGCATCGGCATCGCGGCAACCAGTCGAGACTTCCGCAACCAGCCCGTTTCCGTCGCGGTATCGCGCCACGTAGGTCGCCGACGTATCGGCTATCCGCTCGCTCCCATTGCGCCCGGCAATGATGCGTGCCGTGCGGGTCTTGCCGTTGCGTTTCCAGCGGGCAAGTCGCTCGCCCTTGCGGCACGAGATTTCCTGTGCCAGCCGGCAGCTTGCGGGTTACGGTCTTGCGATAGACGCTTCCCATTCACTTGTCCTTTCGTCTCTCGTCGTGGTCAACTCCAGACCGAAGTAGCTCCCAGCTTGTCGGCCACGTCAAGCCGTAGCGAAGTTTCGCCGCGCAGAAAGCGAATCAAGCTCTGCTCTTGCCACGCCGGCATCATTCGACAGCCGCAAAGCGGAATGCCGCTCTCGGCAATCGTCCGCCGCAGCAGGTCAGTAATCGGTGACTTGGTTTTTTTGCTCATGATGTTCGTGCCGATGGTGTTACATGCTCATGGTGTCCCAATTGTCACACTATCAGCCATTGTGTCAAGCAGCCCCTAGAATAATCGCTCCTAGCAGGGGCCAGTTCCCTCACAAGTGCCGGCGTCTTGCACGCAGCGCAGTTAAGTCGCAACGGTGCATCGTGTTACCGTGCATGAAGTTGCCGCTTAACGTTTTCGTCGCTCACCAAAACTCGGGGCACGCCGGAAGTTCTGGCGCAGCTAGGCGGCCAAGTGCAAGTCTCGCAAGGTCGCTGTCACCCTCGCCCGCACGCTTGCTAGGTACGTCGCGTCCTCTCGCTCACGGTCGAGCTCCGCGTTGAAGGCGTCGGTATCAATCACCGCATCAATGGTCGTGCGCAGCTCGGCTTGCAGTTGGTCGGGCGTCAGCGCCTCCACTTCAAAGACGTGCTCGCCGTATCGCGAGACGAACGCGTCGTAGGTCGCCGACCCTTTCTTGGCGGTCATCGCCGGCGGCAATGCGTAGCGGGCGACTTGCTCGGCGGTCAGCGCTACCTTGATGGCGTGAATATCCGTAATACCGAAGTCATCGCGCATCGAGGCGGCAAACGACTGCGCAATCGTCTCGCCGTCGGGGTCAAAGTCACTGACGATTAGCAGCACCAGCTTGCTCTTGCCGCTCGCGAGGAACCGCTGACTCATCGCGTTGCGCGGCGGCAGCGAACTATAGCCGCGGCCGATGGTCATCGGGATGCAATACTCCATCGCCACGGGCTGTAGGATGGATGCCAGTGTGTTCTTTTCTCCTAGGATCTCAATTTGGTTTGGCTGCGATTGCAGCAAGTCTCGCCAGTAGCCCCTCAAGAACTTGTCTTTCTCAGCGCGGATGAATCCACGGATATCGCGATGCGTGTGCCAGGTCGTAACCGGGCGGGTCGGGTCATCTATCGCATCCATCGGCACCAGCCCCCTCAGTCGCGCGTCACCAGTTCAGTCAGCGCGTCATAAGAACTATCGTCGTTGCCGTAGCGGGAGTCTGGCTTTGAGGCGTGTTTGAGCGGCGGGTCGTTCAAGAGGGCGTAATGGATTTGTCGGTCGCTCAGCGGCCAGTAGTCGCCGCTCATCCAGCACGCGCAGGATGGCATCCAGCAGCGGGCGCTTGGCGGCGGTAATTGTGCTGCGCCGCTTACGCTTGGCGATGCGCAGCGCGGGAACCGCCACCTGCGCTCTAGTCTGCCGATGCTCAATAAGCGATTGGTACGCTTCATCGGGACTGACAGTCACCAGTTCTTCTCGCAGCTTTTCGTCCGCCGTCTTGTCGCGTTGGCGGCGTATTCGCGCAGCAGCGCGACAAACTCATCAACGTTCCCGCCGCGGTATATCGGCTCGCTACGGCATGCGCGCCTCAGACAGCCCCGCCAGCCCCGCCGCAACGTAGCGACGATGCCCAGACAGTATCCAGCCGTCAAGCGTCACCACGATAGGCTCACGTAGTCCGTGCTGGCGGATGCTCTCCGCCAGTGCGACGATATCCGGGTCGGACGGGTCCACGGGACGATAGAGCTTGTCGTTTTCCGGGCTCGGGCGGATGTCGGATAGCTGGCGATTCTCGATATCCGTCGAAACTCCGGCATGCCTGATTTTTGGTTTTGTGGCTCTCGCCATGATGGTCGGTTCCTTTGTTTTTTTGGTCGTTTCAAGAATGTTTCGGCGCCCTAGAGCGGCGCCAGGTAGCGGTACTCATTCGCGCGATGGCGCCCGTAGTCGCCGGCTTTTTCGCGCCGGAGAATGCCCGCTCGGCAGAGTCCGGACAGCCACTCGCGTATCGTGTCGTGATGAACGCCGAGTAAGTCAGCCGGCGGTCGCCCCGCGAGAAAAAACGGCGCGTGGCCCGCATGGCGCTGCAACTCCCGACAGAGACCTACCAGCCGGCGCAGAGCATCGCGCTGAATGCCAGCGCCACGTCCGGCGGCTCGGCGGCATCGGCACGCACCAGCACGTCCGCCAGCGGCTCACGCCCGGCGGGATGCTTTGCGCAGGACCACGCCAAGAAAGTCGAGCCAACTATCATCCCACCGTTTTGTCCCGATCGGTCGGGCAGCGCCCGCTGATGCCATCGTCGCACGTGGTCGACCAGTTGCGAGGGCGCCGCGTCGGCCAACTCCGGTATCGCTTTTAGCCGGCGGGCGAAGCCGAATATCGACGCGTGTCGCTCCCCCACACCAGCCGGCAGACTCGACTCGATTGCCGCTTGGATTCTCGTTTCGATTTGGGAGCTTAGACAATCTGTCTTAAAATCCGACACATCACATGTGATTGTGTTGGGGTAGGTGTGGGGTGGGTGTTGGGGGTTGGGAGTGTGTGAGATACCCGGACTTACCAGCCCGGAAGAAAGTAGGTCAATGACCGGGAGAGAGTCAGTCGGCGGAATGAGCCAGCGGTACACGTGTCCCGATGGATGCACGCTCGGCGGCAGCACGCTGTAGCAGCCGATGCCCGCCCGTAGTTCGCCGTCGCCCATTGCGATAGCGCCCGTGCCGTCGGTCTTGCCCAGTGCGGCGCGTACCGCCCCAACGCTTCCCGGGGCGCGGCAACGCAGTAGACGTGTCTCCCGCGGCGAGTCTCCACGGTCGGCAGCACGCTCGCTAGGTCCGGGTGAGTGTCCACCCATCGCTGGTAGGCGTCCATGTCGTCATAGTCGCGGGATGCGAGCCCGCCGCTCACATCGCCGTAGATGACGGCTATGCCGTAGGTCGAACCCGCGGCAAACCAGCGGCGTATACGTGGCTCAGTCGCCCGGTCGGACTGGTAGCGGCACCAGCGACGGCGGGTCTCTTGTCCGCCATCCGCATCGGCACGATTGACCAGCCACGGCGGTGGTAATCAGCGCCGTAGACAGTAGCGGCGCGGCACTGTTTGTGATACAGTGTTTCATATCTGATGCTCCATTGCACGGGCTGGCTCGCCGTCGAAGCGCAGCCCGTGCTGCTATAGGGATGGGCAATTACGCCGCGCGTCCGGGTCGCCGGATTGGTCGGCAGCCATCGGCGAGCCACACATCTAGGTCAGCCCGTCGCCATCGCAATAGCGAGCCCAGCTTGAGCGGAGTTGGCATGCGGCCAGCATCAGCCAGCCGGCGGACATGGCGGGTAGAACAGTCGAGTAGGGCAGCCACGGCACGCACGTCGAGCAGTGCGGCAGCGGTATCAGCCGGCAGAGTGCCGGCGGAAAGAGTAGCGGTAGACATTGGGGAGACTCCACGCGTCAGTAGGCGGCGAGCACGTCGCTCGCTTGTCACGCAGAGTCTTGTCTACGGCTGGCTTGTCACGCCATGATTTGCTTGGGCGGCAAAAAATCTCGTCGGGCGTTTATTGACAACCCCAGTGTTCGCAAGTACACTAACCCCGGCTCAACCGGGGGTTCCAGGGGGAGCAAAATCGGCCGATGCGACAAGAAAAACCGCCGCATTTCAGAGGGCGGCGAGCCCGTCGCGTTGACTTGCCCCTGAGTGCTGCATCGCGTCGCTGCCTTCCCGCGGGTTCGCGCAGTCGGTGTAGCGTTTGCGATTCGTCGGGCCAGTCGCGACTACGCCCTCTAAGTCTCGATTTCGCCAGTCGTTGCGGCGCATCGTCTTGCGGTGCAACGTTTCGAGCGGTCGCGGCCTCGGCGGCTACTAGTGCCTTTCACCTCGCCGGTTCACGGGCGAGGTTTAGCTCCAAGAGTCGGGCCAAGATTTCTTCGTCGGTTCGATCGACGGGCCAGCCGTAGGCGGTGAAGACAGCTTCATCCAGCCGGCGGTGGGCGTGGTCGAGCCATGCGGGCCGCTGGTTGTAGAGATTGGTCAACGTGCGTCTTGGCCAGTTGCTTCGCGCACTCCGCATCGCACGGCGCCAGCCGGCGATAATGAACGGTGCCGATGCCTCGGGTGTCTGGATTCTCGACGTACCGCGCCCAAGGCCCATCGACCGAACCGGGGAACGTCAGCACTTCTTCCCGCGTCCACTCGGGCGGGTTCAGCCAGTTGGTGCGGAGTCGGTCTAACTCGGCCGATGCCGCTTCAATCTCTGGATTCCTCTTCGGAGGCATCGGGCAACGGAAAGGTTTCGAAGCACGTTGTCGGCGTGTAACGGAATCCACTTTCGCGCTCGCGCACTTGCGTGCCTTGCACGCGTGCCCACACCTCATGTAGTCGTGAATGGAGGATGCCGAAGAAGCAATCATCTTCGCGCGCGAACGCAAATGTGGCGGAGTCGGGTAACGTCGGGGCCGCGAACCAAATTGAAATGCGATGTTTTGATACGCGAACCGTGACTAGGAACCGTCGCAATGGCCCCAGCGCGTGGCGCAACTCCGGCCGTGGGCGGTCGTGAAGCCACCACCCTTTTGCCGTGGAGCGTGACGTTTCTCGTATAACGCGAACGTTGGCGCTGATGTGCTCAAACGGCGCTTCGTAGCGTGCCGCGACATCGCACGGCATTGAGGCACCAAAGTCGATAATCCAAAGATCACGTGGTCGCCGCGTAACATCTAGGCCATTGACCCAGGGCACGATTACGTCGGAATTCGGACAACCGTGAGCGTTGGGCGAAGCGAGCATTTCCAACGCCACGGCAAATGGCACTTCAAAAGCCCCTCCTTTAGTGTCGCCCATGAATGAAATGCCGACATTCGCGGAGAGGCTGCGTGCAACCGTAGTATCCGCGGTGGCGGTAAGGTTTGCGTTTATCGTTGCAACTGCTCTGCCGTCCAATACGTGACTGATTTCCTTGCCGGCATCGAATCCGACCATCGACACGTGGACATTGGCTCCGTCCAGAATCCAATCGCGATCGCTTTCGGCAAAGAAAATGTCGCCAGAATTTTTGATGCGTTCCAACACTCGGCGGTTGGCGCCGCCGCGAATGCCTTGTGTGGCCAGCAATCCCGCTCTGGCATCGCCCATCGGCTATCGCTTGGCGTGCCGCTTCGAACCAGTAACAGCACAGGTCGGCTTCGCGCGGAACCCGACCGTCCCACGCGGCGAACATGGCATCCACGTATTCGTCTCCAAGATTGGTCCGTAGAAGCTTTCCGCCCAGAAACGGCGGGTTCCCCACAATGAAATCCGCCTCCGGCCATTCGGGCTCCTTCGGATTCTCCGGGTCGGAGGGTCGAGAATCGCGTCCATCAGCCGGATGCTCTCGATCGGCTCCAGCACCGGATCCCGCGGCGGGTTGAAGCCGTTGTGGTGCATCCATTGCAGGTAGCCGATCCAGATCACCACCTGGGCCAGCTGCTGGGCGTAGGGGTTGATCTCGATGCCGGCGAGCTGCGTCGGGCCGGACCTGCGGGCAGCAGGCCCAGGCCGTGCGCGGCCGCGTAGGCGATCACCTCCTTCTCCAGGTCCAGCAGCAGATTGATCGCCACGTAGAGGAAGTTGCCCGAGCCGCAGGCCGGGTCGAGGATCGGCACGTGCGCCAGCCGCTCGACGAAATCCAGCAGCGGCCGTTCGAGGTCGCTGCGGGCCTTGCGTTCGCGCCCGTGGCGCTTGCGCGCCGTCGGCGCCCTTGACCTTCTCCCAGAGCTTGTCGCACTTCGCCTTGCACCTCGTCCCACTCGCGCCGCAGCGGCGGCCATCACGACCGGCTCCAGCAGCGTCAGGATGTCTTCGCGGCTGGTGTAGTGGGCGCCGATCTGCGACCGCTTGGCCGGGTCGAGCGTCCGCTCGAACAGCGTGCCGAAGATCGACGGCTCGACGTTGGCCCAGTCGTGCTCGTTGACGCGGATCAGCTCCTCGATTTCGTCGCGGCCGCAGTTCGATCACCTCGGCGTCGGCGAACAGCCCGCCGTTGAAGTAGAGGATCTCGTCGGCGCCGAAGTCGCCGCCGGTCGCCATGGCGGCGAACAGCGCCGCCAGCCGCTCGCCGAGCGCGGCCGGGTCGTTCTTCGCTGCCTGCGAGGATGCGGCTGAAGAGCTTGTCCGGCAGCAGGCCGATGTCCTCGGCGAACATGCAGAACATCAGCTTCATCAGGAAGTGGGCCGCCGTCGTGCGCGTCGATGCCCGCGGACCCGCATGCCGTCGGCCAGCTGGCCGAACCGCTCGGCCGCCTGCCGGGTGATGCTCTCGGTCGTGTGCCCGGGCCGCAGCGCCTCGGGATCGGTGAAGACGCTTGCGGAGGACGTCGAGGTTGGCCGGCTCGGCCAGCCCGTCAGGTCGAACGCGTGGACCTGCTTGGCCGTGCCGGTGAAGTTGGTGTGGACCTCGAAGCGGTCCAGGTCGCAGACGACCAACAGCGGCGGGTTTTCCAGGGCTTCGCGGTACAGCAGCAGTTGCTGGTAGGCCGCGTCGAGGTCCTTGTGCTTGCCTCTTGTACTCCCAGCCGAAATGGCCGCGCATCCAGACGTCGGCCCAGCCCTGGCCGCCGTCGGTCTTGCTGACGCCGCGCTCGAACGTGTACCAGGTCGCCGTCGGGGTCGGCCTCGGCCGGCTTGGGCTGGCCCAGCAGGTCGCAGAGGTCGAGGAAATGCTGCTGGCAGGCGCTCCGCTCGGAGAGGTTGGCCCGCTGCCACTTGGCGATGAATTCTTGCGGCGTCATGCCCTGCGAGGCCCGTCGTGGTTGTCGGATCGGCGAAACGGCCGATTGTAGTCCGGCCGGCGACCGGGTTCTAGCTTCTAGTCTCGGCCGTCAGCCATTGCTTGTACTCTTCGTTTTCGCCCGCCTCTTGTCTGCCGATGCGTTGTTCGTTGCGTCGGCCGTCTTGGAGTCGTTGCCGGCCAGCAACATCGCGGCCAGCTTCGCACGATCGGCGGCCGAGAGATTGACCAAGGCGGCGGCCAGCATGGCGAGCGAGTCGGACCCTTCCGGCGTGCCCGCGCTGAGCGCGCCCGCGCCGAGCGTGCCCTCATTGACCGTGCCCTCATCCCCAGCCGCTTCAGCGTCCCCTTCGGCGTTCGTTCTGTGCGTTTTCCGCTCGGTCTGGTGCAACCAGCAGTGCAACCGGCAGAATCGCTCGCCGTAACTTCCTGGTTTTCAACACTTAGAACCCGGTTCCTGCCGCTCGACAAGCTGGGGGTCACAGGTTCGAGCCCTGTATCGCCCACTTCCAAATGCCCGTTGACCAGAGTTGTCAGCGGGCGTTTTCGTTTGCCAATGAGAAAACCAGTCGCCGCGTTGCCTTTCGCTCGGCCAGCCTCGAACGGTATTCCAAGCACAACCGGCCGAGGGATGGCGCTTCAGTAAAGCCGCCCTCCTCTTTGGGCTCGAGCACCCGCGAACGCAAGGTGCGGTGGAACTTACATTAGCGCCCGCGGCTGCATTATGACAATGCGCTAATGAGGTACGATACGCCGGGGAGTGCGCCGGCGGCACATTGAGAGAGGGCACAACGCGCGAAAGCGATTACTGCGGCCTGCGCGGCGGGAGACCGTCAAGTACCGGAGGTGGGACTTGAACCCACACGCCCTTGCGGGCACTGGATTTTGAATCCAGCGCGTCTGCCATTCCGCCACTCCGGCTTAGTTGTTGGGAACTAACAGTTTGCATCTGGCCCGCCGAGTTGTCAACGGGGCGGCCTCGCCGGTTGGCAACCGCTGCAGGCGGTAGAAAGCCCGGCTTGAAAACATGCCGTTCCGCCGCGCAAAACGACGCTTCGAGATCGGCGTGGGATCGTAAATCTCCTGCTCGACCGGACTAACTTGTCAACCCGTCGCCCGGCCCAAGGTGGTCGTCGCCATTCGCTGCTCGCGAATGTCCTGGCCCGCCTGAATGCAAGCGGCCCTTGACGATGAGCTGCGGCCGCTTTCCCAAACGAACGCCGGCCCTGCTTGCTTGCCAGAATCAGGCATGTTTCCCACGGCAATTGGCAACGAGACGCCGCGCCCCCCAGATTTAATGGCCGCAATCGGCTGGCAAAAAATGGGCAATTCCCGGCGTCTTTCGCCTGCATTTCGGTTTCCCTTGCCCTGCGGCGAATGTCGGCCTATCGTTGTCGATAGGGCCGGAGAACTGAGGCAACGAAGAGAGATGCTGCTGAGAATTCGTGACGACGCGTGGATCGACTGTGAAGGGGTGCGAATCTATTCCGGCCGAGTCCTGGAACAAGACGGATCCGACCAGCTTGCCGTCGAGCTGCGAATTAATGACGAAGACGCCGGACTGGCCGTGCGACTGGTCGTCTCCGCGCAAGAAGCCGAGCAATTGAGCGAGGCGTTGTCGGTCGCCAGGCAAGAACTTGCGGCGGTTTATTAACGGATCGATTTGCCGGGCGCCGTCTCGGACGCCAACCGTCAGCTCGTCGAATGTCGGCAAGTCGGTCGCGCAAGCAGAACCCTGAACTTCCCAACTCAGGGAACGGCTGATTTCTCGACGGGCGGCGCTGGCAGCGGCTCAGCCGCTGATACCGGCGCGGTTGCGTCGGCGTTGTTCGCAGGCTCGGGCGGAGGCTGCGGCGGGGCCAATACGATGGGCAGGCTTGAGAAAGCCGGCAATCTCGCTGGCGGCCCGTTGCGCCGCAGGCTCGTGCGGCAAACGAAAGATGGTCAAGCGCTCGCCGCTCGGCCCGTCCAAGCTGATCTCCCAGGGGTCCGACGGATCAAAGCCGGGGCGAACCACGAGATTCGCGAAGCCGCGCAAATCGTAAACGGCCTCGTGCCAGCGCCAGCCAAAGCCTTGCCAGAACGTGACCGTTTGTTCTTCGAGGTCAAACAACTTGCCGCGGCGAGCCAGCAGCAGCGCCAGGCCGGCCGAGGCCAGCAGCCCGCCCAATACGGCAACCGTACGCTCGGTTTCCACAAGCTCGCCTGCCGTCAGCAGCACTGGCGAAGCGGCCAGCATGGCGCCCGCCAGAAAGACGGCGCAGCCTAGCAGACGGAAGCCGCGGCTGAACCGTTGGCGATACGCCAACTGGTGCTCCCGACCGGTCTCGATACGCGGCATCGCACGCTCCCGCCGAACCTCTAGAGCTTCGGCAGCGGCACTTCGACCGGACGAGGCAATCGCCGAGGCTGCTCGCTGCGTCGCTGGTTCGACGGCTTTGGCGGCGGCTTTTTCGGCGGCGTCTTTTTGGCGGGCGGCCGCTTCGGCGGCGGGGGCGGCGGCGGCTCGTAGGCCTCATTCACCTTAAAGCCGAACGGCTGGGCCAATTCACGCTGTGCCAACAGGGCCCAGGGCGTGCCCGGATTCTCGGCGACGCAGCGATTCAGCAGTCGCTCGGCTTCCTTGGCCATCTTCTCGCTCTGGCTGCCGAAGTGGGTGGCCGGGTCGGGCTTGAACTGCCAGCGGTTCGACTTCTCATCGACGAACTCGGCTCCCTTGCCTTTCATCACGGCGCAAGCCCAGTTGTACTCGTTGCACCGCACGTACATCGCCAGCAGCCGGCCATAGGTCAGGTCGTACCAGGCGCGCCAGCGCGGCGAAGTCTCCTTGGCGTACGCCTGCTCCAAGTCCGCGTTGATTGAAGGCGGCCAAGGCTTGCTGGATGGTCGGCGTGTTGTAGGCACACCGTCTCTTGCGCTTCGCGCAGCTCTTTGAAGTACGTCTTCCCGGTCGGGGAGAATCGCAGCCGAGGCGTGCCCTTCAACTTGTGCCGCTGCGTAATGTCGACCGCCGAAAGCACGGCGCGGTCGAAGCGGACTGGACGCAACCTCTCGCATATACATGGCCGGCGATTCGTATTCCGGCGTATAACGCAACATCACGTCCAGCGCAAAAGGCGATCGGTCCGCCTTGTGATCCATAATGAAGTAGGCGCCGCCCGTCTCTTTGACCAGCCGCGTCAGCGCGAAGGGGGTCAGCCCCGCGCAACGACTCATATTGATCGCCTTCGAACCAATAAGGCAGATGCAGTCGCTCGTCTCGGACGGAATCCGGGCCGCGATCAACGGGCAGGTTATACGTTTTGCCATTCGTGTGCTGGTAGGCGATCGTGCCGCGTTGTTTGCCCAACATGGCGGAAGGTCCGACCACGTAGACCGGAATCACGTTGTTGCGGCAGAAGGTAACGGCTTCTTCCAGCCGGGAGTAATCGTTGCCTGACTCGTCGGTCCAGATCACGAACAACTCGCGGCGATGTTCGGCCAGCCGCTGGCGCTGGTAACGCACCACGCAGGAGATGATCGTCGAGAACACGTTTTCCACTCCCGACTCGTCGGTCGGCACGCTGCGAATGGCGGAGATGATTTCATCGGTCGTGCTGCCCGGCGGCGCCAGCTCCTGGGCCTGCTCGCCAAAGCCGATCACGGCGCTGCTCAAAGCGTCTTGGGTCGTGGCGCCCAATTCATCCAATTCGCGATAGATCCGTTCCAGTCGGGCGGCCGCCTCCTGGCGATCGGCCTTAAGGCTGATCGAGGCGTCCATTATCCAGACGACCAGCACCTTGCTGGTTTCCAGATTGGCCACGATCTCTTCCGTGATCCGATCGACGGCGCCGTCGACGGCCAGCACCTCTTCACCCAGCGTTCCGGCATGCTGCAACCGCTCATCGAGCTGCAGACCTTCGATCTGTTCGGCGGGCGTCGGAACGGCGATCTCGGCCGGCAGATCGGTGACCGTGTTGACTCCCTTGAGCGAAGCCTCGCGATTCGAAGATCGGCGCCATCGACATGGCCGTCACGCTCAAAGCCGTCGAGGCGGGATCGTCCCGGGCCTCGGCCATTTCGTATTCGAACTCGGGCGGTTCGAGCGGTTCGGCCTCCTCGCTGACGGTCACCTCAAGATGTTCTTCAACTCGAACGGCCTGTTCCAGCACGAATTGCGCAAGCACCGCCAGCAGAGCCGCATGGGCCACGGCGCTGATCACGGCGCCTTGAAAGAAACGCGTGGAAACGGCGGCCCCCGGCGCGGGTGGCAGGTACGGATGCTGATCGGCCTCGGGCTCGTCGACCCAAGGCTCCGCCAGGCATTCAGCCAATCGCTTGAACAGGGACTGCATGATCCGATCTCCCGCCGCGAGATGCACAGAAGGGAGTATAGCGCCATCATTCAGGGTACGCGAATCCCGCCGCGGGAGCAAGCGAAACCGAACGGCAGGCGGCGACAAAGTGCGGGATCATGCGTGGAACGTCGCTCGCTCGACTTACGCGGCCATGCCGATTGGCTCGTCAATGGTACCAGGGGACTGTCACCAGGGGACTGACGCCGCCCGCTCGCCGAGCGACAAGCGACTTGACAACCCGCAGGGCGGCGGAGATCTTGCCGCAAGCGTCAATTTTCAGTCATTCCGCGTCTTTGCCGCAAACGCACCGGATCCGCTTATGCCTCGCGAAAAAACCTTGCTGGCCGTCGGGGCCCATTACGACGATTGCGTGTTCGGAGTGCCCGGCATTCTGCTGCAGGCCGTCGCCAGGCATTACCGAGTCGTGATCCTCTCGCTGATCGGCGACTACAGCAATTGGGCGCCGATCGGCAACCGCCAGCAGGAACTGATTGACGGCACGAAACAAATCTGTCTCGAGTACGGCGTCGAGATGCGCTATCTCGATTTCCGCTCGCACCGCTTCGACGTCAACGACAATACGAAGCGGGCCGTCGCCCGGGCGGTAGCCGATATCGAACCCGATATCGGGCTTTATCTCTGGCGGCGCGACCACCATGACGACCACGTCGTTGCTTCGCAGTTGAGCGAGATCGCACTGCGTTATGCGGGCCCGCTGCTGGAGCGCCAGGTGAAAAACGCCAGGTTTCAGTATCTCTACGACAACGGTCCGCGCCACACGATCGGTTTCGAGCCCGACACGTTCGTCGACGTCAGCGACGTCTGGCCGGCCGCCATCGATTGGCTGGGCCGCTTCATGGCCCTGGTCCGCAACGAGCCTTACGAGTCGGGCAAGCTCGACGGCGCGCAGCAGATGAAGGAAACGCTGGCCGCTTATCGCGGCAAGACGTGCGGCGTGCGTTACGCCGAAGCGCTGCAGGCGGCCAATCAATATCCGCAAGACATCCTGACGATTTAGGAGCTTTTACATGCTGACAATGCGTTGTACGGGGACGCTGGCGGCCGCTCTTTTCCTGGCGATTTGCGCTCCGCGGGCGCTCGTAGCCGCCGAGACCCTCGATCCGGCCCAGGCGAAGAGTTCAGCCGACGGCGCGCTGCTGTGGTACGACTTGAAAAGCCTGCCGATCGAAGGGCAGGGCTGGAGCGATATCAAGGCGCCCTACGATCGCCTGCCCGGCAAGGCCGAAGACGTCGTAAGGCCCGCGGTCTGGCGGCTGAGTCGGCATTCGACCGGCATCTGCGCACGATTCACGACCGATTCCACGACGATTCGAGCCCGCTGGACGTTGACCTCGCCGGGCCTGGCCATGCCCCACATGCCGGCCACCGGCGTGAGCGGGCTCGATCTGTACGTCAAAACGGAAGACGGTCGGTGGCGTTGGCTGGCAAACGGACGCCCGACAAAGCCGACGAATGAAGTCTTGCTGGTCGGCGGCCTGCCGGAAGGCGCCCGCGAGTACCTGCTCTACCTGCCGCTGTACAATGGCGTTTCAAGCGTGGAACTCGGCGTTCCCAAAGCGAACAAACTGGCCGCGCCCGAGCCGCGGCCGGCCGGCGCGAGCGGCCAATTCTGTTTTACGGCACCTCGATCACGCAAGGCGGCTGCGCGTCGCGACCGGGCATGGTGCACACGGCCATCTTGGGACGCAAGTTCGATTGTCCGGTGATCAACCTTGGCTTTTCGGGAAATGGCAAAATGGAACCCGAACTGGCAGTCCTGCTGGCCGAACTCGATCCAGCCGTTTACGTGCTGGATTGCCTGCCGAACATGAACGCGCAAGAGGTGACCGAGCGCGTGGAGCCGTTCGTGAAAACGCTGCGAAAGGCTCATGCCGAGACCCCGATCGTGCTGGTGGAAGACCGGTTCTATGCCGACGCGTTCCTGTTGGCTTCGAAACGCAAGCACAACGAGGAGAATCATGCCGCCTTGCGCGGCGCGTATGAGCGACTTACTGCCGCAGGGGTACGGAATTTGCAGTACTTGCCGGCCGATCATTTGCTCGGCGACGACGGCGAAGGGACCGTCGACAGCTCACACCCGACGGATTTAGGGTTTGTGCGCCAGGCAGAGGCCTTCGCTGAGGTGCTTGAGCCGCTGCTGAAAGGCGAAGGCGGGAAATAGCAGGACGGGACCGGCGGCGCCAGGCAAGTGCGCGACGCAGACGATGCGATGAAGTGGTTGCTCCTGATGATGATTCCTCCTTGAGAAAACGCACGTGACGAACAACTCGTTCATGAGGGCCTGGCCCGGGAAGCCCTATCCGTTAGGCGCCACCTGGGACGGCAGCGGCGTGAATTTCGCCCTGTATTCGGAAAATGCGACCAAGGTCGAGCTCTGCTTGTTCGACGACGCCGAAGCGAAACAAGAGTCGCAGCGCATCGTCTTGCAAGAACAGACGGACATGGTCTGGCACGTCTATCTCCCAGACGCCCGGCCCGGTCAACTCTACGGCTATCGGGTTCACGGACCGTACGAACCGGCCCATGGGCATCGGTTCAATCCGCACAAGGTGCTGCTCGACCCGTATGCCAAAGCGATCGCTCGCGACGTCCGCTGGAGCGACGAGATGTGGGGATATCACCTCGGCGATCCGTCGGAAGACCTGTCGTTCGACGACCGCGACAACGCGGCTTTCGCCCCCTTGGCGGCCGCCGTGGATCCGGCATTCACGTGGGGCGACGATCGCTCGCCGAACGTGCCGTGGCAGAAGACGCTGATTTACGAGATGCACGTCAAGGGCTTCACCCGGCTGAATGAAGAAGTCCCGGAGAACATGCGCGGCTGCTATTCCGGATTGACCTGCGACGCCGCCTTGGATTACCTGCGCAAGCTGGGCGTGACGGCGGTCGAGCTGCTGCCGGTGCATTACTTCATTGACGATCGTCACCTGATCGAAAAGAGACTGGTCAACTACTGGGGCTACAACACGCTGGGCTTCTTCGCGCCAGCCAGCCGTTACTCGGCCGCCGAAACGCCGCTCGATACGGTGCGCGAATTCAAGACGATGGTCCGCAACCTGCACGCGGCCGGCATCGAGGTGATCCTGGACGTGGTTTACAACCACACGGCCGAAGGCAATCACCTGGGGCCGACGCTGTCGTTTCGCGGCATCGACAATGCCAGCTACTACCGCCTCAGTCCGGAAGATCCTCGCTATTACATGGACTTCACCGGCTGCGGCAACACGTTCAGCATGCAGAACCCGCGCGTGCTGCAATTGGTCATGGACAGCCTGCGATACTGGATCTGCGAAATGCACGTGGACGGCTTCCGCTTCGATCTGGCGAGCACGCTGGCCCGCGAACTGCACGAAGTGAACAAGCTGGGCGCCTTCTTTGACATCATCCACCAGGATCCGGTCATCTCGCAGGTCAAGCTGATCGCCGAACCGTGGGATCTGGGCGAAGGGGGCTACCAGGTGGGTAATTTCCCGATCCTGTGGTCGGAATGGAACGGGAAATACCGCGACTGCGTGCGGAAGTTCTGGAAAGGCGACGGCGGCATGGTGTCGGAATTCGCCACGCGGTTCTGCGGCTGCAGCGATCTTTACGAATGGAGCAATCGCCGCCCTCACGCCAGCGTCAATTTCGTCACCTGCCACGACGGCTTCACGCTGCACGATCTGGTCTCTTACAACGACAAGCACAACGAGGCCAACGGCGAAGACAACCGCGATGGCGCCACGGACAACAACAGTTGGAACTGCGGCGTCGAAGGCCCGACCGACGATCCGGACATTCGCCGGCTGCGCGAGCAGCCAGAAGCGCAACATGCTGGCGACCCTGATGTTTTCGCAGGGGCGTGCCGATGATCCTGGCCGGCGACGAGCTCGGCCACACGCAGCAAGGCAATAACAACGCCTACTGCCAGGACAACGAGCTGACCTGGCTGCACTGGGATCTGAACAAAGCGCAGCAGGCGCTGCTGAGATTCGTCCAGAAGTGCATTGCACTCGTCAATTCGCAGCCCGTACTTCAGCGGCGGCGTTTCTTTCACAACCATGCCTTCCATGGGGGCGAGGCTCCGGATATCGCCTGGCTCGATACCTTCGGCAATGAAATGTCGGAAGAGGACTGGCAGACGAGCTTCGTTCGCTGCTTCGGCGTCCAACTGTTCGGCCAGGCCGTCGACATCGACGAGCGCGGCGAAGAGATCAACGGCGACACGCTGCTGCTGTTGTTCAACGCCGACCACGAAGTCAAGATCGACTTCGTACTGCCGGCGTTGGAAGCTGACGAGCGCTGGCAGCTGTTGCTGGATACGGCCCTTCCCGAGGATGACTCGCAGCGGCTCGTCGACGGGGCGCTTACCCGCTGCAACCCGCATCGATGGCCCTGCTGCGGATCGTGCAGGCGGAAGATCCCAGCGTTTCGGCGGTTGGCGCCCGAAAGGCGCGGCCGCACAAGAAGCGGATCGCGGCGGCGCCCGCGCAGCCGCCCAAGCAGCCATAGGTTATGCTTGAGCTTAAGGCGGCGCAGCGGCAGTCCAGGATTGCTGCGCCTTTCAGGTTTGGCAGCTAACGCGGGAGATTTGTTGACGAAGCGATGCGGCTTTTGAGTTACAACATCCACAAGGGGATTGGCGGTCGGGATCGACGTTACCGGTTAGAACGGATTATCGACGTCATCGAAATGGAGAATCCGGATCTGATCTGCCTGCAGGAGGTGGACCAGCACGCCGCTCGCTCCCGGCACGACGACCAGCCCACGATTCTGGCCGAGTATTTTCGCGCAGTCTCCCATCTCTACCAGCGCAACGTTCACCTGCGCGAAGGGGGCTACGGCAACCTGCTGTTGTCTCGCTGGCCGATTGAACGTCAGCATCAACTTTCGCTGCGGCTGAACAGCAAAAAGCCGCGCGGCGCCCAGTTGGCGGTGGTGAACACGCCGGAAGGCCCCTTGCACCTGGTCAACTGGCACCTGGGGCTGGCCGAACGCGAGCGGCATTGGCAAGTCGGCCATTTGCTGTCCCACGCCCTGTTCCGCGAATCGCACGAGCTCCCTACGCTGATTGCCGGCGACACGAACGACTGGCGAAACACGTTGGCGCCCGGTCCGTTTGCCCAGCACGGTTTTCATTCGGCCACCTCGCCTCCGTCGCGGTTCCGCACTTTTCCGGCATATCTGGCGCTGGGTTCGCTCGATAAGGTTTTCTATCGCGGTGAAGTCACGATCCGTCACTCTCGCACCGTGTCGACGCTGGCGGCGCCTCGCGAGCGATCACTTGCCCCTGGTGGTCGACTTTCACCTGCAAAACGGAGGATGAGCCCCTCGAACGAGCGTGCGGACAAACCCCAACGTCGCCGCGCTGGGCCCGCCCTTGGCGCAAGCAGATCGATCTTGTAGTTTGCGAGGCAAAGGAGACCGGAATGCAGCCCTTTGGCGAAGTGTTGGCCCGCGACATCATGCACCGTGAATTGATCACGGCCCATCCTGAGCAGTCGCTGGCCGAATTGCGGCATTTGCTCATCGAGTCGCACATTTCCGGCGCCGGTCGTCGACGGCGAAGGCCGACTGGCGGGCATTGTCAGCCGCAGCGATCTGGTGCGCGTGGAAGAGTTGGTCGAATCGCTCGACGAGCAGGTTTCGGGCTTCGAAGACTGGCTCGAGACCCAGGCGGACGGATTCAAGCACCCAGCCCCGCAGGAATTCCACGGCTTTCTCAAACGGCTGCAGGACCTGCGAGTGAAGGACGTGATGCGCGGGCAAGTATTGACCTGCACGCCCGACGCTCCCGCACCGCAACTGGCCGAGGAAATGGTGCGGCACCATGTCCACCGGATTATCGTCGTCGAAGACGAGCGACCGGTCGGCATTGTCAGCAGTCTTGACCTGACGGCGCTGGTGGCGGGACGGACGCCGAAGTGAGCTCCGGCTGTCTCGCTCGCCTGCGGCGAGCGGGGGACGTCAGTCCCCTGGTAACGTTGGCCAACCCAACGGTTTGGGCGCGCCTGCGCGGAGAGACGATCCGCAAGCCGCATCAACACGGAAGCTGACGCATCCTGCTCGCCGGGGTTGACCCCCCGGTTCGCCTTTCACGCAGCGGCGCCGTTGGCAACGAAAAGACCTGGCTCTCCGTCAGATAGTTCTGCGGATGGCCCTTGAAGATCATGCCGGGGCCTTTGAACGTGCCGTCAAAGCCCATAACCGCCCCGTTTTCGGTCGCCGCCGCCTTCTTTTTTGCCCGTTTGCCGCCACAAACGTGGCAAGTCGCAAACAGCGAACTTATAATGACTTGCGTCAGTTCATATCGGCAGGCGAGCGGAACCGCCGGGCCGAATTCAACAAATTGCGAAATTCGTTGAGTACATTTCGCTCTGCGAGGCGCTTTAATTAACGATGGTTACCGATGCAGCTTCCAGCGGGACTGCACCTTCCGGCGGAAGCGGGCCTTCCCAGGGGACGGCGCCTTCCAGCGAGGCTGTGGCGCCCGCCGGGCTCGATGCGGCCCGACTGATCAAGGAGCATCAGGCAGGCGTATGGCGTTACCTGCGGGTGCTCGGCTGTTCGGTAAACCAGGCAGAGGATCTGACGCAAGAGACGTTTTTGGCCGTGCTCCAAAAGCCCTTTCAGGAAATCAACCGGGCGGCCACGGCGGCCTACTTGCGGCAGGTAGCCCGCAACTTGTTTATTTCCAGCCAGCGGCGCGCTGCACGCGGCGTGGCAATGGCGGAACTGGACGAGATCGAGGCGGCTTGGAGTCGTTGGGCGGCCAACGACGACGGTCGCGAATTGCTGGCCGCCCTGCAGAAATGTTTGGAGACCTTGGCTGACAAAGCCCGGCAAGCGTTGGAACTGCGATTTCGCGAGAAACAATCGCGAGCGGCGATTGCCGCCGCACTCGGAATGAGCGAAGACGGGGCAAAGAACCTGATGCAACGCGCGAAACAACACCTGCGGACCTGTATCGAGAGGAGCTTGCGATGCTGAACGATCGCGACGATCCGATTCTCGACGTCTGCCCAATTCTCGACGTCTGCCTGGAGGAGACGCTCGGCGGCGCGCAGCCGCCCGATCTGTCGGCGCGCATCCTGGCAGCCTGGCACAAGTCGCAGCAGTCCGGCCCTCAGACCCATGCCGTCGCGAACGGCCAGCACGCCAACGGCGTCGCCGCGGCGCCGGCCATCGCCTTCCGTCCGATCCCGATCCATGCTCCCAGACAAGCCGTTGGCGCCGAGGCGGCGGACGTTCCGGCGGCAGACGTTCCGAGAACCATCGGCAAGCGGCCGGCCGCAGCGACGGCTTGGCGGCGGCACGCTTGGGCGCCGATGGCCGCAGCGGCGGCGTTGCTGCTGGCCGTCGGCAGCGTTGGGTTCTTTGGCCGACAGCTCTTTGGCCCAGAAACGCCGGTCTTTGGCCCAGAAGCGCCGGAGCCGAATCCAGCTCCCTTGGCAGTTGCGGGGCAAGCGGCAAGAGAACCTGCCTTGGGCGAGCAACCTTCTCCAAGCAAGAACGCCGCTGAAAAGTTTGCCCGTCAGCACGCCCTGACGACAAAGGCGACGATTAAAGAGCGGGAAAACGAAGCGTCGAAAAGTGAAACGACGCGAGCGGTCAATCGGCCCGAACCGGCCGTGGCCGATCATGTTGCCGATAATAAGGATAACAAGCCGGCTCCTGCGGGCGCCGTGGCGCAGACCGCAAAACGGACTCCCGATCGCCAGGGGCCTGATCACCAGGGGGTTGGCGGCGCCCGCTCGCCTGAAGCGGCGCCGACGCCGAAAGAGGGCGGCGCCGAGAGCATGATCGTCGACGCGAAATCGGTGGCGAGCGCCTCGCCTCTAACGGCCGTGTCGGCCTCGGCCACGACGGACAAGGAAATCACGGATTACATCAACCGCAGGCTGCGGGCTCGTTGGCAGGAGGCGGGCGTCCGGCCGTCGCCCGCGGCGACCGATGCGGAGTGGTGCCGCCGCGTCTTCCTGGACCTGATTGGCCGCATTCCTACGATTGCCGAACTGGAAGCCTACCTGGTCGACAATGCCCGCGACAAACGCGCCCGGCTGGTCGACGAGCTGCTCAGTGGGGACGAATACGCCCAAGCTTACGCGCATCACTGGACGGCCATTTGGACCACGACGCTGGTCGGACGCAACGGCGGCATGGAGCCGAACAGCCCGGTAAATCGGGAGGGCTTGCAGCAGTACTTGCGGCGATCGTTCCTGCACAACAAGCCGTACGACCGGCTGGTCTACGAGCTGATTAGCGCCGAGGGTTCCAACCGGCCGGGCGAAGACGACTTCAACGGGGCCGTGAACTTCGTGATCGACAACCTGCAGGAGAACGCCGCCACGGCCACGGCCAAGACCGCGCAGCTCTTCCTGGGATTGCAGATCCAGTGCACGCAGTGCCACAACCATCCTTTCAATGAGTGGCAGCAGAACCGGTTTTGGGAGCTGAACGCCTTCTTCCGCCAGGCTCGCGCCGTCCGCGAACTGCAAGGCGGTCAGTTGAAGCTGGTGCGACTGCTCGACGAAGACTTCGCCGGCGAAGGCGCCTCGCCCGATCCGGACGAAGCCGAAATCTATTACGAACAGCGCAACGGGCTGATGCAAGCGGCCTATCCCGTGTTTATCGACGGCACGGAGCTCGACCGCAGCGGCTTTGTCTCCGACGTCGATCGCCGCGACGAGCTCGCCCGACTGGTCGTGCGGTCGGACGAATTTGGCCTGGCCCTTGTGAACCGGATGTGGGCCCATTGTTTCGGTCACGGCTTCACCAAGCCGTATGACGACCTGGGACCGCACAACCTGCCGTCGCATCCCGAACTGCTGGCGCGGCTCGGCCGCGAATTCGTGGCTCACGGGCACGACTTGAAAAGGCTGCTCCGCTGGATCGCGTTGAGCGAAGCCTATTCGCTGTCCAGCAAGTTCGGCTCCAAGTTCGGCAACGCGGCGGACGATCCGTCGACTGGCTCGACGCCGCTGTTCAGCCACTTCTACCTGCGGCAGATGACGGCCGAGCAGCTTTACGACTCGCTGCTGGCGGCCACCGAGGCCCAGGCGACGCAGGGGGGCTATGAACAGCAACAGCGGATCAAAGACGAGTGGCTGAAGCAGTTCGCCATCACGTTCGGCACGGACGAAAACAACGAGGCCACCACCTTCGACGGCACGATCGCGCAGGCGCTGATGATGATGAACGGCGAGCTGACCCGGCAGGCGACTCGCGTCGAGTCGGACAGTTTCCTTGGCCGCATGGCCCGGCAAGGTTCGAATTCGAACCCGATTCCTCGGCTCTATCTGGCTGCGCTCGGTCGTCGACCGTCGCGCCGAACTACAATTGGCGAACGGTCTGCTGGCTTCTCGCGACGGCAACGCCGCGACGGTGCTGGAAGACGTTTGGTGGGCGTTGTTGAACAGTAACGAGTTTATCTTGAACCATTGAGCCGGCGTCCGCCGTCGGCCCGTCGTCACCCGCTCCTGGAGAATTCTATGAAACGTTTGATGCAGACCCCCTCCGGCATGAGCCGCCGGCATTTCATGCAGCACCTGGCCGGCGCCTCGGCGATGGCTCTGCCGGCCATCGGCTTTACCAACACGCTGCAGGCGAATGCCGCAGAGATGAAGAAAAAGCACAAGGCCTGCATCATGCTGTGGATGGGCGGCGGCCCCAGCACGATGGACATCTGGGATCTGAAGCCGGGCGCCCCGACCGGCGGCCAGTTCACGCCGATCAGCACCAGCGGCAATGCGCAGATCTGCGAGCACATGCCGATGATGGCCAAGCAGATGCACCACATGTCGATCATCCGCTCGATGAGCACCCGCGAAGCAGACCACAACCGCGGCCGCTATTACATGCACACCGGCTACGTGCCCAGCACCACGGTCGAACATCCCAGCTACGGCGCCGTGATCGCGCACGAGCTGATTGACCAGGTCCCGCAGTTGGAGATTCCGCCGTTCATCGCGGTGGGCGGCGGCAGCGTCGGCCCCGGCTTCCTGGGCATGACCTATGCACCGTTCGTCGTGGACACCAACGGCGACGTGCGCAATTTGAAGTTCGATATGGAGGAAGCCCGTCTGCGACAGCGGATGCTGACCTTGCGCTCGATCGAAAAGAGCTTTATCGATCAAGGGCGCGGCGAAAGCGCCGATGGACCACGCCAAGATTCTGGACAAGACGCTTTCGCTGATGACCAGCAAGCAGATGGCCGCCTTCAAGGTCGACAAGGAACCGCCGGAAGTGCTGGAGCGCTACGGCGTGACCGGCGGGGCCGGCGGCGGCATGGGCCGCAATACGGGCTTTGCCCGCGGCTGCTTGATGGCCCGCCGCCTGGTCGAAGAGGGCGTGCCGTTCGTCGAAGTCGACATGGGCGGCTGGGACAACCACGCCAACATCTTCAGCACGCTGGAAACCAAGCTGCCTACGCTCGACCAGCCGATGAGCGCGCTCGATTGAAGATCTCGATCAGCGCGGAATGCTCGAAGACACGGCGATCGTCTGGATGGGCGAGTTCAGCCGCACGCCGCGCATCAACGGCAACACGGGCCGCGATCACTGGGCCCGAAGCTGGAGCGTGGTCGTCGGCGGCGCCGGCATGAAGGGGGGCCAGGCCATCGGCGCCACGACCGAGGACGGCACGGCGGTCGCGACCGATCCGTACTCTTCGGAGGACGTCATGGCTTCGGTCATCAAGGCGCTGGGCATCTCGCTGGAGACGACGTTTACCAGCAAGAATAACCGCCCGATGAAGGTTGCCAATAGCGGCCGCGTGATCAAGGAATTGTTCGCCTGATCAGAACGCGGTTAGAAACTTTTTGCGGCCGTGGGGGCACAAGCGCCCACGGCCGTTTTTATTTTCCGGATCGGTAAAGGGCGCCTATGGCCAGTCGCCGCGATTCCCATGAGGGGAAACCGAGCTTGAGCGGCTGCTGGGAAGATCAGGTCGTCGAGGTCGTGTTCCCGGCGCTCGTGGAAGCCTGCTGGCGCGGCAATTCCAAGCGCCGCAAGTCGTGCCAGGCGGCCATGGAACCGACGCGACAGGACGCGCTGGCGTTGCTGTTTCGCCTGCTGTTCTTGTTTTACGCCGACGCCCGCGGCAAATTGCCGGACGATTGCCGCGAGCGTCTGCGGCGACTGCGCGGCGAGCTGGCGGCTCGAGGCGAGCCTACCCGCGCCGGCCGCGCGTCGGGTTGGTCGGCGGCCGTTCATGAAGGCCCGTCGCCAGGCGAGCGCCTGGCAGATTTGACCCGGCCTTTCGCCAGGCTGTTTCCGCTGACGCGTCCGCGACCGCGCGACTGGCCGCTCGGTCGACAATCGTCGGCGGTCGCTTGCCTGGCCGTCGCAGTCGACGGCCTGTCGCGAATCCAGGCGGCAGGCGGGTCCGAACCCGACTTCATCGATTACGGTCTGCTTGCCGTGCGGAGGCTCGGATCGATTTACGAACGGCTGCTGGAATTGCGACTCGAGCCGCGCGTCGTTCCAACCGAACACGGTCCCTGGCGTTTGCGGAAAGACCGGGCGCGCCGTAAGGCGGGCGGCTGCTTCTACACGCCCGAACCGATCATCGAGCATATTCTCGAGACGACGGTTGGCCCCGCATTGGAACAACGACTGGCACAGCAGAAAGACTCGCCTTCGCGTGAGACTTTCGTTTCGCTCTCGGCAAATGCAAACGGCGGACGGCCGCAGGCGGCGAGTTCTGCCTCGCGCAGTTTGCCTCGCCTGTTTGAATTTCGAGTGCTCGATCCGGCGATGGGAACGGGACACTTTCTGCTGGCGGCCGCGGAGTTTATCGCCCGCCGGACCGCCGAGTTTCTCCGCCGTCATCCCGACGGTCCGTTGACGCAACGCTGGCGCGAGACCTGGGGCGACCGCGCCAGCGAATGGGGCGGCTCCGGCGGCGCTGCGCCGGACCGAGACGCGGCCGTCAGCGCGCTCAAGCAATTCGCCCTCGAGCATTGTTTGTTCGGCATCGATCTGGATCCGTGCGCGGTGCAGTTGGCCCGGGGAAGCCTGTGGCTGGAAGCGCCGCCCGGCGGCGCCTCGCTCGCGCAGTTCGAGCGACCGCTGCGCTGCGGCGACGCCTTGCGGCAAGTTCAATGGGAACATTTCCCGCAGCCGGGAGAGTTCGACGTCGTCGTCGGCAATCCGCCGTACGGCGCCAAGCTGGATGCGACGGTGCGGCGAGAGCTGTTGCGAGCGCTGCCGTTGATGAAATCCACCGCAGATACGGCGGCGGGATTCATTGAGCGGGCTGCGCACTGGGCGGGCCCGCAAGGTCGCGTGGGACTGATCGTCCCCAAGCCGCTGACCTACAGCTATGCGTGGCGAAGCGTCCGGCGTTTCCTTCGCGGCCGACTGGAGCGCCTGGTCGACGTCAGCCGCGCCTGGCCGCACGTGCGGCTGGAGCAGGCGATCGTCGTGTTCCGCGGCGGCTCGGCGACGGCCGGCTATCAATCCGCCTGGAGCGAAGCGGGGCGCATCGTGCCGGGCGCGTGGATGAACTGGGAGCTGGCCGACCGTTTCGAGACGCTGCCTTGCGCCTCGCCGCCAGCGAACTACGGCGGCTCGCGGCGCTCAAGCTCTCCGCCACGACTATCGGCGACGTTTGCCGTACGTTCCGCGGCCTGCCAGCTCAGCGGTATCTCGGCGATCAAAACGGCCGGCCGATCATCGGCGGCCGCGATCTCGAGCGGTGGCGAATTCGCGGCGCCAGCGGGCGCCTGCGAGAAGACGCGCCCTTTTCGCTGGACGCCTTTCGTTGCGAAAAACTGGTGTTTCAAAACATTATCGCCCACGTTTCGCGTCCGCGGCCGCGAATCGTGTTGATCGGCGCGTACGACGGCAGCCAGCAAATCACGTTGGACACGGTCAACAACATTACGGCGACCGATCGGCGGGTGAACCTGATCGGACTGCTCGGCTTGCTCCACTGCGAGTTGATCAACTGGCTCGTGTACGGCGCGATCTACAACAAGGCCGTGCGGACGATGCACTTCGACCAGTATTTTCTCAATAAGATTCCGCTGCCCGCGGAGTGGCCGGCACTGTTGGAGCGGTTGGCTCCCGCCGTCCAAAGCTGCATCGCGGCCACGGCAGGTTTAGGAGAAGTGGCGCAGCGAGCCGCCGACGCCCAGCGGGTTGAGACGGCCCGGGAAATCGGCGAGTCGGCTGTCCTGCAGGCATTGCTTGGCGCCCAAAGTCAAAACTCCAGGACGGAGGTTGCCGAGCCGTTGCCGGGCGAAGCAGCATGGCGTTCGCTCCGCGCGGAAGCCTTACAGCTTGCCGAGAGCCGTCGGCAGGCGAAAGACCGCATCGATCGACTGGTCGCGACCGCCTATGGCGATCACGATGCGGAGTTTTTTGACGCGTCTGTCCGCGCGGCGAAGAATACGCTGCACGCCGACTCCCGATCGGCCGGTTTTCCGCCCCAGGCGCCTGCCAGGCCCGGGGCCATCCTCGGCTGAACGTAGCTTGCAACGCGCGGCTCTCTTAGCCGGATTCCGTGCTGGACGGCGCTGGTGCGCGCTGTTCAATCTTGTTCCAGTTTCGTTTCGCCGGCGATTCCCATCAAAACTTCGGCGAACTCGCCGGAAGCTTCTGCAGGCCCGTCGATTTGCAACAGCACCTCGTCACCTTCAATGCCAACCACCGTAACCGTGAACTCGTGTCCAACCACGATGGCTTCGCCTTTGAGACGGGAGATGACGATCATCAGACGTGCTCCTATAGGAGTTGGATCTAGTGCGAAACCGCTCCGGGCCTCTGCCGCCATTCGCCCTGGTTCGTTCGGCCCGCGCGCGCCGAAGAATGTCAGCGGCTCGCGACCGATGCAAAGCAGGCGACAATCATGCCCGTTCTGCCCGCAATTGTCAATCAACTGCTAGCATGCAAAATGCAGCACGGCGAAATCGCCGTTGCTTTGGCCGCCGCTTGCGGCGGCTGCGCGGCCTTCAGCAAGCGGCAGGCCCTTGCGCTTGTTACGGACGTGCTCGCGTCAAGCGGCGCGCGGTCGCGGCGTCGGAATAGACGCGTCCCGTTGAAGCGGAAATCACTTCGTGTGCGCCGTCGCCTTAATCGCGTTGACGAGCGAATCCTTCAGACGCTCCAAGGAGACGGGCTCTCCGGCCGTTTCCTCCGCTTCGTGAATCGCCGAGAGAATGGCGGCCAGTGCCTGCTCGCGGCGCGGAACGGCGCCGCCGTGCGGGCCGAGCGACGCACACAACCGGTCCAAGAGAGCCAGGAGTGCGCCCGGCAGTTCGAGAGAACGAGACTCAGCGTCCGAGAAACCGTTGGCAGTGCTTGCGGTCGGCGCAGAGGAGAGTCCCTCGATGCCGTGAATCGCCTCAAACACTTCTCGACGATGCACGGGCACCTCTTTAGGCGCAGTAATTCCCAACCGCACCTTATCGCCGCGAATCTCGACGACGGTGATCTCGATGTTCCGATCGACGAGGATGCTCTCGTCTCTTCTGCGAGTCATGACAAGCATAGCGCTTTGCTCGCCATCTGGCGGTTAGGGGCCCCAAAGGATTATTGGAACGCACGCTGCCGCAGAAAGCAAATCTGCGGCGTCTCGAAATTGGCGAAAACCGTTCACGGAAATCGAAACTGTAACGACTGGCAAAAGTGGGGGAAATAAGAAGACTGAAACGAACCAGAGAAAATCAGGCGTCCGAACAATGCCATCAAGCCGACCCAAAGAAAAGATCAGCAGAAAAACCGCCTTCGTCTGATTCGAATCAGACGGTAGACTAACGGCCCTGCCGGCAGGAAGCCGGTTTTTCCGCAACAGGAGGTTGCCAAGATGCGAGTTATCCCGCAAGCTGACGAAGTTCGGCGTCTGGTCGTCCGTACGTTTGAGGACTTTGGAGCCGCGACCGATTCACTCGGCGATTTGAATGAGACCATTCTGATCGATGACGGCCGCTACCGCGGCCGTTCCTATCGCGCCGAAGAGTGGATGGCCATGTGGCTTGTCGAGATCGGACTGCTGCAGTTCTACGACGAGAGAGGGAACATGCTGCTGACGATCAATCTGTTCGAAGAATGGGAGCCGCAGCGAATGGCGGCTTGACGCGGCGAGGCTTACTTAATTTCGGCCGCGCTTAAGCTCAGCGGCAGCGGCCGTGAAATCGGAGCGTCCGCGAGGTCGTCCGCGGACGCTCGTGCTGATTTCATAATTCGCTGAGCAAGGCCGCCAATCCGGCCGCCGCCGTATCGGGCGGCGGAGGCGCGTGCCTGGCTAGCCGAGCCACCAACGCCGCCAGCGTCTGGGGCTCGATCGGTTTGGAGGCATGCTGCTGAAACCCGGCCGCCAGAGACCGCAAGCTGTCTTCTTCGCGAGCAAACGCCGTCAGCGCCAAGGCGGGAATGCTTCGCACCTCCTGGTTCTCGAGTTCTCGTACTTTGCGGATCAGGTCGTAGCCGTCCTCGTCCGGCAATCCGATATCGCTCACCAGCACGTGCGGCGGCGATTGCTGCAGCAACTCCAGGGCTTCTCGGACGCTGGCCGCGGTCATGACTTCCGCGCCGCGGAACTCCAACACTTTGGCCACGGCTTCGCGACCGTCGGGCTCGTCATCGACGACCAATACGCATACGCCGCGCAAGTCCACGGCCGCCTGCGCCGGCGGTTCGGCGCCGTCGGGTTCCGTATCGACCGTCGGCGTCTCTACAATCGCCGACCGAGGCAGACGAAGGGAGAACGTCGCTCCTTGATGCCGTCCCGCGCTAGTTGCGCTGACCCCTCCTCCGTGCAATTCGACGACGTGGCGGACAATCGCCAGTCCAATGCCCAAACCGCCATGCGAACGCCGGCTGCTGCTGTCGGCTTGCCGGAAGCGATCGAAGATGTGAGGCAGGAAGTCCGAGTGCACTCCTTCGCCCGTGTCCGTCACTTCGATCCAGCTCTCTCCTTGCCGTAAGAACAGACGGACTTGCACCTTCCCGCCGGCAGGGGTGAATTTAACGGCGTTGACCAAGAGATTCGAAACCACCTGCTGCAACCGGTCCGGGTCGCCGGAAACGGAGCTGGCATTGGGATCGAAATCCGCCTCCAGGCGAATTTGTTTGGCGTTCGCCCCAGGCCGAACCATGTCCAGCGCCGCCTCGATGACCGCGATCAACGAGACCGGCCGAATGCTCAGCCGCAGTTTCCCGGTAATGATTCGCGAGACGTCCAGCAGATCGTCAATCAGCTTGGTCTGGGCCGAAACGTTCCGTTCAATCACCTCCAACCCACTGCGCCGTGTCTCGGGCGTCCAAAGAGCCGGTGCGGAGTAACTGCGTCCAGCCCAGCATGGCCGTCAAGGGGGTCCGCAGTTCGTGGGACAAAGTGGCCAGGAATTCGTCCTTGATGCGATTCGCCTCGCGGGCTTCCGAGTTGAGAATATTCTCGATCGCGATTGACGCCATCTGCGACAACTGCACCAGCAATGCCTCGTCATCCGCGGTAAAATCCCCGTCCCGCTTGTCCGCCAATTGCACCAGGCCCATTTCCCGGCCGTCGCGGCCGACCAGTGCGGCGGCCAGCCAGCCTCGCGGCTCGGCAGAGCCGTAAAGCGATTTGCCTAACGCCTGCCATTCCGACTGCGCGGACAGCTCGCTGCGCGTCAATCGACGGCTGCGGTCCAACGCCCGCCAGAGGGCATGTATATCGGCCGCACTGGCCGCATCGCCATCTCCATCGAATTCGGCCGAAATCGCCGTGATCTTCTTCGATTTCGCCCAGTTCTCGCCGCCGTTTAAGATCAGCGACGCATAGTGCACGCCGATCACGTCGTGCGCCGCGTCGGCGATGATCTGGCCCATGGCGTCCATCGACTGGGCCGAATGAATTTCGAGCGAGGCGTCGGTCAGCTTGCGTAACTGCTCGGCGCGGCGCTGCAAATGCAACGCCTGCCGCTCCACCTCGCGAGTCTTGCGGTACAGTTCCAGAAAGACGGCGACCTTGGTCCGCAATACGGCGGGAACGATCGGCGAGAGGATGTAATCGACCGCGCCCAAGGAATAGCCTTGCGCCACGTGCATATCGTCGCCATAAGAAGTGACGAAAATGATGGGAGTCGTTTCCGAGTTCTTGCGTTGCCGGATCAACGACGCCGTTTCGAAGCCGTCCATGCCGACCATGTTGACGTCCAGCAGGATCAACGCGAAATCTTGCTGGAGCAAGTGCTTGAGCGCCTGCCGGCCCGACTCGGCGGTCACGACCGACGGGCACAGATCCTCCAAAACCGCCTTCAAAGCCAGGAGCTTGTCGGGTCGGTCGTCGACGATCAAAATCGAGGGATTATCGTACTGCGTGTCCATCGGAGACTTTTGTCATCAAATCCGTCTGGTAGGAACGACTGCCGGGCTTCAACGACGCAGCCAGACTTTCAGCATCGCCAGCAGATGACCGGAGTCGACGGGCTTGGCAATGTAGTCCGACGCTCCGGCTTCCAGGCACTTCTCACGATCGCCGACCATCGCCCGGGCCGTCAGTGCGATAATCGGCAGCTCGCGGAATTGCTCGGACTGCCGGATCGCGAAATCGTCGAATAACCGTCCATCGTGGGCATCATGATGTCCATCAAGACCACGTCGATGTCCGGAGTATCCGCCAGCCGCTCCAGCGCCGCCAACCCCGTGTCGGCGGTAACGATGTGCATGCCTTGTCGCTCGAGCAGGCTGGCCATGGCGAAGATGTTGCGAATATCGTCGTCGACGATCAACACTTTCCTACCGGCGAGCGCGGATGGGCCCTGGCGCATGCGCTGGAGCATTTCGAGTTTGGCGGGCGGCATTTGGTCGGCTGCCCGGTGCAGGCATAAGGCGGTTTCGTCGAGTAGTCGCTCCGGCGAACGAACGTCCTTGAGCAGCGAGTTTCGCGCGGCCCGCTCGAGTCGCTGTTCGTCCTCGAGCGAGACTTCATCCAGCACGACCGCAATCAGCGGGATCCCGTCCAGCGCCGGCCGCTTGCAGATCTCGTCGAGCAATTCCAGCGCGGCGTTGCATGGATCGGTCACGGCGAGCACCACGCAGGCGGGTTGTCGTTCGTCGAAGAATGCCGTCGAATCGCCGGGAGACAAAACGGTGGTCTGCACGTCGTCGCCGGCCACTAACTCGACGATCTCGTCCCGCCGCTGGCCCGCCGGACCGGCGACGACCAGCAGTTTCGCCTCGGGCGAGCGACACTGCTCGATCCGGGCGAACATGCGCTCCAATTCGCTTTTTGACCGCAACGGTTTGGTCAGGGTCCCCGCGGCTCCTGACCGCAAGCATGCGCTGGGCGTCTTCTTGCTCGCCGACGACGAATACCGGAATGTGCCGCGTCTGCAAATCGTCCTTGCATTGCGCCAGCATGCGCGCAACCGTCCATGTCGGGCAGGCGCATGTCCAGCGCGATAGCGTAGGGTTGCGCCTTCTGCGCCGAGATCAGCCCCTCGGAACCTCGCCCGGCTATGAGACCTTTGTAGCCCCGTTGCGCGCCGCCTCGAGCAGCAGCCTCGCAAAGGCGGGATCCTCTTCGATGATCAGCAACACGCGATCGCAAGGCTGCAACCGGACGCGATCGTCGGAACACTCCTCAAACGAAGCCAGCGCCGGCTTCGAGCCTTCTGCGAAGGCCGCCGCCGGCGACAAAGCATCGGAGGCGGCGGCGAGCGTGCTGCCGACGACTGGGCTGCCGACGACTGGGCTGCCGACGACTGGGCTGCCGACGGTCTCGGCAGCCGTTTCTCTGGGCGGGGGGCCAACGGTGAAATAATTCTGGGGCAAGTACAAGGTGAACGTGCTGCCGCGGCCGGGCGAGCTTTCCAGTCGAATTTCGCCGCCGAGCAGGCTGGCCAATTCGCGGCAGATCGCCAGGCCCAGCCCCGTGCCGCCGTACTTGCGGTTGGTGCTGCCGTCCGCCTGCTGGAAAGCCTCGAAAATAATCTGCTGCTTGTCGGGCGGAATGCCGACCCCTGTATCGACGACCGAGATGGCGATCACCGACGAAGCCCTCCGCAGCGTCTGGTGCTCGACGCTCCAGCCCGAGCTGGCGGCGCAATGCGCAACGAGACGCACTCCCTGCTCGGTGAACTTGAACGCGTTGGACAGCAGGTTCTTGATGACTTGCTGCAGCCGCTTGGCGTCGGTGTGCATCGAGACCGGCAGTTGCGAATCGAACGACAGCGTGAAGCCGAGCTTCCGGGATTCGGCCACGTGCCGGAAGCTGCGATCGAGATAATCGTGCAGGTCGCCGAAGACGAGCTCGCTGACGTCGACCGCCACGGTGCCGGACTCGATCTTCGAGAGGTCGAGAATGTCGTTGATCAACGACAGCAGGTCGTTGCCCGAGGCGTGAATGGTTTGCGCGAACTCGACTTCGCGCGGCGTCAGGTTGCCGTCGGGGTTCTTGGCCAGTTGATCGGCAAGGATCAGCAGGCTGTTGAGCGGCGTCCGCAGCTCGTGCGACATGTTGGCCAGGAACTCCGACTTGTACTTCGAGGTCAGCGCAAGCTGCGAGGCCTTTTCTTCCAGCGCCTGCCGCGCCTGCTCGACTTCCTGGTTCTTGCGTTCGACCTCGGCGTTCTGCTCGGCCAGCAGCTGCGCCTTCTCGCCCAACTGCTGGTTGGTGAGCTGCAGCTCCTGCTGCTGGTTCTGCAGCTCGCGGGCCAGCGATTGCGATTGCTTGAGCAAGTCCTCGGTGCGCGTATTGGCTTCGATCGTGTTGAGCACGATGCCGATGCTTTCGGTCAACTGATCGAGAAACGTCTCGTGCGTGGGGCTGAAGCGGTCGAACGACGCCAGTTCGATCACCGCCTTGACCTGGCCTTCGAAGACGACGGGCATGACCATAATGTTCAGCGGCGAGGCCTCGCCCAGCCCCGAGGCGATTTTGATGTAGTCCGCCGGGACGTTCGTCAGCAGGATCTTCTGCTTCTCCAAGGCGCATTGGCCTACCAGGCCCTCGCCCAGCTTGTAGACGTTGTCGACGTTCTTGCGTTCCTTGTAGGCGTAGCTGGCCAGCAGCCGGAGCTGCGGCTCCTCCTCGGAGTAATCCATGCGGTAGAACGCGCCTTGCTGCGCGGAGACGACCGGCGCCAGTTCCGAAAGAATCAGGCGCCCGACGGCCAGCAGATCCTTCTGGCCCTGCAGCATGCGAGAGAACTTGGCCAGGTTCGTCTTCAGCCAGTCCTGCTCGCTGTTCTTGAGCGTCGTGTCCTTGAGGTTGACGATCATCTCATTGATGTTGTCCTTGAGCGACGCGACCTCGCCGAGCGCTTCGACCGTGATGGTGCGCGTCAAATCGCCTTTCGTCACCGCGGTGGCGACTTCGGCGATCGCCCGCACCTGGGTCGTCAGGTTCGCGGCCAGCCGGTTGACGTTGTCGGTCAGGTCCTTCCAGGTGCCGGCGGCGCCCGGCACGCTGGCCTGGCCGCCCAGCTTGCCTTCCACGCCCACTTCGCGGGCGACGGTCGTCACCTGGTCGGCAAAGGTCGCCAGGGTCTCGATCATGCTGTTGATCGTGTCGGCCAGCGCGGCGATTTCGCCTTTCGCCTCCACGGCCAGCTTGCGGTTCAGGTCGCCATTGGCCACGGCCGTCACCACCACGGCAATTCCGCGCACCTGGCTGGTCAGGTTGCCGGCCATGAAGTTCACGTTGTCGGTCAGGTCCTTCCAGGTGCCGGCCACGCCTTGGACCTCGGCCTGGCCGCCCAGCTTGCCCTCGGTGCCCACCTCGCGCGCCACGCGCGTCACTTCGGCGGCGAAGGAACTGAGCTGGTCGACCATCGTGTTGATGGTGTTCTTCAGCTCCAGGATCTCGCCTTTCACGTCGACGGTGATCTTCTTCGACAGGTCGCCGTTGGCGACCGCCTTGGTCACGTCGGCGATGTTGCGGACCTGGCTGGTCAGGTTGCCGGCCATGAAGTTCACGTTGTCGGTCAGGTCCTTCCAGGTGCCGGCCACGCCGGGCACGCTGGCCTGGCCGCCCAGCTTGCCTTCGGTGCCGACCTCGCGCGCCACGCGCGTGACTTCGGAGGCGAACGAACTGAGCTGGTCGACCATCGTGTTGATGGTGTCTTTCAGCTCCAGGATCTCGCCCCGCACGTCGACGGTGATCTTCTTCGACAGGTCGCCGGTGGCCACCGCCGTGGTCACGGCGGCGATGTTGCGCACCTGGCTGGTCAGGTTGCCGGCCATGAAGTTGACGTTGTCGGTCAGGTCCTTCCAGGTGCCGGCCACGCCTTTGACGTCGGCCTGGCCGCCCAGCTTGCCTTCGGTGCCCACCTCGCGCGCCACGCGCGTGACTTCCGAGGCGAAGGAGCGGAGCTGGTCGACCATCGTGTTGATGGTGTTCTTCAGCTCCAGGATTTCGCCGTTCACGTCGACGGTGATCTTCTTTGACAGATCGCCGTTGGCGACCGCCGTGGTCACGTCGGCGATGTTGCGCACCTGGCTGGTCAGGTTGCCGGCCATGGAGTTCACGTTGTCGGTCAGGTCCTTCCAGGTGCCCGCCACGCCGGGCACGCTCGGCCTGGCCGCCCAGCTTGCCTTCGGTGCCGACCTCGCGCGCCACGCGAGTCACTTCGGAGGCGAACGAGTTGAGCTGGTCGACCATCGTGTTGATGGTGTCCTTCAGCTCCAGGATCTCGCCGCGCACGTCGACGGTGATCTTCTTGGACAGATCGCCGTTGGCCACGGCCGTGGTCACGTCGGCGATGTTGCGCACCTGGCTGGTCAGGTTGCCGGCCATCGAGTTGACGTTGTCGGTCAGGTCCTTCCAGGTGCCGGCCACGCCCTTGACGTCGGCCTGGCCGCCGAGACGCCCGTCGGTGCCGACTTCGCGCGCCACGCGCGTGACTTCGGCGGCGAAGGAACTAAGCTGTCCGACCATCGTGTTGATCACGTCCTTGATCTGCAGGATCTCGCCGCTGACGTCGACGGTGATCTTCTTCGTCAGGTCGCCGTTGGCGATGGCGGTGGCGACTTTCGAGACGTCGCGCAACTGGACGGTCAGGTTGCCGGCCATCGAGTTGACGTTGTCGGTCAGGTCCTTCCAGGTGCCGGCGACGCCCTTGACGTCGGCCTGGCCGCCCAGCTTGCCTTCGGTGCCCACCTCGCGCGCCACGCGCGTCACTTCGGCGGCGAACGAGCTGAGCTGGTCGACCATCGTGTTGATGGTGTCTTTCAGTTCGAGAATTTCGCCTTTCACGTCGACGGTGATCTTCTTCGACAGGTCGCCGTTGGCCACCGCCGTGGTCACGTCGGCGATGTTGCGGACCTGGCTGGTCAGGTTGCCGGCCATCAGGTTCACGTTGTCGGTCAGGTCCTTCCAGGTGCCCGCCACGCCGGGCACGTTGGCCTGGCCGCCCAGCTTGCCTTCGGTGCCCACCTCGCGCGCCACGCGCGTGACTTCGGAGGCGAACGAACGGAGCTGGTCGACCATCGTGTTGATGGTGTCCTTCAGCTCCAGGATTTCGCCTTTCACGTCGACGGTGATCTTTTTCGACAAATCGCCGTTGGCCACCGCGGTGGTCACGGCGGCGATGTTGCGGACCTGGCTGGTCAGGTTGCCGGCCATCGAGTTGACGCTGTCGGTCAGATCCTTCCAGGTGCCGGCGACCCCTTGGACGTCGGCCTGGCCGCCGAGCTTGCCTTCGGTGCCCACCTCGCGCGCCACGCGCGTGACTTCGGCGGCGAACGAGCTGAGCTGATCGACCATCGTGTTGACGGTGCTCTTGAGCTCGAGGATTTCGCCTTTCACGTCGACGGTGATCTTCTTCGACAAATCGCCGTTGGCGACGGCTTTGGTCACGTCGGCGATGTTGCGGACCTGGCTGGTCAGGTTGCCGGCCATGAAGTTCACGCTGTCGGTCAAGTCCTTCCAGGTGCCGGCCACGCCGCGGACGTCGGCCTGGCCGCCCAGCTTGCCTTCGGTGCCTACCTCGCGCGCCACGCGAGTGACTTCGGAGGCGAAGGAGCGGAGCTGGTCGACCATCGTGTTGATGGTGTCTTTCAGCTCCAGGATTTCGCCCCGCACGTCGACGGTGATCTTCTTCGACAAATCGCCGTTGGCCACCGCCGTGGTCACAGCGGCGATGTTGCGGACCTGGCTGGTCAGATTGCCGGCCATGAAGTTGACGCTGTCGGTCAGGTCTTTCCAGGTGCCGGCCACGCCTTTGACGCGCGCCTGGCCGCCCAGCTTGCCTTCGGTGCCCACCTCGCGCGCCACGCGCGTCACCTCGGCGGCGAACGAGCCGAGCTGATCGACCATCGTATTGACGGTCTTGGCCGTGCGCAGAAATTCGCCTTTGAGAGGCCGACCTTCGTTTTCCAGCGACATCGATTGGGAAAGGTCGCCCTTGGCGACGGCGCCGATGACTCTCGCCATTTCGCTGGTCGGATGAACCAGGTCGCTAATCAGCGCATTGACCGAATCGACGGCGTCCGCCCAGGAGCCGCACGTCAGCCCGACGCTGGCGCGCTGCGAAATGCGGCCCTCTTTGCCCACGACGCGCCGGAGCCGCTCCAATTCTTTGGCCATCCGCTCGTTGAGTTCGATGACGTCGTTGAAAACGTCCGCGATCCGGGCGTCGATGCCTTCTTCGCCGACGGGCAGCCGCACGGTGAAATCGCCCTTTTTGAAGGCAGTCAGCGCCGCCAGCAGTTGGCGCTTGGAGAATACGTGTCGCGACGCGCCGGTCGCCGCGCGGGCGGGCTCTCGAGATCGCGTCACTCGCGCCGTTTTAGAACGGTTCGAAGTCTCGCGATCAGGCCTCTTGCCATTCGGGCTGCTGTCGGCCGATTCGCCGTCCTGGTGGACCGTCGTTGCCATGAAGCTCTCGCTGTGCCGCCGCGGGACCATGCAGCGACGGCTTGCTCGTTAGATAAAAAAAGCTCCTTCGCCGCACCAGGTGCGTCAAAGGAGCTGTCATAGCATCAAAGTGTTAAGTTCCCGCCCATCGCGAGCGGGTAAGGGCCAAGCTAGTCTAAAGGCCCCGTTTGAGCAGTGTCAACCGCTTCCTTGGGGCCGGTCGCTTGCTTGACATCTCTGGGAGGTCCGTTTAGCCTAAGCCGGCGCTGTAAATGAAATTCAGCCGTCATTTTTGCTACGACAGCTTCTGGCGAGGGGGGTATGCGCCAGAAGCTGTTTTTTTTAGGCTTGGCGCCGTTTTTTGATTTCCCCTCGGCCCCTTCGGAGGAGCAGGGCGCAACAGTCCGCTGATCGCAGCGACGCCCAGTAGCCGCATTCACTGTGCGAACAGGGAACCTTTCGCGCCGGACGAGAATCGTTTGGCTTCAGGCGATCCTGAACAGGAACAAGGAAGCACGTTGAGCGAGTTGACCGATCCGATTCGACGGTTCATCGCCGACAATATCAATTCCGTCGCGCAGCTCGAGGTCCTGCTGTTGCTCAAGCAAGATCCGCATCGCGGGTGGAACGCCGAGGAAGTGGCCCGCTCGCTCTATACCGGGCAGACGTTGATTGCCGCGCATCTCGCCGATTGGGCCTCGCGAGAGCTGTTTGCGGCAATGCCGGACCAGCCGGGCTTCTACCGTTACGCTCCGTCTTCGTCCGAACTAGCCGAGCTGGTGGACCATCTGGCCGAAGCCTACAAAGTGCGTCGAGTTTCCGTGATCACTGAGATATATTCACAGCCGGTCGACAAGGTCCGCACGTTCGCTGACGCCTTCAGACTCCGCAAAGGAGAGCAGAAGTGACGCAACTCGTGTACTTGCTGTGCGCGGCAACCAGTCTGGCTTGTGCGTTGCTCTTGTTTCGCGGCTATCGCCAAACCGGCGTGCGGCTGCTGTTTTGGAGCAGCCTTTGCTTTCTGGGCCTGGCGGCGGAAAATGCATTTCTGTTCGTCGACGTCATCGTTCTGCCCGCGACCGACCTGTCGTTGTACCGGCGATCGATCGCTTTGGCGGCCTTCTCCGTGCTCGTGTTTGGACTTGTCTGGGACGCTCAATGAACCGCGCACGACCTTGGCCTGATGAAGTCCGGCAGGGCTTCAACGGAGCTTTATTCCGGCAAGCGGCCGGGCCCAAGCCCCCTTCGGCGAGCCTCGGCGCCCGGCGGCGCCGTCGTCTGCAGCGCCCTCGTCTGCAGCGCGCCTATTGGAAACTGACTCATGCAAGCAAGCATTGCGTACTGCATCGTCGGAGCGGCCGCCATGGCGGCGGCCGTCGCAGGGTTATTTTTCCTGCGCTTCTGGCGTGAAACGGGCGACCGCCTGTTCTTTAATTTCGCCATCGCCTTTTGGCTGTTCAGCCTGACGCGCAGCGCCGTCGCAGTTTTGCCGGAGCACAGCGAACACGAAATCTACTTCTACATGGTGCGGCTGGCGGCCTTCGCCCTGATCCTGATCGCCATCATCGACAAGAACCGCCCTCAAGCGGATGCCAAGGCAAAGGCCGAGGTTTGATCGCCGAACGGCGCCGCGGCTCAACACGCAGCGTGCCGGCCTATGGGGCGCCGGCTTACAGCGCGCGGCGAATGCGGCGCGGCGGTCGGCCGCCGCGGCCCATCTTCGGCACCGCAGGCTTCTCGGCGGCGGGCTCCTCTGGCTCGCTGTCGGCTGCCGCCGCTCCGCCCAGCAGTTCGGCCGGTTGCGGCGGCGTCTGCACCACCTCGAAACCTTCCATCTCGGCTCGCTGCAGCAAGCGGTCGATCCGCATTTCAATGCGAGTCAGCTCATTCCCCTCTTCCGGCGTGACGAAGGTATAGGCCACGCCTTCGCGCCCATGCGGCCGGTGCGGCCGACCCGGTGGACGTAATCGTCGCAAAAACTGGGGATGTCGTAGTTTACGATGTGCGAGATGCTGCTGACGTCGATGCCGCGGCCCACGACGTCCGTGGCCACCAGGTGGCGGACGTTTCCTTCGCGGAATTTCGCCATCGCCCGATCTCGGGCCTTCTGCTGCAAATCGCCGTGGATGCAATCCACGCCTTCGAACTTCCGCTGCAAGTTACGAAACACGCGCTCGGTGCCGCGCTTCGTGCGGCAAAAGATGATCGACTGCCGCGGGTTCTCACGGCGCAATAACTTGACGAGCAGTTCGAACTTTCGCTCCGGGCTGACCGTGAAGTAAAACTGCTCGATCGTCTCGACGGACACTTCGTTCGACGAAAAGTCGAGCGTTTCCGGATCGCGCATGTAGCGCGTCGCCAGGCGGGCCACGGCCGACGGCACGGTGGCGCTGAGCAGCAGCGTCTGTCGCGAAGCGGGACAGCGCCGCAGGATTTTTTCGATATCCGGCCGGAAGCCGATGTCGAGCATGCGGTCGGCTTCGTCCAGCACGACGAACCTCAATTGCTCCAGGCTCAGCGTGCCGCGGCCAATGTGGTCGAGCACTGCGCCCCGGCGTGCCGACGATGCAATGCACGCCCCGCTTCAGCTTTTCGATTTGAGCGCGAATGGGCGTGCCGCCGTAGAGGGCCGCGGCGTGCACCTTCTGGCCATGCGCGAGCTTGATCATCTCGTCGCGGACCTGAACGGCCAGTTCGCGCGTTGGCACGAGCATCAGTGCCTGGGCGCTTGATCTCCCTTGCGATGCTCCAGCCGCTCCAGGATCGGAATCACAAAGGCGGCCGTTTTACCGGTGCCGGTTCGTGCTTGTCCTAAAACGTCAATCCCCTCGAGCGCGCGGGGGATGAGGCCGGCCTGAACGGGAGTTGGCTCAAGATACCCGGCCCGGCCCAGGGCCGTCAGCATGGCCTCGGACAACGAGAGCTTGCCAAACCCGGAAGGAGCGTATTCTGACGATGACGATGCTTGTTCTTTCACCCAGCCAACCTGCACAAGTTGTTTTTACGTAACGCTAGCAGGCAAAATGGCTTTCGTCAACCTTCCAGAAAAAGAGACAGGCCGATGCGCCGCCCCCCTGACGGGATCGCACCGGCCTGTCTGACCGCATCAAGCGTGCTGGCGAGCCGACGGGTCGGCTCGCACGGCTTAGGCCTTCTTGGCTCGCTTGGCAGGCGTCTTGCCCGCCGCCTTCTTCGTGGATCGCTTGGCCGGCTTGGCGGCTTTCGCGACCTTGGCGGCCGGCTTCTTCTTCAGCGAGCGAGTGGCAGTCGCCTTGGCGGGCGTCTTGGCAGCCTTCTTCGCAGTCTTGGTCGTCGTCTTTCGCGTGGTGGCCATGGAAGAATAGTTCCTTCGTTTTCGGACGCCGCAAAGCTGTTTTTCGTGCGCCTTCCCGGGCGTCCGGATGAAGAAGGCGATTCACGCAAGCAAGTTCGCTCACTCCGTTCAACGATGCGATCAGGTTCAAGCGAGCAGCGGCCCAAGCTTCGAGCCGCCGTTGGTCCGAATGCGAGAAGAAATTTCTCCGCGTTCGAAGCTCGCTGATCCTCGTCGATCGTAGCTGCCCGCGATATAACCAGCATTATCGACACCATGCACGAGCAACTAGAACAACTTCTGCACGATTTGGCGAATTTTGCCGAACTCGGCGCCGACTGCGCGAGCCGATTGCCGGCGCCGCGCCGCGCGAGTGGCGCTGGAAACCGACGAGGCGGCCGAGTCGTGCCTGTCGGCGCTGGGCGGCATCGCGGAAACGCGCGGCGATGATCGGGCGCTGCGCGACGATCAAGCGCTCTGGTCCGCACTGCTGGGCGCCGTACACCGGGCTTTGGCTCAGCCGACGGCGCGCGTGCAGGCGGAAACCGTGCGGCGCGCGACCTCGCTGTATCCATGGCTGGGCGCTGACAGCCAGGCCAGGCATTTGCTGCTCGCCTGCCTGGCCGCCAGCGAGCGACGCGACGCACTGGCGGCCTTTGCCGAGTTGGTCGTCGCCGATCCGCCGGCTCGACCGCAAGACGCCGCGTTGGCCTTCGTGCCGCTGTTTCAGCGTCGCGACGACGCGGCCCCGTCGCTGTTTCCGCGGCTGCTGGACGCGCTGGAACACCCGGCCGTCGCCGCCGTGATCCTGGACCTGGCGAATTTCCTCTGCCGCCAGCGCAAAGTCGCTCCCCATCCGGCGAGCTCGCGCAACTCAGCTTGCAACCTTGCTCGGAGCTCTCGTCTCTCGCCTGGCGAGGCTGGAAGAGCAGCCCGGAGAGTATGCCTCGTCGCCGGCCGCGCTGCACGCCCTGGTGAGCGAATGCGTAGAATTAATCGTCACGCTGTGTCACGCGCTGGGCATGATCGGCGATGCGAGCGTATGCGGCAAGTTGCGCCAAGCGTTGGAGTTGTCGCATCGCCGGCTGCGCACCGAAGCCGCCTTTTCGCTGGCGCAATTGGGAGACGACGAGGGCCTGAAGTCGCTGGCGGAAATGGCCGCCGAGCCGGTCGTGCGCCCCCGCGCCTGGCCTATTTGGAAGAACTGGGGCAGCTCTCGCGAGCCCGCGAAGCCGACCGTTCGCCGGCGGCCCGCGCGGAAGGCGAACTGGCGGCCTGGCTGGCGCTGCCGACGCAGTTTGGCATGCCGCCGCAACGGCTGGATCTGTTCGACTCCCAGCGCCAGTTCTGGCCGGGTTTTACTGAGCCGGTCGACTGTTACTTGTTCCGCTACGAGTACCGCATCGCCGATCGCGTGCTGTCAGGCGTCGCCATCGCGGGTCCGCTGACGCACGCCTTGCGAGCCGATCTGGCGGATCTGCCGCCCGCCGAGATCTACGCGGCTTACGCTGGCTGGCACGCCGAGCACGAAGCGATTCAGGAACGGACGCCCGAACAGCTCTCCGAGCAACAGCAGACGCGGTGGGAGCAACGCTCGCGGGAGCTGGCCGAGCGCGGCTTTCAAGGCATCCAACTCGTGCAGTTGGGAAGCTTCTTCGATCAGGAAGCCTATGTCGCCGCCGCGCTCAAAGAGGGTCAGCCCGGAGTCGTGATTCTCGACGGCGACCAGCTCGAGTGGCATCTGCCGGGCCCCGGCAGCCGCTCGCTGGGCCCCAGCGAGCTGTACCTGATCCACAAGAGGGCGGCAAACTGCTGCGGGCGTTCAACCCGGATTAGGGCGGGCTAGCAACATGAGAGAGTCTCAGGCTCGATGGGCGTTTAAACTTGTGCCTGTTTCTATTTCGCTCCGCCACCGCCGGGCTCGTCCCGGTGGAGCGCTGATTGATCAGCTAGACACTCGGCCCGACCGCGAGTGCGTTCCCCTTTTCCGCGTTTGTCCGCCGCCCGCGGGCGGCGGACAAACGCGGAAAAGGGAGGCGGTTTTCGGCGCGGCAATCGCTTCTAGCTGTAAATCATCGCCCGGCCGGGGCAAGCCCGGACCGTGACGAAACTCGTTCAACCCCGATTAGCTCTTCAAACCGCCGGCCCAGGCTTGCAGCATCTGAAACTGCAGGCCGAAATCGTGCTCTTCCACGCCCAGCGGGCTTTTGAAAAAGCTCGATAGAAACTTCAGCAGTCCGGTATCGCCATTCCGCCAGGCCCGCTCGGTGAAGCGCACCAGGTCGAGCACCAGCGGCGCGGCCAGCAGCGAATCGCAGCCTTGCCAGGTGAACTGCAGCGTCATCGGCGTGCCCAGAAAGCCGTTGAAATGAACGTGGTCCCAGGCCGTTTTCCAGTCGCCCAGGCTGTCGATGTATTCGATGGTGACCAGCGTCTGCGGCTGGTAGCCGAGAATCTGCCCGAGCAGACGGTCCTTGCTGGTGACCTTGGCCTGCTTGTTCACCGGGTCGTCCAGCACCTTGGCCGTCCATGTTGCCGAAGATGTTGTGCCCGACCCAGCTCATGACCTCCAGGTTGCGCGCGGCGAACATCGGGGCCAGCACGCTCTTGAGCAGCGTCTCGCCCGTCTTGCCGTCGTGCCCCATGTGCCGCGAACCGCGCGTGCCGCGCCAACTCGTCGATGGCCGGCGCCGCCGAACCGAGCGAAGGCGTGAAGTTGATGTACGAGTAGCCCAGGTCGAGCGCCGCAATGGCATACAGCGAACTGGCCGGCAGCGGGCAAGCCTGCCGCTTCGTCGATCAGTTCGTTTAGTTCCTTCCAAGTCGGCGGCAGCGAGTCGGGATTGACCGCCGGCTCCGTTGAAGACACGTTCACGACCAGCACGTGTTCCAACTGGTGCTCGTCCGTAAAGGCCTTCAAGTCGGCCTGCACGCGCTCGATGGCCTGCCGCGGCGTTTCGCGGCGCGCCAGAACTTCCGGACTGGCCAGCTTCTCGATGGTCGGCCCCACGTTGAGCACCACGCCCGGCCGAATCCGGCCGTCGATCTCGTCCAGCTCGTCTTTGCACTGGGCCAGCACGCCGCTGTCGATCGCCCGGCTCTCGGTGTGCATCCGCATCGCTTCGTCGAACGAGCGGACGTCGCGGATTTCATGGCCGCCGACGACAAAGTCGCTCCACGGCGCCAGGCCGATCGACTGGAACTCGGGCAATTCGCTGACCAGGCCGGCGTCGCCGATCAGACCTTTTTTCAACGCGGTCAGGCCCACCGTGGCCGTCGAAGCGACTCCGCCTTTGGCTCCGATCAACCAGATCCCGATGCGAGCACGCGCCATAGAAAATTCACACTGTGGAGTTAGAAGCTGTGGAGTTAGGGCAGGCTTTCATTCACGGCGGGAACCAGCGCCCGCACCAGCGGCCTGGCTTGACGAGATCCCGAGGGGGCCTGGCAAGATCCCGAAGGGGGTCGTGGCGGGACGCCAGCCCTTCCGGCCCGCGCACCGCTGTTGCGGACCACTTGGAAGCGAACCTCGAAGCTACTATGATTGTCCGGCTGAAAGCTTGCGTCAAGCCGCCTGCCCCTGTGCAGAGGGCCTTTCACATCTTTTGACGAGTTTGCCGTCCGGAGTCTGCCATGCCCCCGACCATTTCGCGCATCGTTCAAGCCCTCGAACCTTCGGCCACGCTGGCCATGGCCGCCAAGGCCAAGGAGCTGAAGGCGGCCGGCAAGACGGTCTACGACTTCAGCGTCGGCGAGCCCGATTTCAACACTCCCGAGCACATCTGCCAGGCGGCCATCGACGCCATGCAGGCCGGCCATACCCACTATACGGCCGTCAGCGGCATTCCCGAGTTGAAGGCGGCCGTCGCCCGACAATACAAAGCGCGGCACGGGCTGGAATACGCGCCGCAGCAGGTGGTGGTCTCCAACGGCGCCAAGCACTCGCTGCACAACGTGTTCACCACGCTTTGCAACCCGGGCGACGAGGTGATCATCCCCGCCCCCTATTGGGTCAGCTACGCGGAACTGGTCAAGCTGACCGGGGCCAAGCCGGTGATCGTGCCGACGCTGGAGAGCGACAACTTCAAGCTCACCCCGGCCCAGCTCCGCGCCGCACTGACGCCCAACGCCAAGATGCTGCTGGTCTGCTCCCCGTCGAACCCGACCGGCAGCATGTACTCGCCCGAGGAACTGGGCGCCCTGGCCGACGTGGCGATCGAGCAGCGACCTGACGGTCGTGGCGGATGAAATCTACGAGTGCCTGGTCTACGGCGACCATCGCTTCGCCAGCTTCGCCACCGTGCGGCCCGGGCCTGGCCGATCGCACGATCACGGTCAACGGCGTAAGCAAGGCCTACGCCATGACGGGCTGGCGAATCGGCTGGACCTTGTCGCCGCCGGCGATAGCCAAGGCGATGGAGAACCTGCAGAGCCAGGAGACCTCGAACCCTTCGAGCATCAGCCAATACGCGGCCATTGCCGCCCTGGAAGGTCCGCAAGAGTGCGTGGCCGAGATGCTGGCCGAGTTCGCCAAGCGCCGCGAGTTCGTTCAAGGCCGCATCGCCTCGCTGCCCGGGCTGAGCTGCGCGGACATGGCAGGCGCCTTCTATGCCTTCATCAACATCCAGGCCGCACCTGGGCCGCTCGTACAACGGCGTGCGCGTCGACAACTCGTCCCAATGGTGCCTGGAACTCTTGGCCCAGCACAACGTCGCCATGGTGATGGGCTCCGCCTTCGGCGCCGAAGGTTATGCCCGGCTCTCGTTTGCCACCAGCCTGGAGAACCTGCAAAAGGGCTTTGATAAGATCGAGACGTTTTTGCAGAGCCCGGAGTAACGTGGCAGAAGCAACGCGCCCAAAGTAGTTGACACGTTCCGCCGTGCCTGGGCTGCGCACGATGAGGGAATTTTGCGATCGCAGGGCCGGTCGTTTTGTGCCGCTCCGCCACCGCCGGGCTCGTCCCGGTGGAGCGCTGATTGATCAGCTAGAAACCGCGTCCCACCGCGACCCTTTCTTTCCTTTTCCGCCTATGTCCGCCGCCGCAGGCGGAGGTAGGCGGAAAAGGACGACGCGAATTTCGGCGAGGTATGCGATCAACGCCGTGGCGGTGCGAAACGCCGGCGGTGCTGCGCTGGCGTGCGGATTATTGCTTTCCGGCGCGTATGCGAAATTCGTGGCGTGCCAAGCGCATTCGCTTCCCGCGTCTGACAATGAGATTCCGTTTTCCGCCGCGCCCGTTTGCTTGACGCTGCTGATCTTCGGCGCCGCCCTCGGGACATGCCTCGCGCACAGCAAACAAGCTCTCGGCGCAGGGAAGTCCCACTAAAACGTCACGGCTGAACGGCGACGCACTAACGTTGGCATCCCAGCGAAGCGTGGGTTTAAGAACCGTTCGAGCCCGCAGGCAGAAAACCGACAGTATCTATTCGCCGGAGACGCCGTCGCGGCACAATGTCGCTCCATGGCCGCACCTCGGGCAAGCGATCAATCTGCCGCCAAAGCGAAGCAGCCCTATGGCGCAACCCTTGCGTAAGCCGGGCGCGCCGCGAGGCCGGTAACGCCTCGGCGCCCCTTACCCGTCAACGAGATCGACGTTGATCTCATTGTCGCCTTCTTTGACGTCGTAGCTTGCGGGCGTGGTGACGGGATTCATGTACTTCTTCGGAAATGGCGGAGGCGGCTCCTTGACGCCGTCTTTACCGGCTTTCATCGATGCTTCCATGGCCTCTTCCGGCGAAAGCTCCGCGCCAGACTTGGGAGGAATCAAGACCACCTTATACTTGCCGACCGGAACTGCATTGCCTTGCGGAGTCGACAAATAATAGGCGCCGTCTTCGCCGACCGCCCCGGCGGCGCCCGCCCCATTGTCGCCGACGAAAGTGATGGCCGTCCCCGGGGCGACCGGGCCGCCGTTATACGTCAATTTGCCGTGCACCGTTCCGTGAGGCCCTGTCGGGCCGCCGCAACCGGGCAACCCGGCTGCCGCCGCAAACAACGCAAACAATGCAGCGGTCCGGCAACGCGCCGGCAGAGGCCGCGTCCAAATAGCTCTGCTCCCGCTCCCCAATCGCATCAGAAAATCCTTTCTTCTCACCAAGTCCGAATTCAAATCTCGATTCCCGAAGGGCCGGCGCGCGAGGCGAACTCGGGATACTGCCGACTTGAGCCGGCGCTGAAGCGAGACTTACGGCAGCGCCGCCGTGGCGCCATCATCGCGGGTCGACAGTTGCTTCAGGATAATGATGTCAACGTTGTTCGGCAGAAACGCCACATGACCGTCGGCAAACGCCAACACGGAACCGGCCGGATGGGCGGAGAGCAACGGATGATTGGAACCGTGATTGTCCTGGATGCCGGGCAACGAGTAATTGTTGGTCCCCGGCTGGTGCATAATAGTGGTCAGGTTGAAGCGCGCTGGTCGCCGCCGTAGTTTCCGGCCGTTACCGTGCCGGTCGAACCGGTGCCCATCGTCCAGCCATGGGGATAACCGGGTTCGATGTGCCTTCGCGTGGGAGTGCCTGGCGTGGCGAGATTGTCCCAGGCCCAATCCGAAATCTCGCCCACAATCGCCACGTTCGACGTGCCGTCGGTGGCTTGGGCGATGGTGATCGTCTCGTTGGGCACCAACATTCCGCCGCCGGAAATGACGCCCGAGTTCACGCCTCCGGCCACCCCCGTGCTCGTGCAACAGGCGCAACACGTCTTTTGCCGCGACTCGGCGAACAGCGGCGGCTGGGTGACGGCGCCGCTAAGGCCGACGTAATGCCCTTCAAAATAGTAGCCGTTGAACAAGGGCAACGGACTGGAAGGGCAGATAAGCGGCGTGATTCGGACGTTCCCCACCACGCCCTGGTTATAGGTGTTTCCGCCTAGATAACCGTTATTCGGTCCGTTCATGTCAAATTTCTGATAGAGCGCAGTCTGCTCCATAAACGGCATCAACCCCACAAAGAACGAGGGCCCCCAGCTACTTTGATACCTGACTCCAAACGGAAACGCCTGGCTTTGATCGTGATAGCCCTGCAAGGCCAGGCCGATCTGCTTCAGGTTGTTCGTGCACTGGGAACGGCGGGCGGCCTCGCGGGCGGCTTGCACGGCGGGCAGCAGCAACGCAATCAAGATGCCGATAATGGCGATCACCACCAGCAATTCGACCAGCGTAAACGCTGCGCGTCGTCGCCTGGCGAGGCCTTCTCGAGCAACCGATTCCGACCCGCTGCCAATCAACTGACTTCTCATGAACCGCCTCTCCCAATCGATGTGTGCGTTGTGCCAACGACGGCAAAGAAAATGAATGACCTCACTATTTGTGTTTTCGCAAAGCATGTCAATTACATTTCACAAAACAACGCGACACATATTGGCAATATAGAAGTATTGTTTTTAGCGTATTTAAAATGACACCAGACGAAAAATAAATATCGTAGACGATATAAACCGACACTTGGTTTCTTGCGGGCAAACGAGACGAGAGCGGCTGCAATGAAACGCTGAGAGAAATGCCCCGCCGCAACCCGACGCCCGCGGGCTATGACTCGCCCGCTGTGCAGGAAGGGGAGCGCGCAAACGCTCCGAGCGCCGCAATCATCGGCGTGCTGCCCAGCCGCCTCGGACCTGTCGTGGGCGAGACCTGTGCAGGCCGTGGCGGCCGCGAGCTGCTGTTGCTGCAAAGGCGCCAAAGCGGTAACGAGTTACGCGCTCTCCCGATATTGAGTGCGGCGAGTCCTCGCCACTTTGAGACTTTTGCATTAGCCGAGACAGCGCCGGGCAGTGCGGAACGCCGCGCTTTGGGATTGCAAAAACTCGGGATTTGTCGCGCGCGGGGGCCGAAACCAATCCTACTCTTCATCCCCCACATCTCCTCCGTATCCCCACATTTCCTTAAAAGACGCATCAATCAATACCACTGATACGCATACTTGTGGAACCGCTCCAGCGCCGCGGCGCGCAGCGAACCATCTTGATACGCAGACCAGCGGAAGCGGTCGGCGCGAAGACGCTTCAGCACGACTTCATCCGCGAGCTGATAGGAAGTCCAGCCGAGCGCGGCGCTGCGCGGCGGCCGTCTCCGCCTGGTCGGCTCGCTGGGCCAGCATGGCGCGCACGCCTTCGCGGATGATCGCGTCGTCGCTGCCCAACAGCGGCTCGAGCAGCAGCACGCCTTCCGGCCCGATCGGATGCACGCTGATCTGCACGCTCGGAGCGGGATCGCCGGCCAGAATCCGCCACACGTTGTAGCGGACGCAAATCGCGTCCACGGGCGTCAAGGCGAACAGGTACACGACCAACGCCAAGGCCCAAAGCTGGCGTCGGACGAGCCAGCCGAAGCTGTGCCCGCGGCCGATCTTCCACAGCACCAGCGCAAAGCCCGCCACGACGGCCGAAATGCCGTACAGTCCGACGATCCGCATCGGCGTCATGCCGTTGAAGTCGACGTAGATCGCCATCCGGTGATAGACGGCCACGGTCAGCACGAAGTTTTCCGCCGACCAGATCCAACCCAACGCCCGCAACCGCCGCAGCCGCGGGTCTCGCAACACGCCGCCGCGGAAAACGAGCGACAGTACGGCCGTGGCCAGCGCCAAGGCAAACGTCAGCCAGGCCGCGCCTTCATGCGCGTAGCCCGAGTAATAGAACCCTTCCGGGAACTTGCGGAACCAGAGCGTGCGGAACTGAACGCCAGATAGGCGGCAAACAACACGATCACCGTCAGCAGCGTATTGCGAAACGCCGGATAGAATTTCGAGCTTCCGCCCTGGGCGCCGCGGGCTGTGCTTCCTCGGTCGCTTGTTCGGCAAGAATTCCGCCCGAAGCTTGCCGCAGCAGCCCCGTCGCAATCCACAGCGAGGCGACCCAAAAGACAAGTTCGCCGCCATCGATCTGCAGCAGCCACTGGCGCACCCGCTTGATGACCAACTCCGAGGTGGCGGAGACCGATGCCAGCAAATCCGGGTTGGCCAGAATGAACACCGTCCCGAACGCGAGCAACGCGGCCAACGGCATGGCGATATTCAGGGCCGAAGCCTGCATTCGCGACGAGGCGGTCGTCGATCGTCCATAGTGATTCAATCGCCTGTAGCCGGCCGCGACCGCCAACGAAACGAACACGATGGTTTCCATCACGAACGGCGTCTGCCCGGAAAGCGCCGCGGCAAATGCCGCCAACAGGGCGAAGCCCGCCGCTACAAGCAACGCCGATCCGCACCAGACCGACTTGGCCGCCAGCAACGCGAGCATGGCGCCGGCGATCCACGCACTCGGCCCCAGCCGCGGACGATACGCCCCCCAGGCCAGCAGCAGCGGCGAGAGGAAGAACAGTGCGGCATACCCGGCAAAGCCCTGGCCGCGATAAATGGTCAAATCGCACATCACGACCAGCAGGCATACCGCGAGCAACTCTCGCCAGCGGACGGGCGGTTGCGGCTCCGGTTCGGGGTTCGGACGCCCCGAGTGCAGAACTTCCGGCGAAGAGGAGCGATCCTCGGACTCGGACGGCTCGCTGAGCGGTTCGGCTGCACGTTCCGTGGTCATGGCGAACTCCCGGGCGACATCGGCCGCTAAGACGTGACTTGGCGATTTTTTTTCGAAATCGCAAGCGAAGCAGATCGCCCGTTATTGTACCGCGCCGCCTTGGCGTGGAACAATGCGGAGAGCATTTGGTTTTGCGCGGCGGCTCGCCCTAGTCCGACAATTCGTAAATGACGTCCCATGCAGACACATTTTTAGCCACAGAGAGCACCGAGGACACAGAGGAGATGAACAAAAACCACTCATGACCGGAAAGACAGGCGGGCAGAGTACAGACTCAGCCCTTCTTCTCTCTGTGCCCTCGGTGCTCTCTGTGGCCAGGTGAATTCCGTCCCTTCGTCAATCTGAATAGACTCTGGCGTTCTTGGGCTGTTGATTGGAGCGTGAAAAGCGGGGCAGTATAGTTTCCTGAAATGGTCCGGCCCCGCGATTCTGCTCAATGCCACGCTCTTGGCCGGCGTGAAAGGCCGCCTCTCTGCCTGGCGGAGCTCATCGGCCGGGCTGCGGAGACGCCCTCGCCGGCTGGCCACAGTTGCCATCACGCTCCGCCGTGATGTGAGCCGCGGCCAGCGGCCGCCGGAACGATTCCCTCACGACGGAGCGTGAGGTCTACTGTACGCTCTGCGTTGCAGCTTGCACGGCGAATAAAAAACGAGACACTGGGGAAAAGCAGGTCACGCTTCCCCCCGCAATAAAATTGTGTTCAGGCCCGCTTTCCCGAATTGCAGAGATGGATTTGGATCATGCCTAACCACAGCACCCTCCTGTGTACATTAGTCGTCTTCGCAACTGGCCTGGTCGGCTGCGGCGACGGTAACGCGGGCGCTGAAGTCGGAATTACCCACGACGGGGATCTCAGAGTCGTCTCGCTGAACGAGCAGCTATTTCGCGCTGCAGCCGGCGGGTTCTCTGACGCGGATACGCCGAGATTCATAGCTGATGCCCAACAACTCATCGAGGCGGGCGCGGATGTCAACGCCGCCAATGGCCCCAACGGAGAAACGCCCCTATTCGCTGCGGTTCACTCAAATCGGGCGCGCATGGTGAAGTTTCTGCTGGCGAACGGTGCGGCCCCCAACGCGAGGAATAAGGTTGGTCGAACGCCGCTGCACATCGCCGGCTGGTACGGATGCGTTGAGCCGCTGAGCATGCTTCTTGACTCCGGTGCGGATGTCGATGCCGTGGACAACGAAGGCAAGACGGCTCTGCACATGGCGCTATTGCCGGATCGAGTCGGGCTGGGCCCCGTCATCACGGATCGTATCGCCGTGACTCGCGCACTCGTGGTCGCTGGGGCGGATGTGAAGGCGGCCGATATCAGCGGCGAAACGCCTTTCAACATGGCGGAAGCATTCAAAGACGAGTCCTTGACGTCGATCGTTGGCGGACGCGTGAAAGACCCGTCTTCGGAATAGATGCAACGCGGATGACACACGGGGCAGAACTGTTTCCTGAGATTGTCCTGACCCGCTTTTCGTCGCAACGTCAACCCCTGGAGTTTCATTTGCCTGACGCTAAATTCGCAAAGCAAGCGGTCGACGTTCCGCCTTTCGGCCGATTATTGAGATTCGAGGTTTACAGCGAGCGACTACACGAACCTCACGACGACCCGAACAACTCCGTAGTTCGCGAGCTTGAGGCAGAAGGTGTGCACAGGAACGTCTTCCTGTTTGCAACAACGGCGTTCCCTCATGGCGCATCGCTAATTATGAGCAGACTGGCGATCCCGACATGTTTGTCGACATAAGCTGCTCGCCCGAGCCTGGCAAGGCCAGAGGCGTCACCGCCAACGGCCACATCTTCGAGATAGATCTGGCGGACGGCTCGCTGAGAAAGACGGGTTGGACGAAATGAAGTGCGCGTCGGGAAAAGAAAACGGGACGCAGCTCTTTGCCTGCTCTTCCGAACAAACGCCTTCGGCTGCGTCGTCCTCGTCTTTTTAGAGGCGCGTCATCGGCGCGACTGCGCGGTTGGCCACGTGGTGGTCATAAAAAGACCTGGGCTCCCCTTCTGAGTGCACAGCGGCCGCGAGAACGATTCCCTCACGACGGAGCGTGAGGTCTACTGTACGCTCTGGGTTCGCAGCTTGCACGGCGATGAAAGCGGGTCAGAACGCCTCTTGAAATAGTCCCGACGGGTTTGTTGCGCTTCCCCTCGATCCCCGCGTTATTTCACCACCCGTTCAGCTCCGTCCAGATCTTGTCGAGCTCTCCATAAACATCATGCCCCAGCTTATCCATGGCTGCTTCTTTCCCGCCTTCGGCGCGATCAATCATCTCCCTCAACTCAAGCAGCAACTGTTTCAGCTTCGCCGAGCGATCCCGTAACACCAGCTCCAGGGCATAGACGTCGTCGTCCAGCAATCGCCCGATTGCCTCCCATTCGCCACACGCCTCATGCGGCGCCGCTTGCCCTGCTTGGGCGCCTTGAAGACCGCCTTCCCCCGGAGCCGGCGAGTAGCGCGAAGGGCCTGCCGCGAAATGCCGCTTGTAGCATCGCAGAAAGTCGGTCGTATTGCGTCTGATTCGAATGAACAGCTCTCTCACCTGGTTGAGTCGCCCGCGCCGCTCCGCCAGGTGAATCGACAACACCGACCCCAACACCGCCCCAACCATGGCGCCTACAAGCCCGCTAAGCAAAACGCCCAACCACCCGCTGCCTGCTGCAGGAAACCACATCGCGACTCCCCCTTTAGCTATGCATCCAGTCCCAATCGAACTCAGCCCTTAGCCGCAATTCAACCCGACGTTTTCTCGCCAGACAGGATGATCATGCTTTCGTTGCCAAGCTCACCCGTTGCCCTTGCCGCGCCGGGCATCTCGCCTCGCAAGTTTTTAAGGTTTGCAGACTGCTTGACTATTATCAAGGCCAGAGACGCCTCAAGAGCAGAACGGGCCATGAACGAAAGGCAGTTCTGAGTCTGCTCCCTTGAATAGCTCCCACTCTGTCTCTGTCTCGCGCTCATCGGCCGGGTTGCGGAGACGTCCCGCCGACTGGCCACAGTTGCCATCACGCTCCGCCGTGATGTGAGCCGCGGCCAGCGGCCGCGAGAACGACTCCCTCACGACGGAGCGTGAGGTCTACTGTACGGCTAACAGCACACTCGCGCGAACTGCCGGGCGAGACGAGAATCTGAGCGTACAGTACACCTCACGCTCCCGCGTGAGGGATCCCGACGGAGGATCACGCCTCCGGCTCGCCTTAACCGACACCCATGGCGCGCTCAAGGCAACACGCGTAGTCCCTATGCCGCAATCGCCAGCGGGGCCGTCCGGGAAATGATCTCGATGGCCGGTCGGGCTCAAACGACTGGCGAGTCGTTTGCCGCGGCGCCGCCGGGCGGCATACGGAGTATGCCTGCTACTTGGGGGCCAACGGCGCTGCTGCGCCAAGCCAGATGCGCTCTAACCTCGGTGATGGAATCCATCTTTTCCTCGTCACTGAAGGAGACTGCCGATGTCGACCAGCGCCGCTGCCGCCAGGAAATCCAAACCAATGCCCCCTCGCTGGAAAATGCACCTCGAAGACTTCGCTCCCGAGGTCATCTCCACGGAAGTCACGATGGCGCCGTTTGAGCGCGAGAAGTCGTTCGAATGCCCCTGGATCGCCGAGGGCCGGCTGCCGCAAGGCGCGCTGACGGTGGTGGCCGGCGAGCCCGGCTCCGGGAAGAGCTTTCTGGGCTGCGAGTGGGCGGCCCGGATCAGCAACGGGACGCACGATTTCGACGGGGCCGTGATCGCGCATGCCCCCGACATGACCGCGCCGATGATCCGCACCCGGCTCGACGCCGCCGAGGCGACGGTGGAACGCATTGCCGCGCTCACGCTCCGCTGGCCGGACCTGGGCGAGGAAATGACGGTCGATAAGATGGAGCGTCGGATTGCCGCCCTCGGGGCCGCGGCAGTGGGCTCCACGCTTTGCCGGCTGCTGATCGTCGACAATGTCGAAGCCTGGGCCGCCCGCGGCGACCAGGCGTCGAGTCGAGCCTCAATCAACTACCTGCTGATGAAGCTCGGCCAACTGGCCGCCCGCACCGGCATAGCCGTTGTCGCGCTGACTCGCTTGAGCGGCCCGGCCGGCAGCCGCGTCGCCGCCCAGGAACTGGCCGAGTTCTCGGCCGCGGCGCCGGTCGTGTGGCTGGTCGCCCGCGACGCCGACGATCGCAAGCGGCGCTTGCTGCTGCCGGTCAAAAACAGTCTGGCCGAAGAACTGCCGGCCGCGGCCTTCCGCATTCAAGACGGCCGGGTCGCCTGGGACACGGAACCGGTCGAGCAATCGGCCGCCATGCTCGTGCCGCCCAGCGCCCGGCGACATGCCGAGCAGCGCGATCGCGAGTCGGCGGCCGAGTGGCTGCTGGAAGCGCTGGAGGACGGGCCGATGGAATCGACCGAGTTGTTCCGCCAGGCGCGCAGTTGCGGCATTTCCGCCAAGACGCTGCGCCGTGCCGGCAAGAGCCTGGGGCTGAAGCCGAGGAAACGCGGGTTTCAGGGGCCGTGGGAGTGGGGCGGGGGGAAGTCGGAAGTCGGAAGTCGGAGGTCGGAAAGGGGAGAACGCGGAGCGGGGAAGAGTCTGAGGAAGCGCATGCTGCTCCTGAGCCCGACTGCCCAAAGGCGGCCAACTTCGACGGGGAAAGTTCGCAGTCGCGAGAGGGAAGTTGTTTGCGCCGAGGTGAGGCCAGGATTTGAGATGGAAGCGGGCGGTTTTCCGATTCCGACCTCGCAAAGATGGCCAAGTACGTCGGGCGCCTTCGGGAAAGCTGACGCCGTGCGGAGGGAACGAGCGCCGGGATAAGGAAAGTCAAAATGCAAAATAAAAAATGCAAAACCGGAGATTGCTTCGGGACATTTTCCGTTTTGCAATTCCAAATCCGCCTGCTTGTCATCGTTGGCGGCGAGCGGAATGACGAGGACCGGGCGACGGCGAGCGCCCAAAGGTGGCCAACTCCGACAGGGAAAATTCACAGTGCGAGCGGGCGGTTTTCATTCCGCATTCCGCATTCCG